>NZ_JBFBHF010000001.1:0-1196099 GCF_040701795.1 Microbacterium sp. NPDC089190 | reverse complement strand
GACGTCCACCTCCATCCGCGACGGACACGAGCCCGCGCGTCTCGGCGGCGTGCAGCGGCTGCGCGCTCGCGCCCGCGCCCCGGCGAATCCCCGTCGAGTGTCCAGGACGCGCCGCATCCGCCGGACGGCGGCGGCGTGTCCTGGACACTCAACGGGTGAGGGGGCGGGGGCGTCAGCCGCCGAGCACGACGTTCAGCGGCTCCTCGCCCGCGGCGAGGCGTTCGATCTGACGGCGGACCAGGCGCGCGATGCGCGGGCGCATGGCATCCGTCGCCCCTCCCACGTGCGGGGCGATGAGCACGCCCGGAAGGCTCCACAACGGGTGGCCCTCGGGCAGCGGCTCGGGGTCGGTGACGTCGAGCGCCGCACGGATGCGACCGCGCCGCACGTGGTCGACCAGAGCGTCCGTGTCGACCAGCGGTCCACGTCCGACGTTCACGACGAGCGCGCCGTCGGGCAGGGCCGAGAGTGCCGCGTCATCGAGGATGTGGCGCGTGGAGTCGCCGCCGGGGAGCGAGGCGATGACGATGTCGGTGTCGGCGAGAACCTCGGCCAGCTTGCCGAGGGGGAACACCTCGACGTCGTCCTGCAACCGGCCGTGTGAGGCGACGGCGCGCAGGTGCACCTCGAAGGGCTTCAGGCGCGCGGCGATCGCGCGGCCCACCCCGCCGAAGCCCAGCAGGGTGACGCGGGCGTCGGCGAGGCCGGGCGCCCCGCCGCCGGTCCACTCGCCGCGGTCCTGGGCGCGCACGAACTCGGGCAGCCGACGTCGAGCGGCGAGGGTGAGGGCCACGGCGAGCTCCGAGGTCGCCGTCTCGTGCACGCTCGCCGCATTAGCGAAGACGAGTCCCTCGGGCAGTCGTCCCTCGACGTTGTCGTACCCGATCGACTGGCTCTGCACGAGCCCCACCTCGATCTCGCGCAGACGCTCGATCACGCCGGTCATCGACATGTACGGCGGCACCACCATGTCGAAGCGTTCTCGGGGAGCGGCATCCTGCATGTCCCACACGACCACCTCGACGCCGTCGGGCAGTGCGCCCAGGTCGTCGCGCAGCTGGGGGGTGGGCACGGACACGAGAAGAGGGGTGGAGGTCGTCACCCGATCGACGCTACCCGCGGATCCCGCGGCGGGGAGGAGTCTTGCGCGCGGCGGCCGATGTGCACGCCCACCGGCACGTCGTAGGCGAGGTACTCCGTGAGCAGGCGGTCGGAGTCGTGCTCGAACAGGCGACGCGAGAGGGCGGCGGCGAGTTTCGTGGCGCCGCCGACGAGGCCGGGGATCTGATGACTCAGCATGCCCTGGCTGATCCGCGCACCGTGATTGAACATGTGGATGCGCGACAGCGCCGAACGGCCGGGCGCACTTCGGCTGACGAGCCCGAAGTCGTCGTCGAGGTATGGGAACGCCGCCAGCCCCGGGTTCTGCGCGATCTGCGCGGGCGGCAGGCGATCGCTCCACCGCACGGCGTCCGCGGCGACGCCCGCCAGCTCGGGGCGCCGTTCCAGCTCGGCCACGATCCCCGTCGCCGCGAGCACGACGTCGTAGTGATGGATGCCGTGCGGCGTCGCCACCGCGATGTCGCGGCCCGTCCACGACACGCTCTCCCACGGCGAGGAGGTGAGGAAGCGGAACGTGTCGAACGCGTGCGCCCGCCACAGCGCGTTCTGCGTCGCGGGCTGGTCGACCGCGGAGAGGTGCACGTTGAACGCCCATTTCTGCGCGTCGGTGAAGGAGCCGTAGTTCTCGATGAGTCCGGCGAACTCCATCCAGCGGTACGGGCTCACCTGCGGCATCGACGGGCGGCGCATGTGCACGTCGACGCTCGCCGCCCCGTGCTCGAGGGCGGTGGCGGCGTTGTCGAACGCCCCGGTGCCGGCCCCGAGGATGCCGATGCGCAGGCCCGCGAGGGCGGAGAAGTCGATGTCGTCGTGCGTGTGATGGACGCGATCGGCCGGCAGGCCGTCGAGCAGAGGGGGAAGGTGCTTACCGCCCGCGCCCTCGATGCCCGTGGCCAGCACGACGTGCCGGGCGGGCAGCATCCACTCTCCGTCAGGCCCGTCGAGGTGCAGGGTCAGGGGGTCGTCGGCGCCCCCTACGACGAGGGAGCGCACACGGGTGGATGCGACCGTGGTCACGGCCGAGGCGTCGCGGTACCAGTGCAGGAAGCCCTGCCACGCCACCGTCGGGAAGTACTCGATGGCCTCCCAGGCCGCGTCGCCGTAGACGGCCTCGAACCACGCCCGCGGGCTCACCGCGGGGGTGCCCCAGGTCGGCCACGCGATGTCCTTCGGGGTGCGCAGCGTGTGCATGCGCGCGTAGGTGGTCCACGGGCCGGCCGCGTCGGCGGGGGCTGCGTCGATCACGACGACGTCGTCGATGCCGCGGCGCCGCAGGCCCCGGGCGAGGACCAGACCGGCTTGACCGGCGCCGACGATGACCACCGGGCGCACGCCGTCGCGGGTGCCGGCCCACGAGCGTCCGTCCCCGGCGCTCAGCTCCGCCTGGTGCGCGGCGTCTCGTTCGAGGGACGCGAGGCGTGCGGCGGCGTCGGGGAGGGGGGTGAGCACCCTCACTCCCCGTCGATCACGACGCGCACACCGTAGGCGTCGTCGAGACGGTGGTTGTGGTGGTCCGAGACGTTGGTGTCGTCGAGCTCGAGGTTGACGAAGTCCATGCTCGGGTCGGCGAAGAAGGGGCCCGCGTGCCAGGTGCCCTTGCGCATCGTGACGGCGGTGCGCGGTGGGATGCGGAAGGCCCGCAGGTCGCCGAGCGCGGGCTCGTCGATGCCGGGGGCGGCGACGGCAAGGGTCCACTCGACGTCGCCGACGGCCATCAGCGTCTGCGTCGTCTCGAGGTGACGGGTCACCCGCACGAATTCGGCGGGCTTGTCATCGAGGTGCATGAGGTAGAAGCGCGGGATGCCGCCCGACACGTCGAGCACGGCCTCCTCGGCGGTGAACGGAGTGCCGTCCTCCAGGGGGGTCAGTACGACGCCGAAGGGCTCGAAGGCCTCGGCGGAGACGACCTCGGATCGCAGGGGGTGGACGGTCAGGGTGTCGGTCATGACGGCTCGCTTTCGTCGGGTGACCCTGACGTTACGCTTGTCCAACAAGGCGCTGAACGTCTTGTCGGACAAGTTCACCGTGCTGTTACGCGTCCGAAACGCTCACGCCCGCACGCGCCGGATCAGCGCGTTGCGCAGCCCCGGGGGTGCGGGGAGCTGAACCTCGCGCGACCAGTAGCCGATGGCGTCGTCGGCGCCGTACCCGCAGTAGGTCATCTCGATGACCGGCGTCGCGGGTGTCGACGACAGCAGGGCCGCGCGTTCGGCATCCAGGCCGCTCGCCTCGATCCACAGCGTCTCCCATGCCACGCGCACGCCGTTCGCGGCTTCCGCCAGAGCGAAGACCGGGCTGTGGGGGTCGAGCTCCCCCTCGCGCGTGATGGGCACGAGGTCCTCGGCGAGGGCGTACGGCTCCCCATCGACGCGCCACATCTTCACCGTGCGCAGCACGCTCGTGCCGTCGGGGAGATCGTCGAATCGATCGATGCCGGGAGTCAGCATGACGCGCTCGGACGACACCAGGTCAAGGGCCGCGTCGTAACCGGCGGAACGGATCGACAGGAGATGATCGAACTGCTGGTCGATGCGGCGCCCGACGCCCGGCAGGCGCCGGTTCGGCGAGGTGCGCGCCCCTTGCGTGCGGTGGACGTATCCGCGCTCCTCGAGGCGGATCAGCGCCTCGCGCACCGAGTTGCGACTCGCGCCGGTCAGCTCGGCCAGGCGCGGCTCGGACGGCAGGGTGTCGGCATCCGCTCGCCAGAGGTGCAGGATGCGATCGATCAGCGCGTCCTGATCGGGGGCGCGCTTGTCGGTCACGGCGGGGCCGGGTCAGGCGGCGGCGTTCACCGCGGCGGCGATGGCCGACGTGAAGAAGCCGAGGCCGTCGACGCCCGAGCGCATCGCTGCGGCGGTGCCCGGGCCGAAGCCGGGCTCGACCGCGTGCTCGGGGTGGGGCATGAGTCCCACGACGTTGCCGCGCTCGTTGGTGAGGCCGGCGATGTCGTCGAGGGAGCCGTTCGGGTTGACGCCGACGTAACGGAAGGCGACGAGGCCCTCCCCGTTCACGCGGGCCAGGGTCTCGGCATCCGCGATGTATCCGCCGTCGGCGTTCTTCAGCGGGATGACGATCTCGTCGCCCTCGGAGAAGTCGCTGGTCCACGCCGTCGAGGCGTTCTCGACGCGCAGGCGCTGGTCGCGACGGATGAACTGCTGGTGGGCGTTGCGGATGAGGCCACCGGGCAGCAGGTGCGCCTCGACCAGCATCTGGAAGCCGTTGCAGATGCCCAGGACGGGCATGCCCTTGGCTGCCGCGTCTTTGACCTCGGCCATGATCGGCGCGAACGCGGCGATGGCGCCGGCGCGCAGGTAGTCGCCGTAGCTGAAGCCGCCGGGCAGCACGAGGGCGTCGACGCCCTTCAGGTCGTGCTCACCGTGCCAGAGCGCGACGGGCTCGCCACCGGCGAGGCGGATCGCGCGCTGCGCGTCGCGGTCGTCGAGGGAGCCGGGGAAGGTGATGACCCCGATGCGTGCGGTCACCGCTCGATGACCTCGATGTTGACGACGTCTTCGATGACGGCGTTCGAGAGCATCTCGTCGGCGAGCTCGCGGGCCCGGGCGAGCGTGGCCTCGTCGACCTCGCCCTCGACGGTGAGCTCGAAACGCTTGCCGATGCGGACGTCGGAGAAGCGGTTCTCGCCGAGCCGCGAGAGGGCGCCGGCGACGGCCTTCCCCTGCGGGTCGAGAAGCTCGGCCTTGGGCATGACGTCGACGACGATGGTGGGCACTGCAGCTCCAGAAGTCGGGTGGCGTTGTGGAAGTCATCTTACGCGAGCGCGCCGACGCCTCGTGGTGCGGGGTGCGCTGCGGTGGTGGGGGTGTGGTGGGGCGCGGGTGGGGCGCGCCACGGGCCCGCGGACCGCCGTCGGGTGGAGCGCGGCGGGAGGGGGCGTCGCGCCGCTCCACCCCCGGGTGTGACTGCTCGCAGCAGGGATGAACGCCGCGCCCGGGGGTTTCCCCCGACGGCGGGCTTTTCCTGACCCGAACACTCGCCGGTCTCGGGCCGATAACGGTATGGGAGCGCTCCCTTGACGCCGTGGGAGCGATCCCATACTCTCGACCCGATCGGTGAGAGCGCTCCCACAGCGCGACTGCTCACACCGCTTCACACCCACCACAAAGGAGTGATCTGTGAACACCCATGCCCTGCGCCGGACCGCGCTCGTCGCCGCGGTCGCGTCCACCTCCGCCCTCGTCCTCGCCGGTTGCTCCGGCGCCGGGGGCTCCGCCTCGGGCGGAGACGGCGACGTGACCCTCACCATCGCCACCTTCAACGACTTCGGCTACACCGACGCGCTCCTGCAGGAGTACATGGACGCGCATCCGAACGTGAAGATCGTGCACAACAAGGCCGCCACCAGCAACGAGGCCCGCGAGAACTACTTCCAGAAGCTCGGCAAGACCGGCCTCGCCGACATCGAGGCCATCGAGGTCGACTGGCTGCCCGAGGTCATGGAGTACGCCGACCTGCTCGCGCCCGTTCCCGACGACCTCAAGAGCCGTTGGCTCGACTACAAGGTCGAGGCCGCCACCAGCGCGGACGGCAAGCTCGTCGGCTACGGAACCGACATCGGTCCCGAGGGCGTCTGCTACCGCTCCGACCTGTTCGCCGCGGCGGGGCTGCCCACCGACCGCGCCGAGGTCGCCGCGATGCTCGAGGGCGACTGGTCGACCTACTTCGCGGCGGGCGACACGTACGTCGCCGCCACGGGCAAGGCCTTCTTCGACTCCGCCGGCGGCACGTACCAGGGCGCGATCAACCAGGTCGAGGCCGCGTACGAGAACCCGGATGACGGGTCGATCACCGCCACGAGCAACCCCGAGGTCAAGAAGATCTACGACCAGGTGCTCGCCGCCAGCGCCACGCAGTCCGCCCACCTCGGTCAGTGGTCCGACGACTGGTTCGCGGGCCTGTCGAACGGCGCGTTCGCCACGATGCTCTGCCCTGGCTGGATGCTCGGCGTGATCGAGGGCAACGCCCCCGAGGTGAAGGGCTGGGACATCGCGAACGTCTTCCCCGGCGGCGCGGGCAACTGGGGCGGTTCGTACCTGACCGTCCCCGGCAACGGCAAGAACGTCGAAGCCGCGCAGGAGCTCGCCGACTGGCTGACCGACCCCGAGACCCAGGTGAAGGCGTTCGAGAACGCCGGCACGTTCCCGAGCCAGACCGACGCGCTGAAGGCCGACGCCCTCACCGGCAGCGTCAACGCGTACTTCAACGACGCTCCGGTCGGCGAGATGCTCTCCGAGCGCGCGCAGGCCGTGAAGGTCTCTCCCTTCAAGGGCCAGTTCTACTTCCAGATCAACGACGCGATGCAGAAGGCCCTGACCCGCGTCGAGGACGGAACGCAGAGCGCCGCCGACTCGTGGAAGCAGTGGGCGACCGAGGTCGACGCCCTGTCCTGACCCCGCGATCGGATGCCAGGGGCCGCGGCCTCGCGCCCCTGGCATCCGTCGCCCGTCCCCTTCTCGCGTGAGGGGTCGAGACCCGTCGCTCCCGCATCGTCGCGGGCGACGGCTTCCGGCCCCTCGCGCAACGGAAACGGAGCACAGATCGTGACCAGCACACTCGAACGCCCCACGGGGGGCGCGGCGCCGCAGACGCGCGCCCGCGAACCCCGACGCGTGGGATTCAGCACGCGCCGCAGCACGTGGGACCTCAAGCTCTCGCCCTACCTCTACATCTCGCCGTTCTTCATCCTGTTCGCGATCACGGGGCTCTTCCCCATCGCGTACACCGCCGTGATCTCGTTCATGGACTGGGACCTGGTGCGCAACTCCGGCGAGTTCATCGGCTTCGACCAGTACGCGTGGGTGCTCTCGCAGCCCAAGTTCTGGATCGCGCTGCGCAACACCTTCAGCATCTTCCTGCTCTCCAGCGTCCCGCAGCTGATCATCGCCATCTTCATCGCCGCGATGCTCGACCAGAACATCCGCGCCAAGACCTTCTGGCGCATGAGCGTGCTGATCCCCTACGTGATGGCGCCGGTGGCCGTCGCCCTCATCTTCAGCAACATGTTCGGCGACCAGTACGGCGTCGTGAACACCACCCTGCAGAACCTGGGCCTGCCCGCGGTGCCGTGGCATTCCGACGCGTTCGCGAGCCACATCGCCATCGCGACGATGGTCAACTTCCGGTGGACCGGGTACAACACCCTCATCCTGCTCGCCGCGATGCAGGCGATCCCGCGCGAGTACTACGAGGCCGCGACGGTCGACGGCGCCGGCAAGATCCGCCAGTTCTTCTCCATCACGTTGCCGAGCCTCAAGCCCACCCTGATCTTCGTCATCATCACCGCGACGATCGGCGGACTGCAGATCTTCGACGAGCCGCGCATGTACGACCAGTACGGCACGGGCGGAGCCGACAACCAGTGGCTCACCGTGACCCTGTGGCTCTACAACGTCGGCTGGGGGGAGTGGAACTTCGGCCGCGCCGCGGCCCTCGCGTGGATCCTGTTCCTGATCATCCTCGCCATCGGCGCGATCAACATGGTCGTCACGCGTTCGCTCGTGCGCGACGACGGCAGCCGCGATCCCCGCAGCCGCCGCGAGCGGCGGGCGCAGGCCCGGGCCGCCGAAGAACGATTGAGGGCGGATGCCGCGTCGGTCGGCATCCGCGGAGAGGAGACGCGTCGATGACCGCCGTGAACGCCGCACCCGTCCCGATCGTGGAACGCGACACCCCGTCGCCTTCGCGCCGCCGCCCGCGTCCGGTGCGCGGATCGCGCCCCGGCTGGATCGTCTACGCGAGCCTCGGTGCGGTGCTGCTGGCCAGTGTCTTCCCCTTCTACTGGTCGCTGTTGATCGGCTCGGGCGACTCCTCCACCATCCGCGACGCGAACCGCTCGTGGATCCCGGGCGGGAACTTCTTCACCAACGCCGCCGCCGTGATCGGCGACTCCGCGGTCAACTTCTGGCCCGCGCTGCTGAACTCGATCATCAGCTCCGGCCTGATCGCGGCATCCGTCGTCTTCTTCTCCACCCTGGCGGGATGGGCGTTCGCGAAGCTGCGTTTCCGCGGCGGGCCGTGGCTGCTGGTCTTCGTCGTCGGGACGATGGCGGTGCCGATGCAGCTGGGCGTGGTCCCGCTCTACATCCTCTTCAGCGAGCTCGGGTGGACCGGGCAGCTCGGCGCGATCATCATCCCCGCCCTCACGAGTGCGTTCGGGGTGTTCTGGATGACGCAGTATCTGCGTCAAGCCGTGCCCGACGAGCTCATCGAGGCGGCCCGTGTCGACGGGGCGAGTTCGTTCCGAACCTTCCTCACGGTGGGCGTGCCCGCCGCGCGCCCTGCGGCGGCGATGCTCGGCCTGTTCACGTTCGTGAGCGCCTGGAACAACTTCTTCTGGCCGTTCATCGTGCTCGACCGCCAGAACCCGACCCTGCCGGTGGCCCTGTCGCTGCTGCAGTCCAACTACTTCGTCGACTACTCGATCGTCCTCGCGGGCGTGCTCCTGTCGACGATCCCGCTGCTGCTGCTGTTCGTCTTCGCGGGCAAGCAGCTGGTCAGTGGCATCATGCAAGGGGCGGTCAAGGGATGACCCTCGCGCCCACGGAAGGAACCCGATCCATGTCCACCACCCGTTCGTTCCCCGACGGCTTCCTCTTCGGCGCCGCGACCGCCGCCTACCAGATCGAGGGCGCCGCTTTCGAAGACGGCCGCACCGCGTCGATCTGGGACGCGTTCAGCCGCGTCCCCGATGCCGTCATCAACGCCGACAACGGCGATGTCGCGTGCGATCACTACCACCGCTACGCCGACGACGTGCAGCTGATGAAGCAGCTCGGCCTGCAGACGTACCGCTTCTCGACCTCGTGGTCGCGCGTGCGCCCCGACGGCGGCGCGCTCAACGCGAAGGGCGTCGACTTCTACAAGCGCCTCGTCGACGAACTGCTCGATGCCGGCATCCTGCCCTGGCTCACCCTGTACCACTGGGACCTCCCGCAGGCCCTGCAGGAGCGGGGCGGGTGGACCGTGCGCGAGACGAGCGACCGCTTCACCGAGTACGCGCTCGACATGCACGACGCCCTCGGCGACCGCGTCGACGTGTGGACCACGCTGAACGAGCCCTGGTGCTCGTCGTTCCTCAGCTACACCGCGGGCATCCACGCCCCCGGGCACTACTCGCAGGCCGAGGGGATGCTCGCAGCCCACCACCTGCTCCTCGGTCATGGGCAGACCGTGCGCGAGCTGCGGGCGCGCGACTCCTCGCTCAACCTCGGCATCACGCTGAACCTCACGGTGGCGGATGCCGTGAATCCGGCCGATCCCGCCGACCTCGACGCCGCGCGGCGCGTGGACGGGCAGTTCAACCGGTGGTTCCTCGACCCGATCTTCCGCGGCTCGTACCCGGCCGACATCATCAAGGACTTCCGCGACACCGACGCCGAGGCCGTGGCGCGCTGGCAGGAGGCCGTCCACCCGGGCGACCTCGAGGTCATCTCGACCCCGATCGACTCGCTGGGCGTTAATTACTACCACGGCGAGTTCGTGGGCGGCACGCCGCCCGAGGTCGACCCGCCCGCGGGCGACGCACCCACCACGCGTCCGATCGGCGTGCCGTTCCCGGCGCACGAGAAGCTCTACTGGCATGACCGCGGCCTCCCTCGCACCAACATGGGCTGGGAGGTGCAGCCCGAGGGCCTGACGCGCCTGCTGGAGCGGGTGAGCGAGGAGTACGCCGCCCCCGCCGACGTGGCTCTGTACGTCACCGAGAACGGCGCGGCGTACGACGACGAGGTGGTGGCCGACGACGGCGACGAGCGCGTCCACGACATCGACCGCGTCGAGTTCGTCGAGGCCCACCTCGGGGCCGTCCTCGACGCCGTCGAGCGCGGCGTCGACGTGCGCGGCTACTTCTACTGGTCGCTCATGGACAACTTCGAGTGGGCCTGGGGCTACGCCAAGCGTTTCGGCATCGTGTACGTCGACTACCGGACCCAGGAGCGCGTTCTCAAGGACTCGGGCCGGCAGTACGCTCGCATCATCGCCGAGCGTGCTCTGGCCGCGGCCCCCGCGGTCTAGAGCTCGACCGCCGGGTATGCCAGGAGGCAGGGCTATGGAGATCGCACCCGTTCGCGGTACCGCCACGATCGAAGAGGTCGCGGCGCGGGCCGGCGTCTCCCGCTCGACGGTGTCACGCGTGGTCAACGGTTCCACGGCCGTCTCTCCTGCCGCGCTCGAGGCCGTGCGCCGCGCGATCGACGAACTGCAATACGTTCCGAATCGCGCGGCGCGCTCCCTGGCCAGCCGGCAGACGCGGGCGATCGCACTGGTCATCCCCGAGCAGACCGACCGCTTCTTCGGCGATCCGTTCTTCGCCTCGATCGTGGCCGGAATCGGTGAGGTGATCGGCGACAGCGACTACATCATGAACATGCTGATCGCCAGCGACGACGCCAGCGCGAAGGCGCTCGCTTATCTGCGCGGCGGCAGCGTCGACGGGGCGATCGTGGCCTCGCACCACACCAGCGACACCTTCCTCGACCGCGTCGCCGACGTGGTGCCCGTCGTCTACGGCGGGCGCCCCGCCCGGGTGCGCGCCGACGACTACTACGTCGACGTCGACAACGTCGAGGGCGGCCGGGTCGCGACCTCGTACCTGCTGGCCCGAGGACACCGCCGCATCGCCACGGTGTCGGGTCCGACCGATATGCCCGCCGGCATCGACCGTCTGCAGGGCTTCCGCGACGCGATGGCCGAGGCGGGGCTGCAGCCCGTGGCCGTCGAGAACGGCGATTTCACCGAGGTGGGCGGGGCGCTGGCGATGGCCCGCGTGCTCGCCGCGGGCGAGCGCCCCGACGCGGTCTTCGTGGCGAGCGATCTCATGGCGCGCGGTGCCTACACGGTGCTGCGCGAAAAGGGCCTGGAGCCCGGGCGCGACGTCGCCGTGATGGGTTTCGACGACTCCGCGGTGTCGACGGCCCTCAGCCCCGCCCTGACCACGGTGCGGCAGCCCTCGCTCACGCAGGGGCGGTACATGGCATCCGTGCTGCTCGACATCCTCGCCGGGCGGCCGGCTGCGCACGCGACGATCCTGCCCACCGAGGTCATCGAGCGCGGCTCCGCCTGATCACTCCCAGCGTGCGGTGTCGGGGTCGATGCCGTGTGCGCGGGCGCTCGCCTCGATCGCGTCGCGCAGCCACGTGGCGAGCCCGGGGCGGATCGCGTCGTAGTGCGCGGCGAAGCGCGGGTCGGCTGCGTACATGCGGCCGAGGTGCACCTGCATCTGCCGGGTGAGGGGGAAGTACTGCGAGAACACCGTGCGGTGCCGCTCGACGAGCGCGTCGGCCAGCGCGTCACCGGGCTCGACGCCGGAGGCGACGGCGTCCGCGAGCTCCTCCTCCACGGCGGAGACCGCCCGCGTCACCTCCGCCCAGTCGTCGACGGAACGGGATGCCGAGCGCTCGGCGTACTGCTGCCATTGCGGTGATCCGCCATAGGCGTCTCGCGCCTCGGCGGGCCAGCTCGTGTCCCAGCCGGGCCCGAACGTCTCGTGCTGCTCGTCTTCGGAGAGGAGGATGCCGCGCTCCTGCGCGGCGATCATGCGCTCGAGGTCGTCGTCGACGATCTGCAGCTGCGCGATGCGCTGAGCGACGTGGGCCCGCTGGACCCGGAGCTGGGCGGCGACGTCTCCTCCCGGCTCGTCGATCACCGCGCGGATGGCATCCAGGTCGAGACCGAGCTCGCGGTAGACCACGATGCGGCGGAGGCGCTCGAGGTCCTCGTCCGTGTAGAGCCGATAGCCGGCGCTCGAGCGTGCGGCCGGGCGCGCGAGACCGATCTCGTCCCAGTGATGGAGCGTGCGCACGGTGAGACCGAGCCGAGCGGCCGTCTCGCCCACCGGCATCCCCTGCTCACTCATGGGACCCATTGTCGTCGCGCCCGATCCCCACCGACTGCAGGTTCCGGCCTTCGACGGTCGCCGGGTCGAACACCTTGGCCGCGGTGAAGACGACCCGCGCCTTCTCGGGGGTGATCACCTCGACGTCCCGGGTGTTCCACGGGGTCTCGCGCACCTCGGGAACGGTGCCGAGGGCGCGCACCGACGAGACGACGGTGTCGATCTCGTCGAGGACGCAGGCGAAGCTCACGCTGGCGGGCGGGGCGCTCGAGCTCTTCTCGCCGACCACGAGCAGCACGTCCTGGAAGGCCCATCGTCGAAGATGGACCATCTGCCCGGGGATCGCGAACAGCTCGAAGAAACCGAGGCCCCGCGTCCAGAAGTCCACGGATGCCGGCAGGTCGGCGGTCGAGAGGGTGACGAACATGGGCATGCCGTAGATGCCGCGGTACAACGGGGGCGCGACGGCATCCGGTCCGGGAGGGGGCACGGGGCTGACCGCGAAGGCCTCGAAATTCTCGTCCATGGCCCCAGCGTCGGCCCTCACGCCGCGTAAGGGTCAAGAGCGTGATGAGGCAGCGCTGCTCTCGGGGCTATGGTGAGCGCAGAGAGCGGTCGGTGCGGGACAGCGCCGTCACGCGGAGGGGGTCTCGCCATGAACCGTGCATTCATCGCCGTGTCGGGCGCGCTGCTGATCGCCGCTGCGGCCCTTCTGACGGGGTGCGTCCCCGAGCCCCCCTCGCCGGCGTCGACCGCGACCGTCGACTCGCCGTCGGCGACCGCCCCGAGCGCCTCGCCGACGGGCTCCGCATCGACCCCGACCCCGACCCCGACGGCCGCGCCGACCGCCCCGACCGTCGACCCGGCCGGCATCCCGGAATCCTGCGACGATCTCGGCGCGGCGGCGACACGGCAGCAGACGGTGGGGGCCTGACCGCCCAGCACGCCGACGGGTTCGTGCGGCCGGCACCCGCGAACGCGACGACCGAGCTGTCGTGCAACTGGATCCAGGAGGAGTCGGCCGGCGTTCTGCTCCTCATCGGCACCGCGTCCGCCGCCGAGGTCTCCACCGGGGTCGACGGGCTCGCCGCCCAGGGGTACGAGTGCCAGGCCGCGGAGGACTTCGGCGCCCAGTACTGCGTGAAGGCCGGCGGCACGGCGCAGACCGAAGACGTCGTGGTCGCTCGAGACGGCGTGTGGATCTCTCTCGAGACCGTCAACGTCGACGCGCGCGCGTGGCTGTCGGAGATCTCGTCGCAGATCTTCGGCTGACGGTGACGCCTCAGCGTCGCGGCTGCTCCGGCTGCTGATACACGTCGGGGACGTCGTCTCCGTCGGCATCCACCTCTTCGGCGAGGGCGAGCTGCTTGTAGCGCCGGTTGCGCACGAGCAGCACGGCCGCGGCGAGGACGGATGCGAGCAGCGAGGCCGCCATGATCGCGATCTTCGCGTCGTCGGTGTGCGGGGAGCCGGCCGGGAAGCTGAGCTCGGCGATCAGCAGCGACACCGTGAAGCCGATGCCCGCGAGCAGCCCCACCCCGGCGAGGTCGATCCACTTCAGGGCCGGGTCGAGGCGCACCTTCGTCACGAGCGTGAGCAGGCGCACGCCGAGCAGGATGCCGACCGGCTTGCCGAGCACGAGGCCGGCGACGACGCCGATGGTCACGGGGTCCATCAGGGCGCGGACGATCCCCTCGCCGCCGCCCACGGCGACACCCGCGGCGAAGAACGCGAAGATCGGCACGGCGATGCCGCTGGAGAGCGGACGGAAGCGGTGCTCGAACTGCTCGGCGAGGTCCATGCCGTGGTGCTCCGGTTGGCGCTTGGACGCGGCAACGGGGATGGTGAACGCCAGTGCCACACCGGCGATCGTGGCGTGCACGCCCGAGGCGTGCAGGAACGCCCACGCGGCGAAGCCGATCGGCAGCAGCACGACCCAGGCACCCCACGCGTTGCGCGAGAACCACGCGCGGGCGCGGTGGGCGATCACGCCGTAGACGACGACGAGCACGGCGAAGACGCCGAGGGGGAGGAGCTGGATGTCGGTCGTGTAGAAGATCGCGATGATCGCGATCGCGATCAGGTCGTCGACGACCGCGAGCGTCAGCAGGAAGATGCGCAGCGGACCGGGCAGGTGCGAGCCGACGAGGGCGAGGACGGCGACGGCGAACGCGATGTCGGTCGCTGTGGGGATGGCCCACCCCGCCAGCAGACTCGGCTGCGTGTGCACGATCGCGACGTAGATGAGGGCGGGCACGGCGACACCGGCGAAGGCCGCCGTCACGGGGACGATCGCGGTGCCGAATCGGCGGAGGCTGCCGGAGACGATCTCGCGCTTGAGCTCGAGGCCGACCATGAAGAAGAAGACGGCGAGCAGGCCGTCGGCCGCCCACGACCCGACGCTCAGCTCGAGGTGCCAGGGCTCGTAGCCGAAGCGGAAGTCGCGCAGCGCGAAGTACGCGTCGGCGGCGGGGGAGTTGGCCCAGATGATCGCGATGATCGCGGCGACCACGAGCAGCATTCCGCCCACGGACTCCTGACGGAGCAGTGTGGTGACGCGGTGGACTTCGCGGTAGCCCGGCCAGCTCGGCGCGCGCGTGTGGGTTTCGGTCATGGAGGAGGTCCCTTCCGGGGTCGATCGACAGATCGTCGACCAGACTTCCCGACACGCCTCCCTCATTCTAGCGAAGGCGGACCGGGACTCTCCCCGGCGGACGGCTACGCCCGAGATCGCCCGCTCACGACGCGCGCATGCGGCGAAGTTGCGCACGCACGCGCGGTGGGGGCGGGAGATCTCGGGCGCGGGATGCCGGCACCCCGCCCGGCGTGGAATCAGACCGACACGGCGATCGGCTGCGTCACCACCAGACGGCCGCTCTCCCAGCCGACCGGCATCGGGTCGGTGATGCCGCCGACGAACGTGCCGTCGGGACCGACGTTGCGGAAGGCGAGGAGCTGCCACGCGCCTTCGCGAGTGCGGATTAGACGACCGACGTACAGGTCGTCATCCGTAATGGGCGTCGCGGTCGAGATGTCGAACGGGCCCAGAACGCTGTCGGCGGCCACCGCCCACACCGCACCTCTCGGGTGACGCGCGCGCACGGCATCCATCGCCTGGGCGGGCATGCAGGAGAACAGCAGGACGGCACGGCCGTCGACCTCCTCGACCTGCGTCACCTCGAGTTGGCCGAAGCCCTCTTCGCTGGGGGTGCTGACGGGCGCCCGCAGCGTCCACGTCTCGAGATCGGGGGAGGTCGCGTGGGCGACGACACCGCTGCCGTTGAGCGGACCGCGAGGCGCGCGGGCCGTGACGTACATGTGCCAGCCGTCACCGGCGGGGTCGGCGAACACCCACGGATCGCGGAAGGCCTCGTCGTGCCAGGCGGTGGTGGCGAGACGCTCGTAGATCTCGCCGTCGGCCTCGAGCACCGGGTTCGCCGGACTCTTGTGCCACGTGTACAGGTCGGAGCTCGTGGCGTAACCGATGCGCTGCACGTTGCGGCCGTCGTCGCCGAGCCGCGAGCCCGTGTAGAAGAGGAACCAGGTACCGTCCTCCCTGCGCACAGTCGAGCCCGTCCAGGTGGCGAGGGCGTCGAAGTCGTCGGCCCCGCCGCGCACGAGGGCGTCCGCGACGCGCTCCCACGAGACGAGGTCGGTGGAGACGGCGTGACCCACCGAGGCGCGATAGTGGCGGTCTTCCGGGTCGTGCAGGGCGCGCGAGGCGTACAGGAAGAACAGGTGGTAGGTGTCACCGTCGTCGGCGAACCAGAAATCCCACACGTAGGAATCGGCGAGGTCGAACACGTCAGGCACTCTCTTTCGGTGCAGCGGATAGCTGCAGGTCTTCTCGGGTCGGGGGGTCCATGCCCTCGCGTCCCACCGTGATCGCGGCGGCCGCCGCGGCACGACGGAGGAGGGAAGACAGGGTGGAGTCGTCGAGGCTTCGCACCGCGGCACGCAGCTCGGCGGTGTCACCGGCGAGGTCCAGGATGCCGTCCAGCAGCGTCCCCATGAAGGTGTCGCCGGCCCCGACGGTGTCGACCACGCGCGTGGCGACGGCGGGAATGTCGACGGTGGCGCTCGCGGTGACGCCGAAGGACCCGGCATCCCCGTTGGTGATGACGGCCAGACCGGCGCCCGACGCCACCCATCCGCGCGCGACGTCGACGGGCGCGACACCGGGGTAGAGCCACTCGGCGTCTTCGGCGCTGGCTTTGACGACGTCGCTCAGGGCCACGAGCGACTCGACGCGTGCGCGGGCATCGAGGACCCCACCGGTCAGAGCAGGGCGGATGTTCGGGTCGTAACTGACGAGCGCCGTCGCACGAGCTCGTTGCGCGGCCGCGCGCACCTCGTCGGCACCGGGCACGAGGGTCGCGGCGACCGAGCCGGTATGGAAGATCCGCGCGCCGGGGATCCCGACCGGCGAGGGCAGCGTCCAGTCGATGTCGAAGTCGTAGGTCGCGTCACCGCGCTCGTCGATCATCGCGCGGGCGGTGGCGGTGCGGACGGGGTCACCGGCGGTGTGCACATCGACTCCGGATGCCGTGAGCCAGTCGCGCAGGACCTGTCCGCGGTCGTCGTCGGCGACGCGCGCCACGAGGGCGGCGGCGCGTCCCAGCCGCCCGAGCGCGACGGCGACGTTAGCGGGGCTCCCGCCGGGGCGCTCGGCCGCCCCGGCGGAAGTGATGACGACGTCGATCAGTGCTTCACCGAGCACGACGACATCGAGCGATGCGCTCATCCCTTGACCCCGGATGCCGCGATGCTGCTGACGAACGCACGCTGAAACACCAGGAACACGATCAGCACGGGCAGGGTGATGAGCGAGGTGTAGGCCATGACCTCACCCCAAGCGGTGTTGAGCTGGAAGAAGTACTGCATGCCGACCATGACGGGACGCAAGTTCTCTTTCTGCACGACCATCAGGGGCCAGAGGTACTGATTCCACGCGGGGAGGAACGTGAGGATCGCCACGGTGGCGAACGCCGGCCCTGACAGGGGCACGATGATGCGACGGTAGATGGTGAACCAGCTCGCTCCGTCGATGCGCGCGGCCTCATCGAGCGATTGCGGGATCGTGGAGAAGTACTGCGCGAACAGGAAGATCGAGAAGGCGTTCGCGATGAACGGCACGATCTGAACCTGATAGGTGTTCAGCCAGCCGAAGTCGTACTTCAGCACCCCACCCTCCATGACGAGGGTCGGTAGCTGGTTGACCCAGTAGACCATCGGCACGGCAATCGTCTCGAACGGCACGATGAGCGTCGCGATGATCAGCGCGAGCACGACGACCCGGCCCTTCCAGCGCAGGCGCGACAGGGCGAAGCCGGCCAGGGAGTTCACGATCAGGCCGAGCCCCACCGTCAGCACCGTGACCAGGATGGAGTTGAACAGGAACTGCCCGACGGGGACGCGGTCGAACACGCCGAAGTAGTTGTCGAGGCTGATGTCGCCGGTGGGGAGGAACGCCGCGGGCGAGTTGATGTCGCGAAGGATCTGCGCGTCGGGCTTGAGACTCGACACGAACATGAATACCAGGGGGAAGAGGAAGAACACCGCGAGGATCGACATCGCCACGTACGTGAGGATGCGGCCCCGCCGCCCCTCGGACGCGCGAGTGCGATGCCGCGCGGGCGGGTTCTGACGCGCGGGGCGCGTGGCGCGCCGGGGGCGCTCGAGGATGCCGGTCATGTCAGTTCTTCTCTCGGGTCAACCAGCGCTGGATGAGCGCGATGATCAGCACGGCGACGAAGAACAGGAGCGAGATCGCGGCGGCGTAGCCGATCTCCTGCTGCTCGTAGCCCTTACGCACCGCGTGGAACACGACGGTCGACGTCGAGTTGAGGGGGCCGCCCTGCGTCATCACGTCGACCTGGACGAAGAGTCCGAGGGCGGCGATCGTGATCGTCACCAGGACGAACACCATGGTCGGTCGCAGGCCCGGCCAGGTCACGTTCGTGAACTGCCGCCAACGGCTCGCCCCGTCCATTCGGGCCGCCTCGTACAGCTCTTCCGGGATGGTCTGCAACCCCGCGAGCCAGATGATCATGTGGAAGCCGACCGCCTGCCAGATCGACAGCACGATGATCGCACCGAGCGCCGTGCTCGGGTCGTTCAGCCAGTCGGCGCCCTTCAGCGCCCCGAAGGTGACGGCGTCGATCATCGAGTTGATCAGTCCGTCGCTCTGGTACATGAAGCGCCACAGGATCGACACGACGACGATCGAGGTGACCACGGGGATGAAGAAGACCACCCGGAAGAACGTGGTGCCACGCAGGCGTTGGTTCACCAGCACCGCGAGGAGGAGCCCCAGCCCCGCCTGCACCGGCACGACGACCAGGGCGAACAGGAACGTGTTCAGCGACGACTGCAGGAACACGGGGTCGGCGGTGAAGGCCCGGAAGAAGTTGTCCAGACCGACGAAGCGGGGAGGGTTCGGAGAGATCAGCCGGGCGTTCGTGAACGACAGCGTGAACGCCAGCAGGACGGGGACGATCAGGAAGAGCAGGAGCAGGAGGGCGGCGGGGGCCATCATCGCCAGGCCCGCCCACGTCTCGCGTCCGCGTGAGGAGCGGAAGCGGCTGAGGGATCGGCGCGGCTGCTTCGCCGCGGCGACCGGGGGAGACACGGTCATCAGGTTCTTCTTTCGCGGGTCGCGGTGGGGGTCCGAGCCGGGCCCCCACCGCTGGGCGCGGCGTTACTTCGCGCCGTAGCCGTCGTTGGACTCGATGTTGGTGTCGATCTCGGTGACCGCGGCATCCAGGGCCGACTGCACGTCGGCGCCGTTCATGATGTCCTTGGCCGCCGTCTCGAACGTGGTCGAGATCACCGCGTATGCCGGGGTCTCGGGACGCAGCACGGCGTACTCCTTCGAGAACTCCGCGAAGGGACGCAGAGCGCCGTCGGTGGAGTTGAAGTACTTCGACGCCTCGGTGGCCGCCTCGGTGGCGGGGATCACGAGCTGCTCGTCGGCGAACTGGGTGATGTACTCGTCGTTGAAGCTGAACTCCAGGTACTGGCGTGCGCCGTCGGCGTCGGCGCAGGACGACGAGATGCCCCACTGCCACGAACCGCCGCCGATCTTGGGGCCGCTTCCGAGGTTCGGCGGCGGGAGGATCAGCAGGTCGTCACCGACCGCGTCCACCGCGGCGAGACCGTTCCAGACGCCGGTGTAGCTCAGGGCCACCTTGCCGTCGACGAACTCCTGGTTGCCTACCGTGCCGCCGCTGTTCGCGTAGCCCTTCTTGAAAAGGTCCTGGAACCAGGTGCCCCACTTCACGGCATCCGGTCCGTTCAGCACGCCGTCCGCGGTGAGCATGGTGTCGCGGTCGATGAGGTCGCCGCCGAAGCTCTGCAGGAACGGCGAGTAGGCGTAGGGCCACCACTCGCCCTTGTCCTCGGCTCCGATGTCGATCGGGGTGTCGTACCCGGCGGCCTTCAGGGTTGCGAGGGCCTGATCGAACTCGGACTCGCTCCACGGCTGATCGATGCTCGGGATGCGGATGCCATTGGCATCCAGAACCGACTTGCGAGCGAAGATGCCCAGGGCGGCGTCCCAGTATCCGGCGGAGTAGATCTCGCCGTCGTACTTCCCGACCGCCGTGGGAAGGAGCTTGTCGGTGATGTCGCTGGAGATGTTCAGCGGCTGGAGGTAGTTGGCCCACGCCCAATTGGGCATGATCGGACCGTCGAGGTCGAGCAGACAGGGGAGGTCGCCCGAGGCCGCCGCCGCGACGATCGCGTCGTTGTAGGCGCCCTGCGGGAACGACTCGGTCTTGACCTCGTATTTGTCCTGCGACGCGTTGAAGTCGCTGATGATCTTCTCGTAGACGGCGAGCTCGGCGGGGTTTCCGGCCGAGTGCGTCCACATGGTCAGGACGGTGCGACCGTCCTCGGTCGTCGTGCTGCCCTGGCCGGCCTGACCGCAGCCGGTCATGACCAGCGCGGCAGCGACGCCCATCGCGGCGAGCGGGATGAAGGACTTCTTCATCGTGTTCCTTTCGGTGTACGACGACATCGCTGTCGCCATCGTGAGGGGACGCCGGGGTGGCGTCAGTCCGCGGCCCGGGGTTCCCGCGCGCTGCCGAGGTGCGCGGGAGGGCCGACGGAAGCCCGACGAACGATCGGGCAGTCCATGAGGTGGGGGGAGGTCGTGTCCGCCTCGCGGAGGCCGAGGGCGACCTCCATGGCCCAGCGGCCCATGGCCGCGTGGGGGAGCGAGACGGTGGTCAGCGGCGGATCGAGCTCCGCCGCGACGAGCTGCTGGTCGTCGTAGCCGACGATCGAGAGGTCTTCGGGGATCCGGATGCCGTGGCGGTGGGCCCACATGACGACGCCGGCCGCGATGCGGTCGTTGAAGGCGAAGATGCCGGTGGGGCGCTGCTCGACAGGCAGCGCGAACAGTTCGGTGACGGCGCGCTGGCCGCCCGCGGCCGACGTGGGCGCGTAGACGTGCAGGGCGGGATCGGGGGTGATGCCCGCCTCGGTCAGGACGTCGATGTACCCCTGCAGACGCAGCTGGGCGGCGACGGGTCTGTCATCGTCGCCGTCGTCGATGTAGGCGATGCGCCGGTGGCCCGCGTCGAGCAGTTCTCGAGCGGCGGCGCGGCCGCCGGCGTAGTCGTTGGGCACGACCGAGGGGTAGCCGCCGCCGTCAGGGCGGCAATCGAGGAACACCGTTCCGACCGGAAGTCCCGCGGGGGCGGGCAGGACCCGGTGGTACATCGAGGCGTAGACCATGCCGTCGACGCGGTGGTTCACGAGGGTCGCGATCGCGTCGGACTCGATCTCCGGGTGGCCGTCGGTGTCGACGAGGATGACGAGACGCTCGTTCTCGCGCGCCACCTCCTGCGCGCCGGCGAGCATGCGGCCGGCGAAGGGGGTCGTGGCGATGCGGTCGGAAACGAGACCGATCGTGCCGGTCACGCGGGTGCGCAGGCTTCGGGCGATCGGGTTCGGTGAGTAGCCGACCTCGTCGGCGACACGGCGCACGCGCTCCTTGGTCTCGTCGGAGATGCGCGATTCGGCGTCGTTGAGGACGAGCGAGACGGTCGCGGGGGAGACGCCGGCCGCTTTCGCGACATCGGCGAGGCGGACTCGGGTCATCGTCCCACCCTCCGTTGGATAATCGATTTATCTCGCTGATAAACCGATTTACCAGCGACCGAGATCAGTGTGCGGTCTGCGACGGCACGCTGTCAAGTAACGGTCCGGCAACGGTGGTGCGCGGCATCCCGTTCGCGATGCCTTTACGACTGCGACATCTCGCGAAACGGACGAACGCACACGTTTCAGCGTGTGCGTTCGTCCAGATCAGGTGATCTCGCAGCCGCGGCGGGCGGCCACCGCAGGAGGCAGGACCCGGATGCCGCGACCCCGGCGGCTCAGCTCGGGTCGCCGCCCAGCGGGCCGACCGCGGGGATCGGACCGCCGTCGTCGGCGCCGGTCTTGCGGGCGCGGGCGATCGCGTTGCCGAGGTGGTAGATCACCAGGGCCGCGACCGAGCCGAGCACGATGGCGCCGAGCTGGAAGTCGCCCCACTGCATCGTGAACCCGGCGATCGCGAGCGTCAGGGCCACCGCGCCGGTGTACTGGTTGACCGGACGTGAGAAGTCGACGCGGTTGTCGACCCAGATCTTGATGCCGATGATGCCGATCAGGCCGTACAGCGCCGTGGTCACGCCGCCGAGGACGCCCGGCGGGATGGTGTTGAACACCGCGCCCACCTTGGGTGAGAGGCTCAGCACGATCGCGGCGAGACCCGCGACCCAGTAGACCGCGGTCGAGTACACGCGGGTCGCGGCCATCACCCCGATGTTCTCGCCGTACGTCGTCGTGCCCGAGCCGCCGAAGGTTCCCGCGAGCGTCGTGGCGACGCCGTCGGCGATGAGGGCGCGCCCGGTGGAGCGGTTGGCGGTGGCATCCGTCATCGCCGCGACCCCGCGCACGTGTCCGACGTTCTCGGCGACGAGCACCAGGACGACCGGCAGGAACATCGCGATGACCGACCAGGTGGCCGGCTTCGTGAAGTCGGCGATCTCGAAGGTCGGGAGCCCGACCCAGGGGGCCTGCTCCACGACGGAGAAGTCGATGAGGACCTCACCCGTCGTCAGCTGGATGATGACGGTCGCGACGTAGCCCACGATCACGCCGAGGAAGATCGAGATGCGGCCGAGGAAGCCGCGGAACAGCACGCTGAACAGGATGACGGCGACGAGCGTGATGGTGCCGGGCAGGGGCTGCACCTGGAAGTTCGACCACGCCACCGGGGCGAGGTTGAAGCCGATGAGGGCGACGATGGCGCCCGCGACGACCGGCGGCATGACCTTGTCGACCCACCCGAGGCCCGCGAACTGCACGACGAAGCCGATCGCCGTGAGCAGCACGCCGACCGCGACGATGCCCGCGAGGGCGGAACCCGTGCCGGCGGTGGTCGTGGCGGCGGTGATCGGCGCGATGAACGCGAACGACGACCCCAGGTAGCTGGGGAGGCGGTTCTTCGTCACGAGCAGGAACAGCAGGGTTCCCACGCCCGAGAACAGCAGCGTCGTCGACACCGGGAACCCGGTGAGCACCGGCACGAGAAAGGTCGCGCCGAACATCGCGATGACGTGCTGGAGGCCGATCGCGACCGTCGCGCCCCAGTTCAGGCGTTCGCCCGGGGCGACGACGGCTCCGGGTGCGACGGTGCGGCCGTCGCCGTGCAGCTTCCAGCGGAACATGTGTCTCCTTGCGAGGGGCGGTCCCTTCGACAGGCTCAGGGACCTCGTGGGGTGGTGCTCAGGGACCGGGTGGGGTGGGGCTCGGGGGCCTCGTGCGGCAGGGGCGGTGGCTGAACTCGTCGAGGCCTCCGCGGGCGGGTCAGGACGCCGTGAGCAGGCGCAGGAGGGTCGCGTAGCGCTCGCGCGTGCGCTCGACGATCTCGGCGGGGAGGACGGGGGGCTCGCCCTGCTTGTCCCAATTCGCCGACAACCAGTCGCGCACGATCTGCTTGTCGAAGCTCGCCATGCGCTCGGCGGGGGTGGTGCCGGTGCGCCAGGCCTCGGCATCCCAGTACCGGGACGAGTCGGAGGTCAGAACCTCGTCGGCCAGGGTCAGCACGCCGTCGGCGTCGAAGCCGAATTCGAACTTCGTGTCGGCGAGGATCAGCCCGTGGGCCTCGGCGGTCGCGGAGGCGCGGTGGTAGACCTCGAGCGACAGATCACGCAGGGCGGTCGCGGTCTCGGCACCGACGAGCTCGACGGAGCGTTCGAACGTGATGTTCTCGTCGTGCTCGCCCATCGGAGCCTTCCACGCCGGTGTGTAGAGCGGCTCAGGGAGGCGGTCGCCGTCGTTCAGGCCCTCGGGGAGGGGGATGCCGCACACCGTGCCCGACGCGCGGTACTCGGCCCATCCCGACCCGGTGAGGTAGCCGCGCACGACGCACTCGATCGGCTGCATGTCGAGGGATCGCACGAGCATCGCGCGCCCCTGTACGGCATCCGGGATCAGGCTCACCGTCTCCTCGCCTTCGAGGCGGCGGTCGGAGACGAGGTGGTTCGGAATCGACGGCCCGCCGTCGCCGCCGGCGAGCTGGTCGAACCACCACAGGCTGAGGGTCGTCAACAGCTCGCCCTTGTCGGGGATGCCGGGTTCGAGCACGTGGTCGAAGGCGCTCACGCGGTCGCTCGCGACGACGAGGAGGTGTGCGGGAGTGGCGTCGGGAGCCGTCTCGGCGGGCACGTAGAGGTCGCGCACCTTGCCGGAGTAGACGTGGCGCCAGCCGGCGAGCTCGAGGGGGGAGGCGGAGGTCACCCGCTCATTATCGCGGGTGCACGCTCGCGTCCACACGGCGCGCTCGCGCGGATTGTCGCACAACGTCTCTCACGGCGCCTGCCCCCCGGGCGAGGAGGGGGCGTTCACTACCCTCGGAGGAATGACCGATGACACCTCCGGACCCGCGGTAGCCATCGATCCTCACGCGGGCAGCCGGCACAAGACCATCCGCGGCTGGGTGTTCTGGCCCGCCGCTGCTATCGCGCTCGCGTTCATCGCTTTCGCGCTGTTCTTCCCCGCGGCGGCCGAGGCCACCTTCACCAGTGTGCAGACGGCCATCGTCTCGACGTTCAACTGGTACTACGTGCTGATCGCGGCGTTCTTCGTCGTCTTCGCCCTCGCGATGGGCTTCAGCCGCTTCGGCAACATCAAGCTCGGCCAGGATGACGACGAGCCCGAGTTCTCGACGATGTCGTGGTTCGCGCTCCTCTTCGCCGCCGGCATGGGGATCGGCCTCGTCTTCTACGGCGTGAGCGAGCCGCTCAGCCACTTCGTCTCGCCCCGCCCCGGCGTCACGGGCACCCCCGCGGAGCTCGCGCAGCAGGCCATGTCGCAGACCTTCCTGCACTGGGGCGTGCACGCGTGGTCGATCTACGTCGTGCTGGGCCTCGCGCTCGCCTACGCCTTCCACCGTCGCAAGCGTCCCCGCACCATCCGGTGGGCGCTCGAACCGATCCTCGGCGCGCGCCTCGTGCAGGGCGGCTGGGGCAACGCGGTCGACGTCGCCGCCCTCGTCGGCACGCTCTTCGGCGTGGCGACCTCCCTCGGTCTCGGCGTCATCCAGATCAGTGCGGGTCTCGACTTCCTCGGGGTCGTACCGCCCAGCATCATCAGCCAGGCCGTGATCATCGGCATCATCACCGGCTTCGTCCTGTTCTCGCTGCTGTCCGGCGTCGGCAAGGGCATGAAGTGGCTCTCGAACATCAACCTCGTGCTCGCCGGGGTCCTGATGCTCTTCCTGCTCTTCGTCGGCCCCACCGAGTTCCTGTTGCGCGACGTCGTGCAGTCCATCGGCAACTACATCCAGAGCTTCGTCGGCCTGTCGTTCACCGTCAGCGCCTACGCGGGCGACGACGGCGTGGCCTGGCAGGGCGCGTGGACGGCGTTCTACTGGGGCTGGTGGATCTCGTGGGCCCCCTTCGTGGGCATCTTCATCGCGCGCATCTCGCGCGGGCGCACCGTACGCGAGTTCGTGGTCGGTGTGATCCTCGTGCCCACGCTCGTCGGCATCCTGTGGTTCACCGTGCTCGGCGGGACCGCGATCTACGGCGAACTGACCGGTACGGCCTCGTACACCGGTGCGGACGGGTCGGTCGATGTCTCGACGGCGCTGTTCCAGATGCTCGAGGGGGTTCCGGGTTCGGCCGTGCTGATCATCGGCTTCCTCATCCTCATCGCCGTGTTCTTCGTGACCTCGGCGGACTCGGGAGCTCTGGTGATGAGCATGATCGCCACCGGCGGCGAGGAGGAGCCCAAGAAATGGGTGCGCGTGTTCTTCGCCCTCGCCACCGCCGTGATCGCCTTCGCCCTCCTCATCGCGGGTGGACTCCAGGCGCTGCAGACGGCGGCGATCAGCATCGCGCTGCCCTTCAGCGTCGTGCTCCTCGCGATCTGCTGGGCGACGGTCGTCGCCTTCCGCCGCGAGATGAAGGCGTACGACAGGGCCGAGCGTGCGCAGCTGCGCGACGCGATCGGGCAGCACTACGGCCTCGAGGTCGAGGAGCCCAACCAGCGGGGCATCTTCGGTCTGCCCGCCCGCTGGCGGCACCGCCGGTCCGCCGCGGCGCCGGTCGAGGGCGCCGCCGGCGCGCCCGTCGCCGACAAGGACGCCCCCGAGACGGTGTCCGGGCCGTCCTCGTCGAGCTGAGTCGACTGTTCGACAGGAAGACGCCGCCCCGGTCCGCCGGCGCGGCGTCTTCGTCGTGAGTGGGCGGTGCGCAAGCCCACCGGCCACGGCAACCGCCGGGCGTTGACTGTCCCCGACACGCCGCACCGCGCGTGCGGGGCCGGCGTGTTCTGGACATTCGACGTTCACGAGGGCGGACTCGCGCGGCGGGCGCGTGAGGCGTATAGTCCATGTGGACTAGTCGAGACGGACCACACGAGCGGAGGAGAAGACGGATGCCGGAAAGCACTCGCCTCACGCCCGTCGCGGTCATGATCCTCGCCACCCTCCGCGAGGCGGACATGCACACCTACGAACTCGTGCGCCTGTTGCGCGAGCGAAAGGACGACCGGCTCGTGCCCCTGCAGAAGGGCACGATCTACCACACGGTCGCCCGGCTCGAGCGCGACGGTCTGCTCGCCGAAGCGGGCGTCGACCGCGAGGGGAACCGTCCCGAACGCACCACCTACACGCTGCTCGACGCCGGTCGCCGCGCGGTCGAGGAGTGGGTGCGCACCGAACTGCCGCAGATCGAGCGCTCGACCGACTTCCGCGTCGCGCTCTCCGAGGCGCACAATCTCGAGCGCGACGAAGTGGTCGCCCTGCTCGATCGACGCCGTGCCCTGCTCGTCGCCTCGGCGCACGAGCACCGCACGGGCCTGGACGGGGCGGCCCATCGCGGCGTCCCCGACCAGTTCATGGTCGAGGTCCAGCGGCAGGCCGCGCTCCTCGACGCCGAACTCGCGTGGCAGGACGCCCTGCGCGCGCGCCTCGCCGACGGCACCCTCGCCTGGGGCCCCGACGAGATCCCGGAACACTTCACGAAAGAACGCGTCTCGAAGGAGACCACCCCATGACCGATTCCCGCGCCGCATCCGCGGCATCCTCTTCCACCGGATCGACCCGCACCGGGTCGCACGGCACCCCTGCCCGCAGCCCCTGGCCCGCCCTGTGGGCCCTGGTCATCGGCTTCTTCATGATCCTGGTCGACACCACGATCGTCTCGGTGGCCAACCCGGCCATCAAGGCGGCCCTCGATCCGGACACCAACAATCTCGACAACGTCGTGTGGGTCACCAGCGCCTACCTGCTCACGTACGCGGTGCCGCTGCTGATCACCGGCCGCCTCGGCGACCGCTTCGGCCCCAAGAACATCTACCTCGCGGGCCTCGCGATCTTCACCCTCGCTTCGCTCGCGTGCGGTCTCGCCCCCACTCTCGAGGTGCTGATCGTCGCCCGCGCCGTGCAGGGCCTGGGCGCCGCCCTCATGACTCCGCAGACGATGGCGGTCATCACCCGCACCTTCCCGCCCCAGAATCGCGGTGCGGCCATGGGTCTGTGGGGAGCCACCGCCGGTGTGGCGACGCTCGTCGGTCCCCTCGCAGGGGGCCTGCTGGTCGACGGCCTCGGCTGGGAGTGGATCTTCTTCATCAACATCCCCGTCGGCGTCATCGGCTTCATCGCCGCCGTGATCCTGGTCCCGCAGCTCCCGCGCACCGCGCACAAGTTCGACATCCTCGGTGTCGTCCTGAGCGCCGTCGGGCTCTTCCTCATCGTGTTCGGGCTGCAGGAGGGCGAGCACTACGCGTGGGCGGCCTGGATCTGGGGCATGGTCATCGCCGGCGTCGCCGTCATGGCGGTGTTCATCTGGACCCAGGCGCGCAGCACGGGCGAGCCCCTCGTGCCGCTCGATCTGTTCCGGGACCGCAACTTCTCGATCGCCAACCTGGCCATCGCCGCCGTCGGTTTCACGGTGACGAGCATGGCGCTGCCGCAGATGTTCTACCTGCAGCTGGCCCGGGGTCTCACGCCCACCGAATCGGCGCTGCTGCTGGTGCCGCTCGCGATCCTCTCGGGCGTGCTGGCCCCCTTCGCCGGCAAGCTGCTCGATCGCACCGACCCGCGCTTCCTGCTCGTGCCCGGTCTGCTGCTGGTCGGCGGATCGCTGGGACTGTACACGGCGCTCATCCTGAACGACGCCCCGATCTGGGCCTTCCTCATCCCCGCGGCGTTCATGGGCATCGGCAACGCCGGGATGTGGGGCCCGCTGGCGACCACCGCGACGCGCAACCTGCCGCCGCGGCAGGCGGGCGCCGGTGCGGGCATCTACAACACGACCCGTACCGTCGGCTCGGTCATCGGGTCGGCATCCATCGCCGCCTTCATGCAGGCCCGCCTCGAGGCCAACCTGCCGGGGGCAGCGGATGCCGGGGCCAGCTTCGGGTCGGGCCCGCTCCCGGAGCAGGTGGTCGGCGGATTCTCGCAGGCGATGGGTCAGTCGCTCCTGCTGCCGATCGTCGTGATCGCCGTCGGCCTCGTCGCGGTGCTGTTCATGCGCCGTCCCGCGATGATCCGCCCGCACGGTGCTCCGCGCGACGCGGGCTCCGCGCAGCAGACGGCGCAGGCCGCCCCCGCCTCCGCGGGGGAGTAAAACCCGGATGTCGGACGCCGTCACCCCGTGCGGGTGGCGGCGTCCGTCGTTCGTCGGCGCGGCGACCTCACGCGCGCCGCTCGCAGCGCAGCGCTCCGACCGCGCGCTCGCCCCGTGCCTCACGCGCGTGCGTCTCGATCACGTCGAAGCCGACGGCATCCACTCGACGAGCCAGCTCGCCGGCCGGCCACCGCCAGGCGCGCGTGACGGCGTGGTCGAAGGGCTCCAGCGACGTCCCGACGAAGAAGCCGACGAGCAGACCACCACCCGGGCGGGTCACGCGCGCGAACTCCCGCAACGGCGTCGAGATCTCCTCGGGCTCGTGGTGGATGGTCGAGAACCACGACAGGATGCCGCCGAAGGCGCCGTCCGCCGCGTCGAGTCCGTCGATCGAACCGACATCGAATCGGACACCGGGATGCGCCGACCGTGCGTGCTCCACGAATCGCGGCGCGAGGTCGACCCCACGCGCATCCACGCCGCGGTCGGCCAGGTGTCGCGTCCAGTGGCCGGGGCCGCAGCCCGCATCGAGGACCGGGCCCGAGAGCCCCCCGGCCCACGCGTCGACGATCGCGCGGTCGACCGGGTGCACGGCATCCATCGATCCGAGCGCGGTGATGTATTCGTCGGCTCGGGCCTCGTACGCGATCGCGCTCATCCGTCGAGGGTACGGTGAAGGGCGGGGGTCGGGTCGGCCACCGAGCACGCGGGAGGCCTGTTATCCCGTCAGAACGCCTCGCCGTCAGGCGGGCGGCGGCGCGGTCGACCCGCGGACGATCAGCTCCGAGGGCAGGACCGCCGCAGCGTCGGGGGTGGTGCCGCTCATCGACTGCAGCAGCAGGTCGACGGCGAGGGCGCCGGACCGGCCGATCGGCATGCGGACGGTGGTGAGGCTGGGGGTGACGGCACCGGCGAGATCGATGTCGTCGATCCCGACGATGCTCACGTCGTCGGGGCATACCCGGCCGAGCTCGCCCATGCCGGCCTCCAGGCCGAGCGCGACGAGATCGTTGTAGGCGATCACGGCGGTGGCCCCGCTCGCGATGGCCGCGGCGGCGTTCGCTCGCCCACCCTGGATCGACGCGGCGTGATTGCTCAGGCGGGTGAGGCGGATGCCGAAATGCTCGCAGGCGCGCGCGACGGTGTTCGCGCGCTGGTCGTCGGCCCAGGAGCCGTGGGGGCCCGAGGCGTAGGCGATGTGTGCGTGTCCGAGGGCGGCGAGGTGCTCGACGGCCTGGCTCGGGCCGCGGTCGGCGTCCATGATCACGCACGAGGCGCCGGGGATCAGTCGGTTGATCACGACATGGGGCGTCTCGCCGATCAGGGAGAGCACCTCCTCCTCGGGCAGGCGCGGGGAGCACAGCACGAGGCCGTCGGCCTTCATCGCGAGCTCAATGGACTCCCGCTCGCGGCGCAGATCTTCGTCGGCGTCGTAGAGCACGATGCGATGGCGCCCGTGCCACGCCTGGCCCTGGATGGCCTTCAGGAGGGTCGCGTAGACCGGGTTCGCGGCATCCGGGACCACGACCGCGATCGTGCGCGTCCCCACCGGAGCCTGGGGGGCCGCGTAGCCCAGCTCGGCGGCGGCGACGCGCACCCGCTCGAGCGTCGCGGGGGCGAGGCGGTCGGGTTCGCCGAAGGCGCGCGAGGCCGTGGCGATCGAGACGCCCGCATGCCGCGCCACCTCGGTGAGATTCGCCGCCATCCGTGCTCCTTCGTGCAGTCCTCCCATCATCGTGCATGGTTCCATGAAAACGGTTGACAAGTTTGTACAAACAACGCACACTGCTTGTATGCCGATCATCGACGATCCCTCCGGACCGACCGCGAGCCTGCACCGCGGCGCGCGGACGTCCGTCGCCTCTTCTCCCGCCCCGAAAGCCGCCGGCATCCTGCATCTCGGTCTCGGCAGCTTCCACCGGGCCCACCAGGCGGTCTACACCGCTGCGGCCCTCCGCGCCGAGGGCGGGGACTGGGGCATCGTCGGCGTGGCCTCCCGCTCGCGCCGGGTCGTCGACGCGCTGCACGCCCAGGACCACCTCTACGCCGTCGCCACGGTCTCGCCCGAGGCGACGACACTCGACATCCCCGGCGTCCACACCGATTCGTACGTCGCCGCCGCCGATCCGGCCCGAGTGGTCGCCGACCTCTCCGACCCCCGCATCCGGATCGTGACGCTGACGGTGACCGAGAACGGCTACAGCTTCTCGCCCTCGACGCAGCACCTCGACGTGACCGATCCGCGCGTGCAGGCCGACCTCCGCGGCGGCGCACCCATGTCCACCATCGGCCAGCTCGCCCGAGGCCTGCAGGCGCGGGCCTCCGCCGGCGGGGCGCCCCTCTCGATCCTGAGCTGCGACAACCTGCTCTCGAACGGCTCGCACACAGAGAAGCTCGTCCGCGAGTTCCTCCAGGAGCTCCCGGATGCCGAGGGCAGCGACGTCCTGACCTACCTCGACCGTGCCGTGACGTTCCCCTCGAGCATGGTCGACCGCATCGTCCCCTCAACCACCGCCGAGCTGACCGACCGCGTCGCCGGACTCCTCGGCGTGCGCGACGAGGTCCCCGTCCCGGCCGAGCCTTTCACCATGTGGGCCATCGAGGACCGCTTCGCCGGCGGTCGACCCGCTTGGGAGGCCGGAGGCGCCGTGTTCACCGACGAGGTCGGCGCGTACGAGCAGCTCAAGGTGCGCCTGCTCAACGGCACGCACTCGCTCATCGCCTACCTCGGCGCTCTGCGGGGGGTTCCGACGATCCCGGATGCCATCGCCCTGGCCGACATCGAAGCCGCCGCCGCGGCGGTCCTGCGCGGCGAATACGAGCCGTCGGTCACCGCTCCGGCCGGGGTGGACATCGAGCAGTACGAGCGCGACCTGTTCGCCCGGTGGGGGAACAGCGCGCTGGGGCACCGCACGAGTCAGGTGGGCTCCGACGGATCGGTGAAGCTCGGGCAGCGCATCCCGGGGCCGATCGCCCACGCCCTCGACCGCGGGGAGTTCCCGCACCTCATCGCGCTCACGGTCGCCGCCTACCTCGCCTGCGTCGCCCCGCCGGCCGGCTTCGACCCCGGCCCGCACGCCGAGGCGATGACCGACCCCGCGCGCGAACGGCTCACCGCGGTCCCGACGCGCGACGGGCGCGACCTCGCGCACCGCGCCATCGTCGACCTGCGGCTGTTCGGCGACGACGTCGCCCATCGGACGGCCTTCGTCGACCGGGTCGGCGACCTCGTCGACACCATCGTGCGGCGCGGCGTCGAGAGCGCGATCGCCGACAGCCTCGCGGCGGCCGGCAGCCTGGCGCACCCCGCGACCTGACCCCACCCCCGGTGCTCCCCGAGCGCCCCACCACCCCGGCGCTCCCGAAGCGCGAGACGACAGGAAAGAGACGCGATGAAGCTCCTCGCGATCCACGGCGCGGAAGACATCCGCTGGGAAGACCGCCCGACGCCCGAGCCGGGCGAGGGCGAAGTGCGCCTGCGGGTGCGCTACGTCGGCATCTGCGGGTCGGACCTGCACTACTACTTCCACGGCAAGAACGGCGAGTACGCCGTGCGCGAGCCCCTCACCCCGGGCCACGAGCTCTCCGCAGAGGTCGACCTCGACCCCTCCGGGCGCCTCGCGCCGGGGACCCCGGTCACCGTGCACCCTGCACGGTTCGGGCCGGAGGTCACCGGCCTCGAGGACCGCCCGCACCTGCGCGCCGGAGGCGACTACCTCGGCAGCGCCGCGGGCTTTCCGCACCGCCAGGGCGGGGCCGCCGAGATGCTCCTCGTCGAGGAGCACATGATCCGCGTCCTCCCCCCGGGGCTGTCCCTCGAGCGCGCCGCGCTCGCCGAGCCCCTCGCCGTCGCCATCCACGCCGTGGGCCTCGCGGGAGATCTGACCGGTAAGCGCGCTCTCGTCATCGGCGCCGGGCCCATCGGCCTGCTCGTCGTCGCCGCGGCCGGGAACGCGGGCGCCGCGATCGTGGGCGCCGGCGATGTCCGGCCCGAGCCTCTGGATCGGGCGCGCGCTCTCGGCGCGACCGAGACCTTCCTCGTGGGCACCGACGCGATCGCCCCCGAGTCGTTCGACGTCGTCTTCGAGTGCTCGGGAGTCGGCGTCGCCCTCACGCAGGCCGTTCGCGCGACCCGCCGCGCCGGCACCGTCGTGCAGGTCGGCATGCTCCCCGACGCCGAGATCGGGGTGAACCTCGCCCCGATGCTCGCGAAGGAGGTCACTCTGCGCGGCGCGTTCCGCTTCTCGACCGAGATCGACGACGCGATCGCCCTGCTGGCATCCACCGACGCCCTCGACGCGGTCGTCTCGCACGTCCTCCCCGCGACCGACGCGGTGGCCGCGTTCGCCACGGCGCGCGACTCCTCGGCCTCCGCCAAGGTCCTCCTCTCCCTCTGACCCGCTTAACCGAACGATCATCATCACTACGAAGGAGTAATCCGATGAGCAGCTCTTCCGCCCCCGGCGTCGACGCGTCGTCGTCGACGCCCGTCGCCAAGCGGTCCGTGGGCGACCTCGCCCGCGCGGCCGTCTCGGGCTGGCTCGGCACCGCGCTGGAGTTCATGGACTTCCAGCTCTACTCGCTGGCCGCCGCCCTGGTCTTCAGCCAGATCTTCTTCGCCGGGGGCGACGCCGCGATGGCGGTCGTGCTGGCGATGGCCACCTACGGCGTGGGCTACGTGGCCCGCCCGGTCGGCGCGTTCTTCTTCGCCCGCATCGGCGACAAGATCGGTCGCAAGCAGGTGCTGTTCTACACGATCCTGCTCATGGGGGCCGCGACGACGCTGATCGGCGTGCTACCCACGTACGAGCAGGTCGGCATCCTCGCCCCGATCCTCCTCGTCATCCTCCGCCTGGCCCAGGGCTTCGGCGCGGGCGCCGAGATCTCGGGGGCGGGCGTCATGCTCGCCGAGTACGCCCCCGACAACCGTCGCGGCGTCGTGGCCTCGCTGGTCGCCCTGGGCACGAACTGCGGCACGCTGTTCGCCTCGGGCATCTGGGCGATCCTGCTCGCCGTGATGATGGAGAGCGACGTCATCGCGTGGGGGTGGCGCATCCCCTTCATCGGCAGCGCGATCATCATGCTCTTCGCCCTGTGGGTGCGCTTCAACCTCAAGGAGAGCCCGGTCTTCGAGGAGCGCACCGATGTCGTCGACGGCAAGGCGCTCTCGCGCGCCGAGCTGCAGAAGGTCGCCACCGAGACCAACGACATCCGCACGCTCGAGTCGCTGCAGAAGAAGCCCCTCAAGGCCGTGCTCGTGTCGTTCTTCCTCCGCTTCGGCCAGGCCGGCAACTCCGGCATCGTGCAGACCTACCTGATCTCGTTCATCACGATCACCCTCGCCATCTCGAAGGAGGTCGGCCCCGAGATCGTCATCGTCTCGTCGCTGATCGGCTTCGTCACCATCCCCGTGGTCGGCTTCCTCGGCGACAGGTTCGGCCGCCGCCGCATGTACATCGTCATGTCGGCGCTGTCGCTGCTGCTGATCGTCCCGACCCTGCTGCTGATCAACTCGCGCGAAGTGGGTGCGATCTTCGTCGGCTACGCGCTGATCCACAACATCTCGGTGCTGGGTCTGGCGTCCATGGAGAACATCTCGATCCCCGAGATCTTCGGTGCCCGCAACCGCTACACCCTCACCGCCGTCGTCCGCGAGATCGCCGCCATCATCGCCACCGGTATCGGCCCCGTCGTCGCCGCCGCGTGGGTGGCCGCCGCCACGGGCAGCATCGTCCCGATCATGGTGCTCATGGGGGTCTTCACCGCCTCGGCCCTGGTCGCCGCGATCGTCGCCCCCGAGTGGACCGGTCGCGACCTGACCGACCCGCGCGCCGCGATGTGACCGCGGGGCGCGACGCCCCGCACCCCGGGCGGGCTCGTGACGGCGAGCCCGCCCGGCATCCCTCTTCCCTCCTCGAGAAAGACCCCGCATGAGCATCGAATCCGTCGACGTCATCGTCACCAGCCCCGGCCGCAACTTCGTCACCCTGAAGGTCACCACCAGCGACGGCGTCGTCGGATGGGGGGATGCCACCCTCAACGGCCGCGAGCTGTCGGTGGCGTCGTACCTCTCCGACCACCTCGCCTCGATGCTCATCGGGCGCGACGAGGACCGCATCGAGGACACCTGGCAGTACCTCTACCGCGGCGCGTACTGGCGCCGCGGACCCGTGACCATGGCCGCGATCGCCGCGGTCGACATGGCGCTGTGGGACATCAAGGCCAAGAAGGCCGGGATGCCGCTCTACCAGCTGCTCGGAGGCGCGAGCCGCGACGGCGTGCGCGTCTACGCCCACGCCTCGGGCACCGACTTCGCCGCGCTTTCGAACGCGATCACCGGCTACCGCGAACTCGGCTTCACCGCCGTGCGTGTGCAGACGGGCGTCCCCGGCCTCGGCCAGATCTACGGCGTCTCGGCCGCGGGCCCGGGCGTGCGCTACGACTACGAGCCGGCCAAGCGCTCCGGCGACCGCCCCGCCGAGGAGACCTGGGACACCCGCCAGTACCTCAACCACATGCCCGGGGTGTTCGCGAAGATCCGCGAGGAGTTCGGCACCGACCTGCGCCTCCTCCACGACGGTCACCACCGCATGTCGCCGATCGAGGCCGCCCGCTTCGCGAAGGACGTCGAGCCCTACGACCTCTTCTGGCTCGAGGACGCCACCCCCGGCGAGGACCAAACGGCGCTGCGCCTCATCCGTCAGCACTCGACGACCCCGCTCGCGATCGGCGAGGTCTTCAACACCGTGTACGACTACCAGACGCTGATCACCGAGCGCCTGATCGACTACGTGCGCTCGGCCGTGACCCACACCGGCGGCATCACCGCGATGAAGAAGCTCCTCGACTTCGCCGCGATCTACGGCATCCGCTCCGGCATCCACGGCCCCACCGACATCTCGCCCGTCGGAATGGCCGCGGCCCTGCACCTGGATCTGGCGATCCACAACTTCGGCATCCAGGAGTACATGCCGCACAACGAGCAGACGCTCGAGGTGTTCCAGACCTCGTTCACCTTCGACAAGGGCTTCCTGCACCCCGGCGACCAGCCCGGTCTTGGCGTCGAGCTCGACGAAGAGGCCGCCGGCGCGTTCGAGTACACGAAGGCGTACCTGCCCGTGAACCGCCTCCTCGACGGGACCGTCCATGACTGGTGAGCTCCCCTCCCGCACCGTCGCCTCGAAGCTCGTCGTCGTCGCCCGGGCGTCCGCCGCGTCGGATTACGTGCCGGTGCTCGCCGCTCTCGCCGAGGCGGGCGTGCAGAGCGTCGAGCTGACGCTCACGACGCCGGGCACCTTCGACGCCTTCGCCGACCTGCGCTCGTCGTTCGACGGCGACCTCGGCATCGGCACGGTCACGAACCTCGATCAGCTCGAGCGCGCGATCGCCGTCGGCGCCGACTACGTCGTCACCCCCATCACCTCGACCGCCCTCGTCGAGCGCGCGGTCGCCGCCGGCATGCCGATCGTCCCGGGTGGTCTCACCCCCACCGAGCTGTTCGCCTCGTGGTCGGCGGGCGCCTCGGCGGTGAAGGTCTTCCCGGCCGGACAGGTCGGCCCGGGGTACCTGAAGGACCTGCGCGGACCGTTCCCCGACATCGCCGTCGTCCCCTCCGGGGGAGTGGATGCCGACTCCGCGGCCGCGTGGCTCGCCGCGGGCGCCGTGGCCGTCAGCGTCGGCGGCCCGCTCCTCGGCGATGCGTTCCGAGGCGGCGACCTCGGCGCGCTCCGCGACCGGGCGAGGCGGTTCGTGGAGGTGTGCGCGTCGTGACGCGCGTCGTCACCCTCGGCGAGACCATGGCGCTCGCCCGCACGACCGAGATCGGCTCGCTCCGGCACGCGTCGGGGCTCGTGCTCGGCATCGGTGGGGCCGAGAGCAACGTCGCGGTCGGGCTGCGGCGCCTCGGCGTCGATGCGTCGTGGCTCGGTCGGGTCGGTGACGACCCCCTGGGCGAGCGGATCGCGCGCGAGCTGCGCGGGGAGGGCGTCGACGTCCACGCTCTCGTCGATGCCGGAGCGCCCACGGGCCTGATGATCAAGGAGCGTCCGTCCGCGGCATCCGCCGCCGTGCACTACTACCGCCGCGGCTCGGCGGGGTCCCGCGTGAGTGCCGCCGATGTGCCCGACGGGTGGGTCGAAGAGGCGGCGCTGCTGCACGTGACGGGCATCACGCCGTTGCTGTCCGACACCGCCCGCGCCACCGTGCTCGCGGTCGTCGAGCGGGCCCGCGACGCGGGCGTGCCGGTGAGCTTCGACATCAACTACCGTTCGGCGCTCGCCGCCCCCGAGATCGCGGGGCCGCTGCTGCGCGAGATCGCGGAGCACGCGACCCTCGTCTTCGGCGGCGTCGAGGAGCTCGAGCTGCTGGGGCCGGATGCCACCGCCTCGCTCCTCGCGGAAGGGGTCGCACAGGTGGTCGTCAAGCGCGGCCCCGAGGGGGCCGCCGTCTTCACTCCCGACGGCGTGACCGAGGCTCCGGGCTTCCTGATCGAGCCGCTCGACACCGTCGGCGCGGGAGACGCCTTCGTGGCCGGCTATCTCAGCGCCTGGCTCGAGGAGCGGTCGGGCGCGGACGCCCTCGTCCGGGGCAATGCCTGCGGGGCGATGGCCTGTCTCGTGCCCGGCGACTGGGAGGCGGCCCCGACGCGGCGCAACCTCGAGCGCTTCCTCGTCGGCGGTGGGGATCCGGTGCGGCGCTGAGCGTGACAGTCGCGCCGCACTGAGCGGTCCGCGGCCGATCGGTGCGCGGCGGGTGCGGGGCGCCGGGGATGCGGTCGTGTCGGGATGCGATCGAGGCGGCGGAGGTGTGGCCTCCTCGCCCGCTGTCAGTCCTGAGCGACCCTCGCCGCGATGTCGGTGCGGAACTGCCCGCCCTCCAGGCCGATGCGCTCGAGCCCCGCGTAGGCGGCCTCGCGCGCCTCGGAGAAGGTCGTGCCGGTCGCGACGACGGAGAGCACGCGTCCGCCCGTCGCGATCAGCTCGCCGTCGCGGTCGGCCGTGGCCGCGTGCGCGACGTGCACGCCGTCGACTTCCTCGGCCTCGTCGATCCCGGTCAGCACGCGGCCGGTGATCGGCGCTTCGGGGTAGCCCTCGCTCGCGAGCACGACGGTGACGGCGGTGGCCTCGGCGAACGCCGGGCGGGGCTCGTCCTCGAGCGTGCCGGATGCCGCGGCCAGCAGCAGCCGCGACAGCGGGTCGACAAGGCGCGGCAGCACGACCTGCGTCTCGGGGTCGCCGAAGCGGGCGTTGAACTCGATGACCTTGACGCCCTGCTCGGTGAGGATGAGTCCGGCGTAGAGGAGCCCGATGAACGGGGTGCCCTCGGCATCCATCTGCCGGATCACGGGCTCGGCGATCACGCGCGTGACGTGGTCGACGAAGGAGTCCTCGTCGCCGAAGCGGTCCGACAACCAGGGCAGCGGCGAATACGCGCCCATGCCGCCGGTGTTCGGGCCCTCATCGCCGTCGCGCAGGCGCTTGAAGTCCTGCGCGGGGCTGAGGGGGGCGACGTGATCGCCGTCGCTGAGGAAGAAGAGCGAGACCTCGGGCCCGGAGAGGAACTCCTCGACGAGCACGGCACCGGTGGGCAGGTACGTCTCGGCGTGGGCGATCGCGGCGGCGCGGTCACTCGTCACGATCACGCCCTTGCCCGCGGCGAGGCCGTCGGCCTTGACCACGTAAGGCGCCCCGTACGCGTCGAGGGCGGCCTCGACGGAGGCGAGGTCGTGCGCGCGCGCCGAGCGTCCGGTGGGCACGCCCGCGGCATCCATGATGCGCTTGGCGTAGGTCTTGGATCCCTCGAGCTGCGCTGCGGCCTTGCCCGGACCGAAGACCGGGATGCCGTGTGCGCGCAGCGGATCCGCCACGCCCGCGACGAGCGGGGCCTCGGGTCCGACGACGACGAGGTCGATGGCCTCGTCCTTCGCGAAGGTCAGCACCGCGGTGGGGTCGAGGGGGTCGAGGCCGACCAGGTGCGCCTCGCGCGCGATGCCGGCGTTGCCCGGCGCGGCGAAGATCGCGTGCGAAGCCTCTTCGGAGCGCAGGGCGAGGATGATGGCGTGCTCGCGCGCGCCCGAACCGAGGACCAGGATTCTCACGCGGCCAGCCTACCGAGCGGCGGGCGTCGGCTCCGGCGAGGGTTCGCGGGCGCAGACTGCGTGATGCGCGCGACCTCGGTCGGCAAGGGCGCGGGGGGAGCTGAGTTCGCGCAGATCGCCGACGTCATGCGGGGAGCCTCGCCGGAACCGCCGCGCCCCGATCGCAGTGCCCCTGCCCGCCCCCTTGGGTCGTCCCGCCGCTCCGCCCGTGGCGTCGCCCATGGCCCGCCCCCGTCGCCCCCGAGTAGCGTGGATGCCATGCCTCCCCGCCGTATCGAGACCGGAGACGGACGCGCCGCGCTCGCCGCCGTGGCCGCCGGAGACGCTCCCCGCCCGGCGACCGCCACCGCGGTGCGCTACCTGCTGCAGCTGCTGGCGGAGAAGGCGCCGGGCAACTCCGTCGAGATGCGCGTACCGCCCTTCGGCGCCGTGCAGGTGATCGAGGGCCCGCGCCACACCCGCGGCACTCCGCCCAACGTCGTCGAGACCGATGCCGCGACCTGGATCGCCGTCGCCACCGGCGAGGAGCACTGGACGGATGCCGTCACCGCCGGCCGCATCGTGGCATCCGGGGTGCGCGCCGACCTGAGCGCGCTGCTTCCCCTGCGGCCGTAGGCCCTCGGCCTCCATCCCTGCCCTCTCCGTCCGGCCCGCCGCCGGTGCCTCGACGCCGAAGAACCCGACCCGCTCGCGGCGCAGCGGTGGGAGAATGTGCCTATGTCCGACCAACCCGCTCCCGAACGACCGGTGTACGTCCGCGACGACATCGAGACCGTCACGGTGCGCCGCGCCCCCAAGTACGGCGTCTTCCTGGCCGCGGGTGCCTTCCTCGGCATCCTCGTCGCCCTCATCCTCACGGTCGCCATCGACGGCAGCGACGTGAGCCCCTACACGCAGGTCGTGTACTCCGAGATGCAGGTCTTCGGCTTCACGGCGCTCATCTGCGTCGTGGCGGGAGTGGCGGTCGCCGCGATCGTCGCGCTCGTCTTCGAGCGCGCCCTCGGCGCACGCACCCGCCAGGTGACCGTCGACCACGAGCAGTTCGAGGTCTGACCCTCACGCCAGTTCGGCGATGATCGGGTGGATCGCGGTGTCGAACGCGACCACGTCGCTGCGCAGACCGTCGGTCACCGCGACGGTGAGCGAACCGATCCACCACACGCCCCGCTGAGCCAGCGGCAGCACCTGCACGTTCAGCTCGAACGAGTGCGCCCGGCGGCCGACGACGCGTTCGTGCGCCGCGATCGCGCTCGCGTACGCGCGATACGACACCCCGGGGCGAGCCGCGGATTCCCGCGCGTAGCGATCGTGGGCGAGTCGGGCGAAGTCGACGGCGTCGTCCGCGTGCCGGGCGATGGCCCTGCGCAGCACATCGGCGCCCTCCACCGGCAGGGCGACGAGGGTGTCGAAACCATCGACCAGTTCGAGCGGCACCGGCGAGGGGTGCGCCTGCGGTTCCACCGTCAGCGCCCAATAGCTCCGCCACTCGCGCTCGAGCTGCTGCTGGGCGGCATCCGCCCGCTCGTCGATCATCGGCGAGGGAACGCGTCGGAGTGCGGGCAGCTCCTCCGGAGAGCGGATGCCGAGCGCCTGTCGCAGATAGAGCGCGACGAGCACCGGCTGAGCCGCGTCTTCGCGGATCACCCATTCCGGCTGGCCGCCCGTCATGGCGCCATTGTAGGGAGGCGCGGAGGCGGGTGGGGCGGGCCTTGCGTCGAGCTCCGAACACCCGCGCGTGTCACCCCGGGTAGTCTGTTGCGGTGGCCTCCGCTCCCCACGAAAACCCGTACTCCGCCGCAGGCGTCGATACCGCCGCCGGAGATCTCGCCGTCGAACTGATGAAGTCCGCTGTGCGTCGCACGCACGGCCCCGAGGTGCTCGGGGGCGTGGGCGGCTTCGCCGGTCTCTTCGACGCCTCCGCGCTGCGCGACTACGCCAAGCCGCTGCTCGCGACCAGCACCGACGGCGTCGGTACCAAGGTCGCGATCGCGCAGGCGATCGACAAGCACGACACGATCGGCGAAGACCTCGTCGGCATGGTCGTCGACGACATCGTCGTGGTCGGTGCGCGTCCGCTGTTCATGACCGACTACATCGCGTGCGGCAAGGTTGTGCCGCAGCGCATCGCCGACATCGTCGCGGGCATCGCGCGCGGCTGCGCCATGACGGGCACCGCGCTCGTCGGCGGCGAGACCGCGGAGCACCCCGGTCTGCTCGGCGTCGACGACTACGACGTCGCGGGAGCCGCGACCGGCGTGGTCGAGGCCGACCGCGTCCTCGGCGCCGACCGCGTCAAGAGCGGCGACGTCGTGCTGGCCCTCGCCTCGAGCGGCCTGCACTCCAACGGCTACTCGCTCGTGCGTCACATCATCACGGGCGCCGGCATCGCCTACGGCTCGGCTTCGGCGGAACTCGGCGCGACCTGGGGCGAAGCGCTCCTCGAGCCCACGCGCCTGTACACCTCGCCGCTGCTGCGTCTGCTCGACGACGCGGCGGTCGGCTCCGGCATCCACTCGCTCAGCCACGTCACCGGCGGCGGCATCGCCGCGAACCTCGCGCGCGTGCTGCCGCAGAACACGTGGGTCGACGTGGATCGTTCGACGTGGAGCCCGTCGCCCGTGTTCCGCGTGCTCGCCGACATCGGCGGACTCGACCTCACCGCGACCGAGGGCACCTGGAACCTCGGCATCGGCTTCCTCGCCGTCGTGGCGCCCGAGATCGCCGATGCCGCGACCGCGGCGCTCACTGCCGACGGCATCGCCACCTGGCAGGTCGGAGTCGTCCGCGACGACCAGCGCCCCGAGGGCGACTACGAACAGGGCGCGAAGGGCGTCGACGGCGGCGCCGTCCGTCTCGTCGGAACCTACGCGGATGCCGGTCACCCGGCGAACGGAGCGAAGTAACACCCCATGTGCGGCATCGTCGGCATGGCCGGGCAGGGCCCGGTCAACCAGGAGATCTACGACGCGCTCCTCCTCCTCCAGCACCGGGGACAGGACTCCACGGGCATGGCCACGGCCGAGTCCAGCGGCGTGTTCCACATCCACAAGGCCCGCGGCCAGGTGCGCGAAGCGTTCCGCACGCGCGACATGCGCGCCCTCCTCGGCGACATCGGCCTCGGGCACGTGCGCTACGCGACCAAGGGCACGGCATCCAACGAAGAAGAGGCGCAGCCCTTCTACGTCAACGCCCCCTACGGCATCGTGCTCGTGCACAACGGCAACCTGACGAACACGCGCGAGCTGACGACCGAGCTCTTCCACAAGGACCGTCGTCACCTCAACACCAGCAGCGACACGGAGCTGCTCGTCAACATCCTCGGCTCCGAGCTGCAGTCCGAGATCACCGGACCCGACCTCGACCCCGCGCAGGTCTTCCGCGCGGTCGGTCGCGTGCACGAGCGCGTCGAGGGCTCCTACGCCTCGATCGCGCTCATCGCCGGCTACGGGCTGCTCGCGTTCCGCGACCCGTTCGGCATCCGTCCGCTCATCCTCGGCAAGCGTCCCGCGGCGCAGGTGCCCGGCGGTGAGCCGCGCGACGAATGGATCGTGGCATCCGAATCCCTCGTGCTCGAGAACGGCGGCTTCGAGGTCGTCCGCGACGTCGAGCCGGGTGAGGCCGTCTTCATCACCCTCGACGGCACCCTGCACGCCCAGCAGTGCGCCGAGAAGACGATGCTCGCGCCGTGCTCCTTCGAGTACGTCTACCTCGCGCGCCCCGACTCGGTCATGAACGGCGTCTCGGTGTACGAGACCCGCCTGCGCATGGGGGAGCGGCTCGCCGACACGGTCGCCAAGTACACTCCCGCGGGCGCCATCGATGTGGTCATGCCCATCCCCGATTCGGCACGTCCGGCGGCGATGCAGGTGGCCCGAAAGCTCGGCATCGAGTACCGCGAGGGCTTCTACAAGAACCGCTACGTCGGCCGCACGTTCATCATGCCCGGGCAGGCGGTGCGCAAGAAGAGCGTGCGCCAGAAGCTCAACGCGATGTCGACGGAGTTCCAGGGCAAGAACGTCCTCCTCGTCGACGACTCGATCGTGCGCGGTACCACCAGCCGCGAGATCATCCAGATGGCTCGGGATGCCGGGGCCAAGAGCGTCACGTTCGCCTCGGCCGCACCTCCCGTGCGCTACCCCCACGTCTACGGCATCAACATGCCCTCGCGTCACGAGCTCGTCGCGCACGGGCGCACGATCCCGGAGATCGCCGAGGAGCTCGGCTGCGACTACCTGGTGTACCAGGAGGTCGAGGACCTGAAGGCCGCCATCATGGAGGGCACCGACCTGGTCGACCTCGACATGAGCTGCTTCGACGGGCGCTACGTCACGGGCACCGTGTCGGAGGAGTACCTCGCCTGGGTCGAGGGCAGTCAGGAGTCTTGACCCCGGCGAGAGCGGCGGGAACGCTCGCACTGGCCGCTTCGGCCATCGTGCTGCTCGCGTTGACGCTGCGCATCGCCGTCGCGTCGTTGTCGCCACTGCTGCTGATCATCGGCCGCGATTTCGCGCTCCCGGCCGCGGTGGTCGGTCTCATCGGCATGGCCCCTCCCGTGGCGTTCGCGCTCGCCGGCATGGTCGCGCCCGCCATCGAGCGCCGCCTCGGTCTCGAGCGCAGCGTGCTCATCGCCGCCGTCGTCGCGGCGGTCATGCTCGGCCTCCGGGCGGCCGTGGTCGACGCGTGGACGCTCCTCGCCGCCACGGCGGGGGTGTTCGCGGCGGTCGGCGTGGCCAACGTGCTGATCCCCGCGGTCGTGAAGAAGTACTTCCCCGAGCGCATCGGCCTGATGACCACCGTGTACACGACCACGATGGCGGTCGCGACCTTCACGCCACCGCTGGTCGCGGTCCCGCTGGCCGACGCTGTCGGGTGGCGCGGATCCTTCGCCGTCTGGGCCGTCGTGGCGCTCGCGGCCGTGGTGCCCTGGATCGCGATGAGCCTGCGGGCGCGGGCCTCCCGCGCCGACATGGTGGAAGAGCCCCGCACCTCGGTGCTGTCGCGCGTGGTGCGCGTGCCGCAGACGTGGGCGCTCGTCGTCACGTTCGCGGTGAACTCCTCGATCGCCTACGGCCTGTTCGCCTGGCTCCCGCCCCTGCTGATCGATGTGGCGGGGGTGGATGCCGCCACGGCCGGCGGTCTGCTGGCGCTGTTCGCCTTCATGGGGTTGCCGGTGTCGCTCGTCGTTCCCCTGCTCGTTCAGCGCATCGGTCGGACGACGCCGTTCTACGCGGCGGCCGTGATCTCGGGTCTGCTCGGGGCGGGCGGCCTGCTTCTCGCCCCGACGGCGGCGACCGTGCTGTGGGTGGTGCTGATCGGCATCCCGCCCCTGCTCTTCCCGATGGTGCTCGTGCTCTTCGGGCTGCGCACGCGTGCGCACGAGACGGCGGTCGCCCTGAGCGGTCTCGTGCAGAGCGTCGGCTACGGCCTGGCGGCGCTGATGCCGCTCGCGATCGGCCTGACCCACGAGATCACCGGCGGGTGGACCGCGGCCCTCGTGCTGCTCGGGCTGGCGGTCGCGTGCGCCGTGCCGGCGGGCATCGTCGTCGCGCGGCGCGAGAGCATCGAGGACGCGTGGGAGCGCCGCACCGGGCGCACCTGGTGACGGACGCCACCGGGCGTGGTCATCGAGAGGTGCACGTGCGAACGGCGGTGACGATGTCGTCACCGCCGTTCAGCGTCGAGGGTCGGCGAATCGCGTTGTCGCTCACCCGACGCTGAGGCGTCGGCGCGTGAACGAAACGAGCGGAAGGCGTCAGGCCTTCTCGTCTTCGTATTCGTCGGAGTACTGGTCGGCCCACTTGTCGACGTACGCGTCTTCACCCGCCGCGGGTGCGCCGAGCTCGCGCTCGAGCGCCGAGTAGTTCACCGAGTAGGTGTCGTACTTCAGCTCACGGGCGATCTTGGTGTTCTTCGCCTTCTGACGGCCACGCCCCATGCGAGACCCCCTCACGATCGACGTCGAGGGCCGCATTGCGGGCCCTGCGTATTGCGGTTCCGGACCGAGCCGGTAAGAGTAACAGCCAGGATATCACGGCGCATTCCGGCCCAGCCGTCCGGCCCGAGAGGGCGCGGATGGCGGGCGGCTCGGCGCCGGTGTGGCGAGAGGAGCAGGCATGACCGAACAGTCCCGTTCGCACGGCGCCGCGGGAGCGGTGATCGCCGGAGTGGTTCCCGGGCAGTCGCCGCGGGTCGTGCGGGAGGCGGCCCGCTACGCGGCGCTCGCGGGAGCGCCCCTCGTGGTCGTGCACGTCGACACGACCCGGTTCGTCGCGTTCGAAGACCCCGACGGCTACGTGCACTCCTCCACGGTCGATGTGGCGGGTGCGGCGTCGAAGGCGGCGCTCGAGGAGGTGCGCCGCGCGGCCACCGAGGCCCTGGCCGGCGACGACGTGAGCTGGAGCGTGCAGCAGGAGATCGGTGACCCCGCGCTCGCGCTGATCCATCTCGCCGACCAGCTCGAGGCCTCTCTCCTCGTCGTCGGCACGCGCAAGCGCGGGCTGGGCGAGTCGCTGCGGGAGTTCCTCACCGGATCCGTCGCGGCTCGGCTCACGCATCGTCAGCGCCGACCGGTGCTCGTCGTCCCCGTGGGCGAGCCGGCCGGCGCCGACGATCAGCTGCCGTGGGAGTGACGCCCTAGCTCCGCAGGGCGTGCGCGACGGCGTCCGACGCCCGTTGCAGCGCCTCTTCGATCCCGTCGACCCCGGATGCCGAGAGCTCGCCGCCCCGGGCGACGTGCGCGCGGAGCTCCGAGCGCACGCGTCCGCGGAACTCCGTGATCGCCGCGTCGGCGCGCGACAGCTGCTCACGGCTGCGCGAGCGGGCGTCGTCGGCGGGAGTCGTCTGCGCCTGTTCGCGTTCCTCGCGGGAGGCGGCGGCGAGGTCGGCGCGCAGGCTGCGCATCGCGTCGCGGACGCTTCCGCGCACCTCGTCGGCGATGAGCCGGACGCTGTCGGCGAGTCCGGCCTGGATGCCCTCCAGGTCGCCGGAGCGCTCGGCGACCTCGGCGCGTCCGGCATCGGTGATCTCGTAGACGGTCTTGCGGCCGTCGACGGTCTTGGTCACCAGCCCCTCTTCCTCGAGCTTCGACAGGCGCGGGTAGATCGTGCCGGCGGAGGGCGAGTAGGTGCCGCCCGTGCGCTCGGACAGGGCCTGCATGAGGTCGTAACCATGGCGGGGGGCCTCGTCGAGCAGGCTGAGGATGTACAGGCGCAGATCGCCGTGGGAGAAGACGGGGCTCATCACCACTCCTCCTCTCCGGCGAGCTCCTCGGGGCGCAGGCCCGAGATGCCGCGGCGCAGCACCGTGATCTCGCCTGAGACGGTGTTGGCCCGGACGTCGACGAAGCTCCCCGCGAGGGTGCCGGTCGATCCCGAATAGGTGGTGGGGCCCTTGCCCGAGCGCACGATGCCGTCGATCTGCACGCGGCCGCTCACCGAGCGCGAGACGTAGTTCGCCGGGAGCGACCGATCGAGCCGGATGGTCGCGGTGCCGCTGACGGAGTTGAGCGAGATGGACTGGGTGTGACCGCTGGAGTCGACGAGCATCGCCCCCGAGACGGTGTCGATCGAGGCCTTCGTGATGCGGCCGGTGGCGGCGACGTCGCCCGAGACGCTGTTGGCGCTGAGCGCGCCGTCGAGCTCGCGCACCTGCAGGTCACCGGAGACGGCGTTCAGGTCGACGTCGCCCTCGATGCCGTCGACGATGATGTCGCCCGAGACGGTGTTCAGGCGCACGTCGCTGCGCAGGCCCGCGACCAGGGCGCTCGCGCTGACGACGCCGAGCGTGAGGGCGACGGTGCGCGGCACGGCGACGCTGATCTCGGCTTTGGGGCCGCCGGCACCGAAATTACGGAAGACCTCGAGGAAGTTGTCCCACCGCAGCTGGGGGTGGTCGATCTCGAGACGGCCGTCGACCATCTCGATGCGGAGGTCTTTGACGGTGACGCCGTGCACCTCGATGCGGGCGTCGGTCTCGTCATGGGCGATCACGTCGACCTGCCCGCCGACGAGGCCGATCTTCAGTTCGCGCAGGGCCGCGACGTCGATGACGCGCGTCTCGCCCGGATGGACGATCCATTTCTCCATGGTCTGGTCTCCTCACTCGCGATATATCGCGTTGGGTCGAGTATCGCGATATATCGCGTTCGAGTCAACCCCTGCCGCGTGGGCGGTGGCGGCGTCCGGTGGTTTCGACGGGCTCGGCCACCTCTCGGTGCAGATGGTGGCGTCCGGAGGCTTCGACGGGCTCAGCCACCCGCGCGGGCGTGGCGCTCGGACTCGCCTTTCGCTCCGCGCCGCTCCGGAGTTCCCTGAGCCTGTCGAAGGGACCGGGACCCCCGGAAACGACGGATGCCACGCCCTCGGTGAGGACGTGGCATCCGGGGCGGGAAGACCCGCCGGGAGTCGAGGGCGACGCGCACCCGAAACGCGTCGCTCCTCGATGAGGTCAGACGGGCTTGCGTCCGCTGATGAGACGGAACAGCAGCACGATGAGGGCGATGAGGCCGACGATGATGGCGATCCACAGCAGGAAGTTGGCCGCCTGGCCCAGTCCGCTGAAGATGGCGATGACGATCGCGGCGACGATGATGATGATGAGGAAGATGTTCATGGGGGGCTCCTTCTTCCCCGCGCGATGGCGCGGGACCTGGCGAGTAGGTCCATCCGCTGCGCTCCGCGCGAACGCCGCACGCACCGGATGATCGGTATCCACCGTGCCACCGGTGAGGGGCGCTGTCGGTGGGGTTGACGCTGCGCGAAACCGGCTGGTAGCCGCGTGGTTGTCAACCCCGCGGACGCCGCGACGGGCGCGCCCGTAGCGTCGGATCCTCGACGGAAGGAGACGGCCATGCCCCAGGGGCGAGGATCCAACAGCCTGAAGGACCCCGAACTGTACGAGGAGTTGCGCGCGCAGGGCGACTCGAAGGAGAAGGCGGCCCGCATCTCGAACGCCGCCGCCGCGCAGGGACGCGACAGCATCGGTGAAAAGGGCGGCCACGCCGAGAACTACGAGGACCGCACCGTCGACGAGCTGAAGAAGCGCGCGAAGGAACTCGGCATCACCGGCTACTCCGGCAAGAAGAAGGCGGAGCTGATCGACATGCTCCGCTCGCACTGACGCGCATGGCGCGACTGATCCGCGTCCGGCCCTACGAGGATCCGGGGTATCGCCGGGTGCGCTCGGGGTCGGGGTTCCGCTTCGTCGATCACACCGGGGCGGCCGTTCCCGACCGCGACGCCGAGCGCGCGCGCGGTCTCGTCATCCCGCCCGCGTGGCGCGAGGTGTGGATCGCGCGAGAGCCCAACGCCCACATCCAGGCGGTCGGCACAGACGAGGCCGGGCGGCGCCAGTACACGTATCACGCCGACTGGTCGAAGCGTCAGGACAAGGGCAAGTTCTCCCGTGCCCTGCAACTCGCTGAAGCCCTCCCGCGCGCTCGCGCTCGCGTGACGCAGTCGCTGCGGCGCAGCGACATCGATCGGGAACGCGTGCTGGCGGTGTCGTTCCGCCTGCTCGACCTGGTCGCGCCCCGCGTCGGCAACGCGCGCTACTTCGTCACGAACGGCAGCCGAGGGCTCACCACCCTCCAGCGCAGGGATGCCACGGTCGAGGGTGATCTCGTCCGGCTGTCGTTCCCGGCGAAGAGCGGCAAGCGCGCCGATCTGCGCGTGCACGACGCCGAACTGGCATCCCTCATCGGAGAACTCGCGCTGGGGCGACCGCGAGCGGCGCTGCTGAGCTACAAGCGCGGACGGCGACGCGTTCCCCTCACGCCGGGCGACGTCAACGCGTACGTGCGCTCCCTCACCGGAGGACCCTTCAGCGCGAAGGACTTCCGCACGCTCCGCGGCACGATCATGGCCGCCGAATCGCTCGCGAAGGTGGGAGCCGTCGGCGGCAAGAACGAACGCAAGAAGGCCGAGGTCGCCGCTGTCCGCGCGACGGCGGAGGCGCTCGGCAACACCCCCGCCGTGGCGCGGTCGAGCTACATCGATCCGCGCGTCTTCTCGCTGTACCGCAAGGGCCGCACGATGGAGTTGGGCGGATCGAAGGATGCCGCGATCAGACGCCTGATCCTCGGGGAGTGACGACGGCACGCGTGCCCGCACCGGTCGTCGAGCGTCTCCGGGACACCCGGACGCCGCGGAGGATCGGCCGGGTACCGTGGGCGCTCGACGACGGTGAGCGGGCCGGACGTGAGCGAACGCCGGCGGGCGCCGGGGGAACGCGGCGGCGGCGTAGGGTGGCGCGGTGAGCATGTGGCGTGACGCGGTCCTCGTCGCGGTGGGCGGTGCCATCGGCACGGCCGTGCGCGTGGGACTCACCCTCGGTCTCGGCGACGACCTGGGTTCCGCCCTCGTGCCGATCATCAACGTCGTGGGGGCGTTCGCGATCGGCATCCTGTTCGGATGGCGGGCCCGGATGCCGGAGTCCTCGCGCGCGCAGCGCGTGCAGCTCTTCATCGGCACGGGGGTGCTGGGCGGGTTCACCACCTACAGTGCGCTCGCCGTGGAGTCGGCCGACCTCGCGCTGCTGTGGTGGGGAGTGGCGACGGTCATCGTCGGCACCGCGGCCGCCTGGGGCGGCGTGCTGCTCGGGCGCGGGGGGCGCGCACGATGACGCCCCTGGTCTTCGTCGCGGTCGCCTTCGCCGGCGGCGTCGGCGCGGCGCTGCGATACCTGCTCGACGTCACGATCCGCCGCCGCACGGGCGAGCGGTTCCCGTGGGGCATCCTCGTCGTCAATCTGACCGGCGCGCTGGCGCTCGGCATCCTGAGTCCGCTCCCGGCGGACGAGGCGTGGCGCTGGATCCTCGGCACGGGGCTGCTCGGGGGGTACACGACCTTCAGTGCGGTCGCGGTGACCACCGCCCTGCTCGCCGAAGAGGGGCGTACGCGGGCCGCGGTGTCGTACGCCCTGCTGTCGTTCGTCGGGTCGGTGCTCGCCGCCGCCCTCGGCCTCACGGTGGGTTCGCTGCTCTGAGCCGCGCCGGGCCGCGGAGGGGCATGGGATACTGGCCTCTCGATACACCCCTGTATCGAATCGTGATCCCGGAGGGTCCTTCGTGTCGTACCTGGCCGTTCTGAGCCTGAAGAACCGTGCCCTCATCGCCCTCGTCACGATCGTCGCGGCGATCTTCGGCGGCCTCGCACTGACGAGCCTCAAGCAGGAGCTCATCCCCTCGATCGAGTTCCCCCAGCTCGCGATCGTCACGACGTACCCGGGCGCCTCCCCCGAGGTGGTCGAGGCCGACGTGTCGACGCCCGTCGAGAACGCGATCCGCGGGGTCGAGGGTCTCGAGTCCACCACCGCGACCAGCACGACGAACTCCTCGATCGTGTCGGCGTCGTTCACCTACGGCACCGATCTCGCCGCGGCGCAGCAGAAGATCCTGGCCGCGATCGCGCGCATCAACGATCAGCTGCCCGAGTCGGCCGACACCACGGTCGCCTCCGCCAGCATCGACGACTTCCCCGTGATCCAGCTCGCGGTCACCGGCTTCACCGACGCGCAAGCCACGCAGTCGATCCTGCAGAGCAGCGTCATCCCCGATCTCGAAGACGTCGACGGCGTCAACGGCGCCCAGATCGTCGGCGGCACCGGCCAGCGCGTCACCATCACCCCCGACACGACGAAGCTCGGCGACCGCGGCTTCAGTCAGCAGGCGATCACCGACGCCCTCGACGCGAACGGCGTGCTCTTCCCCGGCGGCTCGCTGACCGAGGGCGATCAGACGCTCACCGTCCAGACGGGCACCAAGCTCACCAGCGTCGACGAGATCGCCGCCCTTCCGCTCGTGCCGACGGATGCCGCGCAGTTCCAGGCGGGGCAGACGACCATCGGCGACGTGGCGTCCGTCGAGCTGCAGACGGACCCCGTGACCACCCTCTCGCGCGTCGACGGCCAGCCCGCGCTGACCATCGCCGTCACCAAGCTCCCCGCGGCCAACACGGTCGACGTCTCGCGCGGCGTGCTTGCCGCCCTGCCGGGTCTCGAGTCGCAGCTCGGCCAGGGCGCGACCTTCACCGTGGTCTTCGACCAGGCGCCGTTCGTGACGCAGTCGATCGAGGCGCTCGCGCAGGAGGGGCTCCTCGGTCTCGTCTTCGCGGTCGTCGTGATCCTGATCTTCCTCATGTCGGTGCGCTCGACGCTCGTCACCGCGATCTCGATCCCCACGAGTGTGCTCATCACCTTCGTCGGGCTCCAGGCCTTCGGCTACTCGCTGAACATCCTCACGCTCGGCGCCCTCACGATCGCCATCGGCCGCGTCGTCGACGACTCCATCGTCGTCATCGAGAACATCAAGCGGCACTACGTCGGCGACGCGGAGAAGATCCCCACCATCATCCGGGCCGTGCGCGAGGTCGCGGCCGCCATCACGGCATCCACGATCACCTCCGTCGCGGTGTTCCTGCCGATCGCGTTCGTCGGCGACGTCACGGGGGAGCTGTTCCGCCCGTTCTCGCTCACGGTGACGATCGCGATGGCGGCGTCGCTGCTGGTCTCGCTGACGATCGTGCCCGTGCTGGCGTCGTGGTTCCTCAAGCCGGGGAAGGTCGTGCGGGATGCCGAGGGCAACGCCATCGACCCCGAAGCGGCCGACGCGCCCCCCTCGCGTCTGCAGAAGGCCTACGTTCCCGTGCTCAGCTGGACGCTGAAGCACTCGTGGGTGACCCTGGGCCTCGCCGTGCTGGTGCTCGGTGGCACGCTCGCCTCGGTGCCGCTCCTCAAGACGGACTTCCTGGGCGACTCGGGCCAGAACACCTTCACCGTGACGCAGAAGATCGGATCCGCCCCGAGCCTGGATGCCGAGGACGCGGCGGCGCAGAAGGTCGAGGCGGTGCTGCTCGACACCGAGGGCGTGCAGACGGTGCAGACCTCGATCGGCTCCAGTGGTTCGGCGCTGCGCGACGCCTTCTCGGGAGGCGGTTCGGGCATCACCTACTCGATCACCTCGCAGTCGGGCACCGACCAGGTGGAGCTGCGCGAGCGCGTACGCACCGAACTCGAGAAGCTGACGGATGCCGGTGAGATCGAGGTCTCCGCGCAGGGGAGCGGTTTCGGCTCGACCGACATCACGGTCGACGTGACCGCGCCCGACGCGACGACGCTGCAGCAGGCGAACGACGCGGTCGTCGCCGGTCTCGACGGACGCGACGGCATCGGCCAGGTCACCAGCAGCCTGTCGGCCTCGCTGCCGTTCGTGTCGGTGCGCGTCGACCGCGACGCGGCCGCCGAGCGCGGCCTCTCGGAGCAGACCGTTGGCGCCCTCGTGTCGGGCGCCCAGCAGCCGCGCCAGGCGGGCACGGTCGAGCTCGACGGTCGGGGCGTGACGGTCTACCTCGCGACGGCCAACCCGCCCCAGACCATCGACGATCTACGCGCCCTCGAGATCCCCAGCGCCCGGGGCGCCGTGCGCCTCGACGAGATCGCCACCGTCGAGCAGAGCCAGACTCCGCCCTCGATCACCACCGCGCGGGGACTCCGCACGGCATCCGTGACGGTCACCCCCACGACCGACGACCTCGGCAGCTCTTCCGCGAGCGTGAACGCGGCCCTCGCCGACGTGCAGCTGCCCGAGGGAGCCACCGCGAAGGTCGGCGGGGCCGTCACCGACCAGCAGGACGCCTTCGGTCAGCTCGGTCTCGCGCTGCTCGCGGCGATCCTCATCGTGTACGTCGTGATGGTCGCGACGTTCAAGTCGCTGCGCCAGCCCCTCGAACTGCTCGTGTCGGTCCCGTTCGCCGCCACCGGCGCCATCCTGCTGCTGCTGGTGACGGGCGTGCCGCTCGGCGTCGCCGGGATGATCGGGGCGCTCATGCTCGTGGGCATCGTCGTGACGAATGCCATCGTGCTGATCGACCTCGTCAATCAGTACCGTGCGCGCGGGCTGAGCGTCCACGACGCCACGATCGTCGGTGGGGCGCGACGTCTCCGGCCGATCCTCATGACGGCGCTCGCCGCCATCTTCGCCCTGGTGCCGATGGCCCTCGGCATCACGGGCCACGGTGGGTTCATCTCGCAGCCGCTCGCGGTCGTCGTGATCGGCGGCCTCGTGTCGTCGACGTTCCTGACGCTGCTCGTACTGCCGACCCTTTACAACCTCATCGAAGGAGCGAGCGAACGTCGACGGGCGCGGCGTGCCGCGCGCGACGAGGCGTCGTCGCCGTCGACGGGCGCTGCGCCGATCGCGGACGACGGGCACCCGCTGAGCCGACGCGAGCTGCGCGAGAAGCACTGACGGCGCGCGGGCCCGCGGCGGGGCTCGCTCCGCTCGTCACGGCGGTGCGTCCGCGGCGCGGTCCGGCACCCGCCCGCCTGAGCGACGATCGCGGGGCGGGCGGCGGATGCCGCGGGGCCCCGCGCCTCGAGGGGAGCCGAGGCTGTCGCGGCGTCGTCGCGGGCGTTCGCCCGAGTGGCGGTTGCGAGCGACCGCGTCGAGTGGGGGTCGGTCGTGGTCGCTCCCGCGCGGGGGCCGCGTGCCGAGGACGCCGCAGCGGAGCGGAGCCGGTCTGCGCCGACCGAGCGCATCGACGAGGCGCGGTCGATGCGTCCTTCGGCGCGGGCCGCGAGCGATGAGGCGGGGCGGCCGGCGAGGAGGGCGAGGACGCTCATGCGACGAGCGGTACGACCCGGGCCGCTGACGCGCGGGGAGCGGGTGCGCGACACGGACGCGGCGGCGGTCGTCGAGGAGACGACGCCGAGGGAGCCGGCCAGACGGCGGCTGCGCGCGCGGCGACCCGCGAGGTGGGCGCCGGAGCGCGAGGAGTCCGCGTGCGCGGGAGTCACGGCCCGTGAGGCGGCGCCGGCCAGTACATGCGTGAACATTCCCGACCAGGCGAACATCGCGGTGCACGAGATGGTCTCGAACAGAGCGAGATTGATCGTCGCCGAGACGAAGAGGGCGATCGAGACGACCAGCCACACGGTGGCGATCACGGTGCTCACCGCCATCCGCTTGCCGAGGCGGTTGAACATGATCGGCGCGCTGATCAGGAGGGCGAGGAAACCGAGGACCATCGAGCCCGCGACGCGATCGTGGAGGTCTTTGTCGGTGTTCAGCGGAATGCAGCCGACGAGAGCGAGATTGACGCCGACGACATTCAGGCAGATGAATGCCACGGTCGCAGCCCCTCGGCGCACCGGTCCCCGGCCGAGCCGACGGACATCGCGGCGCACGCAGAACGCGAAGACCACGACGATGACCCCGCTGACCTTGAGCGTGGTGTTGAAGAACGCGCTCGAGACGTCGCCGAAGATTCCCAGCTGGCTGAAATGCAGCTGCCACCACAGCGGGTCGCTCGTCGTCGCGATCGCCAGCAGCAGGCCCGTCACGAGCACGGTCAGGGCGGCGGCCCCGACGTGCAGCGACGGGAGAGAGCGCAGACGGCGGGTGAGGCCGGTCAGGTGCGACGTCGACAGGGAGAAGGGGACGGCGGAGCGGAGCGCGCTGCTCATGATGGGGGATCTTTCCTCGTGACGGAACGAGGATCCCCCCACATCGCGAGACCCTCGGCCCCCGTCGGCTCATTCGGGTATGAACCGGGGCGAACCTTGACCCTTTGCCGCCCCCGGCCTTGACGGAAATCCGTCACGACGAATGGTATCGTTCGCGTCGCCCAAATAGGTACGGGGTTGTCCCAGCTTTCCCCAGGTCATATGCGAGATTTCATGTCCCCCAAATGGGGGACAAGGACATCTATGCCGAGAAGCGAACTCCCCATTCCCGGTGGAGAATGTCTCCCGGTTCGAGCCGTTCGAGATCGTCCCCCGTGGCGAAAGCGTTCGCGGGCGCCGTCATCGGCTCGATCGCGACGGCGAGGGAGTGGCCGGGGTAGCGGTCGGTCGTGAACACCTGCGCCCAGCGGAACCCCTCGTCCTGCCAGAGCTCGACGCGAGCCCCGTCGGGCGCGGTCAGGGTGTGGTGCGCGAGGCCCTCGGCATCCCTGTCCAGGCCTCGATAGCCGTTGTCGAGAGCGGCGTCGCCCAGGCGCACGCCCGCGCGCAAATCGGTGCCCGCACCCACGGGGACCTCGTCGACGGGGATGTTGCGGTCGTCGAGGACGAGCGTCGTCGTGCCGGTGGAACGGACCACGAGGTCGGCGGTGGGAACCCCGCCGATCTGCAGGTAGGGGTGCACGCCCAGCGCGACGGGAGCGGCCGTCGCTCCGACGTTCTCGATGTCGTGGGCGACGTGGAGTCCGTCGTTCCGGAGGGAGAAGGTCACACGGGTGCGCAGGTGGAACGGATAGCCGGTCTGCGGGACGACGTCGGCTCCGAGCACGAGTCGTTCGTCGGACTGCTCGATCGGCTCGTACGCGCCGAAGCGCAGCAGGCCGTGGCTCGCGTTGCCGAACTTCGGCTCGCTGATCGCCAGCTGCAGGTCGGCGCCGTCGAAGGAGTACCGGCCGTCGCGGATGCGGTTCGGCCACGGGACGAGGACGACCCCGGATGCCGCGGGCGTCGGCACGTCATCGGGGTAGCGGGGCACGAGGTCGACGCCGTCGACGGTGAGCGCGCGCAGAGCGGCGCCGACCTGGGCGATCTCGGCGGAGGAGTGCGCGCCGCGCAGGTGGAAGCGCCGGCCGGTGGGATCAGCGGTCATGACGAGGCCTTTCGGGAGCGGGGCGGACGCTGCAACCACGGACGGAGCAGCCGGGTGACCCACGGCAAGACGGCGTAGGTCATGACGGGGGTGAGCATGAGGGTGGTGGCGAGCACGCGCAGGGGCAGGGGGATCTCGGCGAACCCCGGGACGAAGCCCAGCAACCACGACGCGAGGAGGTTCGTGGGGAAGAACCCGACCCAGATCGTCACGGCCTGCTTCCACCGAGGGGGAGCGGGGGGCACCGGCTGCTGCACGGGGGAGGTCGTGGCATCCGTCGGGGCGAGGACCGAGCCGAACGCGGCGTCGAACCACCCCTCGATGCCGGTGCGCCGCTCGGTGCGCTCCTCGCGCGCGAACGGGCGCCCGGAGTCGAGCCACCATTCACGCTGCGAGGAGGTCTCCCACTGCTCGAGCGTGGTGATGTCGCGGAAGCGGTACAGCATGTACCAGAGGTCGCTGTCCTCGCCCGCGCGCACCCAGCCCGAGCCGAGGAAGCCCGGGAACGCGGTCGCGAGGTCGGTGCCGGCCTGCATCCAGGAGGTCGCTTCGGCGGTGCGCGTCGGGTCGATGCGCCGCTCGATCGCCACCGTGATGGGGTGGGCGTCGGTGTCTGCCATGCGTCCATCTTCGGTCCTGTCGGCGCTTCCGTCGGCACCGGCCGTGACGAGAACAGGCGATGTCGCGAGAACAGGGGGCTCTCCGCCGAATCGGCCTGTTCCGGTGGCATCCCCTGTTCTCGTCGCACGCGGCGACCCGGGGCGTGGATGCCATTCCCAGGCGCGGGCTGTAACGTGGGGCGGTCGGCTCTGGACACCGCGTGTGATGCGCGGATGGGTTTGTGAGTCCAAGGGGCCGATGGACAGGACGCGATCGCGGCCTCGACCATCATCAGTGAATGGCCCCCGGCCGACGACAGTCCGGGTATCTCACCGCCACGAGCGGTGTCGCTGTTTCGCGCGAACAGAACCCAGGAAGTCCCCCATGCCCAAGAACAAGAAGCCCGCCGGCGGTCGCGCCGCGAAGAACTTCGAGCCGCGCTACGGCGCCAAGACCTCGTTCCAGGACCGCAAGCGTCGTCCCGGTGCCGAGGGCCCCGTCAAGCCCGGCAGCAAGAGCCCCAACCACCGCGGCTACCGCGCCGAGACCGAGGCCGCCCCCGACAAGCGCCGGTGGAGCGCATCGGATCGTGCCGGCCGCGACGAGGCCCGTGGCATCCGCCAGTCCGCTCGCGACGACCGTCCCGCCCGTTCGTTCGACGACCGTCCCGCGCGTTCGTTCGACCGGAACGACCGCCCCGCCCGGTCCTTCGACCGGAACGAGCGTCCCGCCCGGTCCTTCGACCGGAACGAGCGCCCGGCGCGTTCGTTCGATGGTGACGAGCGTCCGCGTCGTGACGCGGGTGAGCGCCCGGCCCGTTCCTTCGACCGGAACGACCGTCCGGCGCGTTCGTTCGATCGCAATGACCGTCCGGCGCGTTCGTTCGATCGTGACGAGCGTCCGCGTCGTGACGCGGGTGAGCGCCCGGCCCGTTCCTTCGACCGGAACGAGCGTCCCGCGCGTTCGTTCGACCGTGACGACCGTCCGGCGCGGTCCTTCGATCGCAACGACCGTCCCGCGCGTTCGTTCGACCGGAACGACCGTCCCGCGCGGTCCTTCGACCGGAACGACCGTCCGGCGCGTTCGTTCGACCGCAACGATCGCCCGGCGCGTTCGTTCGATCGGGACGACCGTCCCCGTCGTGACGCCGGTGAGCGTCCAGCGCGTTCCTTCGACCGCAACGATCGTCCCGCGCGGTCGTTCGACCGTGACGAGCGCCCCCGTCGCGACTTCGGCGACCGCCCCGCCCGTTCGTTCGACGAGCGTCCGCGTCGCGCCGACGGCCCGAGCCGCTCGGATTGGAACGCCAGCCCGAAGCGCTCGGCCGAGCACGAGCAGCGCGTCGACGTCGTGCACGAGCGACTGCAGGCCGAAGCGGTGGATGCCGCGACCGTGACCGGCGCCGGCTTCGCCGAGCTGGGTCTCGGCGACAACATCGTCCGCGCTCTCGCGGGCCTCGGTGCCGACAAGCCGTTCCCGATCCAGGCCGCGACCGTGGCGCCGATCCTCGAGGGACGCGACGTTCTGGCCCGTGGCCGCACCGGCTCGGGCAAGACCATCGCCTTCGGCGCGCCGCTCGTCGAGAGCATCCTGCGCGCCCAGGCCGGTCAGCGTCGTGAGTTCGGTCGCGCGCCGAAGGCGCTCATCCTCGCGCCGACCCGCGAGCTCGCCCTGCAGATCGACCGCACGGTGCAGGTCATCGCCCGCAGCGTGGGGCTCTTCACCACGCAGATCTACGGCGGCGTCCCTCAGGCGCGTCAGGTCGGTGCGCTGAAGAAGGGCGTCGACATCATCATCGGCACCCCGGGTCGCATCGAAGACCTGCTCAACCAGGGCAAGCTCGATCTCTCGCAGGTGCAGGTCGCCGTGCTCGACGAGGCCGATCACATGTGCGAGCTCGGCTTCCTCGAGCCCGTGCAGCGCATTCTGCGCGCCACCGCGAAGGGCAGCCAGAAGCTGCTGTTCTCGGCCACGCTCGACCGCGAGGTCGCGGCCCTGGTCGACGAGTTCCTCGTCGAGCCGGCCGTCTACGAGGTCGCCGGTGAAGACCAGGACTCGAGCACGATCGAGCACCGCGTGCTCGTGATCGAGCACCGCGACAAGGCGCAGATCCTCGACTCGCTCGTCGATCGCGAGGGCAAGACGCTCGTGTTCGCCCGCACCCGGGCCTACGCCGAGATGCTCGCCGAGCAGTTCGACGACGCCGGTATCGCCGCCGTCGCGCTGCACGGCGACCTGAACCAGCAGAAGCGCACGCGCAACCTCGAGAAGCTCACCTCGGGTCGCGTCAACGTGCTCGTGGCCACCGACGTCGCCGCTCGCGGCATCCACGTCGACGACATCGATCTGGTCATCCAGGCCGACGCCCCCGACGAGTACAAGACGTACCTGCACCGTTCGGGCCGCACCGGCCGCGCCGGTCGCAGCGGCACGGTGGTGACGCTCATCACGCGTCAGCGTCAGCGCCGGATGACCGAGCTGCTCGACCGTGCGGAGATCGAGGCGCCGTTCGAGCCGACGCAGCTGGGCGACGACGTGCTCGAGGAGATCTCGGGTCGTCAGCTCTCCGACGTCACGTCGTAATCCGTCACACCGGTAAGCCCCCGTTCGCGTTCGCGCGGCGGGGGCTTTCCCGTTGCCGTCGGTGGCCGCGACGTCCCGGCCTTCGCCGTCAGAACAGCCTCGGCTCGCTCGCCGGCGCGACCTGGGGGCGAGGGGATGCCGGGCCCCGGGTCGTGCGAACCGGCCCCAGGCTGCTGGTGGCCGGGGTGCGGGCCGCGAGTCCCGGTTGTGGGCGACCACGTGGGTGGTCGTCTTCGTCCCACCCGTCGAGTCGGTGCAGGCGCAACAGTGGGCGGAGGCGCTTGCCGAGCCACGTGCGGTACGCCTTGGGTGCGGTGACCGAGACGCCGGGATAGAGGCCGCGGTAGGACGACACGAGGTGCGGGTGCTCGCGTTCGAGCCACGCGAAGAACCACTGCTTGGCGCCCGGGCGCAGGTGCAGCGCGCCGTAGACCACCCTCGCGGCGCCGGCCGCACGCAGGCGGGCGAGGGCGTCGTCGAGCGCCGGGATCGAGTCGGTGAGGTGGGGGAGGATCGGCATGAGGAACACCGTCACGCGGAATCCCGCCGCCGTCGCGGTGCGCACCGTCTCGAGGCGCGCCTCGGCGCTGGGGGTCCCCGGCTCGATCGAGTGCTGAAGAGCGTCGTCGAAGACGGCGATCGACATCGCGAGCGAGACCTTCACCTGCTGGGCGGCGTCCGCCAGCAGCGGCAGATCGCGCCGCAGAAGCGTGCCCTTCGTGAGGATCGAGAAGGGTGTTCCGGTGTCGGTGAGGGCACCGACGATGTCGGGCATCAGGCGGTAACGCCCCTCGGCCCGCTGATAGGGGTCGGTGTTCGTGCCGAGCATGACCGGTTCGCGCGCCCAGGATCCGCGCTGCAACTCGGTCCGCAGAACGTCGGGGACGTTGACCTTCACCACGATCTGCGAGTCGAAATCGGCGCCGGAGTCGAGGTCGAGATACTCGTGCGTCTTGCGGGCGAAGCAGTACGAGCACGCATGGCTGCAGCCGCGGTACGGATTCACCGTCCAGTCGAACGGCATGGCCGACGCGCCGGGCACGCGGTTCAGGGCGGTCTTGCACAGCACCTCGTGGAACGTCATCCCCGCGAACTCGGGGGTCGTGACCGACCGGACGAGACCGTCGATGCGCTCCATGCCGGGCAGCGCCGCCGTGTCGTCGACGCCCAACTGCTGACCCTGCCACCTCATGCGAACAGTCGAACACATGTTCTACCCAGAAGCAAGGCCGACCTCTCCACATGCGTCCGCATGCACGAACCGCGAACCGCTACTGTGGCTGCGAAGCCCGCCCCGCGCGGGTGGACAGGGGGCGGACATGGATGCGGACCGGCACGTGTGGGGGCACACGCTCGTGAACGGGTCCGCGCGCCGGGTGGAGTCGCTGCATCCCTTCTTCGTGGTGCGGCATCCCACCCTGTCGGGATGGATCTGGCTCGGCGTCGCGGTGGTGCTGCTCGTGGTCTGCGAGATCTGGGTGGAAGACGAGACCGCCGGCGTCGTCCTCTCGCTGCTCGGCGCCCTGCCGTCGCTCGGCGCAACGCTGCTGGTGCTCGCGCAGACGCCGCGCACGCATCTCGCGTACGAGGAGTCCATCCTCGGTCACTTCTTCGCGCGGTTCTTCGCGGTCCTCGGCGCGCTGATCCTGTGGGTCGGCTCCGTCGTCCTCGGCGCGGCGGTCGCGGTGCAGCTGGCCGAGGACACCGGGGCCGATCCCGAGAAAGCGTGGGTCGAGGCCTTCGAGATCTTCGGTGCGGTCGTGCCGTTCATCGTCGCGATGCTCTGGGCCGTGCTCGTCTTCCGCTGCGTCGGTTACATCGCGCGCCTGCGCGGGTGGGCGGGCGTACCCGAGCGCCATCGGATCCCCGACGAGTTCCTCACCGAGCTGCCGCACACCCGGCGCGTCGTCATCGGGCTCGCGCACCCCTCGCTCCTGTTGGTCGCGGGAGTGCTGAGCATCGTGGTCGCCCTCTTCGCGGCGGCCGAGGTCGCATCCAGCGGCATCGCCTGACGCGCGGCGCGCCAGTGTCGCGGCGGGACGAGCGGTCGCAACCACCTCAGTCGGGCAGACGGGCCGCGATGAACCGCAGGGCCTCTGCGCCCGCCGTGAAGGACTCCTCTTGTTCGCGTCGTACATGGTCGGGCAGGTCGGGCTCCGCCAGGATCCCGCGCGTCACGCGCTGCCCGCCCGCGAGGATCTCCACCAAGAACTCCTCGTCCCCATCCGCCAGCGACACCGGCAATTCCGCGTCGTCGAGCGGCCACCCGCTGGGAGCGAGGGGGCCGGGATGCCGCGCGGCCGCCGCGCTGCCGGCAGCTTGAAGCCGTTCCGTGCGGGCCGCGATGACCGGGTCGCCGCCGACGCGTTCGACGGAGCCGGTGTTGCCGAGCTCGGCGTAGACGGTGTGCCAGACGGGCATCGGGAAGCTCAGCTCGTGGGTCGGCTCCGAGGTGTCGACGAGCGGGTCTTCGACCTCCTGGTCGAACGCGATCGAACCGACCGTGTCGTCGCCGACGGTGTCGAGGGCGACCCAGTGGCCGTCGGTCTCGTCGTGGTAGCCGATCTCCCCCGAGGGCGACACCTGCATCGAGGGGCCGCCGGGGCGCGGAACGAAGGGGGTCTCGGTGGCGATGTACGCAGAGGGGGACGGTGGAGGGGTTTCGGGCCGTGCCCCCAGGAGCACGCGCGTCAGAGCGGCTCCCGAGTCGAGGAGCTCGTCGAGGGCCGCCGTCAGATCGTCATCGGTCGGTGCCTCCTCGCCCCGGACGGCGGCGCGGAGCACGGTGCCGCGCAGCAGCTCCTTTGCGAACGAGCCCGTCGTGCCCTGCGCGCGGTCGGCTGCGGCCTCGATCGCCTCCGCCGACAGCGGCAGACCCTGGGCGTAGCGACGGAACAGTCGGCGTCGGTCGGCGTCGTCGGGGAGCGGGATCTCGACGCCGAGGTCGACGCGACCCGGTCGGGCGGCGAGAGCCTCCTCGAGGATCTGCACGTGATTGGTGGTCATGACGAAGGCGATGTCGGCATCCGGTTCCAACCCGTCCAGGGCGTCGAGCACGTCGAAGAGCACGGGCTCGGGCGAGAAGCCGCGATCGGCCGCCACCAGGTCGATGTCTTCGAGCACGACGAGGGCGGGGGCGAAGGTGCGCGCGATCTCGGCCGCCGCGGTGATGAAGCGGATGCTCGATCCGGTGAGCACGACGGCCGTCGTCTCCGGCGTGCGGGCGAGCAGGTGGCGCACCGTGAGCGTCTTGCCGGTGCCGGGAGGACCGTAGAGCAGGACGCCGCGCTTGAGGTGCTGTCCGGCGGAGCGCAGGGCCTCGCGGTGGTCGCCGATACCCACGACGTGATCGACAATCCGCTGCAGAACCCCCTCGCCGAGCACGATGTCGTCGGCGCCGACCTCGGGGCGGGGCAGGAAGGTGGCCCCGGCCTCGTGCCCGTACTCGGTCGGCACGAACGACAGCACGTGGCCGCGCAGCACGCTGCGCTCGATCATCAGTCGTCGGATCTCCGCGAGCGCCGCCGCCGTGGCATCCGGATCCGCGCCGATCACTTCGAGCTGGGGCTGCGACGGCATCGACCGCGGGTTCGCCGAGCGCTGCACGATCACGAGCGGGTGACCGTCGAAGGCGAGCAGCCGCACGCCGAACGAGACGACCCGCCGCTGGGCGGTGGCGCTCACGTCGCGCGACTCGTACGACACCGGTCCGGGAGCGAAGTGCGAGTAGGGGCCCGCGAACAGCTCGGATGCCGACACGTGCAACCGCTGCTCGCCCCCGGTCACGCCGATGAGGCGTCCGCCGCCGCGTTCGGTGAGCTCATCCAGGGCGATGTCGGCGTCGACGTAGCGGTGCGCCGACAGGGTCTCGGTGGTGACCGGGAGTGTGGTGACGTCCACGCCGAGATGAGCGCTCAGCTCCTCGCCGAGCGGGGTGCGCTCACCTGCCCTGTCGTCGGCGACGACGCGGTTCACGGTCTCGAGGTAGCGGCTCATGGCGCGCATGAGTGCGCGGTCGTCGTCGTCGAGCATGGTCCCCCCGGTCGGCTCACGGTGTCCCCAGACTGCCGGGCCGACGTGAGTCGGGCAACCTCCGGCCTGCCACGGGTCGACCGCAGCGGGCGTCCGGGAGACAATGGACGCAGTGATGTCCCCCGATCCCGAGCTCTCTCCCCGCCGCGCCGCGCGCGCGGAGGCCGAGCGACTCGCGACGGCGGCTGTATCGGTGGCCCCGGCGCCCATCACCCGACGCCAGTTGCGGGAAGCGGCGACCGGTGCCCTCGCGCTCCCGGCGCGGCCCGACGAACCGGCCGCGACGCCGCGGGGCGCGACGAGAGGTCGGCTCCCCGACCTCTTCGCCCCCCTGCCGCTCCGGCGCCGGCGGCGCCTCGCGCTCGTCGCCGGGGCGGCGGTCGCGGTGCTGGTGGGTGCCGTGGTGGTGGGGGCCGCGACGCTCGGGCGCAGCGCGGATGCCGAGGGCTCGGCCGCGGCGGACGCCTCCGTCGTGTCGGCTGCGGTCGCCGGTCCCCCCGCCGTCCCCGACGACGGGCTGCCGGTTCCGCAGGTCGCCGCCGTCGCCGCGACCGCCACCCCGTGCGACGACCCGGCCTTCACCACTGCCCTCTCGCAGGGCGACGACACCGCCGCGATCGCCGCTGCGGGCGGTGGGGCGGCGTTCCGCTCCGCGGTGGCATCCGGACTCGCCCCCTGCGTCTCGCTCAGCGACCCGGATCGCGAGTGGCTCGTCGTCAACAAGCAGCGCCCGCTCGATCCGCTCGACTACTACCCGGGTGACCTCGTCATGCCGTCGAACGTGCGCGCTCTGGAGCAGTCGGCCCTGCGCGCCGCTCCCGCCGAAGCCCTCAGCGCGATGGTCCGCGCGGCCTCCGACGCGGGGGTGGGCGAGATCGGCTATCTGAGCGCCTTCCGCTCCTACTCCACGCAGCAGTCCACGTACGCCGGTCGGGTCGCCGTGGGCGGCGTGGCCGAGGCCGATCGCGAGAGCGCACGCCCGGGGTTCAGCGAGCACCAGACCGGAAAGGCCGTCGACATCGTGCCGTGCAACGGCTCTTGCGCGACGCTCGACGACGTGGCGGCGTCGGCGCAGGGCGCCTGGGTGCGGGAGCATGCCTGGGAGTTCGGCTTCATCACGCGTTATGCCGAGGGACGCGAGGATGTCAGCGGCTACGAGCCCGAGGCCTGGCACCTGCGTTTCATCGGGCCGGAGCTCGCCCAGGCGTACCACGACGGCGGATACACCACCCTCGAGGAGTTCTTCGGGCTCCCGGCGGCGCCGACGTACTGAGCGTCGTTCAAGCGGCGTCCCGACGCTGCGAAGATGCGCGCGGCTCCGCCGTCCCGCCCCCTGCGCACGGCCTCCGTCGAGCGGGCCGTCAGACCCGGCGTCGTCGCGCGGTGAGGCGCACCCCGGGCAGGGGCGGCGCGGGGATGCGCTCGGGTCCGTGGTCGACGACCTCGCCGAACCGGGAAGAGCGGGCCTCCCACGCCTCGCGTGCCTCGGCGATCTCGTCGTGCGAGCGGCCGACGAAGTTCCACCACATCACGATGTCGGCCTCGAAGGGCTCCCCGCCCAGCAGGAAGACCCGGGCGCCCTCGTCGCTGCGCAGCTCCAGGTGGTCGCGTCCGGTGCCGAGGTAGACCAGCCGCGTGTGATCGACGGATGCCGTCGACCCGGGCTCGATCGCGGGCGCCGGTCGTCTCGAGGCGTCGGCGTCGACGGCATCCACCCCCGTCGTCGCTTCGGCGGCGCCGACCATGCCGGAGACGGCGTACTCCCACGTGGGGTCCAAGGGGATCCGCACGGTGGCACCGGCGGCCAGGCGCAGCTCCGCGCCGACGATCGGCGTGTGCACGGTCGCCGGCGACGAGACTCCGCCCAGTTCGCCCATCACGACGACCGCGTCGGATCCGTCGCCCAGGTCGAGCACGGGCAGGTCCTCGTGGCGCTCGAAGGCGGGGGCGCCGTGCCGACGCGACTCGGGCAGGGCCACCCACAGCTGCAGCGCGTCGAGAGGGATCGGTCCCTCGCCCACCGAGTACTCCGAGTGCGCGATGCCCGCGCCGCTGGTCATGAGGTTCAGGGCGCCGGGCCGCACGACGACGTCGCTGCCCACGGCATCCCGGTGCCGCACCTCGCCCACGATCGGCCAGGTGACCGTCTGCAGGCCGATGTGGGGGTGCGGTTCGACGCGCATGAGGGTCTGCTGCGGACCGAACCGGTCGAGGAAGCACCACGCGCCGACCATCGGCAGCGAGCGGTGCGGGAGGGTGCGATGCACCTCCATGCCGCGCACGCCGCCCAGCGGCACCTCGCGCGCCTCGACCACGAGCGCGCGCGGCCCGTCGCACTCGACCGGGCCCTCCGCCTCGGGCGGGGCGACGTCGAGGCGGGTCACGACGCCTCGTCGGCGCCCTCGGGCCACTCGACCGAGAGGCCGTCGACGTCGTGCTCGCCGAGGTAGTGCGCGACGAACGGGCACGAGGGGATGACGGTGTCGCCGCGGCGCGCGAGGTCGGACAGTGCCTCGCCGGCGAGCTTCGAGCCGAGACCCTTCCCCTTGAAGGCCGGGTCGATCTCGGTGTGGGGGAGCTCGACGCGGTCACCGGCGGGCTCGAACTCCAGGAACCCCCCGAGCTCGTCTCCGACGTGGATCTCGTAGCGGTGCGCCTCGTCGTTGCGGGTCACGGTCAGTTCGTCGGCCATGGGGTCTCCTGTCGTCGGTGCTCACAGCAACGTATGCGCTGGCATGGATGTTCCGCCATCCCTGGACACGCCGCGCCGCTCGTCGCACCGTTCGCGCCGCTCACCGCACGATCGACGGATGCCGCGGGCGTCGGGGCACGGCATCCGCTTAGTGTCGGCGAGTCCGCAGCGCCGCGAACAGGAGGCATCATGAGCGCATCCGTCGACGACGACGTCGTCACCGACCCGAACCTTCCGCCCGTCGCGGTCCCGCCCGACAAGCTCGAGAGCCGGTGGACCCCGGCGAAGATCGCCCTGTGGATCGGGATCGCCCTGCTGGGCGGCCTCGGCTGGACGATGCTCGCGATCGTGCGCGGGGAGACCGTCAATGCGATCTGGTTCGTGTTCGCCGCCGTCTGCACGTACCTCATCGGCTACCGCTTCTACTCGAAGGTCATCGAGCGCTACATCACGCGCCCCGACGACCGCCGCGCGACCCCCGCCGAGCGGAAGGCCGACGGCAAGGACTTCGTCCCCACCGACCGCCGCGTGCTCTACGGCCACCACTTCGCCGCCATCGCGGGCGCCGGTCCCCTCGTCGGCCCCGTGCTCGCGGCCCAGATGGGCTACCTCCCGGGCACGATCTGGATCATCGTCGGCGTGATCCTCGCCGGTGCGGTGCAGGACTACCTCGTGCTGTTCTTCTCCATGCGCCGGGGCGGCCGCACGATCGGCCAGATGGCCCGCGACGAGCTCGGGAAGATCGGCGGGACCGCCGCGATCCTCGCGAGCCTGCTCATCATGCTGATCATCGTCGCGATCCTCGCCCTCGTCGTCGTGAACGCCCTCGGCGAGAGCCCGTGGGGCGTGTTCAGCGTGTCGATGACGATCCCGATCGCGCTGTTCATGGGCCTGTACCTGCGCTACATCCGCCCGGGCCGCATCACCGAGATCTCGATCATCGGCTTCGTGCTCCTCATCGGGGCGATCGTCGCCGGCGGCTGGGTGGCCTCGACCGAGTGGGGCTACGCGGCCTTCCACCTCGACCGCTCCGTCATCGCGTGGGGCGTCATCATCTACGGCTTCGTCGCCGCGGTGCTGCCGGTCTGGCTGCTGCTCGCTCCCCGCGACTATCTCTCCACCTTCATGAAGGTCGGCGTGATCGTGATGCTCGCCGGCGCCATCGTGCTCGTGCGCCCCGAGATCTCGGTCCCCGCGTTCAGCGAGTTCGCCGGTGGCCAGACGGGCCCGGTGTTCAGCGGCCCGATCTTCCCGTTCCTCTTCGTCACGATCGCCTGCGGCGCGCTGAGCGGTTTCCACGCCCTCATCGCTTCGGGAACGACCCCGAAGCTCGTCGAGAAGGAGCGCCAGACGCGCTTCATCGGCTACGGCGGAATGCTCATGGAGTCGTTCGTCGCGATCATGGCGCTCGTCGCCGCCCTCTCGATCGACCGCGGCATCTACTTCGCCATGAACTCCTCGCCTGCCGCCACCCTCGGCACCGTCGAGGGCGCCGTCGCCTTCGTGAACGGACTGGGCCTGGCCGGGGTGAACCTCACGCCCGACATGCTCACCTCCACCGCCGCAGCGGTGGGTGAGACCTCGATCGTCTCGCGCACGGGCGGCGCCCCGACTCTCGCGCTCGGCCTCGCGCACATCATGCAGCAGGCCCTCGGCGGTCAGGCGATGATGGCCTTCTGGTACCACTTCGCCATCATGTTCGAGGCGCTGTTCATCCTCACGGCGGTGGATGCCGGAACCCGCGTGGCCCGCTTCATGCTCCAGGACTCGATCGGCACCGTCATCCCGAAGTTCAAGGACCTCTCGTGGCGGCCCGGAGCCTGGATCTGCACCGCGATCATGGTCGCGGGCTGGGGCTCGATCCTCATCCTCGGCGTGACCGATCCGCTCGGCGGCATCAACACGTTCTTCCCGCTGTTCGGCATCGCCAACCAGTTGCTCGCCGCGATCGCGCTCGCCGTGGTGCTCGCGATCGTCGCCAAGCGCGGCCGCTCGTACTTCCGCTGGTTGTGGATCGTGGCCGTGCCGCTGGCGTTCGCCGCGGTCGTGACGATCACGGCATCCATGTACAAGATCTTCTCGCCGGTCCCGGCGGTCGGGTACTGGGCCAACCACTTCGCGTTCCGCGGGGCGCTGGCCGAGGGCAAGACCGAATTCGGCACCGCCAAGAGCGTCGCCGCCATGGAGGCCGTCGTCCGCAACACCTTCGTGCAGGGCGTGCTTTCGGTGATCTTCGTCACGCTCGCGATCGTCGTGATCGTCATGGCCGTGATCGTGACGGCGAAGGCTCTGCGCGCCGGGGGAGGGGAGAACCTCGAAGACGCGCCGGTTCCGTCGCGCCGCTTCGCCGCGGCGGGCTTCCTCGCCACGAAGGAGGAGCGCGCCATCGAGAAGCAGTGGGAGGCCCTCCCGGCCGACCACCCCGACCGTCCGACCGCGTCGTCGCACCATTGAGGCCGTCGATCATGGACCGCACGGATGCCACTGCCCCCGGCCCCCGCGAGAGCATGGGCACCCGCTTCGCGCGGGTGGGCCGTGGCATCCGGTGGTACGTGACGACCCTCATGGGCGATCGCGCCTACGACGTCTACGTGCGTCACCTCCGAGCGCACCACCCTCAGGCGCAGCCGCTCACGGAGCGGCAGTTCTGGCGTCAGCGATCCGACGAGCAGGACCGCAACCCCGGCGCCCGCTGCTGCTGAGTAGGCTGCCAGGATGCTCGACGCACCGTTGCTCGCGGGCGCCGTGGGTGTCGTGGTCGGCGCGGTCCTGACCCTGGCGCTCGTGTCGGCCCGGCGCTTCGCGCGCGGCTCACGCGATCTCGGCAGCGACGTCGACCGCGCCACGCACCGCACCCTGCACGTCGCCGCGGCCGCCGCGGCGGCGCTGCGCGGCGGCCGCGACGAGCCCGACGCCGAGCGTGCGGCCACGCACCTGCGCGCGCTGCTCGGAGCGGATGCCGTGGCGATCGTCGAATCGGGGGGCGACCGGGTGGCGCTCGACGGATCCGAGGCGCTGGCGACCTCCGCGCGCCGCATCGCCGCACGGGTGTACGACACGGGACGTCGGCAGGTGTTCTCCGAGGAGGGCGGGTCGGCGGTGGGCGCGCCCATCGTCGTCGACGGACGGGTGTGGGGAGCGGTCGTCGCGTTCGCCGACCAGGCGCGAGGCCCGCTCGTGCGCGCGACCGGTGACGTCGCCGACTGGTGCGCGGCCCAGATCGAGCTCGCCGGTCTCGACGCGTCGCGGGCGGCGTTGGCCGAGGCGGAACTGCGGGCGCTGCGCGCGCAGATCAGCCCGCACTTCATCTACAACGCCCTGACCGCGATCGCGTCGTTCATCTCGACCGACCCGCCGCGGGCGCGCGATCTCGTGCTCGAGTTCGCCGACTTCACGCGGTACTCGTTCCGTCGGCAGGGGGAGTTCACGACGCTGTCGGAGGAACTGCGCAGCATCCACTCCTACCTGGAACTGGAACGGGCGCGCTTCGGCGAGCGGCTCACCGTGCGGCTACGCATCGCCCCCGAGACCCTGGCGACCGTCATCCCGTTCCTCTCCGTGCAGCCCCTCGTCGAGAACGCCGTTCGGCACGGGCTCGAACCCGGTGAGGGCGGAGGAGTGCTCACCGTGACCTCGATCGACGACGGCACGCACACCGAGGTGATCGTCGACGACGACGGGGTGGGGATGGATCCGCACGAGCTGGCGGCGCTGCTCGACCTCGACGCGCCGTCGACGCACGTGGGGCTGCGCAACGTCGACGCGCGTCTGCGCCAGCTGTACGGGCCCGCGGGCGGCCTCGTGGTCGAGACGAACGTCGGCTCGGGCACCTCGGTGCGTCTGCGCGTGCCCAAATCGCAGCCGCTGCACGAGACGGCGCACGCGTGAGCGTCGAGGTGCTCGTCGCCGACGACGAGGCTCCGGCGCTGCGCGAGCTCGCGGCGCTGCTGTCAGCCGACCCCCGCGTCGACGTGGTGCACACGGCGAGTGGCGGCGCGGAGGCGCTGCAGGTGCTCGAGCGGGGAGGAGTGGCGGTGGCCTTCCTCGACATCCACATGCCCGGGATCTCCGGATTCGACCTCGCGCGAGCCCTCGCGGGGCTGCGCGTGCGCCCGGCGGTGGTGTTCGTCACAGCCGACGACTCCGGAGCGGTGCGGGCCTTCGACCTCGAAGCGGTGGATTACGTGCTCAAGCCCGTCCGCGTGGAACGGCTGTCCCGCGCGCTCGGGCGAGCCCTCGCCACCGGAGTGGGCGCCGATGCGGCGGACGACGAGACGATCCCCGTCACGGTGGGCTCCGCGACGCGGTGGGTGCGACGGGCCGAGGTGCGCTGGGTGCAGGCCAACGGCGATTACTCGCGGCTGTACACCCCGACCGGCGATCACCTGGTGCGCGTGACCCTCTCGGAGCTCGCCGACCGCTGGGCCGACGCGGGTTTCGTGCGCGTGCACCGGTCGTACCTCGTCCATCGCGACGCGGTGCGGGAGGTACGTCTGTCGGGAACGGCCCCCACGGTCCTGCTGGGCGACATCGAGCTCCCCGTCAGCCGCCGCCTCGTCGCGGCCGTGCGGGAGGCGATGCGGCGATGAGGGCGCAACCGGTCGCGGAGGAGCGACGGGAACGGCGGATGCCATGAGTCCCGACCCCCGTCCGTTGCCGCGCGTGCGGGTCACGGCATCCACCGCCGGTCGTGTCGCCCGGCCGCTCACGCGCGGGTTCGCGCTCCCGGGGCGCGTGGCAGACGAGGCCGACGCGGTGTTCTCGCGCGGTCTCGTGCGCGCGCAGCTCCGCCTCGCTCTCGCGTGCGCGACGTCGTTCGTGGTGATGGCCGCGGCGCTGACGGGGGCCATCGCGGCCCTGCCCGCGCTCGGAGACCCGGTGCTGTGGGCGGTCCCCCTGTCGTGGCTGCTGCACGCCTACGGCTTCTATCCGCTGATCCTTGTTTTCGCCGTCATCTATGCGCGCGCCGCAGCGCGCAACGAACGGCGTTATCGGCAGCTCACCGACCCCGGGGAGGCCGGATGAACCCGGTGTTCGATCTGACGGCGGTCGGTCTGCTCGTCGTGGTCACCGCGGTCCTCGGGTTCGCCGGAATCCGCACCTCGCGCACCCGCAGCGACTTCTTCGTCGCCTCGCGCAGCGTCGGGAGCGTGTGGAACGCGTCGGCCATCAGCGGCGAGTACCTGTCGGCGGGCACGTTCCTGGGACTCGCGGGGCTCGTGCTGCTCTCGGGGGCGGAGGGCTTCTGGTTCCCCATCGGCTACGCCGCCGGCTATCTGCTGGTGCTGCTGTTCGTCGCGGCTCCCCTCCGCCGCAGCGGCGCCTACACGATCCCCGACTTCGTCGAGGCGCGCCTGGAGTCCCGCACCGTCAGACGGGTCACCAGCATCGTCGTCCTCGTGATCGGGTGGCTCTACATCGTGCCGCAGCTGCACGGGGCGGCGCTCGCGCTGGGCGTCGTGGCCGACGTCCCCCCGTGGACCGGCGGGGTCGTCGTCGCGGTGCTGGTGGCGGCGATCGTCGCCGCGGGAGGGATGCGGGCGATCACCGCGGTGCAGGCGTTTCAGTACTGGCTCAAACTCACGGCGCTGCTCGTACCCGCGGTGTTCCTGCTCGCTGCCCTGTCGGGCGGCGGCCGCGACATCGACCCGGTGCAGGTCTTCCCCGTCGAGAGTGGACCGGGGGCGCTCGACGTGTACGCCACCGCGTCGCTGCTGCTGGCCCTGCTGTTGGGCACGATCGGCCTGCCGCATGTGCTCGTGCGGTTCTACACCAGCCCCGACGGGGCGTCGGCGCGGCGCACGACGGTGGTCGTCATCGTGCTCATCGGGGCGTTCTACGCGGTGTCGTCGACCATGGGGCTCATCTCTCGCGTCGTCGCCCCCGATCTCGCGCTCCCCGGGCTGGCGGATACGGTCGTGCTCGCCCTGCCCTCGCGCCTGTTCCCGGGGCTCGTCGGGGAGCTGCTCACGGCCCTGCTCGTCGCGGGCGCGTTCGCGGCGTTCCTGGCGACCTCGTCGGGGATCGTCGTCTCGCTCGCCGGGGTGGTGAGCCAGGATCTCTTCGGCGGCGGGGTCAGGTCGTTCCGTCTGTCGGCGGTGCTGTGCACCCTGGTGCCGCTCGCCGTCGCGCTGCTGACCGAGCCGGCCGGCCTGGTCGCGAGCGTCGGTCTCGTGTTCGTCTTCGCGGCGTCGACGTTGTCGCCGGTGCTGCTGCTCGGGGTGTGGTGGTCGCGCTTGACCGCGCGCGGGGCGGTCGCGGGCATGATCGTGGGCGCCGTGTCGTGCGGCGCGGCTCTGGTGGCGGGCGGGATGCTCCGCGGCGCGGGCGGGTGGGCGGTGGTGTTCGCGCAGCCCGCGGCGTGGGCGATCCCGCTCACCACCGCGGTCATCGTCGGCGTGTCGCTGAGCGACCGCGGGGGCGTGCCGGTGCGCGTGGAGCGCTACCTCGCCCGGTTGCACACGCCCGATGCGTGAGGCCCAGGGCGGATGCCGCGGGTCGGGACCGCGGCGATCCTCAGCCGCGGGCGCGGTGGCGCCGGACGGCGGCGCGGTTCGCGCAGCGCACCGAGCAGTAGCGCTGACGGCCGTTCCGCGTGACATCGACGACGACCCGATCGCAGGGCTCCGAGGCGCACCGACCGAGGCGGTCCATTCCGCGGGTGACCAGGTGCAGTGAGGTGCCGACCGAGATGACGGCCGCGAGCACGCGCGGGAGCGCCTCGTCGCTGTCGCGGTAGTGCAGGTGCCACCCCTCGCCGTCGTGGTCGGTCAGGCGCGGGAAGGCCGCGACGGCCGCCATCTGCGCGTTCAACATCGCGGCGCGGGCCGCCGGGTCGGACTCGTCCACGACGCGCAGCCAGTCGTCGATGACCATCCGCGTCTGCGCATGGTCGTCGGATGCCACGGGGAAGCGCATCGTCATCCCCCTCTCGATCGTCCGCTCCTCGATCCCCGCGCGGTCGTCCGGCCAGTCGTTCGCGAGCGAAGCGGCGAGCAGGACCGCGTACTCCCCGTAAGGGTTGAGGTGCATAACGGCATTACATCACGCTGGGTCCATGACCGCCTCCCGAACCCGATCGGCCGCCGCTGCGGCATCCGTCCATGAACACGGCTGGGTCACCGCGTCGGTGCACGCCACGAGCGTCGGTCGCGTGCGCTACGTGCGCTGCGCGGGGTGCGGCGCGTGGCGCGTGGATGCCGATGCGGAGACGGCGGCGCCGCCCGCCGCCGTCTCGCGTGTCGTCGTGTGAGGCGCACGGGGCCGGCGTGCGCCGTCGCGGCGTCGGACGTCCCGCGGCGCTGTGCGGCGCCACCCGTCGGCGCCGTCCGCACGGTAGCGTCGATGAAGACCGTCGACGGAGGACGCATGGATGCCCTGACCCTGATCGCCACGATCGCGGGAGCGGTGCTGGCGATCGCGCTCGTGCTGCACGTCTGGTACGCGATCGGCCTGTCGCGCGTGATCGCCGCGCACGGCGGCGAGCCGTGGCGTGCCTGGGTGCCGCTCGTGAACGAGGCGGAGGTCTTCCGTCTGGGCCGGCTCGACCCGGTGCGTGCCGTGCTGCTGATCGTGCCGTTCGTGAACGTCTACGGGCTCATGCTCAAAGCGACCGCGGCGAACCGGATCGGCGAGGGCAGCGGTCGCGGGGCCGCAGCGACGGCGCTCGCGGTGGTCCTGCCGCCCGCGTGGGCCATGCTCCTCGCGCGGACCCCGCAGACGGCGGATGCCGAGGCGTCGGCTCCCGCGCAGATCACCGTTGCCGAGTCGGCCCGTGCCGACGAGGCCGACGGGCCCATCGCGGCGGTGCCGGGCATGTCGGCCGCCGCAGCGACCACGGCGCCTCCGATGCCTCCCGCCGCCGGAGCCGGAGCGCGACGCGCCGCCCCTGAGCACGATGAGCCGTACGCGCTCCCCGTGCTGCCGGGGCCCCGCGAGATCGGTGCGGACGGGCCGGCGGCCGACGTCGAGCAGGCCGCGTCGACGGCCCTCGACGGCGAGGTGGCGGCGACAGCGGCTCCGGCGACCGCGGCGCCTGCACCCGCCGCGCCGGTCACCGCCGCTCCCGTGACGCGGACTCCGGATGGCGGGGCGACGCCATCGGACGCCTCCACCGCAGCTCAGGCGGAGGCGGTCGACGCGCAACTCGGCGACCCGACCGGCGACCGCGTGTCGGAGACCACGGATTCCACGGCCGAACGCTCGGCCGGTCGCACTGACGTCGCCGCTCCCGTCGACGAGTCGACGCAGACCGCCCGTCCGCGTTCGCGCCGGCGGGGGGAGTGGACCCTCGCGCTCCCCGACGGTGCAGCGGTGGCCCTCACGGGTCGCACGGTGGTGCTGGGACGCAAACCCTCGAACGCCGATAAGTCGGTGCAGTACGTGGCCGTGCACGACGACAGTCGCACGATGTCGAAGGAGCACGCCCGCCTCGACTGGACCGTCACCGGCTGGACGATCACCGACCTCGACTCGACGAACGGCGTGACGCTCGTCCACGATGACGGACGCGTCGAGCGGCTGTCGGGCGGCGCCACGGCTCCGGTGCCGACCCGCTTCCGTCTCGGCGACGCCGGTCTCGAAGTGCGACCGGCGGCGGGCTGAACCCGGCGCGACAACGGCCGCGGGTCGATGCTCGCGTTTGCGGAGGCGCGCGGCCGAGCCGTCGCGTGCGCGCCGCTGCACGACCGCGCCGTCGCGTGTCTGCGCCGTTGTGCGATCGCGCCGTCGCGTGTCTGCGCCGTTGTGCGATCGCGCCGTCGCGTGTCTGCGCCGCTGTGCGACCGCGCCGTCACCCGCTGACGCGATCGCGCCGCCGTCCTCAGTCCGTGGCGGTGTCGTCGCCATAGAGTCCGCGCCCGGTCGGCGCCGGACGGCGCGCGCCCGTGTCATCGCGGCGACGACTGACGAAGACCGCCATCGCGCCGATCGCGCCCAGCAGCACCAGCGCCCCCGCACCGATGCCGGTCGCCATCGTGATGGCCGCGGCATCCGGACCCGGGCCCACCGTGATGCTCACCGGGGCGGGCGTCGCCGTCGGGTCGGGTGAGGCGGACGACCGCACGAAGGGGTTCGAAGGTCCGCGCAGGCCCGATCCCGGGACGAGCACGAGGGCGTCGTAGGGCTGCACCACGCCCCATCCCGAGGTGTTGGACCGCGCGTCGGGCTGCCCGCGCACGGCGGTCACCTCGAGGCGGTACGCCCACTGGTCGGGCGTCTCGTCGGGATGCGCGGACGCGACGAGCGCGGCGGCGGCCGAGACGTATGCGGCCGCGTAGCTGGTCGCGGGGGCGTCGCCGGCCACCACGCAGTCGCCGCCCTGCGGCCACGACGAGGCGATCGCCTGGCCGGGCGCCGAGAGCTTGACGTGCGATCCGCGGATGCTCGCACTGGTCACCGTGCCCGATGCATTGGTCGCGGCGACGCCGATCGCGCCGGGGAAGCCGGCCGGGTAGCGCACGCCGTCCTTGTCGTCCTCCTCGACCGCGGCCTCCGAGTCGCGGTTGCCGGCGCTCGCCACGACGAGGCTTCCCTTCTCGCGCGCGTAGGCGACGGCGGAGGAGAGACCGCCGTCCTCGGCGGTCGTGCTCATCGAGACGTTGATGATCTGCGCGCCGAGGTCCGCGGCGATCCGGATGCCGTCGGCCATGCGCGCGGTGTTGGGACCGAACCCCGCGTCCTTCAGCTGGTCCGACGTGCCGGCGAAGACGCGGATGGGGAGGATCTTGGCATCCGGGGCGAGACCCTGGACCCCCGACTTGGAGATGACCTGTGCCGCGATCTGGCCGGCGATCACCGTGCCGTGGCCGTAGACGTCGGTGCGGGCGGTGGAGTCCGTGCCGTCGGGCACGAGGTTGATCCCGGGGAGCACGGAGGCGTCGAGGTGCGGGTTGGGTGCCACGCCGGAGTCGACGACGGCGACCACCACCCCGGCGCCCTTGGTGATCTCCCACGCGGCCGCGCTCTGCAGTTCGCCCAGGGCGGGAGGTGTGTCGGGAACGCGCGTCGAGGCGAGGCACGTGTCCTCCGAGGCCGAGAGCACCGGACGCGGCGCGAGCGGCGCGGCGTGGGCGGTCATGGGCACCGCGGCCGCCAGGAGGCCCGCGACGAGCGCGACCGCGCCGAGACGCGCGGCCTCGGCGCGACGGATCACTTCGCCTCCGGGGTGCGCTGCGCCGCGCTCTCGCTCAACGACGGACCCGTCGCCATCAGGGCCGTCCAGCCGTCGGGGATCGAACCGATGTCGTCGGACGAGTAGCCCAGGCGGGCGATGGTCTCGTCGTTCGCATTCGGGAGCGGGTAGGCGGTGCCCGTGGCATCCACCAGGGTCAGCACGCTGGTGTTCTGGTCGCCGCGCCCGCCGGCGCGGACGAGCGCGCCGTGGCTCGGGTCGACCCGCACGCCTGGCGAGACGGCGGTCGAGGTCGGCTGCGTGGCCAGAGTTGAGACCGCCTGGCTCTCGGCACCCTCGGCGCCCTCGAGCACGGCGCAGGGACGCTGACCGCTCGGGACCGTCTCGAAGCCCGTCGACGGCCACTGGTCGCCGATGCCCTTCGAGGCCGTCGCGAGACCGCGGATCTCGCTTCCGGTCACTTCCGTGACCTCGCCCTTCAGCGCGCTGCCACTGCCGAGCTGGTACAGCTGCCACGCGAGCGGAGACAGGGTCTCGAGCACCCCTCCGGTCTGCACGAGGAAGCGCTCGTCCTCGGGGGCGCCCGCCTGGCGGACCACCTGACCGACGCGCAGCGAGGTTCCCGAGACGCTCTCGCCGTAGTTCTTCAGGGTGATCGGGGTGAGCGCCGTGCCCGCGGTGAACAGGTCGAGCCACGACGCCGGAACGGTGACGGGGTCGAGCGCCGAGATCCCCGCGGCGCGCAGCACGGCGTCGGGATCCTCACTCGACACGGCGAAGCTCCGCTCGCCCTGGATCACGTGGAGGATGCCGTCGACCGAGACCACCACAGCCCGATCCGGCGCGGGAGTGGGGCCGGTGGAAGTCGAGACGCGCACGTCCAGCGCCGCGTCGTCGGACACGCAGGCGCTCCACCCCGTGTTGACGAGGCCGGATGCCGGCGGAAGCTCGTCGGGTGCGCCCGTGATGCCGAGGGTGTCGCCGACGGGGGTGCCCGCGAGGGTGGCCTGGTCGGTCGAGATCACGCCGTACTCGTTCGCCGGCAGCAGCAGACGCGCGCTGGCGGTGTTGATGACGGGGTGAAGGGTGCCGTCGACGGTCACGAAGCGCGCGCCGGTGTCGGAGACCAGCACGAGCTTGCCGTTCTCCCACCCGGTGGGCAGGCCCGGCCGGATGAGTCCGTAGAAGACCCCGACGAGGACGACGATGACCGTCAGCGCGATCGCGGCGATGACGGCACGCAGGGGAGCGGTCGGCTGCAGTTCCTTGCCGCCCGGGGCGCCGCTGACGAAGGCGGTGAGAAGGCGGCGGCGCGAGAAGTTCTGCGCCTCGATGAGATCGCCCTTGGTGGCCATCGCGTCAGGCCAACCCGGACGAGATCACCGCGAGCGGCAGCAGCGCCGCGAGCACGAGCAGCTCCGCGGTGTCCGCCACCCGGATGAGGCGCAGGCGGGTCTTCGGCGCGAGCAGGGTGATCGTCACGACGCTGACCGTCGCGACGAGCAGGACGACGAGGATGCCGACGCGCAGACCCGGCTGGGCGAGCGAGGCCACGACGCCGGCGACGACGAGCCCCAGGATGCCGGTGGCCATGACCGTCAGCACACCCGAACGCGCGTAGGTCTGCCGCGAGGGGAACATCATGCCGGCGAAGGCGAGGGCGCACACGAGTGCGCCGGTGGCGTTCTGCGCCGCGACGAGGGGCGTGGCCACGATGATCGCCACCGCGAGAGCCAGGCGCAGCGCGATGAGGATGCGCTTGCCCTGCGCGACACGGGCGGCGATGTCGTCGGCGTCGATCGGCTGCGGATCGGCGAAGATCTCGACGTCGTTCTGCGGGGAGGCCACGCGCAGGCGGGTCGTGCTCATCGCGAGCCACGGGAGGGCGCCGGCGAGCGTCGCGACGATCCCGACCATGAGCGTCCACACCGTCGCGGCCGGGAAGAACGCGGCGAGCGTGCCCGTGACCCCGAGCGCACCTCCGGCGACGAGCGGGGTGAGCTGCAACTCGGCGCGATCGCGCGTGAGCGCCAGGGCGACCCCGGCGATCACGAACGCCCCTCCGCCGGCGGCGGCGAGCGGCCAGCCCCACATGTCGAACGAGGCGGGGATCGCGAGGAACCCCGCGACGGCGGCGAAGACGGATGCCGCCATCCCGAGCCCCTGGCCCGCCTCGCGCTGACCGAGCCGGGCGACCACGGCCGAGACGACGAGCAGCACGACGGCGCCTCCGCCGGCCACGAGCGCCCCGAAGGGCAGGGCGCGTCCGGCCGCCAGCAGCAGGACGGCGCACACGCCGAGGAGGGCCAGGCTGACCGCCAGCGCGGTGCGGGCGTTGTCGCGCGTGGTCCACGGACGGTTCTGCTGGGCGGTGGCGTCGATGACCGCCTCGACGATGTCGTCGTAGACGCGCGGCTGCGCGACGAGACCGCCGCGGACGAGCGTGAGCACTTCGCCGTCGACGATGCCCTGCGCCGATGCACCGAGCGAGGGATCGACGGTGGACCCGTCGGCGCGCTGCAGGGCGTACCCCGCGGACGTCATCGAGGCGTCGAGAACGCCGAGCGAGCGGGCGAACCCGGGCAGGAACTCGATCACGGGTACCTGGGCGGGGATCGCGATGTCGAGCCGCCGCCCCTCGCTCTGCACCGACAGTCGCAGCAGCGCTCGTGTCGCGTTCATGACGTCAGCCATCCGCGGCCCCCTCTTTCCGGACCGAAGCCCCCTGCGGTCAGACCTCGAAATCCTATCGCCGCGCGTCGCGGCGGCGGTCGAGCGCCGTGCGGTGATCCCTCACCGCCGAGCCCTCGGTGTCGATCGCCCGGCGGTGAGGGATCAGCGCAGAGCGGTCACTGGAACCGCGCGGCCGAGGCCCGGTCGGCCGAGACGTAGTCGTCGGCGATCGAGTCGGTGGCGTTCGAGATGCGCGACAGGGCGTCGCGCATCTGCTCGATCGTGGCGCTCCACTGCTGCTGGGCGTTGTTGTAGGCCACCTGCGCGGTGCCCTCCCACCCCCCGCGCAGGCGGGCGACCTCGGCATCCAGTCCGCCGAGGGCGGCGTCGATGCGGGCACTCTCGGATCGCAACCGCGCGGCGGCGGCGTGCAGTGCTTCGGGGGTGACGCGTAGATCGCCCATGTCACTCTCCTCCGAGCAGCGAGCCGAGGCCCTGGATGGTGGTGCGGTGCTGCTCCTCGACCGCCTCCTGGTCGCTCGCGGTCGCCCGCAGGGCGGCGCTGAGGGTCACGAGCACGTCGTTCAGGCGGGTGGCCCCGGCCGTCCACTCGTTCACGAGCGCGTTGTAGGAGCTCGCCGCGTCGCCCGACCAGTTGGCGGCGAGTTCGTCGAGCTCGGCGAGCACGCGGCGGGCGCTGTCGCTGATGTCGGCGTGCGCGCCCATCACCACTTCGGCGCCACGGACGAGCGCGCCCTCTTGGGCGGAGATGCGATCAGACATCGTCTTCTTTCCTGTCGGTGAGGGTCATCGGGCGGCGAGGGTCACTCGTCGCGGCCGCCGGCCTGGGCGTTCTCGGACCGGGGACCGATCTCTTCGTCGTCCTCCATGCGCGGAGCGATCGGACCGGCGAGACCGCGTGCCTCGTCCTTCTTGCGCTCGGAGCGCGAGCCGGGGCCGCCCATACCGCCCACCCCGCGCGTACCGGCACCCGCGGTGCGGCCGGATGCTGCGGCGGCACCGGACCGACCGGCACCGGCCGCGCCGGTGCCCGGGCGACCGTTCGCCGAGCCCGCGCGCCCGCCGGACGCGCCTGTGGCCGAGCCGCCCGCCCCACCGACGCCACCGGCGCGCGTGCCCGCAGCACCGAGGCCGCCGGCTCGTGCACCCGCGCCGCGCGCGGTGGAGTTCGCCGAGCCCGTTCCCGCCGCGCCGAGCCCGCCGACGCCGCGTGTTCCCAGACCGCCGCCGGCGCCGGGGCGTCCGAGCAGACCGCCGGAACGCGCACCGCCGGCGCCACCCGCGCCGACCGATCCGCCCGCGGGGCCGCCGAAGAGACGGCCGCCGGGTACGCCGGGAGCACCCGCGCCGCCACCGATGCGTCCGAGCGCGAGCGCTCCTCCGCCACCGGCGATGACGCCCGCGCCGAGACCCGATCCGAGCCCCGCCCCGGGGCCGCCGGGGGAGCCGACGAGCCCGCCGCCGCCGCCGGGCGCCGTCGGGATCCCACCCGGGAGGGTGGGGCTGCCGCTGATGGGGCCGTCCGGGGTGGGGTCGGGCGGGACGTTGCCGATGTCGATCGGCGGCTGCCCTCCCGGCGTCTGGCCGGGAGGGTTCGGGAACGGCCCGTACTCGCTCGGGGGAGGCTGGATGCCGCCGCCACCGCCACCGCCGCCGCCGCCGGGAGGCAGAGCGATCTCGCCGCCGCCGTTTCCGCCGCCCGGGCCACCGCCGGACACGTTCCAGTCGGGGTACGACTCGAAACTCCGTTGCTGCGATCCGTACCCGCCTTCCGGTACCTCTGTCTTGGTCGGCGGGAGGGCGGTACCCGAGATCACCACCGACGAGAAGGTCGGCGGCGGGTCCAGCTTCACGGCATCCATCTCACCGGAGTGCGTCTCGACCGCGGTGCGTGCGGCCTCCTCGCGCTGCGATGCCATGTAACCGTTGATCGCGCGGCTGGCTCCTTCGCCGGCCAGGAACGCGACCGGCCCGAACACGATCGACGCGCCGGCGGCCGCCCCGCGGACCATCGCTTCCTGGTTGCCGTTCATCTCGCCCGGTGGCAATGACGCCGCCGAGTCCCGCGCCCGGCGACGCACCTCATTCGCGTCGATCAGACGACCGTTGACGTGCTCACGCAGATACGTGATGTGCTCGCCGATCTCGGCGGCTGACGTCGCGAACCTCTCACGCGCCGCGTTTCCGGCATCTCCGTCGATGCCGGTGTCCTTCGACGCCGCATCGAGGACCTGCCTCAGAGATTCGAGGGCATTGGCGAGCTCGAAACGGGTGGGCATGTCCCACGGAACGCCACCCTCCGCGAGGTTCTGAAGGCGCTGCTCCCACGTACCTGTCACGGCGTGTTCCCCTTTCCGGCCTTGCGGCGTCGGGTGATGACGATGAGCACGATCACGACGGCGGCCACCACGAGGAGGATGCCGATGCCGATGACGGCCCAGATGACGAGTGATGCGATATCGAAACCGGATGACGTTGGTGCGGCGTCTTCGTACTGGTCCGCGCTGCGGGGTACGGTCACCGGGACGAAGCCATCGGTCTTGGCCGTGTCGATCTGCTCCTGCGTCGGTGCACCCACGGGCTTGCTCATGAGGGGCGACTCGTCGGGGAAGGTGGTCGGATCGACGCTCAGCAGGGTCGGGAGCCATGCGGCCCCGTACCCGTAGCCGTCTTCGGTGCGGGCCGGTTCGTGCTGCGTAGCGTTCGTGGTCGCGATCAAAGAGTGCACGAGCTGATCGCCGGTGGCGTCGGGGTATTTCTGCGCGGCGAGGGCGAGCATGCCCGCCACCATGGGCGCGGCGAACGACGAACCCACGGCTGCGCGCGACGAGTTCCAGTCGCCGTCGACCCCGACGGTCGGCAGATTGACGCCCGCAGCGACGACATCGGTCTTGGGCACGACGAAGGGCTTGCCGGCCCCGTCGGTCTGCACGGCGCCCTCACGGTCGATGGCGGTGGCGGCGACGACACCGTTGAAGCTCGCCACGTCCGTACCGCTGTCTACCGCAGTGTCCGCGTTGGGTGTGCCCACGACGATCGTCGCCCCGCGCGCGAGGGCGTACGCGATGGCCGGTGCGTCGTTCTCGTACGCTCTCCTCTGAACCGACGTCGTGATGATCTCGGCGCCGTCGTCCACGGCCTTCTTCACCGCGTAGCCGAACATCGAGACGTCGTCGTCCGTGTTCGGGCGGCAATAGTCCTCTTCCCGAAGGTCGAGGGTGCCGTATCCGTAGAAGGTCACGTCGGCGTCGGGGGCGATACCGCGAATGCCGCTCGCGCCGGTGCCGTTGCCGATGAGCAGGGCGGCCATGGTGGTGCCGTGGATGGAGGGTTCGGTCGCCGTCTCCGACACCGATTCGGTGCGGGACTTGCAGAGCTGGGTGTCGCTGACGGTGAGGTTGCGGCCCTCGAAGATCGGCTGGCCGGGATCGATCTGTGCGTCGATGACGGCGATCTTGACGCCCGACCCCGTGATGCCGGCATCGTGCGCGGCCTGCACCTGATACGTGTCGTACCACCAGTCGTAGTCGCCGCCGGCTGCGGCCTGGGCGGTCGGTGCGACCCCCGCGATGGCGAGGACGCTGATCGCCAGCGCCCCACCCGCCGTGCGCAGGGTTCGAAGGTGGCGTCGTGTCACTGGGGTGCTCCGCCGAGAGCCGAACGGACGCCGGCCGCGCCGCCGGTGGGTGCCGGCTGAGCGGGTGCCGACTCGGGCTGCGACGCCGACTCGACGAGCGAGAGCGCGTTCTGCGCCATCGCCGAGCCCGACGTGTCGGTCTCCTGAAGTGATTGCGCGGCCTGCGAGAGGGCGTCGGCACTTCCCGCAATGGTCTGACGCAGCTTCTCGACCTCGGCGGCCACTTCCTGCGCGCACTGGCGCACGCGCTGTGTCAACGCTGCCGCCGCGGGCTCCGTGCCGTTGCCGTCGACGATCTCGATGGTGCCCGAAGAGGGGATCTCCTCCGGCACCTGCGTCAGCTGCAGAACGCGCTGGATGGCGAGGTCGAGGTTGAGGAAGATCGAGTCGGCCATGGGGGATCACTCGTTTCTCTGTGATCGGGATGCGAAGGGGGAATCCGCGCGTGACGAGCGCGCGAGCCCAGAGAACCGGCGGCCGCCGCAGCGACCGCCGGTCCGGGGTGGCTCAGGCGAAGCGGCCTGCGGCCGACTTGTCGGTCGAGGTGTAGCCCTGGGCGATCTCGTCGGTCTTGCCGGCGATCTGCTGGAGCAGCTCGTTCAGGCGGGTGATGGACTGCGTCCACTGGGCCTGCGCCTGGTCGTAGGCGGTCTGCGCCTCACCGTCCCAGGAGGAGCGCAGGGCGTTGACCTGCGACTCGAGCTCGTCGAGACGGGTGCGGATGCCGGAGGCGCCGTTGCGAATCTGACCGGAGAGGGCGATGACCTGCTCGGGACGAACGGACATGGACTGCATGAGAGTTCCTTCTTTCGTATCGAGCGGGTCAGCCGAGCAGTGAGCCCAGGTTGCCGATGGTCTGCTGGTGCGACTCTTCCGAAGCCGCCTGGTCGCGCTCGGTGCCGCGAAGGGCGTCTTCGAGCGTGACGAGCACGTTGTTAAGCTTGGTGGTCTCCTCGTTCCAGCGCTGCATGAGCTGCGTGTACGAGCCGGCCGCAGCTCCCGTCCAGAAGCCGGCCACCTGGTCGAGTTCGGTGCGGACCTTGCGCACCTGCTCGTCGATGCCCGACTTCGCGGTGTTGACCGCCTCGGCCCCGCGACGAAGCGCACCCTCCTGGGCTGCGATGAGATCTGCCACGTTGTCTCCTCGATGTTCCTCCGGGGCGCGCCCGGGCGTTGCGGATCATGTCTGCACGCACGGGATTCGGCCCCGAGCGCGGGATCGATGGAGTGGCCGGAGCCCCCCACCGGCCTTCGAACATACGTAATGCTCTGCGACGCGACAACCCTCTTGCGTATTTTGAAAGATGACAAAACTCTCATGTTTAGTCCCGGTGATGAGTGGAAACGTGAGACCCGCCTCCGTGCGGGCGGATACGCTGGTGCGGTTGAGCCGGCCCTCGGGTCGGTGGCGCGAGAACGAGGGGGACCGTTGAGCGCGGAAGTGATGCAGGGGCGACGCGTCGCCCTCATCGACGGCGCGTCGAGATTCGACCTCGTGGTGCCTCTGCGTGCCGAGGTCGGAGACGTCCTGCGCGCCGCGGGCACGGCGACCGAGCGGGATGTGCGCGTGGTGGGGCTCTCGGGTCGCGAGATCGACCGCTCGACGGCGATGACCGCGCTCGAAGACGGAGTCGTCCTCGTGCTGGTCGATCCCGCCGCCACGATCGAGTCGGCTGAACGCCGCTCGACGCGGGCGCCGATCGCCGCGCGGGCGACGGCCGTATGGATGGTGCTCGCTGCGGCGGGCGGCATCCTGGCCTTCCTCCGTCTGCTCGACGCCGTCGCCCTTCCTGCCGAGGTGCGCACTCCCGTTGCCGCCGCGTCCTTGCTCGCCGCCCTCGCCGCGGCCACGGTCTTCTCGCTGCGCGCGCGGCCGCGCACGCCGACGCTCGCTCCCGTCGTCGCCGTCGCGGCCCTCGCCTTCGGCGGGGGAGTGGCGATCGTGCCCGACCTTCCGGCCTCGTCGGCGCAGGTGGCGGTGTTCACGGGTCTCCTCGCTGCGGCCGTGACGACCGGAGTCGGCGGAGTGATGGGGGCGACGCAGACCCTGCGCGCGCAGAGCCGCACCGCGACGATCGTCTCCGCCATGCTCGCGGCCGTGTGGGCGCTCGCGCTCCTGCTGCACCTCGACCCCTCGGCCCCGGCCGCCGTGACCCTCGGGCTCGTCCCCGTCGCCCAGCGCATCCTGCAGTCGAGCCTCGTCGACGTCGAACCCGGCACGTTCATCGACTACGGACGCTTCCAGAGCACCCGATGGACGGTGCGGCAGAGTCTGCCCGACGAGGTGCGCACGATCGAGGCCGATGACGCCGACGCCCTCGTCGAACGCTCGACCGCCCGGCTGACCGTCGGCGTCGTGCTCCTGGTCGCGGCGGGAGCCGCCAGCGCGTTCGCCGCCCTGCCGACCTTCGCGGTCGCAGATCCCGTGGTGCTCGGCGGGCGCATCGCCCTCGCCGTCACGGTGGTGCTCGCCCTGCTGCTCGGCTCGCGCAAGAGCACGGTGCCCTTCCTCCGGTGGGTGGCCCGATTCGGCGCCGCCGTGGTCCTGGCGGCCGTCTTGACGGCGCTCGTGCCCACGATCCCGTCCGACATGCTCGTCGTCGTCGCGGGCGTCATCCTGCTCGCGGCCCTCGCCGTCGCGCTCCTGGTGGTCCCGGTGGGACGCGGCCTGCGGTCGCTGGGATGGTCGCGCACGGGTGACGTGTTCGAGGCGCTCGCGACGGCCCTGTCGCTTCCGGCGGGCATGCTGGCCGCCGGAGCGATCGAGGTCGCGCGTGCGATGATGGCGACATGACGCAGTCGCCGCCGTTCGGCGTGCCCGCGACGGTGGGGGTGCGCATCGGCGCCTTCAGCGTCGACGCCGCCCTCGTGGTCATCGCCGCCGGCGCGGCATCCCTCCTCGCCTCGCCCGTCCTCGGTGCCGCGGTCGCCGCGGAAGCCCTGCTGGGCCTGTGGATCCTCCAGGCGCGCCGCGGCTTCGGTCCGGGTGCGTTGTTGTTCGGCCTGCGCACCTCGCGTGCGGAGGCGCCGCTCGTGCCCGGTGCGGGAAGGGCCTTCGTCCGCGGGTCGCTGGTGCTGCTCGGGGGTCTCGCCCTCGTCGCCGGAGCCTGGGTCGTCGTCGCCTCGGCCGGGTTCGACCGCTCGGGCCTGCGGCGTTCCTGGGCCGACCGCGCGGCCGGTACCGTCCTGGTCGTCGCTCCCCGGGATCGGCAGGATCAGGATGCCGACGGCTCCTCCGCCCTCGCCGAACCCACCGTCCATGCGCGCTCCTCGGCCGGCCGCGAGCCGCTCCGCGTGTCCGCCGCCGCCGCCGCGCTGCCGACCGCGCCGGCGTGGGACACCCCGCTGCTGGCCGTCGATGCTCCGGCCGCGACCGATGCCCCGGCCGCCGTCGACGCCCCCGCCGCCGCGGGCGGGCGCACCCCCGCGGCCGCACCGCCCGCGCGGGCGGCCGAGGAACCGGTGGTCACGGGTGCCGTCGGACGCGCGCAGCTGCTCGTGGTCTTCGACACCGGACAGCGCGCGCAGATCAACCTGCCCGCCGCGGTCAACTTCGGGCGCGCCCCGGTCGCGACGGAGCCCGCAGACGTGCTGATCGCCGTCGACGACCCCGACCGTCTCATCTCCAAGACGCACCTGCGCCTCGAGCACGACGGCGAGACCGCGTGGGTCATCGACGCCGGTTCCACGAACGGCTCGGAGCTCATCGACGACGACGGAGCCGTCCACCCCCTGCAGCCCGGTGCGCGCACCCTGCTCGAAGACGGCACCCGGGTGCGTCTGAGCGAGCGCGTGTTCACCCTGAGCCGACTGATCGGAGGTCCGGTGTGAGCACGGGCCCGCGTATCGCCCCGCCGTCCCTGCCCAACGGGCGGGTCGTGCTGCAGCCGCCGCCCGAGCTCGTCCCGAACGAGGGCGGCAGCGGCATCCTGACCTCCCTCCTGCCGATGCTCGGCAGTGTCGGCGCGATCGTGATGGTGACGATCTCCAACAGCGGACCGACGGGCTTCCTCATCGGCGGCATGTTCCTGCTGTCGTCGCTGGGCTTCGTGGCGGTGAACGGCTGGCGCCAGCGTGCGCAGCGCAATGCCGAGGTGCTCGGCAACCGGCGCGAGTACCTCGCCTATCTGTCCGAGCTGCGCGAGACCGTGCGCGTGGCCGCACGCAAACAGCGCCGCCACGGCGGGTGGATCATGCCCGCCCCCTCGGCCCTGCCCTTCATCGCCGAGGAGCGCTCGCGCGTGTGGGAGCGTCAGCCCGGCGACGAGACGTTCCTGCTCGCCCGCATCGGCGTGGCCGATCAGCCCCTGAGTCTCACCCTCGAGGCCCCCGAGCTGCCGCCCCTGGCCCAGCTCGACCCGGTGGCCGCCTCGGCGGCGCACCGCTTCATGCTCACGCACGAGATCCAGCGCGATCTGCCGCTGGGCTTCCCCCTCGGCGAGTACGCGCGTATCGAACTCGTCGGCCCCGACGAGGAGGCCGTCCGCAGCCTCGCCCGCTCGCTCGTGGCCTCGGCGGCCACGCTCCACGACCCGGAGGACGTCATCATCGCCGTCCTCGCCGGACCCGCGCAGATCGGCGCATGGGACTGGGTGAAGTGGCTGCCGCACGCGATGTCGTCGCGCGTGCAGGACCGACTCGGACCCGCGCGCATGATCGCGGCATCCCCCGACGAGCTGATGGACATGCTGCCGGCCCAGCTCGCCTCGCGCGCCCGCTTCACTCCCGGCGGCGGGGTCACCCCGCACGTCGTGCTGGTGATCGACGGGGTGGAGTCGTCGTCGAACGCCCCGTTGACCGGGCTGGAGGGCGCGCAGGGCGTCACCGTCATCGACCTCCCCACCCGCTGGGACGAACTCGACGACCCGACGGTCGCTCGCGTGGCCCTCGCGGACGCCCCGGTCGCCGTCCGTACGCGGCGCGGCGAGGCCGCCCCCGCCACCGCGCCGGCGGAGTTCATCGACGGCGCCGGACGCGCGCAGTCCTTCGTCCCGGATGCCATGACCGTCGCCGAAGCGGAGGCGACCGCGCGCCGCCTCATGCCGCTGCGCCCCGCCCCGATGGTCGTCGTCGACGCCCCCACGACGCAGGGCCAGGCGGAGCTGACCGAGCTGCTCGGTCTGCCCGACGTGCGCGCGGTCGACTTCGATCAGGCGTGGACGCCGCGCCTGGAGCGCGATCGCCTGCGCGTGCCCATCGGTCAGGAGCCCTCGGGCGCGCCGCTCGTGCTCGACCTCAAGGAGTCCGCCTCGCAGGGCATGGGCCCGCACGGCGTGATGGTCGGTGCGACCGGATCGGGCAAGTCCGAGGTGCTGCGCACCCTCGTGCTCGCCCTCGCGATGACCCACTCGCCCGAGCAGCTCAACTTCGTCCTCGTCGACTTCAAGGGTGGAGCGACGTTCGCGGGGATGGCCGAGATGCCGCACGTGTCGGCGGTCATCACGAACCTCGGCAGCGAGCTCGCCCTCGTCGACCGCTTCCAGGACGCCCTGCAGGGCGAGGTCGTGCGCCGCCAGGAGCTCCTGCGCGCCGCGGGCAACTTCGCCAACGTCGGCGAGTACGAGGCGGCGCGGCGCGGAGGACGCACCGACCTGGCGCCCCTTCCGGCACTGCTGATCGTCGTCGACGAGTTCTCCGAGCTGCTGACCGCCAAGCCCGAGTTCGTCGACAGCTTCCTCAACATCGGCCGCGTCGGCCGCTCGTTGCACGTGCACCTGCTCCTGGCATCCCAGCGCCTCGAAGAGGGCAAGCTCCGCGGCCTCGACACCTACCTGTCGTACCGGATCGGTCTGCGCACGTTCTCGGCATCCGAGTCGCGCACCATCATCGGCACGCCCGACGCCTACACGCTTCCGCAGGAGCCCGGCGTCGGCTTCCTCAAGAGCGACACCGAGAACCTCGTGCAATTCCGCGCGGCCTACGTCTCCGGGCGCCCGCGCGGCACGGCCGGCGTCGATGTCGCCGACCCCGCGTCCGTCTCGGGCGGTCCCGCCCGCGTCGAGGTGTTCACGGCCCTCGCCCAGCCCGACGACGACGGGTCCCCGGAGGAGATGGATGCCGCGCCCGCGGCCATCGCGGCCCCCGTGGCGGAGAAGCGCTCGACGTTCCAGATCGCGGTCGACCGCATGAAGGACCGCGGCCCCGAGGCGCACCAGGTGTGGCTGCCTCCGCTCGCGGAACCGTCGCCCCTCGATGCCCTCATGCCGGATCTGGTCGAGGATCCCGAGCTCGGACTCGTGTCGCACCGCTGGCGCAGCGCCGGCGCCCTCACGGTGCCGATCGGGCTCGTCGACATCCCGCTCGAGCAGCGCCGCGACCACCTGACCGTGTCGCTCGGTGGCGCCGCGGGTCACGTGGCGATCGTCGGCTCGCCCCTCAGCGGAAAGTCCACGCTGGCGCGGACCCTCGTCTCGGCCCTGTCCTTGACCGGGACCCCGCGGGAGTTCCAGTTCTTCGTGCTCGACTTCGGCGGGGGCGGCTTCACCGCGATGCAGCAGCACCCGCACGTGTCGGGCGTCGCGACGCGCACCGAGCCCGAGGCGGTGCGTCGGGCCGTCGCCGAGGTGGAGGCCGTGCTCGACGCGCGCGAGCAGTACTTCCGCCGCAACGCGGTCGACTCCATCGAGACGTACCGTTCGCGTCGCCGCGAGGGGCGCCTCGACGACGGCTTCGGCGACGTCTTCCTCGTCATCGACGGCTGGTCGACCCTTCGCTCGGAGTTCGAGCCGCTCGAAGCCCGGGTGCAGACCATCGCCGCCCGCGGTCTCAGCTTCGGCGTGCACGTCGTCGTCACCGCGAACCGGTGGCTCGAGATCCGGGCGAACCTCAAGGACCTCATCCAGACCCGCCTCGAACTGCGCCTGGGCGACCCGACCGACTCCGACGTCGACCGCAAGCAGGCGGCGAACGTGCCCGTCGGGCAGCCCGGCCGCGGTCTCAGCGCGTCGAAGCTGCAGATGCTCACGGCGGTGCCGCGCGTCGACGGATCCGACGACCCGGCCACGATCGCCGACGGCGTCACCGACATGATCGGCCGCGTGGCGGCGGCGTGGCACGGCGAGCCCGGCCCGAAACTGCGCCTGCTGCCGGAGAACATCACCCTCGACGAGGTGCGCGCGCTCACCGAGCCCGGCGACGGCCGCATGCTGCTCGGCATCGAGGAGGCGCAGCTCTCGCCCTTCGGCGTCGACCCCCGCGTCGAGCCGCATCTGTTCGTGTACGGCGACTCCGGAATGGGCAAGTCGTCGTTCCTGCGCGCGGTGGCGAAGGAGATCCAGCGCCTGTACACCCCCGCCGAGGCGAAGATCTTCGTCGTCGACTACCGCCGTGCGCTCCTCGGGGAGATCCCCGACGACTACCTCGGCGCCTACCTGACGTCGCACGACCTCGCGACCGGGGGCATGAACGACCTCGCGCAGTATTTCTCGACGCGCGTCCCCGGGCCCGACGTCACCCCGACGCAGCTGCGCGAGCGCAGTTGGTGGAAGGGGGCCGAGGGCTTCATCCTCGTCGACGACTACGACCTCGTCGCCACGAGCCAGGGCAACCCCCTCGCCGTCCTGCAGCCGCTGCTGGCGCAGGCGGGCGACCTGGGCCTGCACGTGGTGCTCACCCGGCGCTCGGGCGGCGCCAGCCGCGCGGCCTACGACCCGATCATCCAGCGGTTCACCGATCTCGGAGTGACCGGCATCCTGCTCGGCGGCAACCCCGAGGAGGGGGCGCTCATCGGCCGCGTCAAGCCGGAGCGCGCCGCTCCCGGCCGCGCGCAGATCGTCAGCCGGGAGCACGGGCTCGTGGCATCCCAGCTCGCGTTCTCGCCACCGACGCACTGAGTGCTCCTGTGCCGCGGCGTGCCGCGTGCCTCCTCCCCAGCCGCCCCGTCATCCCCATCGGATGACGGGGCGGTGTCGGTGTCGGCGGCCCGGGTTACCGTGGTGGGGTGACATATCCCGGCGCCGCCCCCGAGTCGTACGCCGACGCTCCGCCCGAGTCGTACGACGTCCCCGACGACCCGTACGCCGGCGCGCGGTGGGACCCCGACCAGCTCGCGCCGCCCGACGATTTCGATGCGCCACCGCCGCCGGTCGACCCCGCGTCGGCCTTCGCCCGCGCGGCCGCCGCGACGGGGACGGCCCGCGAGCTGCCGGCGGTGCGCGACTTCACCGGCCACGACCCGCGCGCCGTTCTGCACGAGGTGTACGGCTACGACGCGTTCCGCGGCGACCAGGCCGACATCGTCCAGCACGTCGTCGACGGCGGCGACGCGGTCGTGCTCATGCCGACCGGCGGCGGAAAGAGCGTCACGTATCAAGTGCCGGCGCTCGTGCGTCCCGGTACGGGGCTGGTCGTCAGCCCCCTGATCGCCCTCATGCACGACCAGGTCGAGGCGCTCATCGCCAACGGTGTGCGGGCCGGGTACCTCAACTCCACGCAGGCGCCCGCCGAGCGCCAGGCCGTCGAGCAGGCATACCTCGCCGGCGAGCTCGACCTCCTGTACGTCGCGCCCGAGCGGTTGAACGGCGCGCAGACCCTCGGGCTGCTCTCCCGCGGTCGCCTCAGCGTCATCGCGATCGACGAGGCGCACTGCGTGTCGCAGTGGGGTCACGACTTCCGCCCCGACTACCTGGCGCTCGGCGACCTCGCCGACCGGTTCCCCGGCGTGCCGCGCATGGCGCTCACCGCCACGGCGACGCCCGAGACCGCGCAGGAGATCGTCGAGCGCCTGCGCCTGCGCGACGCCCGCGGGTTCGTCGCGAGCTTCGACCGTCCCAACATCCAGTACCGCATCGACGCGAAGGTCGACCCGCGTCGGCAGCTGGTGCAGTTCATCCGCTCGCAGCCCGAGGGCTCCGCCGGCATCGTCTACGCCCTGAGCCGCAAGACCGTCGAGCAGACCGCCGCCTATCTGGCATCGCAGGGCCTCGACGCCCTGCCCTATCACGCGGGTCTCGACGCTTCGGTGCGCGCGGCGCATCAGTCGCGTTTCCTCCGCGACGACGGGGTGGTGATGGTGGCCACGATCGCGTTCGGCATGGGCATCGACAAACCCGACGTGCGCTTCGTCGCCCACATCGACCTGCCGAAGTCGGTCGAGGGGTACTACCAGGAGACCGGTCGCGCAGGCCGCGACGGCGATCCGTCGGTGGTGTGGATGGCCTACGGACTGGGCGACGTCGTGCAGCAGCGCCGCATGATCGATCAGTCGCCGGGTGATCGTTCCTACAAGATGCGCCTCGGTCAGCATCTCGACGCGATGCTCGCGCTGTGCGAGACGGTCGGATGCCGCCGGCAGAACCTTCTCGACTACTTCGGCCAACGCTCCGAGCCCTGCGGCAACTGCGACACGTGCCTCACCCCGCCCGACACCTGGGACGGCCTCATCGCCTCTCAGAAGCTGCTGTCGACGATCGTGCGCCTGCAGCGCGAGCGCGGGCAGGCGTTCGGCGCCGGTCACCTCATCGACATCCTGCGCGGGGCGAAGACCGAGCGCATCGCGCAGCAGGGGCACGATCGCCTGAGCACCTACGGTCTGGGTGCCGATCTGTCCGACCAGGACTGGCGCAGCGTGATCCGCCAGCTGCTCGCGCGCGGCGTCATCGTGGCCCAGGGCGACTACGGCACGCTCGCGCTGAGCGAGGCGTCGGCCGGAGTGCTGCGCGGCGAGACACCCGTCCCTCTGCGTCGCGACGCCCTCGGCCGCACGGGTGGCGGCGGGGGGAGTCGTCAGCGCAAGTCGAGCGCCGACGACGTCGCCCCCGACGATCGCGAGCTGTTCGAGGCGTTGCGCGCGTGGCGGGCCGAGAAGGCGCGAGAGCAGGGTGTTCCGGCCTACATCGTGTTTGGCGATGCCACCCTGCGCGCGATCGCCGCCGCCCGCCCCGGCGCGATCGGCGACCTCGACGGCATCACCGGTATCGGCGCCAAGAAGCGCGAGGCGTACGGCGACGGCATCCTGACGGTGGTCGCGGCGAACTGACCCCCGCCACTCCGGCGTGCGGGCCGCCGTTCGGGAATGTTGACCCCCCACAACGACCCCGCGCGGACGGATGCGCGTCCGTTGTGGTGAACCGACAGGAGGTTTGAGTGGTCGTTGTGGGACACCTACCGTGGAGTCATCCCTTTGCAACGTCGAAAGGTGCCGAAATGACCGACGCCGCCGTCCGTCCCACCACGCCCGCCACGAGCACGCGCACGCCCGTGGGCGGAGCGCCCACCGCCGCGCACACCGCGGCCGAGGCCGCCGAAGCCCGCATCGACACCGAGCGGGTCACCGATCTGCTGCTCGGCACGTGGGCCGAGACCCGCCGCGAGGCGCGCGAGATGATCAAAGACCCCGCGCTCTGGCGCGACGACAGCCTCGGCATGGATGCGCACCGCGAGCGCACCCTCAGCCAGCTCCACCTCCTCGTGCAGAACAAGGCCGTGCACCGGGCGTTCCCGAAGCGCCTCGGCGGTGAGGAGAACAACGGCGCCAACATCGCCGGCTTCGAAGAGCTCGTCGCGGCCGACCCCAGCCTGCAGATCAAGTCGGGCGTGCAGTGGGGCCTGTTCGGCTCGGCCGTGCTGCAGCTGGGCACGCGCGAGCACCACGACAAGTGGCTCCCCGGCATCATGAGCCTCGAGATCCCGGGCGCCTTCGCCATGACCGAGACCGGACACGGGTCTGACGTCTCGGCGATCGGGACCACCGCGACCTACGACCCCGAGACCGAGGAGTTCGTCATCCACACGCCTTTCCGCGGTGCGTGGAAGGACTACCTCGGCAACGCCGCCCTGCACGGCAAGGCCGCGACGGTGTTCGCCCAGCTCATCACGAAGGGCGTCAACCACGGCGTGCACTGCTTCTACGTGCCGCTGCGCGACGAGGAGGGGAGCTTCCTCCCGGGCATCGGCGGAGAAGACGACGGTCTGAAGGGCGGTCTGAACGGCATCGACAACGGTCGTCTGCACTTCGACCAGGTGCGCGTCCCTCGCACGAACCTCCTCAACCGCTACGGCGACGTCGCGGCCGACGGCACGTACTCGAGCGAGATCGCGAGCCCGGGGCGCCGGTTCTTCACGATGCTCGGCACCCTCGTCCAGGGACGCGTCTCGCTCGACGGCGCGGCCGCCTGGGCATCGGCCATCGGTCTGACGATCGCGATCACCTACGGCAACCAGCGCCGCCAGTTCGACTCGGGCAGCGGCACCCCCGAGGTGACCCTGCTCGACTACGGCAAGCACCAGCGGCGCCTCCTGCCGCGCCTGGCCACGACCTACGCCGAGATCTTCGCGCACGACGAGTTCCTGCAGAAGTTCGACGGCGTCTTCAGCGGAAAGGCCGACACCGACGCCGACCGCGAAGACCTCGAGACCCTCGCCGCCGCCCTCAAGCCCCTGTCGACCTGGCACGCGCTCGACACGTTGCAGGAGGCGCGCGAGGCGTGCGGAGGACAGGGCTTCCTGTTCGAGAACCGCCTGGTCGGTCTGCGCGCCGACCTCGACATCTACGTCACCTTCGAGGGCGACAACAACATCCTTCTGCAGCTCGTCGGCAAGCGCCTCCTCGCCGACTACGCGAAGCAGTTCAAGGGCAAGGATGCCAAGCAGCTCGCCGCCTTCGCCGTCGGCCAGACCGCCGGCAAGCTCTTCCACGGAGCGGGCATGCGTCAGTTGGGTCAGGCCGTCAGCGACTTCGGCTCGACCGCCCGATCGGTGGAGAAGGGTCTGCGCGCCGAACAGCAGCACGAGCTCCTGGCCGGCCGTGTCCAGCAGATGATCGCCGACATCGCGGGGCGCCTCCGTCCGGCATCCAAGCTCTCCCGCGACGACGCGGCGGCACTGTTCAACGAGAACCAGGCCGAGCTCATCGAGGCCGCGCGCGCGCACGGCGAGCTGCTGCAGTGGGAGGCGTTCACCGACGCCATCAACCGCGTCGACGACCGCGACACCCTGAAGGTGCTGACCTGGCTGCGCGACCTGTTCGGACTGCAGCTGATCGAGAAGCACCTCGCGTGGTACCTGATCCACGGTCGGCTCTCGACGCAGCGGGCCGCCGCCGTCTCCAGCTACATCGATCGCCTCTGCGCTCGGCTGCGTCCGCACGCGCAGGACCTCGTCGACGCGTTCGGCTACGGCCCGGAGCACATCCGCGCGTCGATCGCGTCCGGCGTCGAGGACGACCGGCAGAACGAGGCCGCGTCGTACTACGCCGCCCTGAAGGCTTCGGGCGACGCCCCGGTTCCGGAGAAGAAGCCCGCGCGCTAGCGGCATCCCTGTCGTCAGAACAGGGGATGCGACGAGAACAGGCCGATCCGTGCAGGGTCGGCCTGTTCTCGTGTGATCCCCTGTCCTCGCACGACCCGCGCTCGAGCCGTGCGTGCAGCGCGCTCCCTGATCGTTCGATGTCGGCGGTCCGGCCTAGCCTGGGAGCATGAACGACCTCGTGACCGGAGCCGACGGCGTCACCCGCTGCGCATGGGCCGGTTCCGACGCGGAGTACCAGCGCTACCACGACGAGGAGTGGGGCACCCCGCTGCACGGCGACCGCCCGCTGTTCGAGAAGATGAGCCTCGAGGGTTTCCAAGCGGGCCTCGCCTGGATCACGATCCTGCGCAAGCGTCCGCGCTTCCGCGAGGTGTTCCACGACTTCGAGCCGTCGGTCGTGGCGCGGTTCGGCCCCGACGACGTCGAGCGTCTGCTTCAGGATGCCGGCATCATCCGCCACCGCGGCAAGATCGAGGCCGCGATCGGCAACGCGGCGATCGTCGCGGCCATGGGCCCGGGCGAGCTCGATGCACTGATGTGGTCGTTCGCCCCGGCATCCCACACGCCCCCGGCGACCTTCGCCGAGGTGCCCGCGGTGACGCCCGAGTCGACCGCGTTGAGCAAAGACCTCCGCCGCCGCGGGTTCCGCTTCGTCGGACCGACCACCATGTACGCGCTCATGCAGTCGTCGGGCATGGTCGACGACCACGTTGCGGGGTGCTGGCGTGCGGCCTGACGGCCGCGCGGCCCGAAACGGGTAGACTGGACCCAGGAGCTTTCGCTCCGCGCGTCGTCGAACGCACCGGCCCCTTCTTCTCGGGCCTTTGACCTTCACGGCGAACGGATGCGCCACCCGGCGCCTTCGCCCACTTGGCCGCAGCATCGCGGCATCCCGAACCGCCGTGCGCGCGTGCGCCGCGGCAGGAGTATTCATGACGTCCCAGACTTTTGCCGACCTCGGCGTGCCCGCCCCTCTCATCGACGTTCTCGCCGCCCAGGGCAAGAACGAGCCCTTCCCGATCCAGGCCGACACCCTGCCCGACACCCTCGCCGGGCGTGACGTGCTCGGCCGCGGCAAGACCGGCTCGGGCAAGACCCTCGCCTTCTCGCTGCCGTTGGTCGCGCGTCTCGCCGCGTCCACCGATCGCCGTCGCGGACGCAAGCCCCGCGCGCTCGTGCTCGCCCCGACCCGCGAGCTCGCGAACCAGATCGACGAGGTCATCAAGCCCCTCGCCCAGCCCTTCGGACTCGTCACCACGACCGTCTACGGCGGCGTGAACCAGAAGCGTCAGGTCGACGCGCTGAACGCCGGCGTCGACATCCTCGTCGCGTGCCCCGGCCGCCTCGAAGATCTCATCGGCCAGGGCTTCGCGAACCTCGGCGACATCGAGATCACCGTCCTCGACGAGGCCGACCACATGGCCGACCTCGGCTTCCTCCCCGGAGTCACCCGCCTGCTCTCGCGCACCCCCGCCGACGGTCAGCGTCTGCTGTTCTCGGCGACGCTCGACAACGGCGTGGACAAGCTCGTCAAGCGCTTCCTGCGCAACGAGGTCCTGCACTCGGTCGACGAGGCGCACTCGCACGTCGCCGCGATGACGCACCACGTCTTCGCCCCGGCCGACGCGGATGCCAAGAAGGACCTCGTCCAGACCCTCGCCTCGGGCACGGCGCGACGCATCCTCTTCATGCGCACCAAGCACCAGGCCAAGAAGCTCGCGAAGCAGCTCACCGCCTCGGGCATCCCCGCCGTCGACCTGCACGGCAACCTGTCCCAGCCCGCTCGCGACCGCAACCTCGCCGCCTTCGGCGACGGCCGCGCGAAGGTTCTCGTGGCCACCGACGTCGCCGCCCGCGGCGTGCACGTCGACGGCGTCGAACTGGTCGTGCACGTCGACCCGCCCGTCGAGCACAAGGCGTACCTGCACCGCTCCGGCCGCACCGCCCGCGCGGGCTCCGCCGGCGATGTGGTGACGATCATGCTGCCCGAGCAGCGTCGCGACACCCTCGACATCCTCCGCAAGGCGAAGATCTCCGCCACCCCGCAGCCCGTCACCCCCGCCTCGCCCGAGGTCGTGGCGCTGGTCGGTGAGGTCGCGCCGTACGTCAAGCCCGAGCCGGTCGTCGCCCAGCCGCAGGGCGGGGGCCGCTCGCAGGGCGCCAACGCCCAGCGCAAGCGCGCCGCCCGCACCCCGGGCCAGGATGCCGCAGCCCCGGCCGCCGGTGGCGGTCGCCGTCGTCGCGGACGCGGTGGCAGCGGTGGCGGTCAGGGTTCCGAGGCTCCCGCGGCCGCCGGTCACGCGCCCCAGGGCGGGCGCGGCCAGGGCCAGCGTTCGGGTGCCGGACGCGGACAGTCGGCCGGCGGCGCCCAGCGCGCCGGCGCCGCCCGTGCCCAGGGCGCGGGTCGCTCGGCATCCGGTGCCCCGACGACCGGCATGGTCGTCGGCGCCCGTTCGCCGCGCACGAATCGCCGCGCGCAGGGCTGAGCCCCCGTCCCCGGTGCCCCCGCAGATCCGTCTGCGGGGGCACCGTCGTGTTCCGGTGGGGTCTTCCGGCTCCGCCCGTCCCGTGTGCCGGTGGGGTCTTCCGGCTCCGCCCGTCCCGCTGTGCTCGCGCCTGACCGGCCCGCCGCCTTCCGCCCGCCGCACCCGCACGCCACCCCCGCCCGCCGCACACGCCGCACCCCCGCCCGCCGCACCCGGCATGCCGCCCGGACCGGCGCACCCCGCGCCCTCGCTGGCCGATGTCGGTGGTCTGCGCCACACTGGGGACGATCCCGAGGAGGCGCCCATGACCGGTCCCGACGCCCACGACGTCATCCGCGTGCGGGGCGCGCGAGAGAACAACCTCAAAAACGTCGACCTCGACGTGCCCAAGCGGCGTCTCACGGTGTTCACCGGGGTCAGTGGGTCGGGAAAGTCGTCGCTGGTGTTCGGCACCATCGCGGCCGAGTCGCAGCGGCTCATCAACGAGACCTATCCCACCTTCGTGCAGCAGTTCATGGGCGAGCTGTCGCGGCCCGACGTCGATGCCCTCGAGAACCTCAGCGCGACCATCCGCGTCGATCAGGAGCGCATGGCCGCGAACGCCCGCTCCACCGTCGGCACGGCCACCGACGTCCACGCCATGCTGCGCGTGCTCTTCAGCCGCCTCGGTCAGCCGCACGTCGGGTCGTCGCAGGCGTTCTCGTTCAACGTGCCCTCGATCTCCGGAGCGGGCGCGGTGACGATCGCGACGGGTGCGAAGAAGGGGCAGAAGGAGCGCCGATCCTTCGAGATCACCGGCGGGATGTGCCCCGAGTGCGAGGGCCTCGGCCAGGTCGGCGACCTCGACCTCGACCAGCTCGTCGATGCGTCGCTCTCGCTGAACGCGGGGGCCATCCTCGTGCCCGGCTACACGGCCGACGGCTGGATGGTGCGCGTCTTCAGCGAGTCAGGCTTCCTCGACCCCGACAAGCCCGTGCGCGACTTCACTCCTCAGGAGCGCGATGATTTCTTCTACAAAGAGCAGACGAAGGTGCGCATCGCGAACACCAACATGACATACGAGGGGCTCGTCCCCAAGATCACCAAGAGCATGCTGCAGAAAGACCGCGACGCGCTGCAGCCGCACGTCCGCGCCTTCGTCGACCGCGCGGCCACGGTCGTCCCCTGCCCGGCGTGCGAGGGCACGCGTCTCAACGACGGCGCGCGCTCGTCGCGTATCGGCGGCGTCAACATCGCGGATGCCGCAGCCATGCAGATCACCGACCTCGCCGCCTGGGTGGGCACGATCGACGACCTCTCGGTGGCACCGCTCGTGCAGGGTCTGCGCGAGACGCTCGACGCCTTCGTCCACATCGGCCTCGGCTACCTCTCGCTCGACCGTTCGAGCGGCACGCTGTCGGGCGGGGAGGCGCAGCGCACCAAGATGATCCGGCACCTGGGCTCGAGCCTGAGCGACATCACCTACGTGTTCGACGAGCCCACCGCGGGCCTGCACCCGCACGACATCCAGCGCATGAACGAGACGCTCCTGCAGTTGCGCGACAAGGGCAACACGGTGCTCGTCGTCGAGCACAAGCCGGAGGTCATCGACATCGCCGACCACGTGGTCGACCTCGGTCCGCGCGCCGGCCGCGAGGGCGGCGTGATCCAGTTCGAGGGCGATGTCGCGGGGCTGCGGGCTTCCGACACCCTGACCGGTCGCTTCCTCGACCACCGCGCGCACCTCAAAGACAGTGTGCGCGAGGCCACCGGCGCGCTCCCCATCCGGGGGGCGAGCCAGCACAATCTCCGCGGTGTCGACGTCGACATCCCGCGCGGAGTGCTCACGGTGGTGACGGGGGTCGCCGGCTCCGGCAAGTCGTCGCTCATCCACGGCAACCTCCCCTCGTTCGACGACGTCGTCGTGGTCGACCAGACCGCGATCAAGGGCTCGCGGCGCAGCAGCCCCGCGACCTACACCGGCATCCTCGACGCGGTGCGGGCGGCGTTCGCCAAGGCGAACGGGGTCAAGCCGGCGCTGTTCAGCGCCAACAGCCAGGGTGCGTGCGCCGCATGCAAGGGCCTCGGCGTCATCGTGACGCAGCTGGGGTTCCAATCCACGGTCGAGACCGTCTGCGAACTGTGCGAGGGCACCGGGTTCTCCGACGACGTGCTCGAGTACACGCTCGACGGGAAGAACATCGCCGAAGTGCTCGCGATGTCGGTCGCCGAGGCGGGGGAGTTCCTCGTCGCCGGTCCGGCGGTGGCCGTCCTCGGTCGGCTGCGCGATGTGGGGCTCGGCTACCTCACGCTGGGACAATCACTCAGCACGCTGTCGGGCGGAGAACGCCAGCGCCTCAAGCTCGCGATCTCGATGGCGAAGTCCGGTGCCGTCTACGTCCTCGATGAGCCCACGACAGGACTGCACCTCGCCGACGTCGACACGCTCCTTCGGCTCCTGGATCAGCTCGTGGATGCCGGCAACACCGTCGTCGTGATCGAACACCACCAGGCGGTGATGGCGCACGCCGACTGGCTCGTCGACCTCGGCCCCGGGGCCGGTCGCGACGGCGGCACGGTCGTGTTCGAGGGGACGCCCGCCGACCTCGTCGCCGAGCGCTCGACGCTCACGGGAGAGCACCTCGCACGCTACGTCGGCGGCTGATCGCCGGGTCTGTCGCGCGCGTCGTCGGTCTCCGGGCACGGGGCCCGGCGCACGTCGCGTCGGCACGCGACGAGGTTCCGGTCCCGCAGCTCGCGGTGCGCCGCCGTCTCCGCGGGGGACTCCGGTCAGCCGCGCGCGGGGAGCGATGCGTCGTGCAGGTGCCGGTCGCCGTGCGACAGCACCTTCACCATGACGCCGCGGCGGCGCAGGTCGGCCACCGCGCGCGTTTCGTCTTCGCGCGTCAGACCGAGCGCGTGAACGCTCGCCACCACGAGCACATCGCCGCGCGTCAGCGTGCCGAAGAATCGGTCGAGTCGGTTCGCCCATCCCTCGAGCGTCTCGGGAGCCGGGTGTCGGAAGCCCTCGATGGGAACCCCGAAGCGCGTCAGGTCGTCACGCTGCTGCACGACGGTGGGCATGTCGGGACGCGACACGACCAGTCCGACGAGGCGGGACCCCGCGGGGCGGGCACGCCACCAGTCCCGATCGCTCTGCAGCTCGGTGAAGCACTTCGGGCACTCGGCCGCGGTATGCATCACGGGCACCGCGGCGCTCCCGGCGGCATCCGTGGATGACGGCATCGTCGGGATCGGATCGCTCATGGAAACCTCCGCGACCATTGTGCCCCACGCTCCTGCGAAACCGCCCCCCGGGCCACGCCCGCGGCCCCTCGTCCCGCCGAGGGCGATGAGTGGCCCGGGAAGTGCCCTTCACGCAGTCCCGCGCCGGGCATACGTGGGACACGCTCGCTACCGCGAACGCCGACACCGACGCCACCCCCAACGCCAACGTGACCCCCACACCGGCCCGACCCACCGCCCTCAGCCCCCGCACACGGAAGGGCCCGCCGCACGCGACGTGCGACGGGCCCGGGACTCAGTGCGCCGAGTACCCGCCGTCGACGAGGTGGTAGCTGCCCGAGATGAACGACGCGGCGTCGCTGAGCAGGAACAGCGTCAACGCGGCGACCTCGGAGTCCGTGCCGAGGCGTCCGGTCGCGTGCTCGTTCTCGAGGTGCGTCAGGGCCTCGGGGGTCAGGCTCGAGCGCACCAGCGGGGTGTCGATGAAGCCCGGGCCCACGGCATTCGTGCGCACGCCCTGCTTCGTGTACTCGAGGGCGGCGACCTTCGTCAGACCGACCAGCGCGTGCTTGCTGGCAACGTAGGCCGCGTTCTGCGCGATGCCGACCGACCCGAGGACGGATGCCATGTTCACCACCGCACCGCCGCCGGAGGCGACGATGGCCGGCAACTGGAACTTGAGGCCGTAGAAGACGCCGTCGAGGTCGACCGCGCGCACGCGGTCCCAGGCCTCGATGTCGTAGTCGCCGATGTTCTGGGGCGGGGCGCCGATGCCGGCGTTGTTCACGGCCAGGTGGAGTCCGCCGAAGGTCGAGCGGGCGAAGGCGACGGCCGCCTCGGAGTCCTCCCACTTCGCGGTGTTCTGCGCGAAGGCCGCAGCGGTTCCTCCCGCGTCGGTGATCTGCTGCACGACGCCCTGGGCGGCATCCTCGTTGATGTCGGTCACGACGACCGACGCGCCTTCCGCGGCCAGCTCCCGCGCGATCGCGGCTCCGATTCCGCTTCCGCCACCGGTGACGAGGGCGACCTTCTGGGCGAACCTGCTCATGGATGCACTTCTCTCCCGCCGTCGAGTCATCGCGGATCTCGCGGTGACCGCATGCGCGTGAATGAAAACCCCGACGCCGGCCGCGGTATTCCGCGTCAGTCGTCCTCGCCGTCGTCGATGCGCAGCTCGAGGCTGAGCTGGTCGGCATCGAGTTCGGCGAGGGCATGCCTGAGCGCGGCCGTGCTGTAGCGGCCGTCGCGGCCGACGTCGTGCAGACGGCGGCGCATCGCCTCGATCGAGGCGAGCCGCAACTCGAGGAAGTCGCGCACGCGCATCGAAGCCTCCTCGTCGGGCGGCTGCACGAGGCGGGCGCCCGCGCGCTCGATCATGTCGGCCGGGAAGGCGGCGCCGTCCCGCCGGACGAGCGAGCCCGACTGCACGGCCGCGATCGCGGCATCCCGGAGCTCCGCGTCGAGGGCGCGTTGCTCCTCGCGCGACGGTCCCTCGCCCCCGTCGCCCGCGAGTCCGACCCGGCGGACGACGGCCGGCAGGGTCAGCCCCTGCAGGACCAGGCTGAACAGGGCGACCAGGAAGGCGACGAAGATCAGCAGCGGGCGTTGCGAGGTGTCCTCGGGGAGGGTCTGCGCCGCCGCGAGGGTCACCACGCCGCGCATTCCCGCCCAGACGATGACGCTCCCATGCCGCGCGCCCAACGGGGTGTCGCGGTAGTAGTCCAGATCGGCCAGGGTGCGCGAGATGCGCGCGCGCATCCACCCGATGCGCCGCGCGGCGCGAGCGGGGTCCTCGGCCCGGATGCCGAACTGCTCGGGCGCCGTGCGGTAGGCCTCCTCGAACCGGTCGAGGCGGCGCTGCGCGTCGTCGACGCGTTCCTGGTGACGGTCGGCGCGGCGACTGCGCCGCCCCTGGATCCAGATGAGCCACGACACGTACAGCGCACGGGCCGCGAGGGTGATGCCGAGCGCCGAGAGCGCCAGCCACGTCCCGTGCCAGAGGCCCTCGTGCTCGCGGAGGTTGGCCGTGACGATGTCCTTGAGCTCGAGTCCGAAGACGAGGAAGACCCCGCCCTCGAGGATCAGCTCGATCGTGCGCCAGTTGAGTCGGTCGCTGATGCGCTGCTCCGGGGTGAAGCGCCGTGCCGCGCCCTGTCCGGTCACGATGCCCGCGACCACCGCGGCGACCAGACCCGAGCCGCCCAGGTGTTCGGTCGGCAGGTAGGCGATGAACGGCACGGTGAAGCTCAACGCGGTGTTCGCGGCGGAGTTCGTCACACGCTCGCGCACGCGGAGGTTGACCCAGCCGACGACGGCGCCCAGCGCGAGGGCGATCGCCACGGCCCACGCGAACGAGGCCAGGGCATCGCCGAAGGCGAATCCGGATGCCACGGCTGCGACCGCGGTGCGCAGCAGCACGAGCGCGGTGGCGTCGTTGAGCAGGCTCTCTCCCTCGAGCATCGTCACCACGCGCGGCGAGATGCCCAGGCGCTTGGCGATCGAGGTGGCCACGGCATCCGTGGGGCTGAGGATGGCGCCCAGCGCGATCGCGAGAGCGAGCCCGAGGCCGGGGATGACGGCCCAGAAGAAGAGGCCGAGCACGAGCGAGCTGAAGACGACGAGCAGCACCGAGAGCCCGGCGATGGGGGCGAAGTCGCGCCGGAACTCGATGGCGGGAAGCTGCACCGCCGCCGAGTACAGCAGCGGCGGGAGAACCCCGATGAGGATGACCTCGGGGTTGACCGCGAAGGCGGGGACGAAGGGGAGGAGGCTCACCCCCGCGCCGATGGCGAGCAGCACCAGGGGTCCGGCGAGGTTGAAGCGCGGCCCGATGACCGTGGCGAGGGCGACGACCACCACGCCGGCGACGACGACGAGGAGCGGATCGATCACCCTCCGAGGCTAGCCCTCCGCCTCTTACGTCCTCGACCGCGGGGTCTCAGCCCTCCGCGCGGAGGGCGTCGGCGACGGCGTGCAGTCCCGTCAGCGTCTCGGTGAAGCTCGTCGACAAGGGCGACAACCCGATGCGCAGACCGTGCGGGTCGCGGTAGTCGGGGATCACGTCGTCCTCCCACAGCCGAGCGGTCACCGCACGCATCGCGGGGTGCGACAGCGTCAGATGCCCTCCGCGCTCGGCGGCATCGCGCGGAGACGCGAGGCGCACCCCGAGAGGAGCCAGGATGCCGTCCGCCGCGCGCACCGCGAACTCGGTCAGCGCGATCGACTTGCGTCGAACCGCCGCGATGCCCGCCTCCGCGAGCAGGTCGAGGGTGTCCTGCATCGCGATCATCGCGAGCACCGGAGGCGTCCCCGACAGGAAGCGGCGCATGCCGTCGGCGGGGTGGTACTGCGGCCCCATCGAGAAGACGTCGGCCGCCCCCATCCACCCCTGCACCGGCTGGGTGAGGCGGCGCTGGTGGCGTGCGGCGACATAGGCGAACGCCGGGGAGCCGGGGCCGCCGTTGAGGTACTTGTAGGTGCACCCGACGGCGAGGTCGGCGCCCCACGCGTCGAGCTCCATCGGCACCGATCCGGCGGAGTGGCACAGGTCCCACAGCACGAGCGCTCCCGCCTCGTGCGCGATCGCGGTGAGCGCGAGGCCGTCGGCGAGGTACCCGGAGCGGTACGAGACGTGGCTGAGCAGCACCACCGCGGTGCGCGGGCCGACCGCGTCGCGCAGCAGGTCGGCATCCACGCCCCGCTCCGTGTCGACCTCCACCCAGACGACGCGGGCGCCCCGCTCGGCCGCGATGCCCTCGACGAGGTAGCGGTCGGTGGGGAAGTCGTCGCGCCCCACCACGATCTCGACCCGCTCGGGGTCGGCCGTGCTCTGCGCGTCGAGCGCGGCGCGGATCAGCTTGTACAGCAGCACGGTGGTGGAATCGCCGATCACCGTCTGCCCGGGGGCCGCACCGAGCGCGAGCGATCCGATACGGTCGCCGATCGCGAAGGGGAGCTCCATCCACGCTTCGTCCCAGCCGCGGATGAGGCGGCCGCCCCACTCCTCGGTCACGAACCGGGAGAGTCGTTCGGCGGTGGCCCGGGGCGGTCGGCCGAGCGAGTTGCCGTCGAAGTACACCAGCGGGGTCTCCGCCCCGACGAAGGCGTCGCGATACGACGCGAGCGGATCGTCGGCGTCGAGGGCCGCCGCCTCGACCTCGAGGGAGGCGTGCGGCACCTCCATGCGGTCGACGGATCCGAAGGCGGGGGAGGGGTCAGTCGACACGCGTGAGCTCCTCGGTCGGGACGACCGTCCCCCGGCTCAGCCAGGTGGGCACGTCGTCGGGGTCGGTGGGGGTCGGACCGGCGATGAAGGTCGAGACGGCGTCCGTCGCCGTGGAGCCGGGCCAGGGATCCGTCAGGGTGGCGACGAGGGCGTCGCCGCGAACGCCCGCCTCGTGCAGGGCGAGCAGCTCGCGGCGGTTCAGCCCCACCGGCAGGGGACCGTTGCCGAGGTCGGTGCCGTACAGCACCCGCCCTCCGCGCGCGGCGAAGGCGCGGACGTTCGCGATCGCCAGGCGCCGGGCCTCTCCGCGGTGGATGTCGAGGGTCGAGATCCACGCCTGCCCGGCCGCGACGGCCCGCGAGATCACCCGGCGCGACAGCGGAGCGTCGAAAGGGGCGTGAGCGAGGGTCGAGACGCCGGCGTCGATCGCGCGCTCCACCTGGCCGTCGCCTTGCGCGTGCGCGACGGCCGCGATTCCGCGCTCGCGCGCGCTCTCGACGATCGCGGCGAGCGTGTCGTCGTCGGGGACGGGGCCCGCGTCGGCATGGAGGGCGACCTTGATGACCGACGCGCCGGCATCCGCTTGCGCGTCGACCGCGGTGCGCGCTCCTCCGTCGACTCCCGGATGCCGCGAACTGCCCGTCACGACGCGCACGACGCTCTCCGGCGCCCATGGCCGCCCGGCGGGGTAGCCGCCCGGGACGGTGAGGAACGCTCCCGCGTAGGCGACGCGGGGGAGCCCGTCCGGGCGCCGGGCGAGTGCGACGGGATCACCGCCGAGGTCGACGACGGCGGCGATCCCGCGCCGGGGGAGGTCGGAGGAGTCGACGAGGTGCAGATGCACGTGGTGGTCGACGAAGGCCGGCAGCATCGTGCCGCTCTCGCCGGTCAACGCCCGTCGGACCGACCGCACGGTCGTCAGATCAGCGAGAGTTCGCGGAGCTTGGCCTCGACGTCGGCGTTGGAGGGCTCGACGTGGTGGCTGGAGTCGGGGTAGACGACGACGGGGATGCTCGTGCGACCCGAGATCTCCTTGGCGACGTCGGCGGCGGCGGGATCGGCGACCAGATCGACGTACTCGTAGTCGATGCCGAGCTCGTCGAGCTGCTTCTTGGTGCGGATGCAATCACGGCACCAGTCGGCGCCGAACATACGGATGGATGCGTCGGAAGACATGGCTCCAGCGTACGCCGCCCGCGCTCGGCGGGCGCTGAGAACCCCACCCGACGGGTGGCGCATGACCGCTGGCCCGGGCTCAGGCGGTGACTTCGTCCTCGAGGGGCTCGATGGCGTGGACGACCTTCCCGACGCGGCTCTTCTTGGGCGCGTACACGACGAGCGCGTGGAAGACGAATCGCACGATGAAGGCGGCGATGAGCGTGAGCGCGGCGGCGACGACGCTCTGGATGTGCGCCTGGCTGACCAGGACCCAGATGACCGGGATGCGCACGATGGCTTCGACGCCGTTGAACGTGAACGACTTGATGAACCGGTGTCGCATGAGCCCGGACTCCGCGCGCATGTCGGCGAAGACGAGGTACTCGAGGGCGAGGAAGTTCGCCACGATGGTCACGACGCTCGCGATCACCGCGGCGATGAGGTACTGAACGCCGACGGCCTGAAGCGCCCACATGATCACGAGGTTCGCGACGGCCCCGAGACCGCCGACGAGGGCGAACGCGGACATGCGGCCGAATCGCAGCATCGTGAGCTGGGTGAGGAAGCGCATGCCCTGGCTGAACGACGCCTTCGACTCGCCGGCGAAGCGGGGAGCGAACGAGAAAGGCACCTCGGCGACGCGCATCTGCTTGCGCGCAAGGATCTCGAGCAGGATCTTGAAGCCGCGCGGCTGCAGGGTCTCGACCTCGAGGGAGCGCCGGTCGACGAGGAAGAACCCCGTCATGGGGTCGGAGCAGTTGTGCAGCTTCTTGGGGAACATGGCCTTGGTGAGAAGCGTGGACGCCCGCGACACCGTGGTGCGTACGGCGTTGGCCAGACCGTCGGAGGTTCCGCCGGCGATGTAGCGGGATGCCACGACCACGTCGGCATCGCCCACCTCGGCGCGCGCGAGCAGTTCGGCGATGACCTCCGGCGGGTGCTGCAGATCGCCGTCCATGACGACGCAGTAGTCGGACACCGCGGCCTTGATGCCCTCGACGACGGCGCCACCGAGCCCGCCGACGGGCTCGTCGCGGTGGATGAGGCGAACCGGAACGGCGGAGGTCGCTGCGACGGCCCGGATGATGTCGGGGGTGTCGTCGCGGGAGTCGTCGACGAAGATGATCTCCACGTCACGACCGAGCAGGGCGTCCGTCGTGCGACGAACGAGCTCGGCGACGTTCGGACCCTCGTTGAAGGTCGGAACGATGACGGAAATATCCATGTGTGCTCGCGTTTTCTCGGTAAGACAGAAGTACACAGCGTAGACCGGCCGACGCGTGCCCAAATTGGGATTGTGGAGGAGTTACCTGGGAGCTAGCGGGTGTTCACCCCAGCGTCCGGCCAGAAACCGCCCGTTACCGGCGCGATATCGCGTCGACGCTCAGCCGATCTTCGCTTTCAGATCGTCGACCGTCATTCCGTAATTGATACGGACGACAGGCAGGGCCAGCTTATCCGTGCCGATGCGGACATACCCCGGCTCGATGGTGCGTCCGAGCTCGAAGCCGGCTCGGCGCACGCCCTCCTTGGTCGTGTCGTTGTAGTGGCCGAACGGATACGCGACGACCTCCTTCGCCCCGAGGATCCGTGCGGACTGCTCCAGATCGGCGGCGATCGTGTCGGCATCCTCGTTGACCATGCGCCCCTTGCCGTCGGCGCCGGCGCGATGCATGTCGTGCGTGTGCGAACGCTGCAGCACGAACTTGTTCGGTGTCGGTTCGGTGCGGAACGACGTGATGACGAACGACGTGGTCAGCAGGTTCTTGCCGTCGACGATGGGAGCGGCGAGTTCGAGCCAGCTGGAGTCCGCGTCGTCGTCGGTGATGATCACGGAGTGTCGGGGCAGGAAGAGGGCTCCGTCGATGAAGGCGCTCAGCTCGTCCCACGTCGGCAGGTAGAAGTCCGCGTCCTTGATGTACGCCATCTGGGCATCGAAGTCGCCGACGTACGCGTAATTGCCGCGCAGCCAGCCGTCTTCTCCCTCGGGCTTCCGCGTGAACTGGTGGTACATGAGGATCGGGATGCCGGCATCCTCCGCCGCGTTCGCCTGGGGCGTGACCCACCCGGCGTGCAGCACCCGTTCGCGATCGGTGCAGGTCACGAGGTCGGCGCCGTTGACGCGGGTGGAGGCGGTCAGTGCGGAGGCGTCGGAGGTGGTCGGGTACCAGCCGGCGAACACCCGGCCGTCCGCGCGCGGGATCGGCAGCGCCTCGTAGCGGACCCCCTGCGTCTGCACCTGCGGGTCGAGGGCGATGCCGTCGCCCGCGAACGAGACCGCGCAGGCGTTCGGGTCGGTGGTGGTCGACAGCAACCGCTGCGCCGGGGAGAGAGGCGTCGGCGTCGGGGTGGGCGTCGGGGAGCTCGACGGCGCTCCGCTCGCGGCGCTCGTCTCGGACGGCGCGATCGGCGCACGGGTGAGGGCGAAGACGGCGACCGCCCCGGCGATCAGGGCGACGGCGACGGTCGCGACGAGGGTGCGCCGCGCGCGGACGCGGCGGCTGGCGCGCCGACGGCGGGCGGCTCGGGTGGTCGTCATGATGCCTCGGGATCGGGTGGGGCGGCTCGCCGCGATCCTAGCGGGGCGCTTCGCGCGCGCCCGGGACCCTTCGCGTCGCGATGCGCGGGCGCGAGAGGATGGGCGCATGATCCGTATCGGCATCGTCGGCACCAGCAGCATCTCCGAGCGCTTCGCCGAGGCGGTGGGTGCGGTGGACAACACGGTGGTCTCGCGAGTGGCCTCTCGAGACGAGGGCCGGGCGCGCGCCTTCGCCGACGTGATCGGCGCCCCCGGTGTCGCGGTCGGGCTCGACGACCTCCTCGCCGCCCCCGACGTGGATGCCGTCTACCTCGCCAGCCCCAACTCCGTGCACGCCGCGCAGATCGCTCAGGCGGTGGATGCCGGCATCCCGACCCTCGTCGAGAAGCCGGCCGTGCTGTCGGCCGCCGACTGGGACACCGCGGTGGGACGTGCCCGGGCGCGGGGCGTGGTGCTTCTCGAGGCCATGCGCACCGCTTACGACCCCGGGCTGTCCGCCGTGCGCGACCTCCTTCCGCGTCTCGGCGCGGTGCGACGGGTCTCTCTGCGCTACGAGAAGAGATCGGCGCGGTACGACCACGTCCTCGCGGGAGAGCAGACGAACATCTTCGACCCGGCGCTCGGGGGCAGCGCGCTGCGCGATCTCGGGGTCTATCCACTGCATGCCCTCGTCCGCCTGTTCGGCGAGCCGAGGTCGATCCAGGGCGCGCGCGTGGGCATCGCCTCCGGGACCGACGGTCTCGGCAGCGCCCTCGCCGTCTACGACGGATTCATCGCCGACGTCGCCTGGTCGAAGATCACCGACACGGCCCTGCCGAGCGAGATCCAGGGCGAGGACGCCTCGCTCGCGATCGATGCCGTCGACGCGCCCCGACGGCTCATCGTGACCCCGCGCGGTCGGGCCCCGTACGCGATCGAGGTCGCCGCCCCCGACAACCCGATGGTGGGGGAGGTCGAGCGTCTGCGACAGGCGATCGAGGGCGCCGACATCGCCGGGGACCAGGACCTCACCGCGGCGACGTTGCGCCTCGTCGACGAGCTGCTCGCCGTCCCGCTGGCGTAGACGGAGGTCCACGAGTTCACCTGTCGTTTCCCCCACGGCGAGAGGATCGACGGATGCGGCGGGCGGGATCGGTGGGCGAGGTCTTCCTCGCGTTCTTGAGGCTGGGACTCACCTCCTTCGGCGGTCCCGTCGCCCACCTGGGGTACTTCCGCGACGATCTCGTGACCCGGCGCCGCTGGATGGACGATCGGGCGTACGCCGACCTCGTCGCCCTGTGCCAATTCCTCCCCGGACCCGCATCCAGCCAGGTCGGGTTCGCGATGGGGCTCCAGCGCGCGGGCATCGCGGGCGCGCTCGCGGCCTTCGCGGCCTTCACCCTCCCCTCGGCGGTGCTGCTCGTCGCCTTCGCGGCGGGCGCGGCCGTGATCGGCGGACCGATCGGCGACGGGATCCTGGACGGGCTCAAGATCGTCGCGGTGGCGATCGTGGCCCACGCGGTGTGGGGAATGGCCCGCACCCTCGCGCCCGATGCCCGCCGAGCCGGGATCGCGGTGGTCGCCCTGGCCCTCGCGCTGCTGCTCTCCGCCGCTCCGGGGCAGCTCGGCGCGCTGGCGATGGGCGTCGTCGCGGGGCTGCTCCTGCTGCGCGGTGCGGACGAACCGCCGGGGGTCGAGCTGCCCCCGTTCGGCGTCCCCCGCGCGGCTGCCGTGTCGTGCCTCGTGCTCTTCGCGGTCGGGCTCGTCGCGCTCCCGCTGCTCGCCGCGGGTACCGGGGCGGAGGTGCTCGCCCTCGCCGATGCCTTCTTCCGCTCGGGCGCCCTGGTCTTCGGCGGCGGTCATGTCGTGCTGCCGCTGCTGCAGGCCGGTGTCGTGCAGACGGGGTGGGTCACGCCCGAGGCCTTCCTCGCCGGCTACGGCGCGGCGCAGGCCGTGCCCGGCCCCCTCTTCACGTTCGCGGCCTATCTCGGCGCCGTCTCCGACGTGGGACCAGGCGGCGTCGCGGGCGCCGCGATCGCGCTCGTGGCGATCTTCCTCCCGGGGTTCCTCGTGCTGCTCGGAGTCCTCCCGTTCTGGGATGCCGTGCGCTCGCGGCCGCGTGCTCGAGCGGCCATGCGCGGGGCGAACGCCGCCGTCGTCGGCATCCTGGGCGCTGCTCTCTACACTCCCGTGTTCACCACCGCGATCACGGGGCCGGGGCCCCTCGTGCTCGCGGTGGGGGGATTCGTGCTGCTGGTCGCGGTCAAGACGCCGGCGTGGGCGGTGGTGCTCGTGGGGGCGGCCGGCGGCGTCATCCTGTCGCTCACCTGAGCGGCGGCCGAGAGCCGGTTCCGCACGGGGTGACACCGCGTCCCACCGATGCCAGGATGAGCGGACGGCCCCGGCCGCCGCGCCTGTTTTCGAGGGAGAGAACCGTGTTCCAGAGCCCCTATCCGAGCATCGACGTTCCGGATCAGAGCATCTACGACTACCTGTTCGCCTCGCTGGGGGACACCGATCTCGACCGGGTGGCCCTGGTCGACCCGTCCAGCGGGGCGGAGACCACCTACCGCGCCCTGCGCGCGCAGGTCGACGCCTTCGCCGGGGCGCTCGCCGCACGCGGGGTCGACACCGACACGGTCGTGGCGATGCTGTGCCCGAACGTGCCGGCTTTCGCGACGGTGTTCCACGGCATCCTGCGTCTGGGGGCTGCGATCACCACCGTGAACTCCCTCTACACGGCCCGCGAGATCGAGAACCAGCTGCGCGACGCCTCCGCCACCTGGCTCGTCACCGTCTCACCGCTGCTCGCGCAGGCGAAGGCCGCGGCCGACGCAGCGGGCATCGCCGACGATCACGTGATCGTGCTCGACGGTGCGGACGGGCACCCCGATCTGCGCTCGCTGCTCACCGAGGGCCGGACGCCGCCCGAGGTGTCGTTCGACCCTGCCACGCACGTCGCCGTGCTGCCGTACTCGTCGGGCACGACCGGAGTGCCGAAGGGGGTCATGCTGTCGCACCGCAACCTCGTCGCGAACGTGCACCAGTGCCGATCGGTCATCGAGATCTCACCCGACGATCGCGTTCTCGCCGTGCTGCCGTTCTTCCACATCTACGGGATGACGGTGCTGCTGAACCTCGCTCTGCGTCAGCGGGCGACACTGGTCACCATGCCCCGCTTCGACCTCATGGAGTTCCTCCGGGTCGTGCAGGAGCACCGCTGCACGTTCCTCTTCATCGCGCCGCCCATCGCGGTCGCCCTCGCCAAGCACCCCGCCGTCGACCAGTTCGACCTCTCCAGCGTGCACAGCGTCTTCTCCGGTGCGGCCCCGCTCGACGGCGAGACCGCCGAGACGGCCGGCCGGCGCATCGGTGCCCGGTTCTTCCAGGGCTACGGCATGAGCGAGCTGAGTCCCGTCTCGCACGCCATCCCCGCCGGCTCGGGATTCCCGGTCAGTTCGGTCGGCGTGCTCATCCCGGGGTGCGACGCCAAGCTCGTCGACCCCGAGACCGGCGCGGAGCTCGAGCAGCACGGTGACGACGGGCTGACCGCGCCGGGCGAGATCTGGGTGCGCGGCCCCAACGTCATGCTCGGCTACTTGAACCGGCCCGACGCCACCGCCGAGACGCTCGACGCCGACGGCTTCCTGCACACCGGTGACATCGGCGTCCACCACGTCGACGGCTACTTCACGATCGTCGACCGGTTGAAGGAGCTCATCAAGTACCACGGCTACCAGATCGCCCCCGCCGAGCTCGAGGCGCTGCTGCTGTCGCATCCGAAGATCCAGGATGCCGCCGTCATCGGCGTGCGCGGGGACGACGGTGAGGAGATCCCCAAGGCGTTCGTCGTGGCGGCACCGGATGCCGGCCTGACGGCGGAGGACGTCATGGCGTTCGTCGCCGGCCAGGTCGCGCCCCACAAGAAGGTGCGGCGGGTGGAGTTCATCGACGTGGTGCCTAAGTCGACGTCGGGGAAGATCCTGCGGAAGGACCTGCGCGCGCGCGAAGCGGTGTGACGACGACGAAGGGCGGGGCGTCTAGCGACGGCCCCGCCCTTCGTCGTTCAGGTCACGGCGTGAGCAGGGCGCCGGTCTGCGCGGCGGACTCCTCCGCGCGCTTCTCCTCGTCGTCGCGGCCGCGACGCTCGTCTGCGGCTTCCTGCAGCGCCGACTTCGCGCGCAGCGGGGGCGTGCGGAAGAACAGCGACAGCACGAACGCGAGCAGCACCACGCCCATCGCCACCCAGTAGACGCTCGTCGCCGACGAGTTGAAGCCGACCAGGAAGGGCTTGGTCAGACGCGCGTCGGCGCCCACGAGGAAGGAGGTGTCGTCCAGGGTCGAGTCGCCGATCGAGGTGTTCTCACCGCCGTCCTCGAATCGCTCCTCGAGCGTCGTCGCGACGGTGTCGACGAAGGCCGCGCGGTCGGCGGCGTTCGAGAAGTCCAGGCTCACCGATCCGTCGCTGCCCACGCGGGCGACCGGAATCTGCTGCTGGATCTGCGTCGCGGCGGCCGACGTCGCCTGGGTGATCGCCGCTTGCGTGGCCTGCGCCTGCGCGGCGGCCGGGATCTGCCCCGCGGCGACCTGCGCCGCCACGGCCTGAGTCGCGGCATCCTGTGCTTGCTGCACGCCCTGCTGCACCTGCTGGGTCACGGCATCGGTCGTCTGGGTCACGATGGGCGTGTAGATGCCCGACATGATCTTCTCGTTGGCCGGTGCCGAGGCGACCGTGGGGTCGAAGGCGGCGTCGAGGGCGTCGGTGAGGGTGCCGCGGTCGGAGAAGGACCCGATGATGTTCGACGGCATGAGCGTGAACAGCAGCGAGAGCAGGACGGCCGTGCCGAGCGTTCCACCGATCTGGCGGAAGAACGTCGACCCGCTCGTCGCCACGCCCATGTCGCGCAGACCCACGGAGTTCTGGCTGGCGATCGTGAGCGTCTGCATGAGCTGGCCGAGGCCCAGGCCGATCACGAGCATCGCGAGCGCGACGTGCCAGTAGGGGCTGTCGTACTTGAGGAAGGTCAGCAGGAAGAAGCCCACCGACATCAGCGCCGTGCCGAGGATCGGGAACATGCGGTAGCGACCGGTGCGCGCGATGATCTGACCGCTCGCGATCGAGGCGATCATGAGGCCCAGGATCATCGGGAGCATCTCGAAGCCGCTCTCGGTCGGCGTCGAGCCGAGCACGAGCTGCAGGTAGAGCGGCAGCGTGAGCATCGCGCCGAACATGCCGAAGCCCACGAGCACGCCGATGATCGTCGCCATCGAGAAGGTGGGGGAGCGGAAGAGCTTCAGCGGGATGAGCGCGTCGTCCTTCATCTTCGTCTCGGCGATGACGAAGGCCAGGATGCCGAGGGCCCCGACCGCGTAGCAGGCGATCGCGATGGGCGAGCCCCAGCCCCACTCGCGCCCCTGTTCGGCCACGAGCAGCAGCGGGACCAGCGCGACGATGACGGTCGTGGCGCCCCACCAGTCGATGCGCACCGAATGGCGCGGCTGCTTGGGGATGTGCAGGAACCGCCACACGATCGCGAGGGCCGCGATGCCGATCGGCACGTTGATGAGGAACACCCAGCGCCAGCCGGTGATGAAGAGGATCTGGTCGGCGCCGGCGAACAGACCGCCGACGAGCGGGCCGATGACGCTGGAGATGCCGAAGACGGCGAGGAAGTAGCCCTGGTACTTCGCGCGCTCGCGCGGGGCGAGGATGTCGCCCATGATCGCCAGCGGCATCGACATCAGGCCACCGGCGCCGAGGCCCTGGATGGCGCGGAAGGCGGCGAGCTCGGCCATCGAGGTCGAGAAGCTCGCGAGCACGGATCCGACGATGAAGATGAGGATCGCGAGCAGGAACAGCGGGCGACGGCCGAAGATGTCGGAGAGCTTGCCGTAGATGGGCGTCGAGATCGTCGAGACGATCAGGTAGGCGGTCGTGACCCAGGCCTGCAGGCTCAGGCCCTGGAGGTCGTCGCCGATCGTGCGGATCGAGGTTCCGACGATCGTCTGGTCGAGGGCGGACAGGAACATTCCGGCCATGAGGCCGAAGATCACGAACATGATCATGCGGTGGGTCATGACCGTGTCGGTGGTGCCGGTGTGCGCGCGCCGGCTGCGGGTGATGTCTGACATCTGTCCTCATCGAGAAGGGGTGGCGGGCGGCTCGATCGGGCGGGGCCGGGCGCCAGGTGTTTGCTAAAAGTCAACAAATAGTAGCGCCGTCCACCGGGGTCGGGGAACCACCTGCGGGTCGGCATCGCCCCGGGCCCGCAGAAATACCCCCGTGGGGGGAGTCGTGTCCCGGGCCGGCGTCCGGAGTGCAGGCGGGCCGTGCCCGTGCGCGCGCGGCGGGGTGCGGCGGCGGGCGCGGGCGGCGGGGTGCGGCGGGCGCGGATCGTGGCGGCCTCGCGCGAGAACAGGGAATCGCACCGGGACAGGGCGATGTCGGGGCTGGTCGTCCTGTTCTCGAACCCTCGCCTGTTTTCACGCGTGGCGCGTGGGGGAGGCCGACGCCCGGCGCAGCAGGTCAGCGTGCTGCGGTGGCTCGACGAGCGAGCGGTCGGAGCCATGCGGGGCGGCATCCCTCGCCGGGGAAAAGCAAAACCCCCGCCATGTAGAAGCTAGGCGAGGGTTTCTGGGACCGTTGTAATGACGGTCCGTGTGGCTCCGACGGGCGTCGATCCCGTGACCTCACGATTTTCAGTCGTGCGCTCTACCAACTGAGCTACAGAGCCGAGCGGCATGTCTGCCGCTTCCTAAACGAAAGGCCTCCTCGAAAGAAGGCCCGTCGCTGTGGAGCGACCCTGACGGGACTTGAACCCGCGACCTCCGCCGTGACAGGGCGGCACGCTAACCAACTGCGCTACAGGGCCATGCATTTTCAATTGTACTTCACCGGAAAGTGACCCCAACGGGATTCGAACCCGTGCTACCGCCGTGAAAGGGCGGCGTCCTAGGCCGCTAAACGATGGGGCCGGATGAGGCGAAAACCTTTCGATTTCCTTCTCGCTTGCCGACGACCGAGCCTACTTCACATCTCGCGAGATTGCCAATTCGGGGCGTGGCGTACGCGGCTCGCGCGTGTCGGGGGCGCAGGATGGGCGCTGCCGACGGGAACTCGCCCTGTTGTGTGTGTGACTCGTGTTGCTACTGTGAGTCGAGTTGCGACCGGTGAGATGAGGTATTCCCGTGACGCTCGAGCGCCCCGTTGAGTCAGACGATTGCGGCTGCGCGCCCACCGCGAGCGAGCGGCGGCGCCTGTGGCCGACGTTCGATCGACGCAGCGCGCTGAAGTTCGGTGCCCTGAGCGCCGCGGCCCTCGGCGCGTTCGGCGCTGCGGCATCCGGGTTCTCCTCTCCCGCCGTCGCCGCCGACTACCCCTCGTGGGCCGACGTCGAGGCGGCGCGGGCGAACGAGTCGGCGAAAGCCGGCGAGATCGCCCGCATCCAGGGCCTCATCCAGGGCCTGCAGTCCGAGGTGGCGCGCACGCAGGCCGAGGTCGTCGCCCGCTCCGACGAGTACTACACCGCGCAGCAGGCCTACCTCGACGCCGATTACCGTGCGCAGCAGATCCAGGCGCAGGCCGACGCCGAAGCGGCCAAGGCCACCGACGCCGCGGCCAAAGCCGGCAAGGTCGCCGCGCAGCTCTATCGCTCCGGCGGCGACGACACCTCGCTCGACCTCTTCTTCTCGGGGTCGGCCGCCAGCGCCGACGACCTGCTGGCCAAGCTCGGCACGATGGACAAGCTCATCGAGCGCAACCGCTCGGTGTACGCGGCGGCCGTCACGGCCCGCGACTCCGCGACGCAGCTGAGCAACCAGGCCAACGACGCCCGCACCGAGCGCGATCGTCTGCAGAAGATCGCCGAGGAGAAGATGGTGGCCGCCCAGCAGGCCGCCCAGGCCGCGCAGGAGGCGCTGGCCGCCCAGCAGGCGAACCAGGTGGTCCTCGAGGCCCAGCTGGCTGCTCTCCAGGACACCACGGCCAAGACCGTCGCCGACTACCAGGCCGGTGTCGAGGCCGAGCGCAAGGCCCGCGAAGAGCGCGAGCGGAAGGCCCGGGAAGAGGCCGAGGCGCGGGACCGCGCCGAGCGCGCGCGTCGCGAGCAGGAAGAGCGCGACCGGCAGAACAACAACAACAACAACAACGGTGGCGGCGGCGGTGGGGGCGGCGGCTCCAACAGCGGCGGGGGTGGCGGAGGCGGCGGCCAGGCCACCGGCTCCGGCTGGGCGCGTCCGTCGTCGGCCGGAACCACCTCGGGCTACGGCCCGCGATCGAGCCAGTGCAACGGCAGCTACTGCGCGAGCTCGTGGCACCTCGGTCTCGACTTCGGCGCCGGCTGCTACTCGCCGATCTACGCGGCGTCGGCCGGGCGCGTGACCTACGCCGGGTACAACGGCGGCTACGGCAACTACATCCGCATCCAGCACGACGACGGGTCGGCGACCGGCTACGCGCACATCGTCAACGGCGGCATCTACGTGTCGTACGGCCAGCGCGTCGGCGCGGGGGAGCAGATCGCGGCGACCGGCCAGACCGGCAACTCCTTCGGCTGCCACCTGCACTTCGAGGTCTACCCGCCCTGGGGCGGTACGACCGATCCGGCCCCCTGGCTCCGCGATCGCGGCGTCTGGGTCTGATCCCGGCACGAGAAAACCCCCGGTCCATCGACCGGGGGTTTCTTCGTGTCACCGAACTCAGAGGGTGTTGGGAGCCTCGCCCGCACCCTGCGTCTTGGTCTGCGCGTCGTGCTCGTCGAAGCGCGTGAAGGCCTCGGCCACGAGACGCTCGGCCTCGGCGGCGTTCGCCCACTCGTCGACCTTGACCCACTTGTTGGGCTCGAGGTCCTTGTAGTGCTCGAAGAAGTGCGAGATCTCCTTCTTGGTCCACTCGTCGATGTCGTCGACGTCCTGGATGTGGTCCCATCGCGGGTCCTTCGCGAGCACGGCGACGACCTTGTCGTCTCCACCGGCCTCGTCGCTCATCTTCAGCACGCCGACGGGACGCACCTTGGCCAGGATGCCGGGGTGCAGGTCGCGGTCGAGCAGCACGAGCACGTCGAGCGGGTCGCCGTCTTCGCCGAGGGTGTTCTCGAAGAAGCCGTAGTTGGCCGGGTAGCCGAACACCGTGTAGAGGATGCGGTCGAGGTAGACGCGGCCGGTGCCGTGGTCGACCTCGTACTTCACGCGGCTGCCGCGGGGGATCTCGATGACGGCGTCGAAAGCGCCCATACTCGTGCTCCTTAGATCTGTGGATTTCCGCGGCCCAGCCTAGCCGGAGCGTCCTTTGTCCCGCCGGTTCCCTGCCCCCCGACACAACGATGGAGATCCGTGCGGCACCCCGCGGACCCGCCCCGGACGTGCTGGAGGCTCTGGGGAGGTTTCCCGCGTTGTGTCCGCGGCGGCCCTTCTGCCGGGAGGGATAGCGTGGACGCCATGCACGAACGGCGACCCGGTCTCGACCCTGCCGTCGCCGAGGTGCGCCGCGCCGTGCGCGCAGCCCTCGAGGGTCGCCAGGGTGCCGTGATCGTGGCGCTGTCGGGCGGGGCCGACTCGCTCGCCCTCACGGCGGCGACGGCGTTCGAGGCGGCGCGGCTCGGCATCCGGGTCGAAGCCGTCGTGATCGATCACGGGCTGCAACAGGGATCGGATGCCGTGGCGCATCGTGCGGCCGAGGCGGCGCGCGGGCTCGGCATCGACGCGCGCGTGGTCGCGGTCGAGGTCGGGTCCGCGGACGGACCCGAGGCCGACGCCCGCACCGCCCGGTACGCGGGCCTCACCGGCGCAGCGGCGGAGGTCGGCGCGGACGTGGTGCTGCTCGGGCACACCCTGGACGACCAGGCGGAGACCGTGCTGCTGGGTCTCGCGCGCGGGTCCGGGGCGACGAGCCTGGGCGGCATGCCGGCCGAGCGACGGGATGCCACCGGCCCGACGTGGCTGCGACCGCTGCTGGGCGTGCGCCGGTCGGCGACCGTAGCGGCGTGCGCGGCCGAGGGGCTCGAGCCGTGGGCGGATCCCCACAACCTCGATCCCGCCTACACGCGGGTGCGGGTGCGCGAGCGGGTGCTGCCCGCACTCGAGGACGAGTTGGGACCGGGTGTCGCCGAGGCGCTGGCGCGCACGGCCGAGCAGTTGCGCGAAGACGCGGCGGCCTTCCAGGACATGATCGACGAGACCATCGAGGACATCGTCGAGCACGCCGAGGCGGGGATCTCGATCTCGGTCGCCGCCCTCGCCGCCAACCCCGCGGCGCTGCGCAACCGGATCGTCCGGTACGTCGTGGAGAGCGAGTTCGGCGTCTCGCTGACGCGGGCGCAGACGCTCGAGGTCGCCCGTCTCGCCGTCGACTGGCGGGGGCAGGGCCCGATCGATCTGCCGTCGTGCGTGGCGCGGCGCGTGGGCAACCGGATCGAGATCGTCGCGCGCGCGAGCGCTCCTGATCGCCGTCGGCTCAGCTGACGGAACGCTGTCGTGCGAGACGCTTCTCGACCGCCGACATCGTCGTGATCGACACCAGGGCGATCGCCGCCAGCCCGATCGTCAGCAGTGCGAGACCATCGAACAGGAGCCACTGGGCGAAGACACCGCCGAGCAGGTTGCCCAGAAGATATCCGGCGCCGACCACGACCGAGTACGCGCCCATGATGAGTCCGCGGTCGTCGCGGAACTCCGCCGAGATGTCGCTCAGATGGGTCAGTGCGGCGGGGGTGAATCCCGCCTCGAGGAACACCCCGATCATCACCAGCGGCAGCGCGACCGCCAGGGGCGCCCCGCGGTTGGCGAGCATCAGCCCGACCGAGGCGATCAGCGCACCTGCCGCCGTGACGAAGAGCACCGGGATGGTCGGAAGGCGCCCGATGAAGAAGGCCCACGCGACGATGCACAGGCTGAAGAAGAGCACGTAGACACCGAGGACGATCGACAGTCCCGCCTCGTCGCCGCGGAACGCCCCGGGGAACAGCTGACCGTCCGCCCGCCCGTCGCCGGCCAGCACGAAGGTGATCTGCGAGGTCACCCACGTGCCCAGGATCGCGTTCACGGCGATCCACCCCGGGAGGGACGCCAGCAGGCGCGGTTGGACGAGGACACGCACGCGGTCGCCGAGCGAGGCGCGGGCGGGAGTGATCATGGATGCCGGCCCCGGCCGTAGGAAGACCAGCACCAGCAGGGACGCGAAGACGTAGACCGCGGCGAGGACCGCGAACGTCCAGAGCCCGAGCGTGCCGTAGAGAAGGGGCCCCGCGACGGCGCCCAGGGCGATCCCGCCCGACGATGACAGCTCGTACAGGCTCGTGACCCGCCCGCGGCGTCGCGGATCGCCGTCGCTGGAGTCGGCGAGCAGCCCGAGCGTCGTCGGAGCCGCGATCGCCGCGCCCGCGCCGTCGAGCAGGCGCGATGTCCCGACGATCACGACGACCAGGGCGATCGACGGCACGGCCGCGAGCAGCGAGGCTCCGGGCGTGAGCAGGACGCCTGCCGCAGCGAGCAGGGGGGCGGTGACCAGAAAGATCTTCCGCCCGCGTCGATCGCTGGCGGACCCGGCGAGCGGGGCGAGCACGAGCTCGGCCAGGAAGCCGGTTCCCGACAGGATGCCGAGCAGCAACGGCCCACCGAGGTCCCCTGTCGGGAGAGGTCGACGAAGTAGGACCCGAGCGCGAGAGCACCCGCGGCCGAGGCGATCCGCAGCAGGAGTTGGGCGAGGATGACGGCGCCGGTGCCGCGCGTTCGTGGCGGGGATGACGTGGTGGAGGTCATCGATTCCCTTCCGGAGTGAGCAACGGCGGCCGGAAGGCGACGCTACCCGCCCCCGGTGCCCTCCGGGCGGCACGACGGCGATCCGCATCGCCGGGGCACGGCATCCGGAATCGAGCGACGTAGACTTCTCCAATGCGCGCGGCCGACATCTCCGACGACATCAGCGAAGTGCTCCTCACCGAGGAGCAGATCCACGACAAGCTCGCCGAATTGGCGACGCAGGTCGTCGCCGACTACGAGGGCCGCGACGTCGTGCTCGTGGGCGTGCTCAAGGGCGCGGTCATGGTCATGGCCGATTTCGCCCGTCACCTGCCCATGCACGTGTCGATGGACTGGATGGCCGTGTCGTCCTACGGCGCCTCCACCCGCTCGAGCGGCGTCGTGCAGATCCGGAAGGACCTCGACACCGACATCACGGGAAAGCACGTCCTGATCGTCGAGGACATCATCGACTCCGGTCTCACCCTGAGCTGGCTGCTCGAGAACTTCGCCTCGCGCGGGGCGGAGTCGGTCGAGGTGCTCGCGCTGCTGCGCAAGCCCGACGCGATGAAGGTCGAGGTCGACTGCCGGTACGTCGGTTTCGACATTCCCAACGACTTCGTGATCGGTTACGGGCTCGACTACGCGGAGAAGTACCGCAACCTGCGCGACGTCGCGGTGCTCGCGCCGCACGTGTATTCCTGAGGCGTTCGGAGCGGAGTCTCCGTACGCCCTCGACGAACGCACAGGCCCGGCATAGTCCACGGGCGTTAGCCTGATGCGACCGCGTTTCTGCGGAGGATCACGAAAGGGCTGGGCTCGCCCACCATGAATTTCAAGAAGATCACGCGCAACCCGATCGTCTACGTTCTGCTGGTCGGTCTGCTTCTGGTCATCGGTTTCTCCCTCATCTCCAACCTCAGTGGTGCCCGCCAGGTGTCCACCAAGGAGGGTCTGGACCTGCTCAAGGGCGGCACCGTCACTCAGGTCGTCACCAACGATCCCGATCAGCGCGTCGATCTGACGTTGTCGCAGCCCTTCGAGGGCGCGAACGACGTGCAGTTCTATTTCAGCCAGGCCCGCGCGGACGAGGTCGCCAGCGCGATCGACGCCGCGGCCCCCGCCGACGGCTTCAACGACGTCGTGCCCAAGCCCAGCTGGTTCGACGGCCTCATCGGCTTGCTGCTCCCGCTGATCCTCCTCGGCCTGCTGTTCTGGTGGCTGCTGTCCAGCGCTCAGGGCGGCGGCAGCAAGGTCATGCAGTTCGGCAAGTCGCGCGCGAAGCTCGTGACGAAGGAGACGCCCACCGTCACCTTCCAGGACGTCGCGGGCTCCGACGAGGCGATCGAAGAGCTGGACGAGATCAAGGAATTCCTGAAGGACCCCAAGAAGTTCGAGGAGGTCGGTGCGCGCATCCCCAAGGGCGTGCTGCTGTACGGCCCTCCCGGAACCGGTAAGACCCTGCTCGCCCGCGCCGTGGCCGGCGAGGCAGGCGTGCCGTTCTACTCGATCTCCGGCTCGGACTTCGTCGAGATGTTCGTCGGTGTCGGCGCCAGCCGCGTCCGCGACCTGTTCAACCAGGCCAAGGAAAGCTCGCCGGCGATCATCTTCATCGACGAGATCGACGCCGTCGGCCGCCACCGCGGTGCCGGCATGGGCGGCGGTCACGATGAGCGCGAGCAGACGCTGAACCAGATGCTCGTCGAGATGGACGGCTTCGACCCCAAGGTCAACGTCATCGTGATCGCTGCGACCAACCGCCCCGACATCCTCGACCCGGCCCTCCTGCGTCCGGGCCGCTTCGACCGTCAGATCGGCGTCGACGCCCCCGACCTGAAGGGCCGCCAGCGCATCCTCGAGGTGCACGGCCGCGGCAAGCCGCTGTCGGACTCGGTCGACCTCGAAGTCGTCGCGCGCAAGACGCCCGGGTTCACCGGTGCCGACCTCGCCAACGTGCTGAACGAGGCGGCCCTGCTGACCGCGCGCTCGAACGCGCAGCTCATCGACAACCGCGCCCTCGACGAGGCCATCGACCGCGTGATCGCCGGACCGCAGCGTCGCACGCGCGTGATGAAGGATAAGGAGAAGCTCATCACGGCGTACCACGAGGGCGGTCACGCCCTCGCCGCGGCGGCGATGAACCACACGGACCCCGTGACGAAGGTCACCATCCTCCCGCGCGGCAAGGCGCTGGGCTACACGATGGTGCTGCCGCTCGACGACAAGTACTCCGTCACCCGCAACGAGCTGCAGGACCAGCTGACGTACGCCATGGGCGGCCGTGTCGCGGAGGAGATCGTCTTCCACGACCCCACCACCGGCGCCTCGAACGACATCGAGAAGGCCACGAGCATCGCCCGCAAGATGGTCACCGAGTACGGCATGACCAACGAGGTGGGCCCCGTGAAGCTCGGCTCGTCGTCGGGCGAGGTGTTCATGGGCCGCGACATGGGACACGGTCGCGACTTCTCGGAGCGCATCGCCGAGCGGGTCGACGCCCAGGTGCGCGCGCTCATCGAGCAGGCGCACAACGAGGCGTACCAGGTCATCAACGACAACCGCGACGTGCTCGACCGCCTGGCCCTGGCGCTGCTCGAGAAGGAGACGCTCGACCACATCGAGCTCGCCGAGATCTTCACGGACGTCAAGCGCCTCACCCCGCGCCCGCAGTGGCTGTCGTCGGGCGATCGTCCCGTGTCGAACCAGCCGCCGGTCGACGTCCCGCGTCGCCAGGCTCCGGCCGGCATCGCCGCGTCCGCCGAGGCGGAGGCGCAGACGCAGGCCCAGGCGCAGCCCCGTCCGAGCGGACAGACGCGCCCGGCGACCGCCTGAGGCGCCGTGGCCGTCGATCGAGAGCGGGTCGCAGCCCTCGTCCGTGAGCTGCTGGAGGCGATCGGGGAAGATCCCGATCGCCCCGGGCTGCGGCAGACCCCGACCCGGGTCGCCGACAGCTGGGCCGAGTTCTTCTCGGGCGTGAACCAGGATGCCGGCGCCCCGCTGCAGCACACGATCTCGGTGTCACGCGGGCCCGCGCCCGACACGCTCCCCTCGGGAGCGGTGATGCTGCGCGACATCGCGTTCCGCTCGATGTGCGAGCATCACCTGCTGCCCTTCCGCGGCCGCGCCCACGTGGCGTACCTGCCGGGCGAGGAGGTCGTGGGCCTCGGGGCGCTGCCGAAGGTCATCGACATCCTGGCCGCCCGTCCGCAGGTGCAGGAGCGTCTCGGGGAGCAGATCGCCGACGCCATCGCATCCGCCCTCGATGCGCGGGGTGTGCTCGTCGTCCTGGATGCCACCCACGAGTGCGTGACCATGCGCGGCGGACGACAGCTCGACGCTTCGACCGTGACGATCGCCGCGCGCGGTGCGTACGCCGAGCCGGTCGCCCGTGCCGAGCTCGTCGCCCTGATCGGAGCACGCGCGTGACACTCGTGATGGCGATCGTCAACGTCACCCCCGACTCCTTCAGCGACGGCGGGAGGTACCTCGCTCCCGACGTGGCGATCGCGCACGCGCGCCGTCTTCGCGCTGAGGGGGCCGACCTGCTCGATATCGGCGGGGAGTCCACACGACCCGGGGCCGAACGGGTCTCGCCCCGGGTCGAGCAGCAGCGCGTCCTGCCCGTCGTCGCCGCCCTGGCCTCCGAGGGGGCGTACGTCAGCATCGACACCATGAACGCCTCGACCGCCGCAGCCGCCGTCGCGGTCGGAGCCCGTCTCGTCAACGACGTCTCAGGAGGTCTCGCCGACCCCGAGATGCTCGACGCCGTAGCCCGGAGCGGCGCGGAGATGGCGATCGGCCACTGGCGCGGGCCGTCGAGCGAGATGTACGCGCGAGCGGAGTACGTCGACGTCGCCGCGGAGGTGACCGCCGAGCTCGACGAGCGCGTCGCGGCCGCGGAGGCCGTCGGGATCCCGTCGTCGCGCATCGTCGTCGACCCCGGTATCGGGTTCGGCAAGCGCGGCGAGCAGAACTGGCGGACTCTGGGTGCGCTGCCCGCGCTCGTCGCCCGCGGCCGACGCGTGCTCGTCGGCACGAGCCGCAAGAGGTTCCTCGCCGACGCGCTCGGCGACGACGCCGACCTCGCGCGCCGCGACCTGGCCACGGCCGTCACGAGCGCCCTCGCCGCCCAGGCCGGCGCCTGGGCCGTGCGCGTTCACGACGTGCCGACCACCCGCGACGCGCTCGCCGTCGCCCGCGCTTGGGAGTCCTGATGGATGCCGTCGACCACATCACCCTGACGGGCGTCCGCGCCTTCGGATACCACGGGGTCTATCCCGACGAGAAGCGCGACGGGCAGGAGTTCATCGTCGACGCGACGGTGGTCCTGCCCCTGGCCCGCGCGGCCGAGACGGACGACGTCGCCGACACGGTGCACTACGGCGAACTCGCCGAGCGGATCGCCGTGATCGTGTCGGGCGAGCCGGTCGACCTCCTCGAGAGGCTCGCCGCGCGCATCGCCGACGCGGTGCTCCGCGACGAGCGGGTCGAGTCCGTGACCATCACCGTGCACAAGCCTGCGGCGCCCATCCCCGTCCCCTTCGCCGACGTGTCGGTGACGATCACGCGCGGGCGCTCGTGAGCGTGCGACTGGCCCACGGCATCGGAGAGGCGCCGCGCACGTCCCCCGTCGCCGCGGTGATCGCCCTGGGCGCCAACCTCGGGGAGCGGGCCGAGACGCTCGCCGCAGCCGTGACGGAGGTGCGGGCGCTGCCCCTCACCACGGACGTCGCGGTGTCGACCCCGATCGAGACGACCGCCGTGACCCTGGACGGCGAGGACGACGACGCCCCCCGCTATCTCAACGCCGTCGCGACGCTGCGCACGCGACTCGCCCCGACGGCGCTGCTCGCCGCCCTGCACCGCATCGAGGCGCGACACGGGCGCGTGCGCCGGGAACGCTGGGGCGACCGCACGCTCGACCTCGATCTCATCGCCTACGGCGGGGAGATCATCGACCGCGACGACCTCGTGGTGCCGCACCCGCGCGCGCACGAGCGCGAGTTCGTGCTGGTGCCGTGGCTCGACGTCGATCCGGATGCCGTGATCCCCGGGCGCGGCCGGGTCGACGCCCTGCTCGCCGAACTGCGGGGAGGGGCGCGATGAGGCGCACGGGTGCCGGCATCCTGCTCATCGCCGCCATCATCGGCGGCGTGGTCGGCTTCGTCCTCGACACGATGCTCACCGCGATGGGGCGCGCGACGTTCACCCCCGCGGCGAGCCTGCCCACGATCCTCGCGCTGGTCGGTGCGGTCATCGTCATCCTGGCGGTGCCGGTGTTCCGTGCGACGCGCGGGCGCAGCGAGCGGCGCATCGATCCCTTCCGCGCCCTGCGTGTCGCGATGCTCGCGAAGGCGTCGTCGCTCGTGGGGGCTGCCGCGTTCGGATTCGGCGTCGGACTTCTCGCGTTCCTGCTGAGCCGGCCCGCGACCCCCTCGCTAGGCTCGATGGGATCGATCATCGCGACGGTCGTGTGCGCGGTCGTCCTCGTCGTCGCGGGGCTCGTGGCCGAGCAGCTGTGCACCCTCCGGAAGGACGATGATGACGACACCCCCGGGAACACCCCCGCCGGACCCGTCGGCATCTGAGGCGGTGGGCGCCGACGCGTCAGGCGCCGACGCGGTGCGCGCCGATGCGGCAGGTGCCGACGCGGTGGGCGCCGACGCGGTGGGCGCCGATGGGGCAGACGCCGATGCGGCAGGTGCCGACGCGGTGGGCGCCGACGCGGTGCGCGCCGAAGGGGCAGGCGCGGATGCGCTCGACGCCCGGACCTTCTCGCGCGTCCTGGAGCCGCGCGCCGCCGGCCGGCTCCCGCTCGGCGAGGGCACGTGGCACCAACTGGCGCGCGCGTATGTGTGGGTGCAGCTCATCTCGCAGGGAGCGGTATTCCTCCTCGTGCTCGCGGTGGCCATCGGCGTCCAGGCCTTCACCGGAGTGCCCTGGCCCTGGATCCCCGCCGGCATCGTTCTCGTCGTGACGGCGATCGGGCTGCTCATCACGCCGCGGCAGGCGCGCTCCTTCGGGTACCAGCTGCGTCAGGACGATCTCGTCTTCCGCCGCGGCATCCTGTGGCAGCGCGTCGTCGCGGTGCCGTACGGGCGGATGCAGCTCGTCGACATCACGCACGGCCCGCTCGACCGCGGATTCGGTATCGCGCAGCTCAAGCTCGTCACGGCCGCGGCCTCGACGGGTGTGACGATCCCGGGGCTCACGCAGGAGGCGGCCGAGCAGTTGCGCGACACGCTCGTCGCCGTGGCGGAGACGCGACGGACCGGACTGTGAGCGACACCGACGATCGCAACCGCGGCGAGGCGGTCGGGACCGGCGCAGGGGTGACGCCGCCGCCGTCGAGCGACGCGCCGGGGCCTCCCGCGGGGGCGCCCGTCGACGCCGCGGACGCGTCAGCGGGCGACGAGAGCGGCCTCGTGCCGGGTGCGGGCGTGCCGTCCGGTGACGGGGGCGTCATCGCGCCGGGCGCGGGCGGGCGGGCGGGGGCGCGGGCGGTCGTGCGCTCGCCGTACAGCGACGGTGAATGGCACCGACTGCACCCGTTGACGCCGTTGCTGCGCGGCGGCCTGTCCCTGCTCGTCATCGTGGGCCTCATCGTCGCGAATCTCCGCGAGCGGCTGCTGGAGCTGTTCTTCCCCGTCTTCACCGACCTGCCGCCCGGGGCCGTTCCGCCCGACCCGGTCGACTTCCTGCTGGCGAACAACCTCATCCTCATCGCGGCGGGAGCGGCGCTGGTGGTCCTCCTGGTGCTGCTGGGGCTCTTCCGACTGTCGTGGCGCTTCCACACCCTGCGTATCGGCGACGACGACGTCGAGGTGCGCTCGGGTGTGCTCTTCCGCACCCATCGCCGAGCCCCGCTGGACCGCGTGCAGGGCGTGAACCTGACCCGTCCGATGGTCGCGCGCCTTCTCGGGCTGGCGAAGCTCGAGGTCGTGGGGGCGGGCCTGGACGCCAACGTCAAGCTCGAGTACCTCTCGGGCAAGGATGCCGAGGCGGTCCGCGGCGACATCCTGCGGCTGGCGTCGGGTCGGCGTCTCGCCGAGGCGGGTGCCGGGCCGGGCGGGAAGCGCTCCCGCGTCACGGCGGCCGCCGACACCGTCGCCGACGGGCTGCAGGGCATCGTCGACGGTGAGGACTTCTCCGATACCGAGCCGGAGAGCATCGTCCGCATCCCCGTGGGTCGACTCGTCGCCTCGCGTGTGCTGAGTGGCTCCACCCTCGTGCTGATCGCCTTCGTGATCGGCATCGCCGTCGCGGCCTCCGTGTCGACGCTGTGGCTGCTCTTCACGGTCGTGCCGATGTTCCTCGCGTTCGGTGCGTACTACGTGCGCTCGATCGCGCGAGGGCTGCGGTACTCGATCGCGCCGACCTCGGACGGAGTGCGGGTGACGTTCGGACTCTTCACCACGGTGAGCGAGGTGATTCCGCCGGGTCGGGTGCACGCGATCGAGGTCCGTCAACCGCTCATGTGGCGTCCGTTCGGCTGGTGGGCGGTGTCGGTGAACCGGCTGTCGGGACGCTCCTCCACCGACTCCAGCGCCGATCAGGTCGCGGCGGTGCTGCCCATCGGCACACGCGCCGACGTCGAGCGGGTGCTGCGGATCCTCGCGCCCGGCTTGTCGAGCGAGGAATGGACACTCGTGTTCCGTGACGGCATCCTGGGTCCGGTGGATGACGACCCCTACGTGACGACTCCGCGCCGCGCGCGGTGGCTGCGGCCGCTGTCGTGGCGCCGCAACGGCGTCCTTCTCACCGCCGACGCGCTGCTGCTGCGCCGGGGCTGGGTGTGGCGCTCGCTGACCGTGCTGCCGCTCGCCCGGCTGCAGTCGATCGGTGTGCGCCAGGGTCCGCTCGCCCGTGCGGCCCGCACCGCGACCCTCACGGGTCACGTCATCACGGGCACGGTGCAGACCCATCTCGCCGCGATCGACCGAGACGACGCGCTGCGCGTGTTCGAAGCCACCGCGCGCGGCGGCGTGGCGGCGGCCGCGGGTGACCGCACGCACCGGTGGGCCGGATGAACGCCGGTCGCGACGGGCGCCTCGGCGTCGGCGTGATCGGTGCCGGACGGGTCGGACCGGTCATCGCGGCGGCTCTCGCGGGCGCGGGACATCTCCTGACGGGGATCACCTCGGGGTCGGATGACGATCGCGTCGAGGCGATCCTCCCCGGGGTGCCGCAGCTCACGGCCGACGAGGTCGTGCGCCGCAGCGAACTCGTGGTGATCGCGGTGCCGCACGACCAGCTGCCCGGACTGGTCGCGGGACTCGCCGAGCTCGGTGCCTGGCAGCCCGGACAGCTCGTGCTGCACACCGACGCCGCACACGGTGCGCGGGTGCTCGATCCCGCCGCGCAGCGGGGGGCCATCCCTCTCGCCATCCACCCCGCGATCGTCTTCACCGGCGCGTCGTCGATCGACCTCCGCCAGCTCGCCCAGGCGTACGCCGCGGTGACGGCGCCGGCGCCCGTGCTGCCGATCGCCCAGGCGCTCGCCGTCGAGCTCGGGTGCGAACCCGTGGTCGTGGCGGAGGCGGATCGGCCGACGTACGCGGAGGCGATCGCGACGGCGACGGAGTTCTCCCGCTCGATCGTGCGCCAATCGTCGGAGCTGCTGAGCCGCGTCGGGGTCGACAATCCCGGCGGGTACCTGTCGGCCCTGGTGCGCTCGAGCGTCGACCAGGCGCTCGTCGAGGGCAGTGGCGCGGGCCGCCTCGACGGCGACGCTACGATCGACGGATGATCGCCACCCTCGAGGATCTGCGCGCCCGACTCGACGAGATCCGAGGGACCGACCGCGCCGCACAGGGACTGCGTATCGCCCTCGTGTCGACGCTCGGAGCCCTGCACGAGGGCCACGTCGACCTCATCACGCGCGCTCGGGAGCAGGCCGACGTGGTCGTGGTCTCGACCTTCGTCAACCCGCTGCGGTTCCGCACGGCGGACGACACCGCGGCCTACCCCCGCTCTCCCGAGGCCGATGCGCGCGTGCTCGACGACCTCGCGGTCGACGTGGTGTTCGCTCCGAGCGCGGCGGAACTGCTGCCGGCCGGCACGGCCACCACGCGGGTGTCGGCGGGTGACGTCGGACTCCGTTACGAAGGGCGGGTGCGCCCCTTCTACTTCGACGGAGTGCTGACCGTCGAGGCGAAGCTCTTCCACCTGGTCGCTCCCGATGTCGCCGTCTACGGGGAGCGCGACCTGCAGCGCGTCTTCCTCGTGCGGCGGATGGTGCGCGACCTGGACTTCCGCGTCGAGATCGACACGGTTCCCACGGTGCGCACCGACGACGGCCTGCCGGTGTCGAGCCGGATCGCCCTGTTGGACGAGGCGGATCGCCGCGCGGTCGCCAAGCTCCCGCGTGCTCTGGAGGCCGCGGCCTCGAACGCCGACATGGGCGTCGACGCGTGCATCGCGGCGGCCCAGTCGGCGCTCATGGGCGAACAGCGCATCTCCCTGGAGTACTTGAGCGTCGTCGACCCGGCGACCTTCCTGCCGGTCGATGAGGGCCACCGCGGCCGCGCGTTCGCGCTCATCGCCGCGACCGTCGGGGGCCATCGATTCATCGACAACGCGGAGATCTCGCTGCGCTGACGCGCCGCAGGCCCGACGCCACCGGCGCGGGAGCGCCGTGCGGGCGTGGGCTCGCCGAGGTCGACGGCCTCCGACCGGTGACGGCCGGGGGTCGCGGTGCCCCGAGGGGCCCGGGCCGGGCGAATACACTGGGGAGGACCCCGAGGAGCTTCCACGATGACCGACGCGCCCGCGAACGACGCCGCCGAACCCACCGAAGACGAGGTCTTCGAGCAGAAGGCGGTGCGCCTCGCCAAGCGCGAGCGACTGCTCGCCGAGCGCGACGACGCCGCGGGCGGCGCCTACCCGGTGTCGGTGCCGGTCACCACCACCATCACCGCGGTGCGCGCCCGCTTCGGAGAGCTCGAAGCCGGCGCGGAGACCGGCGAGACCGTCGGCGTCGCGGGCCGCGTGGTGTTCAGCCGCAACACCGGGAAGCTGTGCTTCGCCTCGCTGCAGGCCGGGGACGGCAGCCGCATCCAGGCGATGGTCTCGCAGGGCGCGGTCGGCGAGGAGTCGCTGCAGGCGTGGAAGGAGCTCGTCGATCTCGGCGATCACGTGTTCGTGTCGGGCGAGGTCATCTCGAGCCGCCGCGGCGAACTGTCGATCATGGTCGCCGAGTGGCGCATCGCGGCCAAGGCCGTGCTGCCGCTGCCCAACCTGCACACCGAGCTCAGCGAGGAGAGCCGCGTGCGCAGCCGCTTCCTCGACCTGATCGTGCGCGACCGCGCTCGCGAGACCGTGCTCGCCCGCGCGAAGGTCAATGCGAGCCTGCGCCGCACCTTCACCGAGCGGGACTTCGTCGAGGTCGAGACCCCGATGCTGCAGGTGCAGCACGGTGGTGCATCGGCGCGACCGTTCACGACGCACTCGAACGCCTTCGACACCGAACTCTTCCTGCGCATCGCGCCGGAGCTCTACCTCAAGCGCGCCGTCGTCGGCGGCATCGACCGCGTGTACGAGATCAACCGCAACTTCCGCAACGAGGGGTCCGACTCCACGCACAGCCCCGAGTTCGCGATGCTCGAGGCCTACCAGGCCTATTCCGACTACAACGGCATCGCCGATCTCACCCAGACCCTCATTCAGGATGCCGCGATCGCGGTCGCCGGTTCGACCACCGTCACGTGGGCCGACGGCACCGAGTACGACCTCGGCGGCGAGTGGGATCGCATCTCGATGTACGACTCGCTGTCGGCGGCATCCGGTCATGAGGTGACGCCCGAGACGTCGCTCGACGAGCTGCGCGCTCTCGGCGAGAAGTCCGGTGTCGACGCGCCGCCGCACGAGACGCACGGCAAGTGGGTCGAGGAGCTGTGGGAGCACTTCGTGAAGGGCGGCCTGACGCGCCCCACCTTCGTGATGGACTTCCCCGTCGACACGAGCCCTCTCGTCCGCGAGCACCGGTCCATCGCGGGCGTCGTGGAGAAGTGGGACCTGTACGTGCGCGGGTTCGAGCTCGCCACCGGGTATTCCGAGCTGGTCGATCCGGTGATCCAGCGCCAGCGTTTCGTCGAGCAGGCGAAGCTCGCCGCGCGCGGCGACGCCGAGGCGATGCCGATCGACGAGGAGTTCCTCCGGGCCCTCGAGCACGGCATGCCGCCCACGGGTGGCATGGGCATGGGCATCGACCGTCTGCTGATGGCCATCACCGGGCTCGGGATCCGCGAGACGATCCTCTTCCCGCTGGTGAAGTAGGCCTCTCGAAGACCCATTCCGGGAGGCGGCCCGCGTCGAGCAGGCTCAGCATGATGGTGCTCAGACCATGCTGCGAGTCGATGCGGAGCGCCTCTTCGGCGTAGGTCGCCGCGTGCGACGAGCGCCCCTGGGCCCACGCCAGCCACGAGCAGGCCGACAGGGGCCCGGGTCGGCGATCGAGCGGAACGGCCGCGGCGACTCGCCGAGAGGTCTCCAGCGCGGTGCGCAGGCGCTCGGGATCGGGCCGCTCGCCCTCTCCCCACATCGGGCGCGCGAGGTCTTCCGGGAAGGGCGTGCCCGCGCTGAACGCGGTCTGCGCGCGCAGCACCGCATCGCCGGTGGCGACGTCGGCGGCCCACTGCATGAGGGCGACGTCGCGCAACGAGGGCCGCTCGAGGCAGAACGCCAGGGCTGCGATCACCGGCGACCGCATGCCCCCCGTCGCGGTGACCGCCCTCTCGAACAGGGCGGGCGGATCGGTCAGCAGCGACACGACCTCGTCGGCCTGCGCGCGGCGCGCGAGCGGCAGGCGACGGCGGTCCCTCGGCCGACCGAGGGCGTCGTCGACGTCGCCGAGCAGTCGTGCCACCCATTCCACGGCCTCGGCGTCGACCGCGGGCAGCGCTGCGGCGGAGAACTGATCGGTGCGGGGGAGACCGTCGGGCACCCGAGCCGCTGCGTCGGAGATCTCGGACAGCAGGCCCGGAGCCGCACCCGCGGGGTCGAGATAGCAGGCCCAGGCGTCGGGACCGACGACGAGGGCGTCGAGCACCCGCAGGCCGCAGATGCCCGCGCGCGAGACGACCTCGTCGATCAGCGCACGTTCCGGGAGCCCGGAGTCGCCGGCCACCGCCTCGTCGGTGTACACGACGGAGACGATGGCATCGGTGGAGGCGACCTTGCATGCCATGCCGATGACGGTCGACGCGATGCTCTCGGCTTCGGCGGGCCCGCCGCGGGGCAGATCGACGCGCATGGCCCCGAGCGATCGACCGTCGGCGAACGGGACGACGACGAGGCTGCGCCGCGGTGTGCACTCCAGCACGTGCGGCACGAGGGCGAGGAAAGAGGCGGACGAGGCGGTGCGGACGACGGTGGGGATCATGAGCACGAGGGTGCCGGGGGACGGGATCCCGGCGCGGCGTCGGAAAGCTCGATCGTGGATAACCCGGCGCCCCCGGCGCGTGGGGAGGAGTGGTGCGCGGGTATCCTGGACCGTATGGATGACACCTGGGTCGCGATGCTGTGGGCGATCCTGCCCACGATCGTCGTCTCGGTCGTGTTCTTCTTCATCCTCCGCAACGTGATCCGCATGGACCGCACCGAGCGCAAGGTCTATTCGCGCATCGAGGCCGAGGAACGCGCGAAGCGCGGACTTCCGCCGGTCGCCTCCCCCGGCGACGGCTCCGCGAACTGACGTACGCGCGACGGGTGTCGGGGCCCGTCGCTACGCTGGGTGGACAACCCCGCCCAGGAGGACACGTGATCAACGCCACGTTCGACGCGAGCTGGCTCGTCATCACGCTGTTCGTCGTCGATCTCGTGGTGCGCATCGCCGCGATCATCATCGTCCCGCGCAACCGCCGTCCCACCGCCGCGATGGCCTGGCTTCTGGCGATCTACTTCATCCCCTTCCTCGGGGTGTTCCTCTTCCTGCTCATCGGCAACCCGCGCCTGCCCCGCACGCGCCGCCGCAAGCAGGCCGCCATCAACGAGTACATCCACGACACCAGCGCGTCGCTGGAGTTCGGCACCCTGCGCCCCAACGCCCCCGACTGGTTCCGCGCCCTGGTTCGCCTCAACCGCAACCTCGGGGCGATGCCGATCGCCGGAGACAACGCCGCCACGCTCATCGCCGATTACCAGCAGAGCCTGGATGCCATGGCCGAGGCCATCCGCCGCGCCACGCGGTACGTGCACGTCGAGTTCTACATCCTGCAGACCGACGACTCGACCGACAACTTCTTCCGGGCGCTCGAGGAGGCGGCCGAGCGCGGCGTCGTCGTCCGCGTGCTGCTCGACCACTGGGCGAATCGTGGCAAGCCCTTCTACAAGCAGACCCTCCGGCGCCTCGAGGCGATGGGTGCGCACTGGCACCTCATGCTGCCGGTGCAGCCGCTGCGCGGGCGCTACCAGCGGCCCGACCTGCGCAACCACCGCAAGCTCCTCGTCATCGACGGCGACGTCGCCTACATGGGCTCGCAGAACGTCACCGATTCGTCGTACAACCTGCGCAAAAACATCCGTCGCGGCCTGCACTGGGTCGACCTCATGGTGCGCGTCGAGGGTCCGGTCGTGGCCAGCATCAACGCCGTCTTCCTCTCGGACTGGTACAGCGAGACCGACGAGACGCTGACCGACGAGATCGACCTGTTCTCGGTGAGCTCGGGCCCCGGAGACCTCGACTGCCAGATCGTGCCCTCGGGTCCCGGCTTCGATTTCCAGAACAACCTCAAGCTCTTCCTCGGGCTGCTCTTCGCCGCACGCGAGCGCATCATCATCGTCAGCCCCTACTTCGTTCCCGACGAGGCCCTCCTGCTCGCGATCACGACGGCGTGCCAGCGCGGCGTCCACGTCGAACTCTTCGTCTCCGAAGAGGGCGACCAGGCGATGGTCTACCACGCCCAGCGCAGCTACTACGAGGCGCTCCTGCGCGCGGGAGTGGTCATCTGGATGTACCGCAAGCCGTTCATCCTGCACAGCAAGAGCGTCACGATCGACGACGAGGTCGCGGTCATCGGCTCGAGCAACATGGACATGCGTTCCTTCGGTCTGAACCTCGAGGTGTCGATGCTGGTGCGGGGCGAGGAGTTCGTCCGCGACATGCGCGCCGTCGAGCACACCTACCGCAGCCTCAGCCGCCAGCTCACCATCGAGGAGTGGAAGCGTCAGCCCCTCCGCTCCACGATCCTCGACAATTTGGCGCGGCTCACTTCCGCGCTGCAGTGATCCCACGGCGTCAGCGCGTGGCGGTTCTCGCCGCCGGCATCCAGGAATCTCCGCCATCATGGGGCGGAACTCGCCCCGGAGGTTCGCATGTCCCGTGATCGCCTGTCCCGTCACCGTCTGACTCTCGTCGCCGCACTCGGCGCCGGCCTGCTGGCCGTCGGTGCTCTCACCGGCTGCGCCACCGGCGCGTCGTCGTCGCCGGAGGCGGCCCCTTCGACCGCGACGTCGAGTCCGGATTCCGGGGCGTCGGCGTCGCCCGCGGAACTCGGCGCCGCCTGGCTCGACGCGGGTCGCGCGATCGCCGTCGTCACCCGCGGGAGCTCGACGTGCGTGCCCGTGGTCAGCGGCGAGCCGAGCGCGTCCGCAGACACCCTCACCGTCACCCTCGAGGAGTCGGCGCGCACGGACTGCACGCGTGACATGGCTCCGCGGGCCACGCTGGTGGGCGTTCCCGCGGGCGTCGATCCGACTCGACCGCTCGAGGTGACCGTGCAGGGCGCGGCCGAAGGCCGCACGACCCTCGCGGCGCTGACCACCGCCCCGTCCGACGCGGGGCAGTTCGCGCCGAGCGCCGGGTGGGTCGACGCCCGCACGATCGCCCTCGTGACCTACGGCAGTTCGGGCTGCCCGCCCACGGTGGAGTCGGTCACCACGACCGGAACGGAGATCGCGGTGCAGTTCGCCGCCCCGCCCGCCGATCAGGTGTGCACGATGGATCTCGCCCCCCGCATCACCCTTGCCGACGTCGGAGACGGGGCGCCCGCCGGAGCGGCGTCAGTGGTTCTGTCGGGCGACGGCGTCGACGCGACGGACCCCATCCCGGTGCTCGGCTCGCGCTGAGCGCCGCCTGAGGGGCCTCATGGGGCGACGACCAGCAGGTCGCCCACCTCGCACTCGAGCACGCGGCAGATGGCCGACAGCGTCGAGTAGCGGATCGCCCGCGCCCGATCGTTCTTCAACACCGAGAGGTTGACGACCGAGACGCCCACGAGCTCGCTGAGGCGGGTCAGCGTCATCCCGCGTGCTTCCAGCAGCTCATCGAGACGGCAGTGGATGCCGGTCGGCCCCTCGTCGGCGACCGCCGGGCTCATACGAGCCCCTCCGTGTCGCGACGCAGGCGGTCGCCGACCGCGAAGACGGTGCTGGAGAGTCCCGCGACGAAGCCGATCACGATGAGGATCGGGAGATCGATCTGCTGGGTCAGTCCGCGGTCGTAGGTGCGATCCGACAGCCAGGCGAGGGCACCGTTCGCGACCATGTTCTGGAAGAACGGCACCGCGAAGGCCGCGATGAGCGAGACGATGCCGACCGCGACCACCAGTCGGGTGTGCCGGCGGCTGAAGATCCCTCCGCGGAGGATGCCGATGCACAGGATCAGGAGCAGAGTCACCACCGTCACGACGGCAGCGGCGAAGGTCCCCTCCGCCAGGAACAGCGCCCAGAGCGAGGCGAGGGGGAGCGAGGGGGCCGTGACGACCGCGCCGGTCAGCTCGACGGGCACCGACGCTCCGTCGGGGCCGATCGGTGCCTGGGCGATGGTGTCGAGGAAGTCGACGGGGACACGCACGTCACGGTTGCCGGCCGCCGCGACGATCGTTCCCACGGAGCGGATCACCGCCCAGAGGGCGATGGCGACGCCGGCGACGATGAAGAGCAGGAAGCTGCCGGTGTCGCCGCGGGAGAGGGTGCGCGAGGTGGATCGGGGGGATGCCATGGTCGCTCCTTAACGATATTCGTTGTTATCGATCGTCGATAAGGTATCGATGATCGATGGGTTTCGCAATGCCGGGTGTCACGGCGGTATGCCCACGGCGAACACGCGTCTCTGGCATCCGGGCGCTGGTTACTCTCGATGTACGGCGCGCGGAGGCGTGCCTGTCAGCCCATTTCTGGAGGGACTGAGATGTTCGAGAGATTCACCGACCGTGCCCGTCGTGTGGTCGTCCTCGCCCAAGAAGAGGCGAAGATGCTCAACCACAACTACATCGGCACCGAGCACATCCTGCTCGGGCTGATCCACGAGGGCGAGGGTGTCGCTGCCAAGGCGCTCGAGTCGCTCGGCATCTCGCTCGACGCCGTGCGCGAGCAGGTGCAGGACATCATCGGCCAGGGTCAGCAGCAGCCGACCGGCCACATCCCCTTCACGCCGCGTGCGAAGAAGGTGCTCGAGCTGTCGCTGCGCGAAGCGCTGCAGCTCGGCCACAACTACATCGGCACCGAGCACATCCTGCTCGGCCTCATCCGCGAGGGCGAGGGCGTCGCAGCGCAGGTGCTCGTCAAGCTCGGCGCCGACCTCAACAAGGTGCGCCAGCAGGTCATCCAGCTGCTCTCGGGCTACCAGGGCAAGGAGCCCGCGGGAGTGGCGACCGGTGCCGGCGAGCAGCAGTCCTCGGGTGCGCAGGGCGGCTCGGCCGTCCTCGACCAGTTCGGACGAAACCTCACCCAGGCCGCGCGCGACAACAAGCTCGACCCCGTCATCGGGCGCGAGAAGGAGATCGAGCGCGTGATGCAGATCCTGTCGCGCCGGTCGAAGAACAACCCCGTCCTCATCGGCGAGCCCGGTGTCGGAAAGACCGCCGTCGTCGAGGGCCTCGCCCAGGCCATCGTCAAGGGCGACGTCCCCGAGACGCTGAAGGACAAGCAGGTCTACTCGCTCGACCTCGGTTCGCTCATCGCCGGTTCCCGCTACCGCGGCGACTTCGAAGAGCGCCTGAAGAAGGTCACCAAGGAGATCCGCACGCGCGGCGACATCATCGTCTTCATCGATGAGATCCACACCCTCGTGGGTGCGGGAGCCGCCGAGGGCGCGATCGACGCGGCATCCATCCTCAAGCCCCTCCTCGCCCGTGGTGAGCTCCAGACCATCGGTGCCACCACGCTCGACGAGTACCGCAAGCACTTCGAGAAGGATGCCGCTCTCGAGCGCCGCTTCCAGCCGATCCAGGTGGCCGAGCCGAGCCTGCCCCACGCGATCAACATCCTGAAGGGGCTGCGCGACCGCTACGAGGCGCACCACAAGGTGCAGATCACCGACGGCGCGATCGTCGCGGCGGCCAACCTCGCCGACCGCTACATCAGCGACCGCTTCCTGCCCGACAAGGCCATCGACCTGATCGACGAGGCCGGTGCCCGCCTGCGGCTGTCGATCCTGTCGTCGCCGCCGGAGCTGCGCGAGTTCGACGAGAAGATCGCCAAGGTCCGCGAGCAGAAGGAGCAGGCCTCCGAGGAGCAGGACTTCGAGAAGGCCGCGTCGCTGCGTGACGAGGAGAAGTCGCTGCTCGCCGAGCGTCTGCGCCTCGAGAAGCAGTGGCGCTCGGGCGATGTCGCCTCCCACGCGGTGGTCGACGAGGGCCTGATCGCCGAGGTGCTCGCCCAGGCGACCGGCATCCCGGTGTTCAAGCTCACCGAGGAGGAGTCCAGCCGCCTCATGTTCATGGAGAAGGCCCTGCACCAGCGGGTCATCGGCCAGGAAGAGGCGATCGCGGCCCTCTCGCGCACGATCCGTCGTCAGCGCGCGGGCCTCAAGGACCCCAAGCGCCCCTCGGGTTCGTTCATCTTCGCCGGCCCCACCGGTGTCGGAAAGACCGAGCTCGCCAAGGCGCTCGCCGAGTTCCTGTTCGACGACGAGGGCGCGCTGATCTCCCTCGACATGTCGGAGTTCGGCGAGAAGCACACCGTCTCGCGCCTGTTCGGTGCCCCTCCCGGGTTCGTCGGCTTCGAAGAGGGCGGCCAGCTCACCGAGAAGGTGCGCCGCAAGCCGTTCTCTGTCGTGCTCTTCGACGAGATCGAGAAGGCCCACCCCGACATCTTCAACTCGCTGCTGCAGATCCTCGAGGAGGGTCGCCTGACCGACGGTCAGGGTCGCGTCATCGACTTCAAGAACACCGTGATCATCATGACGACGAACCTCGGTTCGTCGGCGATCGCCGGTGGTCCCGTGGGCTTCCAGGTCGAGGGCAGCGCCCAGACCTCGTACGAGCGCATGAAGGGCAAGGTCGACGAAGAGCTCAAGCGCCACTTCAAGCCCGAGTTCCTCAACCGCGTCGACGACGTGATCGTCTTCCCGCAGCTGAACAAGGACGAGCTCCGTCAGATCGTCGGCCTGTTCGTGAAGCGCCTCGCCGACCGTCTGCTCGACCGCGACATGACGGTGGAGCTGTCGGACGACGCGAAGGACAAGCTCATCGAGATCGGGTTCGACCCCACGCTCGGTGCGCGTCCCCTGCGCCGCGCCATGCAGCGCGAGGTCGAGGACCGTCTGAGCGAGAAGATCCTGCACGGTGAGCTCGAGTCGGGCGACCACGTGAAGGTCGGCGTCGAGAACGGCCAGTTCACCTTCGACACCGCCCCGCGCGGAGAGAAGGTCGCGATCGGCGTCGGGACGGCCGGCGAGATCGCCGCGACCCCCGACACCCTCGCCGGGAGCTGACGCGTAACAGACAAGGGACCTGGATGCCACGGCATCCAGGTCCCTTCTGCGTTGCGGCGTACGCTGGGACGATGACCTCATCCGCGCCGTTCGTCGTCCGCCCCGCCGGAACGGCCGACGTCCGACGCATCCACGAACTGCTCGAGCCGTTCGTGCAGAAGCGCATCCTGCTGGGCAAGGACCTCGTCGTGCTCTACGGTTCGGTGCAGCAGTTCGTCGTCGCCGAGGCCGACGGTGTCGTCATCGGCTGCGGTGCGCTGCACGTGATGTGGGACGATCTCGCCGAGATCCGCACGCTCATCGTGCGCGACGACTGGCTGCACCACGGCGTGGGGCGGGCGATCGTCGAAGACCTCGAGCAGCGCGCGCGAGAGCTGGGCGTCGCCCGGTTGTTCTGCCTGACCTTCGAGGTCGACTTCTTCACGCGGCGCGGATTCGCGCCGATCGGCGAGCAGGTCGTGGACCCCGACGTCTATTCGCAGCTCGTGCGGAGCCCTGACGAGGGCGTCGCGGAGTTCCTCGACCTCGCGCACGTGAAGCCCAACACGCTCGGTAACACCCGGATGCTCAAGCACCTCTGATCGTCCCCGCCTCCGCGGACAGGCCCGGAAGAGCCTGTGAGCGCGCCGTTGCGTGCGCGCCGTGGAATGCGGCCACGGCCGTGGCGCCTACCCTGGAACCATGACCGATGCCCCCCGTAGGCGGAGGCAGTCCCCGGCGGTCTACCGTCGTCGTCGTCTCGCGGCGGGCCTCCTGGCCCTCGTCGTGATCGGCCTCGTCGTGTGGCTCGTCGCGGCTCCGCCGTGGCGCTCCGCCCCGACAGCGCTCGACGCCCCCGCGCCCGCCGAGAGCACTCCCGCCGTCGCCCCCTCGTCGTCCGCCCCCGCGGCGGCACCGTCGACCTCTCCGACGCCGACCGCCAGCGCGCCCTCGGGGCCCGTCGAGTGCAGCGCGGCCGACATCACCGTCGAGGCGCTCTCCGACAAGGGCGAGTACGGCCAGGGGGAGAACCCGCAGCTGTCGATCCGGCTCACCAACACCTCGGCGAATCCGTGCACGATGAACGTCGGCACCAGCGCGCAGTCGTTCACCGTCACGAGCGGATCCGACGTCTGGTGGCGTTCGACCGATTGCCAGACCGAGCCGAGCGACATGGAGGTGACCCTGGCCGCCGGCCAGGTCGTCACCAGCTCCGCCCCGCTCACGTGGGACCGCACGCGGTCGTCCGTCGGGTCGTGCGAGAGCGAGCGCCCGTACGCCCCGGGCGGAGGGGCGACGTATCACCTGAGCGTGTCGATCGGCGGCATCCCGTCCGCGGGGACGGCGTCGTTCGTCCTGCAGTGACGCCGGGTCGCGGCATCCCTTCGGGGCGTGATCCTCGCGCCCCGAACGACGGAACGCGCCCCGAACCCGGGGGCTCCCTTGCCGAGGGAACGCGGCGGAGGGGCGGATGCCGCGGCATCCGCCCCTCCGCCGTTCTCGCTCAGGAGCGTCGGTCGCCGAAGACCTCGCCCTCCATCGCGTCGTAACCCTCCCTCTGCGGGTCGCCGTGCAGTCCGCCCGACAGGGCGTACTCCTCCTCGGGGGAGAGGACCAGGCGGTGGCGGCCGTAGACGGCGAAGGCGATGAAGATCACCGCGTAGACGACGATGATCGCGACGATCGCCAGCAGATACGCGGGGTTCAGCAGCAGCCCGAAGAACACCACCGCGGCGATGATCGCGGCCGAGTAGGCGCCGAACAGCCCCCACGGGCTCTTGTAGGGCCGGACGGCGTTCGGGAACTTCCGCCGCAGGACGATGAACGCGACCATCTGCAGGAAGTACGCCAGCACCGCGCCCCACACGGCGATGTTCAGCACGATCGCTCCGGCGGGGCTCGCGTCCCCGCCCGCCGCCTGCACGATCACCAGCGCGAGGAAGCCGAGGACCGCTCCGAACACGAGGGCGACCCAGGGCGTCTTGCGCGCCCCGGTGAGCGACAGCCAGCGCGGGTAGTAGCCGGCGCGCGAGAGCGAGTACATGTTGCGGCCATAGGCGAACATGATGCCCATCAGGGACGCCAGCAGCCCGACCAGTGCGAGCAGCGAGAGGAGGGCCGCGGCCTGATCGCCGACCATCGCGCGGAATCCGTCGAGCAGGGGCTCGAGCGACCCGCCGGTCTCCTCGGCTCCGAGAACGCCGGTGTTCAGGAACAGCACGATGAGGCCGGTCACGATGAGGGTGCCCCGCGCCCAGAGGCCGGCGCGCGGGATGTCACGGGCCGGGTCGTGCGACTCCTCGGCGGCGAGAGGGAGCTCCTCGATGCCGAGGAAGAACCACATCGCGAAGGGGAGCGCCAGCAGGATCGAGCCCACGCCGAAGGGCAGGAACTCGGTGTTGCCGTCGGTGGGGGCGATGTTCCACAGCGAGCCCCAGTCGAACGCGCCGGACATCAGCGCCATCGCGCCGAAGACGACGATGATGCCGATCGAGATGATCGAGACGACGATGGCGAAACCGAACGAGATGTTCGCCCCCGCGGCGTTCAGAGCGATGAACAGCGCGTACAGGATGATCCACCACACGAAGGCCGGAAGGCTCACCCCGGTCAGCAGTTCGAGTGCCGAATCGGCGTACTGGCCCGAGAAGTAGACGACGACCGCCGTGGTCGCGACGTACTCGATCGTCTCGGCCAGGCCCGTCGCGAGACCGCCCCAGGGTCCCATCGCCGAGCGGGCGAACGAATACGCGCCGCCGGTGTGGGGCATGGCGGCGGCCATCTCGCCGATCGAGAACGTGAGGCCGTAGTACATGACGACGAGGACGACGAAGGCGATCAGCATGCCGCCGAAACCGGCGAAGCCGATGCCGAAGTTCCACCCCGAGAAGTCGCCCGAGATGACCGCGGCGACCGCGAGACCCCACAGGCCCCACACGCCCGCCGAGCGTTTCAGGGTGCGTTTCTCGAAGTAGCCGGCATCCGTTGCCGTATAGGTGGCTCCGGCGACCTTTTTGCGGGAACTGCTCGAGGTGGACATGTGACCTCCAAGAAGATGCGGGCAGGCGTCGGGCTCGGCTTTGCCGAAGATCATGGCCCTCTATTGGTCGACCTGTCTACCTTTGGCGTGTAAGTTCCTCGTTACGTCCTCCGCACCGGAGGGCGTCGAAGAGGCGAGAGGGACACGACACATGGCGGGCAATCTCACCACCGACGACCTGGATGCCGCGATCGAGGCGGGAGAGATCGACACCGTCGTCGTCGCCTTCCCCGACGCGCAGGGCCGGCTGGTCGGAAAGCGCGTGGCCGCGCGGTTCTGGCGCGACGAGGTGCGGGGGCACGGGGCCGAGGCGTGCAACTACCTGCTCTCCGTCGACGTCGACCTCAACACCGTCGACGGCTACGCGATGTCGAGCTGGGAGAAGGGCTACGGCGACATGCTGCTCGTCCCCGACCTCGACACCCTCCGTCGCATCCCGTGGCAGCCGGGTACGGCGTTGGTCTTCGCGGACCTGGCGTGGGAGGACCGCGAACGGGTCGTGCAGTCGCCCCGCGGCATCCTGAACGCCCAGCGCGAGCGGCTCGCGGAGCGCGGTCTCACCGCCTACGCGGGGACGGAACTGGAGTTCATCGTCTTCGACGACTCGTTCCGCGACGCATGGGCGAAGGGATACACCGGGCTCACCCCCTCGACCGACTACAACGTGGACTACAACCTCCTGGCCACCACGCGCCTGGAGCCGTTGCTGCGCGACATCCGTCTCGGCATGGACGGAGCGGGAATGTACTGCGAGGGCGTGAAGGGCGAGTGCAACTTCGGTCAGCAGGAGATCGCCTTCCGCTACGCCGAGGCGCTCGAGACCGCCGACAATCACACGCTCTACAAGAACGGCGCCAAGGAGATCGCCGACCGCCACGGCAAGTCGCTGACGTTCATGGCGAAGTTCAACGAGCGCGAGGGCAACAGCTGCCACATCCACCTCTCGGTGCGCGGCGACGGCGGCGATCCCGTCATGGCGGGCGACGGGGAGCACGGCTTCAGCCCGCTCATGGAGCACTGGATCGCCGGCATCCTGGCCACCCTCCGCGAGTTCACGCTGCTGTACGCCCCCACGATCAACTCGTACAAGCGCTACGCGAAGGGCTCGTTCGCGCCGACCGGTGTCGCGTGGGGCGTCGACAACCGCACATGCGCGCTGCGCGTCGTCGGACACGGGGCATCGCTGCGGGTCGAGAACCGCGTGCCCGGGGGAGACGTGAACCCCTACCTGGCGATCTCGGCCATCATCGCCGGAGGCCTCTACGGCGTCGAGAACGAGCTCGAGCTGCCCGCCCCGCTCACCGGCAACGCGTACGCGGCGGGCGTCGACACCCTGCCCACGACCCTGCGCGAGGCGGCGCGACTCTTCAGCGAGTCGGCGATCGCCCGCGCCGCCTTCGGCGACGACGTCGTCGAGCACTACCTCAACCAGGCGCGCATCGAGGTCGAGGCCTTCGACGCCGCCGTGACCGATTGGGAGCGGGTGCGTGGTTTCGAGCGCCTCTGATCCGAGCAGGACCCCCGTGGTGGGGCTCACCACCTATCTCGAACGAGCGAAGCAGGGCGTGTGGGACGTGCGTGCATCGTTCCTGCCGCAGCAGTACTTCGACGCGGTTACCGCCTCGGGCGCCGCCGCCGTGCTGCTCCCGCCGCAGCCCCGACCCGCCGAGGCCGCCGCCGCCGTGCTCGAGGGCCTCGACGGGCTCATCCTCACCGGTGGTCTCGACGTGCAGCCCGAGCTCTACGGCGCCGAACGGCACCCGACCACCGACCCCGCGCGCGCCGACCGCGACGCGTGGGAGATCGCGCTGCTCGCGGGGGCGCGGGAGCGCGGCATCCCGGTCTTCGGCATCTGCCGCGGGCTCCAGCTCATCAACGTCGCGATGGGCGGGACGCTGCACCAGCACCTGCCCGATGCGCTCGGCACCGAGCGGTACCGCATCGGCGGCGGCGTCTTCGCCGAGAACGTCGTCGAGGTGGATGCCGACACCCGCCTCGCCGGCCTCGTCGGGGCCGGCGCGCTCACCGTCCACAGCTACCACCATCAGGGAGTCGACCGCGTCGCCGAGGGTCTCGTCGTCACCGCCCGGACGGACGACGGTCTGGTTCAGGCCGTCGAGACCGAGGGGGACGACTACCTCGTCGCCGTGCAGTGGCATCCGGAGGAGAACGCCGAGGACCGGCGGTTGTTCCTCGGTCTCGTGGCCGCCGCGGCACGCTACCGCGCCTCGCATTCCTCCGCGCACCAGGGAGTCTCCGCATGAGCACCTTCACCGTCATCGACCCCTCGACCGGATCGCCGATCACGACGCTGCCGCGCGCCGAGATCGAGCAGGTGGATGCCGCCGTCGCCGACGCCGTGCGCGCGCAACGCGCGTGGGCCGGGCTCGCCCCCGTCGCCCGCGCCGACGCGCTGCGGGCGTTCGCGCGCGTCGTCGAGGCGCACGTCGAGGAACTCGCCGCGCTCGAGGTGCGCAACTCGGGCCACCCGATCGGGTCCGCCCGGTGGGAGGCGCAGCACGTCGCCCAGGTGCTGAACTACTACGCCGGTGCCCCGGAACGCCTGATCGGATCGCAGATCCCGGTCGCCGGCGGTCTCGATGTGACCTACCACGAGGCCTACGGGGTCGTCGGGATCATCGTGCCGTGGAACTTCCCCATGACGATCGCCGCGTGGGGCTTCGCGCCCGCGCTCGCCGCGGGCAACGCCGTGGTGCTCAAGCCCGCCGAGCTCACGCCCCTGACCGCCATGCGTCTCGGGGAGCTCGCCCTCGAAGCAGGTCTCCCGGAGGGGCTGTTCCAGGTCATCGTGGGGTCGGGCTCGGTCGTCGGTCAGCGGTTCGTCTCGCACCCCGACGTGCACAAGGTCGTCTTCACGGGGTCCACCGAGGTCGGGACCGAGGTCGCTGCCGGGTGCGCGCGGATGCTTAAGCCCGTCACCCTCGAGCTCGGCGGCAAGAGCGCGAACATCGTCTTCGCCGACGCCGATCTCGAGAAGGCCGCGGCGGGGGTGCCGGGGTCCGTCTTCGACAACGCCGGCCAGGACTGCTGCGCCCGCAGCCGCCTGCTCGTCGAGCGGAGCGTCTTCGACCGGTTCCTCGAGATGCTCGAACCCGCGGTGGCCGCGTGGAAGGTCGGCGACCCGCACGACGAGTCGACCCAGATGGGCCCGCTCATCTCGGCATCCCACCGCTCCACCGTCGAGAGCTTCCTCGACGGCGTCGATGTCGCCTTCCGAGGATCGGCGCCCGAGGGTGACGGTTTCTGGTTCGCCCCGGCCGTCGTGCTCGCCCAGCCCGGCGACCGCATCGCGCGCGACGAGGTCTTCGGGCCCGTGCTCGCGGTGATGCCGTTCGACGACGAAGCGGATGCCATCCGCCTCGCGAACGACACCGCCTATGGCCTCGCGGGCTCGATCTGGACCGAGAACCTGGGGCGTGGCATCCGGGTCTCGCGCGGGGTGCGCAGCGGTGTGCTGTCGGTGAACTCTCACTCGTCGGTGCGCTACGCGACCCCCTTCGGCGGTATGAAGGCGTCCGGCCTCGGCCGGGAGCTCGGTCCGGATGCCGCCGAGCACTTCACCGAGGTGAAGAACGTGTTCTACGCCACCGAGTGATCTGCCCCCTCGCCCCCTTGTCCCACTTATGACGGTCCTCGTCCCACTTATGGCCACTTCGGAGGCTCCCAACCAGCCATAAGTGGGACGAGGTTCGGCTCGAAAGGAACCACCGCACCATGACCATCGACCTCACCCAGCGTCTGCGCGACCGCGTCGCCATCATCACCGGCGGGGCCAGCGGCATCGGCCTCGCGACCGCCCGCCGCTTCGCCGCCGAGGGCGCGCGCGTCGTCATCGCTGATCTCGATGAGACCACGGGCACGACCGCCGCCACCGAGGTGGGCGGGGTGTTCCGACAGGTGAACGTCGCCGACGAGGCATCCGTCGACGCCCTCTTCGACGACGTCGCCGCCGACCTCGGCAGCGTCGACATCGCCTTCAACAATGCCGGCATCTCGCCGGCCGACGACGACTCGATCGAGACGACCGAGCTGCCTGCCTGGGATCGCGTGCAGGACGTCAACCTCAAGAGCGTGTACCTGTGCTCCCGCGCGGCGCTGCGGCACATGGTGCCCGCAGGCCGCGGCTCGATCATCAACACCGCCTCGTTCGTCGCGCTCCTGGGCTCGGCGACCTCGCAGATCTCGTACACCGCGTCGAAGGGCGGCGTCCTCGCGATGACCCGCGAGCTCGGCGTGCAGTTCGCCCGGCAGGGGATCCGGGTGAACGCCCTGTGCCCGGGACCGGTGAACACCCCCCTCCTGCAGGAGCTGTTCGCCAAGGACCCCGAGCGGGCGCAGCGCCGACTCGTGCACGTGCCGATGGGCCGGTTCGCGGACCCCGCCGAGATGGCCGCGGCGGTGGCGTTCCTGGCATCCGACGACGCGTCGTTCATCACCGCGACGGCCTTCGTGGTCGACGGCGGGATCACCAACGCGTACGTGACGCCCCTGTGACCTGGGGCATGACAGGCTGAGGTGATGACCGAAGCGCCGTTGGACGATCTGCGCCGGGCCGTCTACCGACCCGTCCGCAGCGGCAACGCGCTCGAGGACACCACCGCGCGCATCGTCCAGACCGTGCGGTTGGGCCTGGTCGCTCCGGGGGAGTCGCTGCCCGCCGAGCGCGAGCTCGCGGCGCTGTACGGCGTGAGCCGCGACACGGTGCGCGAGGCGATCCGCGAGCTCGCCGATGCCGGGTGGCTCGAGACGCGGCGCGGTCGCTACGGCGGGACGTTCGTCGTCGATCCGGTGCCGCGCCCGTCGGAGCCGGCCGTGGTGTCGCCCGCCGAGCTCAGCGACGTCGTCGCCCTGCGCGGCGTCCTCGAGCCCGGGGCCGCGTGGGCGGCCGCCGGGCGCTCGCTCTCCGCCGACGAGCGCGACGTGCTGTGGGCCCGGCACGAGGCCGCCGCCGTCGCCGGGGGAGTGGACTACCGCCGGCTCGACACGCTGCTGCACCTGACGATCGCGGAGCTCGCCGGCATCCCCTCTCTCGTTCCCCTCGTCGCCGACAACCGCGCGCGGGTCAACGCGTGGCTGGACACGTTCCCGCTGCTGCCCCGCAACATCGATCACTCCACCTCGCAGCACGCCGCGATCGTGTCGGCGATCCTCTCGGGCCGACCGGATGCCGCCCACGCGGCGATGCGCGATCACCTCGCCGGATCCGAGGCGTTGCTCCGGGGGTTCCTGGCGTAGGTCGGCTGCCCAGCGGCGTCGCGGCGTCGCGGCGTCGCGGCCTCGCGGCCTCGCGCGCCCGTTCGGGACGCGTTGCTCGCCGTAGGGCCTGGGATCGCAGGTTCCGCCCCGAACCCGGGATTGCGGCAGCGGGCGGACGCCGGGGCGGGAGGGGCGGGGAATGGATGCCGCGGATAGGCTCGGAGGATGGCCGGGAGCAAGAAGCGCAAGGGAAAGAAGCACGACATGGACTTCAAGAACACCGCGCTCACCGACGCCCTGCAGACGCAGGACATGGCCGCCATCGCCTTCGCTCTCCGGCACGGACCCACGGTCGTTCCGCTCATGACCCCGGGAGACGCCGACGACCCGCGCAGCGTGGGCGAGGTCTGGACCTACCGCGACCCGAACACCGGGCAGCTGGCGCTGCTGCTCTTCAGCGACGCGGCGCACAAGCCCGAGACACTGCCGCCGCACGTCGCCTTGCAGTCGCCGCAGTGGCTCCGATCGTTCCTCGGCGCGCATCAGGATGCCATCACCACGGTGTTCATCGACATCGCGGGGCCGCACCCGATCCAGGCGTCGCCCGCCGACCTGATCGCCGCGCTCGACGCCTGAGGCGACGGCCGCGGCGCGATTACCGGCGGCTCGCCGCCGTCCGTGTGCACAGCGGCGGGTGGAGGTGTCGACTCGCCGGTGGAGTGTGCGTACGGGACGGCGTGTCGTCCAGCGGGCCCGCCGTTGTGCTCGGACGGGGCGGTGGCCGAGCAGTGGGGCGTGGCGGTCGTCGCGGGTGCTCCGGCCGGGGGATGCGTCGAAGGTGAAGGACCCGAGTCGCGCGGGTGAAGGACGCGTGCGAGACTCGACGGCATGGAGTACGTGATCGCCGGCGCCGTGTGCGCCGCCGGACTTGTCATCCCCGTCGTCCTGGGAATGACCTCCCCGCACCGCCGTCGCCGGTCGGCTCCTCCGGGCCGCTGACGGCGGGGACGTTCAGCCCGCCCCGGGCGCCGCGAACGGGGGGACGGCTGGCGTTCCCGTCACGGTATGCATCGCCCTCGGTGGGTCGACCGCCGCTGTCGCGCCGAACGTCGGGGGAGGGTCAGAATCCCGGGTCGGTGTCGTCGCGCGGGACGCCGCGCACCTGCAGCTCGTTCAACGCCTGCGCGAGCTTGCGCGACGAGGCGTCGAGCACGGTGTGATAGCCCAGCCGCTTCGCCTCGGACGCGCGCTGAGCGGCCTGCGTGACGTTGCGGATCTCGCCCGTGAGCGTCAGCTCGCCGATCGCCGCGAGACGCTTCGACACCTTGCGGTTCTTCACCGCGTTGGCGACGGCGATGGCGATCGCCAGGTCGGCGGCGGGCTCGACGAGGCGCACACCGCCCACGGTCGAGACGTACACGTCGCGGTCGGAGAGCGTGAGACCCATGCGGCTCTCGAGCACCGCGAGCACCATCGCGACGCGGGAGGAGTCGACGCCGTTCACGATGCGGCGGGGATTGGGAGCCGTCTGCCGCACGGCCAGGGCTTGGATCTCGACCGGCAGGGCGCGGCGGCCCTCCATCGCGATCGTGACGCAGGTTCCGGGCTCGGGCTCGCCGTGGCCGAGGAAGAGGGCGCTCGGGTCGGCGACCTCGGCGATACCGGTGCCGGTCATGTCGAAGCACCCGACCTCGTCGGTGGGGCCGAAGCGGTTCTTGAGCGCTCGCACGAAGCGCAGCGAGGTCTGACGGTCGCCCTCGAAGTGGCACACGACGTCGACGAGGTGCTCGAGGATGCGCGGACCGGCGATCGAGCCGTCTTTGGTGACGTGGCCGACGATGATCACCGGGAGCCCGCGCTCCTTGGCGACGCGGATGAGAGCGGACGCGACCTCCCGCACCTGCGCGGGCTGCCCCGCCGCCCCGTCGCTGTGGGCCGACGAGACCGTCTGGACGGAGTCGACGATGAGCAGCCCGGGCTCCACCTGGTCGATGTGCCCGAGGATCGTGGCGAGATCGGTCTCGGCCGCGAGGAACAGCTCGTCGTGCAGTGCTCCGGTGCGCTCGGCGCGCAGGCGCACCTGCGCGGCGGACTCCTCGCCGCTGGCGTAGAGCACGCGGCGTCCGGCGCGGGCGCTCTGCGCCGCGACCTCGAGCAGCAGGGTCGACTTGCCGACGCCGGGCTCGCCGCTCAGCAGGATCGCGGCGCCCGGGACGATGCCCCCGCCGAGGACACGGTCGAACTCGCCGACGCCGCTCGTTCGACGCGGGGCGTCTTGCGTGTCGATCTCGGTGATGCGCCGCGCGGCGCGGGCCGCTCCCGGCGCCACCGGCGTGATCGATCGGACGATGCCGGTCTGCTCGGCGGCCTCGACCACCGTGCCCCACGACTGGCACTCGCCGCAGCGCCCGACCCACTTCAGCGTCGTCCACCCGCACTCGGTGCACCGGTAGGGAGCGGGAGCGGTTGCCGGACGACGGGATGCCATGGGTTCAGGCTACGCGGGGCCTCCGACATCGCCCGCGCCTCGTCCACGGCATCCGGAATCGGCACGTCAGGGGAGCGCGCCGATGAACGCCCCCTGTGCGGGAAAACGGCGCGAGAGCGTATCTATCGGCAGGGAGAGCGTTCATCGCGGGTGGAGGCGAGGGCGCCTCAGCCGCGGAGCGAGTCGGCGACCGTCGTGAGGGCGTCCGCCGAGCGGCGCAGGAGCGTCTTCTCGTGGTCGGAGAACGGCGTCGCGGCGATGGGCACCGCGCCCCGTGCCGACACGATCGACGGCACCGACAGGGCCATGCCGTCGACGCCGTGGAAGTTCGACAGGACGGTGCTCACGGGGAGGATCGCGTGCTCGTCGCGCAGGATCGCCTCGACGATGCGGGCGCTCGAGAGCCCGATGGCGTAGTTGGTGGCGCCCTTGCCTTTGATCACCTTGTAGGCGGCGTCACGGACGTCGACGGCGATGGCATCCAGTTCGTCCTGGTCGAAGTAAGAGCCGTCGGGCAGCTCGAACTCCGTGATGGGGACCGAGCCGATCGTCGCGGTCGACCACAGGGGGAACTCGGTGTCGCCGTGCTCGCCGACGATCCACGCGTGGACGCTCGAGGTGGCGACGCCGGCGCGCTGGGCGATCTTCCACCGCAGGCGCGACGTGTCGAGCACCGTGCCGGAGGCGAAGATGCGCCGCGTCGGCAGGCCGGTGGCCTCCTGAGCGAGCACGGTGAGCACGTCGCACGGGTTCGTGACGATCACGTAGATCGCGTTCGGGGCGACCTCGAGCAGCTGCGGCATCATGTCGCGGATGATGCGGGCGTTGGTGGCGGCGAGCTCGGTGCGGGTCTGGCCGGGGTTCTGCTTCGCTCCGGCCGTGATGACGACGACGTGCGACCCCTCGGCGACGGCGACGTCGCTGCCGCCGGTGATGTCGCTCGATCCGGTGAACTGCGTGCCGTGGGCGAGGTCGAGCACCTCGGCCTCGACCTTCTCGGCGGCGATGTCGTACAGCGCGACGTGGCGGGCCGACCCGCGGATGAGAGCCGCGTACGCGACGCTCGCCCCCACGCTTCCCGCGCCCACGACCGTCAGCTTCGAGTTCTCGATCACGCTCATGGCTCGATCCTGGCAGCGCGCGCGAAACGGCTCCACAGGGGTGCTTCGACGGTGGAGGAACGGATGCCGGATGCCGATTCGGCGCCGATTCGCGGCATCCCGGAGAGTGTCGTAAGCTAGTCGGCGGTGACGTGTCCGAGCGGCCGAAGGTGCAACACTCGAAATGTTGTGTAGGTTCACCCCTACCGTGGGTTCAAATCCCACCGTCACCGCCACCACGAAGGCCCCGACTATCCGCAGAATGATGCGGAAGACGGGGCCTTCGCTATTCGTTCTAGGACGTGCGTGACAACAACCTGACAACGCCCGCATTGGCCCGCGCTCTGTCGAGCGCTACAGCTACCGCCTCGAGGTCGTCATCGAATAGGTCCGCATAGACGTCGAGCGTCATCGCCGCAGACTTATGCCCTAGCATCCGCTGCACGGCCTTGACGTTGGCACCCGACTGCACGGCAAGACTCGCAGCGGTGTGTCGTAGATCATGGGGGGTGACGCGGGGGAAGCTCGGGTCCTCGGACATGACGCGTTTGACCGCGGCGGCGAACCACCCATCCCGAGAGTTCGGCAGACGCATGTGCCACTGCCCCTCGCCGAACAGGATGCTATCGCGCCCCTTGCCCTCGCACGCGCGCGCAATGTCTTCCGACAAGAACGCCGGATATCGGACCGTTCGGCGCTCGTGAGTCTTCGGCGTGCCTACCTCGATCAAGCTGCCTACCATCACGGCGTTCTCTTCGACATTCACGCGACGCTTCAGGGCGTTGACGTGCTTTACGCGTAGGCCTGTAGCTTCGCCCCATCGAAGACCCGTGTACGCGAGGAACAGCACCAGAGACGGGTGAGCCGCTGTATCCGCCAGAGCCTGGACTTGAGCGTGCGAGAGGTAGGGCTTTCCCTTTGCCACCTTGCGGGGCAGTATCAGCCCCCGCGCAACATTCCGTGTCAGGCGGCGATCGTCGACAGCGGCATCGAGGACGCCGGCTAAGACACCGTGAGCCCGCAGCGTGGTCGTGGCGCTCTTGCTCTTTGCGAGCTCGGATAGCCACGCCTGCACCTCTGTGGAGCGGATCGTGCCTACCGAACGAGATCCCCACTTTGGCTCAACATGAGTGCGCCAAGACGAATCGAGCGGCCTCCACGCTGAGGGCTTCATCACATGCTCTCGAGCTTCGATCCATTCGCGGCCAAGGGTCCCGATCGTCACCTTTGCGTCGGATGGGTTGACGTACTCGCCGCGGTTTTTCGACACCTCGACCTCGGCTAGCCGGTCTTCGGCATCCTTCTTCTTCGTAAAGCCGCGCTCATTTGTCTGCACGTTGTCGGGGCGCCTGTACGCGATCCGATACAGGCGCTTGCCCGCGGCGTTCGTGTACGCGTGGACGCTACCCATTAGACGAAGTTCTCCGGGTTGAAGTGGTCGGGGTCATACCCCAGCGCAGCAAGGATCGCTTGCATGCGGCGATCCGCCATGAGTTCTGACCAGAGAGCGCGATACGCGCTGACACCCTGAAATTCCGTCAGCACAGCCCAGACGTCATGCATCGGCACTGTCTCGCCCTGCCACTCGACAAAGGCCGTGGGCGACTTTGCGTAGTCGTCGAGCCGCGCCTGAAGGGTCATCTGCTGTACGTGGGCGAACTGCACGGATCCCAACATGCTGTCGAACGTCTCGACGAGATCGCGGGCCGCGCGACGCACCTCGTTTGCGAGTGACTCCGGGCTGTCGGGCGTTCTGTTTACGAGCGAGTCGACGGGCTCTTGAACAATCTCCGCAAGAGCCACTGCCTCTCCGACCGTGACTTTGCGGATGCCTTTCTCGATTTTGTAGACGGTCGGCTGGTGGAAGTCGAAGCCCATCCGCTGCATGTCTAGGGCAACCCGATCTTGTGACAGACCGCGTCGCTCGCGTGCCTCACGGAAAAAGTGGGCGAACGCTGCATCGCTGGTTTCGAAGAATCTCGGCTCGGTCACACCTCAAATTTAGCCCGTTTCGGTTTGCTGTTGCAAACTCGGATGGTATCGACTAGCTTGGTCTTAGTCGAAAGACCAGAAGGGACTAACTCATGGGAGAGCTGTTGAGCCCTGAAGCGGTGGTGGCACGAATCCCTGGCATGACGAAAGCCAAGCTCGCGCAACTCCGATTTCAGAACAAGGGGCCCGCGTACTACAAGCCGACGCCTAAAACGGTGGTCTACGACCTCGAGAAGGTGAACGCCTGGCTGCAGTCCACGCTTCAGGAGGCAGGATGACCACCCGCACCCGACCCGCCGCCCTCGATGGCCACTCGCTTGAGGCGGACTGCTCCGTGGATCCTGCCGTGAAGGTTCGTGTCGAGGTCGAAATCCGCGACATTCTCCGTCGCATCGGAGCTGGCACGGACGACCAGATCATCGCGATCTACGACTCCCGTGTCGAGCATTACCCAGACGTGCCGGCCGTTTCAGAGCAGCGCATCCGCACGGCCCGCGCCGCAATGGTCCGGCGGGGTGCTGTAGGAGCTGACCCGAAATCCGGACTCAGCAAGCGGGGCAACACCGCTACACGCTGGCGATTGACAGGGTGATGGACCCTACGCATACGCCAAGCCTTACCCATTCCACCGACGCGCTAGCGGCTCTCGCGCACAAAAATGCCCCGGCTCGTGTTACCAGCACGAAAACCGGGGCCAAGGAACCGGAGAGATTCCAAATGTCTAGTAACCCGAAGGTATCACCTACCCCCAGTATTCGCCAAGCCGAGATCGTGCGCGATCCGCTCGTCGCGAAGCTCGACGGGGTCGATTTCTTCACCCCGCCGACGCCGAAGATCACCCCGAAACAGGCCGACGCCCTCGCGCCCGTCCCCTCCTGGGCCGATCGTCCCGACTATGAGCGGGACTGGGAAGACCACGACGGCGGCTACTGGATCAACGATAGGGCCACGATCGCCACCACCGACCTCGCCCGAGTGTCGATGAACCGCGAAACCGCGATCACGGGCGCCGGCACCGTCGCCCACACGATCGAGTCCGTCCGCGTCGCACATGCCGACGAAGACTTCTGGATCGAGACCCGGCACCTCGGGGCCGTCCTCGACCAGATCCGCGCCGCAGCGACCGAAGCAGGGGTGCTGTGATGACGCTGACCCTCGACCCCCGCACGAACGTCTCCGGCGTAGCTGAGCTTCTGCAGATCCGGGATCAGCTCGAGACGCTCATCGCCCGCCGCGTTGAGGTCGCATCACACATCGCGGAGGATGCCGAGTTCATGGGCGGCGAGGTGCTCCACATTCCCTCCTACGACGCCCGTGGGATCACGGAAGCGCCGATCGGGACCGTCTATCACGTCTCCCACTTCGAGTCGGAATGCCGCCCGTGGATCACCACGGAACACGATGCTCACCGCGCGGACCAGTGCCCCGAGCGTCGCCGCCTCTTCTGGTGCGGCCAACGTCAGGGCGAGAAGGTACGTGTCCCGTACACCCGAGAGCCGAAACGGGGCTGGCACACGTTCCTCGGCTCGTGGGTGCTCATCGCCTACGACAACGAAACCCGGATGGGAACGCTCGTCGCAATTCAGGAGGCCACAGCATGACCACTGCCGCACCGTCGACCGACCGGATCGACTTCGTTCACATCGCACACGACGCGGATACCGAATACCCATCGGTCATCCTCATCCTCGACACGGAAGAGAACGTCGCCGCCGAGCTATCGCCTGACCTAGCCCGAGATCTCGCCCGCAAGCTGACGCAGCTCGCGGATGACTTCGACAACTACAAGCCTCTCCGCCGGCCCTTTGCGGTGGAAGACCAGCTCCGCGGGCTGAATGACTGACCCGCACATGACCAGGGCACCGGGAGTCCGTAGGGGTTCTCCCGGTGCCCTGCCTTGCCTGAAACGAGGTGACACATGGGGGTGAAGCTCGTAAAGCAGTTCATCGCCTACTCCGTCGACGTTCCGCTCAACATCAACGAGTACCGCCTGCTGCTGAATATGGCGCTCACTGCGCTGGACGCCGATAATCCGCCCCGGTACTTCGACAGTCGCGAGGCTTCGGCTTACGCGCTGGGTCGGCGCATCCCGGACCCTCCGCCACCGGGCGAACCGGAGCTACCGGAGCGTCTGGCCGCGTTCGAGGCGGTGAAGACGGCGACGCGCGGCCTAGTCGGTCTAGGGGCTATCGAACGACTCAAGACGGGTCACAGGGGCCAGCGCGCCGAGTACGCAATACGGCTCGACCCGATGTTGAGCAGGGGCACCGACGAGTGGAGAAAGAGGAAGGCTCGCCCTTCCCCAAAACCTCGCCGGAACCGAGCCGTTGACCCTACCGATGACCCATCAGTTGACCCTACGGATGACCCCCAACCAGAGACGGAAAGAGGAAGGCTCGCCCTTCCGGTCTAGGAAGGTTCGCCCTTCGTCATTAGGAAGGTCCGCCCTTCCTAATGCGGAAGGCTCGCCCTTCCCCCAAGGAAACAGCAGGACTCACTTAGGACCAGACAACAGGAAATATGCGCGCCTATCGCAACCACCTCACTAAAGCCTGTGGATAACTTTTGGAACGGAAACCCAGAGAACGCATGACCCGCAACAGCTCCCGATTCACCGAAGCCGCCTGCAAGCTCGACGCACTCACCCGAGCCGGTGTAGATACACCGCCCGCGTGTGAGGGGGACGACGCGTTCATTGCGGACAAGGGGACGCTCCTCCCGCCCGAGCTGTCACGGATGCGTCTCGTGTGCTCCCGGTGCCCCCTCTTCGACCTGTGCGGGGACTACGCACGCACCGCCAAACCCGAAGCCGGGTACTGGGCCGGTATCGCCTACGGCAAGCCCGAGAGGGCAGCAGCGAAGACAGCGTGACCCGATGGTCGGAGGCCGGTCCGACCCTCACCCCCTCGTAGCTCAGTGGACAGAGCAGCCGGTTTCTACCCGGATCCGCGCAGGTTCAAATCCTGCCGAGGGGACGCACAACTGATTAGAACGAAAGGACACATCGCATGAGCTACCTGCCTCGCGAGCCCGCTGTCATTTTGACCGCGTCCGATGTGGAGCGTTTGTGGCGGTCGGCCGGCCTCGAAGCGTTGCGTCTCAAGCACCGCAGCGGCGACACCGTTCTGTACGCGCTGCTGATGAACATGCATCAGGTGCGACTGCTCCGCCTGCGGGGTGCCGCCGACGGCAATGAACAGCGGCAGATGACGGCATCGGAGGAACGTGAGTGGTGGACAACCAGACAAGTCACCACAGCTACGGGCCGCGCTGAACGCACCGTCCGAAAGGACATCGCAGACGGCGAACTCGCAGCCACCAAGTCAGGGCGCAGTTGGATCATCGCCGACGCCGACGCCCGCACCTACATCGCGAACAGGAAGAGAACAGCATGAGCCTGAAGATCCTTGATGACCGCATCGAAGCCAACCGAGCTGAGGCCCATCGCTTGAAGGCCAACCACCGCGACTTCACGCAGACGGTCGCGAGCGACCCTCGGTTGACCTTGTTCGCGAAGCAGGACGACCAGAACGCCGGCAAGAAGGAGCTGCAGCAGAAGCTAGACGCGCTCTGGGGCCGAGAGAAGCAGCTCGTCGCCGACGGGATCCGCGACCTGCAGCGCCGCGTGTACGGCACCGCCGGCACCACACCCGACGCCGTCATCAGCTTCCGAGACGCACAGGAACGAGCCGGCCGTCTCGCCAAAGAGGAAGACGCGCTCCCGGTCATGACGCGCGCACTGGTCAATCAAGACGCGGGGATGGCGGACGCATTGCTCGCCCGCGCCTTCGACCAGAACTGGGCGAACGTCATCCAGGCGTACGCGGCGGAGTACCCCCTGAAGGCCCAGGACGTTTCTGACCTCAACCAGCTCACCGTGTTCCAGAACAATCTCGCCGGTCAGATGGAAGCGGCCCTAATCTACGGTGCCCCGTGACCGACGCCCCCGACCCCGTCCTGCGCGCCCTCATCCGCGCGACCCGGCCCGACCTGACCGACGAAGAGATCGACCAGATGATGCGCGGCGACTCTGACGGCTTCGAGAACCCTCAGGCTCGCGCCACGTTCGAGACCGCGCTGCAGCACGGCGCGGGCGTTGCCCTCAACGACGACAGAGCACTCCGGGCGATCGCGCTCGGCCGATCCTGACCCGGTGCCCTCGGTGGCTGTGATCCGAGAGCACCGGCCCGAACAACGAAAGGCCCCCTGACATGCAGCTTCGCGACCTATCCGACGCGTTCTGGTGGATACGACGACTGATCTTCCGGGTCGACCGCCTCGAAGCCGGGTCAATGCTCGAGAACTCATCCATCAGCAACGGCCGCATGCGGTTCATTGGTGGCCTCCTCCTCATCGACGAAGGCGGCGCGCTGCAGGTCGTAGGACGCCTCGACGGAAACGGAAACTTCGAATGGTCCGGTCCCTGGAGATTCGACTCGGGAAACGGTGAGATCTCTGGCGACGTCAAGCTGACCGGAGAGTTCGATCTCATCGGAAGGCTCATCAACGGGGACATCCGCATCGAGGGCAACCGCATCCACGTCGGAGGCATGACCCTCGACCCCACCGATCACGGCGGCTCAGTCACGTTCCCCAACGGATCCCAGGTCTTTACCGACGACGACACGATCCAGGTGTTCAAGGGCAACAGCGTCATGCAGGTCAGCGACGACTACGCACGTCTGCAGAACGGGGGGAACGTCGTCGAGATCGACCCGATGGGGATACGCATGTCACCCGCCGCGATCCCCTCCACACCTGGTACCGGCCTACCTATCGCGGGTGTCGTCATCCAGTCGGCCATGGGATACCTCCGCAAGTCAGACGGCACCTGAAATCACTCGAAGGGAAAGACCAATGGCACAAAATCTCAATGACGCGTTCGCCTGGATCCGCGACCTTCATACCGAAGTAGCGCGCCTCAAGTCCGGGGCGTTCCTCGAGAACTCGAGCGTCTCGCAAGGCCGCATGCGCTTCATCGGCGGGCTGCTGCTGATCGATTCCGGCGGCACCCTGCAGGTAGTCGGCCGCTTCGATGGGACGGGTGACTTCGAGTGGTCCGGTCCGTGGCGGTTCAACTCCGGCGACGGCGAGATCGCGGGAAACGTCAAGCTCACGGGAGACTTCGACCTGACCGGGCAGATGGACGTGACCGGCGGGATTGAGATCCTCGGACCCGGCAAGATAAAGGTCGGGAACGTCGTCATCGAGAACGGCAAGATCACCGCCGGCACTGGGGCGGCGCAGGTCACGATCGACGGTGAAACAGGCAAGGTCAGCGCGGGCGATATGACGATGGATCCGACCGTCTCCGGGGGCGCGCTCACGTTCGCGAACGGGGCGCAGGTCTTCACCGACGCGGGAACAGTGCAGCTCTACAAGGGGAACAGCGTCGTCCAGGTCACGGATGGCTACGCACGTCTGCAGAACGGCGGAAACGTGGTCGAGATCAACGCCAACGGCATCCGCATGTCGCCCGGAGCTGTTCCGGCGCGGACCGGCACCGGACTACCCGCCGGCGTCATGATGCACGGCGCAGACGGCTACGTCCGCAAGTCGGACGGGAGCTAAGGACGGCCAGACGCCTCCCCGGCAACCCTCCCCCCGGGGTGCACCTTTGCTCGCTCCCTCGGCATTGCGAAATCCCTCCCCGTACCCCCCCCTAGGCGGTGAAGCATCATGTCGAAGGCTTTGGTTCTCGGCGAACGTTCGAAGCGACCGCTATCTGAGGTCGCTCGGTTCGTTGTTGCCCCGACGGGGATCGTCGACTCGACGTGGTTCGATCTCGAGGAACGTTACGACGAGTGCGAGATCTCTCCCCGTCGTTTTTTCCACACCCCCACCTCACTTAGGACGGACCACGGATTGAGCAGAGGACTCGGAACCACACAGCAGCGCGTGCTCGAGCAACTGCGCGACCTGAACGTCGGCGCAGGTGTTCTGCCCGGAGACAACGGCGGAAACACGCGGCGCGCGGCCCACACTCTCGCGAAACGCGGGTTAGTGAGCATCGAGTATCTGAGCGTCTACGGGCGCCGCAGACTAGTTGTCCGTCTGATGCGCACCCGCGCCTGACGATCTCCGTGTGTGAAAGTCGCAATGCCGAGGGAGCGAAGTTCGGGCATGGGTGGGGGTGGGGTGCCCTGGTCTAGTTGCCGTCGAAGTGGACGCGCAGGTCGGGGTCTGCGGTGAGCTCTTCGGGTGTGATGGCGTCGCCGGTCATGAGTTTGAGTGCGGTGCCGAGTGCTCGAGCTTGTCGGGCGAAGAGTTCGATCTGTTGCCCGTCCGGGAGTTGGACATTGATGATGAACTCGTCGTCGCCAGCCGCGGGCGTGCGTGTGACGACGAGGGACATGTTGATACCGGACACTTCTGCGATGGGCTGAGACATAACGGCAGGCTAGGGCGCACCGCCGACATCGCGAGCGCTTGGGCCGGTTCCCAGTTGTCCAGGTCGAGGGGTGTCCGTCGCGTAGACGGCCCTGAGGCCAGATCGTGAGCACGATGGCGGCCGTTTGGTCGACGCAGTACCCCCCTGTCTGGCTCTGCATGTGCGGCGTAGTGTCCGCTTATGGGTGAGACAGAGAACGACGACGAGGTTGCGGCCGAGCATTGGGATGATGACGGCGGGCAATCTGCGGCGAAGATGAAGAAGGACCGTGCGGATCGTTGGGATGAGGCGACGGGCGCGCATTGGCACGAGTATTTGCCGACTGCGGAGACGCAGGCTCGGCGTGACGTGGAAGTGGATCGGGAGCAGAGGGAGTAGGCGCGAACCTATTGTTAGTCAAGTCCCGAGCCGGTTCGCAGCGATGGAGAATAAATTCATGCGCGAAGGTCCCCGCCGCCAGTAAGAGGGGCATCAAAGGTGCCTGACGACGGGGACTTTCGCACGCTATCGGCCCTGTCCCCCAAATGGGGGGGCGTATCTTTCGCTGCAGTATTACTGGTAGACACTTCGACGTTCGTCGTTTCCCGCCGATCGAGGGGCGGCAGGCGGCGAGTTCGCGTTCGAGAGCCGATCGATTCCGGTGCGGGTCAGTAGGCCACCTGCGGAGGGCCTTGACGAGACACTGCGAAAGTGCAGTCAACCGAAATGCGGCCATTTTCTCGCTGCAAATAGTGCCCCCTATCTATTCGACGAGAAGAGCGTATGGTCACGAATATGTGGATAACTCTTCTCGTCTTACTGGTCGCTTGGGCGGTGCTGACGATCGTCGGGTTCACGTTCCAGGGGCTGCTGTGGCTCGCCATTATCGGCATCATCCTCTTCGTCGCCACCATCATCTTTGGCATCATTCGCACCCGCGCGGGCCGTCGAGCCTCCTAATCGGAACGCCCGCAGCACTCTTCGCGCTGACCCTGAAAGGGTTCGAAACCCATGTCCACCCCAAACCACGCAACGCGCGGGGCTCCGACCCCGACCGCTTACCCCAACCCCCTTGGGCTGACTTCCGTTCTTCCCGGCTCACTGCCGCCCAGTCTTGGGACTCTTAACGCCCCCGAGACCTACCAGGTGGACGCTGTGTTCAGCCGACGCCCAGAGCCCCAAGAAGTCTCCGCGATCCACTCGCCAGACAGCCTCAAAGCGCTCAGCGCGGCCGGGTACCCCGAGGTCACGCTGCGCGTGTCGGACAGGCGTCTCGAAATCAAGAACACGAACCTCGACCAACTTCAGGATGGTCTGGCAACCTTCATCGCCGACCACCTTGCCGCGATCACAGCGAGCCTGCAGAAGGAACGTCTCGCGCAGCAGTCACGGCTGGCAGCAGCGGCAGAAGCCGAAGGATCCCGAGCCGAAGCCATCGGCGCGAAAGCCGCCCGGATCGCCTTCGTCCGCACGCCCGCGACGCTCTAGCCGCAGGTCCACCACCGCGGCCCCCGCCTTCAACGAAGCAGGCAGGGGCCGCGCTTCTGCTCCCCGGCGAGGGTGTCGCAGATGAGACACCGGTCAGTCCACGGAGCTAGGGGGCGCGTCGGTGGGGACTTCCTTGAACGTCATAGGTTCTCCCTGCGTCTCAGGGGTGTACTCGCCCTGAGGTTCGGGAACGATGTAAAGACCTCGTCCTGAGTTGGCCGTATAGGTGAGCGCGTGCAACCAAGCCGGGTTGAGACTCGGGGTCCGACCCCCGCTGTACTTAAAAACGAGCGATACGCGCGGGTGAATGTACACGGTCGTGCGGCCGCCGCCCGTGCTCATGTCGTCTTTCCAGGTGAAGGTGAAACTCTCGACCCGTCTAATCTTGGCCATCATCACGGCTTGGAGGTGAGCGAGCAGGCGGTCTTCGAAAGTGACCGACGTGTTCGACTCGTAAGTAAATTTGCCCATGGCTCCTCCTGCTAGCGACTGGATCGGGGCCTGGGCAGGTTTCAATGGGTGGCCCGACAGCGTCGAGTGTCGGCAGTGTGCGACGTGCTCCTCACCCATTACAACGGGGGTGGTGCGATCGGGCAAGCGCGGTACCGTTCACGCATGTCGGACAGTATCGAGCGAGTGCAACTGACCGTCGGTCATACCACCTTCCCTCTCGCTCCTCTGGAAGCCGTCAAAGAGATCGAGGCTCAAGTCTTAGGCGCGACACGCGCTGGGGGTGGATTTCTGAGGGTCACGACAGATGGCGGTCAGCGACTTAGTATCTTCGTCGCGTCGACGACGTCGATAGTGATCACCTCCAATACCGTCGCGCTCGACAGCGCAGCGGCCGACGGCGACGCATCAGTTCGTCAATCGCAGCCGCCAGACGTCTTCGGTGAATGCGACGACCCGTACGACTACCTCTAGCGCGCGCGGGTCATCGCGTGCGATCACGTCCGGTCTTCTCTCCCCAGTCGGCGGCTGGCGGACCGGGATTGCCCATCGTCGCGAGGTAGGCGACGTGCACCTTGTGGCATGCGAGACGGAGCGTGTGGGCCCACCCGATGACCTCACCTCGCACGGTCACTCTGTATGCGACTTGTTCACCGTTCATGACTCGGCGGATCTCGATAGATCCGTACTCACGGTCCTGCGGGTCGACCATCCGCCATGTGCCTGTGGGGCCTTCGACGGCCGCCATGATGGGGTGCCACTTCTCCACGGTGCGCCGGATCCTTCCTCCGGCCGAGAGGACACCAGGCTACGGTGGACCGCCGACATCGGGGCCGAGCGAGATCGCGTAAGCCGCATCACCAGCCAATGACCCACCACCCCAATTCTCCGGTCGGCTCCCCCACCGGTCCGTCCGCAAAGCTTTGCGATGAGGCGCCTACTGTGTATTTGTGGAGATTCCTAAGCGTCGGCCAGTGGAGCCATCTGCGGAAGAGCTCGAGAAGCTGAACGCGGAGCGGCGACTAGCGCTGTACGTGGGCTTGTATGTGGGCGGTGTCAACAAGCTAGACGGGACATTGACCGTGCTCATCGGGAACCTTGTTTACAAGGAGCACGCTCGTTTGGGTCTGGCGGCGGGCGAGTCGTATTCATCGAAGGTTCGCATGATCTCTGCCCTCTGGCCGCGGGCGTGGACAGGTCGTGATCGGTTTTTGAATGGCTTGCGGGACGTTGGGGCCCACCGGAACAAGCTCGCACACTGGTCACCCGGACCTGACTGGACAAAAATCTTCGCGTCGGAGACCGAATTTGAGGATGGGGATCTGCCGTACCTGCTCGAGAGCGGACGGTTCGACCGCCGCGGCTTTCCCGTGAGTATGTCCTTTACCCCGGCGGCCTTTTGGAAGTGGCATCTGCGTCAATCGATGCTCTACTACGTCTGCGACGCAATGTTCTTCACCTTGGATCTGCATCAAGAGACGTTCCCCCCATTTGATCTGCAGGAGTTCTTGGACGGAATGGCCACCTCATCGGTCTTCACTGGGTGGGCAAAGGATCCGCGTTGGGGTGCCGACGTGCGACTGACGTTTGGTGAGCCGTCCGTCGACGAGCCTTGGTGAGAGCATGCTTCGTCCAGCGGTACTCGAACCCTTCGGGCGTGCGAGGACCGTCGCCCGCGTGTGAGGGGGATCGGAGCGGCGCGGCCGGCTCGGGTTATACGGTCACGGTGGGCCGCCGACATCAGGTCCGCCGAGGGGATCCGGGTAACCCTCATCGTCAGGCATCAAACGGACTCCGCGGACGTCGACGATCGGGAGGGGGCGGTCTAGGAGCTCGGCCATGCGCTTAGCTAGGCGCGCCGACTTCTGTGACCGGTCCATCTGAACGCGAGGTATTGCCGCCTGGACGATTGCGGCGAGGTCGGTGTACATGCCACGCAACTCGATGTAGCTCTCCGCGAGTGACGGCGTGTCCAGGTTCAACCACCGGCGGAGAGTAGCGATCGTCTCAAGATCCCGCTCGTGCCATTGGCGCAGCCTCGCCGCCTCATGACTGTCCTCATCGTCTAACATCCACCAGCGCGGGCCATCCCGGTCGACGGTCAGATCGAAGCGCTCCTGCTCCCGGGTCAGTTCGTCGAGTAGCCGCATGGCCGGGTCAGGGTCAGCCTCGATGAGTGCCACCAGGATTCGCTCGAGAGCCGGCCACGGGATGAACGCTCGGTGATCATCGACGATCGAATCGGGGTGCCCCATCAGGGATTGGACGTCCTCTCCCACCTCAGCCCGGAAGGTCTGTACATCGAAGATCTCGAGGACACCTCCCGCCCCGTTGTAGTAGAGGTCGGCCGTACCTGGGTGGATGTAGCCGGGCAGAAGCCGTGACGCGAGATCCGTGACCAGCGTCTTCGGGGCATGGGACTGCAAGCGGTGCAGGGCGTCGACAGCGACCAAGTACACCCCCCGCGCCTCCCACGGAACCTCGAGTCGCGCCGCCGGTACCCACTCGGCGGTCCCCCTCATTTCCGGGTCGAGGTGCTGGATCCGTACGCGCTTGGGGGCATCGCTCGGCACAACCAGAAGCACCACGCGCCTATAGACGCGCTTCGGAACGTCCCGGTAGAGCCAATCCGCGCCCTCGTCCTGAGTTGCGAGGGGACGGCGGTGCTCATCGGGCATCACTGGGAGCCCACGCTGCCTGCGCACCTTCTGTTCACGCGGGGCAAACTAGCAGCGTCCACCATGACGGCCAAGCCCCTCCAGCTGGTACGGGGCGGGAGACCGTGTCGGGCGACGGGAGTCTCCTCCGGTGGTGCATACCAAAGTGTCAATTGGGTTCGCAAATCGACACGCGTAGCACCCGGCGGCGCCTAGGAGATTGATACAGGCGGGACCTTAATTACACCGGTGTAACTATTGGTCCCGCGCCTGTTGGCTTTCATTGCCCTCACCACACTGTTGGCGAGCTTCATATCTACTCAGCCAAATGTTAGTTTTTGCGTGATAACTTTCATTTGTGGATGTCACGCGGTTCGAAGCTAGCCCCGTCGGTGCGCTTGTTCCCATCTCGGGGATGGACGGTCGATTCAATCGCTCCTATGAGCACGTTGCGTTCGTCGCGTCGCCGCTAGGAGAGGAGCCGTCGTTCGCCTCCTCGACCTGGCACGCGGTGACCGCGGCGAGCCGCGCGCTGGCTCGTCTGGATCAGGCGTCTCGGTTGGTTCCAAACCCCCGAACGTTCCTGCGCCCCACGTTGCGTCGCGAGGCGCAGAGTACCTCGGCGCTTGAGGGCACCTTCGCACCCCTGGAGCAAGTGCTTGCATCCGACGCGACCGACGAAGCGTCTAAGAGCAAGGAGCTCCGCGAGGTCTTGAACTACGTCGAGGCTGCGACTCTTGCATACGACATTGTGGAAGATGGTCGACCGCTGAACGTCGGATTGATCGAGACCGTACATGGAATCCTGGTCCGCGGCACGGACGCGGACACTGACCAGGCTGGACGTGTCCGTACCACTCAGGTGGCCATCGGTAGCCCGACGGGCGCCATCGAGGACGCGCGATTCGTTCCAATGCCGGCCGGTACCCAATTGAACGTGGCTGTCCAGGATCTTGTGCGGTGGATTTCGGACGCCCCTGGTGACCGCGATCCAATTGTTGCCGCAGCTATGGCTCACTACCAGTTCGAGACGCTTCATCCGTTCAACGATGGCAACGGCCGTATCGGGCGCCTGATGGTGGTGTTGCAGTTCATGGTCGACGGCCTTATCGGCGAGCCGCTGCTGAGCGTGTCGCCGTGGTTCGAAGCTCGGCGCACCGAGTACCAGGAACGACTGGCCCACGTTTCAGCCACCGGCGACTGGGACGAGTGGGTTCGGTTCTTTGCCCAGGGGGTTGCCTCTTCGGCCGAGGACGTGGCGCTTCGCGTCGACCGCATGCTGGCGGTGCAGGCCCGATATGTTCAGATTCTCCAAGATGAAAACGCGAAGGGTGTCATCCGAGACATCGTGGATGCACTCGTCGCGGACCCAATCGTCACCGTCTCGATGATGTGTGAGCGGTTCGGAAAGACCCCGCCCGCGGTGTCGCAAGCTCTGCAAAAGCTCGTCGATTACGACATCCTCGTCGGCCCGTTTGGAACGTATGGCCGGCAGTACCTTGCGGAGGACATGTTTGCGGCCGTGACCTCACCGGTGGGGAAGGTGCCAACGCGCGATGCGCCGATTCGTCGGGACCGTCGATGACTCTGATTGAGGCTCCGGCCATCTCAGGGATAGTCAGCCGCGGTGTGCCACGCGGACAAGAGTTCGTGACAACGGGCTGACAACAACTGAGCGACGCTGACCGGACACGAGGCGATCTCTGCAAATCGAAACAGCGCAGAATCTGAGGAAGTGTCATGGCGTGAAGCGCGCGGCGCGGCTCGCATGGGGGTTCAAATCCCACCGTCACCGCCACCACGAAGGCCCTGAATCCTCACGGATTCGGGGCCTTCGTCATGTTCTTCCCGAGATGTGCGGACAGGTGCGGCCTGCCACGATGAGTGCATGCCCGTCATCGAGTCCCGCTGCGTCGTCCCGGTCGATCCGAGCACGGCGTTCGCCGTCTCGCAGACCACCGGTGAGATCCGCAAGCGATGGGATCCGTTCATCCGACGCCAGTACTTCGTCGACGGCGCGACCGCCCCGGGCAAGGGCGTGCGGACCCACACCGTGCAGCGTTTCGGCTTCCGCATGGAGAGCGAGTACGTCTCGTACAACCCGCCGTCGAACGTCGGCATGAAGATGACGAAGGGGTCGTGGTTCTTCGAACGACTCGCTGGCGGGTGGAAGTTCACCCCCGTCGCCCACGACCCGCACAGCACTCTCGCCGTGTGGCGCTACAACTTCGCGTGCCGCCCCCGGTGGCTGGCGCCGCTCGCCGAACTGATCGGCGCGCTGCTGCTGCAGCACGACATGGACCGGCGCATCCGGGGCTTCGCTCGAGGATGCAGCGACCCGCTCGTGCTGGCCGCGGTGCGCTGACCGCGTCGCCGGCGTAGGGCGACGGGGAGCCCCGTTGTGCGGCGGCTCGATTTCTCTCGATCCCGTCACCGATTCCGGCGAAGGAACGACACTCGGGCCCGCGCTCGAGGAACCGCCTCGCGCTCAGCGGGCGGTCGAGCGACCGAGGACGAGCTGCGCGGGCTCGACGTGGCGGCCCGGGGCGTATTCGGTGCCGCCGATGACGTCGGCGAGGTAGTTCGCGGCACGGTCGCCGAGAGCGCTCAGGCGCAGATCGATCGTGGTGAGACTGTCGTCGTCCTGGCCGGTGGAGCCGGCGAGGTTGTCCATTCCGGTGATCGCGACGTCGTGGGGGACGCGGATGCCGGCCTCGGCCAGCACCCCGGCGACGGCGGTGGCGATCGTGTCGTTGCCGCAGCACACGCCGTCGAAGGCGACGCCCGAGGCGATGAGGCGCTGGGCGGCCGCGCGGCCCCACGCCTGCGACCAGTCGCCGCGCAGCACGAGGGCGGGGTCGAGCGCGAGTCCCGCCTCGCTCAGCGCGTCGGAGAGCCCCGTCGAGCGGTCGCGTGCGGAGCGGTCGTGGTCGGCGGCCGAGACGTGGGCGATGCGACGGCATCCGATCGAGACGAGGTGCTCGCCGGCGAGGCGACCGGCCCCGTAGCCGTCGTGGAGGAACGACGCGTCCTCGGCGTCGTCGGAGTGGCCGTAGGCGTAGACCACGGGCACCGTGAAGCCGGCGCTGATGGAGTGGATGTCGGAGCTCGAGCCGTCACCGATCACGAGCAGGCCGTCGATGCTGCGGGCGCGGAGCTTGCGGGCCGTCGCCGCGAACAGGGCGCGGTCCAGATGGGCGTCGGAGACGAGCACGGAGAGGTCGCGAGCGCCGAAGGCGGTGGTGGCGCCGGTGAGCACCGGCATCGTGAAGGCACCGGGGGCGTTCACGGTCAGCACCGCGACGGTGGCGCTGCGCCCCTGCGCGAGGAACTGCCCCAGGGCGTTGGGCTGGTAGTCCAGGCGCTTCGCGACGGCCAGGATGCGTTCGCGCGTGGTCTCGGAGACCTTGCCCTGTCCGCGCAGCACCTTCGACGCCGTGGGAACCGACACTCCTGCCAGAGCCGCCACGTCGCGGAGGGAGATCGCGTCTTTCGCCATTGCGGATCGATCTTAGGCCGTCGCGGCGCCGATGCCGCGGACGTGCAGGGTCACCGTCGAGCGCACCGTCGCCCCGGGGGCGACCTCGATCGAGCCGAGGGCGTCGCCCGGCTGGGCGTACGGGTCGGACGAGGGCTCGAGTCCCACGGCATCCACCTGCGCCCACCACGGGAAACCGGTCGATCCGCGGCGCTCGCGCCAGACGAACAGGCGGGGGAAGAGCCGCGCGTCCCAGCTCAGCGCGAGCGCGAGCTCACGACCCTCGACGGTGAGCGAGCCCGCGGCCCCCGAGACGTCGTCGAAACCCGCCGACGGCGGCGGGGCGACCGCGAGGCCGCCGCCGCCGGTCGAGACCGCGGCGTCATCGAACAGATCGCCCGCGAAGGCCGGGTGCTCCGCCCACCCGATGCGGACGGTCTCGGACGAGTGGTTGTGCACGGCGGTGTCGACGCGCAGCCCGCTCTCGACGAGCGAGACGACGCGGTCGACCTCGAGGGGGACCGTGCGCAGGTGCACGCGGGCGCGACACGAGCCGCCCTCCTGCGACAGCGTCCACGTGCGCCAGGCCGCCTCGCCGTGGAACGGCTGCGTCGGCGCGACGCCGGCGGGGGCGTCACCCGCGCGCGGGAGCAGGACGTGCCACCCGCCCGGGTAACGGCGGTGCCACTCGCCGCTGGAGTCGGGGAGCGAGAACGCGTCGCGCGCCTCGTCCGCCCAGGGGGTGGTCGCGAGGATCTCCCGGCCGGTCGGCACATGGGTCAGGCGGGCGATGCGCGCCCCCTCGGCGTCGACCTCGACGAGCAGGTCGTCCGATCGCAGCGCGACGCGCGCCGGCCCGGCGCTCACGCGGCGACCTCGGCGAGGCGGTCGCGGGAGGGGAAGCCGGTGTGGTCGCCCGGGTCGGCGACGACGCGGGCGGCGCACCACGCGGCACGGCGCAGGGCTCCGTCGACGGGGAGCCCCTCGAGGACCGCGGTGATCCACCCGGCGGCGAACGCATCGCCCGCGCCGACCGGGTGGTGCGGCGGGGGGATCTCCACGGCGGGCGAGCGTCGCACGCCCGCGGCGTCGCCCGCGACGGCTCCGTGGCGGCCGAGCTTGACCACCACCGTGCGCGGTCCGCGGGCCAGGAGGGTCGCGACGGCCTCCTCCGCATCGTCGAGGCCCGTGAGCACCCGCGCCTCGTCTTCGTTGCACAGCAGGGTGTCCACGTGCTCGATCACGTCGTCGACGGCGTCACGCAGCCCGGCGTCGTCGATGAGCTGCGGCCGATGGTTCGTGTCGAGCGAGACCGGGATGCCGCGACCCGCCGCCTCGTGCACCACGCGTTCGAAGAGCGCACGCGGCCCCTCGCCGAGGGAGGCCGTGATGCAGGAGACGTGCACCAGGTCGACGTCCGCGAGATCGTCGGCCGTGAAGTCGGCGGCGGTGAGTCCGGAGGCCGCCGAGCCGACGCGGTAGTGCTCGCTGCGCACCAGGTCGTCGCTCAGGCGCTGCTTGACGATGAGACCGGTCTTCTCCCCGGGCGCCGCGCGCACGAAGCGGTCGTCGATCCCCTCGGCCGCCAGCGTCGCGCGCACGAGGCCGGCGAAGGCGTCGTCGCCGAGGCGCGACATCCACGACGAACGGTGGCCGAGACGAGCCACGCCCACGGCGGTGTTCAGTTCGGCTCCGGCGACGGCGACCATCGACGGCTCCCCGCCGGCATCGACGAAGAAGGTCGCGAGCGCCTCGCCGAGGGTGAACACGTGCGCCATCAGCGGCCGATCGGTGCGAGTCCGCGGATGACGTAGAGGGCGTCGCCGGGGAACTCCGGCTGCGCGAGCCGCACGCCGCCGTCGACGAGACTCCAGCGCGCGGCGTCGGGGCGGCGCGCGGCGAGGTCGTACACGCTCACCTCGAGATTCGCGTCGGCGCGCCCGCGCAGGGTCAGGGCGAACGCCTCGGGCGCGTACACCGCGACGACGCCGTCGGGCGTGCGGCCCGCGACGGCGCCGGAGGGTTCGTCGACCAGCAGATCGTCATCGCCGTCGAGGCCCCACAGCCGCTCGGCATCCACGATGCGCCGCACGAGGGCGACGTCGTCGGCGCCGGGGAATTCCGCGGCCACCGCGAACGGGAAGGGATCGCCGTGCACGTCGGCCGCGGCGAAGCCCTCGCCCCGCCGGTGCCACGACCACACGCCGTGCGCGCCGTAGCCGAGGCCGGCCGCGGCGCCCGCGACGACACCGGTCCAGCTCGCCCGGCGGACGTCGGCGGCGGAGTGCCGCGCGCGCCCGGCGAAGCGCCCGAGCCCCTCGTAGCAGGGCTCGAGGTTGATGATCGGGCGGTCGACGTCCATCGCGCGGTAGTACCGGGTCAGCTCGGCGGGGAGGGTGTCCCAGGCCTCGTTGTGACCGGACTGCAGGCCGTGGAAGTCGAGCAGTCCGCCGTCGGCGAGGGATGCCGGCATCCGGGCCGTGGGAGTGTCGTGCCAGGTGATCAGCTGGTCGGGCGCGAGCTCGCGCACCTGCGCCGCGACCGCGCTGTAGCGCGCGAGAGCGGTGTCGTCGTTGAGGTCGTCGTCGCCCGAGACGATCCAGACCGGGTCGAAGCGCGCGAAGCGGGCGACGGCGTCGGCCACGTACGACGCCGTCTGCTCGGCATCCATCACGTGATCCGGGGTGAGACCGGCCCCCCACGTGCCGGGCACGAAGTTGTTCCACAGCAGCACGAGCATCGGCGTGAAGCCGTGCGCGCGGGCGGCGGCGAGCACGCGCTCGGCGTCGTCCCAGTAGGCGGGGTCGCCGGCGGCGAAGTCGAGCCGCCCGTCGCGGATCGCGTAGGGCGAGAGCGTGCCGCTGGAGCGATCGTGCTCGATCGGCAGGATGCTGAACAGCAGCGCGTTGAACCCCTGACGACGCCGGCGCTCGAGGTGATCGAGCCACTCGTCGGGGCGGGCGCCGCCGAAGGCGGCCCAGACGGTGTCGGCCAGGAGGAAGGCGGGCTCGCCGTCGCGGAGCAGCCAGCGCCGCGAGGGCGCGAGGGACCAGGTCATGCGGGATCTCTCTTCGAGGGGGCGGAAGGGTCAGGGGGCGATCAACGCGCCGTCGGGCGCGCGCACCTTCGCGGCCCACGCGTCGTGGCCGGACAGCCCCGCGGGGAAGCGGGCGGCGGCCTTCTCGTCGACCTCGATGCCCCACCCGGGGGCGTCGTTGGGGGTCAGCCAGCCGTCGACGATGTCGATCATGCCGGGGAACACCTCGTGGGCCGCCTCGTTGTAGACGTGCCCCTCTTGGATGCCGAAGGCGGGCGAGGTGACGTCGAGGGCGACGGCGGCGGCGACCGCGAACGGCGAGGCGTCGCCGGGGGAGTGCCAGGCGGTGCGCACGCCCTCGATGTCGGCGAGGACCGCGAGGCGCCGGGCCGCGCTCACCCCGCCGACGTCGGAAAGGTGCGCGCGCAGGTAGTCGACCTGGTGCTCGCGCACGAGCCGGGCGGCATCGGTGAACGAGGTCGCCAGCTCGCCGACCGCGATCGGCACGGGTGACGCCTGACGCACCTCGCCGAGACGGTGCCAGTGCTCGGGGGCGAGCACGTCCTCGACGAAGAAGGGGCGGTAGGGCTCGAGACTGCGCGTCAGCGTGATGGCCTGGCTCGGGCTCAAGCGCGAGTGGACGTCGTGCAGCAGTTCGACACCGTCGCCGAGCTCTTCGCGCACGTGCGCGAAGAGGCGCGGCGTGGCGACGAGGTAGTCCTCGACCCGCCACCCCGCGGCGTGCTTCGCCCAGGCGAACTCGCCGACGAGCGGGGGCGCCCCGTAGTGGCCCGCGCCCTGCTGGCCGGACTGGATGCGCACGTGACGCTGTCCGGCCGCCATGAGCTCCCGGACGTGGTCGGTGGTCGCCGCGGCATCCGCGCCCTCGGCGTGCAGGTACGTGTCGGCGGCGGCGCGGACCCGCCCACCGAACAACTCGTACACCGGCATCCCGGCTCTCTTGCCGGCGATGTCCCACAGCGCCATGTCGAGCCCCGACAGCGCGTTGTTGCCGACCGGTCCCTCGCGCCAGTACCCGGTGAAGCGCACGAGGCGCGTGAGGTCGTCGATGTCGCCGGGGTAGCGGCCGACGACGAGCGGGCGCACGTGCTCGAGGAACGCCACGACCGCCTTCCAGCGCTGCGTGAACGTCGCACAGCCGTAGCCGTAGAGGCCCGGCTGGTCGGTGTCGACGCGCACCACGACGAGCGGGATCCCCTCGGGGGCGGTGACGATCGCGCGGAGGTCGGTGATGCGGACGTCCTCGCGCGGTAACCAGGGCTGTGGGAAGGCCGTGTCGGTCTCGGCGAGGGTCATCGTTCGCTCCTGATCAGGGACGCCCGTTCGGTGGCGGTGCCGTCGTGGATGGATTCGCTCGGCGCGAAGCCCAGCAGGTCGCGGGCCGCGCTCGTGTCGACGAGGGCGGCCCGCCCGACGACCGGGTGCGCGAGGACGGTGCCGGGGGCGTATCGCGCCACCAGCTCGGCCGAGTCGATCGGCAGCAGGGTGTCGGCGGCACTGAGGGGGATCACGGGCGCGCCGACGACGTCGGCTTCGAGCGCGCGCTGCACCGCGCGGGTGGCGTCGTGCATCGTGAGGTACGCCCAGCCCTCGCGGGCGAGCCGACCCGGGTCGGCCTCGAACTCGAGGGCGACGTCGCGCAGCACGTCGGGCCACTTCACCAGGGGGAAGCGCAGCGCGACGACGTCGAGACCGTAGCGGCGGTGGGCGTAGGCCGCGGTGCGCTCGTCGACGAGCTTGGACAGCGAGTACGCATCGGCGATGTCGGGCGGCGTGTGCGCGTCGAGCGGGAAGGCCGGGGGGAACGCGCCGTGGGGGTTGTTCGGGTATCCGATGGCATTGATGCTGCTGGCGATCACGGCCCGACGCACCCCTCGCTCGCCGGCGCGGGTGAGCACGGTGAAGGTCGCGGCGGTGTTGACGCGGAACACGTCGATGGGGGTGCCGAGGGTGGGGTGCGGGATCGCGGCGAAGTGGGCGACGGCGTCGACGTCGTCCATCGCGCGGTCGACCACGTCGGGCGAGGTCGCGTCCCCCTCGACGAGGCGGTCGGCCGGGTGGTGCGACGAGAACGACAGCGACAGGGCGGTGACGGAGTGACCGGCGGCGACGAGGCTCTCGCTGACGGCGCGGCCGATCTCTCCGTCGGCCCCCGTGACGAGGATGCGGCTCATCCCTTCACCCCGCCCGCCATGCTCGCGCCCCGCAGGAACTGGCGCTGGAAGACGAGGAACAGCGCCACCGGGATGACGAGCGAGAGGAACAGCGCGGCCATCTGCACGCTGAGCTCGGTCTGATCGGCCAGGCGCGGCAGCGCCACCGAGACCGGCTGGTTGTCGGGGGTGGGCAGCACCAGCAGCGGCCACAGGTAGTCCTTCCACGACGCCACCACGGTCAGCAGGCCGACGACGCCGAGGATCGGTCGCGCCAGGGGCAGGACGATGCTCCACAGGATGCGAAGCGGGCCGGCGCCGTCGATGCGCGCCGCCTCGTACAGGTCGGCGGGGATCGCCTCGAGGAAGCGCGAGATGATCAGCACGTTGAAGGCCGTCGCGCCCGCGGGGAGCCAGACCGCCCACCACGTGTCGATGAGCGAGATGCCGAGGACCGGCAGTTCGCGCACCGTGAGGTACAGCGGCACGAGCGAGACGATGCCCGGGATGAAGAGGGTGGCGAGGATCGCGCCGGAGAGCACCTTGCCCCAACGCGGGCGCAGCACCGTGATGACGAAGGCGGCGGTCGTCGAGACGAGCAGCGTGGTCACGACCGAGCCGGCCGCGAGGATCGCGGTGTTGGTGAGGTAGTGACCGATGCGGCCGCGTTCCCACGCGATGCCGAGGTTCTCCCACTGCACGACGCCGCTGGAGAAAAAGGAGAACGGGCCGCGGATGAGGTCCTGCGTCGGCGAGACCGCCGCGAGGGCGAGCCAGACGATCGGCCCGAGGCCGGCGATGATCAGCGCCGCGAGCACGAGGACGTGACCGACGCCGAGGCTGATCCGCACGGAGGGGCGCGAGCGGTCGGCATCCGAGATGTTGGTGCGGGTGAGGGGCTCGGGGGCGGCGGCGGGGCGGCGGCGACCGAGGGAGAGCAGGCTCATGAGCGGCTCCAGCTGCGCGTGAGGCGGAAGTAGGCCAGGGAGAACAGGCCGAGGACGAGGGCGAGAAGCACGCTGAGCGCGGTCGCCGCCCCGTAGTCGACGCGGGTGAAGGCGTAGTCGTAGATCGTCATGAGCAGCGTCTTCGTCGCTCCCTGCGGACCCCCGCCGGTGAACAGGAACGGCTCGGTGAAGACCTGCATCGTGCCGATGATCTGCAGCAGCAGCATCGTGCCGATGATCCCGCGCATCTGCGGGAGGGCGACGTGCCAGACGCGGCGCCAGATCCCGGCGCCGTCGAGCTCGGCGGCCTCGTACAGCTCGCCGGGGATGCTCGTCAGCGCCGCGATGTAGATGATGACCGCGGTTCCGGCTCCCGCCCAGGTGGTCTCCAGGACGATCGAGGGCATGGCGCTCGCGGGGGAGTTGAGCCAGGGCAGGGGACCGATGCCGACCCACCCGAGGACGGTGTTGAACAGGCCATCCGCGTCGGGGGCGTAGAAGAACTTCCACAGGAGGATCGCCACGACCGGCGGCACCATGACGGGCAGGTAGGCGAGGGCGCTGAAGTACCAGGCGCGCGAGCGCATCTCGGAGATGAACACCGCGAGGGCGAGCGGCACCGGGAAGCCGAAGACGATGGCGAGCACCGTGTACAGCACCGTGTTGCCCGCGGCCTGCGGCAGACCCGGATCGCTCAGGACGTAGACGAAGTTGTCGAGACCGACGAAGTCGCTCTGCCCGGTCAACACGACGCGCTGCACGCTCATCACGAGCGAGCTGAGGATGGGTCCCCACGAGAAGTAGGCGTAGACGAGGATCGCCGGGGCGGCGATGAGCAGCGCGGTCAGGCCGGGGCGCCAGGGGCGTCGCCGGCGGGCGGTGCGCGCGGGAGTGGCGGTGGTTCGCGCGGCGGTGCGCGGACGCTCGTCGAGATCGGTCATGGACGTCTCCGGGGGAGGGAGGGGCGGGCCGCGCGGCGACCCGCCCCGGGTGGGGTGATCAGCGGCTGAGGCGCGACTGCACGTCGGTCTGAGCGGTGCTGAGCAGGGAGGGGATGTCGGCGTCCTGATCGGTCAGGACCGTCTGGACGACCGTGTCGAGGGCGCCGTACACCTCTTGCGCGTTGTTGACCGGCTCGGCGACGACGGGGATGGATGCCGACGCGTCGAGATACGGGGTGAAGTTCGCGCTCGGGACGTTGATGTAGTCCGCGATCCAGTCGAAGTACGTGGAGTACTGGTCGCTGTTGACGACGGGAAGCCCCGGGAGGCCCGTGACGGAGCCGGCCTCGTTCGACGCCTTCGCATCGTCGACGGCGGTGGTCTCGTCGAGGTAGCGCTGCAGGTAGAAGAACTTCACCCACTTGACCGCAGCGGCCTGCTGCTCGGCGCTCGCCTTCGGGTCGACGATCTGCACCGTGCCGCCGCCGAGGGTCCCCTCGTCGGCCTTGGCCTGCGGCATCCCGCCGATGCCGAAGCTGTCCGCGGGCAGCTTCAGGTTCTGCACGATGTTGTAGTACGAGTCGCTCGCGCCGATGATCATTCCGATCTTGCCGGCGGCGAAGTCCTGCCCCTGGGTGGGGATGTCGTAGAGGGTGTTCTCAGGCATGGTGCCGTCCTTCCACCGCATGTCGCTGATCAGCTGCAGCGCCTGCGTGGAGGGCTTGTCGTCGAAGGTGGCCTGCGAGCCGTCCTCGTTCTCGACGGTGCCGCCGAACGAGTAGGTCATGCCCGAGAACTGCCACCCGCCGGTGTTCGCGGTGGTGAGGACGGAGAACCCGGCGGCGCCCGTGGCGTCGTGGATCTTCTTCGCGGCGGCGCGCACCTCGTCCCAGGTGGCGGGCGGGGAATCGGGGTCGAGACCGGCCTTGGTGAACAGCTCGCGGTTGTAGACGAGGCCGAAGGAGTAGGCGTTGGTGGGAATGGCGTAGGCGCGCCCCTCGCTGTTCTCGGCGAGCTTGAGCACCGTGGGGTTGAGGCTGTCGAGGAGGCCCTCGTCCTTCAGGACGTCGGTGAGGTCGGCGGCCTGGCCCCGCTTGATGAGACCGGCGGGTTCGGTCAGCGGCACACTCATGACGGTGGGCAGGCTGCCACCGGCCGAGAGTGCCTGGAAGGTCGACGCGTCGTAGCTCGTCTCGACCGGCTCGAGAGTGATGTCGGGGTTGGCCTGCTGGAAGGCTTCGACACGCTTGTCGAAGTAGGCGCGGTCTTCGGGGCGGTCGGCGCTGGGCCGGTCGCCGATCTGGATCGAGACCTTGCCGTCGGTGGTCCCCGTGGAGGGGGAGCTGCAGCCGGCGAGGGCTGCGACCGACAGGCCGCCGAGTGCGATCACGGCGGCGACGGAACGGACACGTTTCGTCATTGAAACTCCTTGGCGAAGAGCGGAAGCAAGAGGGAAATCGCTTGCCCTGAGATGTCTAGCACCTCATGGGCTGAGCGTCAAAGCGTGATTCGCTTCGGCGCGCCGTCGCGCATTCCGGTGTTGACAGATCGATCAGCCTCTCCCACACTGCTGGAGGGCAAACGCTTGCCTAGATTCCGAATCCGCTCGACGAGGAGAATTCGTGTCCGCCACTGCTGGAAACCGTCCCCCGCGCGTTCGCGGCGGCCTCATCGGGACGGGGTTGCTGTGCGCAGCGCTCCTGGTCCCGGCATCCCCCGCCCTCGCCGCCGCTCCGAGCGTCGCGCTCACACCGCTGGTCACCGGCAACCTCTTCCGCCAGGGGGAGATCCCGCGGATCGCCTATGCCACCGACGCCGCCCGGGTGGCGTGGACGGTCACCGACCAGACCGGCGCGGTCGTCGCCGACGGCGCCGAGGATGCCGACGGCACGCTCGAGCTGCCGGCATCCGGCCTCGGCTGGTACGCGCTCGCCGTCTCGGTCGACGACGACGCCGCGCGGGCCGAGACGAGCTTCGCCGTGCTGCCCGATCGCGATGCCGCCGACTCGGCGACCGCACGTTTCGGAGCGGCGACGCATTACGGGCAGTCGTGGAGCGTCGACTCCCTGCCCACGCTGGCCACGGGCGGCTTCGCCCAGCTGCGCGACGAGGTGTACTGGAGCGAGGTCGAGACGCAGAAGGGCGTGTACGACTGGGACCGCCCGCGCGCGGAGTTCCTCGACGCGGCGCGGGAGGCCGGCGTCCGTCCGCTCCTTCTCGCCGGCTACGGCAACCCGCTCTACGACGGGGGCGACGGGCCCACGAGCGACGAAGCCGTCTCCGCCTACGCGGCCTACGCCGCCGCCATGGCGACCGAGTTCGGCGACCAGGCCACGGGGATCGAGCTGTGGAACGAGTGGGACCTGGGGCTCGGGGGCAACACCCGCACCTCGCCCGAAGACTACGTGAACCTTCTCGCCGCGGCCTCCCCGGCCGTCAAGGCGGCGGCGCCCGACCTGCCCGTCATCGGGCCGGCGGTGGCGAACCTCAACACCGATTGGCTCGAGCAGACGTTCCGCCTCGGGGCGCTGCAGTACGTCGACGGGATCGTGCTGCACCCCTACAGCTACCCGGTCTCGGCCGACGCCCTCGACGACACCCTCACGCGCATCGACGCGCTCGTGCGGCAATACAACGGCGGGGTGAGCAAGCCGCTGTGGATCACCGAGCACGGCTGGCCCACCGGCACCAACGCCCGCGCCGTCTCGGAGCGCGAACAGGCGTCCGACATCGCCCGTTCCGCCGTGATCGCCGCGGCGCACGACGCCGCGCGCCACTACGTGTACGACCTCGTCTCTGACGGCGTCGACCCGGCCGAGACCGAGCAGAACTTCGGTCTGCTGCGCGCCGCCGACGACACGCGCGGGGCCTACACGCCGAAGCCCGCTTTCGCGTCGTACTCCGTCGCCGCCGCGCAGCTCGAGGGAGCGACCTCCGCCGGTCGCGACGACGCCGTCGCGGGGGTGCGGCAATACCTCTTCGACACGGCGGAGGGCCCGCTGCGCGTGCTCTGGGCGGATACCGCGCAGACCCTGCGGCTGAGCGGCACCGGCGCCGTGACGGTGACCGACGCCTACGGCCGAGCCGACACCCTGGATGCCGACGGCGGCGACGTGGTCGTCACGGTCGACGACGACCCGCTCTACGTGCGCGGCGACGTGACCGGCGCCGCAGCATCGGAGACGTCGGTCTCGTTGGACGGCGGTGTGGTGGGAGCGGAGGTGACCGGTCGCTGGAGCGTCGCGGGCCGCTCGGACGGCGCGGCGACCACGTGGCGTCTGAACCTTCCGGACGGGCGTGCGTTCACACAGAGCACCGACGGCACCGCACCCGCGACCACCGCCATCTCCGCGCCCGCACCCACGTCGACGGGATCGTACGAGACCGTGGCGCGGCTGTTCGACGGCGACCGCGCCGCCGGCGTGCTGCGGGCGCGCACGACGATCGAGGAGCCGGTCGCCCTGACCGGAACGCAGGCGATCTCGGCGGACGGCACGGACGTGCTCCGGCTGCGCCTGAGCAACGCCTCGGCATCCGACCTTCCCCTCCAGTCCCTGACGTACACCCTGGGCGGAACGGATGCCGCGGCCGACGTGCCCGCCGTCCTGCCCGCGAGCGACGCCGTGACCGTCGACGTCCCCCTCGGCGAGCTCGACGCGCGCACGACGTTCTCCGCGGAGGCGATCGTCGACGGCGCCGCGGTACGGGTCGAGGGCGCCGTGGCGCCCCTCGACGTCGCCGCTGCCTATGGTGCGGCCCGCCACCGCGTCTCGGTCGACGGCACGCTCGACGACCTGACCGGCCTCACACCGGCGACGTTCACCCCGGAGGGGACGGACACTCCGCCCGCCGTCGACGACCAGTCGGCGCGCGCGTGGCTCACCTGGGACGACGACGCGTTGTACATCTCGGCCGAGGTCGTCGACGACGTGCACGACCAGCCGGCGACGGGCGCGAACATCTGGCAGGGCGACTCCGTGCAGTTCACCGTCGCCGGTGGCGCGCCGGGGGCGGCGAGCGTGTGGCACGAGTTCGGCATGGCGCTCACCTCGGAGGGGCCGCAGCTGTACCGCTGGCTCTCGGTCGGTCAGGGTGCGGGCGTCGTGCCCGGCACCGAGGTCGCGATCTCCCGCGATGAGGACACCCACCGCACCGTGTACGAGGTGTCGGTGCCCTGGACGGCGCTCGCCGGAGTCGATCGCGACGCCGCGCTGCTGTCGAGCGCGATCATCGTGAACGAGGCCGACGGCCAGGGCCGTGACGGCTACCTGGCCTGGGGCGGAGGCATCGCCGCCGAGAAGGACTCGGCGCAGTTCCACGCCGTGCGTCTGCTCCCCGCGGTCGAGCCGGAACCGGGCACCCCGACCGACCCGGGCACTCCGACCGATCCGGGGACTCCGACCGACCCGGGCACCCCGACGCAGCCGGGTGGCGGCCGGGGGTCGGCGGACCCCGCGCCCGATGCCGGGGGTGCCACCGGCTCGGGGGCGCTCGCGAGCACGGGGACTCCCGCGGTGCTCGGCATCCTGTTCCCCGCCCTCGGCGCGCTCCTCCTCGGCGCGGGAGCGCTGATCGTCCGCCGGCGACTCGCCCGGCGCTGACCCCTCTCGCGATGCCGCCGTCGTGTCCGGCGGCGGCATCGCGACCGAAAGGACCCGTGTGATCTCTCCGTCCGTGCGGCTGATCGGCCCGCGCATCGGCCGCCGCCGCGACGTCTCCGTCGCCGCGGAGCCCCGCCCTCCCGTGTCGTGGACCGTCGACGCGCCGACGGGATGGCGGGCCGAGAGCGCCGAGCTGCGTCTCGACGACGCCGAACCGGTCGCGGTGCCCGCCCACGGGGTGCTGGTGCCGTGGCCCTTCGCCGACCTGGCCGCCGGCGCCCGCCACACTCTGCGCGTGCGCGTGCGAGGCGTCGACGACGAATGGATGCCGTGGAGCGGGCCCGCCGTGATCGAAGCGGTGGTCTTCCCCGGGCCCTGGACGGCGCCGCTGCTCGCCATCGACGGCCCCGACACGGAAGCCGCGCCGTTCGCCGTGCGGCGCGAGATCTCCGTGGCCGACACCGTGATCGCCGCGCGCCTGTGGGTCACGGCCCACGGTGTCTTCGACGCGGCGATCGACGGCATCCCGGTCGACGACGCGCTGTTCGCGCCGGGGTGGACGGCCTACCGGAAACGGCTGGGTCTCGCCACGACCGACGTGACCGCGCTGCTGCGCCCCGGCGCGACCCAGGTGCTGTCCGTCCGCGCCGCGGGCGGGTGGTTCACCGAACGGTACGGGTTCGGCGACACCGCCGAGCGCTTCTACGGCGACCAGGCCGCCGTGGGAGCCGTGCTGCGGCTGACGCACCGCGACGGGCGCGTCGAGGAGATCGGCTCCGACGAGCGGTGGCGGCTGACGCGGCGCACCGAGATCGTCTCCAGCGGGCTGTACGCGGGCGAGCGCGTCGACTTCCGCCGCGCGCAGGGCGGGTGGCGCGAGCCCGGTTTCGATGCGTCCGGGTGGGAGACCCCCGCGTGCATCGCGCCGATGAGCCTCCCGGCGGTGATCGACGTGGAGCCGGTGCGCCGCGTACGCACCCTCCGCGGGTCGCGGGTGCTACCGAGCGCCGCCGGCACCCTTCTGCTCGACGTGGGCGAGAACGTCGTCGGGCGGGTGCGGCTCGTCGCCGACGGGGTCGCCGGCTCGCGCGTGACCGTGCGGCACGCCGAGGTGCTCGAGGACGGCGCCCTGAACGTCCGGCCCCTCCGTGCGGCGGCGGCGGTCGATGAGTTCGTGCTCGACGGGACCGGGCCCCGCGCGTGCGGACCGGCCTTCACGTTCCACGGGTTCCGCTACGTCGAGATCACCGGCGGTGCGGTCGATCCTGCGAGCGTGGTGATCGACGTCCTGCGCACCGACCTCCGGCGCACCGGATGGTTCTCGTGCTCCGACGATCGGCTCGACCGACTGCACGCCAACATCGTGCGCAGTTTCGAGGGCAACGCGCTCGCGCTGCCGACCGACTGCCCGCAGCGCGACGAGCGTCTGGGGTGGACGGGTGACGCGCAGGTGTTCGCCGCGACGGCGATGACGCTGTTCGACGCCGGCGCCTTCTACGCGTCCTGGCTGCGCGACCTGCGCGCCGAACAGGAACCGCGCGGGGGACGGGTCCCCACCGTCGTGCCCGACCCGCTGCCGGCGCTCGGCGACGTGATGGCCGCGGGATGGGGGGATGCCGTGACGATCGTGCCGTCGGTGATGGCCGCTCGTCTCGGTGACGAGGCGATCGTCGCGGAGCTGCTGCCCTCGATGCGGGCGTGGGTCGACGCCGTCGCCGAGGCGGCGGGACCCGGGCGGCTGTGGGAGACCGGCTTCCAATACGGCGACTGGCTGGACCCCACCGTCTCGCGCCCCGACAAGGCCAAGGCCGACCCGGGACTCGTCGCGACGGCGTACTTCTTCCGCTCCGCCGACCTGGTCGCGCGCGCCGGCGGCGGGGAGTCCTACGCGCGGCTGGCGGAGGAGGTGCGCGCCGCGTTCTGCGAGGCGTACCTCACCCCGGCCGGGCGTCTGGCATCCGATGCCCCCGCCGCCTACGCTCTCGCGCTCGCCTTCGGGCTCGTCCCGGCCGAGCGCCGACAGGCCGCGGCCGATCGTCTCGCCTTCCTCCTGCGCGCCGGCGGATACCGGATGGCGACGGGGTTCCTCGGCACTCCCGTCGTGCTCGACGCGCTCCTCGACAACGGCCATGAGGCCGCAGCCGAGAGCCTGCTGCTGCAGACGATGTGTCCCTCGTGGCTCTACCCGCTGTCGATGGGCGCGACGACGATGTGGGAGCGCTGGGATGCCGTGCGCCCCGACGGGACGGTGCATCCCTCGGGGATGACGTCGCTCAACCACTACGCGCTCGGTGCCGTCGGCGACGTGCTGCACCGCCGGGTGGCGGGCCTGGGGGTCGAGAAGGCGCGCGTGCACGTGCGGCCGTGGTTCGTCGAGGCCCTCACGTGGGCGGAGGCGGTGCACGACACCCCCTTCGGTCGCGCCCGGGTGCGGTGGCGGCGCGCGGGGGAGGCGATCGCCGTGACGGCGACGGTCCCGCACGGCATGCTCGCGCGGGTCGAGCTGGGCGATCGGCCGGTGTTCGAGGTCACGGCGGGGGAGCATCGGTGGATGGTCGACGCACCGCTCGCGCCGCCGCGAGAGCCGGTCGGCGTCGACAGCGACCTCGCCGTCGTCGCCGACACCCCCGGCGCGTGCGCGGTCGTGTCGGCCGCCCTGGGCGCGCACGACGTCGACATGCAGGTCGAGTTCGACGCCTACATCCGCTGGGTGCCCGGCCGCCTCCTGCGTGCCGAACTCGCCGCCGTGGCCGCGCCGCCGGCGGTGGTCGCCGCCGTCGACGCCGCGCTGCGCGATCTGGATCGCTGAGGGCGCGCCCCCGCTCAGCCCACCTTCGGCTGCTGCTGCGTGATGCAGTGGATGCCACCGCCGCGATCGAAGATCGGACGCGAGTCGATCGTCACCACGCGTCGGCCGGGATAGGCGTCGGCGATGATCTCCGCGGCGCGCGCGTCGGCGGCGTCGTCGCCGAAGCCGCACAGCACGACGCCGTCGTTGGTGACGAGGTGGTTGATGTAGCTCCAGTCGACCCAGCCGTGCTCGTCGCGCAGGGTGGAGGGGGCGGGGACGCCGGTGATCGTCACCGACCGACCGAGGGCGGCGAAGGCGTCGGTGAGCTCCCGTCGAACGAGGACCGAGACCTCGGCGTCGGGGTGCGCGGCATCCGTCTGCTCGTGCACGAGGACGTGGTCGGGCGAGGCGAAGGTCGCGACGATGTCGACGTGGCCGTTCGTGCCGAGGTCGTCGTAGTCGCGGGTGAGGCCGCGCGAGAGCCAGATGGCGTCGGTCGCGCCGATCGTGCGCGCCATCTCGGCCTCCACCCGCGCGCGGTCGGCGAAGGGGTTGCGCCGCGGGTCGAGCTGCACCGTGTCGGTGAGCAGCACGGTGCCTCGACCGTCGACGTGCAGGCCGCCGCCCTCGGCCACGAGCAGCGAGTCGATGCGCTCGGCGCCGGCGTGCGCGGCGACCACGCGCGCGAGCAGCGCCGACTTCTGCCACTCGGCCCAGTCGGGGGCGCCCCAGCCGTTGAAGATCCAGTCGACGGCTCCGAGCACGCCCGGGCGGTCGGGGTCGACGACGAAGGTCGGGCCCACGTCGCGCATCCAGAACTCGTCGAGGGGCGCTTCGACGATCTCGACGTCGGTCGACAGCATGCGCCGGGCGCGCGCGATCTCGGTCGGATCGACGACCATCGTCACGGGCTCGAACTGCGCCACGGCGTGCGCGACCTCGGTCCACGCGCGATAGCCCTCGTCGCGGGTCTCGGCACCCTCGCCGAGGGTGACGCCCTCGCGCGGGAAGGCCATCCACGTGCGCTCGTGCGGGGCGGATTCGATGGGCATGCGCCACATGGCGGGCTCCTGGGGTTCGGTACGGGGCGGATTCAGCGGCGGGGGATGCCGCGCGGGGTCAGAAGCCGGTGCTCAGCACACGGTCCAGCGCATCGACGAAGACGTCGACCGAGGCCCGCGTGATCACCAGCGGAGGCTTGATCTTCAGCACGTTCTGGAAGTCGCCGGTCGGCTGCATGATGACGCCCCGCTCGAGCAGACGGTCGCAGATCGCCGCGGTCTCGGTCGTGGCGGGTTCGAGGGTCTCGCGGTCGCGCACGAACTCGAGCCCCAGGTAGAGCCCCGATCCGTGCACGGCGCCGACGAGGTCGTGCCGCTCGCCGAGCTCTTCGAGGCGGCGCTGCAGGTGTCCGCCGACGACCCGCGCGTTCTCCTGCAGGCCCTCTTGCTCGATCACGTCGAGCACGGCCATGCCGATGGCCGACGACACCGGCGATCCGCCGGTGGAGGAGAAGAAGTAACCCTGCGTACGGTAGCGGTCGGCGATCTCCCGGCGCGTGATGACGGCTCCGAGCGGGTGCCCGCCGCCGATGGACTTGGCGACCGCGACGATGTCGGGAACGGCATCCTGCTGCTGGAAACCCCAGAACCATTCGCCGAGCCGTCCGTAGCCGACCTGCACCTCATCGGCGATCGCGAGACCGCCGTGGCGGCGGACGGCCGCGTACACCTCGCGCAGGTATCCGTCGGGGAGCGCGACGCCGCCCGCGTTGCCGAAGTACGTCTCGGCGATCATCCCGGCGGGTGGCCGACCGGATGCCGCGAGCCCATCGATCACCGCGACCGCCTCGGGGGCGTACCGCACGGCATCCGCTCCCCGGTGTCTTCCGCGGTAGGAGTTCGCCGCGTCGACGGTGTGCACCCACTCGGGTCGCGTCTCGAGGGCGAAGGGGTTGTCGGCGATGGAGGTCGACACCGCATCGCTGGCGTAGGTCCAGCCGTGGTATGCCTCGCGCATCGCGACGATGTCGGGGCGTCCGGTCGCCGCCATCGCCAGGCGGATCGCGAGGTCGGTCGCCTCCGACCCGGAGTTGACGAAGAAGACCGTGTCGAAGCCGTCGGGGAGGGTCGCGGCGATGCGGTCGGCGTAGTCGGCGATCGCGCGGTAATGGAAGCGCGAGTTGGTGTTGAGCAGGTGCATCTGGCGCGATCCCGCCGCCACGACGTGCGGGTGGGCGTGACCGACCGAGGCGACGTTGTTGACCATGTCGAGGTAGACGCGGCCCTCGACGTCGATGAGCAGCTCGCGCCACCCGCGTTCGATGCGCGGCGGCACCCCGTAGTAGTGCTCCTGCACCTCGGCGAGCACCTCGTGGCGCCGTTGCAGGGAGTCGTCGTGCGGCGGTGCGGTGGGAGGGAGGCCGAGGGCGGCTCCGGGATCGCCGGCGACCTCGCGCCACGCGTCGGCGAGGGCGCGCGTGGTGCGCGGGGGAGGGACGAGCCCGTCGACGCTCCGCCGCACCGACAATCGCGTCCGCGCGGGGAGGGTTCCGGATGCCGCCGCGGCGGCGGCTCCGCTGATCGTCAGGGCCTCGGCATCCTCCGTCACGATGAGCGCATCGCCGTCGACGCGGGTGTCACCGTCGAGGAGCAGCGGTTCGGCGAGCCACACGAGCACGTCGGTGGGCACGGTCTCGGCGGTCGAGGGGAGCGGGTCGGTCGTTCCGGTGAGGCGCGCGCGCCACGCGGGGACGGTCGCGATCTCGGCGCCGGCGTCGAGTGCGGCGAGGGCCGCGTCGTCGAGGGTCGCGGCGTCGAGCCAGGCTCCCGCGTCGTTGAGCGGAGACTCGGTCGAGGCGTCCAGCTCGACGCGGCGCCCGGGCGGCAGCAGCGGCGTCCCGGTCCAGCCGGGCTCGCTCCGCCGCGGGCGACCGAGGGCCGCACGCGTCGCCGCGGTGAGGACGGGGAGGGGCACGGATGCCGCCTGCTCGAGGATGCGGAACTCCCGCTCGAGCGCCCCCGAGGCGTAGTCGTTGGCGTCGTCGAGGCGCACCTGCGCGCGCCCGCTGAGCACGAGGACGGCTCCGCGGAGGACGACGAGGGGCCAAAGCGCCGTGATCTCGTCGTCGCCGAGGTCGCGCGCCCGGTCGAAGGCGCGGATCGCGGGGAAGGCGCTCTCGGGGGTGGCGCCGTCGTGGTGCAGCACGGAGGAGACGGTGACGGCGATCTCGCCCACCCGCCACGACGCGCACACGTCGCCGAAGTCGATGACGGCGTCGGGCACTGTCGCGCCGGGGGCGCGCAGGACGTTGTCGTCGGTGACGTCGAAGTGCCCGGCCTGCAGCGGGAGGGCGTCGGCGACGGGCGCGAGGGCGGCCCGGGCCGCGTCGGCGGCGCGCTGCACGGTGCCGCGCACCTCGGCGTCCGGATCGAGGGGGAGCAGGGTGTCGATCACGCGCGCGGCGTGGCGGAGGTCCCACTGCAGCACGCGGCCGCTCGCGGGGTGCGTGAAGTCGGCGAGCGCGAGGCTCACCGCACCGGCAAGGGCGCCGAGTCCCTCCACGACCGCGGGCGCGAGGTAGCTCGAGCCGGTGAGCGTGCGCCCCGCGATGTTCTCGATCACGCGCGCGTGGATGCGCCCCTGGCTGGAGTCCCACCAGGTCGACATCGGCCCGTGAGGGCCGTCGACGATGCGGGGGATGCGCACGTGCGGGCTCCGTTCGGCCACGCGGGACGCCGCGGCATCCTGCAAGTCGATCTCAGCCTCGCTGAAGACGGGATTGCTGAGCTTCAGCACGCCGAGGGGCTCAGTCGATCCGCGAGGGAACACACAGAAATTCTGGTCCTGCTGACTGCCGAGCGCCTGCACGTCGATCTCCACGCCGAACGTCTCGGCGAAGAGGGACTGCACCTCGTCGTCGCGGAGCGTCGGGGTGGGCAGGTCGACCTGGCGGAAGTAGTCGAACACCGGGACGGGGGTCGTGTCGTTCACGGGCTGTTCCTCGGGTGATGCGGGTGTCACAGGGGAGAGTCGGATGCCGTGCCGACGGCGCCGGCGACGGCTCCGCCGGCGTCGCGCACGACGACGACGACGAGCGGACCGAAGGGGGCGACCCACTCGCTCGCGGGCTCACCGTACGCGTCGGGCGCGACGCGGGCCATCCCGCGGAGGTGGTCGCCCTCGACCTCCACGTCGACCCGCACGCCGTCGACGTAGGCGGCGTGGTCGCGGGCCGTGCCGCCGGTGATCGTCGCGCGGAAGCGCACGAGTCCGCCGTCGCGGCGTACCTCGTCGACGACGACCGCGAGCTCTCCCTCGCCCGTCGGCCGGGGGGCGGCGAACAGCGCCTCGTCGGGCAGGGCGGGCGTGCGCGCAGGGGCGGTGCGGCGCTGCCCGAGGCCGGCGATCGCGGCTCCGAGCTGCACGAGGCGGACGTCGCTGTAGGCGGGCCCGGCGATGGTGAGGCCCACCGGCATCCCGGTGTCGTCCATGGTGCCCATCGGCACGGTGACGGTCGGGATGCCGAGGTGGCGGGGTACGAGGTTGCCGTTCGAGACCCAGACGCCGTTGCGCCAGGCGATGTCGGCCGAGGCGGGGTTCACGTCGGCGTCGGCGGGGCCGACATCGGACTGCGTGGGGAAGATCACGGCGTCGATACCCTCGGCGTCCATCCACTGCTCGACGTCGACGCGGCGGGTGTGCTCGAGGCCGCGGAGGCCGGCTTCGAGGCTCGCGACGTCGCGCCAATCCGGCTCCCACTGCGCGGCGCGGGCGACGTACTCGCCGATGTCGTACGAGATGTCGTAGTGCCAGATGCCGTAACGGTCGGGCAGGGCGCCGGGCGGGTGGGGGAAGATCAGCGCGGGGTCGGCGTCGGACAGCCGGGGCAGCGCCGGGTCGCCGTTGGTGCGGAGGAACCTGTCCATCGCCCACACCGCGAGGTCGCCCACCTCGTCGTCGAGGAACTCCCGCGTGACGAACCCGCGGTCGAGGAAGTCCTCGTCGCCGTCGTGCAGCTTCTCGTAGCGGTCGACGACGGGGAAAGCGGTCTCGACCACCTCGGCGCCCGCGGCCTCGAGGTCGCCGCGCAGGTCTTCCCACAGTCGCATCACGCTGTCGCGCGTGAGGATGGGCGAGGCGTTGTCGGGATCGCCGTTGACGTAGATGCGGGGCACCGCGAGGCGCAGGCCCGCGAGCGGCAGGGGCTCCAACCGGGTGAAGGAGTCGGGGCGCACCTCGGACGGGCGGGGGAGCGGGATCCACGGCTGGGTGCGCCACAGGTCGCCTTCGGTCTGCGGGTCGTCGGCGACGACGGCGTCCAGCACGTGCTGCAGATCGCCGATCGTGCGGGTGTGCGGCACGACGACGTCCATCGTCGGCACGAGCGGCCAGTTGCCGCGCACCGAGATGACGCCGCGCGAGGGCGTGTACGCGACGAGGGCATTGTGCGAGGCCGGCGCGCGACCCGACGACCAGGTCTCCTCGCCCAGGCCGAAGGCGCAGAAGCTGGCGGCTGTGGCGGTTCCCGAGCCGTTGGACGAACCCGAGCCGAACGCCGAGGTGAGGTATTCGCCGTTGTACGGCGATTCGGCGCGTCCGTGGACGCCGCGCTGCATGCCGCCGGCCGCCATCGGGGGCATCGTGGTCAGTCCGAGGAACACCGCCCCGGCCGCGCGCAGGCGCTCGATCGCGAAGGCGTCGTCGCCGGCGATGAGGTCGCGGAACGCCGGGGAGCCGGATGCCACGGGCAGACCCTCGACGCGGTAGCTGTCCTTGGCCGTGAAAGGGATGCCGTCGAGGGGGCCGATCGTCTCGCCTCGGGCGCGACGCCGATCACTCGCCCGCGCGTGCGCGAAGGCCCGGGGATCGAGCACGGGGACGCTGGTGAGCCGGATGCCGGTGCGGTCGTACGCGGCGATGCGGTTGAGGTACCGGGCGACGAGCTCGACGCTCGTGACATCGCCGGCGTCGAGGGCGGCGCGCAGCCGGTCGATGTCGGCTTCGACGACGGTGAAGGCCTCGGTGGTCATGGCAGAAAACCTACACCGTTTGTTTTGTGAGTTCGAGAGGGATTTCCGTCCCCACGAGCGTTCCCTCCCCACTCGGCAAGAGCTACCCCTCCGCGGCGCCGTCCTGGCACGATTCGAGGATGGATGCCACGACCGACGAACCCGCACTCCTGCCCGACCGCCCACGCACCGATGCACGCCGACCCGTCGCGCTGATCGTGGGCGTCGTCGCGACCGTGCTCTTCGTGGCGCTGCGGCTCGCGGTCGACCTCGACGGGGGTGCGCCGCTCGCCTTCGACCAGTGGTGGGACGACACCATGGCCGCGCTCGCGAACCCCGTCGTGGTGATCATCGCCTGGATCCCCGCCACGGTGGGCGGCACCATCGGCATGATCGTGATCGGCATCTCCACCACCATCGTGTTCCTGCTGGTCAAGCGCCCGTGGGACGCCCTGAACGTGGCGGGGGCCATCGCCCTGGTCGTGCTGATCGGCGCCCCCCTGGCGGCCGTCATCGCCCGCGCGCGGCCCACCGACTCGCTGGCCGAGACGCAGGCGACCTCGTTCCCCTCCGGTCACACGGCGGTGGCCACGACGATCGCGATCACGCTCGCGCTCATCCTCCGCCGCGGATGGATCTGGGTCGCGGGGACGGTCTGGGTGCTGCTCATGATGTGGAGCCGCACCTACCTCCACGCGCACTGGCTGTCGGACGTCGTCGCCGGCTTCCTCGAGGGCGTCGCGGTGTCGACGCTCGTGTGGGCGCTGGTGGAAGTGTGGCGCGTGCGTCGCGCGCAACGGGTGGCCGAGGTCGACTCCTGAGCGCTAGCGTGCACGGATGACTTCCGCCTCCGCTTCCTCCGCGGCCGATAAGGCACAGGACTCCACCGCCTTCCGCGTCGCGGCGCGGATCGGCTACGTCGTCCTCGGGCTGCTGCACCTGCTCATCGGGGCGATCGCCATCTCGATCGCGACCGGCGGCGGGGGCGAGAGCGCCGATCAGAGCGGTGCGATCCAGCAGGTGGCGGCGGCGCCGGCGGGAATGCTGCTCCTCTGGGTCATCGTCATCGGTCTCGCCGCTCTGGCCGTGTGGCAGATCGCGGATGCCGTCGCCGAGCGCGATCCGGATACGAAGAAGCGCTGGGCGCACCGCGCGAAGTACGTCGGAACCGCCGTCGCCTACGGGGCGATCGGCGCCACGGCCCTCACGGCGGTGCTCGGAGGCCGTTCCGAGTCGGCCGACTCCTCCCGCACGCTGAGCGCCCAGCTCATGGCGATGCCCGGCGGCGTCTTCGTGCTCGTCCTCATCGGGCTCGTCGTGGCGGCGGTGGGCGTCGCGTTCGTGGTGCGCGGCGTCACGAAGGCTTTCATGAAGCGACTGTCGAGCCCGGGCGGGGAGATCGGCCGCGGAATCCGCATCTTCGGGATGGTCGGCTACATCGCCAAGGGCATCGCGGTCGGCGTCGCCGGCATCCTGTTCCTCGTCGCCGCCTTCGCGCACGATCCGAACGCCGCGGGCGGACTCGACGCGGCGCTGCGCGCTCTCGCCGGGCTCCCCTTCGGACAGTTCGTGCTGTGGCTCGTGGGCGCGGGACTCGTCGTGTACGGCCTGTTCTGCTTCGCCCGGGCGCGCTACGCCCGCATGTGACGAGCGTCGCTCAGGCGGCGCGGGGCCGAGCTCCGGCGATGAGCAGCGACAGGCCGAGTTCGAACGCGCGCGTGGCGACCGGATCCACCGGGTCGTGGGCGGAGAGCGTGGCGTAAGCGGCGGCGAAGCGCGGCACGGCCGCCTCCTGCCCGGTTGGGTCGAACATCACCGCCGGTCCGCTCATGTCGAGCACGCTGCCGAGGATGAACGACTCGAACGCCGTCAGCAGCGGCAGGATGTCCTCGCTCGTCCAGCCGACGCCCTCGGCCGCGACGGCGAAGTCCTCGTACTGCGACATCAACAGCGGCGCCGACGAGCGGTGCGACATGAGGAGGGGGATCGTCCTCGGATGCCGGCGGAAGGCGTCGCGGTACGAGCGGGCCCAGAGCAGGAGCCCCTCCTCCCACTCCCGGTCCCGCAGGAACGACGAGTCGATGCGCGACGACACGAGCGCGCGCACGTCCTCGACCAGCGCGGCCAGATTGGGCACGTGGTTGTAGAGCGAGGTGGGGTGCACCTTGAGGCGGTCGGCGACGCGGCGGATGCTCGCGCCCTCGCTGCCGTCACGGTCGACGAGGGCGAGGGCGGCGCGGGCGATCGCGTCGCGCGAGAGCTTGGGCTGGGTCGGCCGGGGCACGGCGGGGCCTTTCGGTGGTGTCCGACCACGGTACGCGATGCGCGTGGCGCGGGCCGTGCGCGGCTGCGCGGGACGCGGAGGCATCCGCCCGCGCGGGGTGCGATCGCCGGGGATCGCAGCGGGCGTCCGGGCAACCCCCACCCGCCACCCAGGCGGGTCGGATATCCCAGGAGGACCACGCCGACGAGGAGACCCATGACCGCTCCAGCCGCTTTCCCCCGTCGACGCGCGGGTGTCGCCGGTTTCATCGCCCTCGGGCTGACGGCGCTCGCCGGGTGTGCGCCCGAGGGGCGGACGGATGCCGTCCCCACGGCGTCACCGTCCACCTCTCCCCGCGTGTCGGCGCCCGGCTCCGCGCCCGCCCTCGGCGACCCCGCGGTCGTGGTCGACGGACTGACGACGCCGTGGTCGGTGGCGTCCTCCGGCGGCGTGATCCTGCTCAGCCAGCGCGACACCGGCGAGATCCTCGAGGTCGTCGACGGCGACGCGCGCCTGGTCGGGGCGATCCCGGGCGTCGCGCCCGGCGGGGAGGGCGGACTCCTCGGCATCGCCGTCCGCGACGGCTTCCTCTACGCGTACGCGACCACCGCGGACGACAACCGCGTGCTGCGGTCGCCGCTCGAGGGCGAGCCCGGGGCACTGCGCCTGGGCGCCGCGCAGACGGTGCTCGACGCAATCCCGTCCGCGAACATCCACAACGGCGGGCGCATCGCCTTCGGGCCCGACGGGATGCTCTACGTCACCGCGGGCGACGCGTCGGAACCGCGAGCCGCCCAGGACCCGGAGGCGCTCGGCGGCAAGATCCTGCGCGTGGCCGCCGACGGCTCGATTCCCGCCGACAACCCCTTCCCCGGCTCGCCCGTCTGGAGCCTCGGCCACCGCAACCCGCAGGGGATCGGGTGGGATGCCGAGGGCACCATGTACGCGTCGGAATTCGGTCAGAACACGTGGGACGAGCTGAACGTCATCGAGCCGGGCGCGAACTACGGCTGGCCCGAGGTCGAGGGCATCGGCGGGCGGGACGGGTTCGTCGATCCGGTGCAGCAGTGGGCTCCCGCCGAGGCGAGCCCGAGCGGCCTCGCGGTCGTGGACGGCGCGGTCGTGATCGCGAACCTCCGTGGCCAGCGGGTCCGCGTCGTGCCGACGTCCGACCTGGCGTCGGCCGAGGAGTATCTCGTGGGCGACTACGGCCGCCTGCGCGATGTGGTCGCCGCGCCCGACGGGGCCGTGTGGGTGGTCACGAGCAACACCGACCGCGGCGGAGGCGACACCGACGCCATCCTCCGGGTGCCGCTCGTTCGCGACTGAGGGCGCTCAGGGCGTGAGGACGGTGACGCCCGCCTCGGCGAGGGCCGCGGCGAGGTCGGGCGACGGCGGCGCGTCGGTGATGAGGTAGTCCGCCTTCTCGAGCGGCGCGATCTGCGCGAACAGGCGGCGATCGAGCTTCGAGGAATCGGCCAGGATCGCCGTGCGATCGGCTTTCTGGATCATCTCGGTCATCATCGTGGCGTCGCCGAGGTTGCTCGTCGAGAAGCCCGAGCCGTCGACCGCGCCGACCGCGATGAGCGCGTAGTCGCACCGGATGTCGACCTCGGGGGAGTGCGAGTTCATCGCGAGCGTGACGGGCCCCGTCGTCGCCTGCGTGATCGTGCGCACCGCGCCGCCGAAGATGAAGAGGTCGCGGAACGCCGAGGGCGAGATCTCCGCCGGGATGCGCAGATTGTTGGTCGCGATCGTCAGGTCGCGGTGGTTGCGCAGGGCGCGGGCGACGGCGAGCGTCGTGGTGCCGGCGTTGAGCATCAGTACGGAACCGTCTTCGATCAGCTCGACGGCGAGGGCCGCGATGCGTTCCTTCTCGGCGATCTGCATCTGCGAGCGCACGTCGAGGCCGCGATCGCGACCGGGAACCGACATGGCGCTGACGGCTCCGCCGTGCGTGCGCACGACGATGCCCTCGCGGTCGAGCTGGTCGAGGTCGCGGCGCACGGTGTCGATGGAGACGCCGAAGTGCGAGGCGAGGTCGACCACGGTGACCTGGCCCGAATCGGCGACGTAGGCGGCCAACTCCGCTTTGCGCCCCGCCGGCAGTCGCCGCTTCGTCGTGGCTGTGGATGCGTCCATGCGGTCGTGTCTAGCACAGGACCGCACGAACAGCGGCAGAATTCGCGGCAAAACAGCACGGAAGTGCGCTTCCGTGCGTGAATGTGCCCTGATTGCCCGCATTTGTTTGCCGGAATTGTCACGAATCTGCATCAGTCCCTTGACCCGCCCGGCAGACCGGCGCATACTCGTGCTGAAAGACGCAAGAACGCGCAGAACAGCGCGAAATGCAGCAGATCTCAACGAGGAGAAACGATGGACAACAGCGGGCGCCGGCGTCGGAACGCCATCAAGCTCGTCGGAGTCGCGGCAGCGGCCACGACCCTCCTGGCCATGGCGGGGTGCTCGTCGAACACCTCGGCCACCTCGGCCGACGGAGACGTCACGATCGAGTTCGCGCAGTGGTGGGAGCCGGAGCTCGGCGACGGCCAGTTCCGCGGTCTCATGGACCAGTTCGAGCAGGAGAACCCCGGCATCAAGGTCGACCTGGTGAGCGGCCCCTACGCCTCGACGAAGGAGCAGCTCTTCGCCGGTGCGGCCTCCGGCACCATGCCCGACGTCGTCGGTCTCGACGGTGCGTGGGTGAGCGACTTCGCCAAGCAGGGCGTCATCGCCGACCTGTCGCAGCTCATGAGCGACTCCGGCTACGACGACAGCCAGCTCGCCAGCCAGATCAAGGTCGACGGCAGCACCTACATGATCCCGGTGGTGAACTTCGTCTACCCGATGTTCACCAACGACGGTCTGCTCTCGCAGGCGGGCGTCTCGGCCCCGCCGTCGACGCGCACCGAGTTCGCCGACGCGGCGAAGAAGATCAAGGCCCTCGGCGGCGACGTCTCGGGCTGGGTGCTCCCGCTCTCGCTCGAGGCCCCCAACGGCGTGCAGAACGACGTCATGTCGTGGGTCTGGGCCTCCGGAGGCTCCATGTTGAAGGACGGGCAGCCCGACCTCACCAACTCCGACGTGTCGTCGGCGACCGACTACATCCAGCAGCTGTGGGATGACGGCGTCATCGCTCCGGGGTCCTTCACCATGAAGGAGCAGGACAAGGTCGAGGAGTTCACCAACGGTCGCGTGGGGATGATGATCGACTCGCTCGCGCACATCAACCTCATCCGCGAGTCCAACCCCGACCTGACCTTCTCGATCTCGGCCATCCCCGCCGAAGACGGTTTCTCGGGCGAACGCGGCATCCCCTACGCCTCGTGGGGCATCGGTGTCGCCGAGAACTCCGAGCACAAGGACGCCGCCTTCAAGCTCGTGCAGTTCCTGATGAGCAAGGACGTCAACAGCGAGCTGTCGACCATGGCGAAGGCCTTCCCCGGCAACACCGAGAGCGTGCCCACGTTCGTGGAGGACGACGAGCTGTTCAAGACGGCGTTCGACATCTACAAGGAGGGCTACCCGGCGAACGAGTTCACCGGTCTCCCCGTCGCCGAGGAACTCATGCGCCAGTTCGGCGAGCAGTTCCAGTCCGCGCTCGACGGTCAGCAGTCGATGAGCGACGCGCTGAAGAAGACGCAGGACGAATGGACGTCGGAGTTCTGATCCGACCCCGATCCGGGATGCCGCACCGCCTTCGCGGGTGGTGCGGCATCCCGCCCATCGAAAGCCGCACACCATGACCATGCGCACCCTGACTCCCCCCGACACCGAGGTCATCGTCACCGGACGACCGGTCTCGCGCCGCACCCGGCAGCTCCGCAAGGCAGGCGAGGCCTACGTCTTCCTCTCGCCCACGCTGATCCTGCTGTTCGTCCTGATGATCGTCCCGATCGTCATGGTGATCGGCTACTCGTTCCAAGACAACGTCATCCTGAACAAGAGCCCCGAGGTCGTCGGTGCCGACAACTACGTCGCGATCCTCACCGACCCCGGTTTCTGGAAGGCCACCGGCAACACCCTCTTCTTCACGCTCACCAGCGTCGCCGCCCACCTCGTCCTCGGGCTGTCGTTCGCGATGATGCTGAACTCCCGCCTCATCGGCGCCGTCCCCCGAGCGATCTTCCGCGGCCTGTACGTGCTGCCGTGGCTGTTCACCGTCGCCGTCATCGCGGTGCTGTGGCGGATGCTGCTCGCCCCCAACGGCATCGTCAACTTCCTGCTCAACACGAACATCGAGTGGCTCGCGTCGCCGCAGCTCGCGCTGGGCACGGTGACCTTCATCAACATCTGGGCCGGCTACCCGTTCTTCATGGTGAGCCTGCTCGCAGGACTCCAGGGCATCCCGAGCGACCTCTACGAGGCGGCGACCGTCGACGGCGCCAGCCCCGCGCAGCGCTTCTGGAACGTCACCATCCCTCAGCTGCGTCCGATCATCGTCAGCCTCGTCCTGCTCGATCTCATCTGGACCTCGCAGCAGTTCGCCCTCATCTGGCTGACCACGGGCGGCGGGCCGATCGACGTCACCGAGATGCTCAGCACCTTCACCTACAAGCTCGCATTCGCCAAGTACGACTTCTCCATGGCCTCCACCTCAGCGGTGCTGGTACTGGCGATGTCGATGATCATCGCGGTGCTCTACGTCCGCCACCAGAAGGCGAGGGACTGACATGGCCCTGACCACCCCCGCGCGCCCGCGCGTGTCGACCGCACCGGAACGCCGGCGCCCGTCGAGCACCGTCGCCCGACGACGCCTCGCCAAGACCGCCGTCATGGTCGGTCTGATCCTCGGCGCCGTCTTCGCCGCCGGTCCCGTGCTGTGGATGCTGTCGAGCTCGTTCAAATCGAACACGCAGATCTTCGAGCTGCCGCCGCGTCTGATCACCGACACCTTCTCGTTCGACGCGTACGTGTCGATCTTCACCAACCCCGAGACCGTGCGGTTCTTCATCAACAGCTACGTCGTGGCGGGAGCGGTCACGATCCTGACGCTCCTCGTGGCCATCCAGGCCGCCTACGCCTTCAGCCGCTTCGAGTTCCGCGGCAAGCGCATCGTCAACGTCATCATTGTCAGCGTGCAGGCGGTGCCGCCCATCACACTGCTGATCCCGTACTTCGGTCTCATGGTCGGGCTGGGGCTGTACAACACCTACCCCGGGCTGATCTTCACCTACATGGTGTTCACGCTGCCCTACGCGATCATCATGATGACCGGGTATTTCAACACCCTGCCGAAGGAACTCGACGAGGCCGTCCGCGTCGACGGCGCCGGCTCCTTCACGGCCCTGTGGCGCGTGCTCGTGCCGATCTCGATCCCCGGGATCGTGTCGGTCGGCATCTACACGTTCATGATCGCGTGGAACGAGTTCCTCTTCGCCCTGACCCTCACGCGGACGATCGACATGCGCACGGTGCCGATCGGCATCCAGCTGCTCATGGGCCAGCACTCCTACGAGTGGAACCAGATCATGGCGATGAGCATCCTCGGCTCGATCCCGGTGCTGGTGCTCTTCCTCTTCTTCCAACGCTTCTTCATCAGCGGCCTCACGGCCGGCTCGGTGAAGAGCTGATTCCGACCAACCACCCCGAACAAGGAGAAATCCGTGCTCTACACCGGCAAGTCCATCCTCGACGTGGCGAACGCCCACAGCTTCGCCATCCCGGCCTTCAACATCAGCGACTGGGCGATGTTCACCGGGATCATGGACATCAGCGAGGAGAAGAACGCTCCGGTCATCATCGCCATCCACCCCGACGAGGTGTCGCACATCACGACCGACCTCATCCCCGCCATGCACGCCCGCGCCCACCGGTCGAGCGTGCCCGTGGCCATCCACTGGGACCACGGCGGAACCTACGAGCAGATCATCACCGCGATCCAGGCCGGGTTCACCTCGGTCATGATCGACGCCTCGCTCGAGCCCTTCGAGCAGAACGTCGCCCTGACCCGCAAGGTCGTCGAGGCCGCGCACGCGGTCGGCGTGCAGGTCGAGGGCGAGCTCGGCACGATCGGGGCGAACGACAGCTACGGCGAGTCGGGTGCGGCCGAGATCATCTACACCAACGTCGATGACGCCGTGCGCTTCGTCGAGCAGACGGGCGTCGACAGCCTCGCGATCGCCATCGGCACCTCGCACGGGCTCTACCCCTCCGACAAGAACCCCGAGCTGCGCCACGACCTGCTCGAGCAGATCAAGGCGGCCGTCGGCATCCCGCTCGTGCTGCACGGCGGCTCCAGCAACCCGGATGCCGAACTCGCCCGCGCCGTGTCGCTCGGCATTAACAAGATCAACATCTCCAGCGACATCAAGGTCGCGTACCACGACCGCATGCGCGAGGTGCTCGGCACCGACCGTCGTCTGCGCGAGCCCAACGCCATCCAGCCCGAGCCGATCGCGGCGATGAAGGTGACGGCGGCCGAGAAGATCGACCTGTTCGGTGCCGCCGGCAAGGCCGACCTGTACTGATCGGAGGATGATCGGCGCCATGGCAGAAGACCTCGTCCTCGGGCTCGGCGGAACCGTCGACTACGAGATCCGGTGGGATGCCGCCGTCCTGTCCGCACTCGCGGAGGGGTACGGCATCCGTTCCGACGAGCTGACCACCACGACGCCGATCATCGACGAGCGGGCGCTCGTCGTGACGGTGCTCGCCTTCCTCGCCACGGGCGGGGGAGGCGAGCGCTTCGTCCTCTCCTCCGACATCGTGGAGCGATTCGCGGCGCACTTCGACGTCGAGATCACCCTCGGCGGGACCGGAGTACGGGCGGGGATCGCCCTCGACCGCATCGGCGTCCCGACCGTGCAGCACCTCGTGAGCATCGACGACAACGTGCGCAGGCTGCTCCCGCGGTCGATGCGGGTGGTGTCCTCGGCCACGCGCGACACGCTCGATCCGCACCTCATCGTGCAGTACCCCGCGGGGACGACCGTGCGCCTGGTCGACGCGGAGGTGACCGCTCCCTCGTCGAACCGCCTCATCTTCGCCAATGACGCCCCGAACCGCGAGATGGCGATCGCCGCCGAGCTCGCAGACGCCCTCGCTGACGCCGCCGCGTTCCTCGTCTCGGGCTTCAACACGATGCAGGATGCCGACCTGCTGGCGCGCCGGCTCGACGACCTCGTCGCGGCGATGCGGCGTCTTCCCGCGGACGCCCTCGTGTACTACGAGGACGCGGGGTTCTATCAGCGCGAGCTGTCGGCGGTCGTTCGCGCGCGCCTGCTCGACCGCATCGACGTCTACGGGATGAACGAGGACGAGCTCCAGGAGTACCTCGCCCGGCCCGTCGACCTCCTCTCCCCCGACGACGTCGTCGCGGCGCTCGCCGAGGCCCACGCCCTCATCCCGGCCCGCGCGCTCGTCGTGCACACGAAGTACTGGGCGATCGCGGTGGGGCCCCGCGCCGCGGCCCACCGGCCCGGGCTCGAGAGCGCGGTGCGCACGGCGGCGACGCGCTACCGCCTCGGCGACGCCTGCACCGCGGCCGACCTCGACGAGACGGCGCGTCTGCCCCGTCACGCCGGGGGAGCGGCGGTCGTCGCGGAGGCGGAGCGGGTTCTGTCCGCCGCCGGGGTCGCCGCGTTCGTGGTCGACACCCCGCACCCCACCACCATCGGCCTCGGCGACACCTTCGTCGGAGGGTTCCTCGCGGCCGTTCCGGCGGCGGCGCGGATCGCGACCGCCGCGGCCCTCGAACGGGCCCTCGACGCGGCGGCGATGATCGCGCGCTGATCGCGATCGCTCGTATCACCGCGCCCCGGTGTCGGCATCCGGGTCGGAGAACGGCCCGCACGCCGCGATGACCCGGCGCAGCGCCACGGCGGCCTCCCACCCGTCGAGAGGCTCGTCATCGGCATCCAGTCGTCGAAGGCGCTGCGTGTAGGCGGTGAGCGCGGTGTCGGCCTCGTGGAGCTGCGCGGCGGTGCCCTCCGGCTCGGGCGGTGTGGTCACCAGGCGCGACACCGCGCGAACGGCCGCGGCGAGGGTGCGGCGCGCATCGTCGGGAAGCCGCGTGTCGGCGTCGGGTCCCGCCGTGAGCCGGGTGAGGGCGGCGACGAGCTCGCGGGTCGCGTCCGCGGTGCCGGTCAGCGCGTCGAGACGTCGCCGGCCGAGGTCGCGAGGCGCGTGGAGGCGACGCCCGCGGGGATTGTACCGACGGCTCTCGTCGGCCAGATCCACCTCCTCGCGCACGTCGGCCAGCGTCGCCATGAGTCCCTCCGTCGCGGCCTCCGCGGCCTCGGGGTCGAAGGCGTGACCGGCCAAAGCGTCCGCCATGCGGTCCAGGGCGGCGCCCAGCGCATCGCGCAGCCGCGTCAGACGATCGTCGGCCCGCCCGACGCGCAGCGGAGGCACGACGACGAGGTTCACCACCACGCCCACCAGCACGCCGAAGGCCATCGTCATGAGGTACGACGACGAATAGCCGTCGGGGTCCGCGCCGCCCAGGAGCAGCACGAACAGCGCCGCGATCGCCACCCAGTCGCGGCCGACGCCGAGGGCACGCACCCCGGCCAGCAGCACGCCGATCAGGATCACGACCGCGACCGCGACGATGCGGGGGAGGCCCGTTCCCACCACCGCGAGCGATCCGAGTCCCAACCCGATACCGAGGGCGAGTCCCACCAGCGCCTGGACGCCGCTGGACGCCGAGCGCGCGACCGTGGGGTACATGCTCACGAGCACGCCGAGCGGGGCGTAGTACGAGTACTCGCTCTGGGCGAAGGGAACGAACGGCGCGAGGTACCAGGCGAGGGCGGCGGCCACAGCGGTCTTGGCCGCCAGCAGCAGCCGATCGGCGGAGACGGCGTCGGCCCACCAGCGACGGGGATCGAGGGCGGGGGGAACGGTCATGGGCGCGGAGTGCGGGGGCGAGTCGGCACGTTCCCATGCTGAACGTCGGGCGCACGGTCGTCGCGGGGGTTGCCGCGCCGGAGCAGTCGAGGTACGTCAGCGCCCGGGACGGTACGCGTTCCACAGCACGTGCGCGTGCCGGGCCTTCGCCTTCTCCACCCCGTCGTCGTCGTCGCGCGCCGCGCTGAACCACTCCGCGAGCCGGCTGCCCACGGCCCCGAGCACCATGCGCACGTCGGCGTGCTGCGCCGGCGGGACCGCGGCCTCTGCCGCCGGCATCCGCCCCTTCCGGGGGAGGTCGTCGTCGATGTGGCGCAGCACGAGCCGGGCGACCCCCACCGCGTGGCTGTTGACGACGCAGTGCGCCGCCCCCTCGATCTCCCACCGTCGCGCATCGCGGGCGCGCGTGACCAGGCGCGAGTGCAGCCGCCGTGGCGAGGGGCGGTCGAACTCGCCGCGCAGCAGCAGCAGCTTCGCGTGACCCGCCCCGATGCGGTCGGAGATGCGGTACCGCAGCATGTAAGGGAGCGTCTCGAGGAAGTAGACCAGGCCGCACAGCAGGTACGCCGAGACCGCGAGCAGTGCGACGTGCAGGGATTCGCGGGCGGTCGACTGCACGAAGCGCACCGCCTGCACCACGGCTCCCGACTCCTCCTCGTCGACGACCGGGCTCACGAGCACGGCGTGCGACAGCTCGGGCCGGCGCGAGAGCACCTCCGTCACGACCTGGGTCCCCATCGAATGCCCGATGAGCACGGGGTCGGTCAGGCCGTAGTGGTCGAGCACGCCCTCCACCTGGTCGGCGAAGAAGGAGGCGGTGGGCTGTGCACCGGATGCCGGCACCCCGGCGAACCCGGGGAGGTCGAGGGCGTAGACCTCGCCCCGCTCGGCCAGTAGCGGCGCGAGGAATTCGAAGTAGGTCGACGCCACCCCGATGCCCGCGATCAGCACGAAGGAGCGCCCCTCGGTCGCGCCGGTCGACAGACGCGTGATGCGCGTGCGGGCACGGGAGGAACGGTACGACTCGACCTGCACGTCGATCGAACGGTGGTCGGAGGCCATCCTTCAAGGATGCCGCACCCGGTGGGGCGACCTGTCAATCCCGGGGGGTGTGCCGGACTCCGCCGCCTAGCCTGCCGGAATGAGCGATACCTCCCGCGAAGAAGAGACCCTGGGTGCCGTCCGCGAGGGTGAGAACCCCGCCGAGAAGGACCCGTCCGACTGGGTCACCGGTGATGAGCCGATGACCGCTCCCCAGCGCAGTTACCTCGACACCCTCGCTCGCGAGGCAGGCGAGGAGATCCCGGCCGACCTCACGAAGGCCGAGGCCTCGGAGCAGATCGACCGCCTGCAGAACGAGACCGGTCGCGCCACCGAGTGACCGGCGTCGCCGAGCGTCCCGTACGTGCCGATCAGGCCGTGCGGGACGCTTCGTCGTCCGCGGCCATGGCGTCCGTGTCCGCTCGCTCGCCCCGCGCGATGTCGTCGAGGAAGTCGGCGACGATGCGGCGCTCCGCGGGCCCGAGCTTCGCCGCGGCCGCGGTGGCCGACGCGCGCCGTACCGACAGGATGCGGCGGGCGGGGGAGGAATCGGCGATCGTCTCGCGCACGACGATGGACCGTCGGTCGCCGGGGTAGGGCTCGCGCTCGACCCACCCGGCTTCGGCCAGGCGGTCGATGAGCGCCGTTGTCGCCGCCGAGGAGATCCCCAGCATGGCGGCGAGCATCCGCGGCGTGACCGGCTCGTCGTCGGGCAGCCGCTGCAGCAGGAAGCGCAGCACCTTCGCGTCGTTCGGGCCGATCCCCAATGTGGACAGAGCCGCACGCTCGGAGGCGATGCCCGAGTCGGTGAGGTCGTTGAGGGCTTTCACCACGTCGTCCGTGCTCGCCGTGCCACTCATTTCGCCTCCCCTCAGTCTCGCTGCGCTAGTGTCTCCGATGTCGATCTACGCGTGTGTCGAGTAGATAGCTGATCTACTTACCATCGTACCTGTGCACCACGCGCATCGGCAGGGGGCTGGACGAGCTCCCCTGACGTAAGCTGCCCTGGTGGAAAACGGGTCCGAGTCGTCGCGTTACTGGTACGGCGCGAGCGAAGAAGATCGCCGCCGCCGCGCCGTCGACGTCCTGCAGGCCTTCCGCGTGTACCGTGCGGCCGAGGTCGCGATGCGGCGTCGCACGCGCGAATCGATGTCGATGGGCGAGAACGAGCTCCTCGTTCTGCGATACCTGCTCAAGGCGGCCGGGCAGGACCGCCAGGTCTCGCCCAGCGAGCTCACGCGCTACCTCGGCGTCTCCACGGCGTCGACCACCGCGATCGTCGACCGTCTCGAGAAGACCGGCCATGTCACGCGCGTGCCGCACCCCACCGACCGTCGCAGCATCTTCATCGTGGCCACCGCGGCGAGCGACGAGGAGGTGCGCGCCACCCTCGGGTCGATGCACTCCCGCATGATGGCGGCCGTCGTCGACATGACGCCCGAGGAGAGCTCGGCCGTCGTCGCGTGTCTCGGTCGTCTGCAGGATGCGGTCGATCAGGTCGACCCCCACCCCGTGACGGTGGACGCCGCGCAGTGAGCGGATGCCGGTCGCACGGGCGCTAAGAAGGTAGCCGACCTTCCTTCCTCCGCAGCATTAGGCGCCCCGGCGGAGCCGTGAAACCATGAAGTCATGGATGACAAGGCGGTGGATGTGCCCGAGACCGCTCGTGCGTCCGACGCCCTGCCGTCGGTCGACGGCGTGCAGGTCGCCTCGTTCCGCGGCGTCCTCTCGCGTCTGCGCGAAGACTATCCCGGCGAAGATCCCGCCCGCATCGAGGCGATCGTCCTCCGCGAGTGGGAGGCGTTCTCGGCAGGTCGGCCGCTGGTCGTTCCCGCCGCCGTCGAAGAGGGAGCTCGCGAGATCCTCGGTCAGCCGCCGGCCTGAACCGGACGGCACGCGAGGGCGTACGCGGGCGCTGCGGCCGGCTCAGGCTCCGGGCTGATCCGGTTCCGGAACGAGCAGCAGACCGCCGGAGGAGTTCGCGGACGTCGCGAGGGCCTCGATCCAGGCGCGGCTGAGGAGGGCGGGCTCGGGCTCGTCGAACACGAACCGCAGCGGAATCGACGGGTGCAGCCAGACGGTGCTGCGCCCCACCTCCTGTCCGGGGCCGTGCGTCCACGACAGGGTGAAGCTCTCGCCACGACGCAGCTTGGTCGCGATGACCACCTTGACGTGCGCGAGGGCGCGGTCCTCGATCTCGATCGGCGTCGCAACGTCGCCGTAGTACAGCGTTCCCACACCCGAACGCTACTCGCCGAGAGACCGACGGCTCCCGGGGGTTGCCCCACGGGCGGTGCGCGTGGCACCCGACCGGCCGGATCGCGGTTCCCGGACGAAGCTGCGTTCCTCGACTAGGATTTTCCGCATGGGCCGATTCATCTACGACACCGTCGCGAACGCCGTCGACATCGATGACCGCACGCTGGCGCACCTTCGCATCGTGGTGATGAACAAGCTGCGCCGCTCCGAGTCGTTCATGTTCGATGTCGAGGTCGGCGACGGCAGCGGTCGCCGCAGCTTCTGGATGCACCCGTCGGTGCCGATCCAGTTCCACTTCTACGGCAGCCGTCAGCCGCGCATCAACCGCGTGTGGGTCGAAGACCTCATGCTCGCGGCATCCGGCCCTAACGGCCTGGCCATCACGCCGGAGCCGAGCGAGGACGCCCACGTCGAGGAGGGCTGACCTCTAGCGCTTCTCGGCGTCCTGCGCGGGAGCGACGTCCTCGGGGACGAGCATTATGCCGCCCGAGGAGTTCGCCGAGTCGGCGAGCCGCTCGATCCATTCCCTGCTGAGGGTCGTGGGTTCGGCATCGTCGAAGACGAACCGCAGTGGGATCGCCGGGTGCAGCCACAGCGTGCTGCGACCGCGCTCCTCGTCGTCGCGGTGCCGCCACGAGAGCGTGAAGCTCTCGCCGCGGCGGAGCTTCGTCGAGATCACGACTTTCAGGTGGGCCAGAGCGCGGTCCTCGATGTGCACCGTGGTGCCGCTTCCGCCGTAGTGGATGGTCCCCATGCCCTCACGATACGCCAGGGGCCGCGCGGATACGCCCGCGATCGACGGGTGTCAAGACCACCACTCGCGTCCCGAGGGCCTGTCACAGTGGAGGCACTGCACGGAAGGAGGCGCCGTGACACATCCCCCCACCCCTCGGCATCCCGAACCGGCGGGCGACCCCGACGACCTGCCAGAGGTCTTCCGCGGACTGATCGGCATCGACGTCGTGGACGGTGAATTGGTTCCGCGCGCGACGGAGCCGCCGCTCGCAGCTCCGCACGCATGATGCTCCCAGCGACCTCGTAGCCGCCGCGGCTACCGTCGGAGGCATGTCGGACCCGCTGGACGATCAGCAGATCACCGTTTCCGGGGCGGCGTTGCGGGCTCTTCGCGACGAGTTCCAGCGTTTCCTCATGGAGTACCGTTTCGGGCTCGCGGAGGTCGAGACCAAGATCTCGATCCTGCGCGAGGAGTTCCAGGAGATGCACGCCTACAACCCCATCGAGCACGTCTCGAGCCGGGTCAAGTCGCCGGACAGCCTGGTCGACAAGGTGCGGCGGAAGGGCATCGACGCCGACTTCGACTCCATCCGCTCCGCCATCACCGACATCGCCGGCATCCGGGTCACCTGCAGCTTCATCGACGACGCCTACCGGCTCTCCGATCTTCTCACCCGGCAGGACGACATCACCGTCCGCGACGTCAAGGACTACATCGCCGAGCCGAAGGCGAACGGGTACAAGAGCCTGCACGTCATCGTCGAGGTGCCGGTGTATCTCTCGACGGGGCGGGTCGACGTCCCGGTCGAGGTGCAGTTCCGCACCATCGCGATGGACTTCTGGGCGAGCCTCGAGCACAAGATCTACTACAAGTACGACCGGCTCGTGCCGGCGGACCTGCTGGCCGAGTTGAAGAACGCCGCCGACACGGCCGCCGAGCTCGACACCCGGATGGAACGTCTGCACCGTGAGATCCGCGGTCCGCGCCCGGGCGTCGTCTCGCTCTGATCCGCAGGTGGTCGACGCGGCCGTGGGCGACGACAATGAGGGGATGAGCGACGACGCCGCCCGCCTGGACGAAGCCGCCGCCGAGCTGCTCGCCCTGCCCCCCGCACGGTTCACCGCCGCCCGGAACGAACGCGCTGCCGCCGCGGGCGGTGCCCTCGGGCGCGGTATCGCGAAGCTGCGGAAGCCGACGGCGGCGGCGTGGGCCGTGAACCTCCTCGTCGTCGACGGGCAGCTGGGGGAGGCCGTGGAGCTGTCGCGCGCCCTGCACGAGGCCCAGGACGACCTGGACGCCGCGGAGCTGGCGCGTCTGGGGCGCCAGCGCCGCCAGCTCGTCGCCGCCCTCGCGCGCCGCGCGGCCGACCTGGCGGCCGAGGCGGGCACCCCGCTCAGTGCGGCCGTCACGGACGCGGTCGAGAAGACCGTCAACGCCGCGGTGGTCGATGCGACCGTGGCGGCGGTGGTGCTCACCGGCAGACTCGTCGCCGCGATCGACCTGGCCGATCTCGACGCCTCCGCCCTGGGCGCCGCTGTGGCGGGCTCGGTCCCCGCCGCCGCCCCTGCCCCCGCTCCGCCCGACGACCTGGCGGCGCGTCGCGCGCGCAAGGCCGCGGAGCGCGCGGTGCGCGAAGCGGAGCGCGCGCAGGCGGACGCCGAACGCGAGAAGGCCGCGGCCGACAAGCGTCTCGCCACGGCCCGTGAGCGTGCAGATCGACTGCGCGAGCGGGTCGACGGGCTCCGCGCCGACCTGCGCCGTGCCGAGGCCGAAGCGACGAAGGCCGAGGGGACGGTGGCCGAACACGAGAAGACGCAGCGCGACGCCGCGGTGGCCGCCCGCGACGCGGCGCGCGCACGCGAACGCGCGGAGGCCGCGCGAGACGCGGGAGCGGACGCATGACCGACGCCGCGACCCTGTTCGATGCCGCCCGGGCCCGTCTCGTCGACGCCCCGCGCGAGCGGATCGGCGAGCTGCAGGAGGGGCGGCGGCTGCTCGGCATCCGGCGTGCTCCCCGCATCGTGCCGCGTGGAACGGCGTGGCACCTCGGGGTGCTGCTCGTGACCGATGACGAGGTGCTCGCGACCGGCGACATCGTCCGAGCCCGCGCCGAGGTGCGTCGTGGTTTCGCGGCGGAGTCGCAACGGCGCCGCGCCGAGCTCGCCGCCGCCGCCGCTCGCGGCGGTGTTCCCGAGGGCGAGACGGTGCACATCGGGTGGCATCCGGTGGATCCGTCCCGGCTCGAGGCGGCCTCGCGGCCGCTCGCGGTGCGAGAGGGAGAGACGCTCGTGCGGTGGAGCGTCGCGGGCGGCTGGATGCCGCTGGCGAGGTACCTCGACGAGCGCGTCGAGCTGCTGCGGCATCCGCCCGAGCGCGCGTGAGATCCCCCGTGCACAAAGACCCGCGCGCATAGTCGGGGGCGCCCCGGGTGTCAACAGCCGTGACCCCGCCCGTTCGCGGAAACGACGCTGGTCTATCGTGAGCGACGTGCAGCAGGTATGGCCAGGATCCAGTTATCCCCTCGGGGCCACTTACGACGGTAACGGGACGAATTTCGCCCTGTTCAGTGAGGGGGCAGAGAAGGTAGAGCTCTGCCTCTTCGATGAGGACGGAACGGAGACGTGCTTCGAGCTGATCGACGTCGACGCGTTCGTCTGGCACGCCTACCTCCCCAACATCCTCCCCGGGCAGCGGTACGGCTATCGCGTCCACGGCGAGTACGACCCGGCGAACGGCAAGCGCTTCAACCCCGCGAAGCTCCTGCTCGACCCGTACGCGAAGGCCGTCGAGGGACAGGTCGACTGGGGCCAGGCGGTCTTCAGCTACGAGTTCGGCGACCCCGACTCGTTCAACGACGAGGACTCCGCCCCGCACATGATGAAGGGCGTGGTCGTGAACCCGTTCTTCGACTGGTCGGGCGACCGCCAGCCGAAGATCCCCTACGCCGAGAGCTTCATCTACGAGGCGCACGTGAAGGGCCTCACCCAGCTGCACCCCGACGTGCCCGAGGAGCTGCGCGGCACCTACGCCGGCATCGCGCACCCGGCCGTCATCGACCATCTCAGGAAGCTCGGCGTCACGGCGATCGAGCTCATGCCGGTGCACCAGTTCGTCAACGACTCCACGCTCGAGGAGAAGGGGCTGTCGAACTACTGGGGCTACAACACCATCGCGTTCCTCGCCCCCCAGAACACCTACTCCTCCACCGGCGACCACGGTCAGCAGGTGCAGGAGTTCAAGGCCATGGTCAAGGCCCTGCACGCCGCCGGTATCGAGGTCATCCTCGACGTGGTCTACAACCACACCGCCGAGGGCAACCACATGGGCCCGACCCTGTCGATGCGCGGCATCGACAACGAGGCCTACTACCGCCTCGAAGACGACGACAAGCGCTATTACACCGACTACACCGGCACCGGCAACAGCATGAATGTGGGCAACCCCCACACGCTGCAGCTGATCATGGACTCGCTGCGCTACTGGGTGCTCGAGATGCACGTCGACGGCTTCCGCTTCGACCTCGCCTCCACCCTCGCGCGCGAGTTCTACGAGGTCGACCGCCTCGCGGCGTTCTTCGAGCTCGTGCAGCAGGATCCGATCGTCTCGCAGGTCAAGCTCATCGCCGAGCCGTGGGACGTCGGCCCCGGGGGCTACCAGGTCGGCAACTTCCCGCCCCAGTGGACCGAGTGGAACGGCAAGTACCGCGACACGGTGCGCGACTTCTGGCGCGGCGAGCCGCAGGCCCTGGGCGAGTTCGCCTCGCGCCTGACCGGTTCGGCCGACCTCTACGAGCACTCGGGCCGTTTCCCGGTGGCATCCATCAACTTCGTCACCGCTCACGACGGCTTCACGCTGCGCGACCTCGTGTCGTACAACGACAAGCACAACGACGCCAACGGCGAGGACAACAACGACGGCGAATCGCACAACCGCTCCAGCAACATGGGCGTCGAGGGTCCCACCGACGACCCCGAGGTGCTGAAGCGTCGGGCGCAGCAGCAGCGCAACTTCATCGCGACGCTTCTGCTCAGCCAGGGCGTGCCGATGCTGCTGCACGGCGATGAGCTCGGCCGCACGCAGGGCGGCAACAACAACGGCTACGCCCAGGACAACGAGATCACGTGGGTGGACTGGTCGAACATCGACGCCCCGCTCATCGAGTTCACGGCTGCCCTCGCCCGCCTGCGCAAGCAGCACCCCACCTTCCGCCGCAGCCGGTTCTTCGACGGCCGCCCCGTGAAGATGGAGGAGGGTGCGCCGGTTCCCGACGTGGTCTGGCTGCGCCCCGACGGCTCGCTCATGCAGCCGGAGGACTGGGACAACGGCTTCGGTCTCGCCGTGGGCGTCTTCCTCAACGGCCAGGGCATCCGCGAGCGCGACCGCCGCGGCGAGTCGATCAGCGACGACCACTTCCTCGTGCTGTTCAACGCCGGCGACGACAAGGTCGACTTCCAGCTCCCCGACTTCGACTACGCCCCCAAGTGGGACGCGTACGTCGACACCGCGGGGGAGCGGGCGAACACCGAGCCGCTCGGGCCCGGCGAGACGCTGCCGCTCGAGCCGAAGTCGCTCATCGTGCTGCGCGAGCACCACCTGCCCGAGCCCGAGGTCGACCACTCGGTCGCTGCCTCGCTCACGGCGCAGATCCCGGTGGTCGGCACCGACGACCTGCCCGGCCAGGCGCCCAAGCCGGAGCTGTGAGCGACATGCGGACTCCGCTCTCGACCTACCGCCTGCAGATCCGCGAATCGTTCACCCTCGACGACGCCGCCGAGGTCACGGGATACCTCCGTGACCTCGGGGTCTCGTGGGCGTACCTGTCGCCGATCCTCGAAGCCACGCCCGGCTCCGACCACGGCTACGACGTCGTCGATGTTTCGCGCGTCGATCCCGCGCGCGGGGGTGCGGAGGGTCTCGACCGTTTCGTGCGTTCCGCGCGCGCCGACGAGCTCGGCATCCTGATCGACATCGTGCCCAATCACATGGGCGTCTCGGAGCCGCGCAGCAACGCGTGGTGGTGGGACGTGCTGCGCCAGGGCCGCGGGTCGACGCACGCGGACGCGTTCGACATCGACTGGGACTTCGGCGGCGGCAAGGTGCGCGTGCCGGTGCTCGGCGATCACCTGGACGCGGTGGTCGACGAGATCTCGTACGACCCGGCGCCCGCCGACGACGCACCCGACGGTCTGATCCGCTACTACGACCACGCTTTCCCGGTCGCGCCGGGAACGGGGACGGATGCCGCGGCCTCGGGCTCGCGCGACGCGATCGAAGCCCTCCTCGACGCCCAGAACTTCGAGCTGCGGTTCTGGCAGGACGAGGCGGACGACCTCAACTATCGGCGCTTCTTCGCCGTCACGACCCTCGCGGGTGTGCGCGTCGAGGTGCCCGAGGTGTTCGACGCCACGCACGTCGAGATCCTCCGCTGGGTGCGCGAGGGGCTCGCCGACGGCCTGCGGGTCGACCACCCCGACGGTCTCGTCGACCCGGGCGGCTACCTCGACCGGCTCGCGGTCGCGCTCGAGGAGGCCGGTGACGGCGAGGTCGGCTACGTGCTGGGCGAGAAGATCCTCGAGCACGGCGAGGCGCTTCCCTCCTGGTGGAAGACCGCCGGCACGACCGGCTACGACGCCCTCGCCGAGATCGACCGCGTGCTCACCGACCCCGCGGGCGAGGCGGCGCTCGACGGCCTCGATGCGCGCCTGCGCGCCGACAGCGACCTCGCGCCGCTCACCGGCTGGCACGACCTGATCCACGACACCAAGCGCAAGATCGCCGATTCGATACAGGTCTCGGAGATCCGCCGGCTCGTGCGCGGCCTCCCGACGGCCCTCCGCGAGGAGTTCGAGGCCGACGTCCTCCAGGACGCCCTCGCCGAGATCCTCGCGTGCTTCCCCGTCTACCGCTCCTACCTTCCCGCCGGTCGTGCGCACCTCGACGCTGCCGCGGGTGAGGCCGAGGTGCGCCGGCCGGAGCTCGGCGACGTGATCGAGAAGCTCGTCCCGGTGCTCGCCGACACGAGCCTCGAGGTCGCGTGGCGGTTCCAGCAGACGACCGGGCCCGTCATGGCCAAGGGCGTCGAGGACACGGCGTTCTACCGCTACACGCGGCTGGGCTCGCTGACCGAGGTGGGCGGCGACCCCGGCGAGTTCTCGCTCGACGTTGCGGGCTTCCACACCGCGCAGGCGCTGCGGCACGCGTCATGGCCCACCGCCATGACGACCCTGTCGACGCACGACACCAAGCGCGGCGAGGACACGCGCGCCCGCATCGCGGTGCTCGCGGAGATCCCGGAGCGCTGGGCCGAGGTGCTGGCGGAGTTCCGGGGTATCGCCTCCACCGGGCACGGCCCCTTCGACGCGCTGCTGTGGCAGGCCATCATCGGTGCCTGGCCGGCCTCGGCATCCACTCCTGAGGGGCTGAAGATCTACCGCGAACGCCTGCACGCCTACGCCGAGAAGGCGGCACGCGAGGCGAGCGAGGTCACCGGATGGTGGGAGCAGGACGAGGCCTTCGAGGAGCGCATGCACGCGGTCGTCGACGCGGCCACCGGTCCCGCCGCCGAGCGCGTCCGCGCCTTCGTCGACGAGATCTCTCCCGCAGGCTGGTCGAACGGTCTCTCGGCGAAGCTGCTGCAGATCATGGGCCCCGGCGTCCCCGACGTCTACCAGGGCTCGGAGCTGTGGGAGCAGTCGCTCGTCGACCCCGACAACCGTCGTGCTGTCGACTTCGCCGAGCGGCGTCGGATGCTCGCCGAGATCGACGCCCCGGGGGCCCGCCCCCCGCTCGTGGATGCCACGGGGGCGGCGAAGCTGCTCGTCACCTCGCGCGCGCTGCGGCTGCGTCGGGAGCACCCGTTGGAGATCTACCGTCCGCTGGAGGCTGCCGGGGTGGCATCCGATCACGTCGTGGCGTTCGATCGCGGCGGTGTCTTCACCGTCGCGACGCGCCTGCCCCACGGGCTGCAGGCCGCGGGAGGGTGGCGCGAAACGGTCGTGCTGCTGCCGGACGTGCCGGTCGTCGACGTGCTGACCGGTCGCTCGTTCGCCGGTGGCCCGACCCCCCTCGCCGACCTGCTGGCGTTCCTCCCGGTCGCCCTGCTGATCTTCTGACCTGAACGCGTGAGGCGCCGAGATTCGTCGCCTCACGCGCTCCCGCAGCGACAATTTCTGGCACCTCACGCGTAAGGACATCTCATGAGCATCGACGTTTGGGCACCCAAGAGCACGCGGGTGCGGCTGCGCCGGCTGGACGACAGCGGCGACACCGTCGTGGAGGACATCGAGATGACGTCGGCATCGGACGGCTGGTGGACCGCGCCGATCGACCTCGCCGACGGCGAGCGCTACGGCTTCGTCCTCGGCGACGGCGACGACCTGCGTCCCGATCCGCGGTCGCGGCGCCAGCCCGGCGGCGTGCACGAGGCGTCGGCGTGGTTCGACCCCTCGGTGTACGCGTGGAACGACAGTGCCTGGACGGGCAAGCAGCTCGCGGGCGGGCTGATCTACGAGCTGCACCTCGGCACCTTCACGCCCGAGGGGACCCTGGATGCCGCGATCGGGCGCCTCGACCACCTCGTCGACCTCGGCGTCACCCACGTGGAGCTGCTGCCGGTGAACGGCTTCAACGGCACGTGGAACTGGGGCTACGACGGCGTGCTCTGGTACACGGTGCACGAGGCGTACGGCGGACCCGAGGCCTACCAGCGCTTCGTCGACGCGGCGCACGCCGCGGGCCTGGCCGTCATCCAGGACGTCGTCTACAACCACCTCGGACCCTCGGGCAACTACCTGCCGGAGTTCGGCGAGTACCTCCGCGAGGGCAGCCGCAACACGTGGGGCGACTCGGTCAACCTCGACGAGGATGCCGTGCGCGCCTACATCGTCGAGAACGCCCTCATGTGGATGAGCGACTACCACGTCGACGGGCTGCGCCTGGATGCCGTGCACGCGCTGCTCGACCACCGCGACCCGCACGTGCTGCAGGAGATCGCGGAGCGCACCGACGCCCTGTCGGCGCACCGCGGCATCCCGCTCACGACCATCGCCGAGAGCGACATGAACGACCCGAAGCTCATCCTGCCTCGCGAGGCGGGCGGGTACGGGCTCACCGCGCAGTGGTCGGACGACTGGCACCACACCGCGCACGTCGCCCTCACCGGCGAGACGATCGGCTACTACGAGGACTTCGCCGATCGGGATGCGTTCCGCAAGGTGAGCGAGGGCGGCTTCTTCCACGACGGCACGTACTCGTCGTTCCGCGAGGAGAAGCACGGCAAACCGATCCCGGAAGATGTGCCGAACTGGCGCCTGGTGACCTTCGCCCAGGACCACGACCAGATCGGCAACCGCGCGGCGGGCGATCGCCTCTCGCAGTCCCTCGACTACGACCACCTCGCCGCGGCAGCCGTGCTGACGCTCACCGCTCCCGGGACGCCGATGCTCTTCATGGGCGAGGAGTGGGGCGCCACCACGCCCTGGCAGTTCTTCACCTCGCACCCTGAGCCCGAGCTCGGGAAGGCCACCGCCGAGGGGCGCATCGCCGAGTTCGCGAAGATGGGCTGGGACGAGTCCACCGTCCCCGACCCGCAGGACCCGTCGACCTTCGAGAACTCGAAGCTCGACTGGGACGAGGTCGGCGAGGGCGACCATGCGCAGCTGCTCGGTCTCTACCGGGAGCTGGCGAAGCTCCGGCGCGAGCGCCCCGAGCTGACCGACCCGTCTCGCGACGGGTTGTCGGCGGCGGCCCGCGAGGCCGAGGGTGGACGCGTGTACGAGCTGCGTCGCCGTGACCTCGTGGTCGTGGTCAACCTCTCGGATGCCGAAGCCTCGGCATCCGTCGCCTCCGGTGCGCGCGTGCTGCTCGCCACCGCGGAGGGCGTGGTGCTCGACGGCACTGCGCTGAGCGTGCCGGCGGGGGCGAGTGCGATCGTGGGGCCGGTGCTCTGACGTCTCGCTGACGGCCCCGTCCCGCGCCGGACGGGGCCGTCAGAGTGTCTGCGGGATGCGCCCCATCTCGGCCTGGATCGCCACGGCTGCGGCTCCCCGCGCCCACGCCGAGAAGCCGGCACGGTCGACGTGCACCCGCACCGGTGTCGAGCCGCCGGGACGGACGCGCGCGAGGGCCTCGTCGACGCGGTCCCGCGCGAGGTCGACGATCGCGGTCGCCTCGCCGGCGAGCACGATGTCGGCCTGCAGCGACAGGTTCGCGGCCAGAGCGCACAGGATGCCGAGGGCCTCGCCGGCGTCGTCGATCGCGGCCCGGGCCGTCGGTTCCCCGTCGCGGGCGAGCGAGAACACGTCGTCCGCGCCCACCGTGCGTCCGAGGTCCCGCGACACCCGCGCGGTCAGCGCGCCGGTGGTCAGCAGGGCGTCGGCGCAGCCGCGATGTCCCTGCGGGCAGGAGGGGCCGTCGGCGAGGAGGGGGAGGTGACCGACGGTGCCGTGGGCCGCGTCGGGGGAGCGGACGGTGCGCCCCTCCACGACGAGGCCGAGACCGACACCGGCGCCGATCGTCACGACGGCGAATCCGGGGATGCCCCGTCCGACGCCGAACCAGCGCTCGGCGTCGGTGAGGGCTACAACGTCGTTCTCGAGCGCGACCGGGATTCCGAGCCGCTCGGCGAGCATCTCGGCGAACGGCACGTTCCGCCACTCGAGGAACGGGGCGTCCAGGGCGACACCGCCCTGCACGTGCCCCCCGAGTGCGACGCCGACGCCGCGTACCCCGCTCACGGCCTCCACGAGGCCCGCGATCGTCGTGGCGACCGCGTCGGGGGAGATGTCGGCGAGGGCGCTCTCGTGCGCGGCGATCACCTGGGCGCGCATGTCGGTGGTGACCAGGTACAGGCGCTCACCGGTCAGCTTCACTCCCACGAAGGTCCCGGCGGTGGGGGAGAGGTCGAGAGGACGCGATGGGCGGCCGACCGATCCCGGACCGCCGCCGTCGTCGCGCTCGACGAGCAGCCCCGCGTCGAGCAGCGGACGCGTGAGACGGGTCAGGCTCGCCGGTGACAGGTGCAGGCGCGTCGCGAGAGCGCTGCGAGAGAGCGGCCCGTGGATGAGCACCTCGCGCGCGACGGCGGCTTCGCTGTCGGTGAGCATGGCGGCCTCCTCGTCGATCGAGCGCGAATAACTTCCGTGATAAAAATAATGCCATGTCGCATCCCGTCACCGCCGCCGAGACCGCCGTTCATCTCCGCAACGGCGGGACGAGCGTCGTCGTCGACCTCACCGCCCACCCGGCGCCCGCGATCATCCACTGGGGCGCCGACCTCGGCGAGCTCGGCGCGGAGGCCCTGTCGTCGCTGGTCGTCGCCGCGCAGCCGCAGCGCGTCTCGGGCGGCATCGACCAGACGCCCCGCCTCACGATCGTGCCGACCGCGGCGGCCGGGTGGCCCGGCGCCCCCGGGTTCGAGGGAGGGCGCGGCGGCGTGGTGCAGGGAACGGTCTTCTCCCTGGCATCCGTCGATCCGACCGTCGACGCCGTGACGCTGCATCTCGTCGACGCGCAGCGCTCCCTGCGCCTTCGCGCGGAGCTGCGGGTGGACGCCGCGGGAGTGTTCACGCAGCGGCTCACGCTGGTCAACGACGGCGCCGACGACCTCGTCGTGCAGGCGCTGCAGCCGACCTTCCCGGTGCCGTGGGAGGCGACCGAGATCCTCGACACGACCGGGCGTCATCTGCGCGAGCGCTCGGCGCAGCGTCACGCCTTCACCTTCGGCACGCACCTGCGCGAGAGTCGTCGGGGCCGACCGGGTGCGGACGCCACGCTGCTCCTGGCCGTCGGACGGCCGGGCTTCGGGTTCGAGAGCGGGCTCGTGCACGGCATCCACGTGGGGTGGAGCGGCGATCAGCGCGTGTTCGCCGAGCGGCTGCCGCTCGGCGAGGCGCTGCTCGCGGGAGGCGAACTGCTCGCGTGGGGCGAGATCGTCGTCGCCCCCGGCGCCGAGGTGTCGTCGCCGATCGTGTACGGCTCGTGGGGCGAGGGGCTCGATCAGCTCGCGTCGCGTTTCCACGCCACGTGGCGCGCGCGTCCGCAGCACCCGCGACGCCCGCGCCCGATCACCCTGAACACCTGGGAGGCGGTGTACTTCGACCATCGTCTGCCGAAGCTGCTCGAGCTCGCCGACGTCGCCGCCGAGATCGGCGTGGAGCGGTACGTGCTCGACGACGGGTGGTTCCGCCACCGCCGCGACGACACCGCGGGCCTGGGCGACTGGTTCGTCGACGAAGGCGTGTGGCCCGACGGTCTGAGCCCGCTGGCCGATCACGTGATCGACCGGGGCATGGAGTTCGGTCTGTGGTTCGAACCCGAGATGGTCAACCCCGACAGCGACGTCGCCCGCGCGCACCCCGAATGGATCCTGCGCGGGCGCGACGAGCTGCCGCCCTCCGCCCGCCAGCAGCAGGTGCTGAACCTCGCCCGCCCCGACGCCTACGCCTACCTGCTCGAGCGCATGACGGCGGTCCTGCGGGCCTACCCGATCGCGTACGTGAAGTGGGATCACAACCGCGACCTCGTGGATGCCGCGACCGGGCCCGGCGGAGGCTCGGCCGTGCACGCCCACACGCTCGCCGTGTACCGCCTCATCGACGAGCTCAAGGCCGCGTTCCCCGGACTCGAGATCGAGAGCTGCGCCTCGGGGGGAGCGCGGGTGGATCTCGGCATCCTGGACCGCACCGACCGCATCTGGACGAGCGACTGCCTCGACCCGGTCGAGCGGCTCGAGACGCAGCGGCACACCGCGCTCGTGGTTCCGCCCGAGATGATGGGCATGCACCTGACCACCCCGCACGTGCATTCGACGGGGCGCACCGTGTCGCTCGCGTTCAGCGGCGCCGTGGCCCTGTTCGGCCATTTCGGCATCGAATGGGATCTCACGGCCCTCTCCGGCGACGACCGGGCGCTCGTGGCCGAGTGGGTGGCGCTCGCCCGTCGGGTGCGGCCGCTCGTGGCGACCGGGCGCCTGGTGAACGTCGACACGACCGACCCCGGGCTCGACGTCCGAGGCGTGGTGTCTCCCGAGCGCGACCACGCCTTCTTCACGATCGCGCAGACCGAGACGCTCATCGCCTCCCCGGCGGGCCGCGTGCGCCTGCCCGGGCTCGACCCCGACCGCCCGTACCGGGTGCGGCTCGCCACCCCGGGTGGGCTCGTGCAGGAGCCGGCGCAGTCTCCGCTGCCCTGGGCCCACCACGACACCGTGCTCACCGGGCGGCAGCTGGCCGTCGCGGGCCTGCGGCCGCCCGTCCAGAACCCCCAGCAGGCGGTGGTCGTCGAGCTCTCCGCGTGATCGGGTCGCGATCGTGATGGCTGCGGCTCAGGCGGAGATCGCGAACAGCCCGCCGACGCCCACGGCGTAGAGCACGAGCACGACGAACGAGTCGACGCCCATTCCGATGATCCGTCGCTGCGGACGGAAGATCAGGCCGACGACGTACACGAGCGTCAGGAGAGCCGCGAGCGCGGTCAGGTAGATGTCGGCGCCGTTCGCGCGCGGGAGCACCGCCGATCCCGAGATCACCGTGGCCAGCAGGAACAGCACGGGAAGGAAGGCGTTGCCGCCGAAGATGTCGCTGATGGCGAGGTTGTCGTCGCCCTGACGGATGGCCTGCAGGCCGGTCGAGATCTCGGGCAGGGATGTCGCCAGGGCCAGCACCGTCGCACCGAACAGTACGCCCGACAGACCGATCTGGGAGGAGGCCGCGTCACCGGCGCGTTCCAGGACGACACCGGCGACGAGCGTGGCGAGCGCGGAGACCGAGAAGACCGTCGCGGCCTTCTTGGTGCTCATCTTCTTCTTCGCGGGCGCGGGCTTCGGGCTCGCGTCGGGGGCGCGGCCGTCCTCGTGCCACGGCAGGTGCTTTCCGGCCCGCTGCACGAGCACCAGCCCGATGATCCACAGCGCGGCGATGAGGACCACGTCGGGCGTCAGTCGCAGCACCTCCAGGCTGTCGGGCAACTGGCTGCCGGCGATGACGACCGCCAGGACCGCCACCACGACCAGCCCTTCCAACACCAGGGTGAGCGAGGCCGCACGGTAGGTGAGCGGCTTGACGCCGCGACCGCGTTTGCCGAAGGCGTCGAGGATGACGAGCACGACGGTCTGCAGGGCGATCCCGCCGAGGATGTTGCCGACGGCGACCTCGAGGTTGCCCGACATCGCGGCCGACACGGTGATGGCGATCTCGGGCAGGTTGGTCGCCACCGCGAGCACGATGAGCCCGCCCAGGGCGCTGCCCAGATGCAGCCGCGCGTCCAGAACGTCGGTCGCCTTCGAGAGCTGGATGCCGGCGACCCACACCACCGCGGCGGCGGCGACGAAGATGACGACGAGAAGGGCGAAGGGCAACGAGTCCACGCACCGATCAGACCACCGGTCGCCGTGGCATCCGATGCTCTTGCGCGGCGGATGCCGAGGGGTTAGGCGTCGTGGCTCCGTCGGGGCCCCGTTCGCCCAGGCCGTCGACGCGGCAGCGGATCGGGCGCCCCGCACGCCCTCGCGCGCTCGTGCCCGGTCAGTCGACGTTCGGGCGGATCAGGCGCAGTGTGCTCACGATCGCGGGGGGCACCAGCACGACGACGGCCACGATGATCGCGGTCACCCCGATCGGTGCGCTCTGGGGCTGTCCGCCGAAGCGCTCCACGGCCAGCCAGCTGAGGCCCCAGGCGAGGGCGAGCGCCGGAGCGACGCGCCACGAGCTGCGCCAGGCGATCGCGAGTCCGATGAGCGCCACGACGATCAGCACGGCGATGCCGATGGCATCCGCCCCCTCTTCCCACGACGGCGGGACGACGGTGGTGAGCCACGCGGCGGTGTTGGCCACGGTCGCGAGGGTCACCCACCCGAGGTGCAGGCCCGTGACGCCGTCGATGAGCACGGAGTCGACCACGCCGCTGCGCGGCTCGCGGGTGGCGACGGCGACGCGGAAGGTCCAGCCGAGAGCGGCGAGGAGCAGGACGATCACGACGACGGTGAGGAACAGCGTTCCGAAGCGGGCGGCGACCAGCCAGAGTCCGTTCAGCGTCATGGTGAGCGCGATGAGCCAGCCCAGGGCGCGCTGGCGCGGGTTCGTGCGCTGGCGGGGGAGAGCCTGCCAGATCGCGTAGACGATGAGACCGAGGTAGATGATCGACCAGATCGAGAAGGCGGGTCCCGCCGGCGCGAGGTACGACCCGTCGGTGTCGAGGGCGCCGCCCTGCTGGTCTTCGACGGCGGAATTGCCGAAGGCGCCCGCCCCGATGACGGCCGCGATGAGCATGAACGACACCGCGGAGAGGACGACGATCTGGCGCGCGAGGTCTGCGCCCCGCCACTGAGCTGTTGCGTTCATACCTAGAACACTAGAAAAGCTAGGTAAATCCGTGCCTCGGGCTTGACTTTCCCCACCCCGACGTCACGTCGCCGGCCGTCGTCCGTGCACAACGGCGGCATCCGCCGATGGCGCGCCGGCGTGCGGGCCGAGCCGCGCAGCGTGTCGCCGCGTCGGCCCGCCGTCGCGCGCTCCGCCGTTGCGCGGCCCGTCGCTGCGCGTCCCGTCGCTGCGCGGCGGAACGGCGCCGGCTAGGCGGCGACGGCGCGAGCGGCGAACGAGCGCAGAAGCCGGGTGGGCTGCTCGACCGACGCGGTGCGCACGTGCGCCGACACCTCGTCGAACGCGTCGGCGTCGAAGTACCCGGCATCCCGGTACACGACCATGCGCTCCACGAACGCCTCGGTCGTCGGTTCGGGGTGGAACTGCGTCGCCCACAGCGCGCGCCCCGCCCGGTAGGCCTGCACCGGACAGGCCGCGTTCTCGGCCAGCAGCGTCGCCCCCGGCGGCACGCTCGCGGTGCCCTCCTTGTGCGCGGTCAGGGCCTCGAAATGCGGTTCCAGGATGCCGAACAGCTCGTCGGCGCGGCCCGCGTCGGTGAGCGAGATGTCGGCGGGGCCCGTGCCCTCGGGATGGCCGAGGGTCACTTCGCCGCCGAGGAAGCGCGTGACGACGCCGATCCCGAAGCACGTGAACAGTGCGCTCGTCCGGCCCTCGATCGCGGCGGCGGCCAATCGCTCGAGATCACTCTCGAGGCGGCGCTGCACGTCGGTCTTGTCGGGGTCGGTGACGTTGAACGGGCTGCCTCCCACGACGACCGCGGCGAACCGGTCGAGGTCGGCCGGGAGCGGCTCGCGCACGAGGTCATGGTGCACGAGCTCGTCGTCGCGCACCCCCAGCCCGTCGCGGAACGACGCCCACTCCGCCACCGCCGCGACCCGCTGAGGGCGCGCGCAGACGTACAGGAGGGGGGCGGTCACTCAGGGATTCTATGCGGGCCGCGCCGACACGACGCAGGTCTGGACATGCGCCGAAATCATTCCCGGGGAAACGGACCCGCGCATTCCCGAGCGAGGGAACGACATTCGGGTCTCGCATCGCGCGGCACCCGCATCCACGCGCAGGAATCGGGGTTCCCGCACGCCGACGGGAACGGACGGATGCGGTGCGCCGTGCACCCGGCGTCCCTCAGCGGGAGGAACGAGCGGTGCGACCGCGCACGATCCCGACGAAGGTCTCGACGTCGTCGGTGGTGTTCTCGCGCAGCCACGCCAGGGCGACCGTGGAGCGCGGGCCATCGGCGAGGACGCGGTAGTCGACGTCGCGGCGCTGATGAGCGCGGGCGAGCGACATCGGAACGATCACGACGCCGACGCCCGCGGCCACCGTCGCGATGGCCTCAGCGGTGTCGGCCGGGGGCGCGAACGCCGGGGCCACGGCATCCGGGACCTCGGTGTGCAGCACGTCGTCGGCGGGGACGATCACGATCTCGCCGGCCAGGTCGGCGAGGGTGAGCTCATCGGCTGCGAGGAGGTGCGATTCGGTGGCCGTCACCACCACGGGGAGTTCTTCGTACAGCTCGATGACGTGGACGTCGTCGGATGCCGCGAGGGGAAGCCGCACCAGCGCGGCGTCGACGTCGCCGAGCGCCTCCCGCTGCGCGGCGACGGGGATCTCGCGGAGCTCCAGCGACACATGCGGCAGGCGCTCGCGCCAGACGCCGATCCATTTGCCGGGCGTCGCCCCCGGGACGGCGCCGAGGCGGAATTCGCGCGGCGCGGGGGGAGGCGTCGGCTCGGCGCGGCGCGGGGTCTTCGGCGCGGGGCGCGGCCGTCCCTTCGACGCCGCACGAGCGGGCCCCCCTCGTCGCGATGCGCCGCCGCGACCGCGGGAGCCCGAACCGTTCACCATGGTCCCAGGCTAGCCGCGCCGCTAACGTGGGGGGATGACCGGCGTCCTGGCACTCGTCTTCGCGGGGCTTGCGGCCCTGCTGCACGTCTACATCTTCGTGCTCGAGAGCCTGCGGTGGACGCGGCCCCGGACGTGGAAGGTGTTCGGCATCGCCGATCAGCGCGCCGCCGAGATCACGAAGCCGATGGCCTACAACCAGGGGTTCTACAATCTGTTCCTCGCGATCGGCGCCGCCGTGGGCGTGGTGCTGTGGATCGTGAACGGCACGGGCGACGTCGCGGGGCGGACGCTGTTGATCTTCTCGCTCGGCTCGATGCTCGCAGCCGCACTCGTGCTCGTCACCTCGGGGCGGAAGTATCTCCGCCCCGCCGCCATCCAGGGGACGCTCCCGCTCCTGGGACTCGTGTTGACGATCCTCGCCTGACCGGCCGGCGACCACGCGCCCCCGGCGGCGCGCCGGCATCCCGCCCGGGGAAAACGAAGACCCGCACGCTCCGTGGAGTCGTGCGGGTCGATGAATGCCCCTCGGCGGGGTCAGGCCGCGAGGCGCAGGCCCCGGCGATCGGTCGCGACGGCTTCGCCGTCGTTGATGATCTCGTCGTCACCGATGAGCGACCCCACCGCGATGCGCGCGTTGTGGCCGACCTGGGTGCGGACGCCGATGTGCGCTCCGGCGCCGATGACCGCTCCCGCACAGATGTGCGCGTGCGGTTCGATGCGGGCCTCCGGACCGATGACGGCGTCGGATTCGATCCAGGCGCCGCGACCCACTCGAACACCGGCCGCGATCTGAACGCCGGGTTCGACGTAAGCGCCGTTCTCCACGAGCGCCGACGGGTGGACCTTCGCGCCGTGCGCGACGAGTCCTCGACCATTGACGTGCTTGCGATAACGCAGCGTCTCGCCGTGGTCGTTCTCGATGTCGATGTAGTTCTTTCCCACGATCCCCTCCGGTCGGCCTTCGGGTATGCCGACATGTCTGACAACGGGTGGGGAATGCTCTTCATTCCCTCGAATGGTTCTTCGTCGCCCCTCCCGCTATCGGTTTCCTCGATATCGAGAGATCGTCTGCGGGCCGTCGTCCGGCGTTGTGTTGTCCCCTTGTTCTCGCATGTCGAACCGACAGCTGCGGCCGGGTTGACAGCGGCCTGCGGGAGCGTCGGTTTTCGAGCGGATGCCGTGACGCGGGCGCATGCTGTGGACCCGCGCGGTGCGAGGCGGATCCGCGGGCAGCCGGGCGCGCGACACGGGCGGGAGATCCGGACTGGCGTGGTGCGAGGCGGGCCCGCGGCGCGTCGCCGCGCGTGAGGCGGACTCCCGTGGTGCGGGGCGGGCCGCGGTCAGCCGGGTTGGCAGGTGGGGCACCAGAACACGTTGCGCTCGCTGGTGTCCGTCGCCCCCAGGGTCGTGGCGCGGATCGGGGTCCCGCAGCGCCGGCAGGGCGCGCCCTCTCGCCCGTAGACCCAGAAGCGGCGACCGGGCCTGCTGTCGCCGGTGAACGTGCGCTCCGGGCGCGGCAGATTCGCTCGGATCATGCGCTCGCCGAGGGCGATCGTGGCGCGGGCGTCGATCTGCGTCGCGGGGGTCGTGGGGGCGATTCCCCGCACGAAGAGGAGCTCGTTGGCGTAGACGTTGCCGAAGCCCGCCACGTTGCGCTGATCGAGCAGGGCGACATGGGCGGCCCTGTCGTCGACCGCGACCCGTCGCACCGCCTCCGCCTCGTCCCAGTCGTCCGCGAGCAGGTCGGGGCCCAGGTGCCCGATCACGGTGTGCTCGTCGGCGGTGCGCAGCACCTCGACCATGGCGAGGTCGAAGCCGACGGCATCCACGCCCTCGACCCCGACGATCGCGCGGGCCTTGAACGCGGGGCGTCGCCATCGCTCGCCGGGACGGTAGAGGTCCCAGCGGCCCTCCATCTTGAGGTGCGAGTGCAGGGTGTACCCGCCGATGCGGTGGAGCAGATGCTTGCCGCGGGCGGCGACCTCGTGAACGGTCTCGCCGCGCAGGTCGGCGGTGGCGCTGCCGGGCACGCGGATGTCGAAGCGCGTGACGACCTTGCCCGCCAGAGCGGCGTTGAGCTTCGCGGCGGCGCGGTAGACGGTATCGCCCTCAGGCACGGGCGGCCTCTCGCAGGGTGTCGCCCGCGGTGAGCTTGCGCAGCGTCAGGCCCTTCGGCGACTCCACGAACCCCGCCTCGCGGAGGGCGCGCCCGACGGCCGTGCCGTAGACGAACTCGCCGTTCACCTGTTCCACCGTCAGCGTGTCGAGCCGCCTCTTCCGCGCCGTCTCCGCGAGATGGCGGGCAGCGGCCTGCAGCGACGCCTCGTCATCGGTGAAGGCCAGGGCGCTGCGCCCCCCGCGCTCGAGGTACAGCGTCAGCTCGCCGTCGACGAGCACGACCAGCCCTCCGGCCTTGCGTCCGGGCCGGTGCGTGACCCCTTCGATCGCGGGCCAGCCGAGCGCGGCGCCGTAGGGGTTGGCGGGGTCGGTCGCCGCGAGCGTGACGGTCCGCAGCGGTGGGGGATCGGCGACCGCGGCGAACTCGCGCAGGCGGTCGACGGTCGCGGATGCCGCGAATTGCGCGGCGCCCAGCTTTTCGATGACGTAGCCGCGTCGGCAGTGCCCGGCCTCCTCGAACCCGGCGAGGATGCGGTAGACCTGTGCGAACCCGCCCGGCACCCCCTCCGACTGGACGGCGCCGCGGGTGACGACGCCGTATCGGTCGAGAAGGAGGCTCGCGGTCGCGGTCGCGCGCGCCGCGGCATCCGGTTCGCGCTCGGGCAGGAGCGACCAGCGTCCGCCGAGCGAGGGCGGACGCGGAGCCGAGGTCGCGCGGGGCATGGCCGCGCCGCGGTACATCCGGGCTCGCGGAGCCCGCCGTGCGACGCGGTGCGACTGCCCTCCGCCACTGAGCAGGGTGCGCACGGGAGCGAAGGTGTCGTTCGTCACGCGCCCCGCCCAGGTGAGCGCCCACAGGGCGTCGTTGACGGACTGCTCGTTCTCGGCGCCGGCCAGCTGCTTCAGCTGCGCCGCGAAGTACGCTCCGCCCCCGGTGAGCGCCGCGAGCAGCCGCGCCTCGAGCGAGTCGGGGGCGGGGTCGTCGGCGTCATCCGGATCTTGCAGGGTGAAGGGCGCAGCCTCCGCTGGATGCAGGGCGATCCACCCGTCGCGGCCCGGCAGGGTGCCGTGGCCCGACCAGACGACCTCTCCCGTGGCGGTCAGCTCGTCGAGCAGGGCGGGGGTGTAGTCGGCGACGCGCGAGGGGAGCACGAGCGACTCCCACGCGCTCGCGGGGATGGGAACCCCCGCCAGCTGCTCGACGACGGCCAAGACGCCGTCGATGCCCTCGAGCGGTCGACCGAGGTGCTGCCACACGGGCAGGAACCGCGCATAGGCGGCGGGCGGCACGGGCTCGACGCTGCCCCGGATCGCGGCGAGGGAGCGCATGCGCAGCCGCCGCAGCACCTCGACGTCGCACCACTCGGTGTCGTCGCCGCGCGACCCGCCGCCGGTCCCTGAGCCCGTCGAAGGGTCCGGGAGGAAGAACCCGCTCGACAGGCGCCCCTGCGATTCGAGGCGCTGCAGAGTGAGACGCGCGACCGCGACCCCCACTCCGAGGCGCTCGGCCACGGCATCCGTCGTGAACGGGGCGTGCGTGCGGGCGTAGCGGGCCACGAGGTCGCCGAGCGGATCGGCGAGCGGTTCGAGGAAGGCGTTCGGGATGCCGACGGGCAGCGCCGCGCCCAGTGCGTCGCGCAGACGGCCGGCGTCTTCGATGCCCGCCACGCGCGCGACACCGGCGATCGTCACGCGGATGGCGCGACGATCGTCGACGAGCGTCGCGAGGTGCTGTTCCGCCTCGGCGACGGCGTCCCCCTCACTGTCGAGACGGGCCGCCACCTCGGCCGCCTCGAGGGGGCCCAGGATACGCAGCAGGTCGGCGACCCCCTCCACTCCCCGAGCGCGACGGTCGGGGTCGAGGCGTTGCGCTTCGCGCTCGAACTGCGCGATCACCTCGGGGTCGAGCAGCTCGCGCATCTCGACCTTGCCCAGCAGCTCGCTCAGCAGGGCCGGATCGACCGAGAGTGCGGCGGCTCGACGCTCGGCCAGGGGGGAGTCGCCCTCGTACATGAAGGCGCCCACGTAGCCGAACAGCAGATCGCGGGCGTACGGCGAGGGCTGCGAGGTCGTGATCTCGACGAGGCGGATCCTCCGCTCGCCGATCTGCCGGGTGAGGCGCAACAGGGCGGGCAGGTCGTAGACGTCTTGGAGGACTTCGCGCAGCGTCTCGAGGATGATCGGGAAGCTGGGATGCCGCTTCGCCACCTCGAGCAGCTGAGCAGAGCGCTGCCGCTGCTGCCAGAGGGGGGAGCGGCGATTGGGGTTGAGTCGGGGGAGCAGCAGGGCACGAGCGGCGCATTCGCGGAACCGCGAGGCGAACAGCGCCGAGCCGCCGACCTCGTCGGTCACGATCTGCTCGAGCTCGTCGGGCTCGAAGACGAAGAGGTCGGCGCCGGGCGGTTCGGCCGCGGCATCCGGAACGCGCGCGATGATGCCGTCGTCGCTCGCCACGGCGGCGCCCTCGACGCCGAGCCGTTCGCGGATACGCGCGTTGACGGCCAGGGCCCAGGGCGAGTGCACCTGCATGCCGTACGGGGAATGGAGGATGATGCGCCAGTCGCCGACCTCGTCGCGGCTGCGCTCGACCGTGAGCGTCTTGTCGGTGGGAAGGCTCCCCGTGGCCTCGCGCTGCTCGGCCAGGTAGGCGAGGAGGTTGGTGATGGCGTTGTCGTCGAGTCCGGATTCGCGCAGCCGCTCCTCGGCCTTGGCGCGGTCGACTCCGGCGATGTCTCGGGAGAACTTCCCCAGCGCCTCGCCGAGTTCGGCGGGGCGCCCGATGCCGTCGCCGTGCCAGAACGGGAGCTTTCCGGGTTGTCCGAACGCCGGGACGACGTTCACGCGGTCGTGGGTGATCTCCACGATGCGCCAACTGGTCGTGCCGAGGGTGAACACGTCGTTGACCCGCGACTCGTAGACCATCTCTTCGTCGAGCTCGCCCACGCGGGCGTTCTGCGATTCTCCGGCGACGAAGACGCCGAACAGGCCACGGTCGGGGATGGTGCCGCCGCTGGTCACGGCGACGCGCTGGGCGCCCGGGCGCCCCGTCAGCGTTCCGGCATCGCGGTCCCACACCAACCGGGGACGCAGCTCGGCGAACTCGTCGGAGGGGTAGCGGCCGGCGAGCAGGTCGAGCGTCGCCTCGTAGGCCGACCGGGGGAGGGACCGGAACGGTGCGCTGCGCTTGACCGTGTCGAACCATTCCTCGACGTCGATCGATCCCAGGGCCGAGGCGGCGACGGTCTGCTGCGCGAGGATGTCGAGCGGGTTCTGGGGCACGGAGATGGCCTCGATGCGCCCGCCCAGCATGCGTTCCGTGACCACGGCCGTGTGCAGCACGTCGCTGCGGTGCTTCGGGAAGAGGGCGGCGCGGCTCACCTCGCCGACCTGGTGGCCCGCGCGCCCGACGCGCTGGAGCCCGGATGCCGCGCTCGGCGGCGACTCGACCTGGATGACGAGGTCGACCGAGCCCATGTCGATCCCGAGCTCGAGACTGCTCGTGGCCACCACGCAGCGCAATGCGCCCGACTTGAGCTCGTCTTCGACCTGGGCCCGCTGTTCCTTCGAGACCGAACCGTGGTGGGCCTTCGCGAGGATCGCGGACACCCCGGCGGACGAACCCGCCTGCGCCATCTGGACCGCCGGCACGGTCGGCTCGGGCACGTCGATGCCCTGGCGCTCGGCGTAGATCTCGTTCAGTCGTCCGGTCAGCCTCTCGGCGAGCCGACGGGAGTTCGCGAACACGATGGTCGATCGCCGCTCCAGGATGCGATCGACGATGGCCTCCTCGACGTGGGGCCAGACCGACCCCGCCATCTCGGTGCTCTCGGGGCGCTCGGAGAACCACTCGCCCTCGCCGGCGTCGTCGGGCGCAGGGGATCCCGGCGGCGGAGGCGGGTTCAGCATGTCGTCGACGGGCACGACGACCGAGAGGTCGAAGGCCTTCGTGGCCTTCGGCGCCACGATGTCGACGGGCTGCGCTCCGCCGAGGAACCGCGCCACCTCGTCGATCGGCCGCACCGTGGCCGACAGACCGATGCGCTGGGCGGGCGCATCGAGGAGGGCGTCGAGACGCTCGAGGCTCACCGCGAGATGCGCACCGCGCTTGGTGGCGGCGACCGCGTGCACCTCGTCGATGATGACCGTGTGCACGCCGCGCAGGGTCTCGGCCGCCTGGCTCGTGAGCATCAGGTAGAGCGACTCGGGGGTGGTGATGAGGATGTCGGGCGGATCGGTGACGAGCTTCCGGCGGTCGCTCGAGCTGGTGTCGCCCGATCGCACGCCCACGCTCACGGCCGGGACGTCGATGCCGAGCCGTCGTGCCGACTGGCCGATGCCGACCAGGGGAGAGCGGAGGTTGCGCTCCACGTCGACGCCCAGCGCCTTCAGGGGAGAGATGTACAGGACGCGGGTGTTCGTCGCCGGGGTCTTGGCGGCGGTCTTCCTGCCCCGGCGCGCGGGCGCGGCATCCGCAGCCTCGGGGGCCTTCTCGCGGAAGATCCGGTCGATCGCGAAAAGGAAGGCCGAGAGGGTCTTGCCCGAACCGGTCGGGGCGACGACGAGCGCATTGCGACCGGACGACACGGATTCCCACGCGCCCTTCTGCGCGTTGGTGGGCGCGGAGAAGGCGCCCCGGAACCAGTCCTGCGTCGCAGGACCGAATTTCTCGAGCACGTCGGCCATGCCGACATCCTCTCCCGGACCTCCGACATCGGCTCGGGCTTGACGTTCGCTGGTCGCGGAACAGCGGCATCTCGTCACACCGAGCCGTGAGAGCGGACGAGGAGCGAGACCGTCCGGGATCGGGCGCGGGGGCGGGAGATCTCGGAACAGGCGCGCGGCCTCGGTGCCCATCCGCCCGCCTCATGGCGCGTTCTCGGACAGGCGCCCGTCGTCCACCCGCAGCCGGAGGTCGAGGCCGAGGCGCGCGAGGAACGCGTCGTCGTGGCTGACCACGAGGACGGCGCCCCGGTAGGCCTGGAGCGCCGCCACGAGCTGATCGACCGTGTCGAGGTCGAGATTGTTGGTCGGCTCATCGAGCACGAGCAGCTGCGGCGGGGGATCCGCGAGGAGCAGCCGCGCGAGCGCGACGCGGAAGCGCTCGCCGCCGGACAGCGACCCCACGGGTCGACCGACGGCATCCCCGCGCACGAGGAACCGTGCCAGTCGATCGCGCACGAGCGCCACCGGAACGCGCGGCGCCGCCGCGCACACGGTGTCGAGGACGGATGCCGCGTCGTCCAGGCCGTCGAGACGCTGCGGCAGATAGCCGATGTGCTCGACGCTCGCTCGCGCCCGGATCGGCCCCGCGGGGTCCACGTCGCTCACGAGGCTCTCCAGCAGCGTCGTCTTGCCGATGCCGTTGCGACCCACCAGGGCGACGCGCTCGCGACCCGTGACGATCCACTCGCGTTCGCCGTCGCCGAGGGACAGGATCCGTCTCCCGGCCGCGTTGCCCGGATCGGGCAGCTCGATGCGCACCACGTCGTCGTCGCGCACCCGGGCCGACGCCTCGCTCAGCGCCGCGCGCGCGGCATCCTCCTTGCCCGTCATCTCCGTGCTCAGCCGCCCGGCGCTCACCTGCGCCGCGTTCGCCCGTCCTCCCGCGATGATCTTGGGGACGCGCTTCTCGACCTGCGCCTTGTGCGCGACGCGCGATCGGGTGGCGAGCTTGTCGTACGACTCGATGCGCTGGCGACGCTCGCGGCGCAGGGACTGGGCCGCGTCGCGCTCGGCGCGCACGGCGGCCTCCTGTTCCGCGTCGCGCTGCGCACGCCACGCGCTGTAGGGGCCGCCGACGACGCTCAGGGTGCGGCCGTAGAGCTCGGCCGTGGCATCCATGCGCTCGAGCAGGCCGACGTCGTGACTGACGACGATCAGCGTGCCGGGCCAGCTCTCGACGAGCTCGCTCACGCGCGCCCGGGCGTCGCGGTCGAGGTCGTTGGTCGGTTCGTCGAGGAGCGTGATGTCGGCCGCGCGGGCGCGGAGCCCGACGAGCGCGGTGAGCATCGTCTCCCCTCCCGAGAGCTCCCCGACCGTGCGGTCCAGGGCATCGGATGCCAGACCTGCCTCGGCGAGCAGGGTGTGGGCGCGGGCCTCGACATTCCAGTCGTCGCCGACCGCGTCGAAGTGGTGCGGTGCCACGTCGCCCGACTCGATGGCGCGAAGGGCGGTGAGCGCCGTCTCGACGCCGAGGAGTGCCGAGACGGGCCGGTGCGGATCCGCCGCCGGACGCTGCGGGAGCATGACGACGTCACCGGATGCCGAGACCGTGCCGGACGTGGGGGTGAGGTGCCCCGCGGCCACGCGCAGGAGCGTGGACTTGCCGGCTCCGTTTCGGCCGACGAGACCGGTGCGCCCCCGGCCGAGGGCGCCGGAGACCTCGTCGAGGGCGACGGTTCCGTCGGGCCACACGAGGCGGACGCGGTCGAGAACGAGAGAAGGGGAGAGAGCTGACATGACGGGACTCCGGGGACGCGGGATGCGCGGACACCGGACCCGTCCGCGTCAGCGGAGGGCGGCCGAGAAAACGGCGGGTCGACGGGTCAGCGCGCGGACAGGGGCGCGGAAGCGTCGACGTTCTTCACCGGAGGAGACCTCGTTCTCGGGGACAGGAATATCCACCGTAACCGCAGACCGGTCGTGGGGGAACCCCCGGCCGCATCGGGGGAGGGCGCCACGACATCCGTGAGCGTGGGCACGGCCGCCGGTGCGCGCGAGGTCGCACCGGCGTCACGGCTCACCCGGTGCTCGACGGCGACGCGAGCGCGAGTCGCGCGTCGAGGAACGCCCGTACGTCGTCGAGCTCGTCCTGCGAGATCGAGTGGGTGAGACCCGGGTAGACACGGCCGCTGAGCTCGCTGTGGACGGGGAGCCACTGCGCCGTCGCGTCGACGAGGGCCGCGGGGATGACGTCGTCCGCCGCTCCGCGTCCCCAGAACACCGGGGGTCGACGCGCGGCGAGGACGGCGTCTCCCGGGAGCTCCCCGCCCGCGGCGTACCCCGCGAGGACGACCGCGAAGGAGACGGCGTCGGGATCGGCGCGCAGCGTCTGCAGGGCCACCGCGCCGCCCTGCGAGAACCCGAGAAGGCCCACGGGCGCCTCGCCCACGGCATCCCGGACCCAGGCGAGCACCGCGCGCGCGGCCAGGGTGACGGCGTCGGGGTCGCGACCGTCGAGGCCCTCGATCGGGTACCACGACGCGCCCGGCATGGGCCACGGCGGCGCGAGGGGCGCCCGCACGCTCGCGACCACGAACCGTTCGGGCAGGTACGGCGCGAGACCGAACAGGTCGTGCTCGTCGGAGCCGTAGCCGTGGAGCAGGAGGAGCACCGGCCGGTCGCCGCGCTCGCTCGGGGGGACGGACCACCGCACGACGGACGGGTCGAGGGAGGGATGCGCACTCATGCCGCCATTGTGGCAAAGGCCTCCGACACGGCGGCATGCGCGAGGGGTGGCGCGGGCGAGGACCCGGGAGCCGTCGCGCGCGGACCGCACCGGAGGATCGCCCGGCGACCGCGCCGGCATCGGAAACGCGGCATCCGGAGCAGACGTTGATATACAGGGAGCATGCCCGTGCGCACCCCCGACCCCGAACCCGGCGACAACGGCGACGAGCGCGAACCGCTCTCCGCCTCGTTCTCAGGCGCGCAGGGAGGTCCCCACCCCAATCCGGGCTGGCTGAGCGAGGTCGAGCTCGCGGAGGCGCGTCGACGCCTGCCGATGCTCTACGTCGAGGCGCTCCCGGTGCGCACCGACGGCATGGGCGCGGTGACGCAGGTCGGCATCCTGCTGCGGGCGACGCCGCTCGGCGAGATGACCCGCACGTTGGTGTCGGGCCGCGTGCGCTACGGCGAGACGGTGCGCGACGCGCTCTTCCGCCACCTCGAGAACGACCTCGGACCGATGGCGTTCCCCCTGCTGCCTCCGCAGCCCACCCCGTTCACGGTGGCGGAGTACTTCCCGCTCCCGGGCGTGAGCGCCTTCCACGACGACCGGCAGCACGCCGTGTCCCTCGCGTACGTCGTGCCCGTCACCGGCACGTGCGAACCGCGCCAGGACGCGCTCGAGGTCACGTGGCTGTCGCCGCAGGAGGCGGCATCCGACGCGCTCTCCGACGAGATGGAGGGCGGTCGCGGCACGCTCATCCGGCTCGCGCTGGCCTCGGTGGGCGCCCTGCGCTGACCTTTCCTCCCCAGCGGCGGGTCGCCCGGAGGTTCTCCACCGCCCATTGCCCGGCGTCGGAGGCTCTGCCTAGGGTCGAAGGATGCCGGATTCTCCCCTGGAACCCCTGACCCTGCCCCGCGACCTCGACGGCTGGCGCGCCTTCGCCCATGAGCGCCCGCGCACTCTTCTCGATCGGGTGGCCGAGATCGACGCGCGACTCGTCGCCGAGGCCGAAATGACGCTGCGGGAGCGTCTCGCGCTCTGGAACGAGGCGGATCTCGCGCTCGCCGAGGCCGCGGCGCCCTCCCATCTCCTCAGCGAATCGCACCCCGATGCCGGTGTCCGCGACGCCGCCGAGAAGCAGGCGCAGGCCGTGGATGCCGTGCAGTCGCGCCGCCTCCTCGATCGCGGGCTGTGGAGCGTCTTCGCCGAGGCCGACCCCGACGGGCTCGACGCCGACGAGCAGCGCTTCCTCGAGCACGTGCGGCGCGACTTCCGTCGCGGGGGCGTCGACCTCGCGGATGCCGACCGAGAGCGCGTGCGGGAGCTGACCGATCGCGACACCGAGCTGTCGCTGACGTTCTCGCGCAACATCCGCGAAGGCCGTCGCGAGATCAAGGTCCCGGCGTCGGCGCTCGACGGCCTGCCCGACGACTTCCTCGCGGAGCACCCCGCCGACGACGAGGGGATGGTCACCCTCACCACCGAGTACACCGATCTCATGCCCGTGCGCGAGTATGCGCGCGACCGGTCGGTGCGCCACGCGCTGGTGGGCGCGTACAACGACCTCGCGTGGCCCGGCAACGAGCCCGTGTTGGCCGAGCTGCTCGCCGTCCGTGCCGAGCGGGCCCGGATCCTCGGATACGGCGACTGGGCCGATTACGAGACCGAGACGCGCATGATCGGCTCGAGCGCCGCGGTCGCCGCGTTCCTCGAACGGGTCGCGGAGGCGGCGGCCCCGGCGGCGACCGCCGAGTACGAGCGCGTCCTCGCCCGCCTGCGCCGCGACGACCCCGCCGCCGACGCCGTCACGATCGCGGACTTCTGGTACGTCCTCAGCGCGCTCAAGCGCGAGGAGTACGACGTCGACGCGCAGCTGGTGCGATCGTACTTCCGCTTCGACCGCGTGCTCGACGGGGTGCTCGCCACCACCGGGCGCCTGCTCGACGTGGAGTACGTGCCCGTCGAGGCTCCCTCGTGGCACGACGACGTGCGCACGTACGACGTCGTCCGCGCGGGCGAGCGACTCGGTCGCATCCACCTCGATCTCCACCCTCGCGAGGGCAAGTACAACCACGCCGCATGCTTCGGACTCGCCTCCGGCATCGCGGGACGCGCGCTGCCGGAATCGGTCCTGCTGTGCAACTTCTCGCGCGGACTGCTCGAGCACGACGAGGTCGTGACCTTCTTCCATGAATTCGGTCATCTCGTGCACGACATCCTCGGCGGCCACCAGAAATGGGCGCGGTGGACGGGGGTCGCCACCGAGTGGGACTTCGTCGAGGCGCCCAGCCAGCTGCTCGAGGAATGGGCGTGGGACGCCGAGGCGCTCGCCGCCTTCGCCGTGAACGACCAGGGCGACTCCATCCCCGCCGACCTCGTCGCGCGCATGCGCACGGCCGACGCCTTCGGGCGCGGTCTCGAGGTGACCAGGCAGCTCGGGCACGCGACGACCTCGTACCGCCTGCACGTCGATCGGCCCGCCGACCTGCAGTCCGCGGTCGACGGCTACTACCGCGCCGCGAGTCCGGTGACCCCGCTCGACGGCTCGCACTCGTATGCCGGGTTCGGTCACCTGACGGGCTACGGGGCCTGCTATTACACCTACCAGTGGAGCCTCGTCATCGCGCGCGATCTGCTGTCGGCGTTCGGCGACGACCTCTTCGACGTCGACACGGCGACGCGTTACCGTCGCGAGATCCTCGAGCCCGGCGGCACGCGCGACGCGCGCGAGCTCGTCGAGGCCTTCCTCGGACGCGAGAGCACGTTCGACGCCTACCGCGACTGGCTCGCGGGGGCCTGAGACGACGAGGGCCGCGGCATCGGCGATCCGGATGCCGCGGCCCTCGCTCTCGCGTCGATCCCGCCCGCGACGGGTGTCGATGCGTCAGATCACGCGGTCGTCTCGCGCGCGATCGCGGCGACGAAGGCGTCGATGTCGTCTTCGGTCGTGTCGAAGGAGCACATCCAGCGCACCTCGCGGCGCATCTCGTCCCAGTCGTAGAACCGGAAGCTCGCGCGCAGGCGATCGGCCACTCCGACCGGCAGGGTCGCGAACACGCCGTTGGCCTGCGTGGGCTGCGTGAATTCCACGCCCTGGATCGAGCCGTCGGCGAGACCCGCCTCGACGCCCGCGCGCAGGCGCTGCGCCATCGCGTTGGAGTGCCGGGCGTTGCGCAGCCACAGGTCGCCGTCGAGAAGGGCGACGAGCTGAGCCGAGACGAAGCGCATCTTGCTCGAGAGCTGCATGTCGAGCTTCCGGAGGTACGTCAGACCGGTCGAGGCTTCGGGGTCGAGCACGACGATGGCCTCGCCGATCATGGCGCCGTTCTTCGTTCCGCCGAAGCTCAGCACGTCGACCCCCGCGTCACGGGTGAAGGCGCGCAGCGGCACGTCGAGGGCGGCGGCGGCGTTCGCGATGCGCGCGCCGTCCATGTGCAGCCGCATGCCGTGCCCGTGCGCGTGCGCCGCGAGCTCGCGGATCTCGTCGACGCTGTAGAGGGTGCCCAGCTCGGTCGACTGCGTGATCGAGACCACCAGCGGCTGTGCGCGGTGCTCATCACCCCAGCCCCAGGCCTCGCGGTCGACGAGCTCGGGTGTGAGCTTGCCGTCGTCGGTGGGGACCGTGAGCAGCTTGATGCCGCCCACGCGCTCGGGCGCTCCGCCTTCGTCGACGTTGATGTGCGCGGTGGATGCCGAGATCACGGCGCCCCAGCGGGGGAGCATCGACTGCAGCCCGACGACGTTGGCGCCCGTGCCGTTGAAGACGGGGTACGCCTCGACGCCGTCGCCCAGCAGCGAGACGAACAGCTCCTGCAGACGCGCGGTGTAGACGTCTTCGCCGTACGCGACCTGGTGGCCTTCGTTGGCCGTCGCGATCGCGGCGAGCACGTCGGGGTGGATGCCGGAATAGTTGTCGGACGCGAAGCCGCGCACCGACGTGTCGTGGAGGGAAGTCACCCCTCCAGCGTAACTTTTCCCGGCTCCTCCCCAGGGGGGATCGCTCCACGGATGTCCGCACACCGCGTCGGGGTGTCGGCGGTCCCGACCACAATGGAGGCATGCGGTTGGACCCCGAAGCACTCAGCATCGCCGGCGAGATGTTCTCGGCATCCGCGATGATGCGCGCCGATCGCCTGCTCGTCTACGGTTCGGTCGAGGTGGGCGACGCCCGATCCGTCAGCGGCGTGCTGGTCGTCACGGCGCAGTCCTTCGGGGCGTCGGGGTACGAACACCTCGAGCTCCGCGTCCCCGACGATCTGTCCCGCCTGTCGGGCTGGTGCTCGTGCGGGCGCGGCCCCGAGTGCGAGCACTCGTGCGCGGCGGCTCTCGTGCTGTTCGACCGCCTCATCTCGGCGGGGCGCCCGCCCCGCGCCGAGTGGCAGCGCTCGCTCGACGAACTGTTCGCCGCCGCCCCGGTCGTCGACGACGAGGCCCCTTTCGATCTCTGCCTGTTCCTCTCCATCCGTCGCGGCGGCGGGCGCGGGTACGGAGCGGCGCTCACCCTCAGCGCGCGGCCGGGGGTCCGGGGCTCCCGCGGCACGTGGATCAAGGGCCGGGCCGGCTGGTCCGCCCTCGCGGCCCTTCCAGCCGATCCGCGGGCACGCGCCGCGCTCGACAGCCTGGGGCGATTGGGGCGCTTCAGCGCCGGCGCGTACCTCTCCGACGAGTGGATGCCGCTCTCCGCGGTCCCGCCCCACTCGCTGTGGCTGCAGCTCGAGGCGGTCGTCGCCGCCGGGGTCCCGCTCGTGTCGGGTGCCGGTGTCCATCACCCGGTCCGCGTCGTCGACGAGCCCGTGACCGCGGCGGTGTCGCTCGACCGCCGCGGCTCCACCCTGCACGTGCGCGGGACGGTGGAGGGCGTCGACGTCGAGACGGCCGCCCTGCCCTCCTGGGTGGTGGGCGACCCCGCCGTGGCCGTGGCCTTCGTCGCCGACCGCGACGGCGACGACGAGCGGATCACGCTCGCGCGGCTGGCGACACCCGCGTCGGGACCGGTCCGCGGGCTGCTCGCCCGATCGAGTGCGCTCACGGTCGACGAGCGCGGATCCGAGACCTTCCTGCACGACTACCTCCCGCGGCTGCAGCTCGACGCGCCGGTGGTGTCGCCGCGGGGCACGGTCGAGGTTCCTCCGGCGCCGCGCCCCGTGCTCGAGGTGACCGTCGAGCATCTCGAGGGGTCCACGTCGCTCGCGACGCGGTGGGACCGCTCATCGACGCAGGGCCGTCGGCACGACGAGCACGAGGGCGCCGTGTGGCGCGCGGTCTCCGCCCTCGCCGATGAACTTCGGATCGACATGCCCGCGCCCTTCACGACGGGGACCGCGCCGGCCCGCGCGATGGCGCCCGCGACGGCGGCCGTGTTCGCCGGCGAGATGCTGCCGCAGCTGAGGGCCCTCGCGTCCGTCCGCGTGGAGGTGCGCGGCGACGACCCCGAGTACCGCGCATCGGCCCAGGCTCCCGTGGTGCAGCTCAGCACCGGCCCCGACGACGGCAGCGACTGGTTCGACCTGAACGCCCGGGTGACCGTGGGCGACGTCGAGGTCGACTTCACCGCCCTCTACACCGCCCTGGCGCTCGGCGACCGGGTTCTCTTCCTGGGCGACGGGGAGTACGTCCGGCTCGACAGTCCGGAATTCGATCGCCTCCGGTCCGTCATCGACGAGGCCCGGACCCTCGCCGATCGGCCGGGCGACGAGCTGACGATCAACCGCTACAACGTCGGGCTGTGGGACGACCTGTCCGAGCTCGGCATGCTCGCCGTCCACGAAGCCGAGTGGTGGCTGCGCGTGCGGGGGCTGACCGACGAGGCGTCCCTCACCCGGATCGAGCCCCCGGAGGGCCTGCGGGCGACCCTCCGCGACTACCAGCGCTCGGGCCTCGACTGGCTCCACTTCCTGCGCACCCAGGGGCTCGGCGGCATCCTCGCCGACGACATGGGACTGGGCAAGACGGTGCAGACGATCGCGATGATGGAAGCGGCGCGTGCCGACGACCCGACGCTTCCGCCCTTCCTGATCGTCGCGCCGACGAGCGTCGTGGGCAACTGGGCACGGGAGTGCGCGACCTTCGCGCCCGACCTCGAGGTCCGAACGATCGCCGCCACACGGGCACGGCGTGCGAACAGCATCGCCGAGGCCGCGGCCGGGGCGCACGTCGTCGTCACCAGCTACGCCCTGTTCCGTCTCGAGCAGGAGCAGTACGCCGAGGTCGCCTGGTCGGGACTCGTGCTCGACGAGGCGCAGCAGATCAAGAACCCGTCGTCTCGCGGATACCGGGCGGCCCGGGCCCTCGCGGTGCCCTTCACGCTCGTCATCACCGGCACGCCGATGGAGAACAACCTCCTCGAGCTGTGGGCGCTCATGTCGCTGGTGGCGCCGGGACTGCTCGGAACCCGCGAGTCCTTCACCGAGCTGTACCGCACGCCCATCGAGAAGGGCGCCGATGCCGGACGGCTCGATCTCCTGCGCCGGCGTATCCGGCCGTTCCTGCTCCGGCGGACCAAAGACCTCGTCGCCGCCGAACTCCCGCCCAAGCAGGAGACCATCATCGAGGTGGCCCTTCACCCCGCGCACCGCAAGCTCTACGATCGGCGGTTCCACCGCGAGCGTCAGCGTCTGCTGGGGCTGCTCGACGACGACGCCGAGGGCAACCGGTTCGCGATCTTCCGCTCCCTCACGATGCTGCGGCAGCTGGCGCTCGACCCCGCGCTCGTCGACGAGGGCGACGCGCCCTCGGCGAAGCTCGACGCGCTCGAAGACCTGCTGGTCGAGGCGGAGGCGGAGGGGCATCGCGTGCTCGTGCTGAGCCAGTTCACGCGGTTCCTTCGAGCGGCTCGCCAGCGCTGCACCGACGCGGGCCTGGCATCCGGGTATCTCGACGGCACCACGATCAACCGTCAAGCCGAGATCGACCGGTTCCGCGACGGTGATGACCCGGCGTTCTTCGTCTCGCTCAAGGCCGGCGGGGTGGGGCTCAACCTGGTGGAGGCCGACTACGTCGTGCTGCTCGACCCGTGGTGGAATCCCGCCGTCGAGGAGCAGGCGATCGACCGCGCCCACCGCATCGGGCAGACCCGACCCGTCATCGTGTACCGGTTGGTCTCCTCCGACACCGTCGAAGAGAAGGTCGTGGCCCTTCGGGAGGCGAAGTCCGAGCTCTTCTCCCGTGTGCTCGACGGGGGCGCCGACGACGGCGACGTCAGCTTCGCCGGGGGACCGCGTCTGACGGCCGACGACATCCGGAGCCTCCTCGACTGAGCCGCACGCAGGGCGCCGCTCGATCGCGGAGCCCGTTCGCGTCGCGACCTCGGGGTGGTCCGTCCGACGGTGCGATCGCGAGCGATCCTCCGGCGGTCGCGGAAAGCCGTCGCTCAGTTCGCCGTCGCTCGCACCGTCCGGGTGACGTGGCGTGCGATCCATTCCCGGCTGAACGGCTGAGAGCGCAGGAGCCAGCGGTGCAGGAGGGGGCCCACGAAGAGCTCGGCGCACTCCTCGGGATCGACGGCGCCGGCATCCCGGAAGCGCCGCGCGATCGCCGCCATCTGCGGAGCCAGGAGCAGGGCGCGGTACTGGGCGGCCACCTCGGCGTCGATCTGCACCTCCGCGGTGACCGCGCGCAGGAGAGGCTCCGTCTCCGCTCCCGTGAGTTCGGAGACCATTCCGGATGCCAGGGTGACCAGGTCGGCGCTCAGATCGCCGGTGTCCGGGACGACGACATCTCCGTCAGGACCCTCGCTGCGAGCGAGGAGGGCGTCGAACACGATCGCGCCGGTCGTCGGCCACGACCGGTACAGGGTCTGCTTGCTGACCCCCGCACGCGCGGCGACTCCTTCCATGCTGAGCGACCCCACCCGACCCTCGTGGAGGAGGCCGAGGACGGCGTCGTGCACGCGTTTGCGGGTCGCCGATCTCGCCATGCGGCCATCGTACGCGAGAAACGAGACGGTCCGTCCATTTTCGCGTACATTTACGCTATGACCTCTTCGAAGACGTGGATGATCACCGGCGCGAGCAGCGGCCTGGGGCGGGCGCTGGTCGCCCGCGTCCTGGCGGCCGGTCACACCGTCGTCGCGACGGTTCGACCGGGGAAGGAACTCCCCACCCACGACAGGCTCACGGTCCTTCCGCTGGACGTCCGCGATCGGGGGGCGGCGCGCGCCGCGGTCGAGACGGCCGCCGCGAGTGGGGGAGGGCTGGACGTCCTGGTGAACAACGCCGGGTACGGCCTGATCGGCGCGGTCGAGGAGGTATCCGAGGACGAGGTTCGCGCAGTCGTCGATACCGACATGCTCGGGCCGCTGTGGCTCAGTCAGGCAGCGGTTCCCCTGATGCGCGCGCGGGGATCGGGGCGCATCGTGCAGATCTCCACGGTGGGCGGTGTCGGCGTGATGCCCCTTCTCGGCCTCTACAACGCCTCCAAGTGGGGATTCGAGGCGTTCAGCGAGGCGCTGGCCGCCGAGGTGCGAGGATTTGGCGTGCGCGTGTCCATCATCCAACCGGGTGCCCTCGACACCGACTGGGCGGGCTCGAACATGCGCTTCGCGGAGGCTCTCCCCGTCTACGACGACCTCCGCACGCGGCTGTTCGGTCGAGCCGAGGTCCCCTGGCCGGCGTCATCCGAACCGACCGGTGGAACGCGACCGGAGGATGCCGCGGAGCAGATCTTCGCGCACGTGTGCGACGACGGCGATGAGCGTCTGCGCGTGCTGATCGGCGAGGACGCACCGGTTCAGGTCCGCGCGGCTCTCGACGCACGTCTCGCCGACTACGCCCGCGACCCCCGCTTCCCGACCGTGTGAGCGGTTGACACGGCGCCGGACCGGGTGGCGAACGGGTCTGGCCGATGTCGGAGGGCGGGTCTAGCGTGTGCTCATGTCCGCTCCGCAGCCTCCCGAAGCCCTGGTGGCCGGCGCCGTCGAGGGTGGGCAGCGCACGTTCCTGGCCGTCCTGATCAACACCGCCGCCGCCAACGTCACGACGAGTTTCCTCTGGTTCGCGCTCACGTTCTGGGTCTACCTCGAGACGCGTTCGGTGCTGGCGACGGGCATCGTGGGTGGCGCCTACATGCTGCTGCTCGCGATCTTCGCGATGGTCTTCGGCTCCCTGGTGGACCGGCATCGAAAGCATCGCGTCATGGTCTTCTCCGGCGTGGTGACGCTGGGAGCCTTCCTCCTCGCGGGCGCGCTCTGGATGGCCTTCCCGGAGGCGGCGCTGCTCGATCTCGGCGGACCGTGGTTCTGGCTGTTCTCCGGGATCATCCTGGGCGGCGCGGTCATCGAGAACCTCCGCAACATCGCGCTCTCGACCACCGTCACCCTCCTCGTGCCGGTCGAGCGTCACGCGAACGCGAACGGCCTCGTCGGCACGGTCCAGGGTCTCGCGTTCGTCGTGACGAGTGTCTTCAGCGGGCTCTCGGTCGGATTCCTCGGCATGGGGTGGACGCTGGCGATCGCCGTGGGGCTCACCATCGTGGCGCTCGTGCACCTCCTCACGATCCGCATCCCCGAACCTCGTCCGGCGGCGGGCGTCGAACGGGGTCCTCTCGTCGACCTGGGCGGAGCCGTGCGAGCGGTCCGAGCCGCACCGGGGCTGTTCGCCCTCATCGTCTTCTCGACGTTCAACAATCTCATCGGCGGCGTCTACATGGCGCTCATGGACCCCTATGGTCTCGAGCTGTTCCGCATCGAGATCGACGGCCGTGTCTACGACGCCGAAGTGTGGGGCGTCGTCCTCGCGGTGACCGCGACCGGTTTCATCATCGGCGGAGGGCTCGTCGCGAAGTTCGGACTCGGCAAGAACCCGATCCGCACCATGCTGTGGATCGTCATCGCCATGGGCGCGCTCGGAGCGGTGTTCACGCTCCGCGACTGGTGGTGGCTCTACGCGATCGGCATCTGGGTGTACATGGCGCTCATCCCTCCCGTCGAGGCGGCGGAGCAGACCGTCATCCAGAAGGTCGTGCCGTTCACCACCCAGGGCCGTGTCTTCGGCTTCGCCGCGGCATTCGAGTCGGCGGCCGCCCCGATCACCTCGTTCCTCATCGCCCCGATCGCCCAGTTCGTGGTCATCCCCTACATGGAAGGAGCGGACGGACGCGCCACGTGGGGATGGCTGCTCGGCGACGGACAGTCGCGCGGCATCGCGCTGGTCTTCGTGATGGCGGGTCTCGTCATGGTCGTGGTCGGCGTACTCGCCTTCTCCACGCGGTCGTATCGCGTCCTGTCGGCGCAGTACCGATCGGCCGCTGTCACCGGCGATGTCGATGCCGCGCCCGCCGCATCCGATGACGGGGATGCCGTCGGCGCCGGGGCCGTCGTCCCTGTCACGGCGTCTGCGGCGGCGGCGGTTCCCGATGGGTCGCGCCGTGACGACGCCGCGACACCCGGCGCCTCAGACCGAGAGTCGACGGAACGCGGGGCCGCGCGCGATCCCCATCCCGGAGGCTGACCTCAGGCGCCCGCCCCGACCTCGATCACGACGTCGTTGAACGCGTCCGCCGTGTCGTCCCACAGAGCGACGAAGGCGGCGGCCAGGGCCTCCTCGAGACCGTCCAGGCTCTTCACGCGGAAGATGACGGCCGCCGCGGAGATCGCGCGTCCCGCGTCGCGGGCGTTCTTCGCGAATCCCTGGGCGACCGCACGCGTCCACGCCTCGCTCGCAGCCTTGACGGCCGCGTAGTTCGCGCCGCCGGCGAGAGGGCGGGCGACCGAGGTCGACGACACGATGGCGAGACGGCCGGCGGGCGAGGCCCGCAGGTCCTCGTCGAAGGCGCGGCTGACGGCCCGGAGCGCTGTGAGCGAGCGGAGCAGGAACGCGAAGTCCTCGTCACTCTGACCGGCCAGCCCGCCGCCGCCACGCCATCCCCCGACGAGGTGGAGGACGCCGTCCACGTGGCCGTGCGCGGCGTGCACGCGCTCGCGCAGCGCGGACACGGCATCCGCGTCGGTGAGGTCGCACAGCTCCGCGTGGGCACCGGGCGCGTCCGCCGCGGCCTCGGTCAGACGCGTCGCGTCGGAGCCCACGATCACCACCCGCGCGCCCGCCTCGAGCAGCGCGCGCGCCGCGGCGCGGCCCACCGCGCTCGTCCCGCCCGCGAGGAGGACGAGGCGCCCCCGCACCAGCTCCTGTGCCTGCTCCGGCGTCGGCGTCGGCGTCTCCGTCTGCCTCACGTCGCTCATGCGTCCTCCGTCATGCTCGGCCGGTCACGTTCCCTCGAGTGTCCTCGTCACAAGCCGCGCGCGCGAGTGCCCCGCGGCTCGTGCCAGGGGCCGCGACCCCGACGAGTGTCCAAGACACGCCGCTCCTCGCGGCCCAACGCGGCGTGTCCTGGACACTCGAACGCTCGTGAGTGCGGCCGCGACGCGCCCGGAGCCGGGCCGGGGCCCGGCGTCAGTCCGTCCCGCGGATGCCCTCCGTGGAGGCGATCACCGGGCGCATCTTCTTCTCCAGCGCCTCGAAGAACATCGACAGGGGGAACTCGTCGTCGAGCACCGCGTCGGTGTACCCCTTGGGCAGGCCCGCGAGCACGTCGTCGGGGAGGCCTCGCGCCCATACCGAGGCGGGGTGCGGGGTCACGACGGCGCGCACGAGGTCGTACGCGGCGAGCCAGTGCGCCGTCTTCGGTCGGTCGATCGAGCGCCAGTAGAGCTCGTCGATCGCGTCGGCCAGGGCCACGACGGCGGCCGGCACCTCGTCCCAGTCGAACGCGAGCGACGTGTCGGTCCAGTGCAGCACGCGACGCTGGTGGAGCCACGCGAAGAGAAGCTGCCCGCCCAGTCCGTCGTAGTTGCGCACGCGCGACCCGGTGATGGCGAAGCGGAAGATGCGATCGAAGATGACGGCGTACTGCACGAGCTCGGCGTGCTCGAGCATCGCGCGCTCCGCCTCGTCGAGGTCGTCGCGCGCCGAGAGGCGGGCCTGCAGCGACACGCACTCGCGGAAGGCGGTGAGATCGCACCGCAGTTCCTCCAGCGAGTAGAGGAAGAACGGCATCCGCTGCTTGATCATGAACGGGTCGAAGGGCAGGTCGCCGCGCATGTGCGTGCGGTCGTGGATGATGTCCCACATCACGAACGTCTGCTCGGTCAGCGCCTGGTCGTCGAGCATGCGCGCGGCGGCCTCGGGCAGGTCGAGCTTCGTGATCTCCGCGGCGGCGCGCGTCACCCGGCGGTACCGCGCCGCCTCGCGGTCCTGGAAGATCGCGCCCCAGGTGAAGGTCGGGATCTCCCGCATCGCGACCGTCTCGGGGAAGAGCACGGCGGAGTTCGTGTCGTAGCCCGCGGTGAAGTCGATGAGGCGCAGCGAGACGAACAGGCGGTTGGTGTACTCCGTCTCCAGGCGGGCGATGAACTCGGGCCAGATCGCCTCGACCAGCACCGCCTCGACGTGACGCGAGCTCGAGCCGTTCTGCGTGTACATGGGGAACACGACGAGGTGACGGATGCCGTCGACCCGGTGCTCCTGGGGCTGGAATGCCACGAGGGAGTCGAGGAAGTCGGGCGTCCCGAGCCCCTCGGCCTTCCATCGACGGAAGTCGGCGACGGAGGCGGAGAGGTAGGCGGCGTCGTGCGGGAACAGCGGCGCGAGGGCGTCGATCGCTTCGACGACGTCGTCGATGAGGGGCCCCGCGGCGGCGGTGTCGTCGATCGAGCCGTCCTTCGCCTGCAGCGTCTGCAGCGCCGTCGCGGCGGCCTTGAGCCGGGTCCAGGCGGGGGTGTGCTCGACCGCGTCGACGGTGCGACCGCCGAGCAGATCCTGGTCAGCACGGATGGGTGTCGCGGTGGTCATGGCATCCTCCGATCGGGACTGTAAATATTCCTGCTAAAAGGTCATGCTAACGGAAAACTTACGGCACGCACCAGGGTGCCGTTCGGGTGCACTGCTACTGTCGAGCGCATGACCGAGGTCCCCGCGCGCGCCCCCCGCCTCGACGACGCGGTGGACGCTGCGATCGTCCGCGAGATCTCGATCGATGCTCGTGCGACGCTCTCGCACCTGTCCGAGCGCGTCGGCCTCTCGGTTTCCGCCGTGCAGTCGCGTCTGCGTCGCCTCGAGGCCCGGGGCATCGTGCAGGGGTATCGTCCGATCCTCGACGCCGAGGCCCTGGGTCGTCCGCTCGCGGCCTTCGTCGAGATCACCCCGCTCGACCCCGCCCAGCCCGACAACGCCCCCGAGCTGCTCGCTCACCTGAGCGCGATCGAGGCCTGCCACTCGATCGCGGGCGAGGCGGCGTACATGCTCTTCGTGCGGGTCCCGACGCCGCGCGATCTCGAGGCGCTGATCCGCGACATCCGTGCCGCCGCACAGGTCAACACGCGCACGACCGTCGTGCTGCAGACCTTCTTCGAAGCGCGCCCGATCGAGCCCGCCGACTTCCCCGGCTGACGCCGCCCCGGTGTCCTCCTTCCGAGGCTCCCGGATACATCCCCAGGCGGATGCCGCGCCCGGCGTCGCCGCGTAGCGTGAGGACGATGCTCACCCTCCGCCCGCTGCAGCGCTATCAACTGGTCACCGACCTCGGTGTCGCCGGTGTCTTCGGGCTGCTCGCCCTTGCGGTCGAGCTGGCGGGCACCACGAGCGGGGCGCTGGCCCCTCTCGCCGTCGTCGGGGAGAACGTCGGCGCGGTCCTCGTCGCCCTCGCCCTCACCGCTGCGCTGGCGATGCGCCGCCTGCAGCCCGGACTCGCCCTCGTGCTGGCCTGGGCGGGGGCGTTCCTGCAGATGGGCTTCGGACGTCAGCCGTCGCCCGCCGACCTCGCCATCTTCGCCGTGCTCTACACGACCGCCGCCTACGGCAGCAGGCGGGTCTTCTGGTGGGGGTTCGCCTCGGGCATCGCGGGGGCGGCGATCGTCCCCCTTTATCTCGTGGGTCGGGGCTTGTCGGCGCCGCTCACGATCAACGACTGGTTCGCCGTGGGCGCCCTGCTGCTGGCATCCGGGTTCGCGCTCATGCTCGCGTGGGTGTCGGGCGCCCTGGTGCGCACGGCCGTGCGCGCCGCAGCGAACAGCCGGGCGCAGCGCGCCGCCGAAGCCGAGACGATCGCCGAGCAGCAGCGCGTGCGCATCGCCCGCGACATGCATGACGTGGTCGCGCACTCGCTCGCGGTGGTCATCGCGCAGGCCGACGGCGCACGGTACGCGGCCGCCGCCGATCCCGCGGCGGCCTCCGACGCCCTCGCGACGATCTCGTCGACCGCGCGGGCGGCCCTCACCGACGTACGTGTGCTCCTCAGTCAGCTGCGCCACAGCCAGGGTGAGGGCCCCCAACCGACTCTCGCCGACCTCGATCAGCTCTTCGACCGGGTGCGTGCGGCAGGTGTCGAGCTCGATGTCCGTGTCGACCCGGTCCCGCCCGGCGAACCGCCCGCCGCGATCCAGCTGGCGGTCTTCCGCATCATGCAGGAGGCCCTCACCAACGCGCTCCGCCACGGTGTCGATCCCCGCGTGCGCGTCCGTCTCGGGTGGTTCGCCGACCGCGTCGAGCTGTCGGTCCGCAACGCCCGCTCCACGTCTGCCGCCGTCGGCGTGCCCGCTGCCGGCGGCCACGGGCTCATCGGGATGCGCGAGCGCGCACAGCTCGTCGGCGGTCGACTGACGGCCGAGCCCGAGTACGGCGAATTCGTCGTCCAGGCCACTCTTCCGATCGGCTCCCCGCAGTGAGCGGACGGATGCCGAGAACCCATCCCGCACGAGAGGCTCCCTCGCATGACCGCCCCCGTCCGCATCGTCCTCGTCGACGATCAGGCCCTGTTCCGCGCCGGCATCCGCATGGTGATCGACTCGCAACCCGACCTCGAGGTGGTGGGAGAAGCCTCCGACGGACGGGAGGGGATCGAGGTCGTGCGGGCGACGCGCCCCGACCTCGTGCTGATGGACGTGCGCATGCCCGTGATGGACGGCCTGACGGCGACGGCCGAGATCCTGCGCGAGCCCGACGCACCCCGCGTGGTCGTGCTCACGACGTTCGATCTCGACGAGGCGGCCGCTCGGGCGATCCAGCGCGGCGCGAGCGGATTCCTGCTGAAAGACGCCGAGCCGGAGTTCCTGCTCTCGGCGGTGCGGACCGTGCACGCCGGCTCCGCCGTCATCGCGGCGGAGGCCACCCGTGAACTCTTCGCCCACATCGCCGACGGCGCCGGTGCCGAGCCGGTCCCCGAGGCCTTCGGCGCGTTGACCGAGCGCGAGCAGGAGATCTTCGCGCTCGCCGCCACGGGGCTCAGCAACGCCGAGATCGCCGAGCGCGAGTTCCTGTCGGAGGCGACCGTGAAGACCCACATCAGCCGCATCCTGACCAAGCTCGCGGTGCGCGACCGCGTGCAGCTCGTGGTTTTCGCCTACCGGCACGGGCTCGTCTGAGGCCGGCTCTCACCTCGCTAGGCGCAGCTCCGTCAGCGACCCGCCCCATCGCTCGTCGGCCCGGGCGGCACCGTCGGGCGCGAAGCCGTGCTTGGCGTAGAACGCGAGGGCGCGCTCGTTGTCCGACAGCACCCAAAGACTGGCGGCGCCGGTCCCGACGGCTGCCTGCAGCAGCGCCGCCCCCGCGCCCGTGCCGTAGTGGCTCGCGAGCACGTACAGGGCGTACAGCTCCGACTCTGACCGCGGGCGATCGGCGTCGCGCGTCGGCCCGCCCGAGGCGAATCCGATCACGCGGTCGTCGACGACGGCCACCCAGGCATCCCCGAGGCGCTCGGCTCCCGGGGGTGCCTCCCCGCGCAGCCGCGCCGCCCACCGCGATTCCGAGAGCTCGACGTCGAGCTGTTCGACGAGCGCGCCGGGCACTTGCGCGGTGCGTGCCTCGCGCCAGCTCTGCACGTGCACGTGGGCGATGCACCGGCTGTCGCCGGGCGTCGCCGCGCGCACGTGCACGTCGCTCATCCCTCGGCGTTCGGCTCGTCTTCGGGGTCGTGCGCCCAGGTCGGGGCGAGCGCTCGGATCCGGGCGGCGCGCCACTGCCACGTCGCCCACAGCCCGGGCCACAGCGCGGGGGCCGTCGCGCCGCCGATGGTGAGGCGTTCCCGCCACAGGGTCTTCCCCGGCTCACCGGGGGCGGCGGAGACCGCCATCTGGTGGTCCCACACGTCGAGGGTCGAGAGCGGTCCGGTCAACGGAACGCCCCAGTCGCGGAACACGCGGACGCGACCGTGCGCGTCGCTGGTCTCCCGATCCGCCACCGAGATGAGCTGGCGCCCGACGGGTACGACACCGGCCACGCTCATCTGCACGGGCACGTCGTCACCGGATTCGAAGGTGGGGGGCATCTGGGTCAGCCCGTCCACGGTGAGAAGGGGTCCGTACAGCTCCGCGACCGCGCGCGGGGAGTGTAGGGCGCGCCACGCGGCGTCGGGGTCGCAGTCGATCACGAACTTCAGCAGGATCCGCATGTTCAGATGGTGCCCGATCCGCCTGGGGGTGAGCGATGGGTTGACGGCCGCGCCGTGACGAACCGCCTCCCGCCGTGGCATCCGTCATCAGCGGGGAGGACCGGCGGGCGCGACGTCCCCGTCGTTCTAGCATCGAAGGATGCCGATCGACCCCGCCCTGTCGCAGTCCGACTACCAGGTGCGCCTGGAGTGGGGCCTCGGTGGGCTCCGCCGTCTCGCCCCCGCCCACGTCGTGGTGATCGTGCAGCCTCTCGGCCTGACCGCCCACGCCCTCGCCGCCGTCGAGAACGCCGCCGGCCTCGACGTGTCGGCGGACGACGACGAGGTGGCCGCGCTCGCCCGGGCGGCGCACGAGACGGGCGCCCACGTGGTCGCGGCAGGTCTGCGCAACGCGGCGGCGGTGGCGGCGCACGTGCTCGAGGTGCAGCGCTCCCGCGGCGAGCGCACCAGCATCTCGATCCTCGCCGCCGGGTCGACTGACGATCAGGGTGTGCGCTTCGCCGTCGAGGACCTTCTCGGTGCGGGCGCCGTGATCGCCGCCCTCGGCGACCTCGGCATCGACCACGCCTCGCCCGACGCCGCCGTCGCCGGCGAGGGTTTCCGTGCCCTGGGTGGGGCGGTGCGCCACCTGCTCACGGCGAGCGGCGGGGGACGCGCGCTCGCCGCCGACGGGGGTCGCGACGCCGTGCTCGCCGCGGCCGCGCGCGACGCGGCATCCGTGGTCCCGGTGCTGCGCGACGGGGTCTTCGTCGGCGCGTGAGCCCCGAGGCCCGGGCGTCAGCCCGCGAACGACGTTCGAGGCCGAAGTGTTGTCAGCGCGGGCCGGGACGGATGACGCGACGACGTCATCGGGCCCGCCCCTCGCGGACGGCCGCGGGCCCGGCGACACCCGCCGCAGGCCATCACCGCGGAGTGGCGGCAGCGCGACGTTCGGCGCGCGTGATGTCGCGGTGCACCCACGACAGCGCGAAGCGCGGGTCGAACGACGGAGCGCATTTCGCGCAGGACGTCGGCCGCGTCGCGCGTCGGTGACGATAGGCGACGTGCCCGGCGGGGCAGGTGCCCACCCACGGGGCGAGCTCGTTCGCCGTCTCTCCGGCGTGGGTCGTGCCGCCGACGTAGCCGAGCTCGAGCGCCGTGCGCTTCCAGCGCGGCCCGTGGCCGGCCGAGGGCCCCGCGAGCGCGTGCGCGACCTCGTGCAGGAGCGTCTGATGGTTGGTGTCGTCGTCGTATCGGGCGGCCAGATACCGCGAGACGCTGATGCGCTTGCGGCTGTAGTCGCACAGCCCCGCGCGTCGCTTGGCGTTGTCGAACGCGAACGTCCACGACGCGTCGAGGTGCAGGGTGATCAGCGCCTCGGCCCACGTGCGTACGCGCTGCAGATCGGACATGACCGGAAGATTAGGCGTGGCCTACGACATTCAGCTCGCGACGACCTCGCGCGTGCGTCGACGGTCGGCTGCGTCGATCGCCAGCAGCGTGGACTCGAGCTGCGCGTCGGTGGCGCCGGCGTTCTGACGGAGGAAGAGCGCCTGCTTGAAGTCGCGACGGGCGCCCTCGTAGTCGCCCTCGTCGTAGTGCACCTTGCCGCGGTGCTGCAGCGCGAAGGCGGCGATGCTCGCCCAGCCCTGTCCCTCAGCCTCTTCGGCGCACATGGTGAGCTCCTGCTCGGCGGCGGCGTAGGCGCCCCGGCACTGCATGATCGTGGCGTGCAGGATGCGCGCGCGCAGCAGATCGCGGCGGGTCCCGGCCATGCGGGCCACGCGCACGGACTGCTCCGAGACGGCCAAGGCCTCGTCGAACCGGTCGAGCACTTTCAGCAGCCACACCCGCTCGAGGAGGGCGTGCAGACTGCGCTGCGACCCGATCTCGTCGAGACGCTCCTGGCACTCGCGGGAGTCGGTGATCTCACGCAACGTGTCGGGGTCGTACCCGTGGATGTAGCTCACCGTCGCTCCTCTCGGTCGGGCAGGAGTTCCAGTCTGCGCCGACCTCGTGCCGACACCGCACGCGCCACGCGGTCGAGGGGCGAAAGCCCCTGCCCGACATCCGGCGACGTCAGCGTTCGAAGATGGATGCCGAGGGCTTCGGCGACGGCGTCGCGTCGGCATCCGTGGCGGGACGCGACCCGCGCATGAACTCGACGATCTCGTCGCCCTGGGCCACCTTCGCGGGGTGGGGTCCCGCCGCCATCAGGCGCGGCAGCCACTCGACGGGAAGGGGCGCGGCGGAGGCGGCGACCACGAGGTTGCCGAACCGGCGACCCTTGAGCACCTGCACCTCGGCGAGCACGATGACCTCGGGGAGGACCTCGCGGATGGTTGCGACCTGCCGACGGGCGAAGGCCAGGCCGGGTCCGTCCGAGACGTTGACCAGGAGGACACCGTCGGGTGCCAGGAGACGGGATGCCGCGCGGTAGAACTCCACCGTGGTGAGGTGGGCCGGGGTCTGTGCACCCGAGTACACGTCGCTGACGAGCAGGTCGACGGCCCCGTCCAGGCCCGCGGGCAGCCGACCGAGTCCCTCTCGCGCGTCGCCGATGCGCACGCGCACCGAGGCGCCGCGAGGAAGGGGCAGGTTCTCGCGCACGAGGTCCCACAGTGCGGGCTCGAGTTCGATCACCTGCTGACGCGACCCCGGCCGCGTGGCCTCCACGTAGCGGGGGAGCGTGAGGGCACCCGCGCCCAGGTGCACGGCGGTGAGGGGCTGGCCCGGCATCCGGAGCCGGTCGATGACGGCGCCCATCCGCGCGACGTACTCGAAGTGCAGGTGCGTCGGGTCGTCGAGGTCGACGTGCGACTGCGGGGTGCCGTCGACGACGAGCTCCCAGCCCGAGACGAACCCCGAAGGAGAGACGCGCGCGAGCGACCCGTCCGACAGTCGAGCCGTCGGGGCGTCGTCGGGTTCGATGCGCATGCGGGCCATGCGTTCACGCTACCGGCCCGCCCCTCGCCCGCGGGGCGGCCGCCGGGCGGGGCGTCGATCGGGCCGGGCGGCGGTGAGGGGGCTCGGGCGGCGGCGAGGCCCGACCGGGCGTCGGGAACGGGGGATCCGTCGAGGACAGGATGCCGCGGGCTCCGAGCGTCCTGTTCTCGGGGCATCCCGTGTTCCGGTGAGGGGCGCGGCACCGCCCCGGCCGCCCCGCCGCTACCGTGGCAGCATGCAGGTGGACCTCAACGCCGACCTCGGCGAGACGGTCGGCGGGATGCCGACCGCCGACGACGAGGCGATGTTCGCCGTGGTGTCGAGCGCCAACGTCGCCTGCGGCGCGCACGCGGGCGACGCCGCCTCGATGCGGGCCTCGATCGAGCGGGCCCGCCGCTTCGGCGTCGCCGTCGGAGCGCACCCCTCGTACGACGACCGCGACAACTTCGGCCGCGTGCGCCGCGACCCCGCCCCCGCCGACCTTCGCGCGAGCATCGCGGCGCAGCTCGACGCGCTCGCCGCGGCGGGTGCCGAGCTGCGCTACGTCAAACCCCACGGCGCGCTGTACCACGCGGTGATCGACGACGCGGGGCAGGCGGCCGCGGTCGTCGCCGCCGTCGCCGACCACTCCGCCCGCCTCGGTCGGCCCCTGCCCGTGCTCGGTCTGTCGGGGGCGATCGCCGAGGCTGCGGTATCCGCGGGACTTCCTTTCGTGCGCGAGGCCTTTCTCGACCGCGGTTACACCCGCGACGGCGCGCTCGTCCCGCGCGGGACCCCGGGAGCCCTGCTCGACGACCCCGCCCGGGTGGCGGAGCGCGCGCTGCGGCTGGTGCGCGAGGGAGTGGTCGACGCCGTCGACGGCACCTCCCTCCCGGTCGACGCGGCCTCCCTCTGCCTGCACGGCGACAGCCCCGCCGCGGTCGAGATGGCGCGGGCGGTGCGCATCGCTCTCGACGACGCCGGTGTCGCGGTGCGCGCTCCGTGGTGACGCCCTCGGGGGATGCCGATCGCGCGGCATCCGTCACCCTGCGGCCCATGGGGGAGCGGGCCGTGCTGGCCGAGGTCGCCGACCTCACCGGTGTCGTGGCCCTGCACGCGGCCCTCGCCGTCGCGCCGCCCGCGGGCGTGGAGGAGCTGATCCCGGCCGCGCGCACCGTCCTCGTCGCGTTCGACCCGCGCCGCATCGGCCGGGCGGCGGTCGAGGAGTGGATCCGCCGCGCCGCCCTCTCGCCCGCCGGAGCCGGGCCGCCCGGCCCTCTCGTCGAGGTGCCGGTGCGCTACGACGGCGCCGATCTCGACGAGACCGCCGCGCTGCTGGGCATCCCCGCGGGCGATCTCGTGGCCCGGCACGCGGGGGTGGAATGGACGGTGGCCTTCACGGGCTTCGCCCCGGGGTTCGCCTACCTCGTCAGCGACGAGTGGCGCCACGACGTGCCGCGCCTGGCGCAGCCGCGCACCCGCGTGCCGGCCGGGGCCGTGGGGATCGCGGGCGCCTTCAGCGGGGCCTATCCGCGTGAGACCCCGGGAGGCTGGCGGCTGATCGGTTCGACCGACGCGGTGCTCTTCGATCCGGATGCCGCCACGCCGGTGCTGCTGCCGCCGCGAGCGCGCGTGCGTTTCGTCCCGGAGCGCGAGCGCGTCGCCGCCGGACCCCTCGCCGCGCCGCCGCCCCCGGAGGCGTCGACGGGCTCAGCCCCCTCCGCAGCCGTCGCGACCGCCGACGCCCGCCCCGCCCTCCGCGTCCTCCACCCCGGCGCGTTCACCACCGTGCAGGACCTCGGTCGCGCCGGTCGCGCCGCCCTCGGTGTCGCGCGCTCGGGGGCCCTCGATCGGCGGGCGCTGCGCGTGGCCAACCGCCTGGTCGGCAACGACGAGGCGGCCGCCGGTCTCGAGATCGCCCTCGGCGGCTTCGTCGCCCGCGCCGAGCGCGACGCATGGGTGTGCGTGACCGGAGCCCTGGTCGACGTCGTCGTCGACGGCCGCGCGGTGGACGCCTACGCGCCCCGGTTCGTTCCCGCCGGGGGCGAGGTGCGCCTCGGGTCCGCTCGTGCGGGGCTGCGGGCCTACCTCGCCGTCCGCGGGGGGATCGCCGCCCCGGCCGCTCTGGGCTCGCGAGCGCGCGACGTGCTGGCGGGGCTCGGCCCCGCTCCCGTGCACGCGGGCGATGTGCTGCATGCCGGGTCCGCGGCATCCGCCGTTCCCGTGGTCGACGCCTTCCCCTGGACGGTTCCTCCCTCGCTGCACCAGGTCGCCGTCGCGGAGGGTCCCCGTGCCGACTGGTTCGCGGCCGACGCATGGGCGACGCTTCTCGACACCCCCTGGAGCGTCTCGAGCGACGTGGATCGCGTCGGCGTCCGTCTCGACGGCCCCGCCCTCGACCGCGGTCGACACGACGAGCTGCCCAGCCAAGGGATGCGTCCGGGGGCGATCCAGGTGCCTCCGCACGGCCGCCCCGTCGTCCTGCTGGCCGATGGCCCCGTCACCGGTGGTTATCCCGTGATCGCCGTGGTGACGGATGCCGCGTTGGATGCGCTGGCGCAGGTGAGACCGGGCGATCGCGTGCGGTTCCGGCGCGTCTGAGGGCGGGCCCGAGAGGGAATGGGCGACAGGCGCACGCGGTTATACCGCAGGTCCGCAGACGCGTCAAGAATTCGACTGGACACGGCGAGTCCTGCCGCGTATGCTTGGACTTTGCGCTCCTCGATTCCCCCTGCCCTCATATGGTGGTCGGCTGAGCCTGCCCGTCCCCGCCTCACCGCGGTGTGCGACGAGCAGGTTATCGGGGCAGGAACGCACTCCACCTGACGACAAGGAATCACGAGCCCCTCGCCCGGGCTTCTGGAGGTTATTCCCTTGGCTGCTGCGAGCAACGCATCCACCACCACCACCCCGAAGAGCGGACGCGGAGCATCCCGCCTCTCGTTCGCGAAGATCTCCGACAAGCTGACCGTTCCCGATCTGCTCGCGCTGCAGACCGAGTCGTTCGACTGGCTCGTCGGTAACGAGGCCTGGAAGGCGCGCGTCGCCGAGGCCCAGGCCGCCGGTCGCACCGACGTGCCCGAGATCAGCGGTCTGGAAGAGATCTTCGAGGAGATCTCCCCGATCGAAGACCTGAGCGAGACCATGCAGCTCTCGTTCACGAACCCCTACCTCGAGCCCGAGAAGTACTCGATCGAAGAGTGCAAGGAGCGCGGCAAGACCTACGCCGCCCCGCTGTACGTCGAGGCCGAGTTCATGAACCACCAGACCGGTGAGATCAAGACGCAGACGGTCTTCATGGGCGACTTCCCGCTCCAGACCGACAAGGGCACGTTCATCATCAACGGCACCGAGCGTGTCGTCGTGTCGCAGCTCGTCCGCTCGCCCGGTGTCTACTTCGACAAGACGCCCGACAAGACCTCCGACAAGGACATCGTCTCGGCCCGTGTCATCCCCTCGCGCGGTGCCTGGCTCGAGTTCGAGATCGACAAGCGCGACCAGGTCGGCGTGCGCATCGACCGCAAGCGCAAGCAGTCGGTCACCGTCTTCCTCAAGGCCCTCGGCCTGACCAGCGAAGACATCCTCGCCGAGTTCAGCGGCTTCGACTCGATCGAAGAGACGCTGTCGAAGGACACGATCCTCACCAAGGAAGACGCCCTCCGCGACATCTACCGCAAGCTGCGTCCGGGCGAGCAGGTCGCCGCCGAGGCCGCGCGCGCGCTGCTCGACAACTTCTACTTCAACGCCAAGCGCTACGACCTGGCCAAGGTGGGTCGCTACAAGATCAACCAGAAGCTCGGTCTCGACAAGCCGCTGAGCGACTCGGTGCTGACCGTCGACGACATCGTCGCGACCATCAAGTACCTCGTCCGCCTGCACCGCGGTGACGTCACGTTCGACGGCACCCGCAACGGCCAGGCCGCGGAGATCCGCCTCGACACCGACGACATCGACAACTTCGGCAACCGTCGCATCCGCGCCGTCGGCGAGCTCATCCAGAACCAGGTCCGCACCGGTCTGTCGCGCATGGAGCGCGTCGTCCGCGAGCGCATGACCACGCAGGACATCGAGGCGATCACGCCGCAGACCCTGATCAACGTGCGCCCCGTCGTCGCCGCGATCAAGGAGTTCTTCGGAACGTCGCAGCTGTCGCAGTTCATGGACCAGAACAACCCGCTCGCGGGTCTGACCCACAAGCGCCGCCTGTCGGCCCTGGGCCCCGGCGGTCTGTCGCGTGAGCGCGCCGGCGTCGAGGTCCGTGACGTCCACCCCTCGCACTACGGCCGCATGTGCCCCATCGAGACCCCGGAAGGCCCGAACATCGGTCTGATCGGCTCGCTGGCCTCGTTCGCCCGCATCAACGCGTTCGGCTTCATCGAGACGCCGTACCGCCGCGTCGTCGACGGCCGTGTGACCGACACGATCGACTACCTCACCGCCAGCGAGGAGAGCGACCACATCGTCGCCCAGGCCGGTGTGGCCCTGCAGGCCGACGGTCACTTCGTGGAGGACCGCATCCTGGCCCGCCGCGGTCAGGGTGGCGAGGTCGACCTGTTCCCCGTCGACGAGATCGGCTACATGGACGTCTCGCCGCGCCAGATGGTGTCGGTGGCGACCTCGCTCATCCCGTTCCTCGAGCACGACGACGCCAACCGCGCCCTCATGGGTGCGAACATGCAGCGCCAGGCCGTGCCGCTCGTGCGCAGCGAGTCGCCCGTCGTCGGTACCGGTATGGAGGGCTTCGCCGCGATCGACGCCGGTGACGTCGTCACCGCCGACAAGTCGGGTGTCGTCCTGGAGGTCTCGGCCGACGTCGTGACCATCCAGCTCGACGAGGGCGGAACGCAGGACTACTTCCTCCGCAAGTTCGACCGCTCCAACCAGGGCACGTCCTACAACCAGCGCGTGGTCGTCTCCGCGGGTGAGCGCATCGAGGCCGGCGAGGTCATCGCCGACGGTCCCGCGACCGAGAACGGCGAGCTCGCCCTCGGCAAGAACCTCCTCGTGGCGTTCATGACGTGGGAGGGTCACAACTTCGAGGACGCGATCATCCTCAGCCAGGACCTCGTGAAGGACGACACGCTGTCGTCGATCCACATCGAGGAGTACGAGGTCGACGCGCGCGACACCAAGCTCGGCAAGGAGGAGATCACCCGTGACCTCCCCAACGTCAGCCCCGACCTGCTGAAGGACCTCGACGACCGCGGCATCATCCGCATCGGCGCCGAGGTGCGTCCCGGCGACATCCTCGTCGGCAAGGTCACGCCCAAGGGCGAGACCGAGCTCAGCGCCGAGGAGCGCCTGCTCCGCGCGATCTTCAACGAGAAGAGCCGCGAAGTCCGTGACACCTCGCTGAAGGTGCCCCACGGCGAGCAGGGCACGATCATCGCGGTCAAGGAGTTCAACGCCGAAGACGGCGACGACGAGCTCGGCTCGGGCGTCAACCGCCGCGTCGTGGTCTACATCGCCCAGAAGCGCAAGATCACCGAGGGCGACAAGCTCGCCGGCCGCCACGGCAACAAGGGCGTCATCGCCAAGATCCTCCCGATCGAGGACATGCCCTTCCTGCCCGACGGCACGCCGGTCGACATCATCCTCAACCCGCTCGGCATCCCCGGTCGAATGAACTTCGGTCAGGTCCTGGAGCTCCACCTCGGCTGGATCGCCCAGCAGGGCTGGAAGGTCGAGGGCACCCCCGAGTGGGCCGCCCAGCTGCCCGAGTCGGCTCGCGAGGCCGCCCCCGGCACGAAGGTCGCGACCCCGGTGTTCGACGGCGCCTTCGAGGCGGAGATCGCGGGTCTGCTCGACTCGACGATCCCCAACCGCGACGGCGACCGCATGGTCGACTCCTCGGGCAAGACGCTGCTGTTCGACGGCCGCTCCGGCGAGCCGTTCCCGGCGCCCATCTCGGTCGGCTACATGTACATCCTGAAGCTGCACCACCTGGTCGACGACAAGATCCACGCGCGTTCGACGGGTCCCTACTCGATGATCACCCAGCAGCCGCTCGGCGGTAAGGCCCAGTTCGGTGGCCAGCGCTTCGGTGAGATGGAGGTGTGGGCGCTCGAGGCCTACGGTGCCGCGTACGCGCTGCAGGAGCTCCTTACGATCAAGTCCGACGACATCCTCGGCCGCGTCAAGGTGTACGAGGCCATCGTCAAGGGCGAGAACATCCAGGAGCCCGGCATCCCCGAGTCCTTCAAGGTGCTCATGAAGGAGATGCAGTCGCTCTGCCTGAACGTCGAGGTCCTCTCGGCCGACGGCACCGCCGTCAACCTGCGCGACACGGATGACGACGCCTTCCGCGCCGCGGAGGAGCTCGGCATCAACATCTCCAGCCGCTTCGAGTCCTCGTCGATCGACGAGATCTGAGCTTCCAGCTCAGCGACCCAGCTCAGATTTCAGAGAATTCCGACACAGGAGAACCAGTGCTCGAATCAACCACTTTCGATCAGATCCGTATCGGTCTGGCCACCGCCGACGACATCCGTCGTTGGTCCTTCGGTGAGGTCAAGAAGCCCGAGACGATCAACTACCGCACGCTGAAGCCCGAGAAGGACGGCCTCTTCGGCGAGCAGATCTTCGGACCCTCCCGCGACTGGGAGTGCGCCTGCGGCAAGTACAAGCGCGTCCGCTTCAAGGGCATCGTCTGCGAGCGCTGCGGCGTCGAGGTCACCAAGTCCTCGGTCCGCCGTGAGCGCATGGGCCACATCGAGCTCGCCGCGCCCGTCACACACATCTGGTACTTCAAGGGCGTGCCCTCGCGCCTCGGCTACCTGCTCGACATGGCGCCGAAGGACCTCGAGAAGGTCATCTACTTCGCCGCCTACATGGTCATCTCGGTCGACGAGGATGCTCGTCACCGCGACCTGGCCACGCAGGAGAACAACATCCGTCTCGAGCTGAAGACGCTCGGCGACCGCCGCGACGCCCGCGTCGCCGCTCGCCTCGCCAAGCTCGAGGAGGAGCTCGCCGCTCTCGAGGCGGAGGGTGCCAAGGCCGACCAGAAGAAGAAGGTCAAGGACGCCGCCGAGAAGGACATGACGGCGGCCCGCAAGAACGCGGACGAGCAGATCGCCAAGCTCGAGCGCGTGTGGGAGGACTTCCGCACGCTCGAGGTCGGCGCCCTGAAGCCCGAGGACGACGTGTTCCACGAGCTCCAGGACCGCTTCGGCCAGTACTTCGAGGCCCACATGGGCGCGGAGTCGATCAAGCGTCGCCTGGAGACCTTCGACCTGCAGGCCGAGGCCGACAGCCTCCACCTGCAGATCTCCGAGGGCAAGGGTCAGCGCAAGATCCGCGCGATCAAGCGCCTGAAGGTCGTCAACTCGTTCCTGCAGACCGGCATGTCGCCGGCCTCGATGGTGCTCGACGTCGTCCCGGTGATCCCGCCGGAGCTTCGTCCGATGGTGCAGCTCGACGGTGGCCGCTTCGCGACCTCCGACCTGAACGACCTCTACCGTCGCGTGATCAACCGCAACAACCGCCTCCGTCGCCTGATCGACCTCGGTGCCCCCGAGATCATCGTCAACAACGAGAAGCGCATGCTGCAGGAGGCCGTCGACGCGCTGTTCGACAACGGCCGCCGCGGTCGCCCCGTCACCGGTACCGGCAACCGCGCCCTGAAGTCCCTGAGCGACATGCTCAAGGGAAAGCAGGGTCGCTTCCGCCAGAACCTGCTCGGAAAGCGCGTGGACTACTCGGGCCGTTCCGTCATCATCGTCGGACCCCAGCTCAAGCTCCACCAGTGCGGTCTGCCCAAGCAGATGGCTCTCGAGCTGTTCAAGCCGTTCGTGATCAAGCGCCTGATCGACCTCGGTCACTCGCAGAACATCAAGGCCGCCAAGCGCGCCGTCGAGCGCTACCGTCCCGAGGTCTGGGACGTGCTCGAGGAGATCATCCGCGAGCGCCCCGTGCTGCTGAACCGTGCACCCACCCTGCACCGTCTCGGCATCCAGGCGTTCGAGCCCCAGCTCGTCGAGGGCAAGGCGATCCAGCTGCACCCGCTCGTGTGCGCGGCGTTCAACGCCGACTTCGACGGTGACCAGATGGCCGTTCACCTGCCCCTGTCGGTCGAGGCCCAGGCCGAGGCCCGCGTGCTGATGCTCGCCTCGAACAACATCCTCAAGCCGTCGGACGGCCGCCCGGTGACCCTGCCCTCGCAGGACATGATCATCGGTCTGCACCACCTCACCACCCTCAAGGAGGGTGCGGTGGGCGAGGGCCGTGCGTTCGGTTCGGTGGGCGAGGCGATCCTGGCCAAGGACGAGGGCACCCTCGACCTGCAGGCCAAGGCGCGCATCCGCATCCCCGGACTGACGTTCCTCGAGGGTCAGGCGCCCGAGGGCTACGAGACCCACGGTCTCGTCGACGCCTCGCTCGGCCAGGCGATCTTCAACGACACGCTCCCCAAGGGCTACCCGTTCGTTCGCGAGCAGGCCGACAAGGGCAAGCTGTCGCAGATCGTCAACAAGCTCGCCGAGGAGTACCCCAAGGTGGAGGTCGCTGCGTCGCTCGACCGCATCAAGGACGCCGGTTTCTACTGGGCCACCCGTTCGGGTGTCACCGTGGCGCTGAGCGACATCCTCACCCCGCCGAACAAGGCGGAGATCGTCGCGGGCTACGAGAAGCAGGCCGCGAAGGTCCAGGGCCAGTACGAGAAGGGTCTCACCACCGACGCCGAGCGTCGTCAGGAGCTCATCAAGATCTGGACCGAGGCGACCGACGAGGTCCAGAAGGCGATGCGGGACAACTTCCCCGCCGACAACACCATCAACCGCATGGTCTCGTCGGGCGCCCGTGGTAACTGGCTGCAGATCCGCAACATCGCGGGTATGCGCGGCCTGGTGAACAACCCCAAGGGTGAGATCATCCCGCGTCCGATCATCTCCTCGTACCGCGAGGGTCTGTCGGTCGCCGAGTACTTCATCGCGACGCACGGTGCCCGTAAGGGTCTGGCCGACACGGCCCTTCGTACGGCCGACTCGGGGTACCTGACGCGTCGTCTCGTCGACGTCTCGCAGGATGTCATCATCCGCGAGGAGGACTGCGGCACGTCGAAGGGCCTCGAGCTCCCGATCGCCGCGGCCGACTCGACCGGTTCGCTGGTCAAGGACGCCAACGTCGAGAACTCGGTGTTCGCCCGCACGCTCGCCACGGCGGTCGTCGACGCGCAGGGCACCGTGCTGGCCGAGGCCGGCGACGACGTGGGCGACGTGCTCATCGACAAGCTGGTCGCCGGTGGCGTCGAGACGATCAAGGTCCGCTCCGTGCTGACCTGCGACTCGGCCGTCGGTGTCTGCGCGAAGTGCTACGGCCGTTCGCTCGCGACCGGAAAGATCGTCGACATCGGCGAGGCCGTCGGCATCATCGCGGCCCAGTCGATCGGTGAGCCCGGTACCCAGCTGACGATGCGTACCTTCCACACCGGTGGTTCCGCGTCGGCCGACGACATCACGCAGGGTCTGCCCCGCGTGCAGGAGCTGTTCGAGGCGCGTACCCCCAAGGGTGCGTCCCCGATCGCCGAGGCCGACGGTCGCATCACGATCGACGAGACCGACAAGGCCAAGAAGGTCATCCTCACGCCCGACAACGGCGACGAGCCGGTGGTCTACCCCGTCCTGAAGCGCGCGACGCTCCTGGTCGAGGACGGCCAGCACGTCTCGGTGGGTGAGCCCCTCCAGGTCGGAACGCTCGACCCCAAGGAGGTCATGCGCGTGCAGGGTGCCCGCGAGGTGCAGAAGTACCTCGTCAACGGCGTCCAGGGCGTGTACCGCTCGCAGGGTGTGCCGATCCACGACAAGCACATCGAGGTCATCGTCCGACAGATGCTCCGCAAGGTCACCGTCGTCGACCACGGCGACACCGACCTGCTGCCCGGTGAGATGGTGGACTTCAAGCGCTACCAGACCATCAACCGCGAGACGGTCGGCGAGGGCAAGCGCCCCGCGTCGGGTCGTCCCGAGCTGATGGGTATCACCAAGGCGTCGCTGGCGACCGAGTCGTGGCTGTCGGCCGCGTCGTTCCAGGAGACCACCCGCGTCCTGACGCAGGCGGCCATGGAGGGCAAGAGCGACCCGCTCGTCGGCCTCAAGGAGAACGTCATCATCGGAAAGCTCATCCCCGCCGGAACCGGTCTTGCGAAGTACCGCAACGTCACGGTCGAGGCGACGGAAGAGGCGAAGAGCGAGCGGTACCCCAACCGCATCTTCGCGTCCGACGGTGCGTACTCCGACGCCGACCTGAGCTACGTCGACTTCGACAGCTTCTCGACGGACGACTTCACGCCCGGCACCTACAACTGATCGCGGGGTGGAGCCGCTCGCCGGCTCCACCCTGATCGACGGATGCCACGCCTCGACGCGGCATCCCGATCACCTCGAAGGCCCCCGGCTCGCGCCGGGGGCCTTCGTCGTGCGTGCGGAGCGTCTCGCGTGGACGGCGCCGGTGTCGCGTCGTGCCGGCGGTGTGTCGCGCGGGTGCCGGGACCGGGACGCGGCGTGTCGAGGGGAGGGTGCGCCGGGGGTGTGCGCCTACCGTGGATGCGGAGGAACCCATGGCCCGAATCGGTGGACGCAGCCTGTGGTTGGCATGGCCGGCCGGCATCTTCTGCGCCGCGGCCGTGGCGGCGCTGGGGATCCTCGCCGCGCCCGGCATCCCGACCGCCGTGAGCTTCGTGGGCGACACCCTGCGCGCGACGACCGATACGCCGACGGCCACCGCGGCCCCTGCCGCGGAGCCCGCGGGCGACTGCCGCCACCTCTACTCTCAGCCCCTGTGGTCGTCCCTGGTGTGGTCGCCCGAGGCGTTGCTGTGGCAGCGCCGCACCGCCCCGCTCTCGACCCCCGAGGCGGTGGCGGCCGCGAGTCCCACCGTCGTCGTCACCTGCCACTGGCGCGGCGTCGACGGGCGTTTCGTGGAGACGACCGTCTCGACGGTCACGCCCGAGGGGGCGGCCGCGGCGCAGGCGACGCTCGCCGCGCAGGGATTCGGCTGCGCGGCCGACGGCGATGTCACGCACTGCGAACGCGCGACCGGCGACGTCCTCGAGGTCCACGACCTGCGCGGGGATCGCTGGGTCTCGTCGACCCTCACGGGCTGGATGCCGGACGCGTACGCCGCGACCGTGGCATCCCACGCGTTCTTCGGGGAGTGAGCGCAGGCCGTCGCGCGATCAGCCGAACACCGAGGAGATGATGCTCGCGGTGTAGCCGGTCGGGGCGAGGTTGGAGTACTGGGTGTCGACCAGCACGTCGTCGCGCCAGAAGAGGGTGCGACCGTCGTTGACGGGGTAGGTGTCGTTGATCCAGGTCTTCTCGCAGCGGGTGCCCTCATCGGGCGTGTAGCAGCTGAAGCCCTGGGTGGTCACCAGGTCGTTGAGCATGTCGAGGGCGGGGCCGCGGTCCACGCGCGAGATGGTCGTCATCAGGCTCGTGGTGTCGGCGGCGGGGTCGCGCCAGATGCAGATCAGCGATCCGTCCGACTGCACGCCGGACGGCCCCAGCGAGGGGTCGTTGAGCGGCACCGTCCCGAGCTGCGAGAGGACGTCGGCGGAGAGCATCGCGCGGCAGTCCGCGGGGATGCGCACGGCCGTCGCGGTCTGCGTGATGGTGGGGATCGGGGTGGGACTGGTCGAGACGACCGGCGCCGACTCCTGCGGAGACGCCTCGTCGGCCGAGGGCGCGCACGCCGTCGTGCCGAGCGCGGCCGCGCCGACGATCGCGGCGACGAGGGCCGTGCGAGTCAGGCGACCGGGCATGCGTTCAGCCTAGGCGTCTCATCGGACTCAGGCGAGACGCACATCCACGGCACGCCTTCCGGGCGACACGCCGGGCGCGGGTTAGCCTTGCGGCGCAAGCACCGCGTGAGGAGACCCCATGAGCGACCACCAGCCGCACGGCGACCCCGTCGCTGAGCCCACGAACTCGTACGGAGACCCCGTCGCCGAGCCCCGTGACGACGCGCACGACGTGGTCGGGCGCGCCCACGAGGGCCTCGCCGACGCCGAGGCCGCGCAGCGCGACGCCGTCGACAGCGACGCGGCCCAGGCCGCCTGGGACGAGCGCGAGGCGCACGAGCGCGACGAGGCCGCCGCACTGCGCGACGCCCGGAGCGAGCACACGGCTCCGGTCGTGCACGATGCGTCTCCCGTCGAGCCCCAGGCCTCCGCCGCCGCCGGGCGCACGTCATCCGTCGATCTGGACGACGAGGACGCACGCTGGGCCGCCTACGCCGCGTCGGCCGAACCCGAGCACGACGCGCCCACCGCACGATACGCGACCGCCGAGACCGAGGCGCCCCGTCACGACGACGCGCCGACGACGGTCGCACCGGCCGTCGCCGCGGGGGTCGCAGGGACCGCCGCGGGCGCGTCCGCCACGACCGCGACGCCCGTCGCCGACGAGCCCACCCGTGCCGTCGGGGCACCGCAGCCCATCTTCGTGCAGGCTCCCGAGGCGCCGCGTCCGCGCGGCAACCGCGGCGCCGCCGGCGCGATCGGCCTGCTCGCCGCCGTCGTCTTCGCGGTGCTCTACCTCGCGGCGACGCTCGGCCTCGGCCTGCTGACCGGCGCCTTCGGCGTCTCGGAGCTCGGAGGCGAGGCGCTGGCGGCGCTCGCCACCGCGGGCCTGTGGGTGCCGACCGTGGCGTTCTTCCTCGGCTTCTGGTTCCTGGGCGCCCTCATCAACCGGGGTCGCTGGGGTCACTGGGTGGTGTGGGGTCTGGTCGTCGGCGTCATCGCCTGGGCGGGGCACCTGCTGGGCGTGCTGTTCGCCGCCCCCTTCTGGCGCATTACCTCGAGCGAGTCGCTCGACCTGCTGCAGAACAACGTCCTCGCGCCGCTGGCGATCGTGGCCTTCGTGCTGGGGCGCGAGCTCACCATCTGGTTCGGCGCCTGGGTCTCGGCACGGGGTCGCCGCGTGACCGAGATCAACGCCGAAGCGCAGCGCGAGTACGAGCGCACACTCGAGGCCGGTCCTCAGCTCTCGCAGCGCTGAGATCGACACGGATGCCATGACGAACGAGCCGCGACCGGCGGGGGTCACCCCGCCGGTCGCGGTCGTCTTCGCGGCGGTCACCTTCATCGCCCTCTCGATCGGCGGGCTCGGGGTGGCGAGCCTCGCGTTGGACGCCGACGTCATCCCCGTCCGCGGGCTCGGCTCGATCCCCGGCGTCATCGGGCAGGTCGCCGCTCTCGCCCTGTTCGCCGGGGTGCTCCTGTGGGGCCTGCGGGCGGACCCGCCGGAATACCTCACCGCGGTTCCGTGCGCCATCGCGGCATTCGTCGGCGAGGCCGCAGGGATCGTCGTCGGCGCGGTCGTCAGCGGAGCAGACCCGGCACGCGGTTTCGCCGCTGCCGGGAGCGTCGTGCTGGGCTTTCCCGGGCCCGTGGTCGCGGCGGCCGGGCTGCTCGCCGGCCTTCTCGGGGTGTTCCTGTGCCGGACCCGGTCCGAGGGGCCCCGATGGCGGTGGGAGGACGACGAAGACGCCCCCTGATGATCACGCGCGGCCGATCCGGCACTCCCGTCCGGACGTCCTGGCGCCTCCGCGCCGTGGCATCCCCACATGCCCGGGCGTGTCGCACTAACGTAGGCGCCGTGGAGCGGTCGCTCGAAAGCCAGGTCAGCCAGGCCGTGGATGCCTGGCTGCGATGGCTGCCGCGCTGGGAGCCCGCGAACCATCGCGGTCGCGTCGCCCCGTGTCGCCGGTGCTTCGGCTCGCCGGTCCTGTCCGCCGCGGGCCTGGGCTCCGACGTTCCGCACGGGGTGCAGCACGGTCTCTCGACGCGCGTGAAGGGCATCGTCGACCACGCCGTCGCCGACTACACCTCGCGCAACCTCCCGATGCTGCAGGCCGAGCTCGACCAGCAGGCCGAGCGCAATCGCCGCCGCTCGTATCGGCCCGCCGAGGGGCTCGAACCGGAGTTCGACGGGATGCCGCTGGACCCCGACCCCGAACCCGGGTCGCCCTTCCTCTTCACCCTCTCGGGTCTCGCCGCGGAGGAGGACGCCGAGATCCCGGCCCTCCCGCCCCTGTCGGATGCCGCCAAGGCGGCGCTGCGGCAGGAGGTCGGTCTGGCCGACGACTACGCGAACATGATCGGGCGGGAGGTGTGCACGATCCTCCTGCACCATCGCCTGCGCATCCAGGCGGCCGTGGCGGAGTACGTCGAGCCGCAGATCGCAGCGCTGCTCGACGACCTCACCCGCTCCCTCGACGCGCCGTTCGATCCGCGCGAGCCCGACGCCCCGGCATCCTGAGCGCGCTCGGTGTCCTGCGGTCACCTGTGCACAACGCGCAGGGCCGATGAAGACTGCTTTGTTAGCATCGACGGGTTGTGCGCTCGCTGAGGTGCGGGCGCGTCGTCCGGGGGAGGGGGCTCGATGCCGCAGCGGCTTCCGTCGTCGCCGCCCATCCTGCCCGGGCTGGCCTACATCCGTCCTCTGGGGTCGGGCGGTTTCGCCGACGTCTTCCTGTACGGGCAGGACATGCCCCGTCGCGACGTCGCGGTGAAGGTCCTCCCCAGCGACGTGCGCGACACCGACCTGCTGCGCATGTTCAACGCCGAGGCCGACGTGCTCGCGCACCTGTCGGCGCACCCCTCGATCGTGACGGTCTACCAGGCGGGCATCTCGGCCGACGGGCGCCCGTACATCGTGATGGAGTTCTGCCCGGGCTCGCTCGCCCAGCGCTACCGCGTCGAGCGCATGCCGGTGGCCGAGGTGCTGTCGATCGGCGTGCGCATGGCCGGAGCTCTCGAGTCGGCGCACCACGCGGGGCTCATCCACCGCGACGTCAAGCCCAGCAACATCCTCGTCACCACCTTCGGTGCCCCCGTGCTGGCCGACTTCGGCATCTCGTCGTCGCTCGTGCGCCAGGGGGCCGATGAGATGCTCGCCATGAGCGTGCCGTGGAGCGCCCCCGAAGTCGTCGCGGAGCAGACCGCCGGCACGATCGCGAGCGAGGTGTGGAGTCTGGGCGCCACCGTCTATTCGCTGCTGGCGGGGCAGAGTCCGTTCGAGCGGCGCGAGAAGGGGCAGAATTCGCGCGAGCAGCTGCGCCGCCGCATCGCTCGCGCCTCCTACACGGCCATCTCCCGGTCGGACGTCCCGCCGTCGGTGCAGGACGTCCTCGCGAAGGCCATGGCGCGCGACCCCGCCCAGCGCTACCCGAGCGCGCGCGCCTTCGGCGAGGCGCTGCAGGGGGTGCAGGCCGAGATGGGCGTGCCGGCGACCCCGCTCGAGGTCCCCGCGGCCGAGTGGGCACCCGCCGCCCGCTCCATCGACTTCGCCGACGGCACCGTCCGCGGCCCCGCGCGCTCGCGCATCGAGCGCGAGATCTCGCGCAAGACGCGGGACTCCTCGGGCATCACCGGGTACGCACGTGACGAAGACACCGACATCCAGGCCCCGGTCTCGACCGCGTCGCGGGCGCTGCCCTGGGTGCTGGCCTCCGCGACCCTCGTCACCGCCGGCGCGGTCGTCGTCGCGGCGCTCTACGCCACGGGGGTGCTGCGATGAAACGCCGCACGCTGGTCGGGCTCGCCTCGACCCTCGTCGCCGCGACCCTCGTCGTGACCGCGAGCATCGTGTGGCCCGGCCTCGACGCGCAGCAGACCCCCGAGGTCGACACCTCGGTGTGGGCGCTGCAGACCGGTGACGGGCAGCGCTACGCACGCGTGAACACGACGGTCGGCGAGCTCGACACGGTGCGCACCGCGGGCAATCCGAGTCAGGTGGCGCAGGCGCACGACGGTGCGTACCTGTTCACCGACAGCTACAGCAAGCTCACCCGCATCGACGAGGCGCAGCCCGTCGACCTGGAGCAGGACCAGCTCGAGGCCGCCCCCGACACCCCGCCCGGCACCACCTCGGTCGCCACGGCGGGCGACTACGTCGTCTACCGCACCGACACGGGAGCCCTCTTCGCGGGGCGGCTGAGCCAAGCGGGTCAGCGCGCCGCCGAGCTCGACCCCTTCGGAACCGCCGGTGACGACGAGGCCGTGTCGTACACGGCGGATGCCATCGCCCTCGACGACCGGGGGATGCTCTTCGCCTACTCCTCGGTGGACCAGTCCGTGATCCGGTACGACATCGACGCCGACGAGGTGCGCGCGCGCGACGCCTTCGACGTGACGGTGACCGCTCCGGTGATCTCGGCGGCCGGCGACACCTGGGTGCTCGTGGATCCCGAGGCCGGCCGCGTGTGGATGCGCGGCACCGACCCGGTCGACCTCGACCTGGGGGACCAGGTCTCGGTCGGCGACGCCGACGCGGGAGCCGATGCCGTCTTCGTCGCCGACGATCAGTCGCTCTGGACGATCCCGACCGACGGGTCCGGACCCCGGCGCGAGGTGGGCGGGGGAGGCAACATCCTCGGGCAGCCCGCGCGCCCGCTCACCCACCAGGGCGTCACCTACGCCGCCTGGCTCCTCCCGGGCGACAGTCGGGGCACCCTGTGGCGGTCGGACCAGGGCGAGATTGACCTCGCCTACGACGGAGCCACCATGCCCGACCAGCGGCGCCCGGTGTTCGTCGCGACCGATCACGCCGTCATCCTGAACGAGACGCGCACCGGCTGGGTGTGGACGGTGCCCGACGGCGCCCTCGTGGCATCCAGTCAGAACTGGTCGCTCGACGACCGCACCGAAGAGGCCGCCGTCCAGAGCGAGGAGCAGCTGAGCGTCGTCCTCGACCCCAAGCCGCCCATCGCCGAACCCGATGCCTTCGGGGTACGGGCGGGGCGGCTCAACACCCTTCCGGTGCTGTTGAACGACCACGATCCGAACGAAGACGTGCTGAGCATCGTGCCCGAGAGCGTCACCGGGCTCGATCCCGGCTTCGGCAGGCTCTCGCTCATCGACTCCGGTCAGCGCCTGGCGGTGCGCGTCGAGCCGGGAGCAACCGGCACCGCGACCTTCAGCTACGCGGTGACCGACGGCACGACGGCCGACGGACTCACGTCGGCACCCACCACGGTCACCCTGACGGTCTCGCCGGCGGAGTCGAACGCCGCCCCCGTGTGGTGCGGCACCGACAAATGCCTGCAGCAGTGGCCGACCCCCGAGGTCGCGCGCGGCGGCACCCTCACGGTCCCCGTCCTGCCCGGCTGGGTAGACCCCGACGGAGACCCGCTCCTGCTGCTCTCGGTCGACAACCCGAGCGGCGTCGGCACGGTCGCCGCCACCCCCGGCGGAGACGTCGTCTACCAGCATGCCGACGACGGGTCGGGCGGCGAACAGAGCATCCAGCTCGACGTCACGATCGCCGACACCGCAGGGGCCACCACGACCAAGCCCCTCGTCATCCGGGTGGCTCCCGATCCCACTCTCGCAGTGCAGTCCTTCGCCACCGTCGACACGGTCGGCACCTCCCTCGCCGTCGACGTCGGCCCGCACGTCACCGGCACCGCCGGGGAGATCTCCCTCGGCTCGGTCCGCGTCCTCGACGACGCCGCCGCGACCGCGACCGTGGTCGGCGGCAGCACGGTGTTCGACTTCACGGCATCCGAGCCCGGTGTGTACCGCGTCGACTTCACCGTCAACGCCGGGGGTCGCGACGCCACGGGGACGGCTCGCATCACGCTCCTCCCCGCCGACGCGCCCGCCCAGTTGTCGACCGCCCCCGTCGTGGCCTTCGTGCGCCCGCAGGAGGATGCGACCCTCGACGTGTTCAGCGCGGTGTCCAACCCCACCGGCCGCGTGCTGCTGCTCAGCGACGTGACGCCCGCGGCCGAGGAGGGGGCCTCCCTCACCGTCGACACCGTCGGGCAGAACGATCTGCGCGTCTCGGGCTCCACCGCCGACGGCGGCGCGGGGCTGCTCGGTACCGTCGACTACACCGTCAGCGACGGAACCGACGACGAGGGCTCCCGCGTGAGCGGCGAGGCGACCGTCTACCTTCTCCCGCCGGCTCCCGAGATCGCGCCGATCGCCGTCGACGACACCGTCACGGTGCGCGCGGGGGCGCAGATCGACATCCCGGTGCTCGACAACGACATCTCGCCGGCCGGAGGGCGACCGAGCCTCGACCCCTCCAGCGTGCAGGCTCAGCCGGCGAGCGACGCGCTCGCCTTCGCGTCGGGCGGCGTGCTGCGCTATCTGGCGCCGACCACGCCCGGCTCCTACGAGGTGACGTACCGCGTCTACACCACCGGTACGCCCGCCCTTTGGGACGAGGCGACCGTGCGCATCACGGTCCTCGGCGGCGAGGCCAATCGGGCGCCCCTCCCCGACACCCTCCAGGGGCGCGTCCTCAGCGGAGGCACGACGACGATCGATTTCCAGGGATTCGGCGTCGACCCCGACGGTGACGCCGTCTCGCTCGACCGCATCGTCGCCCAGCCCGACCGGGGCACGGCATCCGTCTCCCCGGACGGGTCGTCGATCGTCTACTCGTCCGTGCCGGGCGATCGGGGGCAGGTGTCGTTCCGCTACCGCGTGGCGGACTCCTCGGGCGCCACGGGCGAGGGCACCGTGCGCATCGGAATCCTGGATGCCGAGGCCAACCCGAGTCCGATCACCTTCACCGACTACGTGCAGGTGCAGGCCGGGGGAGACCGCACGATCCGGGTCAGTCCGCTCGCGAACGACATCGATCCCACGCAGGGGCGACTGACGCTCACGGCGGTGCGGCCCGACCTTCCCGAGACGCTCGTCGACGGCAGCGCCAACCCGGAGTACGCGCGACTCGACGGGTTCGTCGACAGCGTCAGCGACACCGGCGTGGTCCTGCGCGCGGGCGACGAGCCCGGCACGATGTCGTTCCTGTACGACGTGGAGTCCGATTCCGGCAACACCGGGCGCGGACTCATCGTGGTCAAGGTGGTGCGCGAGAGCGTGCCCGATTACCCCGTGGTGACCGACACCGTGCTCACGGTCGAGAACCGCGACGACTTCACCACCGGGGTCGACGTGATCGCGGGCCGCGCGACCTGGTCCGGCGGTGAGGTCGGCGACCTCGAGGTGGCGCTGTGGGGGCAGCCCACCGACGTGCGCCTCGACGGCCGGCGCATCTCCGGCGAGCTGCCCGCGACCCGTCGCGTCATCCCGTTCGCGATCACGGGCCGCGTCGGCGACGCCGACGTCACGACCTACGCGTTCCTCCGCGTGCCGGGCGACGACGACCTGACCCTCGCGCTTCGCCCCGGATCGGCGCAGCGGGTCGATGAGCTGGCCTCGGTGCAGTTCGACATGGCATCCCTCGTCGCCCTTCCCCGTCGGGCCGCGCTCGAGGTCGGCACCGACGTCTCGACCACCGGCGTCCGCGCCGAGGGACGCTGCTCCGTCACCGGGTCGGTCGTGCAGTACGACGCCGGGACGGGCTCGCCGTGGACCGACGCGTGCCGGGTGCCCGTGCGGGTGGCGGGGACGCAGGACTGGACCGTGCTCTCGGTGCCCATCGGGGTGGTCGCCCGCGATCCGCAGCCGGAGCTGCGCCCGGGTTCGCTCACGGTGGGCCCCGGTGAGACGGCCACTTTCGACCTGCGCAACATGACCTCGTGGCAGCTGGGGCGTGAGGACTGGGCCGGGATCCGGTACGCCCTCGACTACAGCGGCTCCGCGTTCCAGGTCTCGCTCGACGGATCGGTCGTGACGGTGGTCGGCGGCGACCGCTCCGTGCCCGGCACCGACAACGCCGCCGTCATCTCCGTCACCAGTCACAACGCCGTCGCTCCCGCGCGGCTCGTCCTCCGCGTCGGCGCGGCGCCCTCGACGCTGCCCCAGGGCGGAACGACGTCGTCGCAGTGCTCGCAGGCTCAGGGCTCGAGCTGCTCGATCGACGTCATCGGCATCAGCGGTGAGGTCAACCCGCTGCCGCGGACCCCGCTCGAGGTCGTGGGCGTGCGGCCCACGGCGGCGTGCACGGGCGTGACCTTCGCCGTCGGCTCGGCGTCGAGCGTCGTCGCTTCGTGGACGGCCGACGCCCCCGGCGCCACCTGCAGCGCCAGCGTCACGCTCCGCGACGCCCAGGGGCGCTCGACCGCGTCCACGCGAGATGCCCGTGTCGTGCTCGACCTGCTCGGTTACCCCCGTTCGCCCGCGAGCGTGCGGCAGACGGCTTTCGCCGACGGCTCGCTGACGCTCCGGGTCGATCCGGGCGAGGCCCGTCGCGCCTACCCGGCGCTCAGCGGGTTCACGGTCCGCTCCGGCGGCGAGGTCGTCGCGCAGTGCGGCCCCGATGGCGGGTGCCCCGTGATCTCGGCCCCGAACGGCGAGCAGCGCGAGTACGTGGTGACGGCGGTGAACAGCGTCGGCGAGTCGCGTGGCGCCGTGCGCACGACGGCATGGGCCTACGCCTCCCCCGACAGGCCGAAGTCGGGCGACTTCGCGCCCGTGAACAACGGGGGTGACGGAGGCGTCGCGGATCTCGCCATCCGCGGCATCGACTCCGCCGAGACCGGCTCCCTCGAGATCGTCAGCGCCGCGGGGCAGAAGCGCACCGTCGACATCGGCCGCAACCAGGAGAACATCTCGGTCGACGCGTTCCCGGTCGGGAGCAACTCCTCCACGCAGATCACGGTCACCCCGATCTCGCGCTTCACCGTGCCGCCGGGGCTCGGCGGCTCGCAGAGCGGTCAGGCGCTCGTCTTCACCGCGCACGGCGTCGGCAAGCCGCAGCAGCTCGGCCTCACGCTCACGTCCGAACCCCAGGGCGGCGGCAAGGTGACGATCGTCGCCACCGGTTCGGCGTCGAAGAACGGCGACGGTTCCGAGGTGCGCTACGGCTTCGCCATCGACGGTTCGTGCCGCGTCGGTGACGACGGGCCGCGCCGCGAGTTCCCGGGGAAGGACGACGGGGTGACCTACACGGTCCGCATGTGCGTCGATTCGGTCTACGAGGGTAAGAGCTACGGCTCCGACCAGATCGAGCAGAGCATCGACGCCGCGCAGGACACCTCCGCCCCGCAGGGCTACACGTTCCGCGTGAACGCGTGGCCCGATGTGAGCGGCGACACCGCCCGATGGAAGATCACCCGCATCGAGGCGGGCGACAAGCCGCCGCGCACCAACTCGGTCGTCTACGACAACTGGGACAACGGCACCTCGGCGTACGACAGCGATCCGAACATCGGCGTCTACTTCCAGCACGACCTGTGGCCGGCGCGTTCCGACCGCGGTGTCGTCAAGCCGGCATCCGGCAGCGCCCCGTACCAGGTGCAGGCGAGGGCGTACATCGACTCCTGCGTCGCCGGCAGCGAGCTCAAACTCGGGTGGAAGACCAGCAACGGCGAGGCGCGTACCTCCACCGACCGCTCCGGCGTCGTCTACTACGACAAGAGCGGCAAGAAGCTCGACGCGAGCGACCCGACCGTCGTGCCGAAGGGTGCCACCCGCGTCGAGAACGCGAAGGTCCAGGTCAGCTGGTCCGCCAAGGGCTGGGGTCTGGATGACGCCACGCTCGTCACGGGCGGCACCTGCGACCCCGGCAAGGCCGACCCCTCCGAGCCGCCGAAGGGCGACCCCTCGCAGCCGCCCCAGGGCAACGGCTGATCCCGGCATCCATCCATCCCCCACAGGAAGAACGCACCGACATGACGATCACCCAGGAGCAGGCCACCTGGTTCTCCCAGACCTTCTCGCAGATCGCCGACAACGTCGAGCGTGCGGTGCTCGGCAAGCGCCACGTCGTCGAGCTCGTGCTGACCGCGATGCTGAGCGACGGGCACGTGCTGCTCGAAGACGTCCCCGGCACCGGCAAGACCTCGCTCGCCCGCGCCGTCGCGCAGTCGGTGCAGGGGACGAACACCCGCATCCAGTTCACGCCCGACCTGCTCCCCGGTGACATCACGGGCATCACCGTCTACGACCAGAAGAGCGGCGCGTTCGAGTTCCACGGCGGGCCCATCTTCGCCAACATCGTGCTCGCCGACGAGATCAACCGCGCGAGCCCCAAGACGCAGTCGGCCCTGCTCGAGGTGATGGAGGAGGGCAAGGTCACCATCGACGGCGTCTCGCGCGAGGTGGGCGTGCCCTTCCTCGTGCTCGCCACGCAGAACCCCGTCGAGCAGGCCGGCACCTATCGCCTGCCCGAGGCCCAGCTCGACCGCTTCCTGCTGCGCACGTCCCTCGGCTACCCCGACCACGCGGCGACCGTGCGCATCCTCGACGGCGCCCCCGTCGCCACCGCCGACCTGCGCCCGATCATCACCCCCCAGGCGCTGGTGGGCATGGCCGATCTCGCGGCATCCGTCTACGTCGACGCGCTCGTCCTCGACTACATCGCCCGACTCGTGGATGCCACCCGCACGGCCGACGAGGTCCGCCTGGGCGTCAGCATCCGCGGCGCGCTCGCCCTCACGCGCGCCACGCGCGCGCGGGCCGCGTCGCAGGGCCGCACCTACGCGACGCCCGACGATGTGAAGGCGCTCGCCGTGCCCGTGCTCTCGCACCGGCTCATCCTGCACCCCGAGGCGGAGTTCGACGGGGTCACGCAGGAGGCCGTGGTCGGCCAGGTCCTGCTCGACACGCTCCCGCCGACGCAGCGCGAGAGCGCGTGACGCCCGTGCGCCGTGTCCGCACGGATCGGGGGGTGAGCCATGCCTGATCCGAACGTCACCGAGTCGCGGCTCACGCGCACCTCGGCCGCGACCGTGGCTACGGGCTCGCGCACGTCGATCACCTCGACCGCCACCCGCCGGCAGCGCCGTATCGTGCGCGCCGCGGTGCAGGCCGCCGAGACATGGCGCGTCATCACCGAGGCGGTGGCCGCGGCCCTGTCGTGGGCGGGGCGCACCGTCCGTCCCGCCGGCGCCGTCGTCGCGATCGCGGCCACAGTGGGCCTCGCGCTCGGCGTCGTCTTCGGCTGGGTCGAGTGGATGGTGGCGGGCTCGGCGGCGCTGCTGCTGCTGCTCATGAGCGTCCCGTTCCTCTTCGGCGCACGCGCCTACGACGTCGATCTGGCTCTCGAGCACGAGCGCGTCACCGCCGGGAACGGCGTCACGGGCGAGATCGTCGTCCGCAACGACAGCTCGCGGCCGGCGCTGCCGGGGCGTCTCGACATCCCCGTCGGTCGCGGTCTCGTCGAATTCGGGGTGCCGTTCCTGCGGCCGGGGCACAGCAGCACCGAGCCTCTCGAGATCCCGCCGCTGCCGCGCGGTGTCGTGCGCGTCGGGCCGGTGACCACCGTGCGCAGCGACCCGGTGGGACTGCTGCGACGCGAGCACGCCTTCGACGACGTCCACGACCTCTTCGTCCATCCGCGCACGGTCGGCCTGCCGTCCACGAGCGCCGGACTCGTCCGCGACCTCGAGGGCAACGCGACCCGGCGTCTCGTCGACGCGGACATGTCGTTCCACGCCATCCGCGAGTACGCCCCCGGCGACTCGCAGCGCCAGGTGCACTGGAAGTCCACGGCCAAGACCGGGCGCCTGATGGTCCGCCAGTACGAGGAGTCGCGCCGCTCGCGGATGGCGGTCGTGCTCGCCGCCGCGACCCAGGAGTACGCGGATGCCGACGAGTACGAGCTCGCCGTCTCGGCCGCCGCCTCGTTGGGTCTGCGTGCCGTGCGCGATGCGCGCGACATCGACATCGTCACGGGCTCGGAGATCCCCCGCGTGGTGAAGGGCCGGCTCCGGGCGATCCGTCACATCCCGGTGGTCTCCCCGCGGGCGATGCTGGACGGGTTCAGCGCCATCCAGCGCCACGAGAACACCATGCCCGTCGAAGACGTCTGCCGGCTGGCATCCGAGGCGAACGAGCGCCTGTCGATCGCGTTCCTCGTCACCGGCTCCCTCGTGCCCCTCGCCCGCCTGCGGCAGGCGGCGCTCGCGTTCCCCGCCGACACCGCGGTCGCCGCGGTCATCTGCGACGAACGCGCGCACCCGCGGATGCAGAGCGTGGCGGGCCTCACCGTGCTCACCATCGGCACCCTCGACGACCTCTCCGGTCTTCTGGTGCGGGGAGCCACCTCGTGAGCGGCTCGCGCGACCGCGTGCCCCGGCGTCGCCGTGAGGCGTCGTCGGCGCCGCGGTGGACCGCCGCCGCGCTGTACACCGCGGTGTCCGCGGCGCTCGCCGCGGTGGCGGCATGGCCCATCTACGCGGCCGTGTCGTTCCTCGTCCTCGTCGTCGCGGCATCCCTCGCCGGGGCGGCCGTGGTGACGCTCGTCGCGTGGCGGCGCGGGAGCGGATGGGCTCTCGCCGCCGGGCTCGTCGCCGCCTTCACGCTCCTGGCCGTCCCTCTCGCCGTGCCGTCGCGCCTGACGTCGCCGCTGGACGTGCTGCGCGGGCTCGGCGAGTCCTATGCCGGCGTGGTCGTCGCCTGGAAAGACCTGGTCACTGTCGACCTGCCGGTCGGTGCGTACCGCAACCTCCTGATCCCCGCCCTCGTGGTCTTCCTCGTCGGCACCGCGCTCGCCCTCGCGCTCGCGGGGCGCACCGACCGATGGGCGGCCATCGCGGTCGTCCCCGGTCTCGGGATGAGCGGTTTCGGCCTGTTCTTCGGCCGCACGGCGACGAGCGCGCCGCTCACGATCGGACCCGTCGTCCTCGCCGCTCCCGTGGAGACGGTGGTGGGCCTGGCGGCGCTGCTGTCGGCCGTGCTGTGGCTGGCGTGGCGCGCCCACGACGAGCGTGCCCGCGCGCTCCGCCGCGCGAGCGAGGTCTCCGCCGCGCAGGTGGCCCCGGGGCGCTCCCGCACCGACCGTCGACGCGCCGCGCTCGGGGTGGCGATGGTCGCCCTCGCCGCGGTCGTCACGGTCGCCGTCGTGCCGTGGGTGTCGCGGGGAGCGGAGCGGGAGGTCCTCCGTTCCGCCGCCGGACCGCAGGAGCAGATCGCCGAGGCCGTGAGTCCGCTCGCGCAGTACCGCGCCATGTTCTCGGACGCCCGGGCCGACGAGGTGCTGTTCCGTGTGAGCGGCGAGGGGACCCTGCCCGAGCGCATCCGTCTGGCCACTCTCGATGCCTACGACGGGGAGATCTTCCGCGCCTCGGGCGAGGAAGGAGCGGGCTTCGTCCGCCTACCTTCGACCCGCGACGCCGGCGAGGGTCGCACGATCGCAGCCGAGGTGGAGATCGTCGATCTCGACGGGATCTGGATGCCGACCGCCGGCCGTCTCGCCTCGGCGACGTTCGAGGGCGATCGGCGCGGCGCTCTGGCCGACCGCTTCTACTACAGTGCTTCCGCCGAAGCGGGGGTGCAGACCTCCGACGGAGGCCTGCGCGCGGGGGACCGCTACGAGCTCTCGGGTGTGGAGCCCGCCCCCGTCGACCTCGCGTCCGTGACAGCTCCCGGAGCGCCGCAGGGGGTGTCGGGCGGAGACAACCTGAAGAGGTGGGTCGAGGAGCACGCGACAGGCTCCGACGGCGCAGCCCTGCAGGCCCTCGTCCAGCTGCTCCGGGAGCGCGGTTATCTCAGCCACAGCCTGGCCGCGCCGGGCACCGCCGCTCCCGCGTGGACCGCCGACCTTCCCGGCTATCAGCTGCAGCCGAGCGCCTCGGGTCACTCCCTCGCGCGCATCGACCGCATGTTCGAGCGTCTCCTCGATCGCGAGGACGACCCGCGTGCGGAGGCGACCGGCAACTACGTCGCCGCCGTCGGCGACGACGAGCAGTTCGCGGTCGCGACGGCGCTCATCGCCCGCGAACTGGGCTTCCCCGCCCGCGTCGTCGTCGGTACGCGGTTGGAGACCGCCGACCCGACCCTGTCGGCGTGCGACGCGGGGGAGTGCCGACCGCGCGACCTGACCGCGTGGACGGAGGTCGAGGGCGCCGACGGTCGGTGGGCGGCCGTCGACGTCACCCCGCAGTGGGAGCAGTCGCCGAGCCTCGAGGTCACCCAGCAGCAGGACCCCGAGAACGTCACCGAGGTGCGTCCCGACACCGTCGAAGAGGTCGTCCCGCCCGAGCCCGTGCAGGAGGACGACTCCCGCGACGACGACTCCCGCACCGACGAGGGCATCGATCTCGCGTGGCTCTGGCCGCTGCTGCGCACCGCGGGCATCGCCGTGCTCGTCGTGCTGGTGCTGTTCGGGCCGTTCCTGGCCGTGCTCATCGCCAAGGCGCTGCGCCGCCGCGGCCGTCGACACGACCCCGATCCGAGGGGAGCGATCGCCGGCGGGTGGGACGAGTACGTCGACGCCGGACTCGACGCGGGGCGTTCCGTGCCGCGTGCATCGACCCGTCGCGAGGTCGCTGACGCGTTCGCGACGCCCTCCGGCATCCGCCTGGCCGCTGATGCCGATCGCGCCGTGTTCGCCGCCGACCGGATCACCCCCGACGAGGTCACCGCCTTCTGGCGCATCGTCGACGACGAACGTCGCGTCCTCACCCGTCAGCGCGGCTTCTGGCGCCGAGTGCGCGCGGCCGTATCGTTGAGATCGTTCCTGCGGTTCCTCGCCCCCCGGCCTTCTCGGCGGGGGTCGCCGCATCGCGACGAGAGGGGGAAGCGTTCCGCCACGGCGGCGGGGCGCGACACGACATGACCGATTCGACGACGCTGGTCCTGGGAGCGAGCTCGCTCGCCCTGGTCGTGGTGCTGTACGTCTGGCTCGCTCTCGCCCTGGCCGCGATGTTCCGCAAGATCGGCGAGCCGGTCTGGAAGGCGTGGGTGCCGGTGGTCAACGTCGCCACCGTGCTGAAGCTCGGCGGGTTCTCGCCGTGGCTCGTGCTGATCAACCTCGTGCCCCTCTTCGGCTTCATCGCCTTCTACGTGGTCCTCGTCGTGGCGGTCCACCGCATCACCGTCGGATTCGGCGCGGGCGGCGGCCTCACCGTGCTGGGCGCCGTCTTCCTCGTCGTCTGGGCCAGCGTCCTCGGCTTCGGCTCCGCACGGTGGGAGGGCGACGCCGCCCGCGGTGCCGACGAGGACTCCGCACCCGTTCGCCGCGGACGCGACTTCCAGGGCCCGTACGTCCCGCTGATCGGCGGGTGGACGCCCGAGGCCGAGCCCGCCCCGGACGACCGCCCCGCAGCCGACCGCCCCGCAGCCGACCGCTTCGTCGACGCGGCGCCGCCGGTGTCGGAGCCGGTCGTGCAGCCCTTCGCCGCCCCCGCCGGTTCGTTGGCCGATGCGGTCCCGTCCCCGAGCGACTGGGCCCCGCCGACCGATCTCGCGCCGGCCCGTCTCGACGGACACCGCTCGACGGACCGGTCCGTTCCCGCCGCCTCCGGATCGGTCTTCGAGGTGCTCGACGCGCTGCGCGACGGCGCTCCCGCGGGGGCCGACGGGGCCGCGCCGCGAGATCGGGCCGATCAGCAGGCCGGGCCCGCCGACGTCGACATGAAGCCGGATGCCGAGCAGTCCCCGACGGGGTGGGTCCCCCGCTTCGCCGAGCCGCCCGCTGAGCCCGATGGCGACGCCCTCGCGACCCGCGCGCTGCTGCTGCCCGGGGCTCCCACCCGTGGCGCGTCACCGGCCGCGCGGCGCACGAGTGATCCCACCGATGTCGAGTCGGCCTCCCCCTCGGCGGCACCGGCGTCCCCCGCGGCGGATGCGGCACCCGATCATCCCGTCGACGACGGCCCGTCGCCGTGGGCTGCTCCCGCGCGCCGCGAGGCGGAGGAGCTGGACGAGGCGCCCGCGATCATCCCGGAGGCACCGCTCACGCGGCCCGCGGCGACGCCGGTTCCCGCTCCCCGCGTCTCCCGGACCCCCGCCGACGAGTTCCCCGAGCTCTCCGAAGCGGTCTCGGCCGTACCCGACGCCCCCGACGCGGGCGCTCCGCGCTCGGCCCGCACGTCGGTGTCGGCGTTGTACACGCGCCCGGAGGTCCCGTCGGACGACGACTTCGACGCACTCGACCGCACGGTCGTGGCGCGGCGCAAGCGCATCCCGTGGGCGCTGATCGCCCCCAACGGCGAGACGGTCGATCTGACGTCGTCGGTCGTCATCCTCGGCCGTCGTCCCGGCCCGGATGCCGCGCACCCCGACGGTCAGCTCGTCCCGATCGTCGACGAGACGCGGACGGTCTCGAAGACGCACGCGCGCCTCGAGCTGCGTGGCGACACCTGGTACGTCACCGACCTGGAGTCGACGAACGGCGTGCTGTTCGCCACGCTCATGGGCACCGAGGTGGAAGCTCCCCCCGGCGAGGAGATCGAGGCGGGCGAACGGTTCTTCCTCGGCGACGCGGAGGTGCGCCTCACTCGGAGGAACGTGTGAGCGGTCCGTTCGACCGAGCCGACGATCCCGACGAGGTCACGCTGTGGGCGGGCCGACTGCGCCCCTGGCCCGCGAACCCGCCGGCCGCGGCTGACGGTGGCTCACCCGCGGCCGCCGACGCAGACGACCCCGACGACGCCACCGTGCGGTCCCACGCGGACGACCTCGACGACGCCACCGTGCGCTCCGACGTGCGGGAGCCGGACGACGCGACGGAGATCGCTCGTCGTGCGGATGCCGTTGCGGAGCCGGACGACGCGACGGTGATCGCCCGGCGCGTCGACATCGCAGCGGACGCCGACGATCGCACCGTGGTCGCGCGGCCCGCCGCTCTGGAGGCGGAGCTCGACGACGCGACCGTGCGTCGTGCCCCGGTGGAGGAGCGCGCGGCGCGCAGCCCGGAACTTCTCCCCGTCGACGACACCGAGCCGGGGCTCCGTGCCCGGCGCTCGTCCGCGCCCGCCGTCGAAGAGTCACCCGACGACAGCACACGACCGCGTCGCGCGCCCGGCGGAGTCGACGACACCCAGGCGGGTACGCGCCGCGCGCGTCGTGCCGATGCGGCCGATGCCTCCGCGAGCCGACGGTCGGTGGACGCAGGACCGCAGGCCGTCGACGGGGCGGTGCGCGAGGCGCGCGTACCCGCCGCCCTGGGGCGCGAGATCTACGATCCGCGGGTCGATGCGCCGATCCGGGTGGCGCGTTCCGTGCCGCCTGCGCGGTCCGGGCTCCGCGACGATCCCGCCCTCGTGCGGCCGCGGCCGGCTCGACGGGGCGCCTGGCGAGCACTGCTGATCGGTACCGCGGTGGTCCTGCTGCTGGCCGCCGGCGCGGCGGCGGCGGTGCTGCTCCTGGGCTGAGCGGGCGGCATCCTGACCGTCGGCTGGGGGAGACGCGTGCACGTTTGCCCGTCCTCCGGGGAACGCGTATCATTGAGCGGGTGTGCGTTCACGCGCGCCGTGCGTCGTGCCTTCGGGTAGGTCGTGCGGATCAACGCTCGCACCATCTCAGGGACTGGCCTGCGAACAGGTCACCCCCACGGCATATCCACCACAACCGCGTCCGATCATTCTGACGCGCGGTGGATCACACGTGAGCCCGACACGTCACGAATCGCAAGATGAGCGACATGACGGGGGAGACACGACCGCTGTCACCGTGCAGCACCCCGGGCGGCCCGAGAGGAACCGCCCGGCCAATCAAGGAGAGAACGTGCCAACCATTCAGCAGTTGGTTCGCAAGGGCCGCTCGCCGAAGGTCTCGAAGACCAAGGCTCCCGCGCTGAAGTCGAACCCCCAGCAGGCCGGCGTGTGCACCCGCGTGTACACGACGACCCCCAAGAAGCCGAACTCGGCCATGCGCAAGGTCGCCCGCGTCAAGCTGCGCAACGGCACCGAGGTCACCGCGTACATCCCCGGTGAGGGTCACAACCTCCAGGAGCACTCGCTCGTGCTCGTCCGTGGTGGTCGTGTGAAGGACCTCCCCGGTGTCCGCTACAAGATCGTCCGCGGTGCGCTCGACACCCAGGCTGTCAAGAACCGTAAGCAGGCTCGTAGCCGCTACGGCGCGAAGAAGGGCTGAGAACCATGCCTCGTAAGGGTCCCGCCCCGAAGCGTCCCGTCGTCAACGACCCGGTGTACGGCGCCCCCGTCGTCACCCAGCTGGTCAACAAGATCCTCGTCGACGGCAAGAAGTCCATCGCCGAGTCGATCGTCTACGACGCCCTCAAGGGTGTCGAGGCGAAGAACAGCCAGGACGCCGTCGCCACGCTGAAGAAGGCGCTCGACAACGTCCGTCCCACCCTCGAGGTCAAGAGCCGCCGCGTCGGTGGCTCGACCTACCAGGTTCCCGTCGAGGTCAAGCCGCACCGCGCCAACACGCTCGCGCTGCGCTGGCTCGTGAGCTACGCGAAGGGTCGTCGTGAGAAGACGATGACCGAGCGTCTGCAGAACGAGATCCTCGACGCCTCGAACGGCCTCGGTGCCGCGGTCAAGCGCCGCGAAGACACCCACAAGATGGCCGAGTCGAACCGCGCCTTCGCGCACTACCGCTGGTAAAACCCGCGGAGGGTCCGTGATCGAACCCCGGTCACGGACCCTCCGATGGGCCCGGCATCAACCTCCCAACAGGTAAGGAAGACACCCGTGGCACAAGACGTGCTCACCGACCTCCACAAGGTCCGCAACATCGGCATCATGGCGCACATCGATGCCGGCAAGACGACGACGACCGAGCGCATCCTGTTCTACACGGGCGTCAACCACAAGATCGGCGAGACGCACGACGGTGCGGCCACGACCGACTGGATGGAGCAGGAGCAGGAGCGTGGCATCACGATCACCTCCGCTGCTGTGACGTGCTTCTGGGAAAAGAACCAGATCAACATCATCGACACCCCCGGTCACGTCGACTTCACGGTCGAGGTGGAGCGCTCGCTCCGCGTGCTCGACGGTGCGGTCGCCGTCTTCGACGGCAAGGAGGGCGTCGAGCCCCAGTCCGAGACCGTGTGGCGTCAGGCCGACAAGTACGACGTCCCCCGCATCTGCTTCGTCAACAAGATGGACAAGCTGGGCGCCGACTTCTACTTCACGGTCGACACCATCGTCAACCGTCTGAAGGCCAAGCCCCTGGTGCTCCAGATCCCGATCGGTGCCGAGAACGACTTCGTCGGCGTCGTCGACCTGGTCTACATGCGTGCCCTGGTCTGGCCCGGCGACGCCAAGGGTGATGTCACCATGGGCGCCAAGTACGAGATCCAGGAGATCCCGGCCGACCTCGTCGAGAAGGCGCAGGAGTACCGCGAGAAGCTCCTCGAGACCGTCGCCGAGTCCGACGACGCCCTGCTCGAGAAGTACTTCGGTGGCGAAGAGCTCACCCACGAGGAGATCAAGGGCGCCATCCGCAAGATGACGATCGCCAGCGAGGTCTACCCCGTGTTGTGCGGTTCGGCGTTCAAGAACCGCGGCGTGCAGCCCATGCTCGACGCCGTGGTCGACTACCTCCCCTCGCCCCTGGACGTGCCCGCCATCGAGGCGCACGACCCCAAGGACGAAGAGGTCGTCATCGAGCGTCACGCCGACCGCGAGGAGCCCTTCGCGGCGCTCGCGTTCAAGATCGTGACGCACCCGTTCTTCGGTCGCCTCACCTACATCCGCGTGTACTCGGGTCACCTCGACTCCGGTGCCCAGGTCGTCAACGCGACCAAGGGCAAGAAGGAGCGCATCGGGAAGATCTTCCAGATGCACGCCAACAAGGAGATGCCGGTCGACTCCGTCACCGCCGGTCACATCTACGCGGTCATCGGTCTGAAGGACACCACCACCGGTGACACCCTCTGCGACCCGCAGAACCAGGTCGTCCTCGAGTCGATGACGTTCCCGGAGCCGGTCATCGAGGTCGCCATCGAGCCCAAGACCAAGGCCGACCAGGAGAAGCTGGGTGTCGCCATCCAGAAGCTCGCCGAAGAAGACCCGACGTTCCGCGTCGAGCAGAACGCCGAGACCGGTCAGACCGTCATCAAGGGCATGGGCGAGCTCCACCTCGACATCCTGGTCGACCGCATGAAGCGCGAGTTCAAGGTCGAGGCCAACGTCGGAAAGCCCCAGGTGGCGTACCGCGAGACCATCCGCAAGGCGGTCGAGCGTCACGACTACACCCACAAGAAGCAGACCGGTGGTTCGGGTCAGTTCGCGAAGATCCAGTTCGCGATCGAGCCCCTCGAGGTCACGGCCGACAAGACCTACGAGTTCGAGAACAAGGTCACCGGTGGTCGTATCCCGCGCGAGTACATCTCGCCGACCGACCAGGGCTTCCAGGACGCCATGAACGTCGGCGTGCTCGCCGGCTACCCCATGGTGGGTGTCAAGGCGATCCTCCTCGACGGTGCTTCGCACGACGTCGACTCGTCGGAAATGGCGTTCAAGATCGCCGGCTCGATGGGCTTCAAGGAGGCCGTCCGCAAGGCGAACCCCACCATCCTCGAGCCGATCATGGCCGTCGAGGTGCGTACTCCCGAGGAGTACATGGGCGACGTCATCGGCGACCTGAACTCGCGTCGTGGCCAGATCCAGTCGATGGAAGACGCCGCCGGCGTCAAGGTCGTCCGGGCCAACGTGCCGCTGTCCGAGATGTTCGGCTACATCGGTGACCTGCGCTCGAAGACCTCGGGCCGTGCCGTCTACTCGATGGAGTTCGACAGCTACGCCGACGTCCCGAAGGCCGTGGCCGACGAGATCGTCCAGAAGAACAAGGGCGAGTAACACCGCTCTCACGGATGCCGGGAATCCCGGGTTCTGCTCGGGTTCCCGGCATCCGCACAAACTGAATACCGACTCTCTAGTAATCTGAGAACCATCCCCGCGAAGAATCGGTCGCAATCCAGCGCCCGAGACCTCGCAACCAACGTCCTGAGGAGGACCCAGTGGCTAAGGCCAAGTTCGAGCGGACCAAGCCGCACGTGAACATCGGAACGATCGGTCACGTCGACCACGGCAAGACCACGCTCACCGCTGCCATCTCGAAGGTGCTCGCCGACAAGTTCCCGTCGGCCACCAACGTTCAGCGTGACTTCGCGTCGATCGACTCCGCGCCCGAAGAGCGTCAGCGCGGTATCACGATCAACATCTCGCACGTCGAGTACGAGACCCCCAAGCGTCACTACGCTCACGTCGACGCCCCCGGTCACGCCGACTACATCAAGAACATGATCACCGGTGCCGCTCAGATGGACGGCGCGATCCTCGTGGTCGCCGCCACCGACGGCCCGATGGCTCAGACCCGCGAGCACGTCCTGCTCGCCAAGCAGGTCGGCGTGCCCTACCTGCTCGTCGCGCTGAACAAGAGCGACATGGTCGACGACGAGGAGATCCTGGAGCTCGTCGAGCTCGAGGTCCGCGAGCTCCTGTCGTCGCAGGACTTCGACGGCGACAACGCCCCCGTCGTGCGCGTCTCGGGCCTGAAGGCTCTCGAGGGTGACGAGCAGTGGGTCAACTCGATCGTCGAGCTCATGGAGGCCGTCGACTCCTCCATCCCCGACCCGGTGCGTGACAAGGACAAGCCCTTCCTCATGCCCATCGAGGACGTCTTCACCATCACCGGTCGTGGAACGGTCGTCACGGGTCGCGCCGAGCGCGGTACCCTCGCGATCAACTCCGAGGTCGAGATCGTCGGCATCCGCCCGACGCAGAAGACCACGGTCACGGGTATCGAGATGTTCCACAAGCAGCTCGACGAGGCCTGGGCCGGCGAGAACTGTGGTCTGCTCCTCCGCGGCACCAAGCGTGACGACGTCGAGCGCGGCCAGGTCGTCGTGAAGCCCGGTTCGGTCACCCCGCACACCAACTTCGAGGGCACGGCGTACATCCTGTCCAAGGAAGAGGGCGGCCGCCACAACCCGTTCTTCACGAACTACCGCCCGCAGTTCTACTTCCGCACCACCGACGTGACCGGCGTCATCACGCTGCCCGAGGGCACCGAGATGGTCATGCCCGGTGACACCACGGAGATGTCGGTCGAGCTCATCCAGCCGATCGCCATGGAAGAGGGCCTCGGCTACGCGATCCGTGAGGGTGGCCGCACCGTCGGTGCCGGTACCGTCACCAAGATCCTCAAGTAAGTCCTCCCAGACTTCACTCGGCAAAGGCCGGGCCTTCGGGCCCGGCCTTTGTCGTTTCCGGATGCCGTTGACGGCGTCCGTTTCCGACATTCAGGCGCCGTTCGCGGCGCCTGTTTCGCATTTCCGACCGGTCACTTTCGGACCTTTCGCGGCCGTGATGAGACCTTACCGATGTCGACCAGTAGCCCCCTTCGCGACGATCGCGTGGCGGGTTCGACCGGTTCCCGCTTTTTCGCAAAAGGGGAGAATCGATGTTGGAAGAGCTGTCATCGGACACGGCGTCGGGTGCGACGGGTGCGGCGCGGGGGATCGAGCGGCGTACCGTTCTGAAGGGCGCCGCGTGGTCGGTTCCGGTGATCGCGGCCGCTGTCGCGGCTCCTGCGGCCTCCGCGTCGGTGAACAACGCCGCCGTGGCCCTCACGGACGACGTGACGAGCCTGCTGACCCTCAATGTCCTCGACTCGGCGTCTACGGCGACCGCCGCGGTGGCGATCACGGTGCCGACGACGCTCCGGGTCACCAACGGCGCCGGCGCGCTGTCGGGAACCGCGACCGTGACGATCACGGTGCAGCGCCCCGTCGGGATCAACGTCTCCGTCGGACGCGCTCGCGGATTCGGGGTCTATCGGTTCGACAGCACGCTGACGACGACCGGCCAGCGGACCGCGGTGTACCAGAGCGCGCTCGGATCGCAGTACGGATTCCCGCAGACGTCGTTCACCACGTCGAAGAATTTCAGCGTCGGGTCGAACGGGACCCTCGACATCCCCGTGGTGTGGGGCCTCGCAGGCGTCAGCACGGGCGTCGGGATCAATGCGTTGGCGTCGTTCCCCGTCACCGCGACCATCGTGTTCCCGGGACGCACGCTCGTGGCGTCGTCTTCGATTCTGGTCCCGGTCGGAGCCGGCATCCTCTGACGTCCGCGCCGGATACCGGCGGGCTACGGAGGAGCGCCGGCGGAGGGCCGGCCGACTACCGACGCGACTACTGACTCCGGTACCGATATCCGCGGTCGAGCCGACCGACGCCGGATGCCGGCGGCTACCGTGCGGTGGAGGATCACGGCGCCCCGTCTCCCGAATGTAAGGGGGCGGGGGCGGGGCGCCGTGGTGCGGTCGTGCGCAGTGCTGCTCACACCGTCTATCCGTGCAACCACACCCCCTGACAAGCAACGCTGCGATCGAGGCTGGGGGGTCGGATGAGCAGCATCGCATCGTGGAACCTGGCGGTCGATCCGGGCGCGGATCGTGCCCCGATCCGTGCGCTGTTGCGGGACCACCTGCGGATGTCGCGCATTCCGCATCCGGCCGGTGTCACCTCAGCCGGGCGCGCCGCGATCACGTTGCACGCGGTCGATCACGGTGATCTGTGGCTGTGGTCGGAGGCCGGCGATACCGGCTACATCGGGATCGTCTTCCCCGTGGACGAGGCGCAGGCGACCGTCGAGGGCGACACCCCGCGCGAGGGGGTGGACCGCGCGCCGATCGTCCTCCGCCACGGATTCCCTCTGCGCCTGGTCTGGAGCCGGGGAGCGGCGGCGACGCTGTGGCTTCCGCGGGCCGCGGTGGAGGACCTCGGTCTCGACGTCGATCGCGTCTCGAGTCGGCCGTCCCTCACGACGGCCGCCCTGGCGGCGCGGGCATACGTGACGACGGTCGCGGGAATGCGGCCGTCATTGAGCATGGTCGAAGCGATGGTCATGGAGAGGACGCTCCTCGACATCGCGTTCGCGTTGTTCTTCTCCGCGGGGGAGCGCGAGGTGGTCGCGGCGGCGCGGACCTCGACGTTCAATCGCGTGCGGTTGCTGTTCGAGTCGAGGTTCACCGATCCGCGATTCTCGGTGGCGGCCGCCGCGGCGGAGCTGCACGTGTCGTCGCGACACCTGCATCGCCTCTTCGAGAAACGCGGGACGTCGCCGTCGACGTATCTCCGTTCGCTCCGCGTCGATTTCGCCCGTGCCCTCCTCGAGGTGCGAGCGGATTCGGGAATGACCGTGCAGCGCATTGCGCGGCAGAGCGGATTCGCATCGGAGCGGACAATGCGACGTGCCCTGTCCGAGACGTCGTCCACCTCGGCATGACGTCGGTCGACGCCGACCTTCTCCGGACGCTAAGAATGAGAGTGTGAATGCGCTCGTTCGTGTTCACGGAGACGCGCGGGCGGGTTCTAGAATCATGTGCCCGAGGCATTCCTCGGAATTCGCGCTGAGACGCCCGGGGGGCGAGGCTGTCGCGATGACGGCGTGAAAGGGAGTGTGTCCGGTGGAGTTGCAGACGTACCTGCGCATCATCCGAGTGGGCTGGGTGTGGCTGCTTCTCGGCACTCTCCTCGGCATCGGGGCCGCCGCGGGCTGGGTCGCCCTGCAGAAGCCCGTCTACACCGCGGATGCCAGCGGCTTCGTCGCCGTGACTGGCCAGGGTGAAGACACCGGATCCGCGCTCATCGCCGACAACCTCGCGAAGTCCAAGGTCAAGTCCTACATCGATCTGGGCACGTGGCGGTCGGTCGCGGAAGACGTCATCACGCAGCTGGGGCTCGACACCCGCCCGGAGACGCTCGTCGATCAGGTGCGCGTGAGCAATCCCGTCGACACGGTGAACCTCCTCGTCGTCGCGAACGCCTCGACGCCCGAGGGCGCGCGTGATCTCGCGCAGGCGTGGATCCAGGCGATGTCGTCCGAGATCTCGCGTCTCGAATCGCGAGACGGGGGCCAAGCGCTCGTGCAGCTCATCGCGGGGGATTCCGCTCAGCTGCCCCGCTCGCCCAGTTCGCCGAACTGGCGTATCGCGCTGGCCGTCGGCGGTCTCATCGGTCTCGCTGCGGGAGTCTCGGGGGCCGTGGTCCGATACGTTCTCGACCGCCGCATCCGATCTGCAGAGGTGGTCGAACGCGAGACCGGGCATCCCGTTGTCGGCACCATTCCTCTTGAGAAGTCCTTCACCGACACCGGTCGGCTGGTTCCCTTCGACGGGGGGATGAGCGGCGGAGCGCGTGCGAAATTCTTCCGCGTGGCGGAGTCGCTCCGCGAATTGCGCACCAACCTCCAATTCATCGACGTGGACAATCCTCCGCGCGTGATCGTCATCAGCAGCCCGCTCCCCGGCGACGGAAAGTCCACCACCAGCGCGAACCTCGCGATCGTGCTCGCGGCGAGCGGGCAACGCGTCGTGCTGATCGACGGTGACCTCCGACGGCCCATGGTGGCGAACATCTTCGGCCTGATCGACGGTGCGGGCCTCACCGACGTTCTGGCCGGTCGCGCTCTCTTCGATGAGGTCGCGCAGCCGGTCGGCGTCGACGGCAACCTCTTGGTCCTGGGAGCGGGGATGCTTCCCCCGAACCCCTCCGAGGTCCTCGGCTCGGAGCGCATGCGCGATCTCATGCGCACGCTGTCGGCGGATGCGACGATCATCATCGATGCACCGCCGCTGCTCCCCGTGACCGACGCCGCCGTGCTCGGACACCATGCCGACGGCGTGATGGTGGTGGCCAGCGTCGGCAAGACCACGATCGAGACGCTGAAGAAGGCGATGCTCAACCTCGAGAAGGCGAACGCGCGCTGCCTCGGGGTGGTCATCAACCGGGTGCCCGTCCGCGGACGCGGCCGCGGCTACGACGACTACCAGTACACCGGGGACTACTACGCGGCACCGCCATCGGCGACTCCGGAGACGGTGACGGCAGCGGGACCCGCGAAGGCCTCTAAAGGGAAGGCGCGAACGTCGGCGCGCGTGGATGAGGGGCCCGGCATCCGCCGGAGCACAGCGGTGGCGGCGTCGACGACTGGCGACAGTGCCTCGCCCTCGCGGCGCTCCCGCCGAGCGGCCCGCTGACGAAGCGCGCTCACGGGTCCAGCCGACCGGCTCAGCCGTCGCTCGGCTGCACGACGCCCTTCGTAGCGAGTGCGTCGATGAAGGAGGCGACCGTCGGCCGCACGTCGGCCTCGTCCGCCTCCCAGACGCGGACGATCTCCGAGACGATCTCATCCTCGTCGCGAAGCCCGTCGATCAGCTCCCAGATCGCGACGCCCACATCGGACAGCCGGATGACGGCGAACGGCGTCATCCGTGCGGGGAGCGCGATGTACGCCGCCGAGCCGTCCCGCGTCCAACCGATTCCGGGTGAGCGCTGCCACACGGGCGTGGAGTGAGTCATTCACGACCTCCGTCGACGTGCAGCTTCGAGGATGCGGAGCAGCTTGGCGGGCGCGGTGACGATGCGCCGCAGGTAGAAGCGGAGCAGGCTGAGCGGATCGTCGGCGACGCCGAAGAACGCTTGAGCGAAGCGTGGGCTGGGGACGAGCTTACGAGCCGCCAGGCGTGCGCGGGCCGGCCAGCTCGCGCCGGCGAATTGCTCGGCAAGGGTCTCGGGGAGGTCGTCCGGCGACTCCACGCGTCGTCGCCACAATGCCGTCAGCCGGTCCGCTTCGGGCGACAGGGCGAAGGTATCGCCGGTGAGCCGTTTCAGGGTGTCGCGGAGGGGTCCGACTGCTCCCGTCGCCACAGCTCGTCGGGAGAGGTCGCCCATGTCCGCGCTCAGGCGCTCGGCTGCCCGTTCCTCGAGATCGAGCAGCTGGACGGCATCGCGGGAGCGGGCGGCGTGGAGAGCGGCGACGAGCCAGTGGTCGGTCGCAGAGGGGACGGGGCACACGCTGTGCGCCAGCTCGATCTTCGAGCGGGCCTCCCACAGGGTGTCGAACACGTCTTGAGCGGGGCTCAGGAATCCCGGATAGTACCGATGGAGGTCCAGGTGACAGGGCCACTGCGGGTGCTCCAGGGTTCGCGCGTGCGGCGCGAGCACGGATCCCTCTCGAGGGAGCTCGACCAGGACGGCCTTGTCGCGATCGGTCCACCCGCTCGAGCGGAGGAGGCGCCACAGGCGTTCGAATGCCGACGGATCGACCAGGACGTCGACGTCCGACGAACCGCGGACCGCGCGAAGTCCCTGATCCGCGAGCACACGACCCTTGATCGTCAGAACGCGGATGCCGTGCAGCTCCGCGAAATCGTTCACGGCCGCGGCGAGCAGCTCGACCGCCACATTGTGGGGGAGCGGGACCAGCTCGCTGGCTGGTCCGGGTGCCCCGGGCGGAGCGGCTGCGGTGCGGCTCCCCTCACGGCGACGTGTGCGTGCCATCAGCGTTCCGGTCGTCCCCACTTCATCCTTCGCGTGAGCGCGAGCCTACTTGAGTCTTCACCCTGGCGCGCAAGCCGCAGCAGTGCCTCGCGGCTGCCTCGCGTCCTCCACCCGGGCGCCGCGGGTGGAACCCGTATGCTGAGCGGGTGAATGATGCTGCCGTCGACCCGAGCCGACGATCCCGTCGGGAAGCACGCGTCGCCAACAGCGTCGAGATCGGCGGCGACTCTACAATCCCGGCGGACATCGGCGGCACGGCCGCGGAGCGGCCCGAGAGCCGGGGCGTAGGCCGAGCGTCTTCGACACCGCGGCGCGGCGCGGGCTTCGCCGGCACGTGGAAGCCCCTTGCCGCTGCGCTCGGGGCGCTCGTCGTCGCCCTCGCTGTCGGCTCGCTCGCCTCGCTCGCCTTCGACGGCGACGTCGGCCGCAGTATCGGTGCTCTCGCCGCAGCTCTCATCCTGGGCGCGACGGGACTCGCGTTGGCGGCCCGGACGCGCTTCGCCGGGTTCTTCTCGCTGCGGGCGCTCGACGTGCTGTGGGCCCTCGTGCTCGGTGTCATCCTGCCGTTCCTCACCGGCGTCTTCGCCGCTGATCTCGGGTTCCCCGCTCTCGCGGCCCTGTCCCCCCGCTGGCTCGTGCTCGGCGTCGCCGCACCCTTCATCGTCGTGCTGGGCCTGACGTTCTTCGCGATCTTCTTCGTCTACCCCGCCGCCGAGTCCTTCGCCGCCACGCGCCTGACGCCGGTGTGGAGCCGGGTCACGGCTGCAGCCGCGTCGACGCTCGCCTTCGCCGTCGTGCCGGCCGTGTTCTCCCCGACGGTGTCGGGTATGCCGCGTGCTCTCCTCATCGGCCTCGGCCTGGCGGCATCCGTCTTCGTCGCCCTGTCGCGTCGGCCGTGGGGGCCTCTGCTCGCCGGTCTGATCTTCACCGCCGTCTGGGTCGCGATGTCGGCCGCCGGTTACCTCCTGGCCTGATCGGCCGCGACGAGGGTCACCGACCGCGCAGCACCGGCACCGCAGCGACGCTCAGCGCCAGCAAAGCCGCGAGCTGAACGGCAGCGACGCCGGCGGCGGCGCCCGCGACCCCGCCGAGGCCCGCACCGATGAGGACCGCGGGCACGATCAGCACGGCCGCCACGCAGACCGAGGCCAGATAGGCGCCGTCGCGCCCGGATGGCAGGACGACGCACATTCCGAGGGCGGTCGCCAGGGTCATCGCGGCGAGGGCGATGCCACCGAACAGAGCGGTGAGGGGGGCGATCTCGAAGCCCGGACCGAGCGCGATCGGGGTCGCCCAGGGGACCACCAGCGCGAACCCGGCGCCGAGCCCGATCGCGAGCAGCCCGTGGATGCCGACCGCGCGGCGCATCCGACGGAGCCCGGCGGCTCCGGCCGCGGACGACACCCACCCCTGGAACGACGACGTGATCATGTACACGCCGATGTAGCCGTACTTCAGCACGCGATCGAAGGGGGCGAAGCCGATCGCCGCGGGTGAGGTGGCCACGCCGAGGGTGGACAACGGCGCCGTCTCGGAGAACGTCAGCAGGCCGGCGGCCAGCGCCGTGCGCCAGCCCCCGCGGTAGGCCGACCGTGCGTCGCGCAGGGTCTCGCCGACCGCGAACCGCTCACGCAGGCCGATCAGCCACGTGGCGACGACGAACGCCGCGAAGGTTCCGGCCAGCAGGATCACCGGGTAGAGCAGGGGGATGCCGGTGACGAGAGCCAGAACGGCTCCGACGAGGTTCAGCACGATGCGGGGGAGGGCGTCGAACACGAGCGACAGCAGAGGCCGGCCGACGCCGACCGCGTACCAGCTGAGGGAGAGCCCCTGCAGCGAGAAGGCCAGGGCCGAGACGATCGCGAGCGCGTGATCGTCGGCGTGGCTCGCGAGCGCGGCGACGACGGCCACGACGGGCAGGATCAGCACGCTGTTCGCACCCCGCACGACGATGCTGGCGCGGAAGACGCGCGAGGGGTGCGAGGACCGCGCTGCCTCGACCGGCCCGCGCACGGCCCAGCCGAAGGTGATGAGGGTCGCCGCGAGGGTTCCGAGCGCTTGACCGATCGCGATCTCCGCGAACCCCGTGGGGCCCGCGGCGCGCGTGATGAGTGGCAGCGCGATCAGGGGGGAGATGGCCGAGAGAGCGGACACCCCGGTCAGCAGGGCGACGCTGCGGGCGCGATGGGGCCGGGGCGCCTCAGGAGCGGTCGAGGTCACGCTCGTCCTCGGTCAGGGGCCGCAGCAGCACCGCGATGAGGATCCACGTGATCGCGAACCAGAACATGCTCGTGAGGGTCGCCGACAGCAGGTACGAGGCGAGCAGACCCGCCGCGATCGGCTTGCGCGGGCGAGGGACGCACACGAAGACCGCGACGAACAGTGCGACGAGCAGCCCGAGACCGACGATCCCTCCGTCGTAGAGCACCTGCACGGGCAGCATGATGATGTGCCCGCTGACTCCGGGGGTGCCGGGCTGTTCGTGTCGCAGGCCGAAGGTGTTCGTGCCGTTGCCGAACCACAGGTTGACGCCCTTCATCTCCTGCGCGGCGAGACCGGCGACCTCGAGACGGAAGCCGACCGTGCCGCCCTGGAAGTCGACGTCGCCGATCTTGTTCTGCTGCTCGGGGTTGGTCGGGTCGGGCTCCCGGGTGGGGGCGGGGGAAGGGGTCGCAGTCGGCGTCACGGCCGGGGCGCCCGTAGCGGCCGGTGCGGAGGCCGTCGCTTCCGGCAGGGTGCGATCCGCGGGCTCGGTGCCGCCCAGCGCGGCGACGATGCCGTAGGTGACCACGAGCGTCCCGATCAGCACGAGAGCGGGCGCGATGCGCCGGACGCGTTCCCGCCAGCTCGAGCGCAGCGAGAACACGGTGAACACGCCGAACACCGCGAGACCGAGCACGAGACTGAAGACGGCCGTGCGCGTCTGGGAAGCCACGAGACCGAGGGGCACGGAGACGGCGATTGCCGCTGTCTCCCAGCGACCGATGCCGCGCCGGGTGATCGCGAGCAGCGTCCAGAAGATCAGGATCGATGCGTAGATGTTGGCCTCGATCGCGGTGACGCGGGCGACGTAGACCTCGTAGAGATAGTCGAAGTCGGCGCCGAGCGCCACCTGACCGCGGGTGAGGTTCGCGACGACGTAGGCGGCGAAGCCGACGAGCGCCCAGGGAGCGACTGAGAGTCTCCCGAGCCGGCCGGCGAAGTCGGCGCCCTCGGCGAGGGCCATCATCGACAGCAGCAACAGCAGATCGATCAGCAGCCAGATGAGGATCGACGCGCTCCACGTCAGGCTCGGCGAGAAGATCAATGTCGTGACGATGTTCCACGCGACGAAGGCGGCGAACACGAGGGGCACCGGGTGCCGCAGCGCGCGCAACAACGCCGACCGCAGCACCGGATGGATCAGCATCCATCCCGCCAGCACGAGCGGCACGACCTGTTCGACGCGGACGCGGAACCCGAGGATCTCCGCGTCGTACCGGCCCAGGAACGAGCTGACCACCACCGCGGCGATGAGAGCGATCGTGATGAGGCGGGTCCGCCCGGTCAGCGAGGGCCGCTGGAAGGCCGAGGCGGTCGAGATCGTCACCGGGCGACCTCGTTCCAGAGCTCGTCGCGCATGCGCTGATCGAAGGTGTCGCGAGAGAACAACTGCTCGAAGCGAGCGCGAGCGGCGGACGCGGCGGCGCGCACGGTGTCCTCGTCGAGGCCCTCCAGCGCGCGGGTCCACGCCGCAACGTCTCCCGGGGCGACCAGCAGAGGGCTGTCTCCTGCGATCTCGCGCAGACCGCCCCCGTCGCTGGCGAGCAGGGCACGTCCCGCGCCGAGGGCTTCGATGGCGATCGTCGGCAGCGGGTCGGGCAAGGTGCTCGGCACCACAACGACGTGCGCGGCGTCGAGGTGTGCCCTCACCTCCGAGGTCGGGCCGACGACCGTGATGCTGTGCGGACGGGGAGAGACCGCGACCAGGGCGGGAACATCGACGGCCTCGCCACTCGGGGGTTTGTCGCCCAGCACCGTGAGGTGCAGATCGTCGCGTCGCGCGGCGTTCCACGCGGCGAGCAGGACGGCGTGGCCCTTCCAGGCGTTCCACCGGCTCGCGATGACCAGGCGGATGCCATCAGTGAAGGGAGGCAGGTCGGTGGGGGCGTCCGCCGAGAAACCGTTGTTCACGACCCGGGTGCGCGCGCGAAGAGGCGGGGGCAAAACGTCGGCGACCGCACGGCTCACGGCGATGATGCGATGCGCGAAACGGAGGAAGGGGACGACGGCACGCGAGCGCTCGTCGATGTGCTCGTGAAGGTGCAGAACCACACGTGCGCCCGACGCGCGAGCAGCGGGTGCGGCCAGGGCCGCAGCGGCGGTGTTGAGGTAGACGAGCCGAGGACGAGCCGCCAGAAGGCGCACACTCGCGGTCAGCGTCCTCCATCCCAGCGCCGGCAGCCGCGCCGGGCGCAGATAGGCCCTGCGCATGATGGGCAGAGCGAGATGACGCACGCGGATGCCGGCATCCTCGAGCGCCCGCGTCAGCTGTCGCTCGGGGTACTCCACGTCGGTGGGCAACCAGACCTCGATGTCGAGATCGTCGGGGGCCGTCCGCAGCACCTCGAGCAGCACGCGATCGGCGCCGTACATCTCGTCGGAGGGGTGGATGACGATGCAGCGACGCGTCTTCACTCGGCGCTCCGCGACTTCAACTCCCGGGCGGGGATGCCACCGTAGACCGCGCCGGCGGGCACATCGCGGGTCACCACCGCGCCGGCGGCGACGACGGCGCCGTCGCCGATCGTCACGCCGGAAGTGATGGTCACACCGCTGGCGATCCAGCATCCGGATCCGATGGTGATGGGCGACCACTCGACGCCCTGCGACTTCACGTCGAGCGAGGGGTCGCTCATCACGTGATCCTCGGCGAAGACGCGCACACCGGGGCCGAGCATGGTCTTCTCGCCGATGGTCACCCCGCCGGAACAGCCGATGTAGCACCCGGGGGAGAGGCTGCTGCCGTCACCCATGACGAGCCCGACGCCGATCGCGCGAGAGTAGTAGCTGCTCGGGCGGATGAGCGACCCCGTCCCGATCGAGACGCCGTCGCCGAACCGGATGCCGTCTCGACTGAGACCCTGGATCTCGGCGAAGTCCTCGACGACCAGGTCACGACCGGCGTGCACGAGGTGAGGGTTGCGCACGCGCACGCCCCGCCCGATCAACGGCAGGCCCCGGACGGATCCGAGGCGGGGGGCAAGGAGAGCCCCTCGCGCGGCCATCGGCCCGACCTTCGCCGCGAGTTGCGCACTCACGATGCGCCACCGGTCGCTGCCGGCCTCGCGCAGGCGCTCGCGCTGCTCGTGGATGATCTTCCCGGCGATGCCCATGGCGTCAGCGTTCCCGTTCCTGCGCTTCGTTCTTACGGTCGCCCGCGGGGTTCAGGTGCGCGCGCAGGAGCCGTTCGTACGCGGCGTTGACGCTCTCCCACGAGTACGCCTCGCGGGCGCGCCGCACCGCCGCCGCGCTGAGCTGCTGCTGTCGCTCGGGGCTGTCGAGTAGTCGACGGAGGGAGTTCTCGATGTCGGCCGGAGCCGGGCCGGTGAACTCGCCGGCGTCCGTTCCCAGCACCTCGCGACTGTGCACGGTGTCGCGCGCCACGATCGGCGCCCCCGCGGCCATGGCCTGTACGAGAGCGGGGTTGGTGCCGCCCACGCTGTGGCCGTGGAAGTACGCGCCGGCGTGCTGCCAGAGGCTGTGGAGGCGGTTGTCGTCGTGCACATGGCCGAACCAGTGGAAGCGGGGCAGACGCGTGGCGAGGGCGGCCGCGCGGTCGTCGAGCTCGCCGCCGTAGCCCGCCGAGCCGACAGCGATCACGTCGTGGGTCTCGGCCAGGCGCTCGGCGGCGTCGAAGAACGGGCCGACGGTGTTCTCCGGCACGAAACGTGCGACCAGCAAGGCGTATCCGCGGTGCGAGAAGCCGGGTTCGACGGGCAACGGTGCGGGCACGTCGGCACCGTAGGGGATGAACTCTCCCCCGACGCCGAAACGCGATTGCCACGCGTCACCGATGGTGCGTGCGTCGACGACCCGTTCCGTGGACCATCTGGCCGTGACGTGTGCGCCCGCTTTGAAGACGGCTTTCCCCAGCGCGCTCCATTTCTCGCGTTCCCATTCGAGACCGTCCACGTTGACGATCGTGGGGATGCCACGAGCGCGCAGCATCGGGAGCCAGAAGCCGTTCGCGACATTCATGATGAGCGCGACGTCGGGTCGGCGACGAACCGCATCGAAAGTGGACGTGAACCCGTACGACAACGTGCTGAGAGCGCGCGAATCGACTCCCTTCGTCTGCCGTGAGACCACCCGGCGGTCGCGTTCGGGATCGTCGGGTTCGATCGACCCGGGACGCCCGTACACGGTCACATCCCAGCCGTGATCGACGAGGTAAGGAGAGAGCCGGCGAACCGCGGTTTCGAATCCGCCGTAATAGCTCGGATACCCCCGGGTGCCGATGATGGCGACGGATGGCGTGCGGTCGGATCCCACGCGGCTCCTCGTCTTTCGGCGGGTAGGAGTCGAATGAGCCCCCAGGGTGAGCGCTCTGCGCATCAACCGTCTTTCCATTCGACTCCGCTAGCATACCGATTTGCGCGATGGGCCCTGTTGCGCACGACGCCGGACCCTGGACTCGCGGCGTGAACGGAATGTGATGTCGCGTATCTCCCTCACCCGCCTGAGCCCCACGAGAATTGCGTGGATCGCGCTCGGCGTCGTCGCGGCGTTTCTCGTCATCGTCGTCGCGGCGGTCGGAATCGGCGCATTCATCGCGCAAAAAGAATTGCGCGCCGCCGTGCCCGTGGTCTCTCAACTGCAGGACGAGTTCGGGGGCGACGACCCGGCAGCCGTTCAGGCGTCCGTGAAGACGCTGCAGGGGCACGCAGCGGCCGCGCGCGGGGCAGCCGACACCCCGTTCTGGTGGGTGGCGGAGCAAGCACCGTTCGTGGGCCCCACTCTGCACGCGGTCCGAGAGTCGACTGTCGCGATCGATGAGCTGGCGCAAGGCGTCCTGCCCGCCCTGTCCGACATCGACCCGGGTCTCCTGCGCCCGACGGGGGGAGTGTTCGACATCGCCGCGCTTTCTTCACTCGCCGGCCCGGTGTCGACGGCGGCGGATGCCGGAGAGCGCGCGGCCGATGCCCTCTCCGGCGTCGACCTCGCCGACACGCCGGGCATGCTGCGTGGGCCGCTCTCGCAGCTCACGGGCGCCGTCGATGCCCTGCAGCCGGCGCTGTCTCGCGCGAACGCCGTGATGCCGCACCTGTCGACGATGATGGGCGCCGACGGCGCGAAGAACTACCTGCTCCTCGTGCAGAACAACGCTGAGGCGCGCGGAACCGGCGGCATCCCGGCATCCGTGGTCATGCTCCGCTTCGACGGCGGCAAGCTCGAGATCGCCGCGCAGGCGACGAGCCGTGACTTCACGAACAAGCGCGAGACGCCGATCATCGACCTCGACCCCGAGGTTGTGAAGCTCTACGACGACAAGGTCGGTCGGTACTCGCAGGACATCACGTCGACGCCCGACTTCACCCTGTCGGCCGAACTCGCCAAGGCTTACTGGACCGAGTCGTTCGGCACGCAGATCGACGGGGTCATCTCCATCGACCCCGTGGTGCTGTCGTACATCCTCCGGGCGACCGGTCCGATCACGCTGGCGACCGGTGACAAGTTGACCTCGAACGACGCGGTGAAGATCCTGCTGAGCGATGTCTACGCCAGGTACCCCAAGAACGACGACCAGGACGCGTTCTTCGCCTCAGCTGCCGTGGAGGTCTTCGACGCGGTCTCCTCCGGCGACTTCAAGCCTGTCCCCTTCGCAACGGCCGTTGTTCAGGCGGTCGACGAGAACAGGGTCTACTTCCATTCCTTCGACGACGGCATCGAGTCCGCATTCGACGGATCGCGTCTGTCCGGCCCGCTGCCGGAGAGCGACGGCCCCGACCAGACGACGCTGGGTGTGTTCGTCAACGACCTCACCGAGGGCAAGCTGAGCTTCTACACCTGGATGTCCGCCGACGTCGTCGCCGACCGCTGCTCTGCGGTGCCCACGTACACCACGACGGTGACCTTCGTGAATGCGCTCGACCAAGCGACCTCGGACGGTCTTGTGAACTACGTCGACGGCGCGCGGCACTACCCGAAGGGAACGATCGGGACGGACATCCAGTTCTACGGGCCCAGTGGCGCGCGATTCGTGAAGGCGACGATCGACGGGACCGACGTCGAGATCACCAATGGTGAACACCTCGGCCGCCCCGTGGGTCGCATGTGGGTCGTCAACGGGCTGCAGCAGGCGCACACGCTGACGATGACGTTCGAGGGCGCGCCCGAAGACGGCGGCGAGGTGTCGCTCGTGCACACCCCCATGGTCAACCCGGTGCGCACCAGTGTGACCGAGACGGCGTGCGGCTGATCGGGTACAGCGGTTTGTCAGGAGCCTGGCGATGCCGGTCCGCGGGGTGACTCAGAGCACCGCGAAGAGGTAGGCGTATGCCGCAAGAAGGCCGAGGTTGATCAGTCCCGCGATCGGGGCGAGCACGCCCACCGAGCCGCGTCGCAGGATCACCGCGACGACGGCGAGGGCCAGGCCGAGCACCGCACCCGCGGCGCTCAAGGCGAGGGTGCCCGTGAGCGACAGTGTCTCGACGAAGGCCGCCCACAAGCGCGCGACGACCGCGAGCTGCACCCCGATGGAGGCGAGCGCGGCGAGCAGAGACAAGGTGCCGAGCACGCGGGGGGCGGTTTTCACGGGGCGAGCCTACCCGAGGGGCTTTCGGCGGCTGGAATCGTCCGCGCCGGTGGGAACACGACGAAGTGATAGAGCACGAACCGGATGACGGTCACCCCGCCGATCGCGAACAGGTTGACGACATTGAGACCCACGGGGTCAGCCGCTCCGAACACGGCCTCGAGCGCGCGTGCTCCGAGCCAGACGGCACCCGCACCGAGACCCGTGCAGGCGGCGTTGACGAGGAGGAACTTCACCATCTGCCGCCCGGCACCCGTTCGTGCGCGCGAACGGAAAGCCCATTCGCGGTTGCCGATATAGGCGTTGACGAGGGCGATGAGCGACGCGACGATCTTCGCCGCGACGGGACCCATCCCCGTCAGAAGCAGCAGATTGAAGGCGGCGATCTCGATCGCGGTGCTGATCGCGCCCACGATGAGGAAGCGGGCAGACAGAGCGCCCGCACGACGAAGATTCCGGCTGCGCCCCACGAGTGTCATACGCTACATGTTCGGGGGAATTGCCGGGTGAATCCGTCCCGGCTGAGAGCGGGGATGCCAGGGTGCAGGCGCAAGACCATGTTGCGGTCGTGATACCGGCCTTCAATGAGGCCGAGGCTCTGCCGTCCTTCCTCGCGGAGATCCACGCCTCGTTCGAGAGCATCGGTGTCTCCGTTTCCGTGATCGTGGTCGACGATGCGTCCACGGATGCCACCAGCGACGCGGCCGCCCCCCTCGCCGACGTCATCCGCTCCCCGCGCAATCAGGGTCACGGCCCCACGGCGCTCGCCGCGTACGAACAGGGCCTCCGCAGCGGAGCCGGGATCATCGTGCACGTCGACGGCGACGGGCAGTTCTACGGAGACGACATCGCCCGCGTGGCCTCGGCTCTCGACCACGCGGAGGCCGATGTCGTGCACGGCGTGCGACGCGGGCGCACCGATCCCTGGTTCCGGCGCGCCTTGAGCGGGCTGGTGCGGTTCGCGGTGTTCCTGTTGTGCGGGAGGTCCGTCCCCGACGTCAACACTCCTCTCCGCGCCTACGGGCAGGCGGCTTTGCGTCGCCTCGTCGACGGTGTCCCGGCGGACGCCCTCGTCCCTCACGTGCATTTCTCCATCTCCGAAGCACGCGAACGGCTGCGGGTGCGGTACGTCTCCGTCGCCAGCATCCCCCGTCGCGGCGCGGTCGCACAGGGCACGATGTGGGGTGGCGGGCGTGCGCGTGCCGTACTGCCTCCGCGTCGTCTCGTGCGATTCGCCGCCCGAGCGCTCGGTGAACTGTGGCGGGTCGACATCCTCGGCTCCGTTCGGCGCGGGGTTCCGCACGACGCGACCGTGCGCGGCTGATCGTGCGTCACCTGTTCGCCTGGACGGGTCTGGGGCTCTGCCTCGCCGTCGTGCTGGCGGCCACGTTGTCGCCGACACCCATCGACCAGGGGTACGAGAGCGCCATCGAGCGCGTCCTGTCGATCCTGCATCGCAATGGTGTTCCGCAGTGGTTCGGCTACCGCTGGCTTGAGTTCTCGGCGAATATCGCCATGTTCGTCCCCCTGGCGTATTTCCTCTCCCTCGTCTTCCCGACGCGATTCTTGTGGCTGGCGCTGCCCCTCGTGCCCGCCCTGTCGGTCGCGCTTGAAACGCTGCAGTTCTTCGTGCTGCCGGCGCGCTTCGCAACCGTCAACGACGTGATCGCGAACACCGTGGGGGGTTGGGTGGGAGTCGCCGCGGCGGCGGCGACGGTGGCTGCCGTCCACGCCCGGGACCGGCGTGTGCTGCAGAAGTGGCGTGAGCGCAACGTCGTCGGTGTCCGCGAGTCCGTCGGATGACGCGCCTGACCGCGCGCCCCGCGCTGCTCACGGCGGCATCCGCCCTCATCGTGAGCCTGTCTGCCTACGTGCCGATGATCGTCAGCGGTCACATCACGCGTGACTCCGGAGTCTTCCTCTACACGGGAATGGTCGTCTCGCGCGGGGGAATGCCCTATGTCGACTCATGGGATCACAAGGGCCCGCTCCTCGCGGTGATCGAGACCCTCGCGTGGCGTCTCGGGGGTGGCATCGTCGGTGCTCCGATCCTCGAGGCGATCGTCCTTTTCCTCGGGCTCACCGTCGCGGGCCTGGTCTGGGCGCGGTGGATCCGCGCATGGGCGGCCGTGGTCGTGCTCATCACCGGCGTGACCTATCTCGGGGTTTTCGAGGGGGGCAACTTCACGGAGACGTGGCTGTTCCCGTTCCAGCTCGTCGCCTACAGCCTCGTCGCGGACATCGTGCTGCGCTTCGGGCGGGACGCTCCCGCACGGATCCTCGTCGGAGCAGGCATGACACTTGGCCTCGCCGCATCCGTCGGTTTGTTCACGCGTATGAACAACGTCGCGGGTCTGCTGGTGCTCGCGGGTGTGTGCGTCGTCTTCTTCCGGCGGCGCCTCGCCGTCGCTGCGTCCGTCATCGGCGTCATCGCCGCGGTCGGCGTGGCGCTGACCCTGTGGTTGTGGACGGGTGATGCCCTGCGGGCGGCGGTGGACCAGTACGTCCGATACAACCTCTTCTACTCCGAGGGCACGCCGCTGGGGGAGCGCGTCGCTTCTTTCGCGACGCTGGCCCAGCTGCTCGTCTCGGGAGCGGTCGTCGCCGCCGCGCTCGTCATGATCGGCGCCGTCCTCATGAGGCGGATCGTCGCGAAGGGCACGTGGTCACCGGCCATGACCGTCATCGTCGTCTTCATCGGGGTCGGAGTGGTCGACGCGCTCTCTCAGATGGCGTCCGGCCGACCATACCCGCACTATCTCGTCGTGGCTATCGCCGGATTCGCCGTCGCTGTCGCCGGAGCCGGTGCCGAGGTGTCGTCGGCGGTCGGGGAGTGGTGGCGCAGAGAAGCACGCGCTCGGCAGCGTACGAGCCGAGCGATCGGACTCATTGCGCTCGCGGCGATCGTGCTGTCCGGCTCGAGCACGACCGCCCTGCAGGGCCTTCGCACCACGCTCGGCGCGGGCGTGTTCACCGCCGGCTCTTATCAGGCGCAGATCGTCGACCGTGTCCTCGCCGAGACGAGTCCCGACGACCGTGTGCTCGTGCACGGAGCGGAGACGTGGATTCTCGCGGCTTCGCAGCGGTTGTCGCCGACGGCGATCACCTACTCGTTGCCTGTCGAGCAGGGATACGCCGGCTTGCCGGCGCAGTACCTGGCAGACGTGACAGCCTTTCCGCCGGCCCTCATCGTGGAGTCGCCCGTGTCGTGCGGGATTTCGATCGCGTGTCCGGCGGATAAGGACCACTTCGCGGGGCTGGCGCCGTGGGTGGCAGGGTCATACGACCTCGAGGGGGACGTGGTCGGGTTCCAGTTCTGGATTCGCCGCGACTAACCGGGAGCTCTTGTTTGAGAGCGCGTCTCCTATCCCGTGCGGTAGCCACCCTGAGGAGTGTCCGCGGGCGTTGATCATGCTGTTCGGCTGATCTCATGCCAGACATCCCCCGAACAAACGAGCGTGATGCAACCTCCGCCAGATGCAGTCAGATCAGCCGCCAGCAACAAGGCGGGGTTCTTGGCGCTTATGGTTACAGTCGCCCCAGCTGGTAACAGAATATTGACTACCCTGCCTGCGTAGCTCGGCTCTATGCGTGAGATTTGTCCCGCCCCGGCGAGCCGTACAGTGCTTCCCCACGGGGGGAGAGTCAGCGTTGCCATCGTCGAGATTTGCGGGACGGTATCTGCTCCGAGGTCGGTTCCACAGACCCGGAGCCGCGTCGATTCACTGAGAATGGACGCACCACTGAGCGTGTCTTCAGCGCAGCACACTCCGCCCGTGAGGACGGAATCATCAGCCTTTCCGGTGGAGACGTAAGCGAACGTCTGAGTCCGTTGCTTCCCCCTGCTGGGGATAGTCGCTCCGTCCGTCGGGGCTGGAGACTTGACCTCCTTCAATGGCTGCTCATCGTCCCACGCGCTGCACCCTGTAATCGCCCATCCACCACCGCCCTCGTTTCGAATAGCCGCGGCACTCGTTGCGCTCTTGGAAGCGGCGTCCCCGACATTCGCTCTGCCGTTCTGAGTGAAAGAACATCCTGTGATGGTCAGAAAGTGCGTGTTAATTCCGACCAAGCCCGAGCCGCCGTTCTGCCATACACGGCCGGCGCTCACGACCGAGTGATCGCCTCCGCCGTTCTCGAAGCGGATCCCGTCCCCGAGATTGGTCTCGGCCTGGCAACCGTTCAAGATATGGCTTCGGGAAGTGACCCGGAAGCCATGTCGGTCATCCCCCGCATTGCGGTCGGTTCCCGATTGCCAAACGTGAACGTTCGAGAGATTCTGAGACGAGGATTCGAGAAAGACCCCAGACAACCCAGACCGCCCGACATCGACATTCGACCAGAGGCCGTCGGTTGATCCCCCGGCATGCCCGGCTACAGTTCCGAACACATGGATGCCGTACTGCCCCGCGTCTCTGATGATCACATTCTCGATCGCATGGACCAATGCTGGACCAGACTCCCCAATCGCGAGCGCTGTGCCAGGGGCGTGGGTGAGCACGCAGCCATCGACGCGCGTGTAGGCCTGATTCAATGCCAGCAGGGCTGCGCCATTTCTGGCACCCCCACCGTCCAACCGCAAGGCTTCGACTGCGGAGTATGCCGCGTTCACCGAAACCAGGGGATCGGAGGAGGTGTCGCCCGCCAGGAATGAGATCCTGGTAGCTCCCGCACCGTCACCGCGGATGAGGAGCGGTGTGCCCTCGTCGACGACGATTACTCCTCCGCGGACACGATACTCACCGGCAGGAAAGTAGATGGTGGCCGGCGCTCGGGACGCCTGAGCCTCTTTCATCGCCGCCTGCACGGCGCCCGAGTCGTCGGACGAGTCGTCGCCGGTAGCGCCGAAGTCCCTCACGTTGAGGACCGATGTGGAGAGCGAAGCGGGAGGTGGAGGGGAAGGTTGCCCGCGCTGTGCCGTGGCGACGGCGCCCGCCGCTGCGACACCGGTCATCAAAATGAGATCACGGCGGCTTGGCGATAGTTGCCCAATTATGGTGCGCACTCTCGCACCATATCGAGCAGTTTGCAGACCGAGGATCGCCCCCAACAGGCGCATAGCTTATTCAAAGATGCAACAACGTCTTGCCTCTCGAATGGCATTTTCAAGGGGGCCCCAGTTCTTCCGAGGCAAGGCCGACGGACAAGGTCCGTGACCTGGTTGCGTGCGTCCCTCTGGCGCGGCCAGCGTCGCTGCCGAACCGGTTGTCACTTTGACTAAGTCGAGCGTGGAGTCACGATGGAAATGAGTCGACGGTGATGCGGCGACACCTCACACCGTGGCTGGCACCCGATACTCAGACTGACGCGATGGTCACAGCGCGCGAGAGGAACTCGGACACACGCCGCGCCGCGGGGACGAGCTCCTCAAACGATTGACGGTAAACGTCGTCCGACTGGCGGTAGGGGTCCACCACATCGAAGTCGTCGGCGTCCTCAGGTGGAGGGACCGTCCCGCGCATCGCGGCAGCGAGGGCTACGGCCGACTTCAGGGCGGCCGTGGGGCCTTGCCCGCGCGCGACCTCAACGGCCTGTGGGAGACGATCCTCGACTGCGTCAGCAATACGAGCCAACTCGCGGAGCGTGAAGGTACGTCGCATTGCGCCCGGCGCCAGCTCGACCACCCGTCGACGGTGCTCCCTCGCCATGCCCAGGATGAGACTGGAGCTACGGATCATCTCCGTGTCGAGCTGCCGTGCAACATGGAGGGAGGCGTCGAGGTCATAAACGCCCGCCAGCCGGCGGCCGGGTTCTGGAACGCCGCTCCCCACCAGCGCACCGATTCCGGCACTCTCGACGGTGACTGTGGGGTACGAGGAGAGCTCCTCCGCCAGGATCAACTCCGCAATCGGTGACCTACATACGTTGCCCGTACAGACCGAGAAGATCTTGAAATCCATCAGCTCGCCTCATTACGGCGCGTTCGCCGACTGGAGGCGGCTGACTTCTTCGGTTCGTCGTGCCCCGCGGTGTACGAATAGGAGCCGTATCCGTAACTGTCGGGACCCTTCGAGGGGAGCATCGTCACGATCACACCGAAAAGTCGGCTGCCGATCGCTCCGATCTTTTCCACGGCGGCGGTGAGCTGCGGTTTCCGGGTGGTCCCAGAGGCTGCAACCATCAGGACTCCGCTTGTAAATCTCGAAATCACGGCAGCATCCGTTACAAGAAGCAGCGGCGGCGCGTCCACGAGTACGTAGTCGAAGGCGTCTGCGAGTGCTTCGAGAGTTCGCTGCATGGCTTGGCTGCCCAGAAGTTCGGAGGGGTTGGGAGGTGTCCTGCCTGACGGAAGGACGAAAAGCCTCCCCGTACCCCACTGCTGGAGAACGTCGACGAGTTCAGCCCGCCCGATGAGAACGTCGGTAAGACCGACCCCTCCCTCTATACCCATGTAGTCAGCCACGCGGGGGAGCCGGAGGTCACCGTCGACCAGGGCTACCCTTGCGCCGGTTTCCGCGAGCGCGATTGCCAAGTTCGCCGTGGTCGTGGACTTTCCTTCGCCCGGCCCGGCACTGGAAACGACGAATATTCGGGATGAGCCGTCGACGTCCACGAATTGCAGGTTGGTTCGCAGGCTTCGGAACGACTCCGCGCGAGGGTTCCGGGGGTCCGCATGAACGATGAGTGGGCGCTTCTTCGCGTCGGGGTCGAGAGCAATGCCCCCCAGGACCGGAGCCTCTGTCGCGGCCTCGATGTCGTGCAGAGAGTGAATCCTCGTATCCAGGACGGTACGGAGAACTGAGATGGACAGGCCAACCACGAGCCCAAGGATGAGGCCGAGAGCGATGTTCATCGCGACATGCGGGGATGAAGGAGATGTCGGCACCAGCGCTGGCGCGATCGTCTCTACGCGTACGAGGCTTGCGGTGTCGCCCTCGGGCTTCTCCAACTGGTTCACCACGACGTCGGCAAAGTTCTTCCCGACAGAGTTGGCGATGGCGGCCGCCTGTTCAGCGTCCGCATCGGAGACCCGTATGGAGATGATCACCGAATTGGTGGAGGCCGAAGGTGCCACCGACTTCGCCAACGTCTGCGCTGTCGTGTCCAAGTTCAGGTCGTCGATAACGCGGTCGAGCACGAGGGCGCTGTCCACCACGTCGACGAAACTTACGACTGCCTGCCTCGCAAAATTGGTGCCCTGCGCCAACTCGCTCACACCCGAGCTATCGGACCGGACCGACACGTACAACTCTGTGTTCGCTTCGTAGGTAGGAGTCTGAAGCAACGAGTAGCCGAACGCCCCGGCGCCACCGAGGACCGTCAGCGCAAGTATGAGGACCCAGTTCCGATGAAGGATCCTGAGATAGTCGCGCAGTTCCAAACCTGGTCCATTCGCCTAGCGGTTGATGATCGGAGACTCGAGCGTCCCGCGGACTCTGCGGCCCAGGCCGCCGAGAAAAACCGCGCCGCACTCGACGTCCCTCCGCCTACCCTACGACATTCAAAGAATGGCTTCAGGAATGCCGTGCGCACGCTTCTTGGGCTGTCCGGGCGTTGCGCGTCGCCGCCCGAGTCTGCAGCCTCGGACGTTTGGCTCAACCCACACCCCAAAATCGTTGCCCGATTTGGGGCTGAGAAGGCCATCTTGATCGATCTGATCCTGTGCGGGGCCTTGTGAGGCCCCGGGTGTTGGCGCGCGCAGGCGGGAAGCGGCCTCCGAGATCGAGCCGGCAGAGAGCGTCTCAGGAAGCGGATCTACGCAACTGGGGGAACGATCGACTGCCGATACGGTCCCATCCGCGCGACGCTCTGTAGCGAGAGGACCGAGCTATTTTCCGGGGGGGCGAGGGAGGTGCGAGGACCGGAGAGCGCGGGCTGACCTACGATCTCCTCCTGCGCCTCAACAGATCGGCTCTCGCCTTCACGCGGGTTCGTCAGACAAATCCAATCCATGCCTGTCGGCGGCGCATTGAGGAATGGACGCAGTCAGGCGCCGATCGCGATTGCTGTCGCCGCCGCCCTCAGGGCGAGATTGTGTTGTGAACTTCGCGCTCTCACTTGCCCCGACGCCGGACGACCTCAATGGCGGTGCGGACCGTGTCCCACATGAATAGCCGAAATCCCAACGCGAAGGACCCGAGCCACCACGGAATCATGACCAACGTGTAAGCAAGCGGCGAATCGTCAAACCGGACGACGTAAGAGGACAGGAGGAAAGCGCCCAGAAGGACGAAGACGGAGATGAGAAAGGGCGTGAACCATTGGACGAAGTAGGTCAGCGGGCGAACACCCGCGTACCGAGCGAGATACCACAAACGAATAGGCCAAAAGAGATACTGACGTGCGGTCACGGCCAACGCAACCCAGATCACTCCGAACGGCGCAACCCCGAGCACGAGCAGAATGCCGAGGATACTTTGGCCGAGCGTAAGTTGAAAAGCTGCCCCAGCGCGACCGACGGCGAGCAGGGTGCTCCGGTCAAAGTAAGCGAGCGCGTTCAGAGCGCCGAGTCCGCAAAGGATTTGAAATAGCACGACGCTGGGTTGCCACTTTGCGCCTATCACGACTTCGAAGAGGACGGGAGCCATGATGACCGCCCCGGTGAACACGGGGATCGCCACCGCGCAACTGGACCCCGCAAGCTTGTAGAGCAGCCGCAGCATCGAGGGACGGTCGTTCTGCAGCCGTGAAAGAGAGGTAAGCGAGACTGTGGAGAAGATCGACGAGAAGAGTTCGACCAGAAGAGAAACGAGTCTCATGGCCATGAAGTAGAAGCCCAGGGCCTCCGTGCTCAGAAAAGCGGCTACGAGGAGCCTGTCGGATTGAGAGTTGACCAATCCGATCAGCTCGATGCCCAGGACCGCGAACCCGACGGACCACAGCTCCCTCAGTGCGTCCCGCGAGACCGTCGTCCCCGGGCGCCAGCCTGATGTCAACCAAATCGATATCAAGCCCACGACCGCTGCCACCATCGTCTGCGCCACCAGACTCCAGACTCCTGCGCCAGCGAGAGCAAGAACGATGCCGGCAACTCCGCCCGCGAACGCGCCGGACACTCGTCTGATAGCAAGCTCGCGGAACCGAAAATCGCGCTCCATCAGCGCGGCCGGCGTTGACGATAGGGCGTTCACGACCAGGGCGCCGGACAATACGGCGATCACTGGCTGGAGGTCGGGGGAGCCGAAGAGGGAGGAAATTGGTCCAGAGAGCAACGCCGATGCGCCAGCGAGAATGACCGCCAGGACGTTGGACGCGAAGAACGCGGTATTGACATGCGTCGGCGTGAGATCAAATCGTTGGATCAGGGCTTTACTGAACCCCTGATCCACAAAGACGCCTGCGAAAGCAATGAAGATCTGAGCCAGCGCAATGAGTCCGAAGTCGTCGACCGAAAGAATGCGACCGAGCACAAGAAGGACGACGATGCTTATGAGTCGCGTGCCCCACTTGTCGAGCGCAATCCAGGGGATGGAGCTCGCTGCGCGCCCGCCTACGGAACCCGATTCACTCATCCGTCGCGTACGACCTCACTGGGAGAGAGAAGGGTAGATGCGGACCACATCGGCGACGAGATCATCAAGCGCCTTGTCGAAGTCAGCTTCACGCTGAACTGGTTGAGCCGGTCTGCGAGAGATCGTGTTCTTGATCAATCGATAGAAGGCCTCGTCGAGGAAGGAACGGCGGTAGGTGGCCGCCATCGGACCACTGAAGTGTCGGATCCTGTCGTGCAGGTTGACGTCCTCGGTGTTGTTCCACTCCTTACCGAGGATGCTGACGCCACCAATCTGGTTTGCCACGTGGATGATGTTGCCGTTCTCGTATTTGAGATTCGCTCGAGCTTCGTCGGAGATCTTCTGCGTGAGGCTCTCTCGAACCGCGGTGAAGAACGCCTTCGCCTCGGTCGATTGACGGCTAAACATCACGCCCGAGTTGAGACGGCCTGAGCGTCCGTTAGCCATCAAGACAGCGTGGGGGTGTGAGCCGAACTCGTCGGAGAAGTCCGGCGCGTCAGCCCGAACCTCGCAGTCTGCATCAATGTACGCCACGGTCTCGAAGCCCTCATCGAGCGCGTGCTGCATTACTGGCACCTTGAGCCAGGCGCTGAGCGCGGGATGCGGGACGTAAGAGGGTTTGTCGATGACCACGAATCGCGCGCCGATACGGTCGGCGTACCGTTCTTGGGACTTAATGCAACGCGCGAACGCGCGGCCATATCCATTTTGCGCAATTGTGTAGACAAGAGAGGACATCTGTCACATCTTCCATTTTGAGTCAGTGCGGACCTCGTCCACGGCCGCGGAAATCAAGTCGGGGGCCTTCAGGAAGGCCTCGTAAAAGTCGTCGTGCGACGACAGCACTTCGTTCGCCTTCGCGAGCAAACTCGTCCCCTCGGGAGCGCTCCGGCTCGCTGAGATCGGGCGAGACAGCACGGTTGAGAAGGTGCGAGCAATCTTTTCGTCTGTGGTCGTCGAGTAGCCCACGGGCACGGCGCCCTCTGTCGCGGCAATGATGAGAGCGTGGATGCGGTCGCTCACGACGACGCTGGTCCGTGCGTAGAGCTCTCGTACGTGCTCCTCGTGGGCGGCATGCGATCGATCGCTGGGCCAGTTCAACAGCGTTGCACCAAGTTGTTCAGCGAGAACCGAATTGCTTTGCTCGTCTCGCCTGACCTGGGTGACCACGACAATTCCGAGCGAAAGCTGGTCCGCCAGCGCCTTGAGAGCGTCGCGTTCCGAGGGGAGCAGGGGCGGGCGGTCGGACCGGAAGGTGACAGCGAGGATGTCTCGCGGTCGCGGAGCACGTGTCGTGCGAATCGCGAATGCCCAGTCAGGCATCACAGAATCCGCGCGGGCGACCCCGGACAGAGGGTCGCGCCACGCCACCTTCGAGGCAAGAGCAAGCGTCGCGCGCAAGGCTGCGACGGCCTGCGGAGTTTTCGGACGAGATCGGGTGGCAATACCGAGTGCGACAACATCCCCGCCGGTGAGACGAACGAGCCCGCAGACGGGGATCTGCCAAGCCGCAATTCCCAGGTATCGACGATCGAGGACGATCTCTCCGGCATTAACGGCGTATGCAGCGCGCCTGCGAAGTGCTGCGCGTGCCAGCGCCCACAGCCAGGCGCCCCGGCTCCGATATTGGACGTCTTCTGTCTCCAGCCCTAGACCAGACGCATAACTGTCGTCGCTGCCGGTGTAGACGTGCAGGGCTCCTTGGCTTCGCAGATGCTGCAGATATGGCCGCCGAAGCACCGAGTCTCCGAGATTGTCCCGCTGTCCACTCGGATTGACGAAGTACTGCTGGGTGGCAGCCTTCTTGCGACTATCCGAAACGGTCAGTGCGACTTCCGCATATCGAGATGCAACATTCGACCAATCACGACCGACAAGTCGGGCTTCCGCCTCTCTCACCCCCTTGTCGCCGCGCAGGGCCGCCAGTGCCTGTTCCAAAGACCCCGGTGTCATCTCGCCGTCGTACAGGTAAACCCAGTGGGGACCGGCTTCTTGCTGGAGCAGTTCCGTAGAAGGGCCGCGGCGCGCGATGATCGGCCGATTCAGCGAAAGGGAAACGAGCGCGACACCCGAATTATGCACTTCGTCATACGGTAAGACGACCAGTTCTGAAGACGTCACCTCGCGCACGAGGTCAGCGTCGCTCAGAAACTCGAACCTCGTCGTCACACGCGCGTCTTCTGACGCAAGCTGCTCGAGCTCATTCACGACCGCGTACTCACCGCGTCCGGCGACGCGTAGCTCGTATTCGCCGCGTACCTGCCTGAAGGACCGCAAGAGGACGTCCACAGACTTGTAACGCTCGATGCGCCCGAAGGCCAGAAGTCGACCATCAACGGCGTCTGACTTCGGATATGACGCGAAGCTCTCCCGATAGTCTCCGTGTGGAATCAGGGTATGGGGAACGCCTGGAGGGACCGGGGTCGATTCGTTCAAAACGACATTGAACCGCACCATGCTCGTCAGCAATTTCAACAGCGGCTTCTCATATGCCAGACCTTCGTGGTGCGGCACCACATTGTGAATTGTGCGAACTACAGGCGTTCGAGTGACGGCGAGCCGGAGAACGAACGCAAGGTAGAGCGGAACCTTCGCGAGAGACCGTATCGGTGTCGATGCTCGGAGCAGGAATTCCGGCCAGTGCACATGGAACACGTCATAGCGGCCCCAGAGCGCACGAGGCCATGAGAAGAACACATGCCGGACCTCTGAAGGCGCGTAGCGCACTACTTGATGGACGAAACGAGTCCCTCCTCCTCGTTCCCGGTCGGCTTGCAGGACGGTGACGCGTCTGTGCGCCCGGAACGGCGAGCGGAAAGCGGTCTTACCCATCGGTTGCATTCCTCTCACGTATAAGCCTCCGAACGACCAGGCCAACGAGCCTGAACGGCTCGATCAAGTACCTCCCGGCAAGCCGTCTGGGCGACTTGACGAGGCGGAATGCCCACTCGATACCAACGGCTCCCATCCATCGAGGTGCCAAATCTTGCTCACCTGCGAAATAGTCCAAGCATCCGCCCACGTTCGCGACCACGCATCCGTCGAGCAGGCCGAGGTGCTCGAGAATCCATTTCTCTTGTTTCGGCATCCCGAGCGCTACAAGAACGAGATCGCTTGCCGCGATCGCTTCCTGCAAGCGTGCGGACGGCCGGGTGATATGGGGGCCGTAGCCGTCGAAGGCGTGCCAAGTTACCGCGGGGTTCGTAGCTTTGGCCCACGAAGATGCGGCGGACGCTGTGCGTGCCGTCCCGCCGATCGCGGTGACCGTGATCGCTTGCTGACGTCGCATGAGTTCCTCAAGCCAGTCGGTGCTACCGATCCGGTTCGAGGGTGAGATTCTGCGCCGCCGGGCGGCCTCCGCCAGAACGAGGATAGGCGCTCCGTCAATCAACGTCAGGTCCGAGATCTCGGCAAACTGACGCATATCTCGATCGACCTCCCGGACATACAGGGCGTGGAGGTTGAGATTGCCAAGAATGAGCGGCTTGCCTCGCGATGATGAAGAATGCTCCAGGATGAGGTCAGTCACCGCGGTCGCAGTCATCGGCGTAACGCGCCCCAGGCCGAGGGGCAAGGAGATGTGCTCAACCGCCATGGTGCTTTGCGGTGATCGATCGCACAAGCGGCGCGAGTCGCGCATCCCAGGAGAAGGACTCGCGTACCCGGTCGACACTTTCCGCTGCCACCTTCGACAGAGCGGCGTATTCGTCTTTGATGCGGAGCAGCACGGCGCCGACGTGGTCGGCCGACCGCCCTTGGAAGGTGATCACGGCGAAACCTTCTTCAGACAGTTCCGTCGTCACCTGATGCATCGACGCGACGATCGGACGTCCGGCTGCCAGGTATTCCCAAAGCTTGAGCGGGGAGAAGTAGGCACCGTTCGAACTGTCGTGACCCGCGTAGCAAAGGTCAACAGTTGAGAGAAACTCCTGTACGCGGTCCGGATGCACGCGTCCGTGGAATACAACACGGTCGTCTACGCCCAACTTGGCTGCGAGATGTTCAAGGTGCGCGCGCTGTGGTCCGTCCCCCGCGATATCGATGTTCAGATGTCGCAGACCCGGTAGCGTCAGCGCGCCGATGAGTGCGTCGAGGTTCTGCCATTCGTAGAGGGCTCCAAGGAAGCCGATTCTCTTGAGTGATTCCGGTGCACGCCGTTGGCCCGGCTGTACATCGACGCCGTTCGCCACAACTTCGATACGCGCGGAATCTACGCCATAGACGGAAGCGATCTGTTCACGGAGCGACTCGGTGACTGCGACGATGCGGTCTGCCTTTCGGAACGTGCGGCCTTCAACCCATTTTGCAATCGCCCGGCTCGTGGTCGCTCGACGCTCGCTCGTCGCCTCAATCGCGAGCAGAGCGTTCACCTCAAGGATCCACTCCACGGGTTTACGTCGGACACTTCCGAGACTTTGAAACAGCGAGTACCGCTCGTACACGAAGTCGTACGGGCCGGTCGACAACATGCGCCGAGCGAGCAACTGGTTCCGGAAGCGGTAGGCAAGGCGCAGGACGTCCGTGGCGAGAACGGTCAGCCAACTCCTGGACAGCCGCGCCTCAGCACCTTGCTGGGTGAACGCGGCGGGGGACCGGTCCCCGACGATGAGCTCGTCGACCTCAATGCCCGCCCGGCGGAATGCGAACAACACGCCGAGGATGTGAGATCTCGGCCCCAAGCTCTCCGTGGAGTCACGCGTCGAGAGCCTAGGGGCCCCCGACAGATACAAAGCCCTCAAAGACACTTCCCCTCGCACCGGCGGCCGCCGATCGGGTCGGTGCCGCGACCCCTCCGTCGATTTTCGTTGAGCTCGAACAGTCCGCACCCACGTCGTCGATTCGTAACGCCCGTCAGCTCCTCAGCAAAGATACAGGTCCGCGGACGAGACGACGAGTCCGCTGATTCGGTAGACCCCCGTGGCGTCGCGTTTCTCGCCTTCAATGACAACAATCTCCGTCGCACGGCTGCCGACATTCATCTCCGCACAAGCTTGCCATCCCGCGACGAGCAGCTGCGTGTCCGTTGCGCGTTCAAAAAGCAGAATGCCGCTGCCCAGGGCGCGCACGGATTTCAAATACTGGCGCTCCGCCTCCGACGGCGCATCCGGGTCGATGGGGGACGACCGAAGCTCTACCGCGCCCGATGGCGAAGTGGACGTTGGCGCACGGACTGTGACCGCCTCCGAGCAACCTGCGAGCGTCAGAACGATTGCCGCCAGGCCCACCGCCATGGCTGACGTTTTCGGAATGACCTACCCCCACACCTGTCACTCGGATCGACTCGCTCTCGGCGCGACTTGCTCGTTCCCGGCTAGAGACGGGCAACAGCTTGTCGGCGAGCATGCACCGTATCAAAACCTCGGCGTCGCCGATCAGCCGGGTTGACACGATCGCATTCCTCAAGCAACGTAACCACTTCAGCGTTGTTCGCGGAAGAGTGCACGAGGCGGGGGCCCCGATGATGCGAAATGCTTTAAAAGTGGTTTGTGCTGCCTTGATTTCTGTCGTGGTGGCGTCTGCGATAGTTCCGCAGGAACCGGCTATCGCTGACGCCGCGAAGCCTTCTTCTGGGACCTACGAAAACACCTCACCCACGATCACCTATGCCGGAGATTGGGTCGTCTCAAAGGACACGAGCGGTGACAGTGGTCGCAACTCATCCACGACGAACGACCCGAATGGGTTCGCGACTTTCACATTCCAGGGCACGGGATTCGACATCATTGCGCGCAAGAATCCTTGGCTGGGAATCGCGGCCGTCTCGGTGGACTCTGCTCCGTCAACCACCGTCGACCTCTACTCGAAGACCTCCCAGTTTGCTTTGACGGTGTTGTCCGCACGTGACCTGGCTCCCGGAACGCATACGGTTGTCATTTCACGAACCGGCTCCAAAAACCCGTTGTCGACGACTCGCCAAATCAATCTTGATGCCATCCGGGTTGTGGATTCCACTCCACCCGCTCGGGTTGCGGAGGTGTCCGCGGTCGCTCGTCGCGATGGAGCGACGATCACCTGGACCCGCGTTGCTGACCAGGATGTCGTTGGGTATGAGCTGTGGCGGCGTTTGTCGACGGGCGGAGGGCTCCAGTTTGTGGAGACAGCGCCGGCGGAGGCTAGTACCTTCGTGGACGCGGGTGTGGCGCCGGGCTCTACGGCCGAGTGGACCGTACTGGCGGTCGATTCCTCCGGGCTGAAATCGCCCAGGAGCGATTTCTCTTCAGTTCAGGTGCCGGTCGTAGTCGACAGGACGCTGACTCTGGCGGATTGCCCCGCTCCATCCGTGACGGTGTCGGATGCGAGCCAACTCCGCGCGGCGATGCGAGGCGTCGCTCCGGGAGGCTCGATACGGCTCGCGAGCGGTACCTACGCTGGCGCCTTCAGTCTGTCGGTAAGCGCGCGTTCTGATGCGCCCGTTTGGATCTGCGGGCCCAGAGACGCGGTTATCGACAACGGCGACGTCGGCTCCGGATACGGGCTGCACATCTACGACTCGTCATACGTGAATGTTGTCGGGTTCACTGTGCAGAACGTACGGAAAGGCATCTCCGTGAGCTCGAGTTCGCACGTCACCATCAGTGGAACCCGCGTGCAGAACATAGGTGAGGAGGCCCTGCACCTGCGCTACGGCACGACCGACTCGGTTCTGGTGAAGAACTCGGTCTCTGCGACGGGCAAGACAGGGCCGACATACGGCGAAGGCGTCTACATCGGCACGGACCCAAAGAACTGGTGCGCCTTCACCTCCTGTCAGCCGGACCGCAGCGACCGCAACATCGTGGCAGACAACACGATCTGGTCCACCACGGCTGAACCCATCGAAGTGAAGGCTGGCTCCGCCGGCGGAGATGTGCGGGGCAACGTGGTGAACGGGGCGGGGACCGCTGACTCGTTGGCGGGCATTGCGATCAAGGGTAACGATTGGGTGGTCGAGGACAACCGAGTCACGGGGAGAGCCACGAATGCCGTCATCGCCCAGGACTCTTCCGCAGCGGGCTGGGGTATGCGGAACACGTTCTCTCGAAATGTGATCGCTACGGGAGAAGGTGGAGTTGGCGTCTGGGTGCGCGCGGGGTTGGATAACATCGTGTCCTGCGACAACCTCAACCAAACGGCGGGCTCGGTCGTGACCAACGTCAGATGTCAGCGCTAAGGAGAGGATCTGGATGTCTCGGGTCGAGCTCGTTCATTGGAACCCGAGAGGATGGCAGCGGTCTGGTTTCGCATCGTCGCCGTCAGGCTGGTTCCGGCGCGTCAACAATTTCGGCGACCTTCTCGGGCCGGTGATTGCGAAACGTTTGGTGGCTGATCGTCTGGGCCCCGCCCGGGCGGCCCGTAACGCACGGCTCGTTTCAGTCGGTTCTATTCTCCGAATGGCTAGCGACGGAGACACGGTCTGGGGGACCGGCATAAACGGCAAGTCGGTGGGTCTCCCGTTGCCAGCCACGAGGCTCGACGTGCGTGCTGTTCGGGGACCGCGGACACGGCAGTACCTGGTCGATCAGGGTTTCGACGCCCCAGAGATCTACGGAGATCCCGGTCTTCTGGTGGGCCGATTGTGGCAACGCAGCGAATTTCTCGAGGCCAGCAGCAGACGCGATGTTCTCGTCGTTCCGAACTTGAACGACCTTCCTCTTTTCGATAGCGAAGATCCGCGCCTGCTCGACCCGACCAGCAGCCTCAAGAGTTGTCTGATCCAGATTGCGTCTAGCGATCTGGTCATCGGGAGTTCTCTGCATGCGATTGTGCTCGCCGAATCTTTCGGCATACCTGCCCGGCTCATCGCTTCCGCGCACGAACCCGAGTTCAAGTACCGGGATTACTTCGAGGGCTCGGGTCGCCGCGACGTGGAGATCGCGGGGGACGCGGAGGACGCCCTCCGGATGGGCGGCGGTGCGGCTCTCACGTGGGACGCTGAGCCGCTGCTGAACGCCTTTCCCTACGACCTCTGGGCAGTCCGATGAGTGATCGTCTTCGAGCTCCCGTGTTCGTCCTCGTCGGCTTGCTCGCGCTCATGGTTGGACTAGCGGTCGCGCTTCCCTTTGGGAGGGTCGGGCTGCTTGCGGTTGTCGGCTTCGCGGGTGCTCTAGTTCTTCTCGGAGTCCCGAACAAGTACTTGCCGTCGGTAGCGCTGGTTGCGTTGGTGATCGTTCCGCGTCAGCTCTACGCCGAGACGTTGCTCAATAACTTCTCGGTCGCCCTCTTCGTCGTGCTTCTATGGCGTATCCGCCTGCTCGCGGTGAAAGCCGGACCGCGATCGCGTTCGTTGCAGTTCATCAACGTGCTTGCAGTCATCTTGTGCGCGTGGATGCTCTGGGTGTCCGTGCTGGCCGGCTCGGCTCCGTTCCGGTACACATATGTAATCGCTTTCGCGCTTTCGCTCGGAGTCTTCCTCACTGCTCGCGCATCTCAGGCGGATGTTGCTCGGCTTCTCTCGACGTGGCAGATATTGGCCGTGATTCTGACGGTGTACGCGCTCGTCGAATTCGTCCTCCAGCGGAATCCCATCTTCGACCCTCTCATTGCGCTCTCTGGGTCCGAGCCGGTTCAGCACTGGTCCGTCTACCGGGCGTACGCGACCCTCGGCCATCCCCTCTATGCCGGACTTTTCTTCTCGATCGCCTTCGCGATTTCAGTCGGTCGGAAGCTCGAAGGGGGAGCGAACCGTAACCTCCTCTTCGCTGGGGCTGCCCTCGTCGGGGTTCTGCTGACGGTCTCCCGAAACTCGCTCGGGGCAGCTGCCGTCGCGGCTGCTCTCCTGGTGGGCGTCAGTATGTTCAGTCCCCGAAGCAAGGTGCCCGTCCTGGCGCGACTCGGTCTCGGAGTGCTGCTCCTTGGTGGTCTGGTGCTCGCTTTCCAGTCCAGTGTCTTCCAAGAGCGAGTGGACTCTGCGGAGGCGGGATCGTCAACCGCCGCGCGTGATGCGTTGCTTGATCTAGCCCTACGGGCAGCGCGTGCGCACGACTGGCTGGGGGCCGGAGCTGCCTCAGCCGCGCAGGCCGCTGCGCCCTTCAACGCGAATGAGATCTACATCGAGGGCGCCTGGTATCAGATTCTGATCAGCCTAGGAGTTCCGGGAATTCTTCTTTTCCTGCTTCTCTTCGCCTGTTCCTTCATCTTTGCGCTGAGGAGGGGGCGATATGCCGCGGCGGGGGCGGTGATCGCCTACGCGTTTTCCATTTCCTTCACCCCTGTCCTGGAGTCGCACAGGCCCTACCTTCTTCTTCTCGGGTTCGTCGTCTGGTCGTGTTGGGCGCCTTCATCAGAGGTTCCTGTCGAACCGGTAGCCGTGGACGGCCGTGCGTCCGCCACGAGCCGTCGAGAGCTGCGGTCCCGCAGCTACCGGTGACACCCGCGGGAAGTGGAAGATGTATCCGCGACCGTGAGCCAACTGAGCCAACGGCCAGGACGAGCTTCAAGGACGACTCGCCGCTCCGATTACACGTCGAGCCAAAGTTATCTGGTGGTCTTTTCGGGAGCATGGCTGAGGGAGCTTGTGGAGCGCCGTGCTTTACAGGTCTGCTTGGTTTCGTGACTGCGGAGAGCTCCGTACTGAACAACGCTCGGCGGTGTCGTGGGGATGCTGGCCCGCAAATGAAGTGACGCGATGACGCCCATGGATGTAATGCACGACGGCCAGTTGACGTGCTCTACGGACACGCCTCGCGATCGCATACGCAGGAACTCCGCAGATAGTTTCGGCGAGACCTGTGGTGAGAGCGGTGGGACATTAGCCAGCTGATTGGGGTGAGCGCGGACGCCCCGCGGAACGGAACCGATTTTCCAGCTATCCTCTTCGGGGACTGCCCGCATTGAGCCGGTTGTCCCTAGACCCCCCAACATTTCGAGGATTGGCGTCCGACCCGGCGCCCGGGAGACGCCATGAACGATCTCAGGAAGCTCGTCGGGCTGCCGCCGGAAAGCGATCAGGCTCCTACTCCCGCAGCGGGGCGGTCGAGGGAGACCGAATCTCTTCGCGAGCTGGTGGGGGACTCATCGGGCGCGACGCCCGAGGTCGAGTCAACCGTCTCGTCCGCCGAGCTAAAAGCTATGGTCGGCGACGGCGCTTCATCGCGCGTCGTAACGCGGTCCGAAGAGCTCTCGGCGCTCGTCGGCGGCTCCCGCCCCGCATCCACGCCCGACTCTCGCGCCGCCCTCTCCGCGCTCGTTGGCGCTGGCGGCAAGTCCGCCGAGGATGCCGGCTGGCAGGCCCCGGAACTGGCGCAAGTCGGCAAGAGGCCCTTGTTCGGGGGACGACGCAAGGCCGGCGCGGTCAACTATCTGAGCGTGGCAGCCGCTGTGGTCGCGGTGCTCGCCATCGTCGGTACGGCGTCCTTCGCGGTCGTACAGCGCGCGACGGCGAACCCCGCCGACGATGCGATGGTCAGTCTGCGCGAGCGCGAGGCGGAGTTGGCCAACGACACGAAGGTGCTGCAGACCGCTGCTGACCTCTATGACGCGTCGGTGACGGAGGCCGCATCGCTGGCGCAGGCCAGCGAATCGGTCCTCGTCGCGCTGCAGGGCCGCGTAGACGGAGCAGCCCTGGGTGCGGCTGAGGCGGCGCGCGGCACGTTGCTGCAGGCGTCCGCGACCGCGACGTCCGTCTCCATCCCGGAGTATCAGCGCGCATCGATCGACGAGAAGTCGCTCGCTGACGTGGGCAAGGCGATCGACGGCGTCCGTCTCGCCCGCGAGTCTTTGCCCACGTTGATCACCGACGCACGCGATGCCCGGTCGCAGATCACCGCGGCGGTATCGGCATTCAAGTCGCAGCTCGCGACCCTCGGATCCGCGATCAAGGCGGAGGCCGACAAGCTGGTCATCGAGAACGACTCTGCGGCCCAGAGCTTCCGCGCGGCGGTCACCGACGCGGCGGGACGTGTGACTGCTGCTCAGCAGGCGGGGGGAGACGGTCTCGCCGAGATGCCCGTCTACGCCGCGGCCGTCGACGCCCTTCGTGCCGAGAACCAGCGTGTGCTCGCGCTCGAAGAAGCCGAACGCGAGCGGACGCCCACGCAGCAGCCGACGCGCAACCCGGGCTCGGGCGGGTCGAACTCGGGAGGTGGGTCGACGAACCCGGCGCCGTCGCCGTCCCCGTCGCCCTCGGAGTCCACCCCTCCGACCCAGCCCACGGATCCGCCTACCGATACCCCGACGGATCCGCCGACGGAGGAGCCGAGTCTCCCGCCGATCATCGTCGATCCCCCCACCACCGGTGACGGCACGGGGACCAGCTCGTGATCGCCGACGCGAGCTCGCGCCGCGACAGGTCTCGCCGCTCGGGTGCGGATGAAGCGCCCGAGCGCTCGTCTCGCGCCTCTCTTGCCGCCACCATCACCGGCTGGACCCTGGGCGCTCTCGGCTTCGCCGTCTTCGGAGCGGCCGCCGTCGCCCTCGCGTTCGCCCACCAGGCGGGCGTCGTGCGCACCGACCTCCTCGGGGCGCAGGCGAAGCTCTCCTTCGTTCCGCAGATCGTCGCCAACCGCGACATCGCGGGTCTGAACCAGGTCTCGGGCGAGGTGCTCGAGCAGACGAATCGGGCGGATGCCAATTCGTCCGGACCGCTCTGGGACTTGGCATCCTCCCTTCCTCTCGTCAAGGACAACACCGAGGCGGTGCAGAATCTCACCGCGATGACGCGAGAGCTGACCGCGCGGGCGCTCCCGCCGACGGTCGCGCTGCTGTCGGCCTCGGACTTCTCGTCGCTCGCCGTCGAAGGCGGGGGCATCAACCTCGAGCCGTTCCGCGCGGCCGAGGGCGCTCTGCCCGAGATCACCGCCGCGTTCACGGATGCCAAGGTGGTCACCGACGGGATCGACCGCACCAACCTGCTGCCCATCGTCACCGAGCCGCTCGACCAAGTCGCGCAGATCGTCGACCAGGCCGCCCCCTCGCTCACGCTGGTGCAGAAGTACCTACCGTCGCTGCTGGCGGCCGCGGGGGCGGACGGACCGAAGACGTATCTGGTGCTCTTCCAGAACAACGCCGAGATCCGCGCCACCGGCGGCAACCCCGCCGCATCGAGTGTCATGGTCGTCGACAACGGACGGATTGAGCTCAAGGAGCAGTCCGACTCGATGGCGTTCTACGCGGCGGGTCAGGCCGGCCGCTCGGCGCTCGACCTGCCCGAGAGCACTCTCGCGCTCTACCCCGACACCTTCACGCGGTACTCGCAGGACTTCACGTTCTCACCGGACTTCCCGACCACGGCGCGCCTGTTCGAATCCCTGTGGAAGCGCACCGATGGCTCGCAGTTCGACGGTGTGATCTCGATCGACCCGGTCGTGCTCGCGCACATGCTCGAGGTTCTCGGACCCGTCGATCTGCCGACAGGCGAGCAGATCACCGCGGAGAACGCGGTGAAGCTCGTGCTCAGCGACGCCTACCAGCGCTACGGCGACGCCGGCGACAACGGACGTTCGTCCGACGAGTTCTTCGCGGCCGTGTCGTCGACGGTCTTCTCGCGCCTCGCAGCCGGGCAGTGGAACCCGATCGCGATGTTCGACCAGCTCACCCGGAGCGCGCAGGAGCAGCGCATCAACCTCTGGTTCACCGATGAGCAGGCCCAGGCCCTCGTCACGGAGGTGGGCCTCGACGGCGGTCTGCGCGGCGACAACGCCGCGTCGACGCAGCTGGGCATCTACCTGAACGACTTCTCGGTCAGCAAGCTCGAGTACCACCTCTCAACCGAGGTCTTCGCCTCGTGCAACGCAGCGGATCGCACCGTGAACGTCAGCATGAACATGCGCAACGGCATCACGGATGACATCACGAACGCGTACACGCTGGGCTTCCGTAACAGCTCCTACGGCCTGCCTCCGCGCACGATGATGCTGGACACGCTGTTCTTCGCACCTCCCGGCGCGGCGATCACGGCGATGGACCCCGGGCAGGGCGACATCGCGTCGCTGTCGCGCAGCGGCAACGAGAACGGCAACACCGGTGAGAGCCGTATGGTCACGCTCGGCCAGAACGAGACCCGCACCGTCTCGTATACCGTGCAGCTGCCCTCCGGCCCGCTCGGTCCGCTCGATCTGCGCCACACCCCGACGGCGAGCGACACCCCGGTCACGATCGATCCGTCGTGCGACCCGTTCGTCGCCGGTTTCTCCAGCTGACGATCCTCGATCTCTTCGAGCCACCGCCGGGCTCTGAGGGGGAGGAAGGATGCCGTGAGCTTCACCGCTCGCGGCATCCGGCTGCGCGAATTGTGCAAGTCTTAGCGCAATCTTGACAATCCCTTGACGTTCCACCGCGAAAGCATTGCGTTCCTCCCGATTGCATGGGTGATGCGCTGGGCTGCGATCCGGCGCGACGATCGCGCATCCGGTGCGGTCCTGTCGTACTGCGTCGGGGGGCGTCGGTGGTCATCGCGGTCAACGACACCGCTCCGATCGAAGCCGGATTCGGCAGCGTGCGTATTCGCGCGAGTGTTCACGCGCGGCCGGTGTCCGTGGCATCCGGAGCCGCGGACGACGAGGTCTCCCTGCTCATCGCGCTCGACCGCCCTCCCTCCATTCGTGGGGCGGTGACCGAGAAGGGGCCGAGCACGGCACTGCTCGCCTCGCGAGCGCAGGCGGCGATGACCCCGGCGGCGAAGTGCCACCTCGTGCTGACGTTCCCCGCTCAGGTGCTGAACGGCATCGGGATCGAGGCTCCCTTCGCGCACGCGATCGACACGCATTCCGCCCTCTTCTGGCCGTTCTTGACCTTCGCGTGGACCTGCGCGACGACGCGAGACCGGCAGACCGGGCTTTCGCTCTACTTCATGGAGCGACTGCTGCAGGAGATGATCGTCGGCGTCGTCGTGGCGTCGCTGAAAGCCCGGCACGACAAGCCCGCGGCGGACCTGCACGCGGCCGCCCTGTCGGTCATCACCGCGCGCGTCGGGGATCCCGACTTGACGGCGGCGTCCGTCGCCGCGGAGCTGAACACGTCGTTGCGCACGTTGCAGCGGCAGTTCACGGCGCGCGGCACGACGATGGACCGCAGCATCCGGGGCGCGCGTGTTCGGCACGCCATGACACTGCTGCGCGATCCGGCCTATTCCTCGCTCTCGATCGAGCGGGTGGCGCACACCTGCGGTCTCGCGAACGGCTCGTCTCTTGCTCGGGCGTTCGCCGCTGAGGGGCATCCCTCTCCGACGCGCGTGCGCGCTGCGCGCCGCCCGCACGCGGTTCGCGCCTGACGCGCCATCTCTCATACCCGAGACGCCGTCTTCCGCCACTCACCCGCGTGCTCACCGCCCCGCGTCGAGATCATCGCCGTGTTGTCACCTCGTTCCTCACCCGATGACGGACGAGACATCCGATCGAACCCCTGGGGGGCACACATGAGCACCGAGAACTCCGAGACCGCCACCGGCTCCGTCAGCCGTCGCGCCGTCATCAAGACCGCCGCGTGGGCCGCGCCCGTCATCGCCGTGGCCGTCGCCGCGCCGCTGGCCTCCGCCAGCACGACCGGACCGCAGCCTGTGCCGTCGGGGTCCGCGAGCACGCTCGACGGTGGCACGTCGATCTCCACCTACCGTGGCGGCAACCCGAACGAGATCCGTATCAACCAGTCGACCTCGGGCTTCGGGTTCTTCATCTACGACGGAAACGGCGACGAGTATCCGGCCGGTTCCTACTACGCGTCGGCGCCCACGATCACGGTGAAGTGGTCGGGATCGGGCGACTACACCCCGATCCTCCAGAACCTGCGCGGCTGGACCCAGTCCGGCGGCACGGTCGCGTCTGGGACGTCGGGCAGCATCACGTTCTCGTACTCCGGCCAGCTGCTCAACGGCTCGGCGAACCGCGTTCCGGCTCCGTACGTCATCCTCCGCCCGACCTCGGGAAACACGCTGCCGCCGACGCGCGCCGTCGTCGAGGCCTCTGCCGTCAACTTCGAGACGATCGACAGCGGCGTCACCATCTGACCTACCGGTGACACGAGGGCGTCGCGCACACCGCGCGGCGCCCTTCGTCGTCCGTGCGCGTCAACGTCTTCCCCGCGATGACCACGCGCGCCACAATGAGCGGTGAATCGACCCGGCGTTCCGGCCGGATCGACCGAGTGAGGGGGAACGCCATGGGCGTCGACGACATCATCAACAAGGGCAAGAAGCTCCTCGACGAGAACCGCGACAAGATCGAAGAGGCGCTCAAGAGCGAGAAGGCCGAAGAGGTCAGCGACAAGATCCTCGACGGCGCCGCCGACGCGATCAAGAAGGTCGTGCCGGCCGAGCAGCACACAAAGGTCGACGAGGTCCGTCAGAACGTCGACAAGCACATCGGCAACGCCTGACACCTATTCGCGCCGGCGCCGTTCCCACCTCGGGGGCGGCGCCGTCGTCGGACGGACGCCGCGGACGGGGGAGCGGCGGCCCGCCCGCCGTCAGTCCAGTGGGCCGAACGCGCGGTCGAGGGGCCACACGATCGCGCGCACCTCGCCGATCATGTCCGCGCGGTCGACGAAGCGTGCGCAGTCCGTGGATGCCGGGGCTCCTCGGCATCCGACGACCGAGTCGGCCGAGTTCGCCCGGTTGTCGCCCATCACGAGGTAGTGGCCCTCGGGAACGTCGATGGGGCCGAAGCATCGCGAGGACGTGGGGGCGCTCTCGCAGTCGAGCTGTCCAGCGATGAAGGGCAGGTCGTTGCGAACGTAGTCCTCGTCGAGCGCGACCCCGTCGACCTCGACCTGCCCCTCAGTGCTGCAGCACCGCACCGTCGACCCCGGGGTCCCCACGACGCGCTTCACGAGCGCATCGAGGTTGCTCGGACCGAATCCGACGAGGTCGCCGACCCACCCCGCCGCCGTCCGCAGCGCTCCGTGCGGCGCGGCATCCGTCTTCCACGCGTCCGGGCGCGAGAAGACGACGACGTCGCCCTGCGCAGGGTCGGACACGGCGAGCGAGATCCGGTCGGCCACGATGCGGTCGCCGGTCTCGAGCGTGGGCGACATCGACTCCGACGGCACCTGGAACGGCTTGACCAGGAACAGCTGTACGAGGGCCAGCACGATGAACGCCGCGATCACGTGGGTCACGGGCGACCGGCGCACCCGTCGCCATCCGCGCGCACGCGGCACCGGGGGAGAGGTCCGGTCGGTCATGCGGCCTCGATGAACCCGCGTGTGCGCAGCTCGTCGAGAGTGGAACGGATCACCGCCGACGCGCTCCCCTCCGCCGGCTCGCCGAACTCCGCCTCCGCCGCCTCGGCGATCGTCTCCTCGGACGCCCCCGCGAGACACAGCGTCCAGACGAGGCGTCCGAGCTGCTCGAGCGCCGTCACCACACCGTCGCGGAGGATGCACGCGCGGCCGTCCACGAGGATCGCGTCGTCGTACGCGGTGGCCCGCCACGGACCCACGGAGTCCGTGCGGCGGGGGAGCGTCCAGGCTTGGGCGCGCGGCGGGGGCGCATCGAACATCTGCTGCACGAGGGCCGGGAGCTCGGTGGCATCCCGGTAGATCAACCGGGTGGGGGCGCCGATCGTGTCGAACAGTCGCGCCAGCCGCTGCAACGGGGCCGGCATCTCCGGCAGATAGCTGATCTGCGGGGTCATCTCGCAGACGGCGTCGATGAGGTCGACGACTTCGGGACCGACCGTCGGGGACCCGGGTCGGCGGTCGATGAGCGTGAGCCCGACGAGCCGGAGCGGCACAGCGGGCAGACCCTTCAGCCCGAAGTGGCTGGGCGCGATCTGCTCCTTGTGGACGAGCCCCTCGGTGATGACCGAGAGCGGCTTGCGATAGGGGCTCACCGCGAGGTCGTCGGCGACGGCCACGGTCTCGTCGCTCACGTAGCTGAAGTGCCGTCCCAGATGACGGGATGCCGTGGTCTTGCCGCGACCGGAGGGTCCCACCAGCGCGATCGTGCGGCCGTCCTCGGTGGCCACCCCGGCAGCGTGCAGGAGCAGCCGCGTGCCGCGGAGGGCGTCGAGCGCCTCCAGCGTGACGAGGGTGGAGAGGTTCGAGAGCCCGCCGTCGGGGTCGACGAACGCGTCGGGGTGGAGCTCCAGCACGCGACGACCGCGGGTGTCCTCGGCCCCGACGCGGCAATCGCGCCACGCCTCCAGGATGCGGGAGCGCATCCGGTCCGGCAGGGGGGCGTCGGTGCGCATGTCGACGACGACGCCCATCGCGTCGACGGTGCATACGGTCGCGGGTGCAGACCCGTCGTCAGCAGGACTCATCCGTGCCTTCCTGTCCGGCCGGAGACGCGCGATGGTCGTTGTGATCGCCCCCCAGGCGCGACCATCCTATGGCGCAGCTCCGCCGGTTCGGGATGGGTTCGAAGGGTGATCCTGAGCATCCGCCGCACGCGACACGCCCGGGTTTGCGACACGTGCCGGGGGTCCGTAGACTAGTCCAGTTCCACATTCCGGCGTGCGCTCGGCGCGCGCCAGGATCACTGTCTCGGCAGTGCACAGGCGGCGCGGAAGCGCAGGGTCCTGGGCCGCGGGCAGCAGAACACCACACCGAACCCCTCATCCTTCACGGGATTCGCACGCGTGCGTGCGCGGGGCGGGCCGGAGGCCACGACGTGGCATCCGGTTTGACAGCTGAACAGCGGTGCAGCATCTCTCGCGTGAGCGAGGGGAAGTGCCAGGGTGCGTCAGCACCACCGTGCGTCCAATGCCCCAGGTCGGGTAAGACGCTGAAAGAGAGAGAGCAGACAATGGCGGGACAGAAGATCCGCATTCGCCTGAAGTCGTACGACCACGCCGGGCTCGACTCGTCGGCGCGCAAGATCGTCGACACCGTGACCCGTGCCGGCGCCACCGTGGTGGGCCCGGTTCCCCTTCCGACCGAGAAGAACGTCGTGTGCGTCATCCGGTCGCCCCACAAGTACAAGGACAGCCGCGAGCACTTCGAGATGCGCACCCACAAGCGCCTCATCGACATCATCGACCCGACGCCCAAGGCCGTCGACTCGCTGATGCGCCTCGACCTCCCGGCCGATGTCAACATCGAGATCAAGCTCTGAGGTCCGACATGGCTGACATCAACTCCAAGATCTCCAAGGGCCTCCTCGGCACCAAGCTCGGTATGACCCAGGTGTGGGACGAGAACGGCAAGCTCGTTCCCGTCACCGTCATCGAGGTCGCCCCGAACGTCGTGACCCAGCTGCGCTCGCTCGAGAAGGACGGCTACAACGCCGTTCAGATCGGCTACGGCCAGATCGACCCCCGCAAGGTGAACAAGCCCCTCACGGCTCACTTCGACGCCGCCGGTGTCACCCCGCGCCGCCACCTCACCGAGGTGCGCACCGCGGATGCCGCCGACTACTCGCTGGGCCAGGAGCTCACCGTCGACGGTCTCTTCGAGGCCGGCCAGCTGGTCGACGTCGTCGGCACCAGCAAGGGCAAGGGCACCGCCGGTGTCATGAAGCGTCACAACTTCAAGGGTGTCTCCGCATCGCACGGTGCGCACCGCAACCACCGCAAGCCCGGTTCGATCGGCGCCTCGTCGACCCCGAGCCGCGTCTTCAAGGGCATGCGCATGGCCGGCCGTATGGGTGGCGAGCGCGTGACCGTCCTCAACCTCACGGTGCACGCCGTCGACGCCGAGAAGGGCCTGATGCTCGTCAAGGGCGCCGTCCCCGGTGCTCGTGGCCGCATCGTCTACGTCCGCAACGCAGTGAAGGGTGCCTGATCATGGCTGACTCGACTCTCGCGCTCGACGTCGTGAAGGCCGACGGCAACAAGGCCGGCTCTGTCGAGCTGCCCGCCGCGCTCTTCGACGTCAAGACGAACATCCCCCTCATCCACCAGGTCGTCGTGGCGCAGCGCGCCGCGGCTCGCCAGGGCACGCACTCGACCAAGCGTCGTGGCGAGGTCTCGGGTGCCGGCCGCAAGCCCTTCAAGCAGAAGGGCACGGGTAACGCCCGTCAGGGCTCGATCCGCGCGCCGCACATGACCGGTGGTGGCATCGTCCACGGGCCCAAGCCCCGCGACTACAGCCAGCGCACCCCCAAGAAGATGATCGCCGCCGCCCTCCTGGGTGCGCTCAGCGACCGTGCTCGTGGGCAGCGCCTCCACATCGTCGACAGCTTCGCCATCGAGGGTGCGCCCTCGACCAAGGCCGCCGCTGCCGCGCTGAAGGCCTTCGGTGCCGTCAAGAACGTCCTGGTGGTCATCGACCGCGACGACGAGCTGACGATCAAGAGCGTGCGCAACCTCGCGTACGTCCACGTGCTGACCGTCGGCCAGCTCAACACGTACGACGTGCTCGTCTCCGACGACATCGTCTTCACCAAGGCCGCCTACGACGCGTTCGTCGCGTCGAAGAGCGCTGCCACCGAGGAGGTCTCGGCATGACCACCGTCAATAAGGACCCGCGCGACATCATCCTGAAGCCGGTCGTCTCCGAGAAGAGCTACTCGCTCATCGACGAGGGCAAGTACACCTTCCTGGTGGACCCCCGCTCGTCGAAGACCGAGATCAAGCTCGCGATCGAGAAGATCTTCGGCGTCAAGGTCGCTTCGGTGAACACGCTGAACCGTCAGGGCAAGGCCCGTCGGACCCGCTTCGGCATCGGCAAGCGCAAGGACACCAAGCGTGCCATCGTCACGCTGAAGTCCGGCACCATCGACATCTTCACGTCTGTCGGCTGACGGTCGGGATAGAGGACAAGAACAATGGCTATTCGCAAGTACAAGCCCACGACCCCCGGTCGCCGCGGCTCGTCGGTGGCCGACTTCGCCGAGATCACCCGATCGACGCCTGAGAAGTCGCTGCTGCGCCCGCTGTCGAAGACCGGTGGCCGCAACAACCAGGGCCGCATCACCACGCGTCACATCGGTGGTGGCCACAAGCGTCAGTACCGTCTGATCGACTTCCGTCGTAACGACAAGGACGGCATCGACGCCAAGGTCGCTCACATCGAGTACGACCCCAACCGCACCGCGCGCATCGCGCTGCTGCACTACGCGGACGGCGAGAAGCGCTACATCCTCGCCCCCGCGAAGCTGTCGCAGGGCGACGTCGTGGAGTCGGGTGCCGGCGCTGACATCAAGCCCGGCAACAACCTGCCGCTGCGCAACATCCCCACCGGTACCGTGATCCACGCGATCGAACTGCGTCCCGGCGGCGGAGCGAAGATGGCCCGTTCGGCCGGCGCCTCGGTGCGTCTGGTCGCGAAGGACGGCCCCTACGCGCAGCTGCGTCTGCCCTCCGGCGAGATCCGCAACGTCGACGTGCGCTGCCGCGCCACGATCGGCGAGGTCGGCAACGCCGAGCAGTCGAACATCAACTGGGGCAAGGCCGGCCGCATGCGCTGGAAGGGCGTCCGCCCGACCGTGCGTGGTGTCGCCATGAACCCGGTCGACCACCCGCACGGTGGTGGTGAGGGTAAGACCTCCGGTGGTCGTCACCCTGTTTCGCCGTGGGGTAAGGCCGAGGGCCGCACCCGCCACGCGAACAAGGAAAGCGACAAGCTGATCGTCCGCCGTCGCACCGCCGGCAAGAAGCGCAAGTAGGAGTAGAGGAAGATGCCTCGCAGCCTTAAGAAGGGCCCCTTCGTCGACGAGCACCTGCTTCGCAAGGTCGTCTCGCAGAACGAAGCCGGTTCCAAGAACGTCATCAAGACCTGGTCGCGCCGTTCGATGATCATCCCCGCCATGCTGGGACACACCATCGCCGTGCACGACGGTCGCAAGCACATCCCCGTGTTCGTGACCGAGACCATGGTCGGCCACAAGCTGGGCGAGTTCTCGCCCACCCGCACCTTCCGCGGCCACGTGAAGGACGACAAGAAGGGCCGTCGCCGCTAAGGCGACCGAGGAGGAGAGAGAAATGGTGGAGTCCATCGCACGTGTGCGACACATCCGCGTGACCCCTCAGAAGGCTCGTCGTGTCGTCGCGCTCATCAAGGGCAAGCAGGCCGAAGAGGCCCTCGCGATCCTGAAGTTCGCGCCGCAGGGCGCGAGCGAGCCGATCTACAAGCTCGTCGCCTCGGCGATCGCGAACGCTCGCGTCACCGCCGACAAGACGAACGAATACCTGGATGACGCCGACCTGTACGTGAAGAACGCGTACGTCGACGAGGGCACGACGCTCAAGCGTTTCCAGCCCCGCGCTCAGGGTCGCGCCTTCCAGATCAAGAAGCGCACGAGCCACATCACGGTCGTGCTCGCGACGCCCGAGGCCGCTGAGGCAGCCCCGGCTCGCGCCAACAAGAAGGCGAGCAAGTAATGGGACAGAAGGTCAACCCGTACGGCTTCCGCCTCGGCATCACCACCGACCACGTGTCGCGGTGGTTCTCGGACTCGACGAAGCCCGGTCAGCGTTACGCCGACTACCTCGCCGAGGACATCAAGATCCGTCGCCTGCTGACCACGTCGCTCGACCGCGCCGGTGTCAGCAACATCGAGATCGAGCGCACGCGTGACCGCGTCCGCGTCGACATCCACACCGCCCGTCCGGGCATCGTGATCGGTCGCCGCGGCGCCGAGGCCGAGCGCATCCGCGCCGACCTCGAGAAGCTCACCGGCAAGCAGATCCAGCTGAACATCCTCGAGGTCAAGAACCCCGAGGCCGACGCTCAGCTCGTCGCGCAGGGTGTCGCCGAGCAGCTGTCTGCTCGTGTGGCGTTCCGTCGCGCGATGCGCAAGGGTCTGCAGGGCGCTCAGCGCGCCGGCGCCAAGGGTGTCCGCATCCAGGTGTCGGGCCGCCTCGGCGGCGCCGAGATGAGCCGCTCCGAGTTCTACCGCGAAGGCCGTGTGCCCCTGCACACCCTGCGCGCGAACATCGACTACGGCTTCTACGAGGCCAAGACGACCTTCGGCCGCATCGGCGTGAAGGTCTGGATCTACAAGGGCGACCTCACCAACAAGGAGCTCGCCCGCGAGCAGGCCAACGCGCCCAAGTCGCGCGGTCGTGACGACCGCGGTGGCGACCGTCGTCGTGGCCCGCGCAACGAGGCCCCCGTGGCAGAAGGAGCGTCGGCGTAATGCTCATCCCCCGCAAGGTCAAGTACCGCAAGCAGCACCACCCCGGTCGCTCGGGTCAGGCCACCGGTGGCACCACGGTGTCGTTCGGTGAGTTCGGCATCCAGGCGCTGACCCCCGCGTACGTGACGAACCGTCAGATCGAGTCCGCTCGTATCGCCATGACGCGTCACATCAAGCGTGGTGGAAAGGTGTGGATCAACATCTACCCCGACCGTCCGCTGACCAAGAAGCCGGCCGAAACCCGCATGGGTTCCGGTAAGGGTTCCCCCGAATGGTGGGTCGCCAACGTCAAGCCGGGTCGCGTCCTCTTCGAGGTCGCGGGTGTCAACGAGGAACTCGCTCGTGAAGCACTCACCCGTGCCATCCACAAGCTGCCGCTGAAGGCACGCATCATCAAGCGCGAGGAGGGCGACGCGTAATGGCGATCGGCACCAAGCAGCTCGCTCCGAGCGAGCTCGACACGTTCGAAGACCAGCGCCTCGTCGAGGAGCTGCGCAAGGCCAAGGAAGAGCTGTTCAACCTGCGCTTCCAGTCGGCCACCGGCCAGCTCGAGAGCCACGGTCGCATCCGTGCAGTCAAGCGCGACATCGCGCGTCTGTACACCGTGATCCGTGAGCGCGAGCTCGGCATCCGCGCCACCCCGGCTCCGGTCGAGGCTCCGGCGAAGGCGAAGAAGAGCAAGGCGAAGAAGGCGGATGCCGCTGACGACGCCGCGAAGGAAGAGGCGGAGTAATGGCTACCGCGAAGAAGGCCGAGGCGCAGGTCGCCGGTCACGAGCACGCCGAGAACGATGTTCGCGACGAGAACGCCCGCGGTTACCGCAAGGCGCGTCGTGGCTACGTCGTCAGCGACAAGATGGACAAGACGATCGTCGTCGAGGTCGAGGACCGCGTGAAGCACCCGCTCTACGGCAAGGTCATCCGCCGCACCTCCAAGGTCAAGGCGCACGACGAGACCAACTCGGCGGGCATCGGCGACCTGGTCGTCATCAACGAGACCCGTCCGCTCAGCGCCACCAAGCGCTGGCGCCTGGTCGAGATCCTCGAGAAGGCCAAGTAAGCCTCGCGGCTTGCTTGGAACCCAAGGAGTAAAAAGTGATTCAGAACGAATCCCGGCTGAAGGTCGCCGACAACACCGGCGCCAAGGAGCTGCTCACCATCCGCGTGCTCGGCGGCTCCAACCGCCGCTACGCCGGCCTCGGTGACGTCATCGTCGCCACGGTCAAGGACGCGATCCCGGGTGGAAACGTCAAGAAGGGCGACGTGGTCAAGGCCGTCGTCGTCCGTGTCGTGAAGCAGACCCGCCGTCCCGACGGCTCGTACATCAAGTTCGACGAGAACGCCGCCGTGATCCTGAAGAACGACGGGGAGCCCCGCGGCACCCGTATCTTCGGACCGGTCGGTCGTGAGCTTCGCGACAAGAAGTTCATGAAGATCGTCTCGCTCGCCCCGGAGGTCATCTGATCATGGCGAAAATCAAGAAGGGCGACCTGGTTCAGGTCATCTCGGGCGCCAAGCCCGAGCGCGGCGGCGACCGCGGCAAGCAGGGCAAGGTCCTCGAGGTCCTGTCCGAGCAGAACCGCGTCATCGTCGAGGGCGTGAATTACGTCACCAAGCACAACCGCGTGGGTCAGTCCCAGCGCGGCACCAAGACCGGTGGCATCGAGACGTTCGAGGCCCCGATCCACATCTCCAACGTCGCGCTCGTCGACCCCTCGACCAAGAAGCCGACCCGTGTCGGTCACCGTGTCGAGGAGCAGGTGAAGGACGGCGTCAAGCGCACCGTCCGTGTGCGCTACGCGAAGAAGAGCGGCAAGGACCTCTGAATATGAGCACCGACACTGCCGCGGTGGCTGGCAAGATCCAGCCCCGCCTGAAGCAGAAGTACAACGCCGAGATCAAGAAGGCGCTGCAGGACGAGTTCGGCTACGAGAACGTCATGCAGATCCCCGGCCTGGTCAAGGTCGTCGTGAACACCGGTGTCGGCGAGGCTGCTCGCGACAGCAAGGTGATCGATGGTGCGGTCGACGACCTCACCAAGATCACCGGTCAGAAGCCCGTCGTCACCAAGGCCCGCAAGTCCATCGCGCAGTTCAAGCTGCGCGAGGGCCAGGCCATCGGTGCGCACGTCACCCTCCGCGGCGACCGTGCGTGGGAGTTCATCGACCGTCTCGTCAACCTCGCCCTGCCCCGCATCCGCGATTTCCGCGGTCTGTCGGCCAAGCAGTTCGACGGCAACGGCAACTACACCTTCGGTCTCCAGGAGCAGTCCGTGTTCCACGAGATCGATCAGGACCGCATCGACCGCGTGCGTGGTTTCGACATCACCATCGTCACCACCGCCAAGACCGACGACGAAGGCCGTTCGCTGCTCCGCCAGCTCGGGTTCCCCTTCCAGTCGGCCGACCAGCAGGCCTGACCCCTCGGGCCCCCGGGTTTCCGGGGGCCCGTCATCGAAGGTCGGCTGTCGCGTAACGGCAGCCGAAACCTCATGAAAGAAAGAAGCAACACATGACGATGACAGACCCGGTCGCAGACATGCTGACCCGTCTGCGCAACGCGAACTCGGCGCACCACGACTCCGTGTCGATGCCGAGCTCGAAGCTGAAGACGAACATCGCCGCCATCCTCAAGCAGGAGGGTTACATCGCCGACTGGAGCGTCGAAGACGCCCGGGTCGGCCAGACCCTCAACATGACGCTGAAGTACGGTCCGAACCGCGAGCGGTCGATCGCCGGCATCAAGCGCGTCTCCAAGCCCGGTCTTCGCGTGTACGCGAAGTCGACCGAGGTCCCCACGGTCCTCGGCGGACTCGGCGTCGCCATCCTGTCCACCTCCTCCGGTCTCCTCACCGACCGTCAGGCCGAGCAGAAGGGCGTCGGCGGGGAAGTCCTCGCCTACGTGTGGTGATCTGACATGTCGCGTATTGGACGTCTTCCCATCGACATCCCCGCCGGAGTCACCGTCTCGGTGAACGGCCGGGAGGTCAACGTCAAGGGCCCCAAGGGCGAGCTCGCGCTCACCGTTGCCCAGCCCCTCGAGGTGTCGGTCGAGGAGAACCAGGTTCTCGTCACCCGCCCCGACGATGAGCGCGAGTCGCGGTCGCTCCACGGCCTGACCCGCACCCTCATCAACAACAACATCATCGGTGTCACCCAGGGCTACTCCAAGGGCCTCGAGGTCGTCGGCACGGGTTACCGCGTGGCGCAGAAGGGCAGCTCGATCGAGTTCGCCCTCGGCTTCTCGCACCCCGTCCTGATCGACCCGCCCGCGGGCATCACCCTCACGGTCGAAGGCAACAACAAGGTCACCGTGAGCGGCATCGACAAGCAGGCCGTCGGCGAGGCCGCCGCCAACATCCGCAAGATCCGCAAGCCGGAGCCGTACAAGGGCAAGGGTGTGCGGTACGCGGGCGAGGTCGTGCGTCGCAAGGCCGGAAAGAGTGGTAAGTGACCATGGCTGTCAAGACAAAGTCTGTCGCTCGTGCTCGTCGTCACGCGCGCCTTCGCAAGAAGGTCGTCGGCACCGAGCTGCGCCCCCGTCTCGTCGTGACGCGTTCGGCGCGCCACGTGTTCGTCCAGGTCGTGGACGACAGCAAGGGCCACACCGTGGCCTCCGCCTCGACCCTCGAGACCGACCTGCGCGGTTTCGACGGTGACAAGACCGCCAAGGCCCGCAAGGTCGGCGAGCTCGTCGCCGAGCGTGCCAAGGCCGTGGGCGTCTCCGACGTCGTGTTCGACCGTGGCGGCAACCGCTACGCGGGACGCGTCGCGGCGATCGCCGACGGAGCTCGCGAAGGAGGGCTGAACCTGTGAGTGACAACAAGGAGACCGAAGTGACCGAGCAGACTGCACCGGCTGAGGGTGCGGCTGCGGCTCAGGCCCCCGCCGAGCGCGAGCGCGAGCCCCGTCGCGGTGGTCGCGAGCGCAACACCAACCAGCGCGACCGTGGTTCGCGCGACCGCAACGAGAGCCAGTTCCTCGAGCGCGTCGTCACCATCAACCGCGTGTCGAAGGTCGTCAAGGGCGGCCGTCGCTTCAGCTTCACGGCGCTCGTCGTCGTGGGTGACGGCAACGGCGTCGTGGGTGTCGGTTACGGCAAGGCCCGCGAAGTGCCCCTCGCGATCTCGAAGGGCGTCGAAGAGGCCAAGCGCAACTTCTTCCGCGTCCCCCGCTCGGGCTCGACCATCCCGCACCCCGTCCAGGGTGAGGCCGCCGCCGGTGTGGTGCTCCTGCGCCCCGCCGCCGCCGGTACCGGTGTTATCGCCGGTGGTCCCGTCCGCGCCGTCCTCGAGTGCGCCGGCATCCACGATGTCCTCTCGAAGTCGCTCGGCTCGTCGAACACGATCAACATCGTGCACGCGACCGTCGAGGCTCTGAAGGCGCTCGAGGAGCCCCGCGCCGTGGCCGCTCGCCGTGGCCTGGAGTTCGACCAGGTCGCCCCGGCCCGCCTCGTGCGCGCCGAGGCCGCCGCTCAGAAGGTAGGTGCCTGATGGCCGAGCGTCTGAAGGTCACGCAGATCAAGTCCAAGGTGAGCGAGAAGCAGAACCAGCGTGACACGCTGCGTTCGCTCGGTCTCAAGCGGATCGGCGACTCGGTCGTCCGTCCCGACGACGCGCAGACGCGCGGCTACGTCAAGACCGTCGCCCACCTCGTCAAGGTTGAGGAGATCGACTAATGGCTGCCAAGAAGGACGAGACCGCTACGGTCGACGCCCCGAAGAAGGCGACGGCCGGTAAGACGGCCGCCAAGAAGGAAGCCCCCGCGGCGCGCCCCGGCGTGCTCAAGGTCCACCACCTGCGTCCCGTCCCGGGCGCTCACACCGCGAAGACCCGTGTCGGTCGCGGTGAGGGCTCCAAGGGTAAGACGGCCGGTCGCGGTACCAAGGGAACCAAGGCCCGTTACCAGGTCAAGGTCGGCTTCGAGGGTGGGCAGATGCCGCTGCACATGCGCACCCCGAAGCTCCGCGGCTTCAAGAACCCGTTCCGCGTCGAGTACCAGGTCGTGAACCTGGAGAAGCTCGCCGAGCTCTACCCGCAGGGTGGCGACGTGACCGTCGCCGACCTCGTGGCCAAGGGCGCCGTCCGCAAGAACGAGAAGGTCAAGGTGCTCGGCACCGGCGACATCTCGGTCGCGCTGACCGTTTCGGTCGACAAGGTCTCCGGCTCCGCTGAGCAGAAGATCGTCGCCGCAGGCGGCTCCGTCAACTGACGCCCGACCCCGCAGGGGCCGGCGGCCTTACGGCCGTCGGCCCCTTCTGGGTTAGTCTGATTTGGTGTGCGCCCCGTCGCGCGCCGAGATCGTTCTGGAGGAATCTCCCTTGTTCAGCGCCATCGCGCGGGTTTTCCGCACGCCCGACCTGAGGCGGAAGATCGCCTTCACGCTGGGCATCATCGCCATCTACCGGCTGGGTGCCCACGTGCCGACGCCCTTCGTCGACTTCCCCAACGTTCAGCAGTGCCTGAACCAGTCGGGCGGCACCGAGGGCCTGCTCTCGCTGGTCAACCTGTTCTCGGGTGGCGCGCTGCTCCAGCTGTCGATCTTCGCGCTGGGTGTGATGCCGTACATCACGGCGACGATCATCGTGCAGCTGCTGCGCGTGGTGATCCCGCACTTCGAGACGCTGTACAAAGAGGGCCAGGCAGGGCAGGCCAAGCTCACCCAGTACACCCGCTACCTGACGATCGCGCTCGCGCTGCTGCAGTCGACCACGCTCGTGACCGTCGCCCGCTCGGGTCAGCTCTTCGGTTCGGCCGGCGTTCCCGAGTGCCAGCAGCTGCTCACCAACGACATCTGGTGGGCGCAGCTGCTCATGATCATCACGATGACCGCCGGTACGGGCCTGGTCATGTGGTTCGCCGAGCTCGTCACCGAGCGTGGCGTGGGCAACGGTATGTCGATCCTCATCTTCACCTCGATCGCCGCGACCTTCCCCGGTGCGATGATCTCCATCCTCAACGCCCGCGGAGTCGAGGTCTTCCTCCTCGTGCTGGCGGTGAGCATCGTCATCGTGGCGCTCGTCGTGTTCGTCGAGCAGTCGCAGCGGCGCATCCCGGTGCAGTACGCCAAGCGCATGGTCGGGCGCCGCACCTACGGCGGTACCAACACCTACATCCCGATCAAGGTGAACATGGCCGGCGTCGTGCCCGTGATCTTCGCCTCGTCGCTGCTGTACATCCCCGCGCTCATCGCGCAGTTCAACCAGCCGCAGGCGGGCCAGGAGCCGCAGCCGTGGGTGACGTGGATCTCGCAGTACCTCACGCGCGGTGACCACCCGCTCTACATGCTGATCTACTTCCTCCTGATCATCGGATTCGCCTACTTCTACGTCGCGATCACGTTCAACCCGGTCGACGTCGCCGACAACATGAAGAAGTACGGCGGATTCATCCCCGGCATCCGCGCGGGCCGCCCCACGGCGGAGTACCTGGACTACGTCCTGACCCGCATCACGCTCCCGGGCTCGATCTACCTCGGCCTCATCGCGCTGCTGCCCCTGGTGGCGCTCGCGACGGTCGGTGCCAACCAGAACTTCCCGTTCGGCGGGGCCTCGATCCTCATCATCGTGGGTGTCGGTCTCGAGACGGTGAAGCAGATCGACGCGCAACTCCAGCAGCGTCACTACGAAGGGCTGCTGCGATGACCGCGCGTCTTCTGATCGTCGGACCGCAGGGATCCGGAAAAGGAACGCAGGGTGTTCGCGTCGGCGAAGCCCTGGGCATCCCCGTCGTCTCCACCGGCGACGTCTTCCGCGCCAACGTCAAAGACGGCACCGAGCTCGGCCTCCAGGTGAAGTCGATCATCGACGCCGGTGATCTGGTCCCCGATGAGCTCACGAGCGCGGTCGTGCGCGACCGCCTTGCGCAACAGGATGCCGCCGAGGGATTCCTCCTCGACGGGTACCCGCGCAACCTCGCGCAGGTGCTGCACCTCGATGAGTTCCTGGAAGGGCGTGACGAGGCGCTCGACGCCGTCATCGCGCTCGTCGTCCCCCGCGAGGAGTCGTTGTCGCGCCTGACCGCGCGCGCGGCGGAGCAGGGGCGAGCAGACGACACCGAAGAAGCCATCGCGACGCGACTGGGGATCTACGAGCGGGAGACCGCCCCGATCCTCGACGTCTACGGCACGCGCGGCATCGTCGACGAGATCGACGGTGTCGGCAGCCTCGACGAGGTCACGGCTCGTATCTTCGCGGCGCTCGACGCGCGCGGCATCTCGGCTCGCTGACGTGGGACTGCGCTCCTCGATCTACAAGAAGCCGGCGCAGCTGCGCTCGATGATCGAGCCCGGGCTGATCACGGCGGACGCGCTGGATGCCGTCCGTCGTCTCATCGAGCCCGGTATGACCACCCTGCAGCTCGACGCGGAGGCCGCGCGTCTCATCGGCTCGCGGGGGGCGAAGTCGAACTTCCAGATGGTGCGCGGCTACCGCCACACCATCTGCGCATCGGTCAACGAGCAGGTGGTGCACGGCATCCCGAACGAACGACCTCTTCAGGCCGGCGACATCCTGTCGATCGACGCCGGTGCGGAGCTCCAGGGGTGGAACGGTGACTCGGCCTTCACGGTGATCGTGCCGGGCGATGCGCCGGACGCGCTCGTCGCCCCCCGCCGCCGTCTGTCCGAGGTCACGGAGGGTTCGCTGTGGGCCGGCATCGCTGCTCTCAGCCGCGCGACCCACCTCGGCGAGGTCGGTGCCGCGATCCAGTCCTACATCGAGGAACACGCGCCCGAGGGCGGGTACGGCATCCTGCGCGATTACGTCGGCCACGGGATCGGGCGCAAGATGCACGAACCGCCCAGCATCTTCAACTACGCGGTCGAGGACCGCGGTCCGGAAGTACGCCCCGGTCTGGCTGTGGCGATCGAGCCCATGGTCGTCATCGGAGACCAGGCGACCCTGGTCGAGGACGACGGGTGGACCGTGTCCACCGTCGACGGCACAGACGGCTCCCACTGGGAACATAGCGTCGCGGTGCATGATGGGGGCATCTGGGTCCTCACCGCTCACGACGGCGGTGCCGAGAAACTGGCGCCGTTCGGTGTGGTGCCGAAGGAGATCGACTGATGATGATGGCGGCTGTCCGCAAGTCCACGAACTGGTTCGCGATCGGGATCACGGCCGCGGTCGTGGTGGTCGTGCTGGTCGTGGGCGGCGTGGTCTGGTTCGCCAACAGTCAGGCGACCTCGCCGGGAACCCTTCCGCAGTCGTCGGCCGTGAACACGGAGACGGGCGCGATCTCCGTCGGCACGGGGGAGAAGACGGTCGACACGTATGTCGACTTCATGTGCCCGATCTGCAACCAGTTCGAGCAGAGCTACGGCCCGACACTCGACCAGCTCGTCGCCGACAACGAGATCACCCTCAACATCCACCCGATCTCGATCCTCGACCGCGCATCGCAGGGGACGCAGTACTCCACGCGTTCCGCGAATGCCGCGTACTGCGTGGCGGTCGACGACGCCTCCAACATCCCGGCTTTCGTGAAGGCGATGTACGCGCAGCAGCCGACGGAGAACACCTCGGGTCTCGACAACGCCGCACTGGCGTCGATCGCGACGTCGGCGGGTGCGTCGGATGCCGTGACCTCGTGCATCGACGACGGGACCTACTCGAAGTTCGTCACGGCGATGACGCAGAAGACCCCGGTGCAGCCCGGGCAGAGCGGAATCGCCACGCCGACCATCGCCGTGGACGGGACGGTGCTGTCGAACCAGTCCGACCTCACCGGCGATCCGCAGAAGGACATCGTCGGTCGACTGAACGGCTGACGCGCGCCCCGCGAGTTGCCGGGGCGAGTATTACCACGTATGCTTGATCTTTGGTGCGTTGCGCCTTCCTTGGCGTGTCGAGGCACCGAATCCCCATCCACCGCAGACCGGCCGGTCTGCAACTGAGCGTGAGCGAGTTTATGGCGAAGAAAGACGGTGTCATCGAGATCGAGGGCACGGTGTCCGAGGCACTGCCCAACGCGATGTTCCGTGTCGAGCTGACGAACGGTCACAAGGTGCTCGCCACCATTTCGGGCAAGATGCGACAGAACTACATCCGCATCATCCCCGAGGACCGCGTCGTCGTCGAGCTGAGCCCGTACGACCTCACCCGTGGTCGTATCGTCTACCGCTACCGCTGAGTCCGGTCGAGAAGTAACGAGCCGCACCCGCGGTCTCGAAGACAGCGAAACAGGAACATCATGAAGGTCAACCCCTCCGTCAAGCCCATCTGCGACCACTGCAAGGTGATCCGTCGTCACGGGCGCGTGATGGTGATCTGCAAGAGCAACCCGCGCCACAAGCAGCGCCAGGGCTGAGCTTCCAGCTCGACACCTTTTCCAACTGAATACATATCGGCAGGATCAGATCCTTCCCGCGCAGGCGGGTGGGGGACACCTCGGGGCGGAGGCCCGAGCACCGATCCTGCTCCACACCTCCACGACACTCTGAGGAGAGCCGCATGGCACGTCTCGCCGGCGTCGACATCCCGCGCGACAAGCGCGTGGTGATCGCACTTACCTACATCTACGGCGTGGGCCGCACCCGCTCCGTCGAGATCCTGAACGCCACTGGCATCAGCCAGGAGATCCGCGTCAAGGACCTCACCGACGACCAGCTGGTCGCGCTTCGCGACCACATCGAAGGCACCTACAAGGTGGAGGGTGACCTCCGTCGCGAGGTCGCCGCCGACATCCGCCGCAAGGTCGAGATCGGTTCCTACGAGGGCCTGCGCCACCGCCGCGGCCTCCCGGTGCGCGGTCAGCGCACGAAGACGAACGCGCGTACCCGCAAGGGTCCCAAGCGCACCGTCGCCGGCAAGAAGAAGGCGCGCTAAGCCGCGGGCTGAGCGTCAGGATTCAGGAGAACGCACATGGCACAGGCCAAGTCCGCCGCGCGCAAGCCGCGCCGCAAGGAGAAGAAGAACATCGCCGTGGGTCAGGCCCACATCAAGTCGACGTTCAACAACACCATCGTTTCGATCACGGACCCCTCGGGTGCCGTCATCAGCTGGGCCTCGTCCGGCGGTGTCGGATTCAAGGGCTCGCGCAAGTCGACGCCGTACGCCGCCGGCATGGCCGCGGAGTCGGCCGCTCGCCAGGCGCAGGAGCACGGCGTCAAGAAGGTCGACGTCTTCGTGAAGGGTCCGGGTTCGGGTCGTGAGACCGCGATCCGCTCGCTGACCGCTGCGGGTCTCGAGGTCGGCTCGATCCAGGACGTGACGCCGCAGGCTCACAACGGCTGCCGTCCGCCCAAGCGCCGCCGCGTCTGACGCGTCCGTTCCCGGGGAGTGCTCGTCGCTCCCCGGGAACGCCGCGCTCACGCGCGACTCAGACTTCCGGATGCCGCGAGACCGTTGAGGTCGAGCATCATCCCGCGAGTACAACTCAACACCTCACCCCATTACACGTGTCATATAGCGGGCACGTGATCGAAAGGAACACATAGTGCTCATCGCACAGCGTCCCACTCTGACCGAGGAGAAGATCGGGGAGTTCCGCAGCCGTTTCGTCATCGAGCCGCTGGAGCCCGGTTTCGGTTACACGATCGGCAACGCGCTGCGCCGCAGCCTCCTGTCGTCGATCCCCGGCGCGGCCGTCACGAGCATCCGCATCGACGGCGTCCTGCACGAGTTCAGCACCATCCCGGGCGTGAAGGAAGACGTCACCGAGATCATCCTGAACATCAAGCAGCTGGTCGTCTCGAGCGAGCGCGACGAGCCCATCACGGCGTACCTGCGCAAGACCGGCGCCGGTGAGGTCACCGCCGCCGACATCTCCGCTCCGGCGGGTGTCGAGGTGCACAACCCCGAGCTGGTCATCGCGACGCTCAACGACACCGCGAAGTTCGAGCTCGAGCTGACGATCGAGCGTGGCCGCGGCTACGTCTCGGCCACGCAGAACCGCAACGAGTACGCCGAGGCCGGTCAGATCCCGATCGACTCGATCTACTCGCCGGTGCTCAAGGTCAGCTACCGCGTCGACGCCACCCGTGCCGGCGAGCGCACCGACTTCGACAAGCTCGTCCTCGACGTCGAGTCGAAGGCGTCCATCGCGCCGCGCGACGCCGTCGCTTCGGCCGGCCGCACCCTCACCGAGCTGTTCGGTCTCGCTCGCGAGCTGAACGTCGAGGCCGAGGGCATCGAGATCGGCCCCGCGCCGGTCGAGACCGTCCTCTCGAACGAGCTGTCGATGCCGATCGAAGACCTCGACCTGTCGGTCCGCTCGTACAACTGCCTCAAGCGCGAGGGCATCAACACCGTTTCGGAGCTGGTCGCCCTCTCCGAGACGCAGCTGATGAACATCCGCAACTTCGGTCAGAAGTCGGTCGACGAGGTGCGCGACAAGCTCACCTCGCTCGGACTGTCGCTCAAGGACTCGGTGCCCGGTTTCGACGGCGCCCAGTTCTACAGCGGCTACGACGAAGAGACCGTCTGACCCCGGTCGGACCCGACCGAACCTTTCACTGGAGTAACACGACATGCCTAAGCCCACGAAGGGTCCCCGCCTCGGAGGCGGCCCGGCCCACGAGCGTCTGCTTCTCGCGAACCTCGCGGCAGCCCTGTACACGCACAAGTCCATCAAGACGACCGAGACGAAGGCCAAGCGCCTGCGTCCGCTCGCCGAGCGTCTCATCACCTTCGCTAAGCGCGGCGACCTGCACGCGCGTCGTCGCGTGCTGAGCGTGATCGGTGACAAGGAGGTCGTGCACACCCTCTTCACCGAGATCGCGCCCCTGGTGGCCGAGCGTGACGGCGGATACACCCGCATCACCAAGGTCGGCAACCGCAAGGGCGACAACGCCCCCATGGCCGTGATCGAGCTCGTCCTCGAGCCCGTCGCCAAGAAGGCGTCGTCGAAGGCCGCTGCGGCTCCTGCCGCTGCCGCCCCGGCCGCCGAGGAGCCCGCTGCGGAGGAGCCCGCCGTCGAGGAGACCTCGACCGACGAGGCCGCCGACGCTGGCGCCGAGTCGCCCGAGGAAGGCGCGGCTGCTGAGGCCGCCGCCGATGACGCCGTCCAGGACGACGCCAAGGCCTGAGCTTCCTGCTCGCACGGAGCCCCCACCCATCAGGGTGGGGGCTCCGTCGTTTTCTCGGCCGTCCCCGACCGGGGGATCCGTCATTTCCCCGGCTGCGGCGCTCGTAGGCTGGACGTGTGCGCATACGTCTCGACATCGCCTACGACGGCACGCATTTCCGGGGATGGGCGCGGCAACCGCGGCTGAGGACGGTGCAGGGCGAGCTCGAAGGGGCGCTCGAACGCATCATCGGCGGCTCGCCCCGTCTCGTCGTGGCCGGGCGCACCGACGCGGGAGTGCACGCCTCCGGCCAGGTGGCGCATCTCGACCTCGACGACGCGCAGATCACCCGCCTGCCGCGACGGCGTCGCGACAACGATGAGGCTGACGCGGTCGCCGCCCTGGCCGGTCGTGTCCGCGGTGTCCTCGGCGCCTACCCGGATGTCACGGTCTGTCGCACGTCTCTCGCGCCGGAGGGCTTCGACGCCCGCTTCTCGGCGGTCTGGCGTCGGTACTCCTACCGGCTGGCCGACGCGGAAACGGACTACGACCCGCTCGATCGCTCGAGGACGACGACCGTTCGCAGCGCTCTCGACGTCGAGGCGATGGATGCCGCCGCCGGTCGCCTCATCGGGCTCCACGACTTCGCCGCTTACTGCAAGGCCCGCGAAGAGGCGACCACCATCCGCACCCTCCTCGAATACGACTGGCACCGTGGCGACGACGGCGTCCTCGTGGCGAACGTGCGCGCCGATGCCTTCTGCCACAGCATGGTCCGCGCGCTCGTGGGCGCGTGCGTCGCGGTGGGGGAGGGGCGCATCGCGATCGACGACGTCGTGGCGATCCGCGACGCTCGCATGCGGATCCCGGAGACGAAGGTTCTCGCGGCCCGGGGGCTCGTCCTCGCCGAGGTCGGATACCCCGCCGACGACCTGCTCGCGGCGCGCGCGGAGCAGACGCGGAACCGACGGGACGCCGACGAGTCGGCATCCTGAATCGACCTCACGGCGGCTGCGCAACCCCTCAGGAGCGGCATCGGCGCGAGTCGTAGGCTGGCTCCGCCATGAAGGTCATCTCGTACAACCTCAACAAGCATCGCGCTGCGGGTGAGCTCGCCGCGCTCGTCGAGCAGCACGAGGTGGACGTGCTCTGCCTGCAGGAGTGCGACTCCACGGACATTCCGGAGCGGATCGGCGGCCTCCGATTGGCGGATGCCACCCAGCGCAATCGGCTCGGTCTCGCGCTGTACTACCGCGAGAACACGTTCCGCGCCGAAGAGGTCCGGGCGATCGCGTTGAAGAAGTCGCTTCACGACTACGTGCTCAAACCGGCCGAGGAACGGATGCTCGGCGTGCGCCTGCGCGACATCGACCACGGGCGAGACGTCATCGTCGCCTCGTTCCACGCCGCGCCCCTGACCGCGCTCAACTCGCTCCGCCGCCATCAGATCCGGACGGCGCTCACGGAGCTGCAGAACCTCGGCCCGGGGTTGCCCGCGCTGATGGTCGGCGACTACAACTACCCCGTCTTCAAGGAGAACCTCGGGCAGAAGGTGCGCGATCAGGGCTACGAGCTGACGCTCAGCGACACACGGACGTACACGCGGTACCGCTTCTTCCGCGGACACTACGACTTCGCGACGTCGATGGGATTCGACATCGCCCACATCAAGACGCTGCCCCAGGGACAGAGCGACCACCTCCCGATCCTCGTCACCGCGGAGGTCACCCCATCGCGTGCGGGCGCCCTCGACTGAGTGCTCGGCACCGCCGAAGAGGGGGCCGTCCGAGGACGGCCCCCTCTTCTTGTCAGGAGGGTCAGCTCTTCGAGGCGCGGCGGCGGCGGATGACGGTTCCGATGCCGACGGCCGAACCGCCGACCAGGAGGGCCGCGCCGGTGAGCCACAGGCCCGTCGTGCTGCCCGCATCGAAGCCGGTGACCGCGAGACCGCCCTGGGCGGGTGCGCTCGGTGCTCCGACCGGGGTGACGGTCACGCTCGAGTGGAGGACCACGCCGCTGCGGGTGCCGGTGAAGGTGAACGAGTAGACGCCCGTCGCGTTCGCCGGGAAGCGAACCTGCGCGTGGATCTTGCCATCGACGGCTTTCGTCCGCAGCGAATCGTTGGTCTCGGTCGCGATGGACGCGAGGGCCACGCCCTTCGCGGCCACACCGGTGATCGAGATGGCGACGTCTTCATCACCGTCGAAGCCCTTGCGATCGGTCGTGAACGTCGCGCTGCCGCCCGGAGCGACGACGGGCGGCGTCACCGAGATCACGGCGGGGTCGGTGTAGGCGTTGGCGGCCGTGGGCGCCAGCACTGCGGCGGCGGCGAGCGAGAGCGCCGCGACGGCCCGGATGATCGTGGTCTTCATGGTGTGCCCCATCTGCTTGGCGTGGTCGAGCCGGTGTTCGAAAAGCGGAACGCGCCGCTCCACCGGGGAGTCTCGCGGAGGAGGAGTGCGCGGTGCGGCGTGTCCCGTTCCCTTTCACGCCCCGTGCCTCGCGACTTCACCCGCAGCCGCCGAAGAGGGGTCACCCAGCGGCCGGACACGCTCCCACGTCGGGCGTCTCGTGTGGATCCCGCGTCGGCGTGGACAGGATCTCGAGGCGGGGGGTGGTCGGCATCCGGATGTCGAGGTCCAGGACGCCCGTCTGGCCGGGGGACAGCTGCACGGACCACTTGACCACGGCCCGGCCGTCGTGCAGACCGCCCGCGAAGCCCGGGGCGACGGCTCCGTCGGACGACGTGCGTCTGTCGACGACCTCGGCCCCCGGCGGAAGGTAGACGTACACGCCGGTCAGCGCGTCGCCGGGACGGACGCCGTACTCGCCCCCACCCGTCACGTAGGGCGGGAGCGTGGAGGGCTCGGGCGCGTCGTTGCGCAGGCTCACCCGGAGGGTCGCCAGGCCGTCTGCGCACCATCCGATCGCCGTGCGGGGGTGCAGGTAGTAGTCCATCTTCGAGCCCGTGCCGTCGTTGAGATAGACCCCGACCGTTGTGCGGGTGTCATCGGACACGGGAAGAGCGCCCTGCAGCGTCGATCCGTCGAGCACGGCCTGGTCGGCGGCATCCGCGTTCCACACCAGGAGGCGGCGCTCGTCGCCCGCCCGCGTCAGGGCCTCGACGAGAGCGGTCGAGTCACCGCGTCCTTCCGCCAGCGCCCCGAAGACCGCGGCGGCGGCGCTCTGGAAGAAGGCGTCCTGTTCGCGCGGATCAGCGAAGCGGCGGTACACCTCGTCGAGGAGGAGGGGAACGGCATCGTCGCCGTCGATCACTTCGCCCGTGGGGAGGGTGACGGGTCCGGTCGCCCGCAGCAGATACGACAGCGTCACCGGGTCCAGCGCGACGACCGCATCGACCTCTTCGCCGTGCGTGCGACGCCACATCTCACGGGCGACAGCGGCACCGACGGCGAAATCGGGAACCTGGGTGGTGTTCTGCAGGTACCGGGCCGGACGCGTGTCGAAGACGCCGCGCACATCGTCGGGCAGAGGCAGGACCGGGTCGTCGACGAAGGCGGTGATATCGGCGCTCGACGCCTGAGCGACGAGGGCGAGGCGCCCGGCATCGGCATCCACCTGGGCCACGGCCCCGACCACCCCGCCGAGGGATCGCCACTCGGCGTTGTTCTGGAAGAGCAGGAGGGTGGAGCGTCGGCCGTCGGCCCCGAGCATGCGAGGGACGAGGGTGGTCGCGCGCTCCAGCGCCTCGGCGGCGGTGGCCGCCCTATCCAGCGCGGCGGAGGTCGAGGAGACGGCCGTGGACACGGCCCCGAGGAGAGGCTCGTGGTCGATCTCGGCGATACGGTCGACGGCCATCCGCAGCCGCGTCGCCGCATCGGCGGCCGCGGGCCGCGCGGCCGCGATCCGCGCCACGTCGATGGCCCCATCGGGCGTGTGGAGGGCGCCGGGTGCGAGAACGGCGGCGGCGGCTCGGAGAGGGAGGACGGCGGTGGATGCCGCGTCGTCCACCGACGCGGCGACGCTCCTCACAGCGGCGAGCTGCGGTCCGATCCAGGGCAGGATCTCGGCGCCCCTCCACACCGGGTCGCCGGTGAGGGCGCGCGCGGCCAAGGTGTCGGGGGCGGCTTCGCCGAGGCGCTCGATCGCTCCCGCCGGATCGGCGACCTCGGTCGTCGCGGAGCCGACCGTCGCCTGCGCCGACCGCAGGTGCTGCACGGCCGACGCGCCCCGAAGCCCGATCCAGACCGCACAGCCGAGGCCGACGATGAACACGCCGAGCACCACGGCCGCGAAGACGGCGGGCGCACGACGGCGAGGGACCGAAGGGGACGAGCGTTGCACGCGCATACCTTAGACACCCGGCGGCAGCCACCCGTCCTCGGACACCTACACTGAAGGGAACGATCCGGGGGAGGACGAATGGGGCTCGCAACGAGGCGCGGCAGGCTCATCGGTGCCGCGGCACTGCTGGTCGCGGGTGCGTTCGCTCTCGCCGGATGCGGCGCTCCTCCGTGGGCCCAGGGAGGAGGACCGGCGACGGCCTCGGCTTCGCCGACACCCACGGCATCCTCCGCTCCGCAGCCCGTCCGCAACGACCTGAGCAGCGGCTCGACGCAGCGGCCGTTGACCGCGGGGGCCGTCAGCGCCACGGTCGACTACTGGTCGACGCTGTCGATGGACCGCTGGACGCCGACGGCGTTGAAGCCCGTGAGCCTGTCGATGATGACCACGGTCTCCCCGGATGACGGGCAGAAGGTCTACCTGCAACGGGCCACCATGACGGCCGTCCCCGGCAACGCGGCGCAGTCGTTCTCACCGCTGGCGGCGCAGACCGATCAGACCGATGCCCCGGGCTATCTCGTCCTGTCTCCGTACAGCTATTCGCAGACGTTCAATGTCGGGGAGGTGCCGGCGGAGGCGACGTTCGTCACCCTCCAGTTCACCTTCGAGTTCTTGGTGCAGACCACCCCGACATCGAACGAGTTCGCCAAGCAGACCGCCAGTGACACCCTCACCGTCGCGATCGCCGGCGGCGGAGAGACCGGATCCGGCGGCTGATCAGGCGCGCACGCGCTGCCAGCGGTCCCCGCCCTGCAGGGTCGCCTCGGCGGCCGCGCGATCGGCATCCGCGATGAGGGTCGGCAGGTCGAAACCGCCCATTTCCGCGGCGACCCATCCCACGCTCGCCGAGAGCTGGACGCCGACGGATGCCGATCCATCGAGTTCGGTGATGCGTCGGAGCACCGTGCGCACCTGTTCGCGAAGGACGGAGTCCGGACGCGCCAGGACGACCACCACCCGACCGCGCGTCTCTCGGCCCAGATCGGCTTCGGCGGGGAATGTCTCGACGACGACCCTCTCGAAGTCCTCGACGAGTCGCATCCAGGCGTTCTCGCCGGCGGCGCTGCGCAACTGCTGAGGGTCATCCAGTCGGACGGTGAGGACCGCCCAGGACTCCTCCCGGGCCTGAGCCGCGCGGCGCAGGCGGTCGGACGCGGTGACGACGAAGTGGGGCCACGAGGATGCCGCCCGCCGCCCACTGGGCGACACCGACGTGAAATACAGCAGCGACACCGTGGCGCAGACGAGGAAGACCAGCATCGCCAGACCATTGAGCACACGCGGCAGGGCGAGGTCGCCGATCGTCGCGGGGGCGGAGAGCCCGGAGATGAGGATGCCGGCGCCCAGGGCGACGAATGCCGCGGAGACGATCGTGAGGGGCAGGGCCATCCGCTCGAGCCGATCGGCCGCGCGACGCAGCTCGGCGAGCGTGAGGCCGGCGAACACCGCCGCAGCGAGGAACGCGAGTCGGAACGCGAGCCCGTAGGCGCTGACATCGACGACGGACACGAAGACGATCGCCGTGAGGATGGCCTGCAGGCCGCCGATCCACGGCAGCGAGGCGACCCCGCGACGCGCGCGGAACCCCGACCAGATCAGCGCCGGGGCGCCCAGCATGAGCCCCAGGCCGGCCCTCCGCACGGTCTCGTCGTCAAGGATCGCGCCGGTCACGGAGACCCAGGTGCTGGTCATCGCCAGGACGAAGGCGAGCGACCACAGCAACGCGGAGCGGGAGGGCCGGTGGAGGAACCCCAGCCCGATGATCATCACGGTGCCGAGCGTGGCCACCGTCGCCTGCGCCAGGCCCAGATTGGACAGGACGTCGTCGGGCATCACGCGGCTTCCGCCTCGCTGCGCACCGGAAGGATGACGGTCACCGTGGTGCCGGCGCCGAGCTCGCTGTCCAGAAACAGCGAACCGCCCTGGTCCTCCACGATGGTGCGGATGATCCCCATTCCCAGACCCGTGCCCGGGGTGGAACTGTCGCGCACGCTCTGGGCGCGGAAATACGGATCGAAGACACGGGCGAGATCATCGGGATGGATGCCGATCCCCGTGTCGGCGAAGCGCAGGATGACATCGTCGGGGGACACCTCGCCGGAGATGCGGATGGTGCCGCCGGCCGGGGTGTACTTGATGGCGTTACTGAGGATGTTGTCGAAGGCCTGGCGCAGACGGAAGGCGTCGCCGAGGACGTCGGCCGACGGGGGCAGTTCGTCGATCACGTTGACGCGACGCGCCGCGGCGGCGGGACGGAAGGAGGCGAGCGACGACGCGATGATGCGGCTCGCGTCCGCGGTGGCAGGGGCGCTCTGGTCCTTGAAGACACCGCGCGAATTGGCGAGGATCTCCGAGATCAGCGCCTGCATGCGCTCGCCGGCTCCCGCGATGACCTCCAGCTGGTCTCGGACCTTCGGGGGCAGCCCGGGGTCGTCGAGGGCGAGATCGGCGTGTCCGATGATGGCCGTCAGCGGATTGCGCAGCTCGTGCGAGACGGTGGCGGCGAGTCGTTCACGTGCGCGCTCCGACTCGATCAGCGCGGTGATGTCGTGCACGATCAGCAGCGTGCTCTCCGCCTCGTCCGAGGAGATCAGGCGACGGGTCGACACGGACAGGGCGTGCCATTCGCCGTGCGTGTCGAAGAGCCACACCCTCTCGTCGTCGAACTGCTCGCCTCTGGCTGCGCGGGCGAACGGCCGCTCGGACTCCGGAAGCGGCTCGCCGCGCAGGTTCGCGTACTCGACGGCACCGCCGGGACGCTGGGGCTCGTCCCGCTCCACGCCGTACAGGTCGACGTACGTGTCGTTGAGGGCGAGCACCTCGCCGTCGACGGAGAGGCGGGCGATACCGGTGTCGAGACCGTTCAGCATCTGCGAGACGCGCCGCTCCTGACCGGACACGCGCTGAAGCGTGCCCTGGAGTCGGCTGGCCTGGCGGCGGAGGAGCTGTTTGAACGCCCGCGTCTGACGGGCGGAGAGGAACGACGTGATCGCGATGAACGTCAGCGACAGGAGCACCACGATCAGGCGCAGAGCCGTCACGGGCCCCGTGGCGTTCACGGCGGCGTCGATGACGATCAGCGCACCGACGGTGCCGAGGGCGGAGACGAGGTATGCGAGGGCGAAGTGGGTGGCGATCCAGATGATCGGGAACACCCAGAAGAACCCGAATCGGAGGTCGGTCCCGAAGCTCAGCAACCCGATGCCGATGATGTCGCCGAAGGGGACCGCGGCCACCGCCGCGCGAGGGAGCCGCTGCCACGGTACGACGATCGCGACCGCGGTGAGCGCGATGACCACGCCGACGCCGGACGAGAACGACCACAGGGAGAACAGGGAGGGCTCGAGCGCTTGGACGAGCAGGACGGTGATGACCACGCTGGCGCCGAGCACCAGTTGGAGGAGCCAGACGGAGCGCGTGCGACTGCTGGGGCTCGCGCCGTCTTCGTCGTGTGCGCCTCCCGCGACGACCGCCGGGGGGACGCTCCTCGCGGATGCCATGTCATCGAGTGTATAGAGAGTGGTGTAATGTTCAGCGCGCCATCCTGTCTCTGCTCGCCGCGCGTGAACACGTGTCACGACGCCCGGTCAGATTCCCCCTGAGGCCTGCATCCCGCAGCGTGATGGTCGTTCATCGACCTCTGCGCGATCTCGCGCTGATCCTCAGGAGAATCCCGTGAGCAAGACCTCTCGCCGTCGCGCGCGCGCAATCGCCGCGGCCCTGGCCGTGGCCGTCGTCCTTCCCGCGACGCTGACCGGCTGCACCCAGGTCGCCGATCTGTTCGCCGCGCTGCCCGGCCAGGCCGGCGGAGCGGGCGGGCAGTCCGTCGTCGTCGCCACCCCCGAACCGGCGGCGTCGGCGTCATCCAAGCCGTTCGACTCGCAGTTCACCTACGACGGATCCGTCTCGCTCACCTCCGAGGTGGCCGACGGTCTCGAGGTGCGGTTGGACGTCTGGGCGGTCAACCCCAAGCGCACGATGGAGTGGTCGTCGACGGACGAGAAGCAGTTCGGCTTCGCGATCAACGTCGTCGACAACCGCGTCGACGAGAAGGCCGTCCTCACGCAGAAGCGACGCGTCTACCTGTCCTCCGTGTCGATCTCGTCGCAGACCGCCCAGACCAGCGGTCAGGTCTCCAACCCCTTCCAGTTCAGTGCCGATCCCCGTACCCTGGTTCCCTCGGACACCCTGCGCTCCGACCGCGGCCTGCTCCTGAACAGCTTCCAGGGCGGCCTGCTGGTGCCGACGACCTCCATCCGGCAACTGCCCAACGACACGTACGGCATCACCCTCGAGTTCGCGCTCAACGTCGCCGTCGAAGGCACCGCGAACACCGACTCGTCGTTCTCGCAGCAGACGGTCTACCAGTACCTGCCGATCGCGATCTTCACCGATCAGGGCCAGGGCGCCAGTGCCGGAACGACCGGAACCTCGTCGAGCACCGGCCGTGCCCCCGGGTGGGGGCAGAGCACCGGTTCGAACTGACGCCGTCGACGGGTCGGCCTCAGTCGTCGCGGTGCTCCTGCCGCGGGCGCTGGCGGGTGCTCTCCATCAGGAGGGAGAGGTCGTCGACGTCGCCCACGAGGTAGTGCTCGAAGACGAGGTCGGGAACGTCGTCGTAGTCGATCCCGGGCATGCGTCCGGCGAAGGCGCGGCGGACCGCCTGCTCGAGCTCCGCCGCGTCGAGGATGGCGGGAGCGACGGCGAAGACCGTGTCGCGTGACGGCATCCCGCACGCCGCGTCGTCGATCGCGTCATCGAGCGCCGCTGCCACGGTGCGCAGCATCGTCTCGGCTCGTCCGGTGCTGTGGGCGGCGCGGATCAGGTCGATCTCGGGCACGCGGACGAGCGTGGCCCGCACGGGCGAGTTCCCCGCGATCATCCGGGCGGCCTCGCGGCGGAGGGAGCCCCGGTCGTGCGCACGGGTGCCCGGTGCCGGTGCGTCGTCGAGCTGGCGTCCCAAGCGCACGGCCGCGACGGAGACGAGGGCGATGGCCACGGCGCTGACGGCGGCGGTCGCCTCGGCCGAGACCGGGCCGCTCCCGACGAGGGGCTCCAGCCCCATGACGGCGGCGACCACGAGTCGGCAGAGGTTGTACGCCGCATAGACGCCCAGCGTCCACGACAGGATCTGTGCGCCGGACAGGGCGCCGAGGGGCCGCCGCGAGAGTTCGAGTGCGCTCAGGGCGCCGTAGACGGTGAGGCCGGCGGTCTTCAGCAGCGTCGCATCCTCCAGGGGGATCAGGAACGTGAAGCCCAGCATCAGCACGGCGCCCGCGGCGGTGCTGACCGCCCCGATCGCGCGGCGGTGGTTCAGCCGCCGCGCGCCCGCCCAGAGCAGGCCGACGGCGACCAGATTCGTGGCGTTGCCCACCGCCGCCGCCGTTTCGCCGGCTCCGGCCGTCTCGAGGACGTTCATGGTGCCGCAGAGCAGGGCCGCGACCGCGGCGATCCCGAAATAGCGGACCATGTCGGCGCGTTGGCCGCCGCGGTCGTCGTCCGGTCGACCATGGGTGAGGAACAGCATGGTCAGCGCGATGCCCGCAGCGACGATGGATGCCAGCAGCGCCAGGAAGATCACGGGGCGCGTCTCCTTCGGGTGTCCGTCGCAAATCTTGCGGAAATCTTGCGGGGACGGTGGTCGTGTGCGGTGGTCGCCTTGCGGTGAACCTACCAGAGTGGGACATGGCCGATCCGCCGCTACACCGACAGGAAGACACCGCCATGACTGATGCGCGAAGCTTCACCCCCACCGCCCGGGAATTCAACCTCCACCAGGGCGAGCTGGCGGCGTCGGTGTCGGCGGAGGATCACGGCTTCGCCGACGACTTCGCCGCGGTACTCGAGCACACCTCGGTGCACCGCTCGACGATCGGTTGCGTCATCCCCGCGTACAACGAGGAGGAGTCGATCGCCGATGTGATCGAGGCGCTGCTCGCGCAGACCCGTGTGCCCGACGTCATCCACGTCGTCGTCAACAACACCTCCGACGCGACCGTCAAGATCGCCTCCGAGTACAGCGGGCCGCACGAGCTGCAGACCGAGTTGGGCGAGCAGTTCACCGAGGTGTTCGTGCACGACATCGGCAAGAACCCCGACAAGAAGGTGGGTGCCCTCAATTACGGGTATTCGCTCGTCGAGGGATACGACTACCTCCTCGGCGTCGACGGCGACACCATCGCCGACACCAAGGCCGTCGAGTACCTGGAGACCGAGGCCGTGTCGGATTCCCGCATCGGCGGCATCTCGGCGATCTACACGATCGACGACAAGCCGATCAAGGGCGCCATCGCCCGCTTCCTGACCGCCGGGCAGCGCACGCAGTTCGCCGCGTTCAACCTGCAGAACATGCTGCGCGGGCGCAACATGGCCGTCCTGGGTGGACAGTTCTCGATCTTCTCGACGAACGCCCTGCGCGACGCCATGAAGCAGAACCACCAGTCGACCCCCTGGGTGAAGGACTCCGAGGTGGAGGACTCGCTCCTCTCGCTGCAGATCAAGAGCGCCGGCTACCTCACCAAGATCAGCCCGTACGCGCGGGCCGACGTGGGCGGCATGACGACCCTGTCGGGCTACGACGCCCAGCAGGTCAAGTGGACCTACGGCGCGATCGAACTCATGTGGCCGGGGCAGCGCGGTGACACCAAGGGCCAGCCCTTCCACCCCAACCTGCGTCTGCGCTGGTTCGAGAACTTCGGCATGCTGACCAACCTGTTCGTGCGCGTCGCGTTCCTCACGTTGCTCGCGGGCTCGCTGTCGATCGGCGCCTTCGTGTTCTCGCCCCTGTGGCTGATCCCGCCGGTCATCGCCATGCTGCTGAACCTGCGCATCGCGCGGACCATGAAGAACTGCAACCGCAGCGACGTCCTCTTCGCCGTGCTGTTCTTCCCCGCCGAGTTGTTCATGTGGATCCGCATCAGCCACTTCGTGCGTTCGTGGACCCGCTTCCTCTCGCGCAAGAAGGTCGACAACTGGGCGATGCAGGCCAAGGCGGAGCGCGGTGGCGGACTGGGGCACTGGACCCCGATGGTGGTCCTCATCGCCGTCGCCATCGCCCTCGCAGTGATCTGGGTCATGGTCGGGCCGATGGTGCAGTCCTCGATCCTGTGGATCGGATGGCCCATCGTCGGCGTGGTCACCGTGCTGCAGACCCTCCTCATGTTCTCCAAGCTCGTTCGTCGCCAGCACGGCTTCAAGGTCTGACGAACACACGATCTGATCGCGCCCGAACGCATCAGAGACACGGATGCCTCGGCCCTGGGGAGGGTCGAGGCATCCGTTATTCGCAGGGGGCTCAGGGCGTGGCCAGCAGCTCCGAGGTCAGGCGGTAACCGACGCCGCGCACGGTCTCGATGTAGCGCGGATTGGCCGGGTTGTCGCCGAGCTTGCGGCGCAGATTCGTCATGTGCGCCTCGATCGCCCTCTTGTCGGCCTCGCCGACGAAGTAGCTCGTGACGTAGGACTCCCCGCGGAGGACGAGCGTGAGATCGGCCTTGCTGCGCACGCGGCGCTTGGACTCCATGAGGGTGGCCAGCAGGTCGAACTCGGTGCGCGTGAGCTCGAGTTCTTCGCCGCCGACGCGGACGAGACGGCTGTCGGGGTCGAGCTGCAGGTCGCGGTGCGCGATCCACGCTCCACCGGTGGGGGTGAGGTCGCCGGCGGCGGGACGGGGCACGAGCTCCGTCCGTGCGGCGGGGGCTACCTGCGCCTCGGCGCGGGGTTCGGGTCCCTGCGACGACGGCACGATCACCGCAGCGCTCGGTGCCGAGGAGGTGACCGGGGGAGTGGTCGCCTCGGGGCGGGGGTTCGGGAAGGAGCGGCCGACGCTGTCCTGCCGAGGTGCGGTGCTCGCGTGAGACTCCCCGCCGCGGGGGCGTCGGAGGAGCGCCTCGATGCGGGCGCGCAGTTCGCGCGGACGGAACGGCTTGACCACGTACTCGTCGGCGCCGGCGCCGAGTCCGAGCACCACGTCGGCCTCTTCCTCGAGGCCGGTCAACATGATGATGTACGTGTCACTCTGCTGACGGATGCGGCGGGCCGCCTCGAACCCGTCGATGCCGGGCATGTTCACGTCGAGGGTGGTGATCAACGGCTGGTAGGCGAGGACCGCGCGGACACCGTCGATGCCGTTTCCGACCGAGACGGTCGAGAACCCGGCGGACTCGAGCACTTCGACGAGGAGGTGACGGATGTCGGGATCGTCTTCGACGATGACCGCGGTCTTCAGCAACTCGGAGCTGTCGCTCATTTCACCCACTCTTCCGGCTTCGCACGGGATCGTGCCCGCGTACTCCCCCGAGACGCGGTGTCGCGAAGCGACGAGCGCAATCTTGACACACTTCCCGACGATGACGACCGACGGGTTGCGCGCGGCGCGGACTGCGGGTGCGCGGTCAGCGCTGGTCGCGCGTGAGTTCCACGGCCGCCGAGGGCCACCAGGTGCCCGCGGTGGGCCCTCCGTTGCACTCGCCGTCGCTCTCGCCGGGCGGCTTGATCCACAGATTCGTGTCGACGACGCCGTCGCCGAACGAGCCGCCGGGGCTGCCCACGAGACGACCGGCCGGGTTGCACCACTCGGACCCCGCCGGGCCGGCGCCGTTGCGGGACGTGTCGATCACGGCGTGCGTGCCGCCCAGCTCGTCGGACAATGCGTGGGCGTAGTCGAACTCGGCCGCCGTGTCCTGGTAATTGGAGACGTTGAGGGCGACGCCGCGCACGTCGGACAGGAGGCCGGTCGCGCGGATCAGGTCGGCCATCTCCTTCACCGGATGCCAGGACGAATGGCCCCCGTCGATGTAGATCCACGTGTTGGTCCCGCGGATGTTGTCGACGGCCTCCTTGAGGTAGCCGGCGCGGTCGGACGGTGTGCCGCACGTCGACGACAGGGCGATGCTGTCGGGCTCGAGCACCACGATCTTCTGAATGTCCGACGCGTTGCCGAGCGCGTCTCCGATGCGCTGCGTCCACGCGCGATACGACTCCGGGTCGAGACCGCCGGCGGAGTGATTGCCGCAGTCGCGATCGGGAAGGCCGTACACCGCGATGGAGAGGGCGGCATCCTGATCGCGGGCCTCTGCGGCGAGGTGTGCGACGCGGTCCCACACCTCGTCGACGGGGTCGATCTCGGGGGTGAGCCAGTAGGTGGTCGGCTGCGAGGCCAGCCACTGCGCCGCGGCCTGCTCGGTGGCGTCGCCGCCTGCGCTCGCCGCCTGCGCGGCCTTCGATTCGTCGGGCGCCACGATACGCGTGTCCACGGCGGGCGGGCGGGCGGCCAACGTCTGGAAGAGGGTCGTGACGAGGTTGCCGACGACCGCGATCAGGGCGATGACGGCGACAGCCGCCACCACGGCGAGCGCCACCAGCACGGCGCGGGGAACCCGGCGCCGGGTGCGGAGGGAACGCGGGAGTCGGGGCACGCTGAGCACTCTAGTTGAGGCCCGAGAGAAGCTGTCGAGCAGTAGTTAACCGGGTGGAGCGCGGTACGCTGTCATGGTGGGAAAACTGGTTTACAACACCCTGGGTCACTCGTTCGACATTGAGGATCGAACCCTGTCCCACCTGCGCATGGTGTTCATGAACAAGCTGCGTCGCGGCGAGCCCTTCATGTTCCACTTCCCGCTCGGTGACGGCAGCGGGACGCGCAGCCTGTGGATCTCGCCGTCGATCCCGCTGGTCTTCCACTTCTACGGCAGCCGATCCCCGCAGCTGAATCGTCGATGGATCGACGACCTCATGAACGAGGCGAGCTCGCCCGGGGGCTTGAGCATCACGAACGAGCCCGAGCCGGAGGCGGTCGCGGCGACCTGACGCCGTCAGCGACATTCGGCGTCGACGACTTCGCGAACCCGGTCGAGGAACTGCACGAGTTGACCGGCGGTGTCGGTGGGCAGATCGAGCGCGAACTCCCGGATGCGAGCCGTGACGGGGTCTACGGCATCGGGATCGGCGTCCCGATCCAACGGCATCACGAACTTGCTGCGTCTGTCGGCGGGGTTCGCCTCGAAGGAGATCAGTCCACCGGCATGCAGGCGGTCCAGCATTCCGGTGACGGATGCCGTGGAGATGGCGAGCGACTGGGCGATCTCCGTCGGCGTGATGCGTGCGCCGGCGTCCGCGCGCTCGAGGATGAGGCGCATCGCGGCCCGCGCATTCTCACTCGGACCGCACTCCGTCTGGCGCCGCCGCGCGAGACGGGCTTCGGCGAGGCGGAGGCGTTCGACCGCTCGAGCGGTGGTGGATGCGGGGTCGTGAGCGGTCTCGATCGTCATACGTCTCCTCCGGGTCGGGCCCCCGTGGCGCCATTGTAGTTCGGTCCCCGAGATTCCAGAGGACCGAACTAATTCGCGCCCCCGTCCAACAATCCGGTTCCCCGCACATTCTCCGCGAATTCACTTGGCGATAGTTAGCCAACCTAGTAAAATAATCGAAGATGGCATCCTCGGAAGGAGAAGCTGATGGGCTCACTGTTCTACGGTTCCTCCGAGCGCCCGATCGAGATCCCCGATCGTGTCCTCGCGCATGTGAAGGTCGTCATCGCCACCAAGCTGCGTCGCGGGGAGAGCTTCACGATGTCGTGGCGGCATCCATCGGGTGAGGCGACCGGTCGCAGCACGATCTGGATCCAGCCGTCGATCCCGCTGCGCTTCGTCTTCGGAGCGGTCGAGCCCGAGATGCTCGATCCCGCCCTCCTCCAGACGTACGCCAACTCCGCGAATTCCTCGAGCGGTCTGACCGTCGATCTCGAGACGCACGGCGTGATCGCAACCCCCGTCGACGCTTCCTGAACAGCGACGGTCCACCTGGCTCCGGCCTCAGGCCCGCCCGGATGCGTGCCGATGCGCGATGGCCGACACCCACTGCATGCCCGGGCACGGGGGAGCGTCACGGCCGCGCATGCGTTCCCACGCCTCGACGTAGATCCCCTCCAGCAGCAGCTCGGCCTTCGCGGCCACACCCGTCAGCGCGAGCAGGGTGGCGTAGATGCGCGGCGCCGTCGCGTCGTAGAAGGCGACGAATGCGTCGCAGTCGCCGGAGGCGGCCCGAATGAGCAGCGCATCGAGATCCTCCTCGCGGATCGACGGGGATCCGGCGTCTGTCATCGTCATGGGGCACCTCCTCGTCTGACGTGTTCCCAGTCAAGCGCGACGCGTCGTCAGCGGCCGGGGGTTGCATGAACCGGACCGGTGTCGTAGCGCCCGGTTCGAGGGGGCGAAGAGCCCGGACGTGCGTCGTCAAGCCCGCCGGGGGGCGAACGATCGCGATCTAGCGTGCTGCCATGAAGACCTTCGTGCGCTGGGCGTTGGCCCTGGCAATGATGTTCGCCGGAATCTCGCACCTGACCTTCGCTCGGCGGGATTTCCAGGCGCAGGTGCCGGATGCCCTCGTAGAGCACGGCCCGCTCGATCGAGACGCAGTGGTCGTGGCCTCCGGAGTGGTGGAGGCGGCGTTCGGGCTCGCGCTCGTCGCGCTGCCGAAGGAGCGTCGCCGTGTCGGCGCCGCTTTGGCGGCCTTCTTCATCGCGATCTTCCCGGGGAACATCGATCAATGGCGCAAGGGGCGGTCGGCCTTCGGCCTCGACACCGACCAGAAGCGGTTCGGACGACTCTTCTTCCAGCCGGCACTGGTGGCGGCGGCGTGGTGGTCGACCCGGTGATCCGACCGTGAGCGACATCGTCAGTCTGGAGCTCGTCTTCGACGACGAATCCGACGCGGCGATCCGCGGGGAATGGGATGCCCTCGTCGCAGCCGACCTGCCGAGTCAGGCGCGCCACACCGGAGAGAGCAACCGTCCCCACATCACGCTGCTGGTGCGCCCGACCCTCGCCGACGTGGACGGCGCACTGCTCGCGGACGCCCTTCCCCGGGGGATGACCCTCGGGGCTCCCGTGCTGTTCGGCACGGGGCGCACGCGGGTGATCGCGCGCTCGGTGGTCCCCTCGGCCGCGTTGTTGGACTTGCACGCGCGGGTGCACGACCTCGCGGGGGCGGGAGACGACGGCGACCACACGCGACCGGGAGCGTGGACGCCGCACGTCACGCTCGCCCGCCGGGTTCCGCTGGAGCGCCTCGGCGACGCGCTGCGGGTGCTCGCCGCCGACGCCCCCCTCGAGAGGACGGTCCGAGCCGTCGGCATCCGTCGATGGGAGACGGCCACCAAGACCGTGTCGGAGGTCGTCTCGCGTGGCACGCTGGAGGGGTGCTGACCGATGACGCCCTCGCCTTCCTGAGCGAATACCACCTGGCCACCCTCTCGACCCTCGGTCGGTCGGGACGGATCCATGCCGTCCCGGTCGGCTTCACCTACGAGGACGGCGTCGTCCGCGTGATCGGATCGCGTGGGACGCAGAAGTTCGTCAACGCCGTCCGCGGCGGGCGCGCCGCGGTGTGCTCGGTCGACGGGGCCCGCTGGATGAGCTTCGAAGGCACCGCCCGCGTGAGTGATGATCCGGATGCCGTGGCCCACGCCGTCGAGCTCTACGCCGCGCGGTATCGCCGGCCTCGTGTGAACCCCGAGCGCGTCGTGCTGGAGATCGTCGTCGAGCGCGTCCTGGGCTCGACCGGGCTGCGGGGCTGACGGCGGCGCGCCGCCGACGGCGTGCCGCGCTGCCCGCCGCGAACGCGGTACTGTTCACTGTCTCCCCCGGACACAGGTTGGCATCCTCGGTTACGGGAGGACCGGATGACACAGGCACCCCTCGACGGGCGTCTCGACGAGGTGCTGCGCACGCTGGCTCGTCACGTGCGCCGGTTGCGCGAAGAGCGCGGCCTGACGGTACTGACCCTGTCGTTCGAGGCGGGGCTGTCGGAGTCCCGCGTGCGGGCGATCGAAGCGGGCCGCACGACGGCGTCGCTGGCGACGCTGGTCGCGCTCGCCGAGACGTTCGAGGTCGAGGTCGGCGAGCTGTTCGGGGATGCCGTCCCCGCCCCCGCCGAGCCGTCCGTGGCCCCGCAGAGCGCCTACGTGGTTCCCAGCGACGTGGTGTGGGGCGGAGACCTGCCTCCGGCTCCCTGGCTCGAGACCGCGCCGGCCCCTCCCGTCGCGAGCTCGTACGTGGTGCCGAGCGAGGTCGTCTGGGGCGGTGAGCTCCCCGTAGCGCCATGGACGTCTGCGAGAGCCGCGCCGACGATGCCCGAACCGATCGGGGAGTCGATCGTCAACGCCCCTCCCGAGGGGCGGCCTCTGCGCCAGCGGGCAGGAGCCGTCGTGCCGGCGACGGAGGTCACCTGGGGCGGAGAGCTACCGCCGGCGCCGTGGACGCGGACCCGCGGGCCGGTCGCGATCGAGGCCGCGCCCACCGGCGCGCCGGAACCGGCTCCGTCAGCGTCCGAGCGTCCGCATTCGCCTCGCCGAGCCGTCGAGGCGCGATCGCCCTACGTCCTGGATGCCTCGGGACCCGTCGCGACGCGCCAGCCCCGCACGTTCGCGGAACTGCGGGAGGGGGCCCTCGCCGGTCGCGAGTTCACGTCGCTGCGGGAATTCGCCATCGCCGCGGTCGTCGAAGGACGCTTCACGGCGGTCGCGGTCGCCCGCGTCTTCCGCCTCCCCGTCTGGCGCCTCGAACAGTGGGTCGCCGAGACGGGACGAATCGGCCGGTGAGCCGCGGGACGCGCCGTCGGGCGCGCCCCGCCGCCGGTCACAGGGCGCGGAGCTTCTCCAGCAGCGGAGCGGCGATCTCGTCGACGAATCGCTGCTGTTGCTCGTCGCCCACCTGGACGATGGCGATGTCGGTGAAGCCGGCATCGATGAAGGGACGCACGCTCTCCGCGAGCTCGTCGAGATCCGGGCCGCAGGCGATCGAGTCGGCGACGTCCTCCGGTCGGACGAACTGCGAAGCCCCCGCGAAGCCCGCCGGCGTCGGGAGGTCGGCGTTGACGGCCCATCCCCCCGCGAACCAGCGGAACTGGTCGTGAGCGCGTGCGATGGCGGCATCCTTGTCGGGATCCCAGCTGATCGGGATCTGACCGATCTTGCGCGACTCTCCGTCGTGGTGGGAATCCCACCCGCTGATGAGGTCGCCGTCGGGCTCCGTGGTGATGAGGTGATCGCCGAGCGGAGCGAAGCGCTCGATGGAGTGCTCGCCGGAAACGGCCACACCGATCGGGACCCCGCCGTCGGGGGCATCCCACACGCGGGCGGAGTCGACGCGGAAGTACTCGCCGTCGTAGGTGACGAGGTCGCCGGTGTGCAGCGCGCGGATGATCTCGATCGCCTCGACGAGCATGTCCTGACGGGCATGGACCGCGGGCCATCCCTCGCCGACGACGTGCTCGTTGAGGTTCTCGCCGGATCCGAGACCGAGAGTGAAGCGGCCCTCCGACAGCAGTTGCAGCGTCGCCGCCTTCTGGGCGACGACCGCGGGGTGGTATCGGACGGTGGGGCAGGTCACATAGGTCATCAGCTCGACGTCGGTGGTCGCGTGCGCCACGGCGCCGAGAACGGTCCAGGCATAGGGGGCGTGGCCCTGGCTGGTGAGCCACGGCGAGTAGTGATCGCTGGAGACGAGGAAGTCGTAGCCGGCGCGCTCGGCACCGACGGCGTAGTCGACGAGCGCCCGCGGGCCGCTCTGCTCGGTCATGAGGGTGTAGCCGAATCGCGTCATGTCGGCCACGGTAGGACGACCACCGGAGCGTCTCGCCGGGGTTGCGCTCGTCGGTCGGATGCGGCAGACGACGACGGGCCCGCGGCGAACGCCGCGAGCCCGTCATCAGTTCGGAGGGTCAGTCCTCGGGAGCGTGGATGACCTTCTCGCCGTCGAAGGTCTCGCGCTTCTTCTTCTCGTCGTCGTTCCGGGTCTTGCGCAGGCTCGCGATCGTCGCGACGGCCACCGTGGCGGCGATGAAGAGCAGCGAGAACCAGATCGGGATCTCGGGCACCCAGAGCAGCGGTTCGCCCCCGTTGATGAAGGGGACCTCGTTGACGTGCAGGGCGTGGAACACGAGCTTCACACCGATGAAGGCCAGGATGACGGCCAGTCCCTGCGCCAGGTAGACGAGGCGTTCGAGCAGGCCGCCGATGAGGAAGTACAGCTGGCGCAGGCCCATGAGGGCGAAGGCGTTCGCCGTGAAGACGATGTACGCCTCGTTCGTCAGGCCGTAGATCGCGGGGATCGAGTCCACGGCGAAGACCAGGTCGATGAAGCCGATCGCGATGATGACCAGCAGCATCGGCGTCACGAAGCGCTTGCCGTTCTTACGAACGGTGAGCTTGTCGTCGTTGTACTCCTCGGATACGGGGAGCACGCGGCGGACGAACTGCATGAACTTGCCGTTGGCGGGGTCGCTCTCGCCGTGCGAGAACGCCTGGCGGTACGCAAGGAACAGCAGAAGGGCGCCGAAGAGGTAGAAGATCCAGGAGAAGTTCTCGATCAGTGCGGCGCCCACCGCGATGAACGCCCCGCGCATGATGAGCGCGATGACGATGCCGATCATCAGCACCTTCTGCTGGTAGATCTTCGGCACCGCGAACCCGGTCATGATGATCAGGAACACGAACAGGTTGTCGATCGACAGGGCCTTCTCGGTCAGGTACCCGGCGAAGTACTCGCCGCCGTACGTCCAGCCCGACACCACGCCGATGCCGACACCGAACAGCAGCGCGAGCCCGATGTAGAACGCCGACCAGCGGGCGGACTCGGCGATCGACGGCTCGTGCGCCTTCCGCACGTGCGCGAAGAACTCGAAGACGAAGAACGCGACCGTGATCGCGATCGTGATGATCCAGATGAGGGGGGTGACGCCCATGGCGGCCTCCAAGGGAGAAAGGTGTACGACAAGACACCAAGGTCTCCTCCACCCGGCGAGATGGGCCGACGTCCCGGGTTCACGATGACGTGGACCGTACTGACGAGATCGTCGCGATGGGAGTACTCCCCTTGCTCCCTCAAGTGTACGGGACGCGGCTGAGCGTTCCCGGTCTGGACGCCGGTCAGCGCCGCGTGGTAGAGATCAGGGTGCTGACGGCCGCGGGGTGGCGAGCGGTGTGCGTCAGCGGCGGGGTGTCGGCGTGCCGATCACGGCGTCGACCAGGTGCAGCATGTCGTCGAAGTCGAACTCCTCACGGCTGAGCGCGCGCAGGATCACGGCGCCGAGGAGGGCGTCGGCCGCCGCGTCGAGTCGAGGTCCCGTCGTTCCGGCCATCGCGGTGGAGAGTCGCTCGACGAGCGGTGCCGCGAGGATCTCCGCGCGCAGTCGTCGACCCGTCTCCGCGCTCCCCGCGGCCGCGGCGACGAGAGAGCGCAGCAACCCCTCGCCGTCGGCGCTGGCCCGTAGCGTGAACAGTCCGTTCAGCCAGGTGGCCAGGTCTCTGCGCGCGTCCCCCGTGTCGGGCAGGTCGCGCTCGCGGCCGAGCAGGCGTCCCTCGAGGATCGCCTCGGCGAGGACGTCGCCCTTGCTCGGCCACCACCGGTAGATCGTCTGCTTCCCCACCCCGGCGCGCCGAGCGATGCCCTCCATGGTGAGGTGGTCGTAGCCGCGCTCGGCGAAGAGGGCCACCGCGGCGTCGAGGATCGCCTGGTGCGCCGCTTCGCTTCGGACCGGTCCGCTTCGCGATAGAACCATGCCCTCATTCTGGGGGATGACGCGGTCGAACAAGACGAGACGGTCCGTGTTATCTTTGCCGGGACTGGTCGGAGCCGACGGTGCTCTTCCGCGTGCACCGCACGAGAGGAACACCGCATGGCCGAACTGCTGCACCGTCTCGGAACCTTCGCCGCCCGGCGCGCCTGGGCCGTGATCGTCGCGTGGGTGGTGATCCTCGGCGTGGTCGTCGGCGGGTTCCTCGTCGGCTTCAAAGGCCTGAGCTCAAGCTTCGACATCCCCGGCACGGCATCCGGCGACGTCATCGCGGAACTTCAGGACGAGCTCCCGGACTTCAGCGGCGCTTCCGGAGCGGTGGTGTTCCGCACGACGGACGGCTCGGCTCTGACGTCCGACCAGAAGAGCGCCATCACCTCTCTCGTCGACTCGTCGAGCGACCTCCCCGACGTCGCCCGCGTCACCGATCCGTTCGCGACCCAGCAGCAGCTCGACGATCAGCGCCAGCAGGTGGTCGACGGCCGCGGGCAGCTCGCCGATGCGCGCTCGCAGGCCGAGTCCGGCCAGCAGCAGCTCGACGCGGGCGCCGCGCAGCTGGACGCCGGTCAGCAGCAACTCGACTCGGCCCGCGCGCAGCTCGAAGCCGCACCCCTCCCGGCCGCACAGAAGCAGGCGCAGCTCGACGCCCTCGACGCGCAGCAGGCGCAGCTCGACCAGCAGCGCAGCGCCCTCGAACAGCAGCAGACCCAGGTGGCCGACGGTCTCGCGCAGATCGCCGCGCAGGAGGCGCAGCTCGACGACGGCGCCGAACTCCTCTCCTTCGCGGACGCCATCCGGCTCGTTTCCGATGACGGATCGACCGCGATCGTCAACGTCTCGTTCGATCAGCCCCGGCTCGAGCTCGCCGAGGCGTCGAAGGAGGCCGTGGTCGAGCACTTCACTGCCGACCCCGTCGCGGGCGTGGACGTCGCCTTCAACACGGAGATCTCCCAGGGCGTGCCCGAGATCCTCGGACTCGGTGAGGCCATCGGCGTCGCGATCGCGGCGATCGTCCTCGTCGTCGTGCTCGGGTCGCTCCTGGCGGCGTCGTTCCCCATCATCACGGCGCTCGTCGGGGTCGCCATCGGCGCCATGGCGACGCTGTCGTTCTCGGGCCTCGTGCAGATGGCATCCGTCACCCCGATCCTCGGTGTGATGCTGGGACTGGCCGTGGGTATCGACTACGCACTGTTCATCCTCTACCGTCACCGACGGCAGCTGCTCCAGGGCGCGGACGTCGTCGAATCGATCGGTCTCGCCAACGGCACCGCCGGCAATGCGGTCGTGTTCGCCGGGATGACGGTGATCGTCGCGTTGCTCGCGCTCAACATCACGGGCATCCCGTTCCTCGGGCTCATGGGTACCGCGGGCGCCGTCAGTGTGCTCGTCGCCGTGCTGATCGCGGTGTCGCTGACGCCGGCACTCCTGGGCCGCGCGGGGATGCGCGTCCTCGGTCGCGCGGCCCGTGCCCGCGCCGCGGCCGCCGCGGATGCCGCGGAGCACCCCCGTCGCACCGCTCGTACCGCGGCGATCGAAGCCGACGAGCACCCCCGGCGCGCGGCCCGGATCGAGACCGGATCCGTCGCGACGACCGGTCGCCCCGTTCGGCCGATGTCGACGGTGCGCGCGGTGGTCACGATGCTCGTCGCCACGGTCGCCCTCCTCGTCGTCGCCATCCCCGCCCTGTCGATGCGTCTGGGGCTGCCCGACGGAGGGTCCGAGGCGGAGGACTCGACCGCCTACCAGGCGTTCACGTGGACAGAGGATGCCTTCGGTGCCGGCGCGAACGCGCCGCTGCTCGTCACCGCCGCCCTCCCCGGGGGCACCGCCGAAGCCGACGTCCAGGGCCTGCAGCTCGACGTGGCCCGCGAACTGTTCGCGCAGGACGACGTCGCGGCGGTCGCCCCCGTCGCCGTCTCAGACGACCGCACCCTCGCCGCGTTCCAGGTCATCCCCGCCGAGGGGCCGAACGCCGTGTCGACCGAGCAGCTGGTGCGCGACCTTCGCGCGCTGCCGCCCGTGAACGGCGATATCGCCCTCGGCGTGGCCGGAGCAGCGGCGATCAACATCGACATCTCGGAAGGGCTGGCCGACGTCCTGCCGATCTACCTCGTCGTGGTCGTGGGCCTGTCGTTCCTCATCATGGTGGCGGTGTTCCGCTCGCTGCTCGTGCCGCTCATCGCCACAGGAGGCTTCGTGCTCTCGCTGTTCGCGACCTATGGTGCGGTGACCGCGGTGTTCCAGTGGGGCTGGCTCGGCGACCTGTTCGGCGTGCACAATCCCGGCCCGATCCTGAGCTTCCTGCCCGTGATCCTCGTCGGCATCCTCTTCGGGCTCGCCATGGATTACCAGCTGTTCCTCGCATCCGGGATGCGCGAGGCCTGGGCTCACGGCGCGGCGCCGCGCCTGGCCGTCGCCCAGGGCTTCCGCGCGGGCCGCACCGTCGTGACGGCGGCCGCGATCATCATGATCGCGGTGTTCTCCGGCTTCATCGCCTCCGACTCCGTGATCATCAAATCGATGGGACTCGGGCTGGCCCTGGGCGTGCTGTTCGACGCGTTCGTCGTGCGCATGCTGCTCGTGCCGGCGCTCATGCACGTGCTCGGCGGGTCGGTCTGGTGGCTGCCGCGCTGGCTCGACCGCATCGTGCCGAACGTCGATGTCGAGGGCTCCGCCCTCGAGCGGCGTCACCCCGCGCACCACGGCGTCTGAGCATTCCGGGCCGAGCGGCGCAAGCCCCGGTTCCCGGCGGCAGGCAGGGGTCAGGATGCCGTAACACTGTCACCGAGGAGGACGACGATGACCGATCGCGAAGAGACGCAGGACGCCCCCGTCATGGACGGCGCCACGGACGCGGGCGTCGAGGAGAAGAAGGACGGCGCGGAGGAACAGCAGGCGGCGGACGCGGCCGTTCAGGACGGCGCGCCGCAGAACGACATCGTCCCGGGCGACGCCTCGAAGGAGGACCTGAAGGACGACCTCCGCAGCATCCGCGGCTACGGCGAGGACCGCTGACCCGGACGACGACTCCCGTCCGGAGCCGTGTGGGGGACGGGCTCGACGGGCGGGAGTCGTCGGGGACGCCGGATCGGCGTCATCCGCGCCGGCGATGCCGGGGCCGGGTAGAGGCAGCGTACGCCCGCTCGGGCGCGGGCGGCAGGGGTCTCAGCCGATCTGAAGGCGGCGCCGGACGACCTCGCGGATTCGCCAGGTCGCCTCGCGCAGGCGGTGACGCCGTGCGGCACGCGACAGGGTCAGGGCCCACCTGGTGAGCACCCGCGACTCGTCGTAGAGCTGCGCGCGCTCCACCGCCTGTCGACGCATCCGCGAGAGCGTCGTCGGATCGAGGGATGCCGCCCGCACGACCGCCTCGGCGAGGGCGTCGACGTCGCCGGCGGGCACCAGCCACCCCGTGCGGCCGTCGAGGATCAACTCACGCGGACCGTAGGGCACGTCGTACGCGATCGGCAGGCACCCCGCCGCCATCGCCTCGGCGACCACGAGCGAGAAAGCCTCCGAGCGGCTCGTCAGCAGGAGGACCGATGCCCGGCGGAGGGCGTCGCGCGCCGTGGGGTCGAAGCCGTGGAAGCGGACGCCCTCGGCGTCGCCCCGTTCCAGACGCGAGCGGTCCGGGCCGTCGCCGTAGACGTCGAGCGTCAGGGACGGCATGCGCTCGCGGGCGCGGGACACGGCATCCACCGCATGCTCCACCCGCTTGATGGGCTCCAGTCGCGCGAGCACGATCGCGCCCTGGCGCGGGCTGCGCGTGTCGACGTCTCCCGCGACGGCGACGGGGTGGGGCACGACGGCCAGAAGGGGCGCGGGGCCGACCTCGCGTCGCACGTCCCCGGCCTGCCGCGCGGTGCAGAACACGACGGCATCGAAGGCGCTCAACCGCGAGAAGACCTCGGCGCGGGACGGGCGGATCGCCGTGCCGTCGTCGGTGCGGTGCGAACCGTGCACGACGTGCAGCACGATCACCCCCGGCCGGCGGTAGCCGGCGGCGAACCGCGCCATCGCCTTGCTGTCGACGAGGAGGAAGGACCGCTCGCCCGCCGTGAGGCGGTCCAGCCATGCGGCGTAGAGCTGGCGCACCCCGCGCCACACGGCACGGGGGGCGCCGCTCGCGTCGCACGTCACGATGATCCGTCGCGCTCGTGCGGACGAGTGGGGGACGTCCCGACGATCGCTCGCCGCGAGCGTTCCGTCCGGGCGCAGGTGGTCGATCTGCAGCACCGTGCCGTCGGCATCCCTGCGGAGACGGCGCACGAGAACATCGCCCGTGAACTCCTCCTCCGCGTCGGAGGGGAGAGGCGAGAATCCGGCGCCGCTCGAGACCGGACGCCCGCGCAGCTCGTTCTCGCGCAGCCAATCCCACAGGTTGGTGACGCGCACTCCGGCGCCGAGGGCGTCGCGGCGGGTCAGCTCGGCGCTGACCGCGTCGCGGTCGTCCCGGTCGTCGCACGTCAAGATGTGCACCGGCGTCGCCCCTCGACCGGCGAAGAGACGGGACCGTTGCAGCAGCGCGGCGGTCAGCCCGCCGTACTCGCGCGGAACGCCCCAGGTGAGGACGAACTGGCGCCCGGGCGGCAGGATCGTGCCGCGGGTCATCCGGCGTCGTCGGTGGGGATCTCCCCGGCGGCGATCGCGTCGGCGTAGGTGCGAATATCCGGGCCCGGCTCGTAGTCGATGAAGCGGTCCTTGATCCGCGCGTTGATCTGCGCGAAGGCCTCGTCCGACGAGATCCCGTCGTTCTCGCGCGCGATCGCCACGACGGCCTCCCGCAGCACGTTGTCGGCGTCGTCGAGGATCTTCTGCCGTGCGGGCTCGTTCCAGCGGATGTCAGAGATGTCCATGACCCGAGCCTAGGGCGGCCTCGAGCGCCGAGATCCCGGGGTTGCGCCCGCTGTGCGGGTGTGCGGCACCGTCGCCGCAACCCCGCAGACGGCCCGCGTCCGAGCCCGCAGGATGGGGGGATGCCGATGGATGCCGTGACCGCCGTGCGGACCGGAGCGCGTGACCTCTCGTGGTGGGCGAAGGACTACGCCTACGCCGTGCGAGCGCAGGTGCGCGCGGCCTGGGGGCGTGCAGTCGATGAGGACCTTCGCGAGGGCTCGGGCCGCCCCCTCGTGCTCCTCCCCGGGATCTACGAGACCTGGCGCTTTCTGGAGCCGCTGGCCCGCGCCCTGCACGAGCGCGGACACCCGGTGCACGTGGTCACGGAGCTGGGCGACAATCGTCGTCCCATCGCCGAGTCGGCCGGTCGCGTCGCGGCTCTTCTGTCGTCCCGCGACCTGCACGACGTCGTCCTCGTGGCCCACAGCAAGGGCGGACTGATAGGCAAGCACCTGATGGCCTTCGACCCGGAGGGGGCTCGGGTGCGGGCGATGGTCGCCGTCGCGACGCCCTTCGGCGGGTCTCGGTACAGCCGCCTCATGCCCACGCCCTCGCTGCGCGCGTTCGCCTCGGGGGATGCCACCATGCGCGCGCTCGCGGCGGCGGCCGACGCGAACGCGAGGATCGTGTCGGTCTACGGCCCCTTCGACCCGCACATCCCCGAGGGCAGCGAGCTCGCCGGTGCCCGGAACGTGGAACTGGCCAGCGGAGGCCACTTCCGCGTGCTCGCCGACCCGCGCGTCATCGCAGAGGTCGTGCGCGTCGCCGAGTGACCGGTCGACTCAGCGTCCGCCGCCTCCGCCGCCACCCGAGCCCCCACCCGAGAATCCGCCCCCGAACGAGCCGCCCGAGAAGCTCCCCGAGCCGCTCGTGGTCGTCGTGACCGGGGTGCTCGCCGTGCGCAGCGTCCCCATCGTCGACATCAGAGCGGCGGAGGAGAACCCGCCGCCGCCCCGGTACCAGTGCAGGTCGTCGCCGCTCTCGCGGACCCGCGTGTCGAGCGCCTCGGACCACTCCTTCTCGACGCCCCACACGATCGCCCACGGCAGGAGGCGCTCGTAGAGGTACAGCACCTGGCGCGCGTCGCCCGCATCGATCCGTCGTCGCTCCGCCCCTTCGGGGCTCTGCAGCACGCGCAGTCGGTCCGCCTCCGCGAGCTGCAGATACTCGCGCAGCCCCCGAAGATGGTCGCGCGCCGGGGCCCCGGCATCCGTGATCCGATCGCGGTAGCGCAGCAGTGTGAAACTCAGGATGCCGAGCACCACCGTCACCGGGATCGCAGCGATCTGCCACCACGCCGGGGTCGTCCCCATCGCGGCGAGGATGAGGGCCAGCACCGCGACGACGAACGCGCCCACGGCGAGACCCGCCGCGGCGAGGGAGCGTCCGAGACGCTGCTTCTCGCTCCACCCGCGAGCGCGCAGCTCGGACGCGGCGGCGAGGGGGAGCCGCTGCAGGGCCTTCGCGACGTCTTGACGCTCGGGGCCCAGCGATACGCGAGCTCCCGGGCGTGCGTGCGCCCCGAAGACGGCTCCGAGGATCGCCCCGTGCAGCGCATCGGCTCCCTCGGCCGTGACGAGCTCGAGCGAGAGGCTCCGCGCGTCGCCGTCGTCGACGATGCGGAGGTGCCCCGTCACAGCGGTGTCGACGATGGCCGCGGGGATGCCGGTCCCGCGACGCGCCACCAGTTCCGCGCCCTGCAGCACGTCGACTCCCGCCGGCGGGTCGTACTCCGCGACGATGATGCCGCGCCCCTCGGCGTCGCGTCCGCGACGCCGAGCCATGACCGCTGCGGCCACACCGAGGGCGCCGACACCCACGGCGCCGAGCGACGAACCGGCCAGGAGCGGGGCCGCATCGACGGAGAACTGCTCGAGCGGTGTGCGGACCACCTCACCCGCGACGAAGGTGCCGCGCGCGAAACCGACGGCGATCGTGACGTTCTCTCCCGGGGCCAGCCCTTCGGCCCCCGCTTCGAAGACGAGGCCGCCCCCGTCCGTCGCGCGGTCGAGGGTGCACGTCTGCGATGATCCCTGCGTCCCGACGTAACACGCCGCGGCGCCGTCGAGGGCGGTATCCGTCAGGGCGGGGTCGACCCGGAGGCGAGCGCTCACCGCACCGAACGGCTGCTCCCACTGCGTGCCGTTGATGTCGCGGTAGAACTCGTCGGCGTTCGTGTCGGCGAAGGAACGGATGGCGTCGCGCTGGGTGTACGAGATGACGTAGGTCTGCACGCCGCGCACGAAGGAGTCGTCGCCCGTGAGCACCCGCACCTCGCGCCGGTCCGTCTCGACGTCGTAAGGGATGGGGGCGCCGGAGGCATCGGTCACCGAGACCACCCGCGTGTGCAGGGGGACCCCGTCGTAGTCATCGGGGAGGGAGCGGATGATGCCGCGGTTCTGATCCTCGTCGGGGAAACGTGCGACCAGGGTCTCGGTCACCGCGAGTTCCGCGTGCCCGTCGTCGGCTCGGGAGAGCGTCATGTCGGCCGAGAACGAGTCGAAGGTGAAGTCGCCGACGTCTGCGCGCGCCGGCGCGGGAACGGCCATCGCGCTCAGAACCACGAGAGCGAGGCCGACGAGTCCGACGACGAGACGGGGGAGCAGGCGAGGCGACCGCACGATGAGGTCCATGCCCCGACGCTACCCGGGGTGGCGTGACCGTGCCTCCGTCTCGAGACGGAGTCAGCGCAGCAGGATCGACGCGTCGGGATCGTCCGGGACGAGATCGCCGACGGCCACTGCCGTCACCTCGACCGACTCCAACGTCGCCGTGCCCGACACAGTCGTGAGGAAGGCGGTATCGGCGGCGTCACGACCGGTCGCGATGCGGACGAAGTGCGCACGGGGTGCGAGGCGTGTGGCATCGACGACCTCCCACCGGCCGTCGACGAACGCCTCGACGACGGCGTGGAAGTCCATCGGGTCGAGTCCCGGGGCGAAGACGGACACGAGTCGCGCGGGGATCCCCGCGGCGCGCAGGAGGGCGATGGTCACGTGCGCGTAGTCGCGGCAGACTCCGGCGCCCTCACGGAGCGTGTCGAGAGCGGTATCGGTGGGGCCGCTGACGCCGGAGACGTAATCGAGCCTCTCTGAAACCCATTGCGTGATCTCGCGTACGCGCTCCCGCGCCGAGGAGGACCGCGAGGGCGCCAGGTCCGAGAGGCGCGGATCGTCCGACGGCGCGTAGCGGCTGGGTCGCAGGTAGCGCACGGGGTCGATCTCGTCGGAGGGGGCGGGCGCGCGAGGAGGGGAGACGGAACCGCGATAGGTGACATGGGTCCGCCCCGCGGGGAGGACGACGCGATGCGCGCGAGTACCGTGCGCGTCCGCGACCTCGACCGCGGGGATCGCCCGTCCGTCCGTGTCGACCGTCAGGGTCTCGTCGTGGGTCCACCCGTCCGCGGGGGTGATCGAGAGGACGACGTCCGCCTCGGCCTCGGTGCGCAGGACGATCCCGACACCGACGGAGGTCCTCACGCGGCAGCGTCCGACGAAAGGGGGGAGGAGTGCTGAGCCTGTGCCGTCGGACAGCACGTTCCGCTTCGGCCGCAGAGGTCGGCGACGGCGCACCGCATCCGGTCGAGGAAGCCCGTGACCGCGACCGTCTCCTCCTCCGTCATGCTACGGGTGGCCTGCATCATGCGCGCGTGCATGCCGGTCAGGGTGTCGCGCATCTCGTCGTCGGCATGGGTCGTGCTCGAGACGAGGACCTTCCGCCGATCGGACGGGTGGGGGCGGCGCTGGAGATGCCCCGACTTCTCGAGCCGGTCGAGGAGGGCGGTGATGGATGCCGTCGACACGCCGAGATGCCGGGCGAGGTCGATCGGAGTGACGGCGGAGTTCGCTGCGGCCGATCGTGTCAGGAAGCGGAGGACGAGCAGCTCGTTCTCGCCCATCGCCATGGACTCCTGGGTGCGCCGGCGCATCGCCATCTCGGCGGAACGATATGCCCGCATCGCCTCCATGATCCGTGCGCCACGCTCGTCGTCCGAGCTCTCGCTGTACCAATACGACGGGGGCGATGGGGTGTCGATTGTCATCGCTCTCCTAATATCTCGCTTGCCTATTCGCTAGTCTACCTAGTAAGTTTATCCGTGAGCAACGAGCAAAGGGGAATCACCATGGCGAAGCTCTTCTACGGCACCTCGACGGAGCCGATCGACATCGACGACCGCATGCTGGCGCACGTGAAGGTGGTCGTCGCGACCAAGCTCCGCCGGGGGGAGAGCTTCACGTTGTCCTGGGTGCACGGTCCGGATCAGCCTGTCGGCCGGTCCACGATCTGGCTGCAGCCCTCGATCCCGCTGCGTTTCGTCTTCGACTCCGAGCAGCCCGAGGCGCTCGACCAGAACCTCCTGAAGCGCCTGGCGAACGACGCCAACTCCTCGCGCGGGCTCAGCCTCGACATCGCGCTCGACGAGCCCGCGACGGCATCCTCGTCCGCTCGCACTGCCCCTCAGGGCCACAAGGTCGCGCGAAGCCTCGCCCGCGCCGCCTGACCTTCACGTCGCGCGTCGACCGGCGACGGTCGCCCGAACTCGGACACCCACGAACGGAAGAACTGCATGGAACCCCTCGCCTCGTGGGAACTGCCCACCGAACCGATCTCCGTGATCACCGCGGACGCCCTGGAGGCGCTCACTCCTCGGTGAGGGGCTCCTCCGGCGGGGCGGTGGTGCGTTCGATCCCTTCCGCCCGGATCCGCACCACGGAGACGGCGAACACGACCGTTCCGACCGCCAGGAAACCGAGTTTCGGCTCCGTCGGCGAATCCGCGGGGAAGACCAGGGTCGGGGCTGCCAGGATCACCGCCGCGACGCCGCTGAAGACGGCTCCCCACGGGCGTCGGGATCGCGACATTCGTGGCCTCGTCTCGTCGGCGGTCGGTGCCAGCCTAGGCGACAGGCCGTGCCCATATCCTCCCCGGACCCTCTCGTCTACCGTCGGGCTGACCGGCCGGAGCGTGCGTAGCCTGGGCGATCCGACGGAAGGAACGCTGTGCGCACCGGAAAATCCCCCCTGATCACCTCGGCGGTGCTCGCCACCGCGATCGCTTTCGCACCCATGCCCGCGTTCGCCTCACCCACCGGGTCGGCGAGCGTGCAGGGCGACGTCGCGGTCACGGCCTCCTCGGTATCCGCCGTCGTCGCCGAGCAGGCTCAACCGGATTCCGAGGCGGAAGCCGGGCGTCTCGCCTTCGTCCTGATCCCGCTTCTCGGCGCGGCCATCGTCGTCATCGGCGCCATCGTCGTGATCTCCCGAGGCCGACGCCGTCGTCGCGGCGACTGACGAGCGACGCGCTCAGGGAACGACGTAACCTGCGGCACGCACGAGCGCGTACCACTCCGCCCGGGTGAGCTCGATGTCCGAGCCCTCCGCAGCCTCGGTGACCCGCCCCGGTGTCGTCGTGCCCAGGACGACCTGCATCCCCGCGGGATGCCGCGTGATCCATGCCACCGCGATCGCCATGGGCGTGACGCGGTATCGGGCGGCCAGAGAGTCGATGACCGCGTTGAGTTCGTCGTACTCGGGGTGTCGGAGGAACACCCCGCCGCCTCCACGCGTCCCCTGCAGCGGAGACCAGGCCTGGATCGTGATGCCCTCGATGCGGCAATACTCGACGAGACCGCCGCCGTCGAGGACGACCGACTGCCGAGCACTCTCCATGTTCGCCGCGAGCCCCTGCGTGATGACGGGCGCGTGCGCGATGGACAATTGAATCTGGTTGGCGACGATCGGCTGGCGGACCGCCGTCCGCAGGAGGTCGATCTGGCGGGGCGTGTGGTTCGAGACTCCGAAGGCCCGCACCTTTCCGGATTCCTCGAGGTGATCGAACGCCCGGGCCACCTCGTCGGGTTCGACGAGCGCGTCGGGTCGGTGCAGCAGGAGAACGTCCACGTAGTCGGTACGCAGGGCCCGCAACGAGCTCTCGACCGACGACACGAGGTGCTCGTACGAGAAGTCGAAGTACGGCCCTTCCCGCACGATCCCCGCTTTGGTCTGCAGGCGGATCTCGGCGCGCTCCGTGTCGCTCAAGGACAGGGCCTGCGCGAACCGCTCCTCCGCGGAGTGCAGGGACCGCGCGTAGATGTCGGCGTGGTCGAAGAAGTCGATGCCGGCGTCACGAGACGCCTGGTAGAGCGCGCGGACCTCCGCGTCGCTCTTGTCGTCGATCCGCATCATGCCCGCCACGACGTTGGGGGCGGAGAGACCGGAGGAGCCGAGGGGAACGGTGCGCATCGCTCCACGCTAGTGGGAGCAGGAGCGGCTCGGCGCTCACTCTCCGTGATCGGAGGATGCCGCGAGACCCTCTGCGTCGTCGAGCGTGTCGGCCGCATCGCCGTCGGCGACGCCGGGCCCGGACGGACTCGTGCCGTCGTCGTCGCCGAGGTCGCGCCCGTCCGATCCGCCTCGCGGAACCGCGCGCAGCATCTCGTTCATCTCGGCCATGAAGCTACCGAGTTGCTGCTGCTGCCAGCGCAGGTCGCGCGTGCGGTCCTCCGCATCGCGCAGAACCGAGGCGGCGTGCTGGGTGATCGTGTCGGCGATCGTCTGCGCCCGTTCGCGTGAGGCATCCAGCACCTCGCGAGCGCGCACCTGCGCATCGGCCTCGACCTGCTGGGCCTGCGCGCGAGCGAGACGTTCGTAGTCGTCGGCCCGGGCCGCGATGCGTCGCGCGTGTTCCAGCGCCGCGGCGACCTGCTCGCTCGCGTCGGAGGTGATCCGCTCGGCGTGGGCCACGGCCTGGTCGTGCAGGACGAGGAACTCCTGCTGGGCCTCGTCCTGCCGCCGGGTGAGGGACTCCTCGAACTCGAGCACCCGCGCCGTCATCTCCCGCACGTCGCGTTCGGCCTTGGCGCGGAGGTCGGCGGTCTCCCTCGACACGAGCGAGCGCAGCGCGGCCGCCCCCTTCTCCGACTCGGTGCGCACCGCGACGGCCTCTCGCTCGGCCTGCGAGACGCGCTCGGCCGCGTGAGCCGCCTCCCGCTCCAGCCGCGCCGCGTGCGCGGTCGCCTCGGTCTCGATGCGGAGACGGATCTGATCGGCATCGTGCTGCGCCTCCGCGCGGAGGCGGGCCTGCTCGGTCACCGCGTCGTCACGGATCGTCGCGGCCTCGGCGTGCGCGCTCGCGAGCAGCCGCTCCGCCTGCCCGACGGCGTTCTGAACGAGGACCGACGCCTGCTCCTCGGCGACGCGCAAGATCGCGTCGAACTGCTGGCGGCCCTGCTCGGGGTCGTCGTCGCTGCGGCGGCCCGCGAATTCGCTCGAGAGCGCCGAAACCTGCGTCTCCGCCGCCGCCGCGCGGGCAGAGGCCTCGCGCACCTGCTCGCGGAGCGCGCTGTTCTCCTCCGTGTGTCGACGGATGGCCTCCGCGAGCTCCTGATCGTGCTCCGCCCGTTGCTTCGCCAACCTCGCCTCGGCCCGGAGCTGCGCATCGTGCGCCTCCTCGGCACTGCGCCGCACGCGTTCGCCGAGTTCGCGAACGGCTTCGTCCACGGAATCCCGGTCGTATCCGCGGAACCCGACGGGGAAGACGGGACCGGCATCGCTCTCGACCGCCCTCAGCAGCGCGTCGAGCACGGAGTCATCCGCTGCGGCTTCGGACGGGCGGTCGTCGCCGAGGGCGTCCGGGCTGCGGTCGGGTCGCTCGGTCACATGTGCCTCCTGATGATCGCCACCCGCGCCTCGACCCGACCTCATCGGTCATGGTGGTCATGGATTCGAGGGGGTGGAGGATGCGCGGCCCTGCGGCCGGGTGCCGTGACCGGGGCCGCGCATCCGTGAGCGAGCAGAGCCACGGGAGAGTGAGGTTCTGGGGGAGAGCCACTCGGCATCCGCTCTCTCCGAGCCTCCCAGTCGGGGTCGATGCGCGCCGTCGAAGAGGTCCGTTTCTCACCCGCGGATTCGCCTGTCTGCGGGGGCTGCACGCGTGCCGCGCTGAGCGATCCGCCCGCCCGGCGTGCGCGCAGGGGGTGCGGGCAGAGCGACGGTCCGACGGTGCGGCCCCCCGGCTCGCACGATGACGCTGCCGCTCTGCCCGCACGCCCAGCATCCGACGCGGACGGGATCGGGTCCGCGGACCGCCCCCGGAAAATCACCCATGATGATGCGCACATCACCCCCACCCCGCGGAAGGGGGACCGGTCGAACGGTAATGTGGCGGAGCCCGATCCAGGAGGAGCCGATGACCGAGACCGTCGACCGGTTGGCCGGCATCCGCCCGACCGCGATCGCACGCCGACACGTCACCCAGGCCGCGGGCGGCGCCGCCGCCGCGTTCGCGAGTGCGGCGCTCATCTGGGTCTGCCGCCTGTGGGACCCGAGCGTGCACTACGTCAGTCAGCTCGGGGCGACCGGGATGCCGACGGCCCCGGTGTTCAACCTCGCGCTGCTGCTGCTGGCCGTCGCGGCCGTCCTCGTCGACCGGGCTCTCCACCGGATCCCGGATGACGCCTATCGTGTCGGGTGGCCCATCGCCACGACTCTTCTCCTGTGCGGCCTGTGCTTCGGTGTCGCGTCGGCCGTCACCTGCTCGCCGGGGTGTCCGGTTCCCTTCACGCCCGGAGCGCTCCCGCAGGATCTCGTGCACATCACATTCGCCGTGATCGGCTTCCTGCTCGCGATCGTCGCGATGGGGCAGGTCGCCCTGGTGCGGCGGCGCCCGTGGATGCGGGGGGCGAGCGTCTTCATCCTCGTCGCGGTCGGAGCGACCTCTCTCACCGGCGCGATGCTCGCCCTGTTCCGGGGCGACACCGTGCTGGGCGGCAACCTGGAGTTCACGGCCGCGACATTGGCGATCGCCTGGTTCGGCGTGTTCGGATCGCAGATCGCGAGCGAGCTGCGGAAATCGACGCCCGATGGACGCGGGTTCTGACGTGGGGTCCCGCCCGCCGCGCCGCCGGGCGAAGGGTCTTCTGACGGTTCGCCAGCTGAAGCGGGCGGCGGGCGTCCTCCTGCCCGTTACGGCTCTGGTCGTCGTGCTGATGGTCGTGCGAGGGGCCGGAATCCCGCTGACCGTTCCCGGCGTCGTGTTCGTCTTCGTCCTGCTCTTCGTCGGACGCGCAGTGGTGGGGTGGTCGCGTCGACGGCGGCGCGACCACCCGATCAACCCTCGCCGTCGCCCTCGATGAGTCCCCATGCGTGGGCCGCACGGATCGCGCTCGACCGGTCCGACACCTCGAGCTTGCGGTAGAGGCTCTGCAGCTGCGTCTTGACCGTATTGGGTGAGACGACGAGTGCACGGGCGATGTCCGCGATCGTCGAGGTGGGTGTCAGATGCGCGAGGACCACCTGCTCGCGCTTGGTGAGATGGGGCACGCTCACCGACGATGCGAAGAACGACGCGCGTTCGGCGACGTGCGCCCGTGCGGCGGGAGACAGCAGTCGCAGCACCAGAGCGCGATCCTCCGGTGCGACGGCGCTCCACGGACCCCAGAGATCGTGACGCGTGCTGAGCGCCTCCGCTCGTTGCACCGCCGTTCGGTGCGCGTCGACGCCGTTGAGCCGCACATCCGCGACGACGCTCACGACGAGACTCTCCAGCGCCGCACGAGCGGACGGCTCGTGGTGCAGGCCCCACTTCACGCTCATGACGAAGGCTTCATGCGTGCGTCCCGCATACAGCTGAGAGAGGGCGATCGCGGGCGCCGTCACCGGCGAGAGCGCGAAGGGTCCTTCGAACAGCGCCAACGCCTTCCTCGCCTGACGGAGCGCGATGAGCACTTTCGCTCGTGCGGTGAGGATCTGCGTGGATTGATAGTGCGAGGGAGGCGTGCTGCGCGCGCGCCCCGTCCAGGCGCGCAGCAGCCCGAGAGCATCGGATGCCGCACCCGAGAGCAGGAATGACAGGGTGTGCGCCGCCGCGGCGAAAGGCCACAGCTCACGGGCTCCCTCGGTCGCCGGGATGGCGTCGAAGCGTTCCCTCGCCTCCGCGGCGTCGCCGGTCTCGAGGAGCAGCCAGGCCTCGGCGACGCGCATCCCCTCGCCCCAGGGCGACGCCAGCCAGGGGTCCTCGCGATTGTCGTCGATGATGCGCCGAGCGCCGCGCACGTCCCCCTCGAGGAGGGCGATGACGGCGAGGGCTCCGCGGACGCGCATGCGCCGTGCCGGAGGCGCCGCGCGTTCGGCCTGTCCCAGCCCCACGGTCGCCTCGCGGAGCTTGCCCATCGCGAACGCCGTCATCCCGATCTGGTACCAGCCCTCGTGCACCGGCTCGCCGGCGAGGTCATGGCGGCGCCGCAGGGCGTCTGAGAGGAGCGTCGCCGCTTCCGTGGCCAGCGCGAAGCGACCCGCGGCGCGGAGCAGGCTCACGCGCAGGATGAGCGCATCGAGGTCGGCCGCGGCGGCGCTCTTGGCATCCGTGAGTCGGCCGAGGGCGGTGACCGCTTGCGCCGGGGTCTCGGGCGACGACGCCGTCTCGGCGTCGAGAGCGAGCAGGGTGCCGACGACCTTCGGGTCCGCGGGCCCGCTCGTCCGGAGTGCGGAGACGAGACGGGTGAAGGCGTCGTGATCGCGTGCCCAGATCTCGGGTCCCGATGATCGGAGGACTCCCGCGAGGGTGTTCCACTGGCCGGCGTCGGCGGCGAGCTGAGCGGCCAGGAGTGGCTCTCCTCCCTCGACGAGGTGATCGAGGAGCCGGAGTCGTGCGGCGGACACGAGTTGGGGGCTGCGGGCGGCGATGACCCCCGCCCACTGCTCGCGGATCGGTTCGGCGAGGGTGACGCGCGTGGAACCCGGCCAGACCAGGCCCGCCGCTTGCATGCGACTCAGGAGATCGTGCGAGAGGACGGTGGTGGTTTCCACCCCGATCGCTTCGGCCAAAGGGGCGGTGATGTAGGGCGCGACGGCGAGGAGGCGCATCTCATCGGTGATGGGCAGGGCGAGGCGCTGTTCCATGTCGCTGGTCAGGGCGGCGACCGCGTAACGCGCCGCACCGACCGCGTCGTCCTGCGTCCGCAGCGACGTCCCTTCCAGGCGCAGACGAGTGCCCGCCAGCTGCACGAGGGCGGGCCAGCCGTAGGTGAGCTCGGTCAGCACGTCGACGGCGGGGTCCGTCCATGGCACACCGTTCAGGGAGAGGACCGTGGTCAACTCGTCGCGGGTCATGCGCAGGTCGTCCGCGGCGATCACCTGCACGTCGAACTCCAGGGCCACGAGCGGGCTCTCCAGCCCCGTCGACACGCGAGTGGCCACGATGAGGCGAAGGGTGGGATCGCTGCGCAGCATGCCGAGGAGGTCCTCGGTCGTCACCCCGGCTTCGTCGACGAAGTTGTCGATCAGGAGCACGTGGACCGGCGGCCCCTCGGCGAAGGCCTCGAGGACGCGCGGGACGGGGATCGCCGGCACCTGGGCGGCGTCGATGAGCTGCACGCCGCGCTCCGGATCGTCCTCGAGCGACGCGGCGAACTGACGCAGCAAAGAGGTCTTCCCCACCCCGGCCGGACCACGGACCAGCACCACGTCGCCGCTCAGCGCGTCGTGCAGACGAGCGAGCGTGCCGTCGCGGGGCGCCCAGAAACGGCTCGTGCGACGGGTGGAGCGCGCGTTCGTGGGCAGGCTATCCACATCGATCAGCATCGGTACCTCCTGTTCAGGAACCGAACGCCTCCGGTCGGACGCGTTCGTGCGCGCAGCGGGTCGCCGACCGCGCAGGAATGATCCTGGGGGTGAGGGGGAGGACGAGACGGATCGAGGGCGGCTCTTTCATCCTCCTCGTCATCCCCTCATCACCCCATCCGCGTCACCCCTTCCGACGGCAGCAGAGCGGCCCGATCGATTCCTCGCCCGGTCGCGGCGGGGGAGGGACTGGTCCCGCCGTCGCGTCGCGCATGCCTATGCTGCGGGCGGTCCGACGGGTCTGTCCGGCGGGCGCGGAAAGGCGGACACGAGTGGACATGCAGCGAGTGGTGCGCATCCTGCGCGCGTACTGGAAGGCGATCGTCGCCCTGACGATCGCAGGCGGCCTGGTGGGACTGGCGTGGAGCGCCGTGCAACCCCGGGTGTATACCGCGGACGCCAGCGGCTACGTCGCCGCCGTCGCCTCCGACGGATCGACGGGTGCCGCGCTCGCCGGCGATCAGCTGGCGCTGTCGAAAGTGAAATCGTTCATCGACATGGGGTATTGGCGCAGCGTCGCGGAGACGGCGAAATCCGAGCTCGGGTTGACCGACAGTCCGGAGGCGTTGGTGCAACGCGTTCGCGTCTCCAACCCCGTCGACACGGTGAACGTGCGCGTCGATGCCACCGGCCCGACGCCGGAGTCGGCCCGCGACCTCGCCGAGGCCTGGATCCGGGGGATGACGACGCAGGTCGACCAGCTGCAGACGGGGAAGGGCGGCGAGAGCGCCGTGCGGTTGATCGCGGGCGACTCCGCGCGGTTGCCGACCTCGCCCTCCTCTCCGAACGTGAAGCTCGACATCGGGATCGGCGCCCTCGTCGGGGCGCTCGCGGGAGTCGTGTTCGCCCTCGTGCGCCGGGCCTTCGACCGCCGCGTACGCACAGCCTCGGACATCACCGACACCATCGCGGCATCCGTGGTCGGCATCCTGCCCGTCGACAAGGAGCTGGCGTCGGGGCGCGCGGTCTTCTCCTTCGACGACATCCGCGACGGCCGAGGGTCGTTCGCGCACAAAGAGGCGATGCGCGAGCTGCGCACCAACCTGCAGTACGTCGACGTCGACAGGCCCGCGCGCGTGATGGTGATCACGAGCCCGCTCCCCGGTGACGGCAAGTCGACGACGGCGGCGAATCTGGCCGTGAGCATCGCCGCGACCGGGCAGGCCGTCATCCTCGTCGACGCCGACCTGCGTCGCCCGGTCCTGGGTGGGATGTTCGGCTTCTCCGACGACGTGGGGCTGTCCGACGTGCTCGCCGGGCGCGCCCAGATCGAGCAGGTCGCCCACCAGGTGGACGAGAACGGTCGACTCTTCGTCGTCGCTGCCGGGCGCACCCCGCCCAATCCGAGCGAAATGGTCGGATCGCAGCGGATGCAGGCGCTGGCGAGCAAGCTCGCCGAGGACCTCGTGGTCATCGTCGACTCCCCGCCCACGCTCGCGGTGGCCGACGCCGCCGTCATCGCGAGCTGGGCCGACGGTGCAGTCCTCGTGGTGACCGCGGGACGGACGACCGACGACATGCTCTCCCGGGCCGCCGAGAACATCGGCAAGACGCGAGGACATCTCCTCGGGGTCGTCTTGAACCGGGCTCCCCTCCGTGGCGTCGACTCGTCGTACTACGGGGGCCGGTACGGCGGGTACTACGGATACGGGGCGCCGCGCGGCGCGGTGAAGGCGTCCTGGTGGCGATTCGGTCGGAGAGGCCGGGTCGCGGAGGTCGTGGACGGAGACGAGACCACCGGCCCTCGTCGGCGGACATCGGAGTTGCCCCCGGAGAACGTCAGCGGGCTGCGAACCCTCTCGCAGCGCAGGACCTCCGTCTTGGTCGAGGGTGACTCGTCGAGTGAAAACGAGACCCCCGTGACTCCCGTCTCGTCCGCGACGGGGCGTCGACGCCGCCGGACGAACTGAGCACGCGCACCGAAGACGAGAAGAGGCGCCGGCCAGATGGTCGGCGCCTCTTCTCGTCGGTCGAGGTCAGTGAGCGGTGTCGCCTGGAACCAGGACCGCCTTGAACGTCCGCGCGAGGATGGTGAGGTCTCCCACCAGCGACCAGTTCTCGACGTAGAAGAGGTCGAGCCGGATCGCATCGTCCCAGGCGAGCGCGGACCGACCGCTGACCTGCCAGAGGCCGCTCATGCCGGGGCGCACCATGAGGCGGCGGTGGGCGTCGTCGTCGTAGAACTCCACCTCGGCGTCGCGCTGCGGGCGGGGGCCCACCAAGCTCATCTGGCCTGCGAGCACGTTCAGCAGCTGGGGCAACTCGTCGAGGGAGTATTTGCGGAGCCAGCGACCGATCGGCGTGATGCGGGGATCGTCGACCACCTTGAACAACGGGGTCCCCTCCCGCCCCTGCTCGGCCAGGAGGGCCTGCAGCGTGGCATCGGCGCCGTCGATCATCGACCGGAACTTCATCATGCCGAAGTGCGTCCCGCCCTGACCGACGCGCTCCTGACGGTAGAAGACCGGACCGGGGCCGGATGCACGGACGAGGAGCGCGAGCACGAGGAACACGGGCGACAGTGCGAGCAGGAGCGTCGCGGCGCCGACGATGTCGAAGGCGCGCTTGAGGAGGCGCTGTGTCGCCGAGAACTGCGGCGTCTCGATGTGCACGAGGGGGAGCCCGGCGACGGGGCGCGTGTGAAGGCGGGGTCCTGCGACGTCGGTGAGGTTGACGGCCACGATGAGATGCTGCTGGCGCGGGTCGAGGCTCCACCCGATCCGTCGGATGTCGCGCGCCTCGAGCTGGGCGCCCCCCGAGATCAGCACGCTGTCGGCCCGCAGGTCGGTCAGGAGCCGCCGCAGAGACGCCGCCTGCGCGTCGTCCCACGCGGCGGCTGCATCGCCCGCGAGCTCGTGGATGCCGACGACCTGCAGTCCGGCGGCGGGCTGTCGAGCGAGTTCCGCTGCGACGCGGGCGTTCTCGTCTGCGGCGCCCACCAGGATCACGCGGGCGTTCATCACGCCGTGACGGCGGCGGTTCCGCAGCCACAGGCGGCACAGGGCCCGCCCGGTCAGCAGGGCGGTCGTCCCGATGGGGAGGCTCAGGAGGAAGTACCCGCGGGAGACGTCGGCCCCTGCCAGGTAGGCGACGATCGCCAGTGCGCCGAACAACTGGAACGATGCCGCGAGCGTCACGCGGTACTCGGTCACCCCGTAGCCGATCACCCGGGGATGGCGCGTCCCCCAGACGGTCAGGGCCGCGAGCCACGCGACGGAGAGGACGAGCGAGAGAGTGGTGTAGTCCAGCGGAGAGGACGCGACGTCCACCGAGTGCGGGCCCAACCAGAAGAGCTGCGACCCGAAGACGGCGACCGCGACCACGATGGTGTCGATCGCGAGGACGAGTCGCGCGTACCGGCGTTGCCAGGGAATGCGTCGCTCGGCCGTCAGAGGGGTGACGTCATCTGAGGTGGGGGGTGAGTCGACAATTGAGACGGAAGGGTTCATCTGTGCTCCGCGGACCGCGCCCCGAGGTCGTGAGGAAACCGCCGCCCGGGTGTGGATACGACGGTGGGCGCGGGAAATGTCCCACCCGTGCGCGCGCGCGATGGTCGGCCGCAGAGGAGCAGTGCGCGGGTGAGGCGCGCAGCCACGTCTCCGGGTGCGGGCGGACGCGGTACGAGGAGGTGGGGTGCGACCGGTGGATCGCCCCGACCCGCACGCGGATCGCTCCCCTCATCACCCCAAGGGCCCTCCCGCTCACCATGTCCTCCTGGCGCTGACGGAGTTGCAATCCGCACCAGGGCAGCATGTTCACATGTTCATGTGAGAGTTGGTCGCCGATCAAGCTGGAAGCATGAGCGAAGCGCCCGACCCCTGGACCGAGTTCGCGCGAGAGCTCGGAGTGCGCCTTCTCCGCGCGCGGGCCGGGAAGCACCTGTCGCAGGAGCAGGTGGCGCACGCGGCCGGACTCGCGACCTTCACCTACCGGAAGCTCGAGAAGGGCGAGTCCAACCCGGGAACGGCGGCGAATCCCCGGCTGCGCACCCTGGTGCTGCTGTCGGAGGTCCTCGACGTTCCTCTCCGCGACCTCGTCCCGACGCCGCCGGAAGGCCTCGCGCCCGGGCGCTGACGGCAGTGTCGGAGGTTCGCGGCAGACTGGTGTCGTGCCCACCCCCGTTCGGTCCGCCCTCCCGGGCGGTCCTCTGAGAGAGGTGTGCGCCATGAACCGACAAGACGCTTTCGACTCCGACCCCCGTCCCTGTGCTTTCGACTGGTGCGCGACGGAGCACGGTCGTACCGTTCATCCCGACGACGAAGACCACCGCAGCGGCGGCGTCGCGGTCACTCTCCGCACGCGAGCCGCGACGGGTCGCGGTCTCGGTCACCTCGAGGAATGGGAGATCGGCCTCATCCGCCGATCCGCCGACGCCGAGACATGGCTCGTCGTCGAGGCGCCCCGCGGGGTGTCGATCGCCCTGTCCAGGGAGGCGACGAGGGCACTCGTAGACGCCGTCCGTGCCGACGGTCATCTCCGGGACTTCGTCGACGGACGTCCGTCAGGCGCCTGAGAGCACGCGGCGGGCCTTCCGTCGATCGTGGATCCACGTCCACACCGCGGCGCCGACGTAGAGCGCGCACAGGGGCAGAGCCACGAGCACCATGCTCATGACGTCCGAGGCGGGGGTCACCACGGCCGAGAAGACGATGATCGCCACCAAGGCGACCCGCCATCCTCGGATGATCGCCCGGGCGCTCAGCACCCCCGCGGCGTTCAGGGCCACAAGGGCCAGCGGCGAGACGAAGGAGATCCCGATGCCCACGACCAGCTTGAGAAGGAAGTCGAAGTACTGACCCGCGGTCAGCATGGTGGTCGACGCTGCCGGAGCGAATCCGGCGAGCACGTTCACGACCTGGGGGACGATCGTCCATCCGAAGACGACCCCTCCGAGGAAGAGGGGGACGGCGGCGCAGACGAAGCCGACGCCGATCCGCCGCTCGCGCGACGTGAGTCCGGGTACGAGGAACGCCCACACCTGCCAGATCCAGACCGGGGCGGCGAAGACGATGCCCAGCGTCAGGGCGATCTTGAAACGGAGGTCGAAGGCTTCGCCGAGTCGGGTGAAGTTCAGAGTGGCGACCGAGGGACCGTGCACGTGCGACAGCGGCTCGGCGGCCGCACCGATCACGATGTCCGAGAGGAGGAACCCGGCCACGCCCCCGATCAGGATGGCGCCGGCCGCGATCATGAGTCGGCGTCGGAGCTCCGAAAGATGGGAGAGGAGGGGCATCGCCCCTCCTCTCCCATCCGACCGGATCCGTTCGCTCCGACGGCGCTCGCGCGCGTCGCGGCTCACGCCGACGGCGATGTGCGTCCGCTGTCGGCGGCGCGATCGGCCACGGCAGGCGAAGCGGCTGTTGCGGCATCATCGGCGGCCTCGTCGGGCGCCGCGCTCTCCGATCGGAGAATGCGAACGGACTCGCCGACGCTCTTCGCCAGACCCGGCAGCTTCGACGCCCCGAACAGCAGCAGGACGACGGCGAGGATCAGGAGGAGATGCCAGCCGGAGAATGCGTTGCCGAAGATGCCCATGAGGTGACCTTTCGAGGAGGACCGTCCTTTCATGCTCGGGTCCACGGTCTTCCACTCCTCCTGAGGCGTTCGACATTCGCCCGGACCCCGGCATGACTTCACCAGCTTCACCGTCGCAGTCGAGAGGGAGGGACGGCGAGGCGGCATCCCGCAGCACGGCTTTACTGGGTTCACCCCCGCGCCGTCCTTCGCAGGGGGCGACCGTGCCACGAGGAGACAGGTGACCGTGAGTGCTGACCGCGTCGTGATCGTCTGCACGGCGAACGTGATCCGTTCGGCCTTCGTCGCAGCTCTGCTGTCTTCGCGGTCGCCCGAGGGGCACAAGGCGCACCTGACGTTCCAGAGCGCCGGAACGCTCGCCCGGCCGTCCACCCCGGCCGACGAGAAGGTCGTCACTCTCGGGCGCACGTACGGGCTGAGCCTGGAGGGGCATCGCGCACGGCGGCTGGACGAGGGATTCCTCCGCACGGGGGACACCGTTCTGTGTGCGGAGCGCGCGCACCGTCGCGTCGTCCTCGACCTGCGTCCCGATCTCATCTCGTCGGTGTTCACCATCCGCGAGTTCTCGCGTCTGGTGGAGACGGTCCCCGGTCGAGCTCCGAGCTGGGCGGCGCTGGTTCAGGCGGCGTCGCGCTCACGGCTCAGTCGTCCTCCGCGGGATCCCGAGGAGGACGACATGCTCGACCCCGTGGGGGGTGCCGACGCTGCGTGGCTCGCCTTCGAGCGGCAGGCGACGCAGGCGGTCTCGTCGATCCTCGCGGCCCTGACGGCCCTACCGACACCGTCCGACACAGGGCCATCCGTGGCGCGACCCCTCAGCCGGCGGGAGTATCGCCACGCGCGGGAGAACGCCCTGCGGGTCGCCGGATCGAGCGAACGGAGCTGACGTGTTCGACCTCGGAATAGACAAGATGATCGTCGTCGCCGTCCTGGTCGGTGTGATCATGGGACCCGAGCGGTTGCGCGAGCTCCGGCGGGCGCTTCCGCGCCACATCGGCCGCCTCCACGCGCTGTATCAGCAGGGTCGTGCGCAGGTCGTCGACGAGCTCGACGAGCTCGCACCGGACTGGCGGGAATACGACCCCCGGCCGTTGCATCCCCGTCGCATCCTCAAGGACATCGCGTCGGGGGCGACCGAGTCAGTGATATCGCCCGCAGAGTCGGGCGAGCATCCGGGTGGGGCCACGGGTGAAGCCCAGTGGGGATCCGGCGAAAGTGGGGATGCCGCTCGGTCAGCGCCCGCGAGCGAGACCGCGCAGAAGAAGGAGACGAGCGGGGAGGGGCGCCGAGTGGGCGACGATGCGCCCTCCGCGGATGACGATCGGCTCCCGCGCGCCCGCGCGTAGCCCATCCCTCGCGTGCAGGGTGGGGGAACGCCCGGCATCCGGCCGCACGGCTCCACGCTCAGGCGCGGGCGGGCGTCAGGGGGCCGGTTCCCCGCTCACGACGGCACCGTTTCCGACAGACGCGGCGTTGCGGACAGTGAGCCCTTCGCCCTCTCCGAATCCGCACGGGCGATGACCCGTCCGAGTCCGATCCCCGTGGCGAGAGCAGTGATCGCCCAGGTGGCTGCGGCGATGACGACGACGGCGAGAGCGATCATGGGACTTCTCCTTCGGAGCCCGTCCACCGGTCGGTGGTGCGCTCACCGTACTGCCGCGGCGCGGGCGGCATCGCGCACGACGCGCCGACGCCTCACCGCGGTCGGGTGAACGTCCTCCGCACGATGCGAAGGAGGCCCAGGAACCCGAACAGACCGATCACCGCGCCGAGGACGGCGAACAGGGTCACCGACCCGCCGAGCACCGGACCGCCTCCCGCGATGACGAGGACGACCGCGATCACGACGGCGGCGATCGACACGAGCGTCGACGCGACCTCGGCCGTCACTCGTCCGAGGATCCCGCTGACGTCGTTCCCGTCGTCGCTGCGGAGGGTGACGCCGATCGACCCCTTCTCGACACCCGACAGCAGGGCGTCGAGACGCTGCGGCATCCGTTCCAGGCGCGCCAGCGAGATGACGGCTTGCGCTTGCAGATCGGTGGCCATGCGCTTGAGCGAGAGGGTCCGACGCAGCAGCGTCGGCATGAGGGGGAGAGCACGACCGACCATGTCGAAGTCGTCGACCAGGACGCGCAGACACCCCTCGAGGGTGGCGAAGCTGCGGAAGGCCGAGGCGAGCTCGCCGGGGAGGGCGATGCGGTGCTGACGGATCACGTCGACCATGCGGGTGAAGATCGACCCCTGGCCGTCGGTGCGGAGGTGCTCGGTCGTGAGGACGACGCCGACGTCGTGACGGAACGCGTCCATGTCCAGGCCGTCCGGGGGATCGACGATCAGCAGGAGCGCGTCGGTGGCGGCGACGTCGTTCTCGCTCAATGCGGCGAGGAGGAAAGCGGTCATGTGCTGCCGGCGGCTGCGTTCGATGATCCCGACGGCGCCGAAGTCGATGAGCCCGAGAGTCCCGTCGTCTTTGAGGAGGACGTTGCCGGGGTGCAGGTCGGCGTGGAAGACGCCGTACACCAGGATCTGTTCGATGACCGTCGACATCAGCGTCTGAGCGAGACGATCACGATCCTCGGCGGAGAAGGACGCGAGGCGATCGACGCTGTCGCTCAGCGCCGCGCCGTCGACGAGGTCCATCGTGAGCACGCGTTGTCCCGAAGCCGCCTCGAAGACCCGGGGAGCCGTCACGACGCCGCGGCGGGAGGGCTCCGCGCGGTCGATGAGGTCGAGGGTGGAGAGGATCATCCGGGTGTTCCGGGCCTCGATCCGGTAGTCGAGTTCTTCCACCAGTGTGCTCGTGAACCCCCGCGCGACGGACTCGATCCGCAGATCGCGGCCGACGCGGGTGCGCATCTCGGCCCGGTGCGCGAGACGGCCGATGATGTCGGCATCCGCTTCGACCTGGGCGCGGGCGGCGGGGCGTTGCACCTTCACGACGACAGGGGTGCCGTCGCGCAGGACGGCGCGGTGGACCTGCGCCACTGAGGCCGCGGCGAGGGGCACCGGATCGACCTGCGCGTAGACCTCGTCGATGGCCGCGCCCAGGTCGGCCTCGATGACCCCGCGGACGGTGTCCCAGGCGAGCGTGGTGGCGTTCGTCTGGAGGGACGACAGGGCGGAGAGGTACGGCTCGGGGATGAGATCGCGGCGGGTGGAGAGGACCTGGCCCAGCTTGACGAAGCTCACTCCCGCGTCGTTGATGGTCGCGACGATGGCGTTCGCGCGCTCTTCCGAGGTGCTGAGCTGCTCCTCGACGCGCGAGCGACCGCCGTGGAACAGCCATCCCACGCCGTGCCGGGAGGCGATCGTCAGGATCTCGAGGTAGCGACGGGTGCGCTTGCGCTGACGCAAGGCGGCGCGCACGAGGTCGATGGGATTGGGGAGAGGGCGCGTCGGGAAGATCGCCTCGCTCGCGACGAGCGCGGCGACACCGAGGGCGAACACCCACGCGAGTGACAGGGCGATGAGCCCGATCCACAGCCAGACATCGTTCGCCGGAACGGGGGCGGCCGTGTCGGTGAGACCGGTCTGACGGAGCGTCCACTGGGCCGAGGGCACACCGAGGAAGAAGACGAGCAGGCCGACCACGATGCTGCGCGGCCATCCGACGGCGGTCCCGAGGATGCGCCGAGCGACGAAGCCGACCAGCACCGCCGAGACGACGGCGGAGATCGAGATCAGGATGGTGGCCCCCACGGGCTCAGCGTAGCCGCCCGGTCAGACGATCAGGGGGAGCGCGCACTCGCCGCATCGCCACCACGCGCGCTCGTCGCCCGAGGAGTGCGGCTCCATCGTGCTCGCGCAGGCCGGGCACTTCGGGGGGAAGCCGTCCAGGAGGTCGTCGTCGCCGTGGTGGTCACCGTCTCGCCGCACATCGGAAAGTGATGGGTTCATGGGTCCTCCTCGCGGCAGCATTCTTGCATGCGCATGCCGCGGTGTGGGGGCGTCATCCACAGGCGTGCGTCAGCCCTGCCCGCCGAACCGTTGCACGAGCTGTTCGACGACGCTGCCCAGGTCGCCCGCGCGCTCGACGGAGCCCACGATCACGGCGATGAGCGGGAACGCCGTCACGACGACGGCCACGACCACCGCCGTCGCGGAGAACGCCCACGCCGCGGGTGCCCGGCGGCGGGTCGCGGAGGCCGCGAGCAGCGCGATCGTCACGAGGAGCCCGACGAGCGTGACCAGCCAGACGCTCACCGCGGGAAACGGCACCAGTCCGGCGGTGCTCGCCGTCGCGCCCGCGAGGAACCCCACGAGGGGGAAGAAGCCGAGCAGCGCGATGACGGCGACGACTCCCGCGCCGGTCAGCGCGGCAGCGGTGCTGCGGCGCGAGCGGATCAGCGTCCGACTCGAGGCGGTGCGGCCCATGGTGGGGTGTTCCCTTCTCTCTCGGTGGCGTCGGGTCAGGAGCGCAGGTCGTGCAAGGTGCGGCGGGCGCGCTTGCGGGCGGCGTGGGCGGCCTTCTTCGCCGCCTTGTGCCGACGGCGGCGCGCCTTGGGGTCGTCCCACAGCCGCACGATCTGGTGCCCGACGGACTCCCGCTTCTTGACCTGCACGCGCGGGGTGCGGGTTCCCACGACATAGGCGACGAGCGCGACGGCGCCGATCAGGATGATCTTGTTGCGCATGGCATCCTCCTTCTGCATGGGGTCCGGCGGTGATCCCTTCCGGACCGTCACTACGCAGACGCGTCGCGGGGCGTATTCGTCACGCCCGAGGAGGAAAATGCGAGGTCGCTCGCGCGACGGTCAGTCGCGATCCTCGCCACGGGTCAGCCGGATGCGGCGTCCCTCGGCGACGTCCTTCTCCTTCTTCTCGCGAGCCTTCTCGATCTTCGCCGTGCCCCGTGGGGGCAGCTGCACCCGGCGCTCCGCCGGGATCCCGGCCTGCAGTTCACGTCCACGTTCGAGCTCGGCATCCAGCTCCGCACCGAAGAGGATGGCGATGTTGGCGATCCAGAGCCAGAGGAGGAACACGATCACGCCGGCGAGCGAGCCGTAGGTGCGGTCGTAGGAGGAGAAGTTGGTCACGTAGAGGCCGAAGCCGACCGTCGCCACCCCGAGGACCACGATCGCGACGATCGCACCCACGCTGATCCAGCGGAAGCGCGGCTGCTTCACGTTCGGTGCGCCGTAGTAGAGCACGGCGAGGATGACGACCACGACGGCCAGGAGGACCGGCCACTTGACGATGTTCCACGTCGTCACGACGGCGCCACCGAGCCCGAGAGCGGATCCGACGGCCTCGGCGACGGGCCCCGACACGGCCAGGAGCAGCACGGAGAACGCCACCAGCACCACCGTCACGACGGTCAGCAGGAGCTGGGCGGGAAGCAGGGCGAGGAAGGGGCGCCCCTCGTCGATCTCGTAGATGCGGTTCATCCCTCGGCTGAACGCGCGGACGTAGCCGGATGCCGACCAGATCGCCAGGACGAGACCGGAGACCAGCGCGAAGCCCGCCGCGGGCGAGGCGGCGAGGTCGCGGATGGGTTGGGACAGGAGGTCCGTGGTGCCGCCGGGTGCCACCTGGGCCAGGATGTCCAGAACCGTGTCGGCGGCGGCGTCGCTCTGCCCCACGACGCCGAGGAGGGAGAAGACCGCGATCAGCCCGGGAAAGAGGGCGAGGACGCCGTAATAGACGAGGCTGGCCGCGATGTCGGTGCACTGATCGGCGCCGAACTCGCGGACGCTCGTGCGCAGGACGTACTTCCAGGAACGGGGGTGCAGATCGGTGGGGGAGTCAGGCTTCGCGGTGGGCGATGACATGAGCGGGGGCCTTTCGCACGGAGGGGTCCCCCCGGTCTAGGTCGTGAACGCCCGCTGCGTCGCGACCGTTGACGTCGCTCCCCTCCTCGTGCGACGAACGCCCCGGCCAATGGCCGGGGCGTCCGTGAGTGCGGCATCTGCGGTCAGGGGCGACCCATGCCGAAGTACGTCCAGCCCGCGGCACGCCATGCGACGGGGTCGAGGCAGTTGCGTCCGTCCACGACGACGCGCCCCCGGGCCAGCGAAGCGGCGTGCTCGGGGGACAGCTCGCGACGGTACTCGTCCCATTCGGTCACGACGATCACGGCATCGGCGTCGCGGAGGGTCTCGTCGAGGTCGGCTTCGTACGTGAGCTGGGGGTGGATGCGCCGGGCGTTCTCGATCGCAGCCGGGTCGGTGAGCGTGACCCGCGCACCGAGGCCGTGCAGGCGCACGGCGACGTCGAGCGCGGGGGAGTCGCGGATGTCGTCGCTGTGGGGCTTGAAGGCAGCGCCGAGGACGGCGACCTTCTTCTCGAAGACGCTGCCGCCGAGGGCGTCGGTGGTCAGTTCGACGGCGCGGTCGCGGCGGCGGAGGTTGATCGCGTCGATCTCGCGGAGGAAGGCGACGGACTCGCCGCGGCCCAGCTCCTCGGCGCGGGCGGAGAAGGCGCGGATGTCCTTCGGGAGGCATCCGCCGCCGAAGCCGATGCCGGCGCCGAGGAAGCGGCGGCCGATGCGGGCGTCGTGACCGATGGCGTCGGCCAGGGTGGTGACGTCGGCTCCGGTGACCTCGGCGATCTCGGCGATGGCGTTGATGAAGCTGATCTTCGTCGCGAGGAACGCGTTCGCCGAGACCTTCACCAGCTCCGCGGTCGCGTAGTCGGTGACGATGAAGGGGGTGCCCTTCGCGATCGACGGGTGGTAGACCTCTCGCAGGACCTCGGCAGTGCGCTCGCCGTCGGCGGTGGGCTTGCCGTCTTCGGACGGGACGCCGGCGACGAGGCGGTCGGGGTCGACGGTGTCCTGGACGGCCCAGCCCTCGCGCAGGAACTCCGGGTTCCAGACGAGCACGGCGCCGCGCTCGGCCACGCGCGGGGCGAGGCGGGCCGCCGTCCCCACCGGCACGGTGGACTTGCCGGCGACGATGTCGCCCTCACTGAGGAAGGGGAGCAGCCCGTCGACGGCGGCATCCACGTACGTGAGGTCGGCGGCGTGGCCGCCGGCCTGCTGGGGCGTCCCGACGCCGACGAAGTGCACCTTCGCGCCCTGCGCGGCCGACATGTCGGTGGTGAACGACAGGCGGCCCGACGCGATGCCCTCGGTGAGGATCTCCTGCAGACCGGGCTCGAAGAACGGCGCCTCTCCCTTCGACAGCGACGCGATCTTGCGCTCGTCGACGTCGATGCCGACCACCTCGTGCCCGATCGACGCCATCGCGGCCGCGTGCACGGCTCCCAGGTACCCGCAACCCACCACAGACAAACGCACGATCAGAGCCTTTCAGATTCACATCGACGCGACACGGACACGCCGGGTCGCGGACCCGCGAGGGAGCGCAGGATTCTCACGCGGCCGTCTCGCCCGGCGCCAAGGCGGCGCGGGCGGTCTTGCCGAGGATGACGAAGTCGCCGAGGAGCGTCCAGTTCTCGACGTACGAGAGGTCGAGGCGGACCGATTCCTCCCACGAGAGCGAGGAGCGCCCGCTGACCTGCCAGAGGCCGGTGATCCCGGGCTTGGCGAGGAAGCGGCGGTGCACGTGATCGGCGTAGACGGCCACCTCGGAGGGCAGCGGCGGGCGGGGGCCGACGAGCGACATCGACCCTCCGATCACGTTGAACAACTGGGGCAGCTCGTCGAGGCTGAACTTCCGCATGATGCGCCCGATGGGGGTCACACGCGGGTCGTTCTTCATCTTGAACAGCACTTCGTTGCCCGAGTCGCGCTCCTGCGCGGCGAGTTGTTCGAGCAGGTCTTCGGCGTTGACGACCATCGAGCGGAACTTGATCATCGTGAATTCACGTCCGCGGAACCCGATGCGGGTCTGGCGGAAGAACACGGGACCGTCGCTGGAGAGACGGACGGCGATGATGAGGAAGATGAGCAGAGGGCTCAGCAGGACGACGCCGACGGACGCTGCCAGGAGATCGACGCTGCGCTTGAGGAAGCTCTGCCCGCGGGAGAACTTCGGCGTCTCCACGTGGATGAGGGGGAGTCCCGCCACGGGGCGCGTGTGCAGTCGGGGGCCGGCGATGTCGATGATGCTCGGAGCCAGGACGAGGTGCTGACGGCCGGCCTCGAGGCTCCACGAGATCTGCTTGACCTTGTCGGCGGGCAGGTCGTCGGCGCTCGTGATCGCGACCGTGTCCGCGCCCGTCACCTGCAGGGCGCGGGTGACGTCTCCGACGTGCCCCATGACGGGGATCGCCGTGCCGGGGATGACGTCCGCGATCTTGCCGTTGGGGACGCATGCGCCCACGACGCGATAGCCCGCGCTCGGCGAGCGACCGAACTCGCGCGCCAACTGCGTGACGGAGGGCAGCGACCCGACGAGCAGCACGTTCGCGGAGTAGAGACCGCGTGAGCGCTGCGCCACCAGCCACTGTCGCCACATCCAACGCGTGAAGATCAGGACCAGGATGCCGAGGGGCAGGCTGATGAGCAGGTAGCCGCGAGCGACGTCGATCTGCGTCAGGAACGCGATGATCGCGACCGTCCCGAACAGGCGGAAGCTGGCGTCGGCGATGCGGACGTACTCCTGAGATCCCGTGCCGATGACCCGGTCGCTGCGGGAGTCGACGAACGACAGCGCCCACATCCAGGTGACGATGAGGATCGCCGAGAAGAGCCAGTACGACAGATCGCTGATCCGGCTGTCGCGACCGGCGGCGACCTGGGCGTTCCCGAGCCCGAACCAGAGCAGCTGCGTGCCGTAGACGACCCAGACCAGGGAGAACAGGTCGGTGAGCGCGAGGTTGAGTCGGTAGCGCCGTCGCCACGGATCGCGGCGGTACATCGGAGTCGGCGCCGCGGCCTCCCGCGGCACCCGCGCGTCGAGCGGTTCCGCGTCGGGAGAGACAGCGCTCACCTGCAGGTCGGACGTCACGATGTGCAGCTCCTCCCCCCACCGGCGAGCTTGTCGGCTTACCCCGTGAACGATAACAGGCGAAAGTCACCCGGCGAGTCACCCTGCCTTAGTTGTCATGAGTCTGAAACACCCCAGTACTCACCCCATAACTCGCCTGTCGTGTGAGGTTGGTTCGCCAGATCACGCGGTTCACGTCAGCGCAGGACGGGGCACGGGTGGCCCTGTGAGAGACGCGTCCCCTACACTCGGGCAGCGGATCGGCCGACACCGGCCGCCTGCGAGATCACCCCCGCGACGCGGGATGGATGCCACACCCGCCGTCCGGAGGAACACGATGACCCGCGTCCCCCCGCCCCTCACCGGCGCGCGACGCGAGGGGTCGGCGGGCCTCATCGCCGCGATCGCGATTGCCGCCGTGCTCTTCGTCGCCGTGGCGGCGATCTTCGCCTTCGCACTTCTGCGGCCCGCCGGGGATCCGGTTGCGATCGACACCACCGCCTCGCCGACCGCGGCGTCGTTTTCTCCGTCGGCGTCAGCGCCCGAGTCCCCGGCCCCGGCTCCCGTGCCGACCCCGACACCGACACCGACCCCGACGCCGGATCCGCCCACGTCTCCGGCCGCACAGGTCTGCGACGGGGCGCCCACGCTCCTCACCGTCTGGGCCCATCCCGACGACGACATCATCTTCGCCAACCCCACGATCTCCGACGCCATCGCCGCGGGTCAGTGCGTCCGGACGGTCTTCCTCACGGCGGGCGACGCCGGCAAGGGCATGGAGTACGTCCAGGCCCGGGAGCTCGGCATCCTGCGCGCCTACAACGCCATGCGCGGGCAGGAGGGGCTCTGGCACGCCGACGACATCACCCTCGACACCGGCCTGCACATCCGCCGTCTCAGCCCGGACGGCGATCCCCGCATCTCGGTCGCCTACGTACGGCTGCCGGACGGCAACATCACGGACGGCGGCTTCGCGGCGACGGGCTTCGCCACCCTGAGCAAGCTGATCGACGGCTCGATCGGCTCGCTGGCCCCGGTGGACGGGGGCCCGGCGATCACCCGCGACCAACTCGTCGCATCGCTGCGCGAGCTCGGCGACGCCGTGCGGCCGAGTGCGACGCTCACGCACATTCCGCGCGGGAGCGCCTTCGCCCCCGGCGACCACCCGGATCACTCGGTGGTCGGCACCCTCGTCCGTGAAGCGCTCTCGTCGGACGTGGCGGTGGCGCCCGGCATCCGGTACTTCGTCGGCTACCCGTCCGAGAACCTGCCGCGCAACCTCGACGGCGCCGTGCTGGACCGCAAGGTGGACACCTACCGGATCTACACGCAGCAGGACAAGGTGATCCGCTGCGCCGACCGGGCCAACTGCCTCAAGACCCGCAAGTTCGGTGAGTGGTTGCAGCGCTCGTATCCGAAGACCGAGGCGGAACTGCAGCTCGGCTGATCACGCCTCGGAACCGAGGGCGTCCTCGACGGCCGCGCGGGCGTCGCGCTCCGCGATGATGTCGACGAAATCCTTCACGGGGGCGTCGGCGTACTTGTCGACGGCGGCCACCGCCTCGTCGTGCACGACCTCCGGCGAGGCGTCGGGGAAGCGCACCTTCACACGCTCCTCGACGTCCGCGATCGTCTCGTCCTTGTCGAAGCCCTCACTGCGTTTCGTCATCGCCCGGCCTCAGTGCTGGTAGGTGCCGTGCAGGATGGCCCGGCCGAGCGTCTTGAAGGCAAGGTTGAACGACACGACGGCGGGGCTCGCGTCCGCGTCGACGCCGAGCGTCTCCTCGCCGACGGCGTGGACGACGAAGAAGTACCGGTGGGGCTGATCGCCCTGCGGGGGAGCGGCGCCCATGAACCCGCTCTCGCCGCCGTCGTTGCGCACGTGGAAGGCCGCGCCGGGCAGGTCCTCCGCAGCGGCCCCCGTGGCGAGCTCGTGCACGTCGGCCGGGATGTCGACGAGCACCCAGTGCCAGAAGCCGCTCGGCGTGGGCGCATCGGGATCGAAGCAGGTGACGACGAACGACTTGGTGCCCTCCGGGGTGCCCGACCATCGCAGGTGGGGGGAGGTGTTGCCCTTCTCGGCGACCTGGTCGTCCTTCAGCGGCTGACCGTCGCCGATGTCGTCGCTGGCCACGTCGAACGACGCGGCGGCGGGAAGGAGCGGGTACGGATCGGGCGTCTGAGGGCGGGAGAGATCGACCATGAACCGCACGATAGGACCCGGTCCTGACCGGTCGGCAGGGCTTGCGCCCTGGATCGCCGAGGGTTAGCGGTCAGCGGGATAGGGCGAGGAGCGAGCGGGCCGCGTCGTGGCATCCGTCGGGGGAGGGGAGCCCGTAGTCGACCTCGACGACCTCCCGCAGATCGTCTGCCAGCTCGTCGACGCTCGGGGCGACCTCGAGGGCTTTCAGGATCGGCAGGATGAGGTCGTCGTACTCGTCGTCGGGCCATCCCCGGCCGATGAGATGGACTCCGATCGGGTCCCAGTCGTTGAGGACGGCGCGGATGCGGAGGGCGACGGGCGACAGAGACCGCGGCGGTGAGGACGTCTGCATGGGGCGAGTCTCGTGAGCGTTCTTAGGCGCGGGCTGAGCATCGGCCATGTGTGGGGTGGACCGCTCCGCCGGGCGGTGTCACCCGCGGGATGATCGATGCGGTGACCGGTCCGCTCTGCCCGCGACGTCGCGCCGCCGCGGGGTTTCGTGTGCGGTGAGCGGCGTGCATCGCGATACCGTCGAGGTACGCCCGAGGGCGAGGGGGAACCCGAAAATCCGTCGCCGGGGGGCGCAACACAGGACGGAGTCGCCGTGAGTGACATCGACGAGCCTTCGGGCGGCGACGACGCCGTCGGCCGCGACGCGCGGAACGGGTCGGGCGCGGCCCGCCGGCCGTCGATCTCGCGCCGCTCGCTCGTCTTCGGCGGCCTCGCCGTCGGGGGCCTCGCCGCGATCGGCGGGGGCGCGCTGGTCTACCGGGAGATGCGACGCTCCGACGGTCCCGACGGCACGTGGGTGAAGCTGAGCCCGATCGTGCCCCAGCCCCGTGACGCGCCCCGTGACGCGTCGCCCGCCTTCGAGGAGCCGGGCGCCGACACCACGGTGGCGGTGTGGGCGCATGCCGATGACGACATCATCTTCGCCAATCCGCACCTCGGCGACGTCATCGCCTCGGGAGCGACCCTGCGGACGATCTTCATCACCGCGGGCGACGCCGGACGCGGCCTCGCGTATGCGCAGCAACGAGAGGCCGGCATCCGCGCGGCTTACGACCGGATGCGCGGCAGTGAGGCCCCGTGGCGGACGAGCGAGATCACCCTCCTGAGCGGGGCCCGCGTCACGCGGTTCGTTCCCAGCGACGAGTCGCGTCTGTCGATCACCGTGCTGCGACTGCCGGACGGCAATCTGAGCGCCAAGGGCTTCCCCGCCACCGGCGGCGCCGGGCTGACGCAGCTCATCAACGGCATCGTGCCGGCCCTGGCGCCCATCGACGACGGCCCCACTCTGGACGCCGTTCGTCTCTCGGACACGGTCGCCGAGCTCATCCACGCGGGGCGGCCCGACCACATCACGACGAACATCCCGCACGAGAGCGCCTTCGCCCGCGGCGATCATCCCGACCACTCGTGCGTCGGCTCGCTCGTGCGGGCCGTGGCGCCGTCCGCGGGGGTGTCGGCCGACGCGGTGACGTACTACATCGGGTATCCGTCGAAGCGTCAGCCGGTGAACGTGATCGGTGCTCCGCTGGATGCGAAGGTCGGGGTCTACCAGGTGTATGCGGCCGAGGACCCGGTCGTCACGTGCGCCGATGAATCGGCCTGTCTCGCCCAGCCGGGATTCGGCCAGTGGCTGCGCCGTTCCTACCCCAAGACCGAGGCCGAGCTGCAGCTGTCCTGACAATCGAGGGTGGCGTCGGCGGATACGACGACGCCGCCCGCACGGAACGGGCGGCGTCGCACGCTGCCGGAAGCAGACCCAGGACGGGACGCGATACGTGGGGCTCAGCGCCCCGCCCCGGGAGTCGAGAGGTCAGTCCTCGGAGACCGTGACGGTCACCTCGATGTTGCCGCGCGTGGCGTTCGAGTAGGGGCACACCTGGTGCGCCTGGTCGGCGAGCTCCTGGGCGAGGTCGTGCTCGATGCCGGGAAGGACCACCTCGAGCAGCACCGCGAGCTGGTAGCCGCCCTGGCCGTTCGGCCCGATGTGAACACGGCCGCCGACCGACGAGTCCTCCAGCGCGATCTTGCGACCGCGTGCGACGGCGTGGAGGGCGCTGTGGAAGCAGGCCGCGTAACCCGCGGCGAAGAGCTGCTCGGGGTTGGTGCCCGCGCCCGATCCGCCCATCTCTTTCGGCGGCGCGACCTCGAGGTCGATGTAGGGACCGGCCGTCACGTGGCCGGTGCGGCCGTGGCCCGTCGAGACGGCTTCTGCGGTGTAGAGAACGTCCATGGGTGTTCCTTTCTGGGGACGAGGGGGAGCGGCGGCATCATGCCGGGTGGCGAGGGGCGCCCACCGCCGACAGAACGGTGTCGGGGTGGTCGCGCAGGTCTTTCATGGCCTCGGTCAACTGGTGCAGAGCATCGATGAGCTCACGTGCGGTGTCGGCGTCGGACAGACCCGCTCCTGCCGCGATGCAACGGGGGACATGAGCCAGCTCCTCGCGAAGCGCGGCACCGCGCGTGGTCAAGGACACCGACACCACGCGCTCGTCGTCGGAGCGACGGCTCCGCTCGATGTAGCCCGCCGCTTCCATCCGGGCGAGCATCGGCGAGAGGGTGCCCGAGTCGAGCTGCAACGCCTCCCCGAGGCTTTTGACGGTCTGGTCGCCGTCGGCCCACAGGGTGACGAGGGCGATGTACTGCGGGTAGGTGAGGTTCCACGGCTCGAGGAGCACGCGGTAGGCCTGCGTCGTCGTGCGGTTGGCGGCGTAGAGCGCGAAGCACACGAGGGCGTCGACGGCGGGCATGAGAGAACTGTTGCACACAATTGAGTTGTGCACAACTCAATCGGCGGAGGTCGGCTCCGGCATCCTGTCAAGCCCTGCCATCGCCCCCGCTCCCGGGCGACGATGGGCGCATGATCCGCCGCAGCGACGCGAGCTTCACGGTGCCGTCGGGCTTCCTGCCCGACGGCGACCGCGATCTGCTCGCCATCAACGGGCATCACTTCGAGCTGGGGGACTCCGTCGCCCCGCTCGGAGGCGACCTCGCCTGAGCCTCCCCACCCGCGGGCGGGCGACGCCCCGCCGGCGACCGGTCGTGCGCCCGGAGCGGGCCCGGACCGTCCGCGGGCGCTCAGTCGCGGGCCGCGGCGTCCTCGTCGTGGTCGACCGGATGCCGCGTGACGAGCAGCTCCGCCACGCGGCGACGGTCGACCGCGCTGACCTGAAGGGTGGCGCCGTCGACCTCCACGGTGTCGCCGACGCGGGCGAGGCGGCCGAGTCGCTCGACCACGAACCCGGCCACGGTGTCGGACGCACCGCGTGGCAGGACCACTCCGGTCGCCTCCTCGAAGTCCTGCAGATTGAGGCGTCCCTCGACGGTTCCGTGCTCGCCCTCGGCCAGGGGCTGCTCGGCGGCGACGTCGTATTCGTCGAAGATCTCGCCCACCACCTCTTCGACGAGGTCCTCGAGGGTCACGATGCCGTCGGTGCCGCCGTACTCGTCGACGACGACCGCGATATGGCTGCCCTCGGCGCGCATCGCGGTGAGGGTGGGCAGCACCCGCGCGGTCGAGGGGATGTAACGGATGTCGCGCATGACGGCGGCGAGGGGGCGCGCAGTGTCCTCGTAGAGGTCACGCACGTGCACGAAGCCGACGACGTCGTCGATCGTGTGCTCGGCGACGGGATAGCGCGAATACGGCAGGTCCCGCACGCGCTCCACGGCTTCGGCGATCGAGCCGCCGGCATCCAGGGTGACGACCTCCGGACGGGGGCGCATGACTTCGCTGACATGTCGATCGCGCAGGGACAGCACGTCGTCGAGGATGCGGCGTTCATCAGCGGGGAGGCCCTCGTGGCTCGAGACGATGTCGCGCAGCTCCTCCTCGGTGAGCTCCTCGCCGGTCTTGTCGGGATCGCCGCCGAGCAGGCGCACCAGCACATTCGTGGAGATCGACAGCAGCCAGATGACGGGCCGCATGAGCTTCGCGAAGCCGTTCAGCACGGGGGCGACGGCGTAGGCGAACGCCGCGTTGCGTTGGATCGCGAGTCGTTTGGGCACCAGTTCGCCCAGGACGAGGGAGAGGTAGGCGATGACCAGGGTGAGCGCGATCGTGGAGACCGTGGCCGCGACCGGCTCCTCCAGCCCCCAGGCGGTGAAGAGCGGGGTCACCGACGGCGCGATCGAGGACGCGCCGTATGCGGCCGACGCGAAACCGGCGACCGTGACGCCGATCTGGACGGCGGAGAGGAACGTGTTGGGGTTTCGAGCGAGGTCAGCCACCTTCTGGCCGCGCCGCCCGCGCGCGGCGAGCGCGTTCACCTGACTCTCGCGGAGGGTGACGAGGGCCATCTCGGTCGCGGCGAACACTCCGCCGATGAGCACGAAGACGACGACCAGGACGATGTTGAGCGCGAGGTCGTTCATCGCCGCTCCGTTCCCCCCGCGATGTGTCCGGTACCCGGGGTCACCCGGGCGCTCGGACTATGTCCGTCGGCGTCGAGAGCGTGGCGCATGCGCCGAGTGTAATGAGACGGGGCGAGCCTCACGGATGCCGGCGCCGGGCTTGCGCATGCGGCATGCTTCTGCTGCCTCAGCGGACACTTCCGTCGACGCCCGAGACGCGGACCGTCGTGCCTCCGGCGATCTCCACCTTCCACACGGGAGTACCGTCCTCCTGCTCGAGGGCCGCCTCCTCCACCCGTGCACCGCCGGAGGCGCGTGCCGCGGCGATGCGGATGGCATCCGCGAGGGTGGTCGTGGCGGCCCGGAGGGCGGCGTCGTCGTCGGCGTCGAGATGCTCGGAGTCGTCGGACGATTCCGCGCGGGTTCCGTCGGTGGCGACCCGGACCTCGACCTCCCGGTCGCCGACCGCGACGTGCACCTCCCACTGATCGTCATCGCTGTCGAGTTCGAACGCGCGGCCCCCGGCATCGGACTCGGCAGTGGTCACCGCGCGGACGGCATCCTGATCGGTGGGGGTGAGGGATCCGCCCCCACCGGCGGCGGGCGAGCATGCGCTGAGAGCGAGGGTCGATGCGGCGAGCAGGGCGACGGCGAAGGAGCGGGTCGAGGCCATGGCGCGAGGCTAGCCGGGTGCGAACGGGCCCGCGGAGAGCTTGCGTCGCGGCGACGCCTGTGCGTCGATCGGGGACTTACCAAGACGCGGCGCGGTCGTCAACGGCGGGCTTCCGTTCAGACGACGGGCGAACGATGTCTGCCATGAGCGAGATCACCGCACACCATGGACTCCTGACCGACATCGACCTCCACGTGGACGACACCGGCGGCGCCGGTCGCCCCGTGGTGCTGATCCACGGGTGGCCCTTGTCGGGCGAGTCGTGGGCGCACCAGGTCCCGGCCCTCGAGGCGGCCGGCCACCGGGTCGTGACCTACGACCGCCGCGGCTTCGGCCGGAGCGACAAGCCCCGCACCGGGTACGACTACGACACGTTCGCCGACGACCTGCAGGCCGTGATCGAGACGCTCGATCTGCGGGATGCCACTCTGGTGGGCTTCTCGATGGGCGGCGGCGAGGTGGCGCGCTACCTCACGCGCCACGGCGCCGATCGCATCCACAGCGTCGTCTTCGCCGCCGCGGTGCCGCCGTACCTGGCCAAGACCGAGGACAACCCCGAGGGCCCCCTCGACGACGAGACCGCCGACGGAATGAAGCAGGGGCTCAAGGACGACGAGAAGGCCTTCTACCACCAGTTCACGACGGACTTCTTCTCGGTGGACGGCCAGCTGGCCGTGGCGCCCGAGGAGCAGGCCGAGGCAGAGCGCCTCGCGAACCAGGCCGATCACCACGCTGCGCTGAAGTCCATGGAGGCGTTCGCCACCACTGACTTCCGCGACGACCTGCCGCACGTCACCGTGCCCGCTCTCGTCATCCACGGCGACAGCGACGCGACCGTGCCGTTCGAGGGCTCCGGAAAGCGGACCCACGAGGCCATCGCGGGCAGTGAGCTGCACGTGGTCGCCGGGGCGCCGCACGGCGTCAACGTGAGCCATGCCGACGAGTTCAACCGCGTGCTCATCGACTTCCTGAAGCGCTGACCCGGTCGACGCGCCCCACTCTCGCCCGCACCCGCGGGGGACGCGTCCGATCCGACCGATGCCCCGTCGCCGCCCGGTGACGGGGCATCGGTGCGTGATGAGGGCGTGGGTGAAACGTGGGGGCGCACGTCCACATCCGCCGGGCGAGGAGGGCGAGTAGGCGCAGACCGGACCTAGCCTGAGCGCCATGTCCGACGCCGCCGACGCCTCGACCGGCGGGTCGTCACGGCGTCGACGCCGTCGTCCACGGCTCTGGCGGGAGGGGCGCTCGACGACCCGCCGCTGGGACCTCGGTCTGCTGGCCTGGGCCGTTTGTGCGCTCGGCGCGGGCCTTCTGGCCCAGCGGGCGGCATCCGCGCTGCTCCCGCCGGAGACGGCCGAGGCGAGCGCGCGGGCCATCGTGTGGGTGGCCCTCGGTGTGCCGGTCGGCGTCGCCTTCTCGCGCTCCCGGCCGCGCGGGTTGCTTCGCCTCCGTCCGGTCGACGTGCTCTACGGCATCGTCTTCGGCGTCGCTCTCCGCGCGATGCAGGGCGCCGTCGCCGGAATCGGGGGCGTCCCGGCCGCGTGGCCCTCCACCTTCTCCTCCGACGGATCGCTGCCGGAAGCGTTCCTCGCCGAGGCGCTCGCCGACACGATCGGCGCCGCGATGGTGGAGGAGTTCTTCTTCCGCGGGGTCGTGCTCGTCTGCGCGTACGTGCTCCTGCGGGAGCGCAGCGGGCGCGTCCCGGCGGCGATCGCCGCCGTCGCCTTCTCGACGGCGCTGTTCGTGCTCGCGCATCAGTTCGCGGCGGGACAGGACCATCTCGCGTCGATCGCGCTCGCCGCGGTCGGCGCCGTGACCGGGGCGTTCGTGGTGGCGACCGGGCGCGTCTGGCCGGCCGTCGCGGTGCACATGGTCTTCAACGCCACGGGGTACGCGCTGGTGGCTGCGGGCACCCTGCTCTCGTAGGGACGCACGCGCCCCGCCGTCGGGGGGTGCCGTCGGCGTTTGGCGATGGCATCCGGATGCCGTAGTCTTGCTCTTTGGTGCCCGCCTCCCTGCGAGCGGGTCGCCCGAACGTGAGCCCTCCACCGGCCCTGTTCCCCCGTCATCGGCGGGGCAACGGACCACCGGAGCGGGATTCACGAACTCCTCCGTTCGATCAAGAAAGCAGCACTACTGTGACGCGCACTTTCACCCCCAAGGCCGCTGAGGTCACGCGCGAGTGGGTCGTTATCGACGCCACCGACGTCGTTCTCGGCCGCCTGGCCTCGCACGCGGCGGTCCTCCTCCGCGGCAAGCACAAGCCCACCTTCGCCAACCACATCGACTCCGGCGACTTCGTCATCGTGATCAACGCCGAGAAGGTGGCGCTCACGGGTCAGAAGCTCCAGAACAAGAAGGCCTACCGCCACTCGGGCTACCCGGGCGGCCTCAAGTCCGTCACCTACGACGAACTGCTCGAGAAGAACCCCGTCCGCGCGGTCGAGAAGGCCATCCGCGGCATGCTGCCCAAGAACAGCCTCGGCGCGGCGCAGCTCAAGAAGCTCAAGGTCTACCGCGGCGCAGAGCACCCCCACGGTGCCCAGCAGCCCACGGCATACACCTTCGACCAGGTCGCCCAGTAAGCGCCGCCGGATAAGGACGAAACAGTGTCGAACATCGACTCCAGCAACTACAGCACCGAGACGCCGGCCGAGCAGTCGGTCGTCGCGGCCGAGCGCCCCGTGCTCTCGGTTCCCGGCGCAGCCGTCGGCCGTCGCAAGCAGGCCATCGCCCGCGTGCGTCTGGTTCCCGGCTCGGGCACGATCACGGTCAACGGCCGCACGATCGAGGACTACTTCCCGAACAAGCTGCACCAGCAGCTGATCAACGACCCGTTCACGGTGCTCGAGCTCGCGGGCTCGTACGACGTGATCGCGCGCATCTCCGGTGGTGGCCCCTCGGGTCAGGCCGGCGCGCTGCGCCTGGGCATCGCCCGCGCGCTCAACGAGATCGACGCCGAGAACAACCGCCCGACCCTCAAGAAGGCCGGCTTCCTCTCGCGCGACGCTCGCGTCAAGGAGCGCAAGAAGGCCGGTCTCAAGAAGGCCCGCAAGGCGCCTCAGTACTCCAAGCGCTGAGTTCGACCCTCCGTATGCCTCTCTTCGGCACGGACGGGGTGCGGGGGCTGGCCAACGGCCTCCTCACCGCCGAACTCGCGCTGCACCTGGCCCAGGCGACTGCTGTCGTCCTGGGCCAGGGCCGTTCTGCGGAGGCGCGGAAGGCCGAAGGCCGCCGCCTCACCGCCGTCGTCGCGCGTGATCCGCGGGTCTCGGGGGAGTTCCTCGCGGCCGCGGTCGCCGCGGGCCTGGCCTCGTCGGGTGTCGATGTCCTCGACGCGGGCGTCATCCCCACCCCCGCCACCGCTTTCCTCATCGCCGACCATGATGCCGACTTCGGCGTGATGGTGTCGGCGTCGCACAACCCCGCTCCCGACAACGGGATCAAGATCTTCGCGCGCGGGGGCACCAAGCTCCCGGACATCGTCGAGCAGCGCATCGAGCGCGCCCTCGAGGGGGAGCGTCTGCAGCCCACCGGTGCCGGTGTCGGTCGCATCCGACGCTTCGCCGATGCCGAGGACCGCTACGTGCTGCACCTGCTCGGCTCGCTCCCGCACCGGCTCGACGGCATCCACGTGGTGCTCGACTGCGCCCACGGCGCGGCGGCCGGGGTGTCTCCCGAGACGTTCAAGGACGCCGGCGCGCAGGTCACCGTCATCGGTGCCGACCCCGATGGCCTGAACATCAACGACGGGGTGGGCTCGACCCACCTCGACGTGCTCGCGGAGGCGGTGGTGCGCCTCGGCGCCGATGTCGGCATCGCCCATGACGGCGACGCGGACCGGTGCCTCGCGGTCGACGCGCAGGGCAACGTCGTCGACGGCGACCAGATCATGGCCATCCTCGCGGTGGCGATGAAGGAGCGCGGCGCTCTCGTCGACGACACCCTCGTGGCGACGGTCATGAGCAACCTCGGTCTTCATCGCGCGATGCAGGAGCACGGCATCCGGGTGCTGCAGACCGCGGTCGGCGACAGGTATGTGCTCGAGGCCATGAACGAGGGCGGCTACTCCCTCGGCGGCGAGCAGTCGGGTCACGTGATCATGAGCGAGTTCGCCACGACGGGCGACGGATTGCTCACGGGTCTGCACCTGGTGGCCGAGATGGCGCGCCAGGGCAAGACGCTCGGCGAGCTCGCCTCGCTGATGACCGTGTACCCGCAGGTACTGGTCAACGTGCGCGGTGTCGACCGCGACGGCGTCGCCGACGAGGTCGTGCAGCGCGAGGTCGCGGCATCCACCGCAGAACTCGGCGAATCCGGTCGCGTGCTGCTTCGCGCCTCGGGGACCGAGCCGCTGGTGCGTGTGATGGTGGAGGCGGCATCCGAGGATGTCGCCCGAGCCCACGCCGACCGTCTCGCCGAGGTCGTGCGCGAGCGCCTGGCGCTGTAGGTCCGGTCGGTTCGACAGGCCCAGGGACCCCGTGCGGGGTGCCTGGGCCTTCGTCGTCGGTGCGAGTGGGTTCGCCGGGCGGGGCCCGGTCCCGTCGACAGGCTCAGGGGCCTCGGTGTCGGTGGCGGGTGGCGGGGCGCGGAGCGCCGCGGCGGTCAGTACTCGAGCGACTCGATGTAGCGCAGGAGCACGCCCTCGCGCAGCGCCCAGGGCGAGACCTCGAGCTCTTCGACGTCCATGGCTTTCATCGCACGCTCGACGACGACCGCCGCCGCGACGATCTGGAATGTGCGATCGGCGGTGATGCCCGGCAGGGCCTCGCGTGCGTCGGCCGGGATGCGGGCGAGCCGGGGGATCCAGTCCTTCAGCTCTTTGCGCGGCAGCACCATACGGTCGATGCCCGACCATCCCGGCACCGGGTAGCCGGCGAGTTTCGCGAGCGAGCGGATGGCCTTCGACGACCCGATGACGTGGTCGGGGCGGGGGAGCGCGGCGAACCGCTCGGCCACAGGAGCGAGGACGGATGCCGCGTGCTGGCGGAGGGCGTCGATCTCGGCGTCGCTCGGGGGGTCGTGCGGGAGGAACTGCACGGTCGAGCGTCCGGCGCCCAGGGGCACCGATTCGGCGAGGTCGGGGAGCTCATCGGCGCCGCCCGCGATCTCGAGCGAGCCGCCGCCGATGTCGAACAGCAGGATCTGCCCCGCCGACCACCCGAACCAGCGTCGGACGGCGAGGTAGGTGAAGCGCGCCTCCGTCTCGCCGCCGAGCACCTGGAGCGGTTGCCCGAGCACCTCCTCGATCCTCGCGATCACGTCTTCGCCGTTCGTCGCGTCGCGCACGGCCGAGGTCGCCGTGGCGAGCAGTTCGTCCACCCCCTCGGCGCGGGCGCGCTCGCAGGCGGCGGTCACGGCATCCACGAGGCCCTGGACGCCCTCGGGCGAGATCGATCCGTCGGGCAGCAGATAGCGCATGAGACGGAGCACCGAGCGGTGGGAGCTCGTCGCGGTCGGCCGTCCTCCCGCCCGGGCGTTGGCCACCAGGAGGTGGACGGTGTTCGAGCCGATGTCGAGGACTCCCAAGCGCACGGTCCGAGCGTAGCGAACGGCGCCGGGCGTGCGTCGCCGGGTGGTGCGGGCCCCGCGGGTAGCATGAGCAGGTGTCCGCCGCCGAGACGACCGCTCCCGCACCGTCGCTGAGCCCCTACCGTCAGATCGACCGCGACGACTGGGCCCGCATGGCCGGGGGTCTCCAGCAGCCGTTGACCGAGAACGAGATCGTGCAGCTGCGGGGCATCGGCGACCGCCTCGATCCGCGCGAGGTCGCCGAGGTGTATCTGCCGCTCAGTCGTCTGCTCAGCCTGTACGCCCGGGCCACGCGGCGACTCGGAGCCGACACGAGCGAGTTCCTGGGCGAACCGGATGCCACGACCCCCTTCGTCATCGGCGTCGCCGGATCGGTGGCGGTGGGGAAGTCGACCATCGCCCGCCTGCTGCGCGAGCTCATGAGCCGGTGGCCCGACACCCCGCGGGTCGAGCTGGTCACCACCGACGGGTTCCTCTACCCCAACGCGGAGCTCGAGCGCAGAGGGCTCATGGACCGTAAAGGATTCCCCGAGTCGTACGACCGTCGGGCGCTCGTGGAGTTCCTGAGCGAGGTCAAGTCGGGGGCGGAGGAGGCGCGGGCGCCGTTCTACTCCCACGTGCGGTACGACATCATGCCCGATGCGCACGTGAGCGTGCATCGGCCCGACGTGGTGATCGTGGAGGGTCTGAACGTGCTGCAGCCGCCGCCGTCTCCGAACGAGGTCGCGGTGAGCGATCTGTTCGACTTCTCGATCTACGTCGATGCCGACGCCGCCCACATCGAGCGCTGGTACGTGGACCGGTTCCTCGCCCTGCGCGACAACGCCTTCACGAACCCGACCTCGTTCTTCCGCGTCTTCGCCGACATCAGCGACGAGGAGGCGGTGGAGCGGGCCCTCGGGTACTGGCGCGAGATCAACCTGCCCAACCTCGAGGAGAACGTGCTGCCCACCCGGCATCGCGCCAAGCTCGTGCTGCAGAAGGGCGCCGACCACACCGTGGAGTCGGTGCTGCTGCGCAAGCTCTGACCGCATCCCCGCGGTCCGACGGGTGGCGCCGCGCCCGGTCGCCGCTCGGGGCACGCCGCGGAGGGGTTCCCTCAGCCCCGCCGCGTAGACTCGGTGACCATGTGCGGAATCATCGGTTACGTGGGTCCTCGGCAGAGCCAGGACATCCTTCTGGCGGGCCTGTCGCGTCTGGAGTACCGGGGGTACGACTCCGCGGGCATCGCCGTGATCGACGGTGACGGCGCTCTCGGCATGCGCAAGCGCGCCGGCAAGCTCGCGGTGCTGCGCGACGATCTCGAGTCCTCGCCGATGCCGAACGGCACGACGGGAATCGGGCACACCCGCTGGGCCACGCATGGCGGACCCACCGACGCGAACGCGCACCCCCACCTCGCCGATGACGACAAGCTCGCCGTCATCCACAACGGCATCATCGAGAACTTCGCCGAACTCAAGAGCGAGCTCGTGGGCGAGGGCTTCAGCTTCCGCAGCGAGACCGACACCGAGGTCGCAGCCGTCATGATCGGCCGCGAGTACGCGCGGTCCAAAGACCTCGTCGCCGCCTTCCGCGCCGTCGTGTCGCGCCTGGAGGGCGCCTACACGCTCCTCGCGATGCACGAGGACCACCCCGGCCTCGTCGTCGGCGCGCGCCGCAACTCCCCGCTGGTGATCGGCCTCGGCGAGGGCGAGAACTTCCTCGGATCCGACGTCGCCGCCTTCGTCGAGCACACCCGCAACGCGCTCGCGATCGGGCAGGACGAGATCGTGGCGATCACCCCCGACGGCGTCGAGGTCACCGACTTCTCCGGCGCCCCGGTCGAGGTCGAGGCCTTCGAGGTCACGTGGGACGCGTCGGCGGCCGAGAAGGGCGGCTGGTCGTCGTTCATGGCCAAGGAGGTCTCCGAGGAGCCCGAGGCCGTCGCGAACACCATCCGCGGCCGCATCCACGAGGGTCGGGTCGAGATCCCCGAGTTGGAGGGGATGGACGACTTCCTCGCCGACATCGACCGCATCCTCGTCATCGCGTGCGGCACCGCCGCCTACGCCGGAATGGTCGGCAAGTACGCCCTCGAGACCTGGACCCGCGTTCCCGTCGACGTCGAGCTCGCGCACGAGTTCCGCTACCGCGACCCGGTGCTCTCGTCCCGGACGCTGGTGGTGTCGATCAGCCAGTCGGGCGAGACCATGGACACCCTGATGGCCGTCAAGTACGCCCGCTCGCGCGGCGCGAAGACGCTGTCGATCTGCAACACCCAGGGCGCCACGATCCCGCGCGAGTCGGATGCCATCGTCTACACGCACGCCGGCCCCGAGGTCGCCGTGGCCTCGACGAAGGCGTTCGTCGCGCAGATCACCGCGCTCTACCTGCTCGCCCTGCACGTCGGGCGGGTGCGCGGAGCCATCGACCCCGTCGTCGCCGTCGAGGCCGTCACCGAGCTCGAGGCGGTGCCCGGCAAGATCGCGCGCGTCCTCGAGTCCGAGCAGCCCCGCATCGAGCAGCTCGCGCACTGGATGGCCGACACCCGCTCGGTGCTGTTCCTCGGCCGCAACGTCGGCTACCCCATCGCTCTCGAAGGAGCGCTGAAGCTCAAGGAGCTCGCGTACATCCACGCCGAGGGCTTCGCCGCGGGCGAGCTGAAGCACGGGCCGATCGCCCTGATCGAGCCCGGGCAGCCGGTCTTCGTGGTCGTGCCGAGCCCCCGCGGCTCGGGCGAGATGCACAAGAAGGTCGTCTCGAACATCGAGGAGATCCGCGCGCGCGGCGCCCGCGTCATCGCGATCGCCGAAGAGGGAGACGTCGCCGTGCTCCCCGCCGCCGACGAGGTGCTGCGCATCCCTCTCGCGGCTCCCCTCTTCGAGCCGCTGCTCGCCGTCGTGCCGCTGCACATCTTCGCGATGGGACTGGCCGAGGCGAAGGGCCTCGACGTCGACCAGCCGCGCAACCTGGCGAAGTCGGTGACGGTCGAGTAGGACCGCCGATGGAAGGGGGCCGGATGCCGTGGCATCCGGCCCCCTCGTCGTCTCCGTCGACGGGGTCCGAGGCGTCCGCCCCGCCGCGGGCCGCATCGGACGCTGATCCCCCTGCGTCCGGCGCCGACAAGGGCGACCGACGTCGGCGGACACCGGCAGAATGGACAGGATGCCGGGAGGAGGCCGCATGATCGTCGGAATCGGCGTCGACCTCGTCGACGTGCCGCGGTTCGAGGAGCACCTCGCGCGGACGCCGCGGCTTCTCGCGCGCCTGTTCGCGCCCGCGGAGCGGGTTCTCAAGCCACGGTCGCTCGCCGCGCGGTATGCGGCGAAGGAGGCGCTCATCAAGGCGCTGGGCGGGTCGGACGGCGTGCACTGGACCGATATCGAGATCGCCTCCGAGCCCTCGGGGCGCCCCGTCTTCGCCCTGCGGGGCGAGACGGCGTCCACCGTCGCCGCGCGCGGCATCACGGCGCTGCACCTCTCGATGTCGCACGACGCGGGGCTGGCGACGGCGTACGTGATCGCCGAGGCGGTTCCGGCCACGACTCCCCACGCGGGCGGAGAGCCCTCGCATCCGGCATCCATTCCCGTTCCGGCCCGAGAGGACACCGCATGAAGATGGCACCGGGCGTGCTGCGCGAAGCGCTGGTCGACGTCGACGCGATCACCGAGAACGTGCGGCACCTGCGAGCGCTCACCGGCGCCGAGGTGATCGCGGTGGTCAAGGCCGAGGGCTACGGGCACGGGGCGCACCGGTCGGCGGTGGCCGCGTTGCGCGGTGGGGCCGCGCGGATCGGCGTCTCCGACATCTCCGAGGCCCTGGCGCTTCGCCGGGCCGGCGTCCGCGCTCCGCTCTTCGCCTGGCTGCACGCCCCCGGGGCGTCGTTCGACGAGGCCGTCCGTGAGGGGATCGAGCTGGGGATCTCCGACCTCGATCAACTGCTGCGGGCGGCTCAGGCGGCGACGGAGGACCGCCCCGCGGCCGTCCACCTCAAGATCGAGACGGGGCTCTCGCGCAACGGCATCGCCCCGGCGGACTGGCGGGTGGTGTTCTCCGAGGCGGCCCGTCTCGAGCGCATCGGCCGTCTGCGCGTCGTCGGGCTCTTCTCGCACCTGTCGAACACCAGCCTCGACGACGACCGCGCGGCACTGGCCCGATTCGAGGAGGGCGTGGTGCTGGCGGCGTCGACGGGCCTGCAGCCGCCGTTGCGGCACATCGCCGCGACGAACGCCGCGATCGCGCTCCCCGAGGCCCGCCTGGGCTGCGTGCGCATCGGCATCGGGCTCTACGGAGTCTCGCCCTTCGCCGACCGCACCCCGGCCGACCTGGGTCTGCGGCCCGCGATGACCCTGCGGGGCGCGGTCGCGGCCGTGCGTCGCGTTCCCGCGGGGACCGGCGTCTCGTACGGCTACGACTACCGCACGTCGGCCGACACGACGCTGGCACTGGTGCCGCTCGGCTATGCCGACGGCGTTCCGCGTCAGGCGTCGGGCCGCGGGCCGGTGTCGATCGGCGGTCGCCGCTTCACCGTCGCCGGTCGCATCGCGATGGACCAGTTCGTCGTCGACGTCGGCGAGCATCCCGTGGCCGTCGGCGACGAGGTCGTGCTCTTCGGTGATCCGACGCTCGGAGCGCCCTCGGCGCGGGACTGGGCGGATGCCGCCGACACGATCGACTACGAGATCGTCACGCGCGTGGGTGCGCGCGTCCCCCGACGGGAGGTGCACGCGTGAGCGTTCCGGAGGCGCTGCTGGGTGAGCGGGTGGTCGAGGCCCCCGCCGACATGGAGGAGCTCGGACGACGGATCGGGCGAGCGCTCGAGCCCGGGGACGTCGTGGTGCTCACGGGTCCCCTCGGCGCCGGCAAGACGACGCTGACCCGCGGCATCGGCGAGGGACTCGGCATCCGGGGGCCGGTGCAGAGCCCCACGTTCGTGATCGCGCGCACGCACCCCTCGCTGGTCGGCGGGACGCCGTTGGTGCACGTGGACGCCTATCGTCTCGGCGCCGCCGTGGAGCTCGACGACCTCGACATCGACGTCGCCCACAGCGCGGTGATCGTGGAGTGGGGCCGTGGCGTCGCCGAATACCTGGCCGACGCGTGGTGGGAGATCGAGATCTCGCGGCAGACCGGCGGTCGCGGCGTCGACAACGCGTGCGGCGAGATCGCCGTGCACACCGTCGAACTCGACGCCGACGCCCCGCGCGCCGTGACGATCTCGCGTCGTCCCTGACGGCACGGCCGCTCTCGTCAGGTCGCCGGCGTCGCGCGCCCGCGTCGGGGCTCGGCGCCACGGCGGCGCGGTCGCGGAGACTGCGGCGTCCGTGCGGCCGCCCAGACCTCGCGCAGGGCGCGCAGCGTCTCGGCGGGTTGCTCGACGTGGGCGAAATGCCCGCTGTCGGCGAGGACGCGGTCGTCGACGTCGCGCATCAGACGGGCCCAGGCCCGGGAGTCCTCCGCAGCGACGAAGACGTCGTGCGCGCCGCGCACCGAGCGCACCGGGCAGGCGATGCGGCGCCAGACGCCGTCATCGTGCGTGCGCGACATGCGCGCGGCGGTGAGGAAGGCCGACGGGCGGATCTCGTCGGCCAGTGCCGCGCTCACGGCCGGGTCGACGCGCTCCGGATGCCGGAACAGCGGCCGCGCGAGCGTGCGCAGCGCCCCCGTTCGACGCAGGACGCGTAGCAGGGGGCGGGCGAGACGACCGAGTGCGCGCAGGATGCGCATGGCCAGCACCATGCCCGCGAGCCAGGGCAGGCGGACCCCACCGATCAGCGGGCGCTGCATCACCGCGCGGGCGCCCGCGCCGCTCGGGGAGACGACGCCCACGGCGACCGTCTCGGCGGGGAAGCGCGCGGCGACGTCGAGGGCGATCACTCCGCCCAGCGAGTGGCCCACGATGCGCCAGCGGGGATAGCCGAGCGCGCGCGCCACCGCCGCGACGGCGACGGCGAGGTCGGCGGGCGCGGGAACCGGGCCGGGGGACTCGCCCCAACCGGGCAGGTCGATCGCCACGATGTCTGAGAGCGGGAGCCCGAGATCGTCGGACGCCGCGATCATCGGCGCCCAGGTGGCCCACGACCCCGCCGCGCCGTGCAGCAGCACGGTCGCGACCGGACTGCCCGACGCCCTCCCCGCGCGCACGACGACGGGGCCGACCCCCGTGGGGACGACCATGCGGCGCAGCCCGAGTGCCGTGGCATCCATGCCCTTTCTTCGGAGCGGAGGGGCCGGCGGATGCCGTGACGCTCGGGGGAGGAGGGCGGCGGATACCCTGGAACGGTGATCTTGGGCATCGACACCTCGCTCGGCACCGCCGTCGCGGCGATCGCGCGCGACGGGGAGGTGCTCGCCGACGAACAGAGCGCCAATCCCCTCGGGCACGCCGAGGTCATCGGCGACCTGTTGCGCCGCGCATCGTCCGCCGTCGCCCCCACCCACGTGGCGGTCGGCATGGGCCCGGGTCCGTTCACCGGTCTGCGGGTCGGTATCGCCACGGCGCGCGTCTACGCGCTGGGCCGCGGCGTCCCGGTGGTGCCGGTGCCCAGCCACGACGGTGTCGCCCTCGGCGTCCTGCTCGCGGATGCCCTGACCGGCACCGAGACCGGGCGCTTCGCCGTGGTGACCGACGCGCGGCGACGCGAATTCGCCTTCAGCGTCTACGACGGCATCGACGACGAGGGTCTACCGGTGCGCCTCTCCGACGCCGCCCTCAGCCCGCGTGACGACCTCGACGCGCGTCTCGACGAGATCGGTGCCCGGCGATACGACGCCACGAGCGTGTCGGCGGCGATGATCGCCCTCGTCGCGGCGCGGGCGCTCGACGCCGACCGCACCCTCACCGGCGCAGAGCCGCTCTACCTGCGCAGCCCCGATGTCGTCGCCGCCCACGCGCCGAAAAGGGTCAGCTGATGTCGACCCGCGCGGCCACCGCCGCCGATCTCGACGCGATCATGGACCTGGAGCGCACGTCGTTCCCCACCGACGCCTGGAGCGCGGCCATGATGCGCGAGGAGCTCGCCTCCCCGCACGGCTTCTACGTCGTCGTCGAAGAAGCCGGGCGTCTCGTCGGGTACGCGGGCCTGCGCGCGGTGCGGGGGGCTCGGGATGCCGACGTCCAGACCATCACGATCTCGGCGGCCGCTCGCGGACGCGGGCGCGGGCGGGCCCTGCTGACCACGCTGCTCGATGAGGCCGTCGCACGCGGTGTGCACGACGTGTTCCTCGAGGTGCGCGCCGACAATCCGGTGGCGCAGGCGCTCTACGTGTCGGAGGGGTTCGCCGAGGTCGGGCGACGCCCTCGCTACTACCAGCCCGACGACGTGGACGCGATCGTGATGCAGCTCGACCTGCGGGGGTGGGCCGCCCGGCGCGCCGAGGTCTCGGGCGGCGCGGCGCCCGGTGTCGCGGCGTCCGACGCGCCGTCGGCCTCCGCGACACCGTCGCCCACCGGAAAGGGATGGTGCTGATGGACGCGCCCCTCGTGCTCGGCATCGAGACCAGCTGCGACGAGACCGGCATCGGCATCGTGCGCGGCCGGACGCTGCTGAGCAACACGATCGCCTCGAGCATGGACGAGCACGCCCGCTACGGTGGCGTGGTCCCGGAGGTCGCGGCGCGCGCCCACCTCGAAGCGCTGCAGCCCTCGATCGACGCCGCGCTCGCCGAGGCCGGCGTGACGCTCGCCGACCTCGACGCCGTCGCGGTGACGAGCGGCCCGGGGCTCGCCGGAGCGCTCATGGTCGGGGTGGGGGCGGCCAAGGGCCTCGCCGTCGCGCTCGACAAGCCCCTCTACGCGGTCAACCACCTCGTGGGCCACATCGCCGCCGACATCCTGGATGCCGAGGCGGGGGAGCTCGAGTACCCCACGGTCGCCCTGCTCGTCAGCGGAGGGCACACCTCGCTCCTGCTGGTCCGCGACCTCACGAGCGACGTCGAGCTGCTCGGCGAGACCATGGACGACGCTGCGGGCGAGGCATTCGACAAGGTCGCGCGGCTGCTGAAGCTGCCCTACCCCGGGGGGCCCGAGATCGACCGCGCGGCGGCGAGCGGCGACCCCACGGCGATCCGCTTCCCGCGGGGGCTCTCACGCGCTTCCGACATGGCATCCCACCGCTACGACTTCTCGTTCTCGGGGCTCAAGACCGCGGTCGCCCGCTGGGTCGAGCAGCACGAGGCGACCGGTGAACCGGTGCCGGTCGCCGATGTCGCGGCATCCTTCCGCGAGGCCGTCGTCGACGTTCTCGTCACCAAGGCCCTCGACGCGTGCGCGCGGTACGGCGTGCCCCGACTGCTGCTGGGCGGAGGCGTGATCGCGAACAAGCGCCTGCGCGACGTCGCCCTCGAGCGCGCGGCGGCGGCGGGGGTCGCTGTGCGCATTCCGCCGCTGCGGTTGTGCACCGACAACGGCGCGATGATCGCCGCCCTCGCCGCGGAGCTCATCGCCTCGGGTCGGCGCCCGTCGACCCTCGCCTTCGGAGCCGACTCCACCCTTCCCGTCACCGAGATCCAGGTCGCCGAAGACCCGGATGCCCCCGCTCCGGATGCCGAGACCCGGTCGCCGTGACGGATCAGACCCCGCCCACGCGCCGTGCGCGCAAGGAGACCCCCGAGTCGGCCGCGGCGCCCATCGACCCGCGTCGGCCGTGGATGGTGCCCGCGGGCGAGCGCCCGGAGATCGCGGATGACGACCCCGAACGCCTCCCCACCGCGCAGCTGGAGATGGCGGCCTTCGGCGACCACCTGATCCCGTACGTCCCGCCCGCGCCGAAACCCCCGCCCTCGCTGGCGCCGTGGGCGCTCGCCGTGGCGATCCTCGCGCTGGTCGCCGCCCTCATCACCGGGTGGCTGCTTCCCCTGGGCGTGATCGGGGCGATCCTCGCCATCCTGTCGCTAAGACGCGCGCACGACAGCCGGCGCGTGGCCGTGTGGGCGTTGTCCCTGTCGTTGCTGGCCGTCGTGTTCAGCGCAGGGTGGTTGATCTGGGGTTTCTCGCAGCTCGCCGTGCGCTGAGGCGCGGGAGCCCGGCGGGCGTCAGACGCGGTCGGCCAGCAGAGCCAGGCGCGTCGACCCCACGCGGGTGAGCAGCAGGGTCGCCGCTTCGTCTCCGCGGAGCGAGAGCTTCCGGCGGAGCGCCGCCGGGTCGACGTCGACGCCGCGCTTCTTGATCTCGAGCGTGCCGATCCCGCGCGCCCGCAGCGCCTGTGCGAGCTTCTTCGGGTCGGCGGGCAGTTGCTCGCGCACCCGGAACGACTGCACGAACGGACTCGTCAGCGGTGCGTCGGAGGTGAGGTAGGCGATCTGCGGCGAGAGCATCCCCGCCTCGAGTGCTCGCGCGACCTCGCCGATGAGCCGCGCGCGGATGACCGCGCCGTCGGGCTCGTGCACGAAGGCGCCCAGGTCCCGCGGCTCGGCGTCGGGGCTGTCCGCCGGAGCCGTGAGCTCCCACGCGTCGGTGCCGCGCACCACGAGCGCGGCGCGTCGCACGTTCTCGCGCGCGAGCGCCCCCGACCAGAGGACGAGCTCGATGGTCGAGCCGTCGGCGCTGATCCACTGGGCCTCGACGTCGTCGGGGATCCGCGCGCGATCGAAGCCGGGGCCGAGCTTGACCCCGCCCGGGGTGCTCCGCAGCAGCTCGACCACCCAGTCCAGCGACGGCGACCATTCGCCGGAGGCGACCTGCCGCGTCTCGGAGTGGCCCGCCGTGCGGCGTGCAGGGTCGAGCCACACGGCATCCGTCCCCGTCAGGTCGACCTCTTCGGCGCGCGCGTGCGCCACTGTGGCGGCGTCGCCGAACGGGGCGAGGTTGTATGCCGCGATGGCGGCGGTCACCTCGTCGGCGTCGACCGCGTGCACCCGGATGCCGAGTCCCGCCAGCCCGAGCGCGTCACCGCCGATACCGCAGCCGAGGTCGGCGACGCTCGACACGCCCGCGGCGCGGAAGCGGCCCGCGTGACGCGCGGCGATCGGAAGGCGCGTGGCCTGTTCGAGCCCCGCGCGGGTGAAGAGCATGCGGTCGGCGAACGCGCCGAACTTCGCGGTCGCGCGGACGCGGAGCCGGGCCTGGCCGACGACCGCCGACACGAGGTCGGGGGAGTGCCCGGCCGCCCGCAGCCGCGACACCGCGCGGGCGGCCTCGTCGGTCGAGCCGATGGGACCGAGCTCGTCGAGCAGGCGCAGGCCGTCGGGCGTGAGCAGGGCGGTCAGCTCGCTGGTATCCACCGATTCAGCCTAGGCGGGGGAGTGTGCTGGCACTCGCGTTGCGTGAGTGCCAGCGCTTCTCTACACTCGGATTAGCACTCTCCCCGCGTGAGTGCTGACAAGTCTTCTGTAACGAGAAAGAAGAGGTAGACCGTGTCGGTTTCCATCAAGCCGCTCGAGGACCGCATCGTCATCAAGCAGGTCGAGGCTGAGCAGACCACCGCGAGTGGTCTCGTCATCCCCGACACCGCCAAGGAGAAGCCGCAGGAGGGCGAAGTCGTCGCCGTCGGCCCCGGCCGTATCGACGACAACGGCAACCGTGTCCCCCTCGACGTCGCCGTCGGCGACCGCGTGCTCTACAGCAAGTACGGCGGCACCGAGGTCAAGTTCGGCGCCGAGGAGTACCTCGTGCTCTCGGCTCGCGACGTCCTGGCGGTCGTCGTCCGCTGATCGCGTGACTCGATCGAAGGCCCCGGGTGCTCGGCATCCGGGGCCTTCGTCGTTCCCGGGGGAGGGCGGGGGCGCGCGTCGTCCCCGGGGGTCGATGGACGATGCGGAGCGCTCGCCACGCGATGGCAGGAATGCGCGGGTGCGCGACCGTCGCCGCCTCGGGGGCGCGCGTAGGCTGTATCGGTGACCCCCGCTCCCTCCGCTCCGACCGGCGGGGGCACCCGCGGCGCCCTGTACGCATTGGGCGCCTACCTGCTGTGGGGCGTGCTGCCCATCTACTTCCTGCAGCTGAAGCCGACCGGCCCGTTCGAGGTGGTGGCCTGGCGCATCCTCCTCGCGTTCGTCTTCTGCCTGCTGCTTCTCACCGTGCTGCGCGCGTGGCGCCCGTTCCTCGCGATCGTGCGGCAACCGCGGCTGATGCTGTTGACCGCGGTCGCCGGTGTGCTCATCTACGTCAACTGGCAGACGTACCTCTTCGGTGCCCTCACGGGGCACGTCATCGAGACGAGTCTCGGCTACTTCATCAACCCCATCGTGACCGTGCTGCTGGGTGTCGTCGTGCTGCGCGAGCGTCTGCGGCTCCTGCCGTGGATCGCGGTGGGTATCGCCGTGGCCGCGGTCCTGGTGATCGTCGTGGGATACGGCGCCTTCCCGTGGATCGCGCTGACCCTCGCCTTCTCGTTCGGCTTCTACGGACTGGTGAAGAAGCAGATCGGTCCCGCGGTGGATGCCGTGAGCGGGCTGACCCTCGAATCGATGTGGTTGCTGCCGGTCGCCGTCATCCAGCTGATCTTCGTGGCGAACCTGACGGGCATCACGCTGGGCACGGCCGGGGTGCTGCACACCGTTCTCCTTTTGCTCGCCGGCGCGGTCACGGCCGTACCGCTGCTGCTGTTCGCATCGGGTGCCCGGCGCGTCCCCCTCACGGTGATCGGCCTGCTGCAGTTCGTCGCGCCGATCATCCAGTTCATCATCGGCGTATGGGTGCTCCACGAGCCCATGACGCTCGAACGGTGGGTGGGGTTCGCGCTCGTGTGGGTCGCGCTGGTCATGTTGAGCGTCGACTCGATCGTGGCCGCGCGGCGCCACCGGCGTGTGGTGGACGACGTCGCCGAACCCGTCTGATCCCCTCGTCCGACCCGCCGTGGCGTCCTCCGTTCGGTCGACAGACAATGTCGGCGGCGGGTGCGACGATGAGGGCGCGGAGGATGTCGTTCCGCGTTCGTCCTGCCCGATCCGGCCGTTTCTTCGTTCCGGGTCCGGCGACCCGTGCTCCTTCGGGGTCGCCGTCAAGACGCGGGCTGAACCGTTATGCGGCCGTGACCGCTTCGACGCACATCGTTAACGAACGGCAACACGCGGAAAATGAGCTGCCGATTAGGTTTAGGACACCAGGTGGCCCATAGGGTCGCCCAACGTTCATTCACAGCAAGGAGCACTATGAACGTCATTTCGCGCACGCGCGGCGCCAAAATCCTCGGCGGCATCGCCCTGGTCGGCGCCAGCGCGCTCGTCCTCGCCGGATGCTCCGGTGGCGGCAACGATGCCGCTGCACCGAGTGCATCGTCGGGCGGCGGCGCCGTGTCCGAGGCCGACGGCACGTTCAGCGTCGGCACGATCCTGCCCGCCACGGGTAACCTCGCCTTCCTCGGCCCGCCCGAGGTCGCCGGTGTGAAGCTGGCCATCAAAGACATCGAGGCCACGGGAGACGCATTCCCGTTCACGACCACGCTGACCGAGCGCGACTCGGGCGACACCACGACCGACATCGCGACCCAGTCGGCGTCCGAGCTCGTCAGCGCCGGAGCCGACGTCGTCATCGGTGCCGCGTCGTCGGGTGTCTCGTTCACCTTCATCGACCAGCTGGTCAACGCGGGCATCGTCCAGATCTCGCCGGCCAACACCTCGCCCGACTTCACCACCTACGCCGACGACGGGTACTACTGGCGTACCGCGCCCTCCGACGTGCTGCAGGGCCGCGTGCTCGGCAACCTGATGGTCGGCGACGGTGCCGCCAACGTGGGCATCATCTACATCAACGACCCCTACGGCACCGGCCTGAAGGACAACGCGACCACGGCCATCGAGGCCGCCGGTGGCGAGGTCTCGGTCGCGGTCCCCTACAACCCGGGTGACACGGTCTTCACCTCGCAGGTCGACCAGCTGCTCGCCTCCCAGCCCGACGCGATCGCGGTCATCGCGTTCGAGGAGACCTCCTCGATCATCCCGCAGCTGGTCAGCACGCAGGGCTACGCGGCGTCGAAGGTGTACTTCGTCGACGGCAACCTGTCGAACTCGTACGAGTTCCCGGCCGGCACGCTCCAGGGCGCGAAGGGCACGCTGCCCGGCAACCCCGCCGACACCGACTTCCAGTCGCGTCTGAAGGAGATCGACCCCGCGCTCACCGACTACAGCTACGCGCCGGAGTCGTACGACGCGGTCATCGTCGCGGCTCTCGCCGCGGCGCAGGCCAAGGACGACTCGGGCACGGCCATCCGCGACAACATGCAGTCGGTCTCCGAGGGCGGCGAGAAGTGCACGACGTTCGCCGACTGCCTCGCGCTGATCAACGACGGCAAGGACATCGACTACGACGGTGTCTCCGGTCCGATCACGTTCGACGAGAACGGTGACCCGACCGAGGCGTACATCGGCATCTACCAGTACGGTGCCGACAACAAGTACACCCTGCTGAACACGGAGTTCGGCTCGCTCAACGAGTGACCTGACTCCACGCGAGGGGCTCGGATCTTCGGATCCGGGCCCCTTTCGCGTGCTCCGGAACTCGCTCGCACCCCTCCTCTCCGGGCAGAGGAACCCGGCTCACGGCGCGGGGGTCAGGCCGCACACCTGGGCGGTGAGCACGAGCAACGCGTCGGCGACGTCCTTCGAGCGCTCCAGGGGCACCACGATCTCCCGCCCGTCGACGCGGGCGACGAGGTCGAAGAGGGTGCCCACCTTGTCCTCGGCGATGGCGTGCGCGTCGCAGCGCTGCGGCACCACGGCGACCTCGACGACCGACGGCGCGTCCCGCGCGGACACGCTCACCCCGAGCGGTGCCGCAGCGCCCGCGGCGAAGCGCAGCAGCACCGTTCCGCGCAGAGCGACGAGCTCGGCCGTCCCCTCGCCGCTCTGCGACGGCTCCACCGCCAGACGCAGGGTGATCGAGCCGTCAGGGCCCACGGCGGCTCCGGTGGCCGTCACCCGCACCACGGATGCCAGCTCCGCACGATCGCACGCGGTGGCGCTCGCCCGGTGCATGAAGTCCAGGTCGTCGGACAGGGTCACGGTCGTCGTCGCGCCGTCGGCCGTGACCGTGGCCTCGGGAACACCCGAGGCGTCGGTGCAGCGGATGGCGGGGAGGAAGACGGGGAGGTCGACCGTCCGCCCCGCCGCGAGGGTGGTCGGCCGTGTGGCATCCCATTCCGCGGGCCCGTCCAGGACGGGGGAGGAGAAAGATGCCGCTGTGAGCGTGGTGGCCACGGGGGAGGTGTTCGTCACGCGCAGCTGCACGCGGTCGACGGCGATGTCGCCGCGCTGCTGCACGAGGGCGACCTCGAGCGATGGCGCGGGCGGTGGGGAAGGCGCCGAACACGCCGCGAGCGCGGCGCCCACCAGGGTGAGCGCCGCACTCGCGGCGTATCGGCGGCGGATCAGGCCTCGGGGCCCTTCCCGTCGCGCTTGGCGTCCTCGTCGGCGGCGAGGGTGCCCAGGTACAGCTCGATGACGCGGGGGTCGGTGAGCAGCTCGCGACCCGTGCCCGTGTACGCGTCCTTGCCCTGGTCGAGCACGTAGGCGCGGTGGCAGATCTGCAGGCAGCGGCGCGCGTTCTGCTCGACCATGATGATCGTCACGCCGGCGCGGTTGATCTCCGCCACGCGAAGGAAGGTCTCGTCCTGTCGCACGGGCGAGAGACCCGCGGAGGGCTCGTCGAGCAGGAGGACGGAAGGATCCATCATCAGGGCGCGTCCCATGGCCACCATCTGACGCTCACCGCCCGACAACGAGCCCGCGCGCTGGCGACGCCGCTTGCCGAGCTCGGGGAACAGGCCCGTGACGAACTCGAAGCGCTCGGCGAACACCTTGGGGCGCTGGAAGAGCCCCATCTGCAGGTTCTCCTCGATCGACAGGCTCGGGAACACGTTGTTGTTCTGCGGAACCATGCCGACGCCCTTGCCGACGAGCTTGTCGGCCTTCAACGAGGTGATGTCCTCGCCGTTGAGCAGGACGGCGCCGCCGCGGATCTTCACCTGGCCGAAGATGGCCTTCAGCAGGGTCGACTTGCCGGCGCCGTTGGGGCCGATGATGCCGATGAGGTCGCCCTGATAGGCGTCGACGGTGCACCCGTTGAGGATGTTGACGCCCGGTAGGTAGCCGGCGACGAGATCGTCGGTGCGCAGGACCGGGGTGCGGGTGGCGGTGGTGTCGGTCATCAGAGCTTTCCGTCCTTCTCGTCGGCGGTGAGCTCCGCCTCCGCTTCCGCGGCGGCCTCGGCCTGGATGGTCTCGAGCTGCGACGTGGTCATGTCGCCCAGGTCGGTGTCGTGGTGGGCGCCGAGGTAGGCGTCGATGACGGCCTGGTCGCTCATGACCGTCTCGGGCGGCCCCTCGGCCACCACGCGGCCCTCGGCCATGACGACGACCCAGTCGGAGATGTGACGGACCATGTGCATGTCGTGCTCGACGAACAGCACGCTCATCCCCTCCTTCTTCAGGTCGAGGATGTGGCCCAGCAGGCTCTGCGTGAGCGCAGGATTCACACCGGCCATCGGCTCGTCGAGCATGACGAGCTTCGGGTCGCTCATCAGAGCGCGCGCCATCTCGAGGAGCTTGCGCTGGCCGCCCGAGAGCGACGCGGCGAAGTCCTCGCGTTTGGCATCCAGCTTGAAGCGGCGCAGCAGGTCGTCGGCGCGCTCGGTGTTGGCGGCCTCCTGCGAGCGCCAGGTGCCCGGGATGAGGGCGCGGAACAGGTTCTCGCCCTTCTGCCCGCGGGCGCCGAGCAGCATGTTCTGCAGCACGGTGAGCCGACCGAGCGACTTCGTCAGCTGGAAGGTGCGCACCATTCCCCGGCGCGACACCTTGAACGCGGGGACGCTGGCGAGGTTCGAGCCCTCGAAGCTCCAGCGACCCGTGTTCGGCTTGTCGAAGCCGGTCAGCAGGTTGAACAGCGTGGTCTTGCCGGCGCCGTTCGGGCCGATGAGGGCCGTGATCTGCCCGCGGGGGATCTCGAGGTGCTCGACGTCGACGGCTTTCAGACCGCCGAACTGGCGGGTGACGCCGTCGGCGACGACGATCGGATCGACCTTCTCGCAGCCGGGTCGGACCTCTCCCTTGACGAGAGGATGGGTGACGGTCGTGTCAGACATTGAACGACAGCTCCTTCTTGTTGCCGAAGATGCCCTGTGGTCGGAAGATCACGAGGAGCATCAGTCCGATGCCGACGAGGATGAAGCGCACCTGGCCCGTCTGCGTGCTGGACATGAAGCCCAGGATGCCGACGTCGCGCAGTCCCACGATGATGCCGTTCGACAGCGAGAGCAGCACCCAGAAGAGCATCGAGCCCACGATCGGGCCGAGGAGCGTGGCGGCTCCACCGAGCAGGAGCGCGGTCCAGATGAAGAACGTCAGGGCCGTTCCGTAGTTACCGGGCTGCACGGCGCGGGGGAGGATGAACACCACGCCCGCGAGTCCGCCCATGACGCCGCCGAGCACCAGCGCCTGCATCTTGTAGGAGTACACGTTCTTGCCGAGGCTGCGCACGGCGTCCTCGTCTTCCCGGATGCCCTTGACCACGCGACCCCACGGGCTGCGCATGAGCAGGAACACGAGGATCGTCGCGATGATGACGAGGCCCCAGCCGAACAGGCGCACCCACCAGTCGTTCGCGGAGTAGGTCCACGGTCCGATGCCGTACGTACCGGCCGGCAGCGGGTTGATCGCCTGGAACTCGCGGTTGTACCCGTTCAGGCCCTGGGACCCGCCGGTGACGCTGGTCAGACCCACGGTCGAGACGACGTAGCGGACGATCTCCGCCGCCGCGATCGTCACGATCGCCAGATAGTCCGCCCGCAGACGCAGGGTCGGGATGCCGAGGAGGAAGGCGAACAGCACCGAGGCGACGATCGCGACGAGGATCGCGAGCCACACCGGGGCTGCGAACGACAGGGTCGCGATGGCGAAGGCGTAGGCGCCGACGGCCATGAAGCCCGCCTGACCGAAGTTGAGCAGCCCCGCGTAGCCGAAGTGGACGCTCAGGCCGATGGCGGCGAGGGCATAGGCCGCGGTGGTCGGGCTGATGAGCTCGCCCGCGGCGTTGTTGAAGATCGAAAGCCAGTCCATGTCGTTCTTCCTCAGCCGATCCGCTCTTTACGACCGAGCACACCTTGCGGCCTGAACAGCAGCACGCCGATGAGCACGATCAGGGCCACCGCGTACCGCAGGTCGGGTGGGATGACGATGGTCGACAACTCCGTGATGATGCCGATGATGAGCGATCCGACGAGGGCGCCGAAGGCGCTGCCGAGACCACCGAGGGTGACCGCCGCGAACAGCAGCAGCAGGATCGCGAAGCCCATGTCCCACGTGACTCCGCGGTACAGGCCGTACAGCACGCCGGACAGACCCGTGAGAGCGCCCGCGAGCACCCAGACGATGCGGATGACACGGTCGACGTTGATGCCGGACGCCGCGGCGAGCGATGCGTTGTCGCTGACGGCGCGCGTCGCCTTGCCGATGCGGGTGCGGGTCAGGAAGTACGCGACGAGTCCCAGCATGACGACGCTGATGCCCATGCTGATGATCGAGGTCAGGGTCACCGTGACCGGGCCGATCGTGACGTTGTCGGTGATGCCGGTGTCGATGTTGCGCGTGCCGCCGTCGAAGAAGTAGAGGTACAGGTAGCGCAGCACGATCGAGAGGCCGATCGTCACGATGAGCACCTGTACGAGTCCGACGCCGCGCTTGCGCAACGGTTTGAACAGCACGGCATCCTGCGTCCATCCCAACGCCGCCGAGAGGGCGACCGTGAGAAGGATCGCGAGGAGGATGTTCCACCCCATCGCCGTGAAGACGTAGAAGATGATCGCGCCGAAGGTCAGCATCTCGCCGTGGGCGAAGTTGTTCACGCCGGTGGTGCCGAAGATGAGCGAGATGCCGATCGCGGCGAGGGCGAGCAGCAGGCCGAAGTTGAGCCCGTAGAAGAAGCGCGAGAAGAGCGTGTCCCAGATGGAGCCCGTCGCAGCCGTGCCCTCACCGGTGGGGAAGAGGACGTTCACCGTGTTGGTCGTCCCGATGGTCACGTCGCGCGTGACGTTGTCGGGGTCGCGCGGGGCGACGCCGTCGGGGAGGGTGTCGACCTGCAGCGTCGCGGTGTAGGCGCCGGGTCCGGGGACCGCGACCGCCCAGCGTCCGTCGGCGCCCGTGGTGCCGATCTCCGAGAAACCGGAGCCTTCGACGCTGATCTCGACGCCTTCGACCGGTTCGTCTCCCGCGCGGATGATGCCGCCGATGGAGTACTGGGTGGCGACGTCGCCCGTTCCCGCCGAGGCGGAGGGGGTGGGGGCGGGCGTGGTCTGGGCGTTCGCGGGTGTCGCGAAGAACAGGCTCAGGACGGCGATCGTGCTCGCGAAGAGCGCGACGATCACGGCCAGTCGGGATAGGGTGCGCGATCGTATCGCGGTGGGGGAGGAATGACCCACGGAGTCTCCAGTTCGGCAGCGCTGACGAAGTCGTCCCGTCAGCTTCGACGGTCGACGCTACGAGCGTAATGTGTCGACGGTGTTTCGCAGACACTGTCGTTAGCGAACCGTGTCATCCGCGGTGCGTGCAGCGGCCAGGCCCACGGGAACAATTCCGGGGCCGCCGACGCTTTAGAATTCCAGGCGGAGCGCTTTCCCGGGCGCACCGGCCGACGACGTCCTTTCATCGAGCAGGCGCCGCGCGCGCAGGAGGATCCATGGAGCAGCACGACCCCTTCGGTTTCATCGGACTGACCTACGACGACGTCCTGCTCCTGCCGGGGCACACCGACGTCATCCCGAGCGAGGCCGACACGTCGTCGCGGCTCACGCGCCGGATCACAGTGGCCACCCCTCTGCTCTCCAGCGCGATGGACACCGTCACCGAGGCGCGCATGGCGATCGCGATCGCCCGCCAGGGCGGTATCGGCATCGTGCACCGCAACCTCTCGATCGAGGACCAGGCCGGCATCGTCGACCAGGTCAAGCGCAGCGAGTCGGGCATGGTCTCCAACCCGATCACCACGAACCCGGATGCCACGGTGGCCGAGGTCGACGCGATGTGCGCGCAGTACCGCATCTCGGGTCTGCCCGTGGTCGACCCCGACGGCGTGCTCGTCGGCATCATCACCAACCGCGACATGCGCTTCGTCTCGGGCTTCGAACGTCAGACCACGAAGGTCAAGGACGTCATGACCCAGGACGGCCTGATCACCGGGCACGTCGGCATCCACGCGAACGACGTCATCGCGACCTTCGCGAAGCACCGCGTCGAGAAGCTCCCCCTGGTCGACGAGAACGGCAAGCTCGCCGGTCTCATCACGATCAAGGACTTCGACAAGAGCGAGAAGTACCCCCTCGCCACCAAGGACGACCACGGGCGCCTGCGAGTGGGTGCGGCGATCGGCTTCTTCGGCGACGCGTGGCAACGCGCCGAGGCCCTGCGCGACGCGGGCGTCGACGTGCTCGTCGTCGACACGGCCAACGGCCAGTCCGCCGGCGTCATCGACATCGTCCGTCGACTCAAGGCCGACGCGTCGTTCGACCACATCGACGTCATCGGCGGCAACGTCGCGACCCGCGAGGGCGCTCAGGCGCTCATCGACGCGGGAGTGGATGCCGTGAAGGTGGGTGTCGGACCGGGCTCGATCTGCACCACGCGCGTGGTCGCCGGCGTCGGCGTGCCCCAGGTGACGGCCATCTACGAGGCCGCGAAAGCCGCGATCCCGGCGGGCGTGCCCGTCATCGCCGACGGCGGTCTGCAGTACTCGGGCGACATCGCCAAGGCGCTCGTCGCCGGCGCCGACACCGTCATGCTGGGTTCGCTGCTCGCCGGCACCGATGAGTCGCCGGGCGAGATCGTCTTCCAGGGCGGCAAGCAGTTCAAGCAGTACCGCGGCATGGGTTCGCTCGGCGCGCTGCAGACCCGGGGCAAGAAGACGTCGTACTCGAAGGACCGCTACTTCCAGGCCGACGTGCCCAGCGACGACAAGCTGATCCCCGAGGGCATCGAAGGCCAGGTGCCCTACCGCGGACCGGTCTCCGCCGTCGCCTACCAGCTGATCGGCGGACTCCGTCAGTCGATGTTCTACGTCGGAGCGCGCACCGTGGAGGAGCTCAAGGCCAAGGGCAAGTTCGTCCGCATCACGTCGGCGGGGCTGAAGGAATCGCACCCGCACGACGTGCAGATCGTCGTCGAGGCGCCGAACTACAAGAAGTAACGCGCTTCCCACGAAGGGCCGGGTGGGCGACCACCCGGCCCTTCGTCGTGCTCGGCGACGCGGATACGCTGAGCGCATGATCCGGAGCAGGAGTCACCCGGAGGCGTCCGTGTCGACGCGCCGCACCGAGGCGTTCACCGACGGGGTCTTCGCGATCGCGGCGACCCTGCTGGTGCTCGGGCTGACGGATCAGTCGCTCGGGACGGTGCGCACCGACGACGACCTCGTCACGGGCCTGCGCGACCTGGGCCATCCGCTCTTCTCGTTCGTCATCAGTTTTCTCATCCTGTGCGTGATGTGGATGACGCATGTGCGCCAGTTCGAGTGGATCGTCCGCATCGACAATGCGGGCATGTGGATCAACAACGTCCGCCTGCTTCTGATCGTGCTGGTGCCGTTCACGTCATCCCTCGACACCACATACAGCGACTTCCTCCTGGGACGTGTTCTCCTGCCCGTGAACTTCTTCCTGGCGATCGTGCTGGGGTGGCTGCAGTGGATGTGGGCGGTGCGATCCGGAGCCGTCACCGACCTGTCGGCCGTCGACGCCCGCCGTCTGGGGCGGGCGAGCGTCAGTGCGGTGGTCATCAGCGGGCTGGCGATGGCGCTCAGTCCCTGGCTCGGGTCCATCGGTTTCGTGCTGTTCGCCCTCGACGGACCCCTCACGCGGCTCCTGCGCGGCGCCGATGAGCCGTCGTCGCCGCCGTGGGTCGCTTCTCGCGACGGTGGAGGATCCGACGGGGATGTCGGGGGGCGCGGGTAGGCTGGTCGGGTGACCATGGAGATCGACCTCGGCCGCGCCAAGCGCGCCCGCCGCGCCTACACCTTCGACGACATCGCCGTCGTGCCGTCGCGGCGCACGCGCAATCCCGAAGACGTCTCGACCGCGTGGACCATCGACGCGTTCCCGTTCGAGATCCCGGTGCTCGGAGCCCCCATGGACTCTGTGGTCAGCCCGCGCACCGCCATCGAGCTGGGGCGCCTCGGCGGCCTGGGCGTGCTCGACCTCGAGGGTCTCTGGACGCGCTACGACGACCCCGAGCCGCTCCTCGCCGAGATCGCGACCCTCCCCGAGGCCGACGCCACGCGGCGCATGCAGCAGCTGTACTCCGAGCCGATCAAGCCCGAGCTCGTGCGCGACCGCCTCGCCGAGGTGCGCGCCGCCGGTGTCACCGTCGCCGGTGCCCTCACCCCGCAGCGCACGCACGACCTCTACGAGACCGTCGTCGCCGCCGGCGTCGACCTCTTCGTCATCCGGGGCACCACGGTGTCGGCCGAGCACGTGTCGAGCGTCGCCGAGCCGCTCAATCTCAAGAAGTTCATCTACGACCTCGATGTGCCCGTCATCGTCGGCGGGGCTGCCACGTACACCGCGGCCCTGCACCTCATGCGCACCGGAGCCGCGGGCGTGCTCGTCGGCTTCGGCGGGGGAGCCGCGTCGACGACCCGTGCCACCCTCGGCCTGCACGCGCCGATGGCGACCGCCGTGGCCGACGTCGCCGGCGCCCGCCGCGACTACCTCGACGAGTCGGGCGGACGCTACGTCCACGTGATCGCCGACGGCGGTGTGGGAACCTCGGGCGACATCGTGAAGGCCCTCGCCATGGGCGCGGATGCGGTCATGCTCGGCGTCGCGCTCGCGCGGGCCACCGATGCCCCCGGCCGGGGCTTCCACTGGGGCCCCGAGGCGCACCACGCCAAGCTGCCGCGGGGACGCCGGGTCGCGGTCGACCGCGTGGGTCCGCTCGAGCAGATCCTCTACGGCCCCGCGCCCGTCGCCGACGGCACCGCCAACCTGATCGGCGCGCTCAAGAAGTCGATGGCCACCACCGGGTACTCCGACCTCAAGGAGTTCCAGCGCGTCGAGGTCGTCGTCGCCCCGTACGGTCACTGACGCCGGAGACCGCATGACGTCCACTCCCGCGACCGCCCCCGCACCGCCTCAGATCTTCCCGCCCACGCTGCGGGAGGTCATGCTGCGGCCTCGGTGGATCGCCCTCCTGGCGTTCTCGCTCGTGGTGGCGGGAGCGCTCGCGTGGCTCGGGCAGTGGCAGCTCGGGAGAGCCGTCGACACGTCGCCGCCCGAGCCCGGGCAGACCGAGGTCGTGCGTCCGCTCGACGACGTCGTGCAGCCGGGCGACTACCTGCCCGAGCCGCTCGTCGGGCAGAGGGTCGAGGTGACCGGCACGTGGGTGGCATCCGATTTCATCGTCGTGGCGTCGCGCTTCAACGACGACGTCGAGGGCTACTGGGTGACGGGCCAGCTCCGCGTCTCGGGGACGACCGAGCCGACCTCGATCGCCGTGGCGACGGGGTGGACGAGCGATCTCGGCCGGGCGAACGCCGCCGCCGCGCAGTTGCGGGCCGACGCCCAGGCCGACCCGGGTGCCGAGGTCGAGGTGACCGGTCGCCTGATCTCCGACGAGGGCCCCTCGGTCCCGCCCGCCGGGGCCGATCCGCAGACGCTGGTGAAGATGTCGCCGGCCATGCTGCTCGGGCGCTGGAGCGATACGGCGGGACTGAACGTCTACCGGCAGTACATCGCGTCGCAGACGGCCATCGGCCCCCTCGACGCCATCGCGTCGCCGGCACCCGACGAGCGCTCGCGCGTCAACTGGCTGAACATCTTCTACGCCGCCGAGTGGGCGGTCTTCGCGGGTTTCGCTCTCTACCTCTGGTACCGCCTGGCGCGCGACGCCTGGGAGAAGGAGGTCGAAGACCTCGAGGACGAACAGTTCGAGGGCGAGCAGCCCGACCCCCTCGCGGCAGAACCCGCGGAACCCCGCGACTAGACTGGCATCCATGCCCCGCGCCCCCAAGCTCGCCTCGTTCCCGGCGATCCGCGGAGCCCTGAAGTTCTACCAGATCTGCTCGATCATCACCGGTGTCGGCCTGCTGCTGCTGGTCGCCGAGATGATCCTGAAGTACACGCCCATTCATGTGGAGCTGTTCCTGGGCGGATCCGGCGGCTTCCTGTGGTTCGCGGATGCCGTCCCCGGCCCCGACTGCCAGTGGTTCTCGCTCTTCGTGCCCGGCGGCAGCGGGTGCGAGATCCTGTCGACCGGCGACGGCGTCAACGTCTCGCTGGCCATCCTCGTCGCCCACGGCTGGTTCTACGTCGTTTACCTCTTCTCGTGCTTCCGCGTCTGGAGCCTGATGCGGTGGCCGTTCCGTCGGTTCGTCTTCCTCGCCCTGGGTGGCGTGGTGCCGTTCCTCTCCTTCATCCTGGAGGTGCGCACCGCCCGCGGCGTGCGCGCCTATCTCGCCGAGCGCGAGGCCGCCCCGGCCTCGGCTCCCGTCTCCGCCCCGGAGGGCACCCGGTGACCGAACAGACCGAAACGTCCCAGCGACCCGTCCTCGTCGTCGACTTCGGCGCCCAGTACGCGCAGCTCATCGCCCGCCGCGTCCGCGAGGCCGGCGTCTACAGCGAGATCGTGCCGCACACCGCCTCGGCGGAGGAGATCGCGGCCAAGAACCCGGTCGGCATCATCCTGTCGGGTGGTCCTTCGTCGGTGTACGAAGACGGGGCCCCGAGCCTCGACACCGACGTGTTCGACCTCGACGTGCCCACGCTCGGCATCTGCTACGGCTTCCAGGTCATGGCGAAGGCGCTCGGCGGCGAGGTGGCCAACACGGGCCTGCGCGAGTACGGCGCGACCGACGCCACCGTGGTCACCGAGGGGACGCTGCTGCAGGGCCAGCCCGCCGAGCAGAACGTCTGGATGAGCCACGGCGACCAGGTCTCGCGTGCTCCCGAGGGCTTCGAGGTCCTCGCCCGCACCGCGCACACGCCCGTCGCCGCCTTCGCGAACGACACCCGCCGCATGTACGGCGTGCAGTGGCATCCCGAGGTCAAGCACACCGATCACGGACAGAACGTGCTCGAGAACTTCCTCCACAAGGCTGCGGGTCTGCCCGCCGACTGGAACAGCGGCAACGTCATCGCCGAGCAGGTCGAGCGCATCCGCCAGCAGGTCGGCACCGGTCGTGTGATCTCGGCCCTGTCGGGTGGTGTCGACTCCGCTGTGTCGACGGCGCTCGTGCACGAGGCCGTCGGCGACCAGCTGATCGCCGTCTTCGTCGACCACGGACTCCTCCGGAAGGGCGAGCGCGAGCAGGTCGAGAACGACTACGTCGCGTCCACGGGCGTGAAGCTCATCACCGTCGACGCGCGCGAGACATTCTTGAACGCCCTCGCCGGGGTCAGCGACCCCGAGCAGAAGCGCAAGATCATCGGCCGCGAGTTCATCCGTGCGTTCGAGAAGGTGCAGGCCGACCTCGTCGCCGAGGCCGCGGCCGAGGGTGAGCAGGTGCGATTCCTGGTGCAAGGCACGCTGTACCCCGACGTCGTCGAGTCCGGCGGAGGTGCCGGCACGGCGAACATCAAGAGCCATCACAACGTCGGCGGCCTGCCCGAAGACCTGCAGTTCGAGCTCGTCGAGCCGCTGCGCACCCTCTTCAAGGACGAGGTGCGCGCGATCGGCCGCGAGCTCGGCCTGCCGGAAGCCATCGTCGGCCGCCAACCCTTTCCGGGGCCCGGTCTTGGCATCCGCATCGTGGGCGAGGTCACCGCTGACCGTCTCGAGATCTTGCGTGAGGCCGACGCCATCGCGCGCGCCGAGCTGACCAAGGCGGGCCTCGACGACGAGATCTGGCAGTGCCCCGTCGTGCTGCTCGCCGACGTGCGCTCGGTGGGCGTGCAGGGCGACGGCCGTACCTACGGCCACCCCATCGTGCTGCGGCCGGTGTCGTCGGAGGACGCCATGACGGCCGACTGGACGCGCCTGCCCTACGACGTGCTGTCGAAGATCTCGAACCGCATCACCAACGAGGTGCGCGACGTGAATCGCGTGGTGCTCGACGTGACGTCGAAGCCGCCGGGGACGATCGAGTGGGAGTGAGCTTCGGCTGACCCCGGCCCCGCAACGGCGCCGTCGTCCGGTTCCGGGGTGTCATCTTCGAGTCGAGAGCGGGGCCCCTTCCCCGATCGACTCGAAGACGACACCCCTCCACCGGACGGCGGCGTCGTTGCTCTGTGTCAGCCGGTCGAGGTATGAGCGCGCCTGCGGCGCGCGGGTCGAGAGCGGGGCCCCTACCCCGATCGACCCGAAGACGGTGCCCCTGCGCCGTCCGGCGACGGCGGCGCTCTGTCGGTCCGCTGAGGGTATGGGGTCGAGAGCGGGGTCCCTTCCCCGATCGACTCGATGACGACACCCCTCCACCGGAGGGCGGCGTCGTTGCCCTGTGTCAGCCGGTCGAGGTCCCCTTGGCGGCGAATCCCCCTCAGACCGTGTCACGAGGTGGCCCCGGGGCCCCTTTCGTCGCCCCGGGGCCGCGCACGGCACCCGCGCGACGTCTGCAGCTGCACGCGCGGCGCCCCGGGGCCACCTTCCGCGACCCGACGAGCACGCCGAGATCACCGAGTCTCGGGCACGCCGCGGGGTGAGCTGCGGGTGGGGGAGGATGGGGACGTGAGCGACGCTGAGTTCCCCGACGCCTGGTACCTCATCCTGTCGAGCAGGCTCATCCCCGACCTCGACGGGGGGTACACGATTTCGACCCTCGCGCGGGCGCGGCAGATGGCGGATGCCGGAGCGGCGCCTCTGCTGCTGACCGTCGACCCGGGAACCGCCGACGCCCACACCGCGCACCGGCAGACCTTCGTCGAGCGAGGGGCCGTGTCGGCATCCGGGCTCTTCCGCAATCTCTTCGACGAGGCCGTCGCCCCTGACGGCGGAGCCGCGGAGTGGGTGCGCGAGGCTGCCCACGCGGGTGAGCCGGATCCCTCTCTCGAATACCGGGACGTCGCCGGAGGGGCGGTCGCGCTGCCCACCGTCGTCGACCCCGACTGGCACCTGACGACGGCGCCGATCGTCATCCGGGATGCCACCGGCGGTTCCATCGGGGTGATCGACGGATTCGGGGCGCTCTACCGCGCGTGGCTCACGCACCTCGGCACGCAACTGCGGGCGCAGAACGAGCGACCTCTCGTCGTCATCTGCGAGTCGCGGCAGCTCGGCGAGCTGGTCGTCGGGTGGGGCGACGAGGACGTCCGGATCGTGCACACCGTCCACACGATCCACCTCGAACCGCCCTACCGTGCCGACTCCGCGCTCAACCCGCTCTGGACGCGCTGGTTCGAGATCGCCCCGCGCTTCGACGCGGTGCTCTGGCCGACGGCGCACCAGCGCGACGACGTGCGCGAACGCTTCGGAACCGCGGCGAACGACCTCGTCGCGCCGCACGCCGTCCGCGCGCCCGGGACGGTCGTCCCCGCGGCGGGTCGCGACGCCGACCTGGTCGTCGTGCTCGGGCGCCTGGCTCCCGGCAAGCGCCTCTCCGCAGCCGTCCGCGCGTTCGCCCGGGTCGTCGCCGAGGTCCCGACGGCACGCTTGGAGCTCTGGGGGGCCGGTGCCCAGCGGGACGAGCTGGAATCCCTGATCGCCGATCTCGGGCTGGCCGGCGCCGTGTCGCTCCCGGGGCTCACGAACGACCCCGGCGCCGTCCTCGATCACGCGGCGGTGTACCTGACGACCTCGGCGTTCGAGGGTCAGGGGCTCGCCCTCGCCGAAGCCCTCGCGCACGGGACCCCCGTGGTGGCCTACGACATCCGCTACGGCCCGCGCGACATGCTGGCCCGAGGCGGCGGCATCCTGGTTCCGGACGGAGATGAGGATGCGCTCGTCTCGGCTCTCGTCCGGGTGCTGACGGATGCCGAGGCGCGCGAGAGCCTGTCGGCGGAGGCCGTGGAGGCGGCGTCGGCCCTCAGCCCCGCGCGCGCGATGCGGACGCTCGCGGCAGCCTGCGGCGACGCGCTCTCGCGCCCGCGGCGCCGCTGAGCCCGGCGCTGGTCGTCACGCGTCGTCGCGTCGATAGTCGGTGAGGTCCGGGCTCAGGCGCGCTCTGTCTGGCGGATCGCCTTCATGGCGGCGGTCCGTCGGCTGCTGCGATCAGGCGCGCGCGGCCTCGCGGACGGCGCTCACGGCGGCGGCCGGTGAGCCCCGGAACGCCGGTCCGTGACCGGGGAGGACCCAGTCGGCATCCAGGTCGGCGATGTGCGCCAGCGAGGCCAGTGCCTCGGCCGGGTCGTCGGTGAAGGGCGCGGGGCCAGGACCTGTGCGGCCGGTGAGCACGTGGCGGGTGGTCAGAGCATCGCCGACGAAGACGGCGCGGACCTCGGGGGAGAAGACGGCGATGCTGCCCGGCGAGTGTCCGGGCATCGAGATGACCCGGGGCGTGCCGGGGAGGTCGAGCGTGGTGTCACCGTCGATGACCTCGACGTCGGTCAGCCACTGCGGCCGCATCCCCTTGCGGAGGCCGAACGCGGCGAAGCTCACCAGCGGGCCGAGCCGCATCGGGCCGACGGGGGTCTTCGGCTTGTCGCCGCCCCGCGCACGGTCGGCGTCGGCGGCGTGGACGAACACCGGAACGCCGTGGTCGCGGCGGAGGCGCTCGGCGAAGCCGACGTGGTCGCTGTCGCCGTGCGTGAGGATCACGCCGCGGATGTCGTCGAGCGGGCGGCCGATGGCATCCACCTCGCGCGTCAGGTCGGCGTACATGCCGGGCAGGCCGGCGTCGACGAGGGTGATCCCGTCGGGCGTGGAGATGAGGTAGGAGGCGACGATGTCGTTGCCGAGGCGGTGGAGGGAGGGGGCGAGTCGCATGGGGTGACCTTTCGCGGGATGGCTACGAGCAATAGCCATGATAGCTTATCTGTGTAGCCATGAGGAGGCCCGATGCCGACACCAGAACGCACGTCGCTCGCCGAGATCGTCACGCAGGCCGCCCGCCTGCTCGAGAGCGGCGGTCCGGCCGCTGTCACGATGCAGGCCGTGGCGGCGGCTGTCGGGGTCAAGGCTCCGTCGCTGTACAAACGCGTCCGCGACCGGGAGGCGCTCCTCGGACTGGTCGGCATCTCGACGGCGGACGAGCTGACACGTCGACTGACGGATGCCGGGGGAGACCTCGGCGAACTGCTGACCGTCTTCCGCCGCTTCGGACAGGAGCGGCCCGAGGCGTTCCGTCTGCTGTTCGCGTCATCGATCGATCCGGAGCGGCTCGCGGCGACCAGTGAACCCGTGCTCCGCGCGACGGCGGCCATCGTCGGGTCCGAGCGTGCCCTCGATGCGGCGCGGTTGCTGACCTCGTGGGCGCTCGGATTCATCACGATGGAGCTGACCGGCGCCTTCCGTCTCGGGGGCGACCTCGACGAAGCGTTCGCCTACGGGATGCGTCACATCGTGGGTTCGTTGACAGCGGATCAGGACGCGGTGCGGCCGGCCCAGGGGTCGTAGTCGGCGATCAGCTCCTCCTGCGCCGGGCGCTCGGCATCCGGGATGTGCTGGAGGTTCACGCGGACGCGGTACCAGAGCGAGCTCGAGCCGCGCATGCCGTCGACCATGACATCCGCCGGATGAAGGGCGGCGCTCGCCCGCGGATGCCGCGTCTTCCACGCCTCGAGGGCGTCGAGCGCCTCGGGCTTGGTCTTGGTGCGGGCGACCTCGATGAGCGGCATGGTCGAGGCGCGACGGCCGGAGCCGTCGGAGCCGCGCGGGGGCTTCTCGGCCGGGCCGAGCTCCGTCGCGAGGGCGAGGAGCGCGTCGAGGGATCCGGCGCTGTCGTCGATCCCCGCGTGCGGGTCGCCGATCGCGCGGAATCGTTCGGGCACGGTGAGGACGGTGAACTCCTCGGGCCGACGGCCCCGCACCTCGTCCCACGTGAGCGGGGTCGAGACGCGGGCGTCGGGGAGCGCGCGGATGGAGTACGCCGAGGCGACCGTGCGGTCCTTGGCGTTCTGGTTGAAGTCCACGAAGACGCTCTCGCCGCGCTCCTCCTTCCACCACCGGGCCGTGGCCAGTCCTGGCGCACGGTTCTCGACCTCACGTGCGAGGGTCTCCGCGGCCAGGCGGACGTCGGCGTACTCCCACTCGGGGCGGATGCGCGCGAGGATGTGCAGGCCACGGGATCCCGAGGTCTTCGGCCAGCCGGTCAAGCCGTGGTCGGCCAGCACGTCCCGCGCGATGAACGCGACGTCGACGATCTGCGACCAGTCCACGCCCGGCATCGGGTCGAGGTCGACGCGGAGTTCGTCGGGGTGGTCGAGGTCTTCTGCGCGCACGGGGTGCGGGTTGAGGTCGAGGCAGCCGAGGTTCACGACCCACGCCAGACCCGCGGCATCCCGGATCACCGTCTCTTCGGCGGAGGTGCCGGAGGCGTAGCGCAGGGTCGCGGTGTCGATGAAGGCGGGGTGGTTCTCGGGTACGCGCTTCTGGAAGAACGGCTCCTGGTCGAGACCCTTCGAGAAGCGCTTGAGCACCATGGGCCGCCCGCCCGCTCCGCGCAGGGCGCCGTCGGCGACGGAGAGGTAGTACCGCACGAGGTCGAGCTTGGTGAGCCCGGGCTCCGGGAAGACGACACGGTCGGGACTGGTCACGCGCACCTCCTGGCCGTCGATGTCGAGGATCTCGGGAGGAGTCTTGGCGGGGCTCATGCCGGGAGGCTAGTGCCGCGGCATCCGGCGCCCGTACCCCTTGCGGCAGTGCGGGGGTGGTGTGCGGGTGTCGCGCCGCGGCCTGCGCGGCGCGGGCGTGGGTGTCCAGGACACGCCGCGTGTCGTCCCCGGTCGCGGCGTGTCTTGGACACTCGACGGGAGAGAGGGGCGTCAGCGCGGGAACGACGAAGGGCCGCCCCGAACGGGACGGCCCTTCGCGCGACGGATGGAGACGTCAGTTGTTGCCGCGAACGATCGCGATGAGACGCAGGATCTCGACGTACAGCCACACGACGGTGACCATGATGCCGAAGGCGCCGACCCAGCCGTAGACGCGGGCGGCGCCGTTGCGGACGCCGCGCTGGATCTGGTCGAAGTCGAGCACCAGCGAGTACGCGGCCATGATGACCACGAACACGCCCACGATCAGGCCCAGCGGGATGCCGAGGATCTTGACCTCGCTCAGCAGGCCGAAGGCTCCACCGGCGATCGGGACGTTGAACAGCATCAGGCCGAGGTTGACCAGGCTGAACACGAGGTAGCCGACCATCGCGATCATGAAGATCTTCGTGGCGCGGGCCGACGCGCGGATCTTGCCGCTCGCGAACAGGGCGAGCGTCACACCGACGACCGACAGGGTGCCCAGCGTCGCCTGGAGGACGATGCCGGGGAAGATGAACTCGAAGAACGCCGAGATGCCGCCGACGAACAGGCCTTCGAACGCCGCGTAGGCGACGAAGACGGGGACGGAGGGCTTCTTCTTGAAAGTCGCGACCATGGCCAGCACGAAACCGACGAGGCCACCGACGATCATCGGAGCGGCGCTCGGGTTCGGGTTGGCCGCGCTGACGCCGGCCATCGACCAGATCCAGCCGACGACGGCGGTGACGACCAGGATGCCGAAGAGGGCCAAGGTCTTCATGACGGTGTCTTCGACCGTCATGCGGCCGGTGTCGACGGCGCTCGCCGACGGTGCGGCGTACGCGCCTTCGATCGACGCGGCGGCGGCGGGGTCGACGGCCGGGGGCGGGCTGTAGCGCGTCTGGGCGCCACCGGCTCGAGGGTCCTGGAACGCCGGGTTGTTGAATGCCGGGTTGTTGAGGGCCACGGGAACTCACACTCCAAAAGATGGTGATCACAGCACCGTGCTGTCAGACAACACTAGCCGAGAGGGCCGCGGGAATCCTTGTGCTGACTGGGATTCTGCTTTGAGCGGACCCGCTGTTCACCCGCCCTCGCTAGCGTGACGGGGTGCCTGTCGTCATCGGTCATCGCGGCGCCCCCGGATACCTCCCGGAACACTCCCGATCCTCTTATCTGCGGGCGATCGCGGCGGGGGTGGATGCCGTCGAGCCCGACGTCGTCCCCTCGAAGGACGGCGTGCTCGTGGTGCGCCACGAGAACGAGATCTCCGCGACGACCGACGTCTCGATCCGGGCGGAGTTCGCCGCACGACGCACGTCGAAGGTGATCGACGGAGAGCGTCTGACGGGCTGGTTCACGGAGGACTTCACGTGGGCGGAGCTGCAGACCCTCCGCTGCCGCGAGCGCATCCCGGCGATCCGGCCCGCGAGCGCCGCGCATGACGACGTCGATCCCGTACTGCGTCTGCGCGACGTCCTCGATCTCGCGCGCGACGGCGGCGTCGGCGTCGTCCTCGAGATCAAGCACGCCGCGGCCTTCTCCCGTCTCGGGTACGACATGGCCGAGCTCGTCGCGGCCGAGGTGCGCGAGAGCGGATGGGCGGATGCCGCGGACGCGCTGACCATCGAATCGTTCGAGCCCCTCGTGCTCGCGCGGCTGCGGGAGCGCGGCATCCGGGTTCCGCTCGTGCAGTTGATCGAGGCGGACGGGGCTCCCTGGGATCTGCGCGAACGCGACGGCTCCGACGCCACGACCTACGCCTCGATGCTCTCGGGGACGGGGCTGGACGCGCTCGCCGATGCGGTCGAGGGCATCAGCCCCGACAAGAGGCTCGTCCTCGCCCCCGACCGGTGGGGCCGCGCGAAGGGACCCGCCGCGTTCGTCGGCGCGGCGCACGACCGCGGCCTGCGCGTGTTCACCTGGACGTGCCGCCCCGAGAACGCCTTCCTCCTGCCGGGGTACCGCCGGGGTGGCGGGAGGGCCGCTCTCGGCGACTGGCGGGGGGAATGGGCCGTGCTGCGCGACGCCGACCTGGACGGGGTGTTCGTCGACCACCCCGACCTGGGCGTGGAGTTCTTCCGGGCGCAACCCCGCCCGTCCTCCGGCGCGTCCGCGTGAGGATGACGGCATGACGGTGGATGTGACGGTGGTCGGCGGCGGCATCTCGGGGCTCGCCTGCGCGCGGGCGGTTCAGGATGCCGGGCGGTCGGTGCGCGTGCTCGATCGCGGTCGGCGCGTGGGCGGGCGTCTGTCCAGCCGCACCATCGACGGGCGCGCGGTGGATCTCGGGGCGTCGTACTTCGTCGTCGGCGAGGCGGAGGGGTTCGCCCACGTCGTGGCCGACTGGGAGGAACGCGAGCTCGCGCGCCCCTGGACCGACACGTTCCAGGTGATCCAGCCCGACGGCTCGCACGCCCCGAAGCCCGGACCGATGCGGTGGGCGGCTCCCCTCGGACTGCGCTCCCTCGCGCTCGATCTGGCCCAGGGGCTGGACGTCGAGGCGGAACGCGTCGTCGGACGCGTCGAGCCCTTCCGCGTCGACGGCGAGGACGCCGGCGAGGTGGTGCTGGCCATGCCCGCCCCGCAAGCCGCGCGGGTGACGGGGGAGGCCCCGGGCGGGGAGCAGGAGTGGGAGCCCGTGATCGCCGTGGTGCTGCGGTGGGACGAGCGGCGGTGGGATGCCGACCTGCACGGCGCTTTCGCGGCCGAGGACGCCGACGTCTCGTTCCTCGCCGACGACGGCGACCGGCGCGGGGACGGCGCCCCCGTGCTCGTGGTGCACACGACGGGCGAGCGCGCGCACCGCCACCTCGACGATCCGGACGCGGCGGTCGCGCCCGTCGTGGCCGCGACGAAGCGTCTGCTGCGGATCGACGACGACCCGGTCGCCACCCACGCGCACCGGTGGACGTTCGCTCGTCCGACCGAGACGACCGGGGAGCCGTTCTTCCGCTCGCGGGGCCTGTCGGCGTGCGGCGACGCCTGGGGCGAGAGCGCGGCGGTGCGCACCGCGTGGACCTCGGGCGATGCGCTCGGGCGGACGCTCGCGGCATCGTGAGCCGCGTCCGGTCGCGGCGAGAAGCGCGGGAGCCGGGCGCCGTGAGGGCCAGGGAAGCCGGCGCGGTGGACGGTCCCGAACCTCACCGCACTGTGCTCTTCGCCCGGACGCGTCAGCGCAGGCGGGCCGCGAGTTCCACGGCGTCGTACGGCGCCCGGCCCCGCGCGTCGTTGTCGAAATACACGTAGACGTCGCGGGGGATGCCGTCCGGGGAACCGTCGAGGAGCCCACGGATCCGCGCTGCCCACGCGTCGAGCTCGTCGGCCGCGTACCCGCTGGCGTACAGCTCTCGTGAGCCGTGCAGGCGGATGTAGGTGTGGTGCGCGGTGTCGGCGTCGAAAGCGGGCCACCGCCCCGCGGTGTCCGCCTGCACCAGCGCGACGTCGTGCGCGCGCAGGACATCGGCCGCGCGCGGATCGGCGAAGGACTGGGCGCGGGGCTCGAGCGCATGGCGGAGCGGCACGTCGGCGTCGATCTCGAGCCAGGCGCGCCCCTCGAGACGTTCGTCGTGCCGGCGCGCCAGGGCGAGGGCTTCCCCGGTCGTGCGGGGAAGCTGGGCGAGGAAGCCGTCGAGGTCGGCGGGGTCGAATTCGACGCGTTCAGGCAGCTGCCAGAGGACGGGGCCGAGCGCGGGTCCGAGGGCCAGCACTCCCGACGCGAAGAAATTCGCGAGCGCCGTTCCCACACCGTGCAGCCGCAGCATGTGCGTCACGTAGCGAGATCCCTTGACCGCGAAGACGAAGTCGTCGGGGACGTCGCTGCGCCACCGCTGATAGCTCGACGGCCGCTGGAGCGAGTAGAAGGATCCGTTCAGCTCGACGCTCGGGAGGCGCTCAGCCACGTACGCGAGCTCGCGCCGTTGCACGAGCCCGCGCGGGTAGAAGTCGCCGCGCCAGCGCGGGTAGCGCCACCCCGAGACGCCGACGTACGCGGTCCCGGTCAGGCGTGGCCCTTGGCGGCGGGGAAGCCGGGAGCATCGGCGGGATCGGCGTCACCGTCGACGGCGTCGCCGGTGTGGTCGTCGAGGTCGACGTGCTCCTCCGCCTCGGCGGCGTCTTCGCGGACCTCGTCGGTGACGGCGTCGGTGGGCGCGGCGGAGTCGGCGTGGGCGTCGTCGGAGTGGCGGGAGGGGATGTCAGGAGTGCTCATGACTCCACCGTGCTCCTCGACCCCGTGCGGGCGAACCGGCTTGACACGTGCGTGCGGGTCAGTCGCCGGCATCCGGGATCGAGGGCTGCGTGGCGGGCCAGGCCGGAAGGGGATCGGCGAACGCCGCCCAGGCGGCCGGGCCGGCCGCGAGCTCGGCGTCGGTGAGGGCGGCCTCGTCGAGGATGTGCGCGAGGCGCGGCGCCGACAGGTCGAGACCGGTGAAGGCGATCTCCTGACCGAGGCCCATGCGGCCGTCGTCGGCGCCGAGGGGTTCGATCCACATCGCCGAGCCGACGTGCTCCCAACGGGCCAGGATGCCGGGCCGCGAGGCGAGGCGGCAGAAGCCCGCTGAGCGCACGAGACGACCGGCCGCGCCGTCGTCCAATCGGTCGAGGGCGGCGGACAGGCGCTCGGGGTGGAAGGGGCGCACCTGCTCGTAGACGAGCGTCGCGACGCGGTTGTCGCGCATGAACGGGTCGTGTTCGCCGTTGAGCGCCCGCACCCATCCCGCGCGCTCGAGCAGCTCGCCCTCGTGCCTCGCGGGGGAGCGCAGGTCGCTCACGGGATCACGGGACAGTCGCAGCACGGCGCGGGGATTGAGGTGCGAGGCGAGTGCCATCTGCACGGCGAGAGCGGGTGTGGGGACCTGCTCCCAGTTGATCCACACGATGCGGGTCGCGAGCTCGAGCGCGAGCGCGGCCTGGCGCGCGCGGGCGCCGACGTCGCCACGGGTGTCGCCGGGGCGGGCGGATGCCACCAGGGCGGCGTCGTCGAGCAGGTCGCCGATCATGTGGCGGGCGTCGACGACGCAGACCGCGTCGACGTCTGCTCCTCCGCGAGCCACGAGCACGTGGATCAGATCGACGTCGCTGCCGAGGTCGACGACCGCGTGGTCGTCCGAGGCGCGGGGGCGCGGGGTCGGGAGAGCGTGCGCGGCTCGCAGATCGGCGAATCGCAGAAGGTGAAGAGGGCGTTCGAGAGCGACGGCGGTCCTCTCGGCGTAGGACCGGCGTTCCGGGGCGCAGACGCCCATGATGGCGATCGTGCGGGGCATGGCATCCACCTCTCGGTTGTCTCGGGATCGTAAACACCCTAGCCTGTTATTGATAACGGTTATCAAAAAGGAGGATGACATGAAGGTCCGCGCATCGATCAAGTCCTTGAAGAAGCAGCCCGGCGCGCAGGTCGTGCGTCGGCGCGGCAAGGTCTTCGTGATCAACAAGCTGAACCCTCGCTTCAAGGGGCGGCAGGGGTAGGCCCAGGAGTGACGCCGCGATAACGCGAACGAGAACCGTTCCCGACATGACAAACACATTGCAATCTGTTTATGCGTCTGGTGGAGTGAGGGCGTGGACAAGATCGCGGGACTCGACGAGGCCGCGGAGCTGTTCAAGGTCCTCGGCAGCCCGTCGCGCCTCGCGCTCGTCTGGCTGCTGAACCGCGAACCGCTCACGGTCGGCGCGCTGGCAACGTCATCCGGACTCTCTCAACCGCTCGTGTCGCAGCATCTGCGCACTCTGCGGCAGGCGGGCCTGGTGACCTCGGAGCGTGACGGGAAGGAAATCCGCTACGCCCTGGCCGACCAGCACGTCGCCCATGTCGTGCTCGACGCGATCGCCCACGTCACCGAACCGACCGACCAGGGGAGCGAACAATGAGCACCGCCGAAACCCACGCCGAGCACACCGTCGACGAGCACGCCCACGGCGACGACTGCGGACACCAGAAGATCGAGCACGGCGATCACATCGACTACGTGCACGGCACCCACCACCACGCCTTGCACGGCGACCACTACGACGAGCACGAATCCCCGGCCGAGCACTCGATCGCCGACCACCGTCACGGCGACGACTGCGGCCACGAGAAGGTGGAGCACGACGACCACGCCGACTACGTGCACGACGGCCATCGTCACGCGCTGCACAGCGACCACTACGACGAGCACTGACCTGCTCCGGCGGCATCCCCTGTCACGAGCGAGGGATGCCGATCTTCGGGCCCGTCCTCCCCGCGAGGGGAGGGCGGGCCTCTGTCGTGTCCCGGCGGGCGCGAGAGCCGCGCGCTCCGCCGGCGGCGGGCCTCAGACCTGGACGCGGAAGGAGCGACCCTCGAAGGCGATCACGTCGCCGGCCTGCAGCTGACGCCCGCGTCGCCGTTCGATCTCGCCGTTGACCTGGACGTAGCCGTCGATGATCGCCTCTTTGACGTCACCGCCCGAGTCCAGCACGCCCGCGAACTTCAGGAACGGGCCGAGGCGGATCATCTCGCTGCCGACCGAGACGTCCTGGGGTGCGGGGGAGGTCATTCCTCCAGCATGGCAGGTGACGGGGAGTGCTCGGCATGGTGCCTCGGCGGCGGGGACGTGGACGCGACGGCGGGAGTCGAACCCGCCACGCCTTCGGTTATGAGCCGAGGCCCGGGACCGCCCGGATCGCCGCGATGTGCCCCCACGCTAACCTCGCCCCGCCGTCCCGACGAAGGTGCGTTGCGGTGCGTGACGGGAGGTGTCGCCGCGTGTCGCTCAACCCGCGCGCCGCCGCTCGATGATCGCCCGCGTCGAGTGCTCCAGGTGCGCACGGACGGCGTGTTCGGGGTCGCGCAGCGCCTCGGTCACGTAGGCGCGGTGCTCCTCGGTGAGGGCGCCGGACGCGTACGCGGGCCGCACGTGCGTCAGCAGCAGGTGCATCTCGGAGTCGAGGCGACGGTATTCCTCCGCGATCCGCGCGCTGCCGGCCGCTTCGACGAGCGCCAGATGCACGCGGGCGTGGGTAGCGAGCGTCGCCGCCCAGTCACCCGATGCCTCCGCCGCAGCCAGCTCGTCGAGCGCCGCGTCGACGTCGGGAGGACGGATGCCGCGGTCGCGGACGATCCGCAGCGCCTCGGTCTCGAGGGCGCACCGCAGCTGCTGCAGCGCGACGAGGGCGTCATCGTCGAGCGACGACACCCGCACGCCGCGGTACGGCTCGGCGGTGGCGAGTCGTTCGGCGGTGAGCCGCGCGAGCGCCGTCCGGGCGGTGTGGCGCGAGACGCCGAAGGTGTCGCTCAGCTCCTCCTCGCGCAGGGGTGCGCCGGGCGCGAGCTCCCCCGACAGGATGCCGGCGCGGACGGCGTCGGCGACGACATCGGCCGCGCGAGGACCCGGGGTGGGGGCGTCACGCGCGAGACGTGGCATCCGGAACCTCCTGACGCCGACGAACGGGAGCCGAGACCACGGCGAGACCCGCCGCGATGAGCGCGAGACCGAGGGCGCCCACCGGGGTGAGGTGCTCCTCCAGCACGAAGAGGCCGAGGAGGGTCGCGGCGAGCGGCTCGGCGAGGGTGAGTGTCGACACCGTCACCGCGGTGAGGCGCGCGAGCCCCCATCCGAAGAGCAGGTACGCGACCGTGGTCGTGACAACGCCCAGCCAGAGCGCGAGCGCGAGACCGTTCGGGGTGAGCAGCCACTCCGTGCCCGCGAGCAGGAGGACGGGGACGCTCGCGACCGCGGCCACGCCGAAGACCGTGCCCATCACGCGCGTGGAGTCCCACCCCCTCTCGATCAGGGCCTTGCCGCACACCGTGTAGAGCGCGTACGACATCCCCGCGCCGACCGACCCGAGCAGTCCTCCGGGGGCCAGCGCCACGGTGCCGCCGGTCACCCCCGACACCAGCACCACCCCGGCGAGGGCGACGGCGGTGGCGAGCATCCACCGCGCAGAGGGGGCGCGGCGCAGGCGCACGGCATCCACGATGCCGGTCGCGATGGGGGCCGACCCGAGCGCGACGACCGTGCCGATGGCGACGCCGTTCTCGCGCGTGCCGAGGAAGAACAGCGGCTGGTAGGCGAGAACGCCGATCGCACCGACCGCGATGAGCGCGGCGGTCGACGCCCGCGTCGCTGTCGCGGGGCGGGGCGCGGATCTGCGGGCGAGGGCGAGCACTCCCAGGATGCCGCCGCCGACCACGATGCGTGCCGCGCCGACGGCGATCGGCGAGGCGTCGACCCCGGCCAGGGCCTGCGCGGTGCCGGTCGTGGAGAAGCACAGCGCCGCAGCGAGGATCGCGAGAGCGGGAAGCATGGATGGATTGTTACACAATCCGCTCGTGACCTCAGATCCGGAGGGCCGCCACCATGGAGCGCAGCGCGCGCAGGGCGGCCTGCTGCTCGGCATCCGTCATCCCGTGGAGCATGCGCCGCTCGACATCCCGCACGGCCGCGCTCGCCGCGGCGAGCGTCTCGTGGCCCTTCGCCGTGAGGCGTGCGGGCAGGACCTTGCCGGAGGTCGGGGTCGCGGGTCGCTCGACGATGCCGTCGCCTTCGAGGGTGTGGAGGAGCACGTTCATCGACTGCCGGGTCACGAATGCCCCGCGCGCGAGGTCGGAGTTCGACAGGCCCGGGCGCTGCGCGAGCAGCTCGAGGCAGGAGTAGTGCGTGATCGTCATGCCGAGCGGGCGGAGCACGTCTTCCATCGCCGCTCGCAGCGCGCTGGCCGCCTCTTTCAGCAGATAGCCGAGGGAGGTGTCGAGATCGATCCGCTCTTGCGTCATGTCAGTATTCTGACATACGCTTGATGTCAGATAACTGACACACAAGGAGTTCTCATGCCTGTCACCGGTCCCGACTTCGTCTCCCTGCAGGTGCGCGACCTCGCCGCCTCCCACGCGTTCTACGAGCGCTACCTGGGCCTCGAGCGATCGCCCGCCGGCCCGCCGCACGCGGTCGTCTTCTCCACCGCCCCCATCGCCTTCGCGCTCCGCGACCTCGCCCCGGGCGCCGACCTCTCCGGCGTCGCGCAGCCCGGCGTGGGCGTCGCCCTGTGGCTGCTCGCGACCGACGTGCAGGCGATCCACGACGCCCTCGCCGCGGACGGCCAGCGCATCGTCATGGACCCGATCGACGGTCCCTTCGGTCGCACCTTCACGTTCGCCGATCCCGACGGCTATCACGTCACCCTCCACGACCGCGGCTGAGCGGCCCGGGGAGGCGGTCGAGCCCCGACCGCCCCGAGCGGACGCCCAGCCTGCGACGGGTAACGTTGACGCATGGCGACGACGGCGGGGCGAGGCATCCTGGCCCTGGGCGTCTTCGGCATCCTTGTGGCCTCCGGTGCGGTGATCGCCGTGCTGGTGGATCCCTTCGCGCGGGTGCCCATGATGGTCGATCCCACGACCGAGTGGCTCGCGCGCGTGCTTCTGGCCCTGGGCGTCGCCTGGCTCGTGATCGGCATGCTCGCCGCTCGCACGAGCCTGGTCCGTCGGCCCGGCGCCGCGGCCGCGCGCGCGACCTGGATCGCCTCGACGCGACCCTGGCGGGCCCGCGAGTCGAGCCTGGGTCTGCTGCCGTTGGATCGCTGGCTGATGATCCTCGTACCCGGCGGGCTGCTCGTCACCACGCGCATCGTCCAGACCCCGCGTGACGGACTCCTCGGCGTCGCCGTCGCGATCCTGGGGTGGCTCCTGTTCGCCACCGCCGTGCGGCTCCTGCTCGGCCGCCGATCGCCGTGGCCCATCATCGCGGCGGTCGGGGGAGCCCTCGTGCTGCGCTGCGTCGTCGGGCTCCTGGCCGTCGCCCTGTCGGGCCCCGACGGCGTATGGCCGTCGCTGTGGGCGGTGCCGGCCGTGCGGATCCTCTACCTGATGGTGGCGTTCGCCCTCGTGGCGTGGGTCTTCGTCGCCGCGGGCTGGTCGCTCGCTCCGCAACTCGGTCGCCCTCGCGCCGCGGGCATCGCCCTCGCGGGCATGGGGATCGGCTACGCGCTCCCCGCCGCCACCGTCGCCGTCGCGGGAGCGGGCGACGCCCTGCGCTCCTGGAACGAGCAGATCGGCATCCTGCCGTGGGATCTCGCGCGCCTCACCGGTATGCGCGACGGCGCCTTCCCGGTGGAACTCGTGAGCGTCACGGCCGTGATCGGCGCGATCGCCACGATCGTCGGCATCCTGCTCGCCCTGCCGCGCCGCGTGTACGCACGCCGCACGCGCTGAGACTCGGCGCCCTCGAGCGCCCGATCGCGGACGCCCCGCCCGCGTGGGCGACGTTCAGCGACCGAGCGTCTGATCGAACGGTCCGCCGCGGCGGATCTCGCGCACCTCTTTACCGAGCGGGAACAGCGAGACGGGCACCAGCTTGAAGTTCGCGATACCGAGCGGGATGCCGATGATCGTGACGCACAGCACGAGCCCCGTGACGATGTGCTCGAGGGCGAGCCACCAGCCGGCGAGCACGACCCACACAAGGTTCCCCAGGAACGACCCCACGCCCGCCGTCGGCTTCGCCACGATCTCGCGGCCGAACGGCCACAGCGCGTACAGCCCGATGCGGAACGAGGCGATGCCCCACGGGATCGTCACGATCAGGATGCAGAGCACCACCCCCGCGGCGAGGTAGCTGAGGAAGAGCCAGAAACCCGACAGCACGAGCCACAGGATGTTGAGGATGAGGCGCATGCGTCCATCCTCGCGGTTCGGAACGCGGCGCCCGACGGGTTTGACACCGCTTCGCCTAACCTCCCGACGGTGGGGGTGCAAGCGCCCTTCGCACACCACCTCGGGGGTCTAGCGTGGGGCACCCCGAGGGAAGGAACCGATCATGTCCGACGTCACCCGCGCCACCCCCGAACGCCGCGTCCTTTCGAGCTTCAGCGACTACACGGGAGCACAGGCCGCCGTCGACCGTCTGTCCGACGCCGGGTTCCCCGTCGAGCACACCGCCATCGTCGGACACGGCGTGCGCATCGTCGAGCAGGTCACGGGGCGCATGACCCGTGGACGGGCGGCGCTGCTGGGTGCCGCGTCGGGCGCGTGGTTCGGCCTGATGATCGGCGTGCTGATCGGTCTGCTGAGCGTCGGAGGATTCCTCGGGTTCGTGCTGCTGGGTCTCGTGCTCGGTGCCGTTTGGGGCGCGGTCTTCGGTTTCGCCGGACACGCCTTCACCGGTGGCCGCCGCGACTTCTCGTCGGTGCAGGGCTTCGAGGCCGAGCGCTGGGACGTGACGGTGGATGCCGAGCACTTCTCCCGCGCGCAGTCGCTGCTGTCGTCGGGTGCGGCGGGGGAGGGTCGCGCGTAACGTCGGCGCACTGCTGTCGGGCGGGTTCCGGCGTCGTGGGGCCCCGCGCGTGGCCCGGGGCGTCGGGGGTGACCCCGGGCCACCGGCGCGCGTCGCGCTCGTGAGGCCGCCCGGCCGCGAGGCCGATGTCGGAGGCCCCGCCTAGACTTGAAGGCGCCATGACCGACGCCTCCACGCCCCTCATCGTCGGCGGTTCCGCACCGTCGGCCGCCCGACCCGACGCCGATCTGCTCGAGGGGCTGAACGGTCCGCAACGGGAGGCCGTGACCTACCGGGGTCAGGCGCTGCTCATCGTCGCCGGCGCCGGCTCGGGCAAGACGAGCGTGCTCACCCGGCGCATCGCCTCGCTGCTGCGCACGCGCGAGGCGTACCCGAGCCAGATCCTCGCGATCACCTTCACCAACAAGGCCGCCGGCGAGATGCGCGAGCGCGTCCATCAGCTCATCGGGCAGAAGGCCGACGGCATGTGGATCTCGACCTTCCACTCCGCGTGCGTGCGCATCCTCCGCCGCGAGGCGGAGCAGTTCGGCTTCACGAAGTCGTTCACGATCTACGACTCCGGCGACTCGCGCGCGCTCATCAAGCGTCTCGTGAAAGAGCACGAGGGCGACTCGTTCGGCCTCACCCCGGCGGGGACGCAGAGCCGCATCTCGAAGCTCAAGAACGAACTGGCAGACGCCGAGTCGTACGCCCGCTCCGCCAACATGAGCGACCCCGCCGAACGCGTCTTCGTCGAAATCTTCTCGTCCTACCAGCGCGAACTGCAGCGGGCCAACGCCTTCGACTTCGACGACCTCATCGCCCAGACCGTCTACCTCTTCCGCGCGTTCCCCCAGGTCGCCGACGTCTACCGCAAGCGGTTCCGGCACATCCTCGTCGACGAGTACCAGGACACCAACCACGCGCAGTACGCACTGATCCACGAGCTCACGCGCCCCGTCGGCTCCGACGCCGAGCCGTTCTCCTCGGGCGGCATGATGATCTTCGACGCGGAGCCCGCGGGCGAGGACGCGGCATCCCTCACCGTCGTCGGTGACTCCGATCAGTCGATCTACGCGTTCCGCGGTGCCGACATCCGCAACATCAGCGAGTTCGAGCGCGACTACCCGGGCGCCAAAGTCGTGCTGCTCGAGCAGAACTACCGCTCGACGCAGAACATCCTGTCTGCGGCCAACGCGGTCATCGCCAACAACTTCGACCGCAAAGACAAGAAGCTCTGGACCGACGTCGGCGCGGGCGACCCGATCATCGGGTTCACCGGCTACTCGCAGCACGACGAGGCGCAGTTCGTGGCCGACGAGATCGAGGCCCTGCACAAGAAGGGCGTCGACTACTCCGGCGTCGCGGTGTTCTACCGCACCAACTCGCAGTCCCGTGCGCTGGAGGAGATCTTCATCCGCTCCGCGGTGCCCTACAAGATCATGGGCGGCACCAAGTTCTACGAGCGCGCCGAGATCAAGGACGCCCTCGCCTACCTCGTGGCCGTCGCCAATCCGGCCGACTCGATGGCCCTGCGCCGCATCCTGAACCGTCCGCGCCGCGGTATCGGCGACGTGACCGAGACGGCGATCGCACGCTATGCCGCCGAGCACGACATCACCTTCCGCGACGCCCTCGCCAACTCCGCTCAGCTCGGCGTCGGCCCCAAGCTGCAGAAGGCGATCGATCAGCTCGACGCCGTGCTCACCGAGGCCACGGCGGTCATGCTGCCGGCATCCGGAGAACTCGCCCCCTCCACCTCGGTCACCGAGGGCCTGACGCTGCTGCTCAACAAGAGCGGCTACTTCGACGCCCTGCGCGCGAGCAAAGACCCGCAAGACGAAGCGCGCCTCGAGAACCTCGACGAGCTCATCGCGGTGACGCGCGAGTTCGCGCGCAACAACCCCGAGGGCACGATCATCGACTTCCTCACCGAGGTGACCCTTGTGGCGGATGCCGACGACCTCGACGACGCGTCGGGCTCGGTCTCGCTCATGACCCTGCACACCGCGAAGGGCCTCGAATACGACGCGGTGTTCCTCACCGGAGTCGAGGAAGACCTGCTGCCGCACCGGATCTCGGCCAACGAACCGGGCGGGCCGCAGGAGGAACGTCGTCTGTTCTACGTCGGCATCACGCGCGCCCGCAAACGACTGCACGTCTCGCTCGCGATGACCCGCGCGCAGTTCGGCGAGGTCACGGTGGCCATGCCGAGCCGGTTCCTGCAGGAGATCCCCGCCGACCTCATCGACTGGCGTCAGTCGCCGGGCGACGTGAACGGCCGCGGCGGATCGCAGTCCCGCGCGCTCAACGCGCGCGGCCGTCGCCCCGGCCAGCCCGGCGGGGGCAATCGCTACGGCGACGACCTCGTCCCCCTGCCCAAGCGCGCACCGGCCGACCCGAGCAAGTTCCCGAACCGCATCCCCGCGAAGGTGCGCGACAACGGCGACATGGTTCTGGCCGCGGGTGATCGCATCCGCCACGACGACTTCGGCGAGGGCCGAGTGGATGCCGTGACCGGCGAAGGCGCGAAGCGCGTGGCGCACGTGCGCTTCGACACGGTGGGTCCGAAGAAGCTGCTGGTGAAGATCGCGCCGATCGCGAAGCTGTAGCGCGTCCGCGCGAGGCGGGGGAGGTCACGCGGCGCACGGCGACCCGACGCCCCGCACGCCGACCCGCCGACCCGACGCCCCGCGCATCAGCGCGTTGCCGTGCCGCGCGGTGCCGCGCCCCGCCAGGGCCCACGGGGCCCTGGCCCCCGGACCGCCCGGATAGGCTGGCGGAATGGCTCTGTTCTCGCGCCGCAAGAAGTCCGAATCCGACGACGCATCGGTCGACCGGCCCGACACCACGATCGAACCGGGCGAACAGCCCGTCGACCCCGCCGGCCCGAGCGATGCCGCTCCCGCCGCTGACGCGACCCCCGCCGCTCCGGCCGAGGCCGCGCCGACCGTCGGCATCTCGATGTCGTCGTTCCGCGGAGTGGGGGCGGGGCCCGAGCCCGCACCGACCTTGACGAACGCCCCGCCGGTCGCCGCACGCCCGTCGGCCCGTCAGCCCGGCCCGATGGAGGCCCCCGAGGCGCCCGAGACGGTGCAGGGCCTGCGCGACAACGCGTTGCTCGGCAACGCCCTCGCCGAGATCTCGGGGCAGCCCGAGCCGGCCCAGCTGCTCAACGTCGCGCGTCAGCTGCTGCAGGGTCACGTGTTCCTGCGCGTGAAGGGTGACGCGCGGGCGCTGCTGGCCGAGGGCAAAGACCTTCCGCTCGCCGTCGCCAACCGCGGCGACGAGCAGCTCGTGCTCGCGTACAGCGGGGGCCTGGCGCTCCGCGCGAGCGTCGAGGCGGACGGCGACCACGACACCTCCGCGATGGGACAGCCCATCATGGCCCTGCTGCGACACGTCCTCTCGGGCTCCTACGCCGGAATCGTGCTCGACCCGGCATCCGGTGACAACCGCGCCGTGCTGCCCAAGGCGCTCCTCGAGCGCATGGTGGCCGAGGTCGACCCGGAGCTGCGCATCAAGACCGCCCTGTGCGACACGCGTACCGACGAGACGGTGGCCACGATCGTCGAGGCGATCGTCGCCGAAGCGCCGATGTGGATCGCCGTCAACCGCACCGAGGAGGGCGGACCGATCGGCGTCGCCGAGTCGCGTTCGGCCGCGGGCGAGCGTTTCCTCGAGGTCTTCAGCCACCCCCTCGAACTCCTCGCGCTCGGCCGCGGTGATCAGCCGCTGCCCATCAGCCGTGCGCAGCTGTCGAAGGCCCTCGCGAGCGACCCCGCGCTCACCGGCATCCTGATCGATCCGGCGGGCCCGTGGATCCGCCTCACGCGCGACGAGCTCGCGCCCGTCATCGACCTCGCCGCGCAGGACGCCGCCGCGGAGTCCTGAGCGCACGACGACAGCGGGCCGCCCCCTTCTTGGAGGGGCGGCCCGCCGTCGTTTCCGACCGGATCCTGGATGCCGAGGAGCTCGGCCCTCACACCCCGTACAGTTCGCCGACGGGGACCGCCACCGGCAGCACGTTGCCGGCGGGAGCGAGCGGGCACGCCCACATCGGGTCGTAGGCGCACGAGGGGTTGTAGGCGAAGTTGAAGTCGATGACGAGGGTGTCGGGGGCGGCTCCGCGGCCGAGGTCGGCGCCCTTGATGGTGTCGAGCAGGTAGCGTCCGCCTCCGTACGTGCCGCCCGGCCGACCGGCGGCCGCGTCGCGCACGGGCACGAACAGTCCGCCGCCGTAGGACGTGAGGCGCCAGACGTCGAGCGATCCGGTGTCGGGGAGCTCCACGCGACCGATGCGCTCGAAGCCGACCTCGCCGTCGGTGCCGGTGGTCGCGACGAACGACGCCTCGTCGGCGTCGAGCAGCGGCACCTCGAAGCGCCAGGCGGCGTCGTAGGGGGCGAGGGGCAGGCCCACGAATCCGTCGCGCTGCTCCGGGAGCAGCGGCGTCGCGGGGTGATCGGCGAAGAGCGCGTCGCGCTCGATGCGCCAGAGCTCGTGGGCGTCTTCGGGGTCGTCGGCCTCGCGCACGGCGTCGTAGAGCGCGAACACGCGGCGGCGCCAGTCGGCGATGTCGAGGGCGGTGCGGGCGGCGGCGGTGGTCATGACTCGAGCGTAGGCCGGGGGTGGATGCCGGGGCTCGGGGTGGACAGCGATGCCGCGGGGCACCCGCGTGCGCGCGGGTGGCGCGGAGCGGGCGCGCGAGCGGAGCGTGCGCGGTGGCCCCGGGACCACATTCGGCGCCCCGCGGCGCACGGTGCGACCGCCGTCGCGCAACGGGGCAGACACGGCGCGGGCCCGCGCACTAGCGTCGGCACATGGCATCCCCTCGCGTCACGCTGACCGTCCCGGGCCCCGACGGCGACCGCGAGGTCGGCATCTCGAACCCCGACCGGGTGCTCTGGCCCGAGGTCGGGATCACCAAACGCGAGCTGGCCGAGTACCTCATCGCGGTGGGCGGCCCGTTCACCGCGGCGAACGGACACCGGCCCGTGTCGCTCGAACGCTTTCCCGAGGGCGTGGGCGGCGAGGCCTTCTTCTCCAAGAACCCGCCGAAGGGGGCGCCGGCGTTCGTCGAGGCCGTGACGGTCACCTACAACAGCGGGCGGCGGCATCCGCAGCTCTTCCTCGGCGAGATCGCCTCGGCGGTGTGGGCCGCGCAGATGAACACGATCGTGTTCCACCCCTGGGCCTCGCTCGCGACCGACCCCGACCATCCCGTCGAACTGCGCATCGACCTCGACCCGCAGCCCGGCACCGGCATCGCCGAGGCCGTCACGGCGGCGCAGGAGCTGCGGGTGGTGCTGCGCGAGGCGGGCCTCGAGCCCTGGATCAAGACGAGCGGCAACCGGGGCCTGCACGTGTTCTGCCCGATCGAGCCCACGCACGAGTTCCTCGACGTGCGGCACGCCGTCATCGCCGCCGCACGCGAACTGGAACGTCGGATGCCGGATGTCGTGACCACCAGCTGGTGGAAGGAGGAGCGGGGCGAGCGCATCTTCGTGGACTTCAATCAGGCGAATCGCGACCGCACCATGGCCGGCGCGTACTCCCCGCGGGCCCTGCCCACCGCGACGGTGTCCACCCCGGTGGCCTGGGACGAGCTCGACGGCCTCGACCCGCTCGCGTTCACGGTGCGCTCGGTGCCGGAGCGGTTGGCATCCGTCGGGGATCCGTGGGAGGGCTTCGCCGAGAAGCCCGGACGCATCGACACGTTGCTGGAGTGGTGGCAGCGCGATCTCGAGAACGGGCTCGGCGAACTGCCGTTCCCGCCCGAGTTCCCGAAGATGCCCGGCGAGCCACCGCGCGTGCAGCCGTCACGGGCGAAGTCGCCGGCGGAGTGACGCGGCGCAGCGCGGACGAGGGCGGAGAGCAGGAGATCGTTCCGGGACAGGACGGCGAGAGAGATCGGCGTCCGGTTCTCGACTGATCGCCTGTTTCCGCGAGTGCCGACCCGTTGGGGCGGATGCCGATGGCGGCGCGACCGCGCGGCCGCCGCGTCGCCGCGCGCCTCCCGTCACCGGGCACCGAATCGCACTCCGCGCGTGCCTCCGGTCATCGTGCGTCGCCCGGCACGGAAGCGCTCCGCGCGGGTGCCGTCGACCATCGGCATGACCGGCACCGAAGCGCCTGCCGCCGTCGCCCGCGCCTCAGACGCCGGCCGCCAGCGCGTCGCCCGCTGCGCTGCGGTAGTACAGCACCGCCCGGCCGTACCGGGCGCGGTTGAGCAGCCCGGCGCGTTCCATCACGCGCAGGTGCTGGTTGACCGCGGAGGTCGAGACGCCGAGCCCCAGGGCGAGATCGGTCGAGGATGCCGGCTCACCCAGCGCTGCGAGAAGGGTCGAGCGGGTGCGTCCGAGCAGGTCGGAGACGGCGTCGGGTTCAGGCTGCGTGCTGCGCGACCACATCGCGCCCTGCCCGCGCGCCGGATACATGACCGTCGGTGGGAGATCGTCGTCGATGGGGGTCGAGACGCGGACGGTGAACATCGAGGGCACGAGGGTGAGGCCGTCGCCGAGCACGGGCCGACGGCGCATGTCGGGGTTCCACAGCCGCACGTCGAGGTGGCGGCCGTCGTAGCGGGCGGCATCCGAGAGTCCGTTGAGCACGGCGCCCAGACCCGACTGCGCGGCGATCCGCCCGCGGTAGGCGATGTCGGCCCGCAGGACGGCGCTCATGCGCGGCCAGTGCGGGGCGAAGCAGAGGTCCCACGCGGTGGCGAGAGCGCGTTGCAGACGAGCGACGACCAGGTCGTGCCGCCCGCGGAACACCGGCGGGACCTCGCCATGGAGGCGCTCGAGGTCGGCGACGAAGCGCGCCCGGGGGATGCGTCCGAGCGCGACCAGCTCGTCGTCGAGCGAGGTCAGCGGCGACGACGGGCGGGGGTTCACGAAGTCCGCCGTCCATTTGCGGTCGTTGACGAGCCCGAGGAGCACCTCGAGGTCGAGCAGGGGGCGCACCGACGCGATGCGCTCCAGCCACGGCTGCTGAAGGGGGAAGCCGTCGGGTTGGGAGAGGGCGCGCAGCCCCAGCCCGAGCTCCGACAGCGGTGAGACGCCGAACCGGATCGCCGAGATATCGGCGGCGTCCAACTCGTACCGGATCATGAAGCCTCACGCTACATCGATTGAGGCCGCCGGCGACGCCTGCCTCAATGAGATGGTGACCAGCACGATCCCGACCGTCCCGCTGAGAACCCTCGTGCAGACGGATCGCACACTGCGCCGCCTGCTCACCGTCACCCTCGTCGACACGCTCGGCCGCGGCGCGTTCTTCACGCTGACGACGCTGTACCTGACCCTCATCGTGAGGCTCGAGCCCGTCGCGGTCGGTATCGGCCTCACGATCGCCGGGGCGGTGGGCGTCGCGAGCTCACTGACCTTCGGTCACCTTTCCGACCGCGTCAGCGCGCGGAAGATGCTCATCGTCCTGCACGTCGTGCAGGGGGCGGCGCTCATCGGCTACCTCTTCGTCCGCGATCTTCCGACGCTCGTGATCGTCGCCTCGCTCGTGCTGCTCGCGCAGCAGGGAGGGGGGAGCGTGCGCTCCTCCGTCGTCGGGCGGGCGTTCCGCGGTGAGGACCGGGTGCGCATCCGCGCGACGATGCGCACCGTCACGAACGTCGGCATCGGAGTCGGCACCGCGGTCGCAGCCGTCCCCCTCGCGCTCGGTACGCCGTTCGCGTTCCACCTCACGATGACGATCGCGGGCTCGCTCTTCCTGCTCTCCGCCGTGCTCGTCGCCGGTCTCGACCCGCGGCGCGTCGACGTCCGGCGGGAGGACCCGGATGCCGAGACCCCGGCCTCCGCGCCGGTCGCCGCCGTGCGGAGCCCCTACCGCGACCCGCGCTTCCTGTGGCTGACCGCACTCATGGGGGTCTTCGGCATCCAGTTCGGGGTGTTCGAGATCGGCGTGCCCCTGTGGGTCGTCGCGCACACGATCGCCGCCGACGTCGTGGTCAGTCCGCTGCTTCTGGTCAACACGGTGGTCGTGGTGCTGCTGCAGGTGCGGATGAGTCGCGGGACCGGGACGTTCTCGGGAGCCGGGCGGGCGATGATCCGCGCCGGGTGGCTCATGGTCGCCGCGTGCGCCCTGTGGGCCGGGGCGGGATGGATCGGCGGTGAGGGATGGGGGCCCGCGACGGCGGTGATCGTCGTGCTGCTCGCCGCGGCCGTCGCCCACTCGCTCGCCGAGATCGCCTCGAGCGCCGCGGGGTGGAGTTTGAGCTTCGACCTCGCGCCTCAGGAGCGCATGGGGAGCTACCAGGGCGTCTACGGCACGGGCTATGCGGTCGGGGCGATGATCGCCCCCGCCGTCGTGACGATGACGGCGATCGACCTCGGTACCGCCGGGTGGGCGATCCTCGCGGCGATGTTCGCTGCCGCCGCAGCCGGTGTCGTGCTGATCGCCCGGCAGGCGGATGCCGTGGAGGTGCGCTGAGCGGCCTCCGGCGTCGCGAGGACAGGGGATACCTCGAGAACAGGACGCGGGCGACCTGATCGTCCTGTTCTCGCAGCATCCCCTGTTCTGGTGGCGGGGCGGTGCGCAGGAACGAGCGGCGCGCGACCGGCCGGGCCCGAGGTGCCGCTCGTGCATGACGGAGCGGCCCGCACCGCGCCCGGGCTCGCTGCGAGTCAGTCCAGAACGTCGCCCAGGTCGTACGAGCTCACGGTGTCGAGCTGCGCGAAGGTGCACGAGCCGGCGTCGCGGTCGGGGCGCCACCGATCGAACTGCACCGTGTGCCGGAAGCGCATGCCCTCGAGCTGGTCGTAGCGCACCTCGAGAACGCGCTCGGGACGCAGCCGCACGAACGACACGTCTTTGGACGCCGAGAAGCGCGAGCGGTCGGTCTCGCCGGTGACGGCGGCGCCCTCGTCGTCGCGCTCGACGTACGGCTCGAGCTCGTCGATCAGCTCGCGGCGGCGCTTGTCGGTGAAAGCCGACGCACCCCCGACGCCGTGAAGTCGACCGTCGTCGTCGTAGAGCCCCAGCAGCAGGGAGCCGACGCCCTCGCCGGACTTGTGGATGCGGTAGCCGATCAGCACGACGTCGGCCGTGCGCGCGTGCTTGATCTTGAACATCGTGCGCTTGTTCGGCGCGTAGGGCTGAGCGAGAGGCTTGGCGATCACACCGTCGAGACCGGCGCCCTCGAACTCGGCCAGCCACCGGCGCGCGAGGTCGGGATCGTCGGTGGTGCGGGTGACGTGCACCGGGTGCGGCACGTCACCGAGCAGATCGACGAGCTGCCTCCGGCGCTCGGAGAACGGCTCGTTCTGCAGGTCGCGCTCGCCGCGGGCGAGGAGGTCGAACGCGATGAACATCGCCGGGGTCTCCTCGGCGAGCAGGTTCACCCGGGATGCCGCGGGGTGGATGCGCTGCGAGAGGGATTCCCAATCCAGCCGTTGGGTGCCCGGTTCGCCGCGCGCCACCACGACCTCGCCGTCGATGAGGCACGGCTCGGGGAGCAGTCGCGCGAACGCCTCCACCAGTTCCGGGAAGTACCGGGTGAGAGGCTTCGCGCCCCGGCTGCCGATCTCGACGTCGGTACCGTCCCACGAGACCAGCGCACGGAAGCCGTCCCACTTCGGTTCGTAGCTGAAGCCCCCGTCGACCTTGGCGTGGTCGGGAACCTCGGGCACCGACTTCGCCAGCATCGGTGAGGGGATGTCGTAGGACACGGTCGTCAGCTCTCGTCGCCCGCGAGCGGCACAGGGTCTTTGCGCTTCTTGCGGCGGGCCCACTCGGCCGGCTTGTCGGAGCCGTTCCAGACGGTGATGATGCCCCAGACGACGGCCGTGAGGGGCACGGCCAGCAGGGTGCCCAGGATGCCGCCGATCGCGGTCCCGCCGGCGAGCACGACCAGCACGACGAACGAGTGCAGCTTCATCGACCGGCCCATGAGGACGGGCTGGAGGAAGTTGCCCTCGAGCTGGTTGACCACGACCACGATGCCGACGACCACCAGGGCGATCACCCACCCGTTGGTGACGAGAGCGACGAGCGCGGCCAGGATGCCGGCCGTCACGGCGCCGACGATCGGGATGAACGCGAGCAGGAAGACGAGCACGGCCAGCGGGAGCGCCAGCGGCACACCCAGGACGGCCAGGCCGATGCCGATCCCGATGGCGTCGACGGCGGCGACCGACGCCGTCCCGCGCACGTACGAGCCGAGGACGGTGACCGTCTTGTCGCCGATGCGACGCGCGCGCTCGTAGTCGCTGCCGTGGAACGGGCGGAGGACGAACTCCCACATGCGCGGGCCGTCCTTGAGGAAGAAGAACAGGATGACGACCATGAGCACGAAGCCCGTGACGAACGAGGCCACGGCGCTGACCCCCGCGAGGGCGCCGGTGCCGAACTGCGCGCTCGTGACGAAGTCGCCGATCGCCTGGACGGCCTGGTCGACCTGATCGGGCGAGATGGCGAACGGCAGGGTGTGGTACCAGTCCTGGGCTTTCTGGAATCCTTCGACGGCCTGCGAGCTCAGGGTGTCCCACTGGTTGATCACGGCGTTGACGACGAGCCACCCGAGGGCCGCGAGTACGACGACGACCGCGAGCAGCGTGAGCAGGGTCGCGAGGACCGCCGGGACGCCCTTGCGTCGCATCCACATCGTGACCGGCCCGAACGCCGACGCGAAGATGAGCGCGAGGATCAGGGGGATGATGACGAGCGTCACCTGACGGATGCCCCAGATGACACCCGCGACCAGCACGACGACGATGATGATCTGCACCGCGCGTACGGCGAGACGCCCGAACCCATCGGCCCACAAGCTCTTCGGCGGCGTCTGCACGGTCTCGGCGACGGCTTCGACCGCGCGACGCGGCGCGGGATGGCGAGAGAAGAGGCCCATGCGACGACGTTAGCGGGAGGTCCCGACATCGTCCGCGCGGCTTGCGCGGGTGGGGACCGGCGGATAGGGCGGCGATCCGTGAGACCCCGGCGCGGACGACCGAGAGCGATCGCGGCGCCGGGGTCTCGGCATCCGGGGTCAGACGAAGGCGCTCATGCCCGTGATGTCGCGGCCGAGAAGGAGGGCCTGCACGCTCTCCGTGCCCTCGTAGGTGTGGATCGCCTCGATGTCCGCCATGTGCTGCATCACGCCGTTCTCGAGCAGGATGCCGTTGCCGCCCAGCAGGTCGCGCGCGATCGACGCCACCCGGCGGGCCGCGCGCGTGTTGTGGTACTTGGCGAGGGAGGCCTGGGTGGGTCGAAGGCCGCCGGAGGTCTCGAGGTCGGCGAGGCGCCGGCAGTACAGCTGCATCGCGGTGAGTTCGTCGAGCATCTGCGCGAGGCGCTCCTGGACCATCTGGAACTTCGCGAGGGGCTTGCCGAACTGCATGCGCTCTGTGGCATACGTCCGCGCGATCTCGTAGCAGGCTGTCGCGTGGCCCAGGGCCGACCACGCGACGCCCGAGCGGGTGGCGAACAGCACGACCGACGCGTCCTTGAACGTGCGGGTGCCCGGGAGCACGGCATCCGCGGGGAGACGCACGTCGTCCATCACGATGTGGGCCTGATGGATGCCGCGCAGCGACACCTTCCCGGTGATGACGGTGCCCGTGTAGCCCGGGGTGTCCTGCTCGACGAGGAAGCAGCGCACGTTGCCGTGGTCGTCGCCGCCCTCGTCGTCGACGCGGGCCCAGACGAAGGTGATGCCGCCGGAGGCGCCGTTGCCGATCCACTTCTTCGTGCCGCTCAGCGACCAGCCGTCGGGGGTGCGGGTCGCGGTGGTCTCGAGCGAGACGGAATCCGAACCGTGGTCGGGCTCCGTGAGCGCGAAGGCGCCGAGGACGGTGCCGGCGGCGAGGGGGGTGAGCCAGCGCTGCTGCTGCTCGGGCGATCCGTAGAACGCCAGCGTGCGCAGCGCGAGGCCGCCCTGCACGGCGAGGGCCGTGGCGAGCGACCCGTCGTGGCGCGAGATCTCCATGTTGACCAGTCCCGCGGCCAGGGGAGAGGTGCGCGGAAGGTCGGGGTGCTCGATGCCGTCGGTGAACAACTCGAGCTCGCCCATGCGCCGCACGAGGTCGATCGGGTAGGTGGCGGCATCCCACTCGCCCTGCATGCGCTCGCCGACCTCGTCGGCGAAGGTCTTCGCGGCATTCCACGCGGCGCGGTCGGCGTCGGGGATGTCGGCGAAGACGGCGTAGTAGTCGGTGTCGCGGCGGCCCAGCAGGTCGTAGTGGGCGACGCGCTCTCCGGGGAGGGCGCGGGCATCGGCGTCGATGGTCATGGTTCCCAGTATCGCTCACGCTGATACTCGGTGTCACGCCGTGGGGGTTTCTCACGGCAACCCCTCGCACTCGCACCGCGTGCGCGCCGACGCGCTTCTCGAGTGTCCAGGACACGCCGCATGACGCCGCCGCGAACGGCGTGTTCTGGACACTCGACCGGGGGGATGCCGGGGCGGCGGTTCGGGAGAAGCGCCGAGTGTCCAGGACACGCCGTATGGCGCCCCGGCGAACGGCGTGTCTTGGACACTCGACAGGGGGTGGGACCCGCGGCTCGGGCAGTGCCGCGCCGCGGCGAGGGAGGCGGCCCCGGGTCAGTCGCCGAGCGAGGCGCGCAGGCGGCGCGTCACCTCGGCGGCGGGCATGCGGCGCGGGAACGCTGCCACGATGAGGTCGTCGCCCGACGCGTCGTCGCCGTCGGCGTGCACGCCGTAGCGACGCAGCACGTCGTCGAGTGCGCGACGCAGAACGGATGCCGGCACCCGGGCGCCCCGCATGAGCCGGCGCAGCACGTGGTTGTGCACCGCCGTGACCAGGGCGGCGAAGCCGACGGCATCCAGGGGGTCGAGGCCGGGGAGGGCCTCGCGGAGGTATTCGTCGAAGAGGCGTTCGTAGCGGAACACCGTGACGATCTCGCGGTCGCGCAGATCGGGGATCTCCCGCACGATCACATAGCGACGGCGGGCGAGCTCGGGGTCGGCCGCGAAGTGGCGGAACACCCGCACCGACGCCTCGCACACCGCGGCCCACGGGTCGTCGTGCGGCTGCGACAGATAGGCGCGCGTCTCGGCGAGCAGCACCTCGTGGTCGGCGAAGACGACGTCTTCCTTCCCGCCGAACTGCCGGAAGAACGTCGAGCGCGACACCCCCGCGGCCTGCGCGATCTGCTCGACCGAGGTCTGGTCGTAGCCGTTCGCGACGAAGAGGTCGATGGCGGCGGCGACCACGGCCGTCCGGCTCGGCGGGGCAGGGGTCTCGCTCACGTGATGAGCCTAGGCGTCGGAGGCCGGAGAATCGCGCGATTCCCGACCGCGGGCGGTGAGCTCGTCGCGGACGGCTTCTCGGACGACACCGGAGACCGCGGAGAGGGCGACGGCGGCCATGACCACGACGAAGACGAGCGAGGTGAGTGGGTCCACCCGTCCACGCCGTCACGGCGAGGGCGTCGGCGCATCCGCCACCCGCGGCTAACCGAAACCACCGCCGGGGGCAAGTGGATGCCGAGACCTCCGCCCCCGCGATGGGATGGACCGCATGACCTCCCCCCTGTGGCTCCGCGATCAGACGCCCGTCGAGGGCACCCCGTTCGAGTCCGGCGCACGGCACGACGTCGTGATCGTCGGCGCCGGCATCACCGGCTTGTCCACCGCCGTCATGCTCGCCGAGGCCGGCGTCGACGTCGCGGTGGTCGATGCGGGCGGGGTGGGGCAGGGGGCCACTGGCGCGTCCGTCGGCATGGCATCCCTGCTGCAGGGGACGACCCTCGCGTCGCTGCGGAGGCACCATCCGGCGAGCCTGGTGCGCGCCTACGTCGACGCGAACCGCGCGGGCCTGGAGTGGCTCACCGAGCGCGCCGGCGACACCGCGGACCGTCGAACCGCCTTCACCTTCGGGCGGGGCATCGCCGCGGATCCCGCCCTCGACGCCGTGCGCGACGCGGCCCGCGAGGCCGGTCTCACCCTGCACGAAGACGCTCCCGCCGACCTCGGCGGACGCACGCCCGTGCGCGCCCTCGCGCTCGACGATCAGCTGGCCCTCGATCCCGTCATGCTGGCGCGCACGCTTGCTCGCACCGCGGTGGACGCGGGTGCGACCCTGCACACCGGTATCCGCGTGACCGATGTGCACGCGCTCCCCGCCGGCCGCGTCGAGACCGACCGCGGCCCGCTTCTCGGCGACACGGTCGTCCTCGCGACCGGCACGCCCATCACCCGCCGCGGCCTCTACGACCTGAAGACCCGGGCCCTGCGCTCGTGGGCGATCGCCTTCGAGCTCGAGGGGGATGCCGAGGCCCCCGGCGGCATGTGGAGCGAGGTGGGCGTCGACGGGCGCAGCGTCGTGGCGGCCCCGTCGTCGTTCGGGCGTTCCGCGCTCATCGTCACCGGGGCGCGGCATCCGGTCGGGTCGGCATCGTCGGAGGTCGCGCTCGCCGAGGGGCTCGCCGCGTGGGCACGCCGGACGCTCCCCGTCGGCGCGGAGATCGCCCGCTGGTCGGGGCAGGACTACCAGTCGCACAACCTCGTGCCGTTCGTGGGCGGGATGCCGCGCGGTCTCGGCCGCCTGCGTTTCGCCACGGGATACGCCGGGTGGGGCATGACCAACGCCCCGGCGGCGGCGATGCGCCTGACCGCGGAGATCCGCGGCGTCTCGCGCAGTGGACGACCCGAGTGGATGCGGACGATCGGCACGCGCCTGACCGTGCCCGCCGATCTCGGTCGAGGGATCGGCGAGGCCGCGCGGCGTGCCCGGGTGGCCGCGATGGCGCTCGCCGAGGCGGTTCCCGCGCCGACGAAGAGACCCGCGGAGGGCGCCGGACTCGTGGCCCGCCAGGGACTGCGCACGGCCGCCGTCTCCATGATCGACGGACGCACGCGCGCGGTCACCGCGCCGGCGCCGCTGACGTGGAACGACGCCGAACGCACGTGGGACAGCCCCGTCGACGGCTCGCGCTACGCCCCCGACGGCACGCGGGTGGAGGGCTCGGCGTCGGCCGATCTGGGCGCGTCCGTTCGCGGGTGAGGGGCGATTCGCGTCCTCCGGTGACGCGCGACTCCGGCGCATCGGTCGCTCGCGCGCGGGATCGACGCGTTCCGGCCGCCGTCTGCCGGAGTCGTGCCGGCGGGGCGGTCAGCTCTTCGCGCCGGTGAGCGCGAGCGCGCCGCCGAGGCCGATCATCATGACGCCGCCGGTTCCCGACAGGGCCGACAGGCGCTTCGGCGAGCGGGCGAACCACGTGCGGGCGGTGCCGGCTGCCAGGGCCCAGGTGCTGTCGCAGATGAGCGCGAGCACCTGGAAGATGAGCCCGAGCACGAGCAGTTGCGACCACACCGCCCCCGCGTGCGGATCGACGAACTGCGGCAGCACGGCGACGAAGAACGCGATCGTCTTCGGGTTGGTCACGCCGACGACGAAGCCCTGCCGCAGCAGCGTCCACCTCGATCGCGCGGCCGGGCGGGCCGCCGCCAGGTGCGCGTGGCGATGGCGGATGGCCTGGATGCCGAGCCACACGAGGTAGATCGCGCCCACGATCTTCAGCACGGTGAAGGCCACGATCGACGACGCGACGATCGCGCCGACGCCGAAAGCCGTCGCGAGGATCGCCGGGATGTTACCGATGGCGTTGCCGACGACGCTCAGCACGCCCGCGCGGCGTCCGAGGGCGATGGAGCGACCGATCACGAAGAGCACACCCGGTCCCGGGATGACGATGAGCACGAGCGATGCCAGAACGAACGCGGGAAGGGTGGCGAGCGGAGGCATGCGTGCAGCGTACTGCTCCGGCGTATCGCGGACGTGTCGTCCCCCAGCCCGCGCCCGCGGGGCGCGCGTGAGGGGTCGAGAATCGTCGCTCCCGTGGCCGCCGGGCGACAAAATCTGACCCCTCACACGCGGAGCGGGCCCGCGCGCGCTACGCGGGCACGGCCTCACGTGCGAGCAGTTCGGTGATCCGGCCGACGCAGCCGCCGCAGCCGGTTCCGGCGCGGGTCGCGGCTTTGACGCACCCGACCGTCGGCTCTCCGGCGGCGGCGGCCTCGCGGATCGCGCCGGCGCTCACGCCGTTGCACCAGCACACCGTGGCATCGGCCGCGAAAGGGTCGGCGACCACGGCCATACCGGCGTCGGGCGCGTCGAGTCGCAGGAGCGACGACCGATCGGCGGGCAGCTCCGAGCCCCGCTCGAACAGCAGGGCGAGTTCGGCGCCGGTGCGCGGCATCCCGACCGCGACGAAGCCGGTGAGGACACCGTCGACGGTGACGAGTTTGACGTACGCACCGCGCGCGGGGTCGGCCCAGATCGTGACCTGCGGGCCGTGGCATCCGGGAGCGTGCGCGAAGGGGTCGGCGTCGACGACGCCGCCGGCGACCACGTCGATGCCCTCGGCCTTGAGCATGACGACGCCCGGGCGCTCGGCCGGTGCGGGCGCCGAGGCTCCGGACGAGAGCAGCGTCGCGAGGCGGTCTGCCTGGCGCCAGCCGGGGCCGATCAGTCCGCTCGGCCCGCCGGGGACGCGTCCGTCGGGCGCCGCGTCGGCGGGGTCGGCGACGTGCGCGCAGTCGCCGATGGCGAAGACGTTCTCGTCGGTCCAAGAGCGGGAGGAGCCGTCGACGAGCACGCCGGCTGACACGGAGAGTCCGGCCCTTGCGGCGATCTCGGTGCGCGCACCCACCCCGCACGACAGCACGAGCAGGTCGCCCGCGAGCACGCGCCCGTCGGCGCAGACCAGGCCGTCGAACCACGCCTGCCCGTGGTCGTCGTAGCGGTGCACGATGCTCTCGGCCCGCGCGTGGTGCCTCATCTCGACCCCCGCGGCCACCGCGGCGGCGGCGAGGACGCGCCCGCCGTTCTCGTCGAGCGTGCGGTTCATCGGCGCCGCGGAGTGGTACGCCACCGTCACTTCGGCGCCCGCCTCGGCCGCGGCGAGGGCGAGCTCCATGCCGAGCACCCCCGCGCCGAGCACGACGATCCGCCTCCCGGCCGAGACCGCAGCGCGCACCACCTCGGCGTCGGCGAGGTCGCGCAACGCCACGACACCGCGCGGAAGGTCGCCGTCGAGGGCCGCGGAGCGTCGCACCCCGGCGAGCGTCGGCACGTTCGCGCGGGCGCCCGTCGCCAGCACGAGTCGGTCGTAGGCCAGACGGATGCCGTCTTCCAGCCGCACCGAGCGGAGCGTGCGGTCGACTCCGGCCACCGCGACCCCGAGGAGGAACCGCGCTCCCGCCTGTTCAGCGACGCGACGGTCGCCGAGGTCGAGCCCGGCGCGATCCATGCGTCCGACGGCATATTCGGCGACCAAGACGCGGTTGTACGCATCGTGGGGCTCGGCGCCGACGACCGTCAGGTCGATGCGCCCCTCGCGCACGGCGGGCAGCAGACCCTCGACGAGCCGCGCTCCGACGGGGCCGTAGCCGACCAGCACCACGCGTTCAGGCATGGGTTCCCTCCTCGATGCGAACAGGGTCCGGATGCGCCGAGACCACCACGGACCCCCGCGGGAACGCGGGCACGGGCACAGCGGCCTCCGGAGCCACGCGCACCCGCGTGCGCTTGAACTCCGGCATGGCCGACGTCGGGTCGACGAGCGCCTCGGTCAGCCGGTTGGCGCACTCGTCGCCCGCGTAGTGGAACGGCAGGAAGACGGTGTCGTGGCGGATGTCGGTCGTCACCGTCGCCCGCGCCCGCACCACGCCCCGCTCGTTCGACACGAGGACGACCGCATTCTCGCGGATGCCGAGCCGCGACGCCGTGGCCGGGTGGATCTCGAGCCGCGCCTCGGGGCGGGCCCCGTTCAGCTCGGCGACCCGCCGGGTCTGCGTGCCCGACTGGTACTGCTGCAGGTAGCGGCCGGTGACGAGGGTGAGCTCATCTCCGCGATCCGTGGGCGCCGGGGGGGTGGCATCCACCGCCACGAGACGCGCGCGGCCGTCGGCGTGGGCGAAGCGCCGGGTGAACGGTCGCGGGGTGCCCTCGGAGCGGTACGGCCAATACGCCTCGATTCCCGTGTCGAGCAGCGCGTGCGAGAGGCCCGAGTAGTCGGCGATGCCGCCCTCCGAGGCTCGGGCGAGCTCGTCGAACACCTCGGCCGGATCCGTCGACCAGGTGGATGCCGCGCCCAGGCGCCGCGCGATCTCGGCCAGGATCCACAGCTCGCTGCGGGCGCCGTCGGGTCCGGGGAGCGCTCGGCGACGGCGGATCACCCGACCCTCGAGGGAGGTCATCGTGCCCTCCTCCTCCGCCCACTGCAGCACGGGCAGCACGATGTCGGCGAGCTCCGCGGTCTCGGAGAGGAAGAAGTCGGAGACGATGAGGGTGTCGAGGGCGGCGAGCCGCGAATGCACGGCATCCACGTCGGGCGCCGACACCACGACGTTGGACCCGGCGACGAGCAGCGTCTTCACCGGCCCGCCGAGTTCGGCCAGAAGAGCGGTGGCCGGGATGCCGGCATCCGGGATCTCATCGGGGTCGATGCCCCACACCCCGGCGACATGGCGGCGGGCGTCGGGGTCGCGGATGGAGCGGTAGCCGGGCAGTTGGTCGGCCTTCTGGCCGTGCTCGCGCCCGCCCTGGCCGTTGCCCTGCCCGGTGAGGGTGCCGTAGCCCGAGCCCTCGCGGCCGACGAGCCCCAGCACGAGGGCGAGGTTGATCGCGGCGGTCGCGGTGGCGGTGCCGTCGACGTGCTGTTCGACGCCGCGTCCGGTGAGGATGTACGCGCGCCCCGCGGCGAGGCGCCGTGCGGTTTCGCGGAGCTGCGCCACGGGGACGCCGGTGGTCGAGGACGTCCGCTCCGGCCACCACGCCCCGACCGATCGCCGCACCGCGTCGAACCCCGTCGTGCGCTCCTCTATATACGCGCGGTCGAGGAGGTTCTCGGTGATGACGATGTGCGTGAGGCCGAGCAGCAGCGGAAGGTCGGTGCCGGGAGCGGGCTGCAGGTGGTTTCCGGCACCGTCCTCGGTGAGGCGCGCGGTGGCGGAGCGGCGCGGGTCGACGACGATCAGCCCGCCGGCTGCGCGCGCCCCGGCGAGGTGGGCGAGGAACGGCGGCATGGTCGCGGCGACGTTCGAGCCGAGCAGCAGGATCGTCGAGGCGTCGTCGAGGTCGGTGACGGGGAAGGGCAGGCCCCGGTCCATCCCGAAGGCGCGATTGGATGCCGCCGCCGCCGACGACATGCAGAAGCGGCCGTTGTAATCGATGCGCGAGGTGCCGAGCGCGACGCGAGCGAACTTGCCGAGCTGGTACGCCTTCTCGTTCGTGAGACCGCCGCCGCCGAAGATGGCGTTGGCGTCGGGGCCGTGCGTGGCTTTCGTGTCGCGGAACGCCGCGGCCACGGCATCCAGTGCTTCATCCCAGGTGGTCTCGGCGAGGGTCCCGTCGGGGCGCCGCATCAGTGGCATCCGGAGTCGGTGGGGGGATGCCAGGAGCTCCGCCGACGTCCAGCCCTTGGCGCAGAGCCCTCCCCGGTTGGTGGGGAAGTCGCGGCCCGTGACCGTCGTGGCGCCCGCGTGGCTGACGGTCATGGCGCACTGCAGTGCGCAGTAGGGGCAGTGGGTGTCGGCGGAGCTCATGGGGTCAGATCCGCGTTCCGGTCTTCTTCGACATCCGCAGGTAGACGCCCGCGGTGAGGGCGAGGAACGCGACGTACGCGAGGGCGAACCAGCCGAGGGCGGGGGTGTACGAGCCGAACGTCGTCTTCGAGAAGCCGAGCAGCTGCGGGATGAAGAAGCCGCCGTAGGCGCCGATCGCCGAGATGAGGCCGAGGGCCGCGGCGGCCTTGCGCTGCGCGCCGACGCCGCCGTTGGCCTTGAGGGCGAAGATCGTCGGGATCATGCGGTACGTCGAGCCGTTGCCGATGCCCGCCGCCGCGAACAGCACGAGGAAGCACAGCAGGAAGATCGCGAAGTTCTGCATCGGCAGGGTGAGCATCACACTCAGGATGCCGAGCCCCATCACCGTGAAGGCGCCGATCGTGATGACGGTTCCGCCGAAGCGGTCGGCGAGCTTGCCCCCGTAGGGGCGGGCGAGCGAGCCGACGAGGGCGCCGAGGAAGGCGAGGGTCACGGTCGCGGTACCGATGGCGATTCCCTTGAAGTCGGGGAACGTGTCGGCGAGGAGTTTGGGGAAGACGCCCGCGAAGCCGATGAACGAGCCGAAGGTGCCGATGTAGAGCAGCGAGAGCACCCACATGTGCGGCTCTTTGAGAGCGGCGAGGGATGCCGTGATGTCGGCCTTCGCGGCGGAGAGGTTGTCCATGCGGAGGTACGCGCCGACCATCGCGACGAGGATCAGCGGCACCCAGATGAGGCCCGCGAGCGGCAGGTTGAGGGTGGCGGCGGCGCCGACGGTGATGACGATGGGCACGACGAACTGCGCGACCGAGGCGCCGAGGTTGCCGCCGGCGGCGTTGAGTCCGAGGGCGTATCCCTTCTGCGCGGCCGGGTAGAAGAACGTGATGTTCGACATCGAGCTGGCGAAGTTGCCCCCGCCGAAGCCGGCGAACGCGGCGATCAGGAGCAGGAGGCCGAAAGGCGTCGCGGGGTTCGACACCGCGATGGCGAGCCCGATGCTCGGGATGAGCAGAAGAGCGGCGGAGACGATCGTCCAGTTGCGGCCGCCGAAGCGCGGAACCATGAACGTGTAGGGGATGCGCAGCGTCGCACCGACGAGGCTCGGCATGGAGATGAGCCAGAAGATCTCACCCGTCGACAGCTGGAATCCCGCCGCAGGCAGCGACACGACGACGACCGACCACAGCTGCCACACGACGAAGCCGAGGAACTCTGCGAAGATCGACCACCGCAGGTTGCGGGAGGCGATGGCCTTGCCCTCTTTCGCCCACTGCGTGGCGTTCTCGGGGTTCCAGTTGTCGATCCAGCGGCCGGGGCGGTGTTGTAGCTCGGCGCTCTCGGCCTCGGGCGCTGCGGCTGCGGGCGGCGTGGCGGTTTCGGGGCGCGGGTCGGTGACGGTCACGGGGGCCTCCGGTGGGCGATGCGGGGGAGGTGCAGCGCCTCGCATGGGCGGGGCGTGCCGTCAGCGTAGGGAGGAGGGGTTTCCCGGGAGGGCGTTAGCGGGGGCGGGGAGGTAACGGTTGGCTCACCCCGCGGGGCGGGGTGGGAGAGGGGGAGTTTACTTGGGCGTTACATCGACAGCGGTCCTTCTTAGGAGGGCTCGGTGCCATCAGGGGCACTGCTTCGCTGCGAACTCCGCTCTCGAGGCGACTGCTCGCTTGGTGGCGCGTTGTGCGCGCTCGGCGCCGCTGACGTTTGACCCTGGGAGGGCAGCTCAGGTCGGGCCAGCCCGCTTTGCCTATGCAGTTTGTTTCTCTAATCCAGGAAAAGATAGTGTCGAGCAACCGGCCGGGGTCGATTTGTCCGAGGGGGGCCAATGATCGAGAAGTGTGCACTCGCTGTGATTACTGAGCGAGGTAGGAATGTCATCTCTCCGACGTGGAGCGATCTCGACGATGAAGAGGAAGATTTTCTTGTTCGTCACGTCGATCGGCTGAGGAAAACAACGAACGCGTCCGAAACTCGAGGTCGTTTTCGGCCGGATTCGACTCTTGAGGATGACTTCACTACTGCGCTGACAGCCGACAGAGCTCAATTCGTCGAGACCGCAGGTCGTCTAGTGCGACAGCTTGCAGACGCCATGCAGGGGGTCAACTCATCGTCATGTGTGGTCGCCCTCGTCGTCGAGGCTCGACGTGGAGCCGCAGATCGCACTGTCAGCCTGCTAAAACTCGACGCCGAGGTCGAGGCAGCCCAGCTTGACCGCAGCGGCGAGGGCGTGCGCCTCAGAGTCTTCAAGGACCTATTGCCTCGCCCCGGAGACATACAGAAGGGTCTTTCGTGGCCAGATCCACGAGCGCCTCATTCCAATCTCGTCGTCCTAGACGCCGTCGTTGAGGGGACAGCGAAGTACTTTCAAAATGCTTATCGCATCGATGCTTCGCCGAACGCGCGAGTCACCGAGAAGGCGTTGATTGAGCAGCTTTCCGAGTTGCCGCCAACTCGCATCGCTGCAGCTGCCGCAGCTGTCGGCAACGGTGGTGACGCTGAGGTAGTAATCGAGCGGATCCGTGCTCAGGTGCCGACCTTTCACGCCACCGCGCCGGAACTCGGGGCCGGGGGATCGATGCCCGGAATGATCCGTCCCCAATTTGCCCTCATTGCAAAAAAGAGCTTCGAGGCCGATGACATCGAGCTCAAGTTGCCTCTGGCGCGGTTGGCTCAAGTTCGAACGTCGCAAGTCGGGACGGACTATGAAACAGTCATCCGTACGAGCACGCCGCTCACGCCGGTCCAGCCATCCGATGTCGGTAGTACGCCCTAACGTCAAAGCGTGGATGAGTTTATAGGAGCACTTCGAGAAACACGCGAGTGGAGCGCATCGGTCCGCATCTTGGGAGCAAGCGGTTGGACTGTCACCAGGAACCTGAGTTCCGTCTCGATTGTCAAGTCTGGTGATAACCCTGCCAAGATGCTGGCTGATTTGAACAATTCGCTTGGCCAAGTGGGGAGGATCGCGGCTGAAGGGAAGTTCGGCGAAGCGTCATTGGTGGTCCAGATGGCGGCGGGCGCGAACCCAGTTGTGTCTCGTCGGAGCCCCGTCGACTACCTGCAAACTTTCAGCCGTGAGCTGATTGATACGGCGACCGATGCTTGGGCTGGCGACGCGGATGCGGCCCTCGCCTTGCCGGGTAGATGGACCGTCACCCTCACCCACGATCTCGCATCGGCTTTAACTACTGCCGAGCCGTCGGTGACGTGGCGAGTGCTTCCGGAAGTCTCCAGCGTCGAAGCGCTTCTGGTGGATGTTCCGGTATGGGCCCTCGGACCCACTTGGGATGCGGAGAAACCTGCAATCTTCCTGGTCGAGAACCTCGAGGAAGGGAACGTACTTCACCTCGGTCGATCAGCAATTGTGCCGCTCTCGTCTGCCACGGACAGTTCTCAGGCAAAACAAATATTCGCTCGAAGCGCAGCGAGTCAACGGCGAGTGCCTAACTGTCCCGAAGCGGCCAGCCCAAAGGCCTTGACTCCGACGCTGAGGACCGGACTGAGGCTAGTCGATCTCGAAAGAGCCGCGTGGAGGAGGTGCGCGACCATGTCGTGGGTCGCCCTTTCGACGAAGGTCGAAATTCTCCGCGCCGACGGCGCGCTCGTTGTCGAAATCTTCGGACTCCAGCGGGTGACTCATCGCCTCGAGCGTGCAGTCGTTGAGGTGGACGAGTATCAAGCTCGACGAGCGTACGAAATGTGGGAGTGGGCGAGCGCGCCTGATGCCGTCGACCAGCGTTTGGCTGTGCAACAGGTAGCGAGCCTTTATCGGGACCAGCCGCCATGGGAGCGGAGTGCGGATGTCTACGAGGCCGCCGCTGCTGTGTTCGCCACTCTTCGCCGAGATGCTGTGAGCGAAGTTCTTCTTTCGAGGAGATCCGCACGGACGCTAGCTCTGGACATCGCAAATCGAACCACTGAGCAAGTCGTTGCGGCGGCTCGTGTCGCAATTGAGCGGTCAGTCGCCTCACTTCTGGCGATTGGAGGCGTAATTATCGCGCAGACCACCAAGGTGCTGACGGATGGTCAGGCTCAAGATCTGCGCATCCTGTTGTTCTTCTTCCTTATCGGATTGATCCTGTGGAACGCTGCGGTCGAGGGGCCGCCGCTGAGCGCTCCGTTAGATAACTTGCGGAAGGACCTTCGGACCGTTGCTGACCTTCTGACAGATTCGGAACGCGACGAGATCCTGCGGTTGGAGTCCATAGTTTCCGCTCGTAGAACAGTGTTCAGGATCCGGCTAGTGGTCCCGGCTGTATATGCGGTCGCAGCTCTCGCAGCGCTGCTAGTTCGATAGTGCGCTGGAACGCTCAGGGCGAGCGAAACTGGCTAACCTCCAGAGCGTCGCGGTTTCCCCGCTGTTACGCCCCACTACGCCCCAGATCGCCCGTCCCCGCGGCATCCCGTAGCTTCATCACACCAACCACTCCGAAGGCAGGTGAAGCCATGTCCCGCACGATCTCGTCGACAGTCCACCCGATCCAGCGCTGCATGGCGGCCTCGAACCCGTCTGCGTGGTGGGACGGCCTCGTCACCGAAGCCGACGGCTCGACCGCGACGATCGCGCCGCTGAACGGCACGACGGTGCGGCTGCGGATCATCGGCCCGGCCGTCGACATCGCGGTGGGGGAGCCGGTGGCGTACCACCCGGTCGCCGAGCTGCTCAGCGCGTCCGCGATCATCACGACCGCGCGCGCCGCATAGCCGAGCGGCCGCCGACGAAACGTCAGCGGCCGCAGTAAAGAACAGAACTCAAGCGCTCATCGACGCCATCATGGCCTCGCACTTCATGACCATGTCGTCGCAGGCCATGGCGCAGTAGCGGCACATCTCGTCCATGTCGCCGTGGGCGCGGCACTCGGCGGCGCACGCCTTGCCCATGGTCATGCAGGCGGTCATCATGGCGCTCATCACGTCCATATTCATGCCGGCCGGACGCATCATCATGTGCATCGTCGCCTGAGCCATCTCGACCATGTTCGAGCACATGGCGCAACAGGTCGCCATCTCGGGGCCGTGCATCATGTCGCTGCCGGCGCACATCGCCGCGGCCATCGCGCACGCGTTCAGGGACTGCATGCATTCCTGCATGGCATCCATGTCCATGGTCATCTCGCCCATGTCCATCGACTTCATCATGGCCATCGTGTCCATTGCTTCTCCCGAGTGCTCGTTGTGACGGAGGGACCGGATGCCGCGAAGGGACTCCGGCGTACGGGCGATGCTACGCCGGAGGCGGTGACGGTCGACAGTGCCCGCGGCAGGTTCATCAGGTCGTGTAATGCCCATCTACCGGTGACGTCGAACGCCCGCCGCGGGCGATGAGCGTCCACCTTCACCGAACGCGGATGCCGACCGACCTCAGTTCCATTCCGGCGAGCCGCTGCACGACCTCGCGGTCGCCGCGGCGCCAGGCGCCGAGGGCGTCGGGGCCGACCTTCGCGATGGCGGCCACCTTCTGGTGGGTGAGGGCGCGGAGCGCGAGGAGGTCGGAGTCGAGACCGGCGCGCAGCTGAGCGCGGGTGCGCGTCGCGCGCGTGACGAAGCGCAGGCGGGGAAAGAGCCACACGAGCAGCACGATCAGGATCGGCAGGCCGGCGACGCCGATCCCGAGCACGGTCGCCGCCTGCAGCACGAGGTCTTGTTGCGTCTGACCGGCCGAGGCGAGGGTGTCGCCTGCGGAGCCGGCCGTGTCGAAGGGGGCGCTGATGCCCGACCCGATGAGGGGGACGCCGCTCAACCGGGCGCCGACATCGGTCATCGACGATCGGAAGTCCGCGCCGGCGGTCTGCATGTCGCGCCCGAATTGCGCGAGTCGGCTGACGGTGGAGAAGACCGTGATCCCCGTCGCGACGCTCAGCGCGATGAGAACGAGGGCGACGACGTCGACCGTCACCTGACGCACCCGCTGCGCCGCGAAGTCGGAATACAGTTTCACGTCGTCACTCTCGCACGGGATACCGCCGAGACGCGTTACGCGATGCGCCGGAATCGCGGACCGGAATAGCCGTCGCGTTCGACGGACCCGGTGAACATCTCGACCGGGCGCACCCAGTACGAATAGTCGTCGTAGAGCTTTCGGTAGGAGACGAAGATCTCCTCGGTCTCGGAATGCCGGGTGATGCCGAAGACCTCGTACCGCTGGCCTTTGAAGTGTTCGTAGATGCCGGGTTCGATTTCCACTCTCCGACCATCCTTCCCCCGAACGACGCGTCAGCGCGCACGGTCTCGGTGTCCGAGTCTGCCAGCAGCAGCGGCTTCGCCGAGCGAGCGAACCTTGGCACTACCTCCATCCCCTGTCGAGGTACTGCGTCGTTCGCCGAAGCCGTCCTACCGTCGCCGCCGACCGGGAGGACGTGATCATGATCGATCGCATCGAACACATCTGGGGCACGCGCACGCCGTTCGCGCAGGGGGAGCGGTGGCCGGTGCGCGTCGACCTGAAGCTCGCCGACGGGCTCACGGAGGACGACGTCGACCGGTGGGTGCAGTCGGCGTGCGTGCTGTGCAGCAACGGGTGCGGCACCGACATCGCCGTGAAGGACGGGCGGATGGTGGGGGTGCGCGGTCGCCCGATGGACATCGTCAATCACGGGCGCCTGGGTCCGAAGGGACTGTTCGGCAGTTGGCAGGGGATGACGAGTCCCGACCGCCTCACCCGACCCATGATTCGCGTGGACGGCGAACTGGTCGAGACCGACTGGGACACCGCGATGACCCGGATCGTCGAACGCAGCCAGAATCTACTGCGCGGGAAAGGCCCACTGACCCACGGCTTCTACAGCTCGGGGCAGCTGTTCCTCGAGGAGTACTACGCCCTCGGCATCATCGGCAAGGCGGGCCTGGGCACCCCGCACATGGACGGCAACACCCGGTTGTGCACGGCCACGGCTGCGGCATCCATGAAGGAGAGCTTCGGTTCCGACGGCCAGCCCGGTAGCTATGCCGACATCGACGAGTGCGACGCCATCTTCCTGTTCGGACACAACATGGCCGAGACGCAGACCGTGCTGTGGACGCGCGTGCTCGACCGCCTCGCCGGCCCCAACCCGCCGCGCGTGGTGTGCGTCGATCCGCGGTTGACCGAGGTCGCCCGTCGCGCCGACGTGCACCTTCCGGTGCGACCGGGCACGAACCTCGCACTGATGAACGGACTGATCCGCGAACTGCTCACGAACGGCTGGATCGATGAGGACTACATCACCGCGCACACCGTCGGCTTCGACGAGCTGAAGACCACGGTCGAGCCGTGGACGCCCGAGGCCGTCGCCGAGACCTGCGGCGTCGACGCCGACGACGTGCGCGCAGCCGCCCGGATCTTCGCGCATTCGCCGCGCGTGCTCTCGACGGTGCTGCAGGGGTTCTATCAAGCGTCGGATGCCACGGCATCCGCGTGCCAGGTCAACAATCTGCACCTGCTCACCGGCAGGATCGGGCGACCGGGTGCCGGGATCCTGCAGATGAACGGGCAACCGACCGCGCAGAACGCGCGCGAGGCCGGGGCGGACGGCGACCTCCCGGGGTTCCGCAACTGGGAGAACCCCGAGCACGTGCGCCAGCTCGCCGAGCTGTGGGGTGTGCACGTCGATCAGATCCCGCACTGGTCGCCGCCGACGCACGCGATGCAGATCTTCCGGTACGCCGAGCAGGGGAGCATCGAGTTCCTGTGGGTGCAGGCGACGAACCCGGCGGTGTCGATGCCGCAGGCGGAGCGGATCCGGCGCATCCTCGCGAAGCCCGAGCTGTTCCTCGTCGTGCAGGACCTCTACCTGACCGAGACGGCGATGCTGGCCGACGTCGTGCTGCCGGCGGCGGGATGGGGCGAGAAGCAGGGGACGTTCACCAACGTCAACCGCACGGTGCACCTGTCGGAGAAGGCCGTCGAGCCGCCGGGGGAGGCGCGCAGCGACCTCGACATCTTCCTCGACTACGCCCGGCGCATGGACTTCCGCCGCGACGACGGCGCCCCGCTGCTCGACTGGATCGGGCCCGAAGACGGCTTCCGCGCCTGGCAGGAGTGCACCCGCGGGCGGCTCTGCGACTACACCGGCCTCAGCTACGACAAGCTCCGCGGCGGCAGCGGCGTGCCCTGGCCGTGCAACGACGAGCACCCCGACGGGACGGTGCGCCTGTACGGCGACGGCGTCTTCCCCACCGACCTCGACCGCGCCGAGACCTACGGGCACGATTTGCTGACCGGGGCGACCATCGGACCGGTGACCTACAAGGCGATGCGCGTGGACGGCCGCGCGATCCTCAAAGCCGCGGCCTACAACCCGCCGCACGAGTCGCCGAGCGCGGACTTCCCCCTCCAGTACTCGACGGGGCGGACGGCGTACCACTTCCACACCCGGACGAAGACGGGGCGCACGCGGCAGCTGCAGCGCGCGGCGCCCTCGGCGTGGGTCGAGTTGTCGCGGACGGATGCCGCGGAGCGCGGCATCCGCGAAGGCGACCTCGTGCGGGTGACCTCGGCCCGCGGAGAGATCGTCGTGCCGGCCCGTGTCGGCGACGTGCGAGACGGGTGCGTGTTCGCGCCGTTCCACTACGGGTACTGGGAGGAGGGGCGATCGGGGCCCGGTGGGCATCCGACCGCGGCCAACGAGCTCACGATGACCGAGTGGGACCCGGTGTCGAAGCAACCTCTGTTCAAGGTCGCGGCGGTGGAGGTGCAGAAGGTCGCGGACGGGGTGGCGCCGGCGCCGGCGCCGACGACGACGGCATCCCGTCCGGCCTCCTCCGTGCCCGCCACCGTCGGCGGACCCGAGGGGGAGGCCCAGGAGTCGCTGCGGCCTGTCGAGCCGCCGCAGATCGCGACGGGGGAGGAATCGTGAACCTCGCGTCGTACCTCGGGCTGCTGCACGCAGGGGAGGACGTGCTCGCGCAGTCGTTCCGGCAGCTCGCCGACGGCCACGGCGACGAACCCGACGTCTTCCACCTCTCGCACACGCTGGCGCAGCAGTGCGACGAGCACGTCCGCCGGCTCGCCCCGGTCGTCGAGCGGTACGGCGAGGAACCGGATGCCGAACCCGAGCGCTTCCACGCGGAGGCGATGAACGAGAGTCGGGGCGGGCCCCTCGGGCTGCTGCGCGACCTGCAGGACCTGCATGCTCTCGTGGCCTTCGTCGACACGACGTGGACGGTGGTGAAGCAGGCCGCCCTGGCTCTGCGCGACGAAGAACTGCTCGCGATCATCGAGGACTGCGAGGCGCAGACGAAGACGCAGCAGGCCTGGCTCTCGACGCGGCTGAAGCAGGCCGCCCCCCAGGCGCTGCTCGTGGCGTCATGATGAAGCGGGTCGGCGCGCGGCTGCGGCAGCGACCGAGCGGTGCGGCCTTGTATGCAGGGGTGCTGTCGCTGGTTGCGCTCGCGCTCGCCGGCGCGGTCGGGCTCGCCACCCGGCAGCCGTGGCTGTTCCCGAGCCTCGGGCCCACCGTGATGCTGTTCTTCGAGTCCCCCGAGACGCCGTCTTCACGCCCGCGGAACGCGCTCGTAGGGCACGGGGTGGGGCTCGTCGTCGGAGCCGCGTGCTTCTACGCCCTCGGGCTGAACGGGCAGCCGCCCGTGCCGTCCGGGGGTCTCACCGCGAGCTACCTCGCCGCGGGAGCCCTCTCCGTCGCGACCACCACGGTGGTGCTGACGTTGCTGAAGACGCCCCACCCGCCCGCGGGGGCGACGACGCTGATCGTGAGTCTCGGCATCCTGACCCAGCCGACGCAACTGGCCGCGATGGCGGGGGCGATCGTCCTGGTCACTGTGGCGGGGTGGGGGCTGAACAGGCTGCTGCTGGGGAGGGAGCACGAAGGAGGATGAGCTCAGCCGGTACCCCTCCCGGCGGACCGTGGTGCCAGGGTCACGGCCGCAAAGAGCAGTCGACCCACCGGGATGCGAAGGATCGGTTACCTGTGCGTTTCCCGAGTGCAAGAATCCCTGACACCCCGAATCCTGGCGCGCGAAGGAGCGGCCGATGTTCTCGCTGACCGGTGTCCACCTGCATCCGACGTGGAAGCGCGTCGAAGACGACTTCGTGATGGGCGCGTGCTCGCGTCGACTGTTCGGGTACGTCAGTCGGGATCCCGAGGGCGTGTGGAGCGCGTTCGACGAGGAGGCGCGCGTCGTCGCAGCAGGTGTCGACCTCCGGGAGGTGTCCGAGGCCTTGTGGGCGCATCATCTCGCGACGCACGACGACCACTGCGCCCCCGCCGGCGAGGCGCCATGGTGGCGCCGGCCGATCCGCGTCGCGCGCGAACGTCACGTCGCCTCAGCGCGGTGACCGCTCGGCCCGCGCGCCCCGAGGGGTGAGCCGGGCCGCGGCGCAACCCTCGGACGAGGTCGCGACGAACGGCCCTACGGTGACCGATGTGACGCAGCCCACTCCGACGCTCCACACGGTGAACGACCTCGCTCTCCGGTCGTTCTCAACCCGGCGCGCGAACGCTCCCATCTACGTCCTCCTCCACGGCATCGGCATGTCGCACCGGTACCACGCGCGCTTGCACGCGCAGCTGGCGACGGATGCCGAGGTGCACTCGATCGACCTGCCCGGCTTCGCCGGACTCCCCAAGCCGGGCCGCAATCCCGGCATCCGGGACGTCTCGGAGGCCCTCGGGCTCGTGCTCGATCTGCTGGACGTGCGGGACGCGGTGGTGGTCGGGCACTCGATGGGCGCGCAGTGGGCGGTCGAGCTGGGCGTGCGGCGGCCCGACCTCGTCGGCGGGGTCGTCGCGTTCGGGCCCGTGACCGATCGCGCACGGCGCGGGCCGTTGACGCAGGCGGCGCTGCTGGCGCGCGACTCGGCTCTCGAGCCGCCTCGCCTCAACGGCATCGTCGTCACCGACTACGCGCGCTGCGGACCCGCCTGGTACGTCCGTCAGGCCCGGCACATGCTGAGCTACCCGATCGAGGACCGCGTCGCGATGCTGACCGTGCCCCTGCTCGTCGTGCGGGGAGGAACGGACCCGATCGCGCGACAGGCTTGGGCGGAGCTCCTGGCCGCGCGCGCGGCCGACGGCGAGGTGGCGGTGATCCCGGGCCATCGTCACCTGGCGCACTTCACCGCACCCGCGGCGTCGGCGGAGCGGATTCGGGCCTTCGCCGCGGCGAAGGTGCGCCCTCCGCTGCCGTGAGGGCGGCTCGTCGTCGCCGGGCGTGAGGTGTGACTCGACTCAGCGAGCCCTGTCATCCCTCTGGCCGCGGGGAATGGTCAGCCCGACGGCCAGGCCCCCGACGATGAGCGCGATCGCCAGGAGCCCGATCAGTCCGGGGAGCACGATCGTGGGGGCAGCGGCTTGCTCGGCGATGTCGAGGGAAGGACCGATCTCGTCGAGCCAGATGCCGTACGCGGTGCCGTCGATGATCAGCAGCACGATGATGGTCATTCCGATCGCCGCCGTGAGCAGCCCCCACACTGAACCTCGCATCCCCGCAGCCTTGCAGGATGCGAGCGAGATGCGAAGCCGAAAGAGCACGAGGCGCTAGGCGGAAGCACCCGGGACGCCGTGGTCGTCATCGTGTCGCGCCCGATGGAGGGGCGAGAAGAGGATGACGAGGGCGGCGACGGCGAAGACGATCGCGGCCACGCCGAGGGCGACGGGATAGCCGAAGAGGGTCACGAGGAAGCCGGCGGAGAGCGCTCCGAAGAAGAAGATGACGCGGTTGGCGGTGCGGATGGTCGAGTTCATCCGGCCCTGTAGGAAATCGGGGGCGACGGCCTGTCGATAGCCCATTTCATTGGCATCCTCGATCCCCTGCGAGAGGGCGTAGAGGAACTGCACGGCGGCGAGCAGGGGCAGGAGAAGCGCGAGGGACGTCGTCGCGGTGAGGGGGAGGAGCGCCAGCGCCAGCCAGGGTGCGACGGTGAGGGTGCGCCCGAGGAGAATCGCACGTCCGGCCCCCAGGCGCGCGCCGATGCGGGGGGCGACGACCGCGCCGAGGAAGCCGCCGACCCCGCCGACGGCGAGGATCAGACCGAACGCCCACTCGGGCACGCCGAGCTCCCGCAGCGTGAAGACGCCGAAGAGCGTCGTCACGATGCTGTGCGCGAGGAACCACGTGTGCACAGAGAGGGCGAGCGGGCGGAGCGTGCGATGCCGGTAGGTGTACCGCACTCCCTCGACGATGTCGTGACCGAGATGGCGACCGAGCGGGCGGGGCTCGGCCCGCGTCTCGGTCACGCGAATACGCGACTGCAGCAGCGCCGAGACCGCGAGCAGGCCCGCCTCGACGAGGAACAGCACCGGCGCGCCCACGAGGGTGAGCAACGCGCCGCCGAGGGCGGGGCCGGCTGTGCCGGCGACGGTCGCACTCTGCCCGAGGCGGGCGTTCGCCATGACGAGGGACCGCCGGGCGACCAGATGGGGCAGAAGCGGTTGCGCCGCGGAATCGGCGAACAGCGTGAGGACGCCCAGCGCCAGGACGACGACCGCGAGCGATGAGAACGTCAACGTGTCGGTGAGCAGGAGCACGGGGATCGTCGCGAGCACCACCGCCCGGCCGACGCTCGTCAGCACCAGCGTGGGCTGGCGTCGCCACCGGTCCATGAGGGCGCCGATGATGAGCCCGAGGAAGAGGTACGGCACGACACCCAGGGCGCTCAGGATGCTGATCTGCATCGGCGTCGCCTGGATGACCGTGACGATGAGGACCTGGAAGGCGACCCCGGCGATCGCCGTGCCGAAGGCGCGGAGGGTCGTCGCGCTCCAGAAGAGCGCGAATGCCGGCGTGCGCAGGACTTCCGCCGGCCCGACGGGCCCGGCTGGTCCCGCGGCGGCGTTGCTCACACCGACCAGCCTAGGCGGGGGCCGATCGAGCGGTCCGTCTCTCGAGCGGTGTGCACCCCGGCGACGAGGCCTCTCGCGGAACCGCGGGGTGAGAGCCTTCCGCTTCCGCCGGCGACGGCATGATCGTGTGACGGGGTCGGCACAGGCAGGACAGATGCGCGGAGTCCGACCCCGCAGATTGTTCGGCGGTCGTCGGCGCGAACCGCGCGAATCCCCGGGAAGTGGTTTCAATGAGAGGATGAATGCGTGACCGAGGAGATCCCTTTTCCGCCCCGACGCAACGCCGCCGTTCTGCAGGAATGGGTCGACGATTTCCTCGCGGCCGGCAACAGCAATGGCGCCGACATCGTGGTCGCGCAGCAGGACGGCGAACGCACCAATGACACGGGTCTCGTCATCATGCGACTGCGCAAGGCGCGCGCCAGCATCTACATGGAGCCTCGCGGTTTCGACGACCCGGCGTGGGAGATGACCCTCACGGCCCGACCGGAGGATCTGACGGCACCGCCCCACGAGATGGGCGCACTGGGGGCCGAGATCGTCGTCGCCGCCAACCTCTGCACCTACCTGCAGTACCGTTCGCTCGAGTGGGACCGCAACAGCGGTCGACACTGACGACGACGCCCGTCCGCCCGGGTTGCCGCCCTCAGCTCTCGTGCAGCACGGCCGTGAGCTCGGGCAGCAGGTCGCGCGCGAGGAAGCCGATGCCGACGCGCTCGGTCAACCGGTCTCCGGCGCGCGCGTGCGTCCATCCGCCCCACACGGCCGCGCGCTCGGCATCCATCCCCTGCGCGGCGAGGCCCACGATCGCACCGGACAGCACGTCGCCGCTGCCCGCCGTGCCGAGTCCCGACCCGCCGGGCTCGGCCTGCCAGCAGCGGCCGTCGGGATGCGCGACCGTGCCGAAGCAGTGCACCACGGCGTCGTAGCGCTCGGCGATCTCGGAGATGTCGGCCGCGCGGTCGCGGCCGAGGTCTCGCTCGAGCAGCAGCTCGGCCTCCTCCTCGTTCGCGTTGATCAGCAGGTCGGGCGGCAGCAGGCCGCGATCGAAGGAGGGCAGGATGCCGAGCGCGAACGCGTCGAGCACGAGCCGGGCCACCTCGGCTTCGGCCACGGCGTGCAGCGCCGCGCGGGTGGCATCCGGGTCGTCGAAGCCGGGGCCCAGGAGCACGGCGTCCGCGGAGTCCAGCGCCGAGTGCAGGGAAGCGTCGACGGGATCCGAACCGGTGGGCAGCTCGTAGACGCCGGCCTCGGGCATCGCGGGGCCGAGGCCGGCGGCGACTCCGGCGGGCGCCGCAATGCCGACGCGACCCGCTCCCACGCGCAGCGCGGCCTCGGCCGACAGCAGCACGCCGCCGGGGGAGCGGCGGGACCCGCCGACCACGACGATCTGACCGCGCGACTTCTTCGAGCCGCCCGGGTCGGGCACGCCCCACGCGCGGAGGAACGCCAGGGTGACGGGTTCGGGCATGGTCTTCGCGGGCATGGTCTTGTCAGGCATCGTCTTCTCCGGAGTGCACGGTGACATCGGCGCCCTCGCTCTCGAGGTGGTCGACGGCCGAGAACGTGACCAGCTCCCACCCCTCGTCGCCCCGAACGAGCTCGGTCACGGACGCGTTGCGCACCGTGTGCGTGGAGGCGAACGCCAGCAGCTTCGCCTCGTCGAGGGGGAGCAGCACGTAGAGCATCAGCATGATGACCGCATCGTGCGCGACGACGAGCACGGTCGGCCCGGGTCGATCGAGGGCCTCGCCGAGGAACGATCGCAGCCGCAGGGCGACGTCGGCCCATGACTCCCCGCCCGGGGGTCGGTGGAAGAACTTGCCGAGGTGCCGTCTGCGCGCGGCCTCCTCCGGATGCAATTCCTCGACGCCCTTCGCGGTAAGCAGGTCGAGGATGCCGAGTTCGCGGTCGCGGAGTCGTTCGTCGACGAGCGCGTTCGGCGCGGGGGATCCGCTCGCGACCGACAGCGTCTGCAGGGCGCGGCGGTAGGGCGACGACCAGTACTCGTCGATGCTCGACTCGGCCCCGCGGAGCCACGTGCCGAGCGCCTCGGCCTGTTCGCGTCCGACCGGGGAGAGCTGCACATCGGCGTCGCGGGTGTCGAGCGCGATCACCGGCGAGCCGTCGCGTTCCGCCTGGGATGCGGCGACGTTCCCGTCGCTCTCACCGTGTCGGACGAGCCAGAGTCGGTTCACTGCCATGGCGGCACGGTAGGTCGACATCGGCGGTCGGCGCGCGGGCGTTGACAGCGGCCCGGCCTGACGGCGTTCCTCCGACGACCTCCCCGGCGAGGGGTCGTCGCGCGAGAGCCCGCCCGCGCCGAGGCGCGAGCGGGCTCCGAGCGAGCGCAGGTCAGCGCAGGCGGAACTCCACCGTGGTGGTGTTGCCGGCGGCATCCTGCACGACCATCGTGTTGTCGCCCGAGACGGCGCCGAAGACGCCCGGTGCGACGAAGTTCACGTCGGACCACTCGTTGTCGACGAGGTCTTTCACGACACCGTTGATGGTGGCGCGATCGATCTTGCCGGCGTCGTACAGCTTGAAGCTCACCTTGTCGTAGGCCTCGGCCGTGCCCTGCGTGAACTCGGCACCCTGCTTGACCGTCACGGTGGGGGCCGTCGTGTCGGACGGGGTGTCGTCGGCGGCGACCACGCGGATGTCGTCGACGAATCCGGTGTTGTCGCCCTCGGTGGTCGTCGCCACGAACGAGATCGTGTGCTCGCCCTGCGTCACGGTGAACGGCTCCGTCTCGTAGTACCGGTAGTCGCCGCCCACCGGGACGTAGTGACCGAGCGTCTGCCCGTCGACCTGCACGTCGAACTCCTGTTGCCCGCCGAAACCGACGCGGTTCGCCGCGGCGAACGTGATCGCGTAGGTGCCGGCCGGGAACACCACGGTCTGGTCGATGCGACTCGCCAGCCCCGAGTCGCTCTTCAGGTACGCGGTGCGCTCGCCCTGCGGGGCGGGCGAGGCGGGGACGAACACGCTGTTGTTGTGCTGGATGCCGGCGCGAGCGCTGAACGTCCAGCCGTTCACCATCGGACCGTTCGCCGTCCCGCCGGTCGCGGGACGCTCGAACCCGGCGTTGAGGATGCTCACCAGCGGCGGCTCCTCCGACACGTCGGGGTTGACGAAGCACCGGTTGTCGCCGCCCGGGTTCGGGTCGGAGTCGAACGACGCGACGGAGCAGTCGACGCCGTCGGTGAAGGTGCCGAACACGAACTGTCCCGCGGAGCCGAAGGCCACGTTCGCCTCGCCGTCGAAGACGCACGTGCCGCCGTCGGCGTACTGGCAGAACGCGTACCCGTCGGGTGCGTTCTGCACGTCGAGCACCTTGTACAGCCGCGACGTCACGCCCGAAGCGCTGTCGCCCGGGGCGATCGCGACGGCCCGCAGATAGGTCGTCTTGAGCGGTTCGAGGAAGATCTGACCGGTGTACGCGGGGGAGGATGCCGTGGGCTCGCTGCCGTCGGTCGTGTAGTAGATCTGCGCGTCCGGGGTGCCGCTGGTGATCGTCACGGCCTCGATGGACGGGTACATGCCGCCGGGCAGACTGAACACCGGGGCGTCGGTGACGCCCGCCGTGCTCGCCGGGGTCACCTCGACCAGGGCGACGCCGTACTCCCCGTCGGGGAGGGTGGCGCGCACCGCGACGCTGCGCTCGGTGTCGACCGCGGGAGCGGTGAAGACGCCGTTCGCATCCACGCTGCCGTTGTCGTCGCCCACGACCGACCAGGTGGGCGTGCCGGTGCCGTCGATCACGCTCGCGTCGAGCTGCACCTGGCCGCCGCCGGCGACCTCGGAGCGCACGGGGGTCATCGCGACCTGCGTGGCCGCCGGCGCCGTCGTGTAGATGGCGTAGCTGTGTTCGGCACCGACGGTGTCGTCGGTGAAGGCGTTGCCCGTGGGCGTGAGCGTGCCGGTCGAGGCCGGCAGCAGCGCGTTGTCTTCGGGCTGCGCGATCGCATCGGTGTAGGGGATGCGGGTGAAGTCGTCGGTGGCGTCGCCGCCCTCGAACTGTACGCGCACGTCTTTCGAGGCACCCTCCTGCGTCTCGACGAGAACCGTCAGCTCACCGTCCGGAGCGCGGAACGCCGTGGCACGCACGTCGTCATCCGACACCTCGGTGCCGAGCACGGTGCTGTGCGCCGGGACGTAGCGCATCAACGGTCCGGCCTCGTAGAACGCGGCCGTGGGCGCGAGGCCGAGGATGAGCGAATCCCACAGGTTGTAGGAGCCGTTCGTGTCGCCGGCGGGGTCGCCGGTCATGACGCCGTTGAGCTGCCAGATGAGGTTCGAGTGCACGCCGTCGTTGGCGCTGCGGACGATGTAGTTGGCGTACCCGGTCTCCCACACGCTCGTGCCGGGGTTGGTCCACCCCATCTCCGAGAGGTTCAGCGGGGCGTCGCCGATCACCGCGCGACGCTGGGCGATGGCATCCCCCATCGCGTCGTACGACTCGCCGTACAGGTGGAACGAGTACTGGTCGAACACATCGCCGGCGTTCTCGGCCATGTACTGGGTCCACGCGACCGCGTTGACCTCCTCCGGGCCCCAGATCTGCACGTCGTCGCGCAGGCCGTCGGCCGTCAGCCGGTCGCTCACGGCGCGCGCCATATCGGCGTAGTAGGCCTTCTCGTCGCCGGGCGCCCAGAAGTCCCAGCTGCCGTTGGGCTCGTTGTAGAACGTCAGATAGTCGACGTTGTCGTAGCCGCGGTCGAAGAGGTTCTGCAGCAGCGCGGACGCCGAGGCGCCGTAGGCCGGCAGGTCGGCCGGTGCCGAGATGTACGGGTCGGGGGCGCCCGGAATCGTGAACCAGTCGTGGACGCGCTCGCCGACCTTCCATCCGAAGTTCAGCTCGATCTCGGTGCCCGCGCTCTTGAAGGCGTCGAGATAGCGATAGAACGCCTGCATCTCGGGGCTCTCGAAGTCGTACTGCCCCTTCTCGAGCTCCATCCAGTCGATCTGGAACCACACGCGCGCCACCTTCGGCCGCAGCGTCTGGATGCGCTCGACGTCGACCTCCCAGTCGGCGTCGTCGTAGCCGTACTTCGTCGTGCCCTCGAGCAGGCTCCACGGGATGACGTTGACGCCGACGCCGAGGTAGTCCTCCTGCACCGTCTGATCGAGGTGGACGGTGACGGTGCGCTGCTCGTCGGCCGCGGACGCCGCAGTCGGGAGGAGCAGGGCGCTGGCGACGACACTGGTCGCCGCCGTGAGGGCGAGGGCTGTGCGCCGTCGACTCATGGGATCTCCTATCGCCATTGATGCGGGGATGGCGCGAGGAGCCACGTGAGAATGTAGTCCTGCTACGCCGGGGGTGACGATAGCGAGGCTATGCGCTCCTCACGGAGGACGCAAGTGGCGGAATGACGCGGAAGAGGCCGCGTTTCGCGAGGTAGTGAAGGTAGTGAAGCTACGTATTCGACGGGACGCGGCGGGCGTGTGGGCGCACCGATGCGCCCTCTCGCGTGCCGGGGCGTCGGCGCGCGAGAGGGCGCGGAACGGGGTTCAGGCCGCGGGGACGCCGATCGCCGCGGTGGCCTCCGCCGAGAGCGCGCGCACGGTCTCGGCGTCCCGGGCAGACAGTGCCGCCGAGGGAACCATCCACGACCCGCTGACGGCGAACACCGACGGCAGCGTGAGGTACTCGCCCGCGTTGGCCGCCGACACCCCGCCGGAGGGGAGGAACCGCACGTCGGGGAACGGACCCGCGAAGGCCCTCAGGGCCCCGGGGCCGCCCACGGCCGCGGCCGGGAAGACCTTGAGGTGGTCCAGGCCCGCGGCCACGGCCCGCTGGATCTCGGTGGCCGTCGCGATACCGGGCACGAGCGGTACCCCGCGCGCGGCGGCGCGCTCGGCGACGGCGTCGTCGAAGCCGGGCGAGACGAGATACGTCGCCCCGGCGTCGACCGCCGCGTCGACCTGGGCGACGGTGGTGACGGTGCCGGCTCCGACCGCGAAGTCCGAGCGGCCGGCGATCGCGCGGATCGCCTCGAGGGCGGCGGGGGTGCGCAGGGTGATCTCGGCGCACGGGATGCCGCCCGCGGCCAGGGCGTCGGCGAGGTCGGGGGCGAAGGAGGCGTCGTCGAGCACGACGACGGGCACGATGCGGCTGCCGTTCAGCATGGTCGTCACCTCACGCGTCCTGCGAGGTGGGCGCCACGACGATCTCGCGGAAGCTCACGTGCTGCGGCTGCTGGTAGGCGGTGAGGATCGCCGCGGCGATGTCGTCGGGCACGAGACCCCCGCCGATGCTCTTCTTGTACGCGTTGTAGCCGTCGAGCACGTCTCCCTCGCCGGTGTTGCCGAGCAGGCCGGTGTCGACCATGCCCGGCGCCACGAGCAGGACGCGCACACCGTGGGCGGCGTTCTCGCGACGCAGGCCCTCGGTCATGGCGTGGACGGCGTACTTGGTGCCGTTGTAGACGACGTGGTTGTCGTAGAGCTGCTTGCCCGCGATGGAGCCGATGTTGACGATGGTGCCGCGGCCGCGCTGCTGCATACCGGGGAGAACGAGCTGCGAGTTCTTCACCAGGGCCACGCAGTTGACGTCGAACTGCTCCTGCACGAGCGCCGGGTCCTGCTCCGCCACCGCGGACAGCGCCATCAGGCCGGCGTTGTTCACGAGCAGGTCGACCGGGCCGAAGCGCTCCTCGGTGCGGGCGAGGGCGGCGGACACGGCGGCGGTGTCGGTCACGTCGGCCTCGACGAGCTCGGCATCCGGCAGCTCGAGGGCGGCCATCGGCGCGAGGCGGCGGGCGATGAGCAGCAGGGGGTGGCCGGCGGCCGAGAAGGCGCGCGCGGTCGCGGCGCCGATCCCGGAGCTGGCGCCGGTGATGACGACGAGGGGGAGGGAGGTCATGGGATCTCTTTCGCGGGGAGGGTTCGGGCGAACAGGGCGGCGGCGTCGGACGCGGCGGCGAAGCGCTCGCGGAGCGCGTCGTAGGCGGCGACGCCGGCGGGGTCGGGGACGATGCGCTCGAGCTCCTCGTGCGCGTCGTCGACGGCGTCGAACGAGCTCCACGTGCCGGAACCGACGAAGACGAGCGCTGCAGCGCCGAGCGTCGCGGCTTGCTGGTCGACGGAGGTGCGCAGCAGCGGGGTGCCGAGCACGTCGGCGTAGATGCGGTTCCACAGGGGTGACCGGCTGCCGCCGCCCGACACCAGCAGATCGGCGTCGCCGGGCAGACCGCCGAGCGCGCGGATGTGGCGCAGGCTCCGGTCGAGGGCGAAGGCCACGCCCTCGAGGCACGCGCGGACGAGGTCGGAGGTGCCGGTGCCCAGCTCGAGACCGGTGAGCGCGCCGCGCACGCCGCTGCCGCCCTCGAGCGGCGTGCCGCCCGCGAGCGTCGGCACGAGGACCGCCCCGCGCGCGCCGCGAGGGCTGCCGTCGGCGCGGTCGATGAGCTCGCCGATGTCGCCGCCCGGCGCGAGCAGGTCGCGCAGCCACGTCAGAGTCGTCCCGCTGCTGAAGGTCGACAGCGCGCTGACGTGCAGGCCGGGAACGGCATGGCGGAAGACGTAGGGGCGGGTGGCGACGTCGACCACCGGCGCGCGGGAGGTCACCGTCATCCAGCTCGACGATCCGAGCGCCGCGTAGAGGCGACCCTCCCGCGTTCCGCGGGAACCGAGCGCCATCGCCGCGTTGTCGACCGCGCCGGCGTGCACGGCGACCCCCGCGGGAAGGCCGAGCGCCTCGGCGGCCTCCGGGCGGAGCGTGCCGACGACCTCGGCCGCCTCGCGCGGGGCGGCGAACAGCGAGCGGTCGATGCCCGTCGCGTCGAGCACCTCGTCGTCGTACGCGCCCGTGGTGAGGTCGTAGGCGCCGGTGCCGGATGCCATGGAGTGATCGGTGGCGATCTCACTCGTGAGGCGGAGCGTGATCCAATCCTTCGAGCCGAGCAGCCATCGGGTGCGCGACCACTGCTCGGGGTCCTCGCGCTGCATCGTCCGCGCCTTGAACACGGGGTACAGCGCGGCGCCGAAGCCGTTGCCGGTGCGCAGGTACCAGGAGTCCTCGTCGATGCGCTCGAAGACGTCGGCGCTGCGGCCGCGGGTGTCCGACCAGATCGGGGTCGTCTGCGAGACCAGTCCGCCGCGCGCGTCGACCTGCACGACACCCAGGCTCTGCCCCGACAGCGCGATGCCGATCACGGCGTCACGAGCGCCGGGTACCGCCGCCAGCACGGTGCGCGTGGCCGCGGTCACGGCATCCCACCAGTCCTCGGGTCGCTGTTCGGCGCGACCCGGCGCGGGGTGGGAGGTGGCGTAGGTCACCACCGTCTCCGACAGCGACCGGCCGTCCGCCGACCACAGCGAGGCCTTGCACCCCCCGGTGCCGAGGTCGAGGGCGAGAGCGAGCGGCCCCATCGGTCAGCGCGTGGCCAGGGCGAGGTCGCTCAGCCGCTCGAAAGCGGACCCGGACGTGGGGATCTCGATGTCGAACACCTCGGCGATAACCTGCGTCCATCCGTGCACGAAGTAGATCCACCCATCCTCCACGCGCAGGGCGCGGGCATCGGACTGCGCGCGAGCCTGGTCGAGGAACACCAGGTCCCCGCGGTAGTTGAGGTCCCACGCTACGCCGTCCTGCGGGAAGGCCGCGTCATCGGGCAGAGGCGAGCCCGGGGCGTCCTTGCCGAGGCCCGTCGCGTTCACGACGAGCGACCGCGGCGCCAGGTCGGCCAGCACGCGGGCGTTGTCGGCGGGGGTGGGGGTCAGGTAATACTCGAACCGGGTGTCGGTCGGCAGCGAGGCGTGGATCTCGCGCAGGTGGTTGAGGCGACCGGCCGAGCGGTTGGTGACGACGATGCGGGCCGGGCGATCGAGCCCGCGTTCGCGCTGCGACAGGTACCAGCTGATGGCGATGGTGGAGCCGCCCGCCCCCAGCAGCAGCGCGTCGGCCGGGCCGCCGGCCCAGAACCCGTCGGGCAGGAAGGCGTCGAGCGCGAGTCCGCTGGAGATGGGGTCCTTGGCGTGGCACACGAGCCGGCCGTCGCGCTTGGACAGGCAGCTCGTCTCGCCCATGAGCGAAGCGAACGGGTCGACCTCGTCGAACAGGTCGCGGCACGCGGCGTACAGGTCGATCTTGTGCGTGGTCACCAGAGCGCCGAGGCTCAGCGGATCCTCGGCGATGAAGCGCACGACGCGGCGGTAGTCCTCGGCGGGCGCGTGCAGCGGCAGGTCGATGCCCTGCAGCACGGCATCCGTCAGTCCGAGGTGCTCGGCCCACAGCGGGAAGACGTGCTGGATGGACGAGCGCCCCGTGGTGACGCCGATGAAGTACAGCGTCGGCACGGTCGCCGGACGCAGCGTGTCGGCGGTGAGGGTGGGAAAGGTCATGGCTTCTCCTTCGAGGCCGAGACGGCGATGAGGGCGGCGTCGGCGTTCATGCCGAAGCGGGTGACCCCGAGCCGGGCCATCTCGCGGACGGTGTCGATGTCGCGGATGCCGCCGGCCGCCTTCAGCGCGGCGCGGCCGGCTGCGCGGTCGGCGATCAGGCGGATGTGGGCGAGAGAGGTGGGCACGCCCGACCACCCGGTTCCCGTCTTGATCCACGGGATGCCGGCCGCCACGGCGGCGTCGACGCCGCGGCGGATGTCGTCGTCGTCGAGGCGCCCGACCTCGAGGATCGCGCGCAGCGGAACCCGGCCGTCGACGACCTCGGCGACCGCGGCGAGCTCGCGCTCCACGTATGCGCCGTCGCCGGAGCGCAGGCGCCCGATCGCGACGACGACGTCGAGCTCCTGTGCGCCGAGCTCGAGCAGTTCGGTCGCCTCGGCGACCTTGGTCGCGGTGGTCGCGCCGCCGCTGGGAAAGGCGACCGGCGAGCCGGCGAGCACGGAGCTCCCTTCGAGGCGGTCGCGGAGGTGGGGCAGCCAGTTCGGCAGCACGTGGGCGCTGACGAAGCCGCCCGCCACCGCGCGCCGCGCGAGCTCGTCGACGTCGTCGCGATCGTGCTGCGCCTGGACGCAGCTGATGTCGATGTGGCGGGCGAGGTCGGCCAGGACGGCGTCTGCGTCAGGCACGGTAGCCCCCGTGGTCGGGGTTGGCCCGGGTGGTCCACCCGGAGCCGTCGGCGACGACGAGCTGCTGCATCCCGCCGGCGTCGGAGATGAGCCCGTAGTCCTGACCGGCTTCGGTGGCGTAGGCGAAGAGGGTGACGAGGGTGTCGTCGCCGACGTTGACGCTGCGGTGCACCCATCCGCCGGGAACGTGCACGACGACCCCGGGGCCGATCGGCAGCGCGCGCGACTCGCCGTCGACGGACTCGAGCAGCATGACGCCCGATCCGGACAGGCCGTAGTACAGCTCGGCGAATTCGGACTGCGCGTGCAGGTGCCCGCGCGTCATCGCGAATTCGTCGCCGATGCGGCCGGGACGCAGCACGCTCAGCCCGATCGTCAGAGCGCCCCGCCCGGTCTCGGGCGTACTGCTCTCGACCCAGTACACGGGCTCGCCGGTATCGCGGCCGAGCGCTTCGACGAACGCGGCCCCGTCGCGGTAGACCCCGGCGAGGTCGCCGAGACGCTTCTCGTATCTCTCGGACCGTCCGTCGAGCAGCCCGCGGGCGGCATCCACCGACAGTCGGGCGGGTTCGGCCGGTCGTGCAGCGGCGCACATCAGTGGATCTCCTTCACGCGCGACCGCGACGGTCGCTGAGTAGTGAGACTACAAGAAAGGTGCACGAGGAGGCAATTCCCCGTCTCGGGACGCCAACATGGGGCTGCTACAGGTAGTTGTGCTACTTCTGGGGGATGAGCTTTTCCGCAATCACCGACGGGTGGATGCTCCACCACGCCGGCGGCGACGTCCCGGCGTCGTTCGCGGCGATCCCCGCGCATCCGATCCCCGCGACCGTGCCCGGCGTCGTGCACACCGACCTCCTCGCCGCCGGTCTCATCCCAGACCCGTACGTCGACGACAACGAGGCGCTGCTGGCGTGGATCGGGCACAACGCCTGGGCGTACGAGACGATCTTCACCTGGAGCCCCGACGGGGAGACGGTGCACGACCTCGTCGCGGAGGGCCTCGACACCGTCGCCCACGTGACCCTGAACGGTGTGGAGATCGCCCGGACCCGCAATCAGCACCGCACGTACCGCTGGCGGGTCGACGGCATCCTGCGCGAGGGCGAGAACCGCTTGCGCGTGGAGTTCGCCTCGCCGATCGCGTACGCCCGCGAGCGCGAGGCCGTGCTCGGGGAACGTCCGCACTCGTACGAGCATCCCTTCAACGCGATCCGCAAGTCGGCGTGCAATTTCGGGTGGGACTGGGGCCCCGCGCTGGTGACGAGCGGGATCTGGCGCCTGATCGGCATCGACGCGTGGAGCGGATGCCGTCTGGCCGCCGTCCGCCCCCAGACCGGCGTCGGCGGCGACCCGCGCCGCCTGCGCGTCGAGGTCGAAGTGCAGCGCGAGGCCGCGGGCGAGGTGGCCGTGCGCGCCGAGGTCGCGGGGAGCGTCCTCGAAGCGGTCGTCGCGGCGGAGGCGACGAGCGCCGTGCTGGAGGCGGTGATCCCGGATGCCGAGCTGTGGTGGCCGCGCGGATACGGCGCGCCAGCGCTGTCGTCGCTCGTCGTCACGGCCGGGCCGGACCGCTGGGAGAAGCGCATCGGCTTCCGTGCCGTCGAGATCGACACGACCCCCGACGATGACGGCGCCCCGTTCGTCGTGCGGCTGAACGGCCGCGACGTCTACGTGCGCGGGGCCAACTGGATCCCCGAGGACACCTTCTTCTCCCGCATCACCCGCGAACGGCTCGCCGAGCGGTTCCGCGACACGACCGACGCCGGCATGAACCTCCTGCGCGTCTGGGGCGGCGGCATCTACGAGTCCGACGACTTCTACGACCTCGCCGATGAGAACGGCATCCTCGTCTGGCAGGACTTCCTCCTCGCGTGCGCGGCGTACAGCGAGGACCCCGAGCTGTGGGACGAATTCGCCGCCGAGGCGCGCGACAATGTCACGCGCCTGGCCCCGCACGCGAGCCTCGTGGTGTGGAACGGGGGCAACGAGAACATCTGGGGCTGGGTGGACTGGAAGTGGCGGCCGCGGTTGCGCGGTGCCACGTGGGGCGAGGGGTACTACCAGGAGCTGTTCCCCGGGGTCGTCGCCGACCTCGCGCCCGCGACCCCCTACTCGCCGGGGAGTCCCTACGGGTTCAGCAGGTACGTGCACCCGAACGACCCCGCGCACGGCACCACGCACATCTGGGACGTGTGGAACCAGGTCGACTACGACGTCTACCGCGACTACCGCCCGCGCTTCGTGTCGGAGTTCGGGTTCCAGGGTCCGCCGGCGTGGGCGACGCTCTTCTCGGTCGTGCACGACGAGCCCGCCGATCCCTACGGTCCCCTGATGCTCGTGCATCAGAAGGCCGTGGACGGCAACGGCAAGCTCGAACGCGGGCTCGGGTCCCACATCGCCGCGCCCCGCACGATCGACGACTGGCACTGGGCGACGCAGCTCAACCAGGCCCGCGCGGTGGCGTTCGGCATCGCGCACTTCCGGTCGCTGCACCCCCTCAATCAGGGGGCGATCGTCTGGCAGCTCAACGACTGCTGGCCGGTCATCTCGTGGGCGGCGGTCGACTCCCACGGCCAGCGGAAGCCGCTGTGGCACGCCCTGCGCGCCGTGTTCGCCGACCGGTTCGCATCGTTCCAGCCGCACGACGAGGGGCTCGCGCTCGCGCTCCACGACGACCACGACGACGAGTGGACCGGGACCGTCGCACTGCGTCGCCTGACCCTCGACGGGGTCGAGAGGGCGCGCGTCGAACGACCCGTGCACGTCGCCGCCCGCTCGGCGGCACTCCTGGAGGTGCCCGAGGAGCTCCGCACCACCGAGGACGCCGCGCAAGAGGTACTCGTCGCGGAGCTGCCGGGCGGCGGACGGGCGTTCTGGTTCTTCGCCGAGGACCCCGCCCTCGCTCTCGACCCGGAACCCGTGTCGGTATCGGTGCGGGCCGTCGACGGCGGCTACGAAGCGACCGCCGTTGCGCGCGCGGTCGCGAAGGACGTCACGTTGCTGGTCGACCGGGTGCACCCCGCGGCGCGCGTGGATCGCGCCCTCATCACCCTGCTCCCGGGGGAGTCGGCCGTCTTCCGCATCGACGCCCCCGCGGGCCTCGACGCGGAGGCGTTCGGCCGCGCGCCCGTCCTGCGCTCGGCCAACGACCTCGTGCCCGTCGCACGGCCCGTGCTGCGTTGACGCCGGCCCCGGGCCGTGCTCCCCCCAACGGAGCGCGGCCCGGGTACGCGGTCGTCAGCGCCAGGCGAGCCAGGCCTGGGGATTGCGCCGGAGCACCGCATCGGCAAGGTCGCCCCCGCCCTCGCGACGCAGGCGCGGCACGAAGCGCTCGCCGAGGTAGCGCAGACCCGGGATGCCGCCGTATGCGGCGTACCGCGTGCGGCGGGCGACGTCGCCGCCGAGGAGGATGCGGCGGGCGGCCCCGGCTTCCGCCGCTCGCACGAGGCAGTCGAGGATCACCGCGTCGGGGTGCTCCCGGGCGCGCGCGGGACCGTCGTAGCCGAGGTAGGCGCCCGTGGCCGCGAGCTCGGCGTGGAGCACGGGGTCGGGATTGCGGTCGATGTGGGCCAGGGCCACGCGGTCGGCCGCGACCCCCACGGCGTCGAGGGTCGCGAGGGCCTCGAACGCCGCCGTCCCGTGCTCGAGGTGCACCATGACGGGAGCGCCGGTCGCGGCGTGGGCGCGACCGACGGCCTCGATCGTGCGAGCGGAGTGCGCGTCGATGCGCCAGTAGCCGAGGCCCGCCTTCAGCACGCCGGCGCGCACAGCCGGGTCGCGCTCGCCGCCCGGCTCGGCCGCCCCCGCCACGAGATCGGCTTCGAACGCCGCGGCGAGGTCGTCGACCCCCGCGTCGAGGAGGGGGTCGCCGTCGCGGTAGTGCTCGCGGCGGTGCAGGCCGGTCGTCAGCACCACGGTCACCCCGGCTGCCCGGGCGATGCGCCGCGTGGCCGCCGGACGGCGCCCGAGGCCGAGGGGGGTGGCATCCACCATCGTCTCGAATCCGGATGCCGCGAACTGGCGCGTCTCCTCGAGGGCGGCGTCCTCGTCGTCGAGGTCGTCGCCGGGCAGGAGCGGCGACACCTGGAACAGGTGCTCGTGGTAGTCGACGCGCCCCAGGGTCTCGGGGGCGACGTCGCCCATCGCCGTCCGGACGAAGGGAGTCATGCGGGCACGGGGTGCGCGGGGGCCGCCCCGCGCAGCAGGGCCAGCATGTCGGCGACCGCCATGCGCCCCATCCCATCGACGCCCTCGCGCGTCTGGGCCCCGAGGTGCGCGGTCAGCACGACGCGGTCGGCGAGATCGTCGGCCAGCAGGGGCGACCCCGTCTCGCCCACGTTCTCGGTCGCGAGGGTGTCGGCGGCGTACGCGATCACGCGTCCGCGACGCGCGGCGCGCGCCACGGCCTCCTCGTCGACGAGGTCGGCGCGCGCGGTGTTGACCAGCAGCACGGGGCGCTCGTCGGTCGCGAGCCAGCGCTCGTCGATCACCGTCTGCCCTCCGGGCGCGTGTAGTGTCACGACATCGCAGCGGCTCGCGAGTTCCGCCACATCGGTGCGCTGCACGCTCTCGAACAGGGGGTCGGACGGATCGACCCAGGGATCGGCACCGAGGACGGTGGCTCCGAACGCCCGAAGCCGTTCGATGACGAGGCGGCCGATGCGCCCGAGACCCACGACTCCCACCGTGAGTGCCGACAGCTCGCGCGCGGAACGGCCCGACCAGTCGCCCGCCCGCACCCGGCGGTCGGCGGCCGGGATGCCGCGCAGAGCGGTGAGCAGCAGGGCGAGGGTGTGCTCGGCCACGGCGGCGGAGTTCGCACCCGGCGTGTTCGTGACGGGGATGCCGCGCGCGGCGGCGGCGACCAGATCGACGTTGTCGACGCCCACGCCGTAGCGCGCGATGCCGCGCAGCCGCGGCGCGAGCTCGAGGTGCGCGGCCGTGACCGGCCCGGTTCCGGCGATCCACCCGTCCGCCTCGGCCAGCAGGGGGGCGAGCTCGTCGAGCCGGTGCGCGGAGCCGGAGCGGACGAGCCGGTACCCGGCGTCGGCGAGCGCCCCCGCGGCGTCGAACGCCCCCGAGCCGAACGAGCGCGAGGTCACCAGGACCGTGGCGGTCACGACGGGTCCTCGCCGGTGTCGTCGGACTGGCGCATCGCCGCCAGCTCGCTCTTCATGCGCCGCACGGCCGCGGTGTGCTCGGGGGAGCGGCGCAGGGCGACGCCCGTGGCGAGGATGTCGATGACGACGAGGCCGGCGAGGCGGCTCGTCGACGGCGTGTAGACGTCGGTGTCCTCGAACGTGCGCACGATCAGGGGGACGTCGGCCATCTCCGACAGGGGGCTCGTGCGCCCGGTGAGCGAGATGACGGTTCCGCCGGCCTTGTGCGCGGCGCGCGCGACGGTGAGGGTCTGCTCGGTGTGGCCCGTGTTCGAGATCGCCACGGTGACGCTGCGCGGGCCCGACATGGTGGCGGCGATGAACTGCTGGTGGAAGTCCTCGGGCGCCTGGCAGGGCACGCCGAACAGGGGGAACTTCTGCTGCGCGTCCTGAGCGATCACGCCGCTCGCGCCGAAGCCGACGAAGAGGATGTCGCTCGCATCCAGGATCGCGGCGATCGCCTTCTCGACGGCCGCCGGTGCGAGGGTGCGCCGGGCACGGTCGAGGCTCGAGATGGTGTGGTCGAAGATCTTCTCCGCCACATCGCCCGGGGAGTCGTCGGCGGTGATCGACGAGTGCGTCACCGGGAGACCGAGGGCGAGGGTCTGCGCCAGCTGGATCTTGAAGTCCTGGAATCCCTCGCACCCCACGGAGCTGCAGAAGCGCATGACCGTGGGCTCGCTCACTTCGGCGGCCTCGGCCAGACCCGCCATCGTGAATTGCGCGGCGCTGACGGGGTCGTCGAGGACGATCGCGGCGACCCTCTGCTCGGAACGGCGCAGGTGGGGCACTTGCCGGGTGATGCGCTCGAGGAGAGTGTCGGTGGATTCTTCGCTGGCCTGCTCGACGTCGAGGGTCATCGCGAGCTCCTTCCATGTAGTATGGCTACATCTTAGCGGACTCGCGCTCCATGGTGGAGTGCCGAAGGGGGACGATGATGTACCGGGAACGGCTGGAGCTGACGGATCGCGTCGCGGTGGTCACGGGAGGATCGCGGGGGATCGGCCTCGCGGTCGTGACCGCCCTCGTGGAGTTCGGTGCGCGCGTCGTGATCGCCGACGTCCTCGACGAGGCCGGGACGGAAGCGGCATCCTCCTTCCCCGACGGTCGGGTGTCGTACGTGCACCTCGATGTGACCGACCCCGCCGCCGTCGAAGCCGCCTTCGCGGACGTCGCGCAGCGCCTCGGGTCCGTCGACGTGCTGGTGACCTCGGCGGGGATCGCCAACCACCAGCCCTCCCTCGAGCTGGAGCGCGAGACCTGGGACCGCGTGCTCGCCGTCAACGCGACCGGAACCTTCTGGTGCGCCCGCGAGGCAGCCCGTCACATGCAGGATCGCGGCGGATCGATCGTCGCGATCGGCTCGATGTCGGGCGAGCTCGCGAACGCACCTCAGCGCCAGGCCGCGTACAACGCGTCGAAGGGCGCCGTGCACCTGGCGGTGAAGTCGCTGGCCATCGAGTTCGCCGAGCAGAACATCCGCGTCAACGCGGTCGCCCCCGGCTACGTCGGCACCGACCTGACCAAGCAGGGCGTCCCCGACGAGTGGTGGGACGACTGGGTGCGGCGCACGCCGATGGGTCGGCTCGGGGCCCCCGAGGAGATCGGGTCGTTGGTGGCCTTCCTGGCATCCGATGCCGCGTCGTACATGACCGGTTCGGTGGTGATGATCGACGGCGGTTACTCCGCCTGGTGAGGCGCCGCCGCCCCGCCCCGCCCGCGCGCCCACCTGCCCGCTGCCGATAAACGCTTCCTGTGCCGAGAAACGCTCGGAGAGACCGTTTCTCAGCACGGGAAGCGTTTATCGCTGTGGTGGACGGCGTTGTTCGGCGTGGGTGACGCCGCCGCCGCACTCCAGACCGCCACCGGAAGCGCGGCGACCGGCAGACCCGAGCCGGCGATCAGCCGCCCGACCGCGTGTTCCTGCGCGGATCGCGTTCGCGGCCGAACCGGGACCTCCTCGTCAGTCGGTTCGCCTCGCCCTCAGTCCAGCGCCACCCGCACCTCGTGCCTCCCGGCCTCGACCCGGCGGCGGAACCCCGGCAGCTCGATCTCGGCGCGGACGCCGATCGGCACCTCGCACGACAGCGTTACCTCGCCGCCCTCGACGCGCCACCGCACGGACAGCTCGCCGTACGGGATCCGCACGGCAGCCGATGCCGACGACAGCGCGGTGCCGATCACGCGCGGGGCGATCCGCGCGTCGCGCCACCCCGGCGAGACCGCCTGCAGCCCGGCCACGTCGGCGTAGAGCCAGTCGTCGAGCGTGCCGAGGAAGTAGTGCCCGCGCGAGCGCGACTCCTCCTTCCAGTGCTCCCACAGCGAGGTCGCGCCGCGCTCGACCCAGAAGCCCCAGCTCGGGAAGGTGGTCTGCAACGCCACTGCGAGCGCCGTCTCCCCGTGGCCGTAGCGAGTGAGCTGGGGGAGCAGGTGCTTCGTGGCCAGGGCGCCGGTGGAGAGGTGGTGGCCGCGTTCGACGACGTCGCGAGCGAGGCGGTCGGCGGCGGCCTGCCGATCGGCCTCGGGCAGGACGTCGAAGGCGAGCGCGAGCACGGTGTGCGCCTGCCGGTACCCCGCGTCGCCGACGCCGCGCACCTCGCCGCTGTCGGCGTCCCAGAACTCCCGGACGAAGGCGCGGCGCGCGGCGGATGCCGCGGTGCGCCACTCGTCGACCTCGCGCCCCAGGACGAGGGCCATCTTCGCGGCCGCGTCGCACATCGCGATGACGAAGGCCGTCGCGGCGATACGGGTGTCCTCGGGCGCGTTGCCGCCGCCGGCGTCCGTCTCGGGGCTCACCCAGTCGCCCAGGGTGGTGTCGGAGAGACCGTCGACCGCTCGCGCGATCTCGAAGCGCAGGTAATCGCTCGCGTCGGCCCAGACGTCGGCGAGCACGCGCTCGTCGCCCCGCTGGCGGTAGATCTCCCACGGCACGAGCAGCAGCGCCGAGTGCCAGGTGGGGGCGGGCGACCAGTCCATGTGCCAGCCGCCGTGCGGGGCGATGACCTCGGGAGCTCCCGCGCCGTGGCGGGAGGCGGCGATGTCGTCGGACCACTTGGCGAGCAGCTCGTGCACGTCGAGGTTCAGCAGCATCATCTCGGCGCCCACCATGCCGTCGCCGGTCCACCCGTTCTTCTCGTACTTCGGGGTGTCGGTGGGCAGCCCGTGGAGGTTGTTCAGGATCGTGCGGACGGTGAGTTCGTGCAACGTGTCGAGCAGGGGCGACGAGCTGGAGAAGCTCCCGGTGCGCGGCGCGCGGGTGTGCACGACGCGCGCTCGCAGGGCGGGCAGCATCCGGGCGCGCACCTCCACGTGCTGGAACCCGTACCAGGTGAATCGCGGATGCCAGCGCACGGGCGCATCCGCGAGCGTCAGGCGCGCGGTCTGGAACCGCCCGTCGAAGTACCCCTTCTCGTCGTCGTAGTTGGGCGTGCCGTCGGCGCGCAGCGTCTCGCCGAAGCGCAGCTCGACGACGGCTCCGTCGTCGGCGTCGGCGGCGACCTCGACCCACCCGGCGATCACGCGGGGGAACGACACGACCCACCGATCCTCGGCCAGGGCCGTCACCGACACCGGCTCGAGCAGGTCGCCCTCGACGATCGGCGGCTGACGCTGGGGCACGGGGCGTCCCCGGGGTCCGTCGACGACCGGAGCCGGCATCCACTCCCCGTCGTCGTACGCGGGGGTGCTCCAGCCGGGTCGTTCGCGCCGCGCGTCGTGGTCCTCGCCGGCGTACAGGTCATCGAGGAGCGTCGGGCCGGATGCCGTGCGCCAGTCCGGCCCGCTCACGACCACCCGCTCGCCGGCCGCGCCGCGCACCACGAGCAGGACGCGCGCGCAGGGGTCGGCGTGCCAGGGGGCGCGTTCCCAGTCCCAGGTGTTGCGTCCGCGCATGCCGTAGAAGCCGCGGCCCAGTTCGAGCCCGAGTGCGTGCGATCCCGGCTGGAGGCGATCGGTGACGTCGACGACGGTGTACTGCGCGGTGACGTCGTAGTCGGTGAAGCCGGGCCCGAGCACGCCGTCGTCGACGGGCCGCCCGTCGAGCTCGACCCGCGCCAGCCCGCCGGCGGCGATGACGAGGAACGCCTCGTCGACCTCGCCGTCGATCTCGAACGCCGTCCGCACCAGAGGGGCCGCGATGGTCTCAGGGGGACCCGCCACGAAGAGGGCCCCGCGCCAGTCGCCGTCGGTGACGGCGGTGACGAATGCGCCCGAGGCGACGGCGTCTCCCGCGGTCGTGGTGACCACGACCGTCCAGGCGTAGCGCCGCAGCGGCTTCAGTGCCGGCCCCTCGTAGGCGACGTCGACGCTCCGCTCGGAGTCGACGCGGCCGGTGCTCCACACCGTGCCGTCGCGGTCGGCGACGGTGAGGCGGTACGACAGCTGGCGCGCGCCCGGAACGTCGCTGCGCAGCACCCATCCGAACCGCGGATCGCCGCCGACGCCGACGGGGTCGACCGTGTGCTCGACCGTCAGGTCGCCGACCGCGATCACGCGCGCACCTGCAGCTCGGCGCGCTCGGGGGCGTCGGCCCAGGTGTTCTCGAGGGCGGCCTCGACGTCGGGGTGGGCCTCGAGGAAGCGACCCCACGCGACGGGGCGGTCCTGCGGACGGGTCTGTTTCTGGTTGATCTCGCCCAGCAGGCTCCAGCGGCGGTCGCCGAGCTGCGTCGGTTCCCGGGGGGCGTCGAGGTAGGACGTGTAGTCGAAGACGTCGACGTCTGCGCCTGCGCGCACGACGCCGAGGCGGAAGTCCGCCGTCATGAACCAGGTGACGGTCTCCCCGGCGCGCGAGCCCTGCACGCCCGACCCCGACTGCTGCAGGAGGTAGGCCAGGCCCTCGTTGTCGGGGTGGCGCTGCCGCCACTCCTCGCCGAAGGCCCCGATCGTCGTCACCTCGAGGTCGGTCCACGTCTCGCGGATGCCGCGCAGCCAGCCCGTCCACGCGTCGAGGGTCGTGGGGTCGTGCGCCAAGCCGCGCGCGACCTCGCTGATCTCGTAGTTGACGGTCAGCCACCCCAGGCCGTTGCGCTGCACGTTGCGATCGTTCAGATGGGCCTCGCTCGTGGCGTACAGCTCGCGCAGCGCGTCCTCTCGGGGGAGGCGGTGCAGGGTCTCGATGGGCCCGAGGCCGAGACGCGAGTTGAACGCCGTCGACATCCCCGCCCCGCGGGCGGCGACGAGGTCGACCGTCCAGCCGTCGAGCTGCACCGCGTCGATGCGGTCGTCGCCGCGGCCGGGTACGAGGAAGTGGTTCCGGGAGGGGTAGTAGGGGTACGCGAGCGAGCCGTCGCCGTCCTGGAGGTCGATGTCGAACTGACTCCAGATGTTGCCCTGCACGGTGCGGATGCCGAGATCCCGGGCGCGGGAGATGTTCTCGGCGGCGAGGAACCCGGCGACGAGAGAGGTGGTGGCCCGGTCGAAGGACGCGTGCAGCAGGTCGACGGCATCCGAGATGTCTCGGGCCACCTCGTCGCGCGAGCCGTACAGATTCGCGAAGAAGCCGCCCGGGACGAAGGTGACGTCGTCGCCGTGCTCCGTCGCGATCCGCGCGAGGGTGCGCCGGATGTCGCGGTAGCGCGGCGAGTCGTCGGTCAGTGCTCCCCACGACAGGGCCCAGGTGAGCCGCGCGTCGGGCACCGCGCTGCGCACGGCGTCGGAGAAGCGTTCGACGAGGGCGGCGGAGTGCAGCGGCGTCTCGTCCTCCCACAGGGAGCGGTCGCGCGTCGCTTCGATCTGGTGACGCCGCACGATGGTGTTGATGGTCAGTCGGCGGCCGATCGGCGTCGAGGGGAAGTCCATGAGGCGACACCCTATTAGCCGGAGGCGTCGTCTGCGTAGTCTGACTAGCGATTGCTCTGCAATCCAACCCGTTTATCTCGAATCAGGTGGCGTTCACTCCCCTTTTGTGTAGTATCGCTACCGACGTACTCCGGTCGCAGCGGCGTGACCGGCGATCACTGAAGATGAGGGGACGAGCCATGACGAAGTGGCTGAAGCACACGGCGATCGCAGCCGTGACGTTGACGGCGGTGGGCGCGCTCAGTGGGTGCGCCGGGGGTTCGAGCGGAGGCCCGACCGAGCTCAGCTTCCTGATGTGGGGGGACGGGGGCGACACCCAGACCGCCTACGAGGACGTCATCTCGAAGTTCGAGGAGGCCAACCCCGACATCACGGTGAACGCCGAGTTCTTCAACACGAACGACTACGACAACATCCTCAAGACCCGCCTCTCCGGCGGCGCGGGGCCCGACATCTACGGCTTCGACCTCGGCAACATCAAGACGTTCGTCGACGACGGTTTCGCCGCTGACCTCTCCGACGGCGGAGAGAGCTACCTCTCCAAGCTCACCCCGGAGGCGGCGAAGGACAGCCAGCGCGAGGGCGGCACGTACAACCTGCCGATCTCGCTCTCGGGCAACGGCATCATCTACAACAAGGCGCTCTTCGCGCAGGCCGGCATCACCGAGACGCCCACGACCTACTCCGAGCTCCTCGCCGACTCGAAGAAGCTCTCCGACGCCGGCGTGATCCCCTTCGCGATGAGCGCGCAGGACAACTGGTGGCCGCAGTTCATCGTCTACTACGCGCTCGCAGAGCACGGGGCGAACGAGGAGCTCGGCGAGCAGATGGCCGCGGGTGAGACGACGTTCTCGCAGAGCGACGCCTGGGCGGAGTCGCTCGACGTGGTGCGCGACCTGACGCCGTACTACATGCCCAACCCGGTCGGCACGAGCCAGACCGCCGCGCAATCGGCGTTCCTGGGCGGCCAGGCGGCCATGTTCCCCGCCACCTGGATCCTCTCCGACGCCCGTGAGGCCGGCCTGGACCTCGGCTACATGAACTTCCCGACGGTGGACCAGCCCTCCGACGACCTGTGGGGCACCTACCAGGTGCGCTTCGGCCTCAACCCGAACAACGGCGACGACAAGCTCGCCGCGTCGCAGAAGTTCCTCGACTTCTTCCTCCAGGACGACACCTACAAGACGTTCCTCGACAAGGTGAAGCTCTTCCCGACCACCGAGGGCGTGGAGATCGGCGCCGACGTCGACCCGCTCTTCCCCGACATGCAGGCCGCGTGGGAGGGCAAGACCTTCGTGGCGGCGTTCTCGCCGACCGATCCGAGCATCCAGGACGCGTTGCTCGTGGGCCTGCAGAACATCATCAGTGGGCAGAAGAGCACTGAACAGGTGCTGGGCGACCTCGACCTCGCGCTCGAGCAGTACCGCGCCAACAACCGCTGAACATCCGAACCGCCTCGCTCGGGAGATCCCGGGCGAGGCGGTTCCTTTTCCGAAAGGCGCTCTCATGCCCCGCTCCCTTCCCCTGACGGCCGCGGCCGCCACCGCCCTGGCCGGACTCGCCGTGGCATCCCTCACCGGATGCCAGTCCGCCGCGAGCGACGAGACCACCCTGAGCTTCCTCATGTGGGGCGACGGGGGCGACACCCAGAAGGCGTACGAGACGGTCATCGACGCGTTCGAGGCCGAGAACCCCGGCATCACCGTGAACGCGGAGTTCGTCAACACGAACGACTACGACAACGTGCTCAAGACGCGCCTCTCCGGCGGTGCCGGCCCCGACGTCTACGGCTTCGACCCGAAGAATCTCACCGATTTCGTGCGCGACGGCTTCGCCGCCGACCTCTCGGGCGCCGACTTCTTCTCGCGGCTCGACGACGCGGCGGCGCAGGAAGCCCGTCGGGGAGCGGACGGGGATGCCGCGTACTCCGTGCCCATCTCGCAGTCGGGCAACGGCATCATCTACAACACCGCCCTGTTCGAGAAGGCGGGCATCACCGAGGTGCCGCAGACCTACACCGAGCTCACGGCCGCAGCCGAGAAGCTCTCGGCGGCGGGGATCACGCCGCTCGCGATGAGCGCGCAGGACAGCTGGTGGCCGCAGTTCGTCGCCTACTACGCGATGGCGCAGCACGTGTTCCCCGACGATCCCGGCGCGATCGAGGAGCTGCTCGCCGGGGAGAAGACCTTCGCGGACATCCCCGGCTACGCCGCGTCGCTCGAGGTCGTGAAGGACCTCGTCCCGGCGTACATGCCCGATCCGCTCGGGACGAACCAGTCGGCGGCGAAGTCCGCCTTCCTCACCGGTCAGGCGGCGATGTTCCCCGCGACCTGGATCCTCTCCGATGCGCGAGCGGCGGGGGTGGAGCCCGGCTACATGAACTTCCCCACGCTGGACGCCGATGTCGCCGACATGTGGGGGAGCTACCTCGTCGCGTGGGGGATCAACCCCGAAAACGATCGCGTCGAAGCGGCCGAGAGCTTCATCGACTTCTTCTTCCAGGACGACGTGTACACCGACTTCCTCACCTCGGTGAAGGCGTTCCCCACGACCGAGGGCATCGACGTCTCGGCGAACGACCCGCTCTTCCCCGCGATGACGGCGGCGTGGGAGGGGAAGACCTTCCGCCCCGTCGTGATCCCCGCGCACCCGCAGCTGCAGGAGACGCTCCTGGTGGGCATGCAGAACCTCATCGCGGGCCGCGCGGACGTCGACACCGTGATCACCGAGCTCGATGCGGCGCTCGTCGAGGTCCGCGCGAACGCCGACTGAGACGCGACGGGTCGCCGGTCGAGCCGGTACCCGTGGCATCCGCCTCCGTCATGTCGTGTTCGGGGCGCGATTCTCCGTTCGGGGCGAGTGTCTCCCGCCCCGAACGGCAGAACGCGCCCCGCACCGTCGATGGGGAGAGAGGCTGCTCGAGCGGAACGGTAGCGCGGCTACGCGAAATGGTGAATTCCTGCGTGGATGCCGGATCCGCAGCATCAGAATCGCCCACCACATGTAGTATGGCTACACAACGAGAACGAGGATGTGCTTGTGACCTCCCTGCTGACGATCGCCGACGATCGCACCACCGCGACGTTCGACCCCGAGACGGGCGGATTGCGCGCTCTCGACGGCCCGAACACCGGTCTCGCGCCCCTCGCGGGCGGGCGTCCGTCGCTGTTCGTGATCGAGATCCCGCGGGGAGGCGACCGCACGGTCGTCGTCGAGACGGCCGCGCAGACGTTGACGCACGTCGAGCGGGAGGGTGACACGGCGCTGCGCCTGGTGTGGCGCGATCCCGTGACCTCCGCCGGCGAGCGGCTGACGGGTGAGATCGTCGTCGGGGCGCGCGTGCGCGACGGGGTGCTGCGGCTGTCGCTGTCGTTCCACCTCGACTCCGGCGGCGTCGAGGCCGTCCGCTTCCCCTCGCTCGGCGGCATCCGTCCGGTCGAGGGCGCACTCGAACTCCGCGGCGTCGACTACTCCACGGGGACGCGCGTATCGCTGCTGCCGGTGTTCGACTCCAACGCCCCCTACTGGGGAACGCTGTACCCCGACTACGCCAGCGGCAACCTGCGCCCCGAGCTGGTGGGGACGCCGACGTCGCCCTTCGTCGTGCTCGCGAGCGAAACGGGCGGGCTCACGGTGCAGCCCGCTGCCCGCACCCTCGACTTCATCGGCTGGCGCGCGAGCCTCGTCCCGGGCTTCGCCGACAGCCTGCGCCGCACCGCGGCCGACGATGCGGCCGTCACCCTCGACGCCATCCACTTCCCCCAGGGCGAGGGAACCGAGGCCACGCTTCCCGAAATGGCTCTCGCGCCGTACGCGGGGGAGTGGCAGGACGGCCTCGCGGCCTACCTGCCCACGCAGGAGCCGACCCGGCGGAGCGCGGCATCCTGGCTCCAAGAGCCGCGCTCGTGGCTGCAGGTGCAGCTCATGTCGACCGAGGGTGAACCCCGCTACGACTTCGACGCCCTCGTCGACATCATCGAGGAGTGCGCGCGCGAGGGCATCGGCGCGATCCAGATCGTCGGCTGGAACGAAGGCGGTCAGGACGGTCTCGTGCCCCGGCACCGGCCCGCCGCGAAGCTCGGCGGCGAGGAGGGTCTTCGCCGCGCCCTGGACCGCGCGCGCGAGCTCGACGTCGCCACCGTGCTCTACGTGAAGTACGTCTGGGTCGAGAAGCCCGGCCCGCTGTGGGACGAGCTCGAGCCCTTCGTCTCGCGCGACGTCAACGGGCAGCCCTATGCGCAGCCCGGTCCGGTGTACCACTCGTCGCGCAAGCGCTACGGCATCGCGACCCCCTGGTACGTGCCGCTGTGCTTCGGCGTCGAGGCGCTGCGCCGCCGCTTCGCCGACGAGGTCGCCGAGATGGCCGCGTGGGGGGCCGACGGCATCCTGGCGGATGAGTCGCTCTATCACGGTCGTGCGCTGCTGTGCTTCGCCGACGACCACGGGCATCCGGTGGGCGCGAGCGCGTTCACGTGGGATGCCGACGTCGTCGAGGAGATCCGCGCGGGGCTCGGCGACCGCGCCGACACCTTCGTCATCGCCGCCGAGGGCGCGTACGACGACCAGTTCGCGCACTACGACGTGTCGTACTTCCGCAGCGCCTCGCCGACGCACCGCCCGCTCGGCCGGCAGCTGCGTCCCGATGCCCGCATCGTGACCGCGCTCACCGGGTTCGACGACCGCTCGATGGTCGCGCAGTGCCTTCTCTACGGGTACGCGATGAGCCTCGAGCCGTACAACTTCAAGGGTCGACCGGGCGACATGCCCGCGACCGTGGCCCTCGCCCGTGCGGCCGACGCGCTGCGCGAGCGCCACCGCGACCTGCTCTGGAACGGGCGCCTCGTCGCCGACCACGACGTCGTCGCCCACCGCCCCGACGGCACGGTCCACGACCTCCTCACCGTGTGGGAGGGGGCCGGCGGCACCCGCGCCGTCGTCGTGGCCACCTACGACGACGAACCCCTGTCGCTTCACCTGTCGGGTCTCGGCGCGGCCGAGACCGACGACCTCGACGGGCGCCGCGCCCCGGTCTCGGACGGGCGCATCGATGTGCCCGCCCGGGGCGTGACCGTCGTCATCCCCTCTTCCGACTCGATTGGAACGCTATGAGCAGCACACGCGTCGAGGACCCGCGGGTCCTCGCCCTGGACGACCCCACCGCGACGCAGGCGGTGACCACGCGCTCGCTGAAGGCGCGCCTGTGGACCGGGCGTTCCACCGCGGGCAGGTTCTGGATCGCCGTCGCCCCCGCGCTGGTGCTCTACACCGTCTTCACGGTGTATCCGATGGGACAGGTCATCGTCGCGAGCTTCACCGACGCCCGCGGGTTCAACCGCGCGTGGGAGTTCGTGGGAGCGGACAACTTCGTGCGCATCTTCTCGGGCGACCCCGTGCTCATGGAGGCGATCGGCAACACCGCGATATACGGGTTCTTCAAGATCATCGTGCAGACGATCCTGGCGTTCCTCATCGCGGTGCTCCTGCACCGCCAGCTCCGGCTCGGCAACATCTACCGCGCGATCTTCTTCGCACCGATGGTCATCTCGCCCGTGGCGATCGTGTTCACGTGGAGCTTCATGTACGACCCCACGTCGGGCACGTTCAACACGCTGTTGCGCAGCATCGGTCTCGGCGGGCTCGCCCAGGACTGGCTCGGCAACTACGACCTGGCGCTGTACAGCGTCATCCTCGTCGACCTCTGGAGCGGGCTGGGCTTCAACGTCGTCATCTTCCTCGCGGGGCTCTCGACCATCCCCGGCGAGATCCTCGAGGCGGCCAAGGTCGACGGCGCGCGGGGCTGGAAGGCGATGCGCTTCATCACGATCCCGCTCATGATCCCCTCGATCGGCCTCGTGCTCGTCCTGTCGATCAACGGCGCGCTGCGAGCCTTCGACACCGTCTATCTGATGACGAGAGGGGGACCGGGCAACTCGACGCAGCTGTTCATGACGCAGGTGTTCCAGGAGGGCCTGGTCAACAACAACTTCGGCTACGCCTCGGCGATGGCCGTGCTCGTGCTGATCGTGCTGATCGCGATCGCCGCCGTGCAGAACAGACTCAACAACCGCGTCGCCGCCGAGGAGGGCAACCGATGAGCACGCAAGCCACCCCCCGCGTGGACACGCGGTCCCTGCTCCGCCTGGCCCGCCGCCTCCCGATCAACCTGCTGCTGATCGTGCTCAGCATCGCGATGATCTACCCGATCGTCATCATCGTCATCACGGCGTTCAAGCCGAACCTCGAGGTGCTGACGAACCCGACCGGTCTGCCGCAGGCGCCGACCTTCGACAACTTCGTCACCTCCTGGCAGGATGCCGGGTTCGCGAACCTCTTCTTCAACTCGGTGCTGCTGACGGTCGTCAGCATGACCGTCGCCACCTTCGTCGCGGCGCTGGCGTCGTACGCGATCGTGCGTCAGGCCACCCGCATCGGCTCGGGCGTGTACCTGCTGCTGGCGGCCGGTATCTTCCTGCCGATGCAGCTCGCGCTCGTACCGCAGTTCCGCGTCGTGCGCGACCTCGGCCTCATCAACAACTACGCCGGCGTCATCCTCATCTACATCGCGGGTGCGCTGCCCTTCGGCGTCTTCCTCATGGCGGCCTTCATGCGCCAGGTGCCGAAGGAGATCGTCGAAGCCGCGGTCATCGACGGCGCGGGCTACTTCACCCTCTTCCGCCGCATCTTCCTCCCGCTGGCCCGCCCGGCGATCGCGACCTTCTGGGTGCTGCAGGGCGTGGGCGTGTGGAACGACTACCTCGTCCCGCAGCTGCTGCTCACCGACCCGTCGAAGCGCACCCTGACGACGGGCGTGCTGTACTTCAAGGCGCAATACCTCGCCGACTGGGGCAACATCATGGCGGCCGTGCTCATCATGAGCCTGCCCATCCTGCTGCTGTTCGTCTTCGCGCAGCGTTTCTTCGTCAGCGGTCTGTACGCCGGGGCGGTGAAGTGAGGGCATGACCTCGCTCGACGACCGGGAGAGGGCGCGGTCGCTGGCCTCGCCGCTGTACGGCGACCGCTGGGTGCAGGATCACGCGACCCTGCCCGTCTCCGCGCCGCCCGTCTCGGCGCGGGGCGGCGGTGCGCTCGCCGTCGACCGCGACGTGGTCCCGCTCGACGGCGAGTGGCTGCTCGCGGGCGCGCCCGCGGGCCGGGAGTTCGCGATCGAGCGGTGGTTCGCCGGTCCGCGACCGCCGGCGCCGGTGGGCTGGCACCGACCCGACACCGACCGCTCGGACTGGATCCGTGCCGCCGTCCCGGGAACGGTGCAGGCGGCCCTGACCGCCGCGGGCGAGATCCCCGACCCGCTGCTGCACGACCACACCCACGCGGAGCTCGTCGCGCACGGGGCGCCCGCCGAATGGCCGTGGCACTTCCGGCGCACCCGCGTCGAGGAGCAGCAGTGGTGGTACGCCCGCCGATTCGACGTGCCGGCGTCGTGGCTCGGGCAGCGCGTGCGCCTGTCGTTCGACGGCGTCGACGACGCGGCATCCTTCTGGCTCAACGGCGAACCGATCGCCCGCCACTCCGGCATGTACGGCGGTCCCGACATCGACGTGACGGCCCTGCTGCGCGGGGACGGTACCGACGAGATCGTCGTGCGCATCGACCCGCCCCCGCGCGACTGGCACGGGGTGCTCAAGCCCTCACCCGGGTGGGGATGGCACTACGGACACCTCATCTCGATGGGGATCTGGCGCGCAGTGCGCCTGGAGCGCGTGCCCGACCTCGAGCTCGAGGATCTGTTCGTCTCAACCGTGCACGCCGCCGAGGGGGCGGCGCGGATCCGCGTGCAGTGGGACCTGACCGCTCACACCGACGGCGGTGCCGCCCCGACCCGCATCCGCGTGCTCGACCCCGACGGGACAGTGGTCTCCGACGTCACGGCGCAGGTCGTGGCGGCCCGCGGCACGTCCCGGCACGCGGTCGAGATCGACGTCCCGGACGCCCGGTTGTGGTGGCCGTTCGGGTACGGGGCGCAGCCGCTGTACCGCGTCGAAGCGGCGGTCGACGGGTCCGCGCGCACCGCGTCCATCGGTATCCGCACCGTCGAGATGCGCGCGCTGCCCGAGGTGTCGGGCGACGACGTGTACGACTGGCGGTTCGTGGTCAACGGCCGGCCCCTCTTCCTCAAGGGCGCCAACTGGTGCTTCACCGATCCGATGGCGCGTCGCGGATTCGACGTCGACCGGCACATCCTCGACCTGTGCGTGCGGGCGAACCTGCAGATGCTCCGCGCCTGGGGCGGCGGCACCGTGGAGAGCGACGCCTTCTACGACGAGTGCGACCGTCGCGGCATCCTGGTGCTGCAGGAGTTCCCCCTCAGTTTCGGACTGGATGCCACGGGCGCCACGCTCGCCACCGTCGACGCGCAGGCCTCCCGCATCGTGCGTCGACTCCGCTCGCATCCCTCGCTGGTGATGTGGGGCGGGGGCAACGAGAACCCCGACACCGTGTCGGGCGATGACCTGCTCACCGTCATCGGCACCCGCGTGCGGCAGTACGATCCGACGCGTCCGTTCCACCGCACCGACCCGTGGGGCGGCAGCGAGCACTACTACGGCGTCTACCACGAGGGTCACCCCGTCGAGGCGTACGCGACGCACGTCCCCCCGGTGTTCGGCGAGTACGGGCTGTCGAGTCAGTGCGACCTCGACAGCATGGCGCGCTTCCTCGATCCGGCGCTGCTGGAGCAGTGGCCGCCGCCCGCGCACGGCGCGATCCTGCAGCACCAGGCGCAGTTCTCGCTGTTCGACCTGTTCAAACAGGCGCGCTACGCCCATTACGGACCGCTCACCGATTGGGCCACGTTCGTCGAGTACTCGCAGCTCGCCCAGGGCGACGCCCTGCGCTTCGCGTCGGAGCGGCTGCGTGCGCACGCGGGTACCCGCACGTCGGCGTACTGGTTCTACAAGGTCGGCGAGGTGTTCCCCGGCGCGTCGTGGGCGATCGTCGACTACTACGGCCGCGCGAAGCTGTCGTACTACCGTGCGCGGCAGTTCGGTGCGGCGCAGTCGGCGTTCGCGGTGTACGACCGCACCGCGCTCGAGGCGGGCGAGGTGCTCTCGGCCGAGGTGCACGCGTCCAACGACACGCCTCACCCCCTGACGGCGACGGTGAGCGCCCGCCTCTACGACGCCCGCTTCGGCGTGATCGCCGAGCGGTCGGCATCCGTGGATCTGGATGCCGACGCCCACGCGCGCGCGTTCACCCTCGCCGCCGAGCTTCCCGACGACGGTCCCCTCGTGCTGGCGGTGTACCTCCGCGACGCGGACGGCGCCCGCATCTCGTCCGCCTGGTACGCGCTGAACGCGCAGCCGAAGAGCGCCGAGGCGACCGCGATCGAGGCGCTGCCGCTCGACGAGCTGGCCGACCGGCCGATCGAGGAGCTTCTCGCGCCCTACGCCACCGGCCCGGCGCCGCTGAAGGAGCAGCCGCGCACGCGGCTCGAGGCCCGCTGGGGAGACGGCGTTCTGCGCGTGCGCAACGTCGGCGACGTGCCTGCGCCCCTCGTCCTCGTCGACGGGTTCCCCACCGCGTTCGGCGCCTGGCTCGACGACAACGCCTTCGGGCTCGAGGCGGGGGAGGAGCGCGCGATCGCGTTCGCCCTCGCCGGCGCCACCTGGCCCGATGCGCGCGTGCGCGCGTGGAACGCGGATGCCGTGGAGGTGAGCGCGTGAGCACCCCCCGGATTCTGGCCACGTGCGGCGGGTGGGCCGACACGTCGTGGGGTGACGTGGCCTTCGGTCCCCTCCTGCACCACGCTCTCGACCTCACCGGCGTCGAGGGCAGGCCCCGCGTGGTCTTCATTAACACGGCCGGCGGCGACCAGCGGATCGACGAGGGGCGAGAGCTCGCCGCGGCGATGGCGTCGGGGGTGGATGCCGTGCACCTGCGGCTCTACGGCCGCACGGTCGTCGACTTCCGTGAGGTCCTGCAGTCGGCCGACCTCGTCTGGACGGGCGGGGGGAGCGTCGTCAACCTCCTGGCGCTCTGGCGGGCGCATGGCCTCGACACCGCCCTGCGCGATGCGTGGCGCAGCGGCGTGCTGCTGGCGGGAACGTCCGCGGGCGCGCTGTGCTGGCACGAGGGCGGTCCCACCTCCGGATTCGGCGAGGTGCGGACGATCGACGACGGCCTCGGGTTCCTCCCCGGCTCGCTCGGGGTGCACTACGACTCGCAAGCCGAGCGGCGGCCGGCTCTGCGGCGGGCGGTCGACGCGGGCATCCTTCCCGGTGGCTTCGGCCTCGACGAGGGCACCGCGGTGCTGTACGAGGGCGACCGGGCCGTCGACTTCGTCACCGAGCGCGCGGGCGGGCGCGTGCACCGCGTCGATGCGCACGTGCCCGACGAACCGGTGCCCACGCGCCTTCTCTGAATCGGTGTCCGTGCGTCGCCGACGCCGCGACCCGACCCGTCGGAGCCGGTGCGCCCGCGGCATCCCGCCCGCGATCGCGACTCGTGTCGGCGCCGCATGCACGACGAAGGCCCGGACCGAGCGGCCCGGGCCTTCGTCGTCCCTCACGGGACGGGCGTCAGCACGACCGCGTCGACGAACGCCGTCGCGTCTCCCGTCGCGGCCGAGCCGCGGAACGTGATCTGCCGATCGCCCGCCGCCACCGTGAACGTCGGCGAGGTGTGCGCCGTGAACGTGTTCGTCGGCGGGGCGAAGCTGTCGACCACCGTTCCGTCGACCACCACCTGGATCGTCTGCACCGCGCTGTACCCGGGTCGACGTGACGCCTGGTAGCTCAGCGTGTAGGTGCCGGCATCCATCTTCAGGGTCTGCGCGAACGACCCGTGCTCACCGTTGCGCGACTGCAGCAGGGCGGTCTGCGTGCCCTCCGGGGCCGTCGGTGCGCCGAAGGCGCTGCCGTTGCGCTGAATGCCCGAGCGGCCCACGAACGACCACCCCTCGGTGAACGGCGCCGACTTGACGCCCGTCGTGGACGGCGCCTCGAAGCCCGTGTTCGACAGCGTCGCGGGCTCCGGGGCGACGGGGGCCTCGATGCGCACCGCGTCGAGGAACGCCGTGCGATCGCCCGAGGGCGCGGTGGCCCGGAAGGTGATCGTGTGGCGTCCGCCGGTCGAGGTGAACGCGTTCGAGCGCTGCGTCGTGTACGAGCTCGTCGAGCCCACGGCGAACGACCCGATGACCGTGTCGTCGTAGAGCACGTCGAAGCTCTGCGCGGGGTAGCCCGAGCGGCCCGAGAGGGCGAACACGACCTGGTAGTCGCCGGCGGGGAACGCCACCTGCTGCGAGATGGTGCCCTGCACCCCGCCGTCGGTCTTGAGGTAGGCCACCTGCTGGCCCTCCGGCGGCGTCGGCGGGCCGAGCGGCCCCTGACCGTTCTGGATGCCCGAGCGGCTGTCGAACGTCCAGCCGTTGGTGAACGGCCCGGTCTTGGACTTCGTGCCGCCGGGCTTCTCGAACCCGGCGTTGGTGAGGGTGACCAGCGGGTACGACGACGGCAGCTCGGGGCTGACGTAGCACCGCTGCGTGCCCGAGGGGTTCGGGTCGCCGAGGGTCGCGGTGTCGCACGACACCGGACCCGTCTTCGCCTGGTAGCTGAACAGTCCGTCGCCGCCGAACGCGACGCTCTGCTGCCCCGAGAAGAAGCACTGGCCGCCCTCGTTCGCGCAGAGGGTGTAGCCGTCGGGACCCTGCGAGACGCCGCCGACCTTGAAGAGGCGGCTCGTGACGCCGGACGGTTGCCTGTTCGCCGCGAAGGCTGCCGCGCGGTACAGCTTCGTGGAGCTCTCGGCCAGGATCACCGGTCGCTCGTACAGCGTGGAGCTCGCGGTCGGTGCCGAACCGTCGGTGGTGTACCGGATCTGCGCGCCGGAGGTCGCCGTCGAGAGCGCGAGCACCTCGGACCCGGCGTACACCCCGCTGTCGAGGTCGAACTGCACGGGGTCGACCCGCGCAGACGTCAGCTGGGGCGTGACGGTCACGAGCGCGATGCCCGACGACGTGGGGTCGGCGGTGCTGGTCGCACGCACGGCGATCTTGCGCTCGGAGTCGACCGCGGGCGGCGTGTAGACGCCCGAGCTCGACACGGAACCGTTGCTCGAACCCTCGACGGACCACGTCACGCCGGGAGCGCCGTCGATCACGTCGGCCGTCAGCTGCACCGTCGAGCCCGACGCCACGGTCGGCTCGACGTCTCCCATCCGCACCTGCACCGCGGGGTCGGCGGTGGTGTACACCGCGAACGAGTAGCCGGTCCCGAGGTCGTCCGAGAAGCTCGTGCCGGCGGGAAGGGTGGCCGAGACCGCGGGCAGGAGCGCATTGGCATCCGGCACGAGATCATCGGAGTACACGACCCGGTGGAAGTCGGCGTCCACCGTCGTCCCGCCGAAGTCGACGGTCAGATCGGTCGGGGCCGCCCCCTTCGACTCCACCAGCACGGTGTAGTCGCCCGCCGCGTCGCGGAAGGCCGCGGACCGCACGTCGGACGACGACGACGTGGATGCCAGCACCTGGCTGTGCGCGGGGATGTACCGGTTCAGCAAACCCGCCGACAGGAACGTCTTTCGTGGTTCGAGCCCGAGGGGGAGGGCGTCCCACATGTTGTAGGTGCCGTTGGTGTCGCCGTCGGGGTCGACGGTCCAGGTGCCGTTGAGCTGCCAGACGAGCATCGAGTGCAGGCCCAGGTTCGCTCCGGCGATCACGTAGTTCGCGTAGCCGGAGTTCCACCCGCTCGCGTTGTCGTCCGACCAGCCGAACTCCGACATGTTGACGGGCTTGCCGCCCGCGACGTTCTTCCGGGCGTTGATGCTTCCCGGCACGGAGCCGTACGAGTCGCCGTAGGTGTGGAAGCTGTACTGGTCGAACGCATCACCGCCGTTCTGCGCCATGTAGGTGGTCCACGCGGGGGCGCCGGTCTCCTCCGGGCCCCAGATCTCGACCTCGTCGCGCAGGCCGTCGGCGACCAGGCGCTGGTGCACGGCCTGGGCCATCTGCACGTACGCGGCCTGCTGATCGCCCGGCGCCTCGAAGTCCCAGCTGCCGTTGGGCTCGTTGTAATACGTCAGGTACTTGACGTTGTCGTAGCCGCGCACGTTCTTGAGCTGGTCGATCAGAGCGGACGCGGATGCCGCGTACGCGGCGTTGTCGGCCGGGGCGCTGGTCCACGGGTCGACGCCGGGGATCGAGAACCAGTCGTGCACGGTCGAGCCGACCTTCCACCCGAAGTTCAGCTCGATGTCGGTGCCGGCGGCCTGGAAGGCGTCGAGGTAGCGGTAGAACGCCTTCATCCGATCGCTGTCCCACGTGTAGACGCCCTTGTCGGGCTCCATCCAGTCGATCTGGAACCACACGCGGGCGACCTTCGGTCGAATGGTCGCGATGCGCTCCGCATCGACCGCCCAGTCGGCGTCGGAGTACCCGAAACCCCGTGAGCGCTCCATGAGGGCCGAGGGGATGACGTTCACGCCGATGCCGAGGAAGTCGTCCTGCACCACGGTGCCGGTGTCGACCGAGACGGTCGCGGCGTCCGCCGCCGTGGCGGGGCCGGCCGACCCGGCGACGGCCAGTGCGGCGATCACCCCGCCGATGGTCATGAGGGCTGTGCATCGGCGCAGCCGGGGGGAGGGTCTCATCAAGGCTCCATCTCCATTGAGGGTTGATAGAGGTAGTTGTACTACAGAATGAGAGCCCGAGAAAGGGAATCAGGTCGATTGACGGGACGAAGAACGCCTCATCAGGTAGTTCGACTACTCGCGGGTGTCGCAGGGAAGGCGTCGAACCGCTGCGAGACCCCCTCGCGGGACGACGCCCCGACTGCCGCGGTCGTCAGCTCGCGACCGGCCGCCTTCTCACGCGCACCGGTTCGGTGACGGGCGCCGTCGACGCGCACCGCCTCAGCTGGTCCCCGCCTCCAGGAAGGATGCCGCCAGGTGCGCGTTCCGGCGCGCGATGAGGCGGCGCAGATACGGCACCAGGATGAGGCGCTCGACGATGACCCCGAAGACGGGCGAGGCGAGCTCGATGGTGTCGGTCATCTTCGTTCCCCCGCCCGGCGTCTGCTCGAAACGGTGCTCATGACGGAAGGAGCGGAACGGGCCCCGGACCTGCTCATCGACGAACCGGGAGGGCGCGCGCATCTCCGAGATCCGGGCGGTCAGTGTGAACCAGACGCCCAGATGGCGGGCGCGGAACGTCACCGTGTCGCCGAGGCGCATCGGCCCCTCGGTGGTCCCGGCGATGGCTCGCTCCCTGCTGTCTCGCATCGATGCGACGTGTGCACCGATGTCGCGCGCGAGATCGAACACCGCGTCGGGTCTGGCGGCCATGTGCGTTTCGAGCGTGAAGCGGGAGGGCATACCCTCATCCTCTCCGCTCGCGCGGGTCGCGGCGGAGACCGCATCTCGCGTGCCTGCCCCGCACCGTCGCCCTCTCGGTCTCGCTCACCTCGGCCGTCGCGTCCGGGGTAGTGTCGGGGACTCACGCGGCGACGAGGGGGACATCGCATGGGCACGTCCGGATGGATCGAAATCGCGTTCTGGGCGGCCATCGCCGTGGGAGTGATCGTGCGACTGTTCGCGGTGCTGCGCCGGCGGAGGAAGAGCGGGCGCGAGGCCCTGCGGTCGGCGTTCGGCCCGGTCGTCGACGCGGGCGCCGCGGAGTCGACGGCGTACGGCTGGACGCCCGCGTCGTCGACCGATCTGCCCGCGGTGTTCGGCACGGTGCAGACGGGCGAGCCCGATCCCGATCGCCCCCGCGACGTGCCCGACCCGCGGGCATAGCGAACGGACAGCACCGGGCAGGGATGCGTGAGGGTGCGCACTCCACGCTCGGCGGCATGACCTCTCTCGATCCCGTCCCCGCCACCCCGCCCGCCGATTCGGCGTCCACGCCCCCGAGTCGGCGTCCACGCCCCGGGCGTCGGCTCGTGGCCGGTATCGGCGCGGGTGCGCTCGTCGTGGGTCTGCTCGTCGGCGGGGGCGCGGGCTTCGCCATCGGCGAGGCGTCCGGCGCCGCTGCGGCGACGTCGGGGACCATGCCCGATCTCGGTGGCGGGACCGCTCCGCAGATGGGCGGCAACCGCCCGGACTTCGGCGAGGGCACTCCTCCGCAGAGGGGCGAAGGCAGCCCCGACGATGGCTCGGGCGGCGGCACCGATGACACCACCGACGAGTCGGGCACCTCGAGCTGAACGCTCCCGCTCCGTTCGTTCCGGCCCCCACCGCACCGGTGCGGTGATCGATCTGCCGGGCGATGGCGTCACCCGCCCTCTTCGTCCGCATGGATGCCACTCGACACCGCGGACCTCGCCCACCTCCACCGCGCGATCAGGTTGTCGGCAGCGGCGCGCGAGAACGGCGACCACCCGTTCGGCGCTGTGCTCGTCACGGGTGACGGCCGGGTGGTCGAGGCCGAGAACACGGTGCTCACCGAGCGCGACGTCACCGCCCACGCCGAGACGAAACTCGTGCGACGGTTATGCAAGCACTATGTGCGATCGATCCGATCCCCCATAGGGTTCGCAGCACCTACCGAAGGAGTCCGTGATGACCGACAACCTCGCCGCCCCGTCCCCCGCTCGTCAGTGGCTGAAGGCGTTCTACAGCGCTCTGGCCGCCGCGATCGGCTACATCATCGCCGAGCTGATCATGCAGCACGACACCTCGTTCATCCTGATCGGGGCCCTGGCCATCCTGGCCGTGCTCACCCCGATCATCTACGCGATCAACCGCCGGAGCGGTCGCACCGCGCCTCGGCGCTGACCGGGGGCCCACCCGCCTCCGGCGTCGCAGCCGGGCAGCGGCCGGGGTCATCACCCCGGCCGCTGTCCGTGTCGGCGACGTGCGCGTCACCGGGGGTGCGCGTCGGTCATGCCGAATGGGCAGTGGGCGTGCTGAACAGGTTGACGACGTTGCCGTCGGGGTCGCGCACCAGCGCCGACCGGTTGCCCCACGGCATGGTGGTCGGTGCGAGGACGACATCCTCGCCGATGGGTGCGAGCGCGGCGAACGCACCGTCGACGTCGGCGACGTCGAACTCGACGATCACGGAGCGATTCGCCGCGGCGGTCAGGGCTCCGTCGAGCATCGCGACCGTTTCGACGCTCGCGATCGCGAGATTCGCGCCGGGGCCGCTGAACTGCGCGAAGACCGGGGAGGGACGCTCGGCCCGCCGCCCGGTGACCCGCTCATAGAACGCGACGAGGCGGTCGACGTCGTCGGTGACGATTCGGATGGAGGTGAATGACATGGGATTCCTTCGGGGACGAGACGGTGGACGGCTTCACCCTCGCCGACGGTGGCGACACCGTCCTGTCGGCGTTTACGGAATCCCGGTCGAGGATCAGTCGTCGATGACGGACCGCAGGCGTCCGTACGGGATCGTGAGGTCGGCAGCGCGGAGAGCGCGGCGCGGGGGCCGCTCGTCCGTCACGTCGAGCGACAGCATCCGATCGCCCCGGAACGCCCGGACCCCGTCGCGCTGCCGGCACCACGCGATGAGGTACCACTGCCCGTCCTTGCCGATCGATCCCAGCGGTTCGACGTCGCGGGTGGACTCCGCACCGCCGGCATCGCGGTAGCGGAGGCGCACGACGCGATCCGCGCGAAGGGCGGCCGCGAGTGCCGCGGGCGCATCGACGTCATCCTCGCCCTCGAGAAGATGCACGCGCGACGCGAGCACACGGGCTCGTGCCGCTTCGTCGTCCGGCATGACCGCGAGCACCTTCCGGGCTGCGGTGCGGGCGGAATGACGGAACGGACTGCGTCCGAGTGCACCGAGCCCGATGAGCACCGCGAGGGCCTCGTCGAGGGTGAAGCCGGCCGGGCCCAGCGTCGCGGACGCATCGATGACGAACCCCCCGGTCCGGCCCGGCTCCGCCCAGATCGGCAGCCCCGACTGCTGAAGGGCAGTGAGGTCGCGCTCGATCGTCCGCACCGACACCTCGAATCGTTCTGCGAGGCGGCGGGCACTCAGCGGTCGAGGGGAGACGGCCCGGAGCTCTTCGACCAGGCCGTAGAGACGATCGGTTCGGTTCACCGACCCATCATCGACCGTTCGCGCCCGACTGTGCGCCGGCCTCGATGATCACTCATCGCGACCGCGATCGAACGACGGCGGATCGCGCGCCTCGCACGTCCGACGATCGTGCGGAGACCCCGGGACGAGGGCATCCCTCCGATCGAAGGGGTGAGCGTCGAGGCGATTCAGCCCCGTCTAGTAGGGTTGACCCCTGGTGAAGATCTCTTGATATCAAGAGATCTCGCCTCCTCCCACCACCGATCGCCCAGCGAAGGATTGTCCGTGGATCTCTACGAGTACCAGGCACGTGATCTGTTCGAAAAGTACGAGGTGCCGGTACTCGCCGGCATCATCGCCGACACCCCTGAGGAGGCGAAGGCGGCCGCGGAGAAGCTCGGCGGTGTCGTCGTCGTCAAGGCTCAGGTCAAGACCGGAGGCCGCGGCAAGGCCGGCGGCGTGAAGGTCGCGAAGAACCCCGATGAGGCGTTCGAGGCGGCGCAGGCCATCCTCGGCCTCGACATCAAGGGTCACGTCGTCAAGCGCGTCATGGTCGCCGCCGGCGCCCGCATCGCCAAGGAGTTCTACTTCTCGGTGCTGCTCGACCGCGCCAACCGCTCCTACCTCTCACTGTCCAGCGTCGAGGGCGGCATGGAGATCGAGGAGCTCGCCGTCGAGCGTCCCGAGGCACTCGCCCGCATCGAGGTCGACCCGCTCGAGGGCATCACCCCCGAGAAGGCCCTCGAGATCGCGAAGGCCGCGAAGTTCGACGACGAGCTGGCCCCCAAGGTGGCCGACGTCTTCGTCAAGCTCTTCAACGTCTACAAGGGCGAGGACGCCACCCTCGTCGAGGTGAACCCGCTCATCCAGAGCGAGGACGGCGACATCATCGCCCTCGACGGCAAGGTCTCGCTCGACGAGAACGCCGGTTTCCGCCACCCCGAGCACGAAGAGCTCGAAGACAAGGACGCCGCTGACCCGCTCGAGGCCAAGGCCAAGCAGCACGACCTCAACTACGTCAAGCTCGACGGTCAGGTCGGCATCATCGGCAACGGCGCGGGTCTGGTCATGTCGACCCTCGACGTCGTCGCGTACGCCGGTGAGAAGCACGGCGGCGTCAAGCCCGCCAACTTCCTCGACATCGGTGGCGGCGCCTCGGCGACCGTCATGGCCGCCGGTCTCGACGTCATCCTCGGCGACGAGCAGGTCAAGAGCGTGTTCGTCAACGTCTTCGGTGGCATCACCTCGTGCGTCGCCGTGGCCGAGGGCATCGTGAAGGCCCTCGAGATCCTCGGTGACACCGCGACCAAGCCGCTCGTCGTCCGTCTCGACGGCAACCAGGTCGAAGAGGGCCGCGAGATCCTCGCCGCCGCCAACCACCCGCTCGTCACCCTCGCCGCCGGTATGGACGAGGGCGCCGACAAGGCCGCCGAACTGGCCAACGCGTAAGGGATAGGGACAGAAACATGTCGATCTACCTCAACAAGGACTCCAAGGTCATCGTCCAGGGCATCACCGGCGGTGAGGGCACCAAGCACACCGCCCTCATGCTCAAGGCCGGCACCCAGGTCGTCGGTGGCGTGAACGCCCGCAAGGCCGGCACCACGGTCTCGCACAAGGACGCCTCCGGCAACGACGTCGAGCTCCCCGTCTTCGCCTCGGTCGAAGAGGCCATGCGCGAGACCGGCGCCGACGTGTCGATCGCGTTCGTGCCCCCGGCCTTCACGAAGGACGCGATGGTCGAGGCCATCGACGCCGAGATCCCCCTCCTCGTCGTGATCACCGAGGGCGTGCCCGTCGGCGACACCGCCGAGGCCTGGGCGTACGCGAAGTCGAAGGGCGAGAAGACCCGCATCATCGGCCCGAACTGCCCCGGGATCATCACGCCCGGTGAGGCGCTCGTGGGCATCACCCCCGCGAACATCACCGGCAAGGGCCCGATCGGCCTCGTGTCGAAGTCGGGCACCCTGACCTACCAGATGATGTTCGAGCTGCGCGACCTCGGCTTCTCGACCGCCATCGGCATCGGTGGCGACCCGGTCATCGGCACGACGCACATCGACGCCCTCGCGGCGTTCGAGGCCGACCCCGAGACCAAGGCCATCGTCATGATCGGTGAGATCGGTGGAGACGCCGAAGAGCGCGCCGCCGACTTCATCAAGGCCAACGTCACCAAGCCGGTCGTCGGCTACGTCGCCGGCTTCACCGCTCCCGAGGGAAAGACCATGGGCCACGCCGGCGCCATCGTCTCCGGCTCGGCCGGCACCGCCCAGGCGAAGAAGGAGGCCCTCGAGGCCGCCGGCGTGAAGGTCGGCAAGACGCCGTCCGAGACCGCGTCGCTGATGCGCGAGATCATCGAAGCGCTCTGACGTTTCGGTTTTGGGGCCCGGATGCCATGGCATCCGGGCCCCTTCGCCTGTCCGGGGTGGGCGCGGGACGCCGCCGCGGCGGTGAGGTGCGGCGTACGGCTGGGGTGTGGGCGGTCGGGCGGCCGTCGAGCGGCGGGTTATCAGGCGGCGGGGCCTCGAGATGACGGGGGATTCGCGAGCGGACCCACGATTCGGGCCGAACGCGTGTCATCTCGGCGGACGCGGGTCATCTCGGCCAACGTCACGGCCGGCGGAGCCGCCGCCGGCGCCGGGCGGCGCACCCATCGGTCGCGTGTCAGAGAGTCGAACAGCAGGGGACACTGTCACCGCTCTTCGACCCGTTGACGAAGGTCCGCTCGTGACGACGAGGAGACCCGGGATCCGGGGTGACGGGAGCTTCGGCGCGACGCGTGGCCGGAGTAGGTGAGCCGGGTCAGTCCCTGATGTGCTTCATGGGTGAACATCCCCGCGTACGGCCGACGTGAGGGCTGGTCCTCTGCTTCGGCGCCATAGCATCGGCGAAAGTCACGTCGGAAGGGTGTTCATGCGCGTGCTCAGAAGCGTTTGGCTGCAGCCGAGCCCGCGCCAACGGGTGTTGATCGCCCTCCCTGCATGCGCGTGTTCGCTGACCGATTCGATGTCGACGCTCCTCGGACAATCCGCGACGTACTGGTCTGACCCTGCGACCGGTTACGAGAACAATCCGATGTTCGCGTGGCTTCTGCACGCGGGACCGGGGTGGTTCATCGTGGGCGAGCTCATCTGGTGCGCCGTCATCATCGGCGTCGTGACCTTGCTCCCCGGCATCCTGAGCCTTATCGTCGCGGTGGCCGTCTCGATCGGGCACACGTACGGGGCGTTGACCTGGATCATCACCGTGGTCCCGATCCTCGGGTTGTATCCCGTGTTCGCGGTGTTCGGATTGGCGCCGCTGATGCAGACGGTTACTTACCTCCGCCCTCTGCTAATCAGCGGGCAGAGGCGCTGACGCGGCTACGAAACGCGCGACACTCTCCCGCTTGAGTTCGGTCTCGCTCCATCGCGTGATCCGGGCGCCAGGCTGTCGCGGTCGTCCCTTCGTGTCTCCGGGGTGGGTGGGCCGTCGCGGCGCGAGACCGCATCCGAATGCCGAGGACGCACCGGATGGGCGCCGAGCGGGTGCGGCCTCGGGCAATGAGTGCGGCCTCGGCGACGAAACCCCGCCGCGACCGGCCGCGACCCTGCCCACCGCCCACGCGGCGTAACCGCCGCGGGGGCGGCCGCCGCGGCACGAGAACGCATCCGATTGCCGAAAGCGCATCGGACTGACGCCCAACGGGTGCGGCCTCGGGAAACGTGTGCGGTTTCGGCGCCGCGGAGGCGCCTGTCGCGGCGGCCACGGGAAAGGGGCCCGGATGCCGTGGCATCCGGGCCCCCGCACACCACCAGGCTCAGCCCAGCAGCGCCTCGACCGGACCACGCGCGAAGAAGATCACGAAGCCGGCGGCGACGATCCACAGCAGCGGGCTCACGCGGCGGGCGCGGCCCGACAGCGCCTGGATGAGGACCCAGCTGACGAAGCCCGCACCGATGCCGTTGGCGATCGAGTAGGTCAGGGGCATGACCGTCACGGTCAGGAAGACCGGGATGAGCACCGACATGTCGCTGAGGTCGACGTGGCGGATCTGCGCCATCATCAGCGCGCCGACGATCACCAGCGCTGCGGCGGCGATCTCGGTGGGAACGATGCTCGTCAGCGGAGTGAAGAACATCGCGAGCAGGAAGAGCCCGCCCGTGACGACGTTGGCGAGGCCCGTGCGGGCGCCCTCGCCGATGCCGGAGCCCGACTCGATGAAGACGGTGTTCGACGACGAGGAGGTCGCCCCACCCGCCACGGCCCCGATGCCTTCGATCACCAGCGCGGAGCGCAGGCGCGGGAAGGTGCCGTCGGGGGCGGCGAGGCCCGCCTCGCGCGAGAGGCCGGTCATCGTGCCCATGGCGTCGAAGAAGTTCGTGAAAACGAGGGTGAAGACGAGCATCAGGGCCGCGAGGGCGCCGATGCGGCCGAAGGATCCGGCGAGGTCGACCTGTCCCACGAGCGACAGGTCGGGCAGGCTCACCCACTGCGACGGCAGCGTCGGCACGCTCAGACCCCAGCCGCCGGGGTTGCCGTCTGCCTTCGCGCCGAGGCCCATGACGGCCTCGACGATCACCGCGATGACGGTGCCCGAGAGCAGGCCGATCAGCAGCGCGGCCTTGACCTTGCGCACCAGCAGCACGGCGGTGATGACGAGGGTCAGCACGAACAGGGCCGTCGGGATCGTGGCGATCGAGCCGCCCACGCCCAGGCCGACCGGGGGAGAGTTGAGCCCGGTCGAGGTGACGAGGCCGCTGTCGACGAAGCCGATGAAGGCGATGAAGAGGCCGATGCCGACGGTGATCGCGGTCTTCAGCGCCAGCGGGACGGCCTCGAAGATCATGCGGCGGAGGCCCGTGACCGCCAGCAGCACGATGATCAGGCCGTTGATGACGACCAGGCCCATCGCCTCGGGCCAGGTGACCTCGCCGACGATGCCGACGGCGAGGAACGAGTTGATGCCGAGGCCCGCGGCGAAGGCGAAGGGCAGACGGGTGACGAGCCCGAAGAGCATGGTCATCACGCCCGCGGTGAGGGCGGTGACCGCGGCGACCTGCGGGAAGCCGAGGGCGTTGCCGGAGACGTCGGGGGTGCCCGACAGGATGATCGGGTTCAGGATGACGATGTACGCCATCGTCACGAACGTGACGACGCCACCGCGCACCTCCGCGCTCACGGTCGAGCCGCGGGCGGTGATCTCGAAGAAGCGGTCGAGGCCGTTCTTCGGTGCGGGGGTGGCCGTGGTCTCGGGAGCGGAAGCGCTCATGAAGGCTCCAGGAAACGGGAGAGAAACAGGGGAGGGTGAGGACCGGAGGGGAAGACGCCGACGTATCGTGGGAGACATGTCGCTCTCAGGAGAGTATCTGCCCAGCACCAGCGAATGGGCCCGCCAGCAGGCCGAGACGTTCGAGGCCTCGGGAGGCCAGGAATCCGCCGAACTGCGGGGCGTACCCATCATCGTCCTCACCACCGTCGGCGCCAAAACGGGCGGCCTGCGCAAGACCGCCCTCATGCGCGTCGAGCACGACGGAAAGTACGCGGTCGTGGCATCCAAGGGTGGGGCACCCGAGCATCCCGCGTGGTTCTACAACCTCGTGAAGAACCCGCGCGTCGCCCTCCAGGACGGCGACGTGAAGAAGGAGTACGACGCGCACCAGGCCGAGGGCGCCGAGCGCGAGGAGTGGTGGGGCTACGCGACGGAGGTCTGGCCCGACTACGACGAGTACCAGAGGAAGACGGAGCGGCGCATCGAGCTGTTCGTGCTGGAGCCTGTCGACTGACGCGGCGTCCCTCGGTGGGCGTTGAGTGTCCGAGACACCCGGACGTCGCGAAAATTCGTCCGGGGTGTTTTGGACACTCAACGGGTGAGAAGCGCGAGAGCGCGCCGGGCACGGAAGAGCGGGACGGATGCCGGCGGCCAAACCTCACACGAGCGCCACCGCTGCGTGAGGGAAACGTTCGCCCGGGGTAACGCCGGGGCGAGGGCGGGGGAAACCTCGGATGCTTAGCGTCGGGGCATGGCCCGCTCGAACCCCGCAACCGGAACGAAACACGGTGCTGACGCGTCGGCAAAGTCCGCCGCGTACCGTGACGGCATGCTCCACCCCGCTCCATCCGGATCCGTCGTGGTCGTGGGTGCCGGGATGGTGGCCCACCGCTTCGTCGAGAGCCTCACCAGCCGCGACACCGACGGCCGCTGGTCGATCACGGTGCTCGGCGACGAAGCCCGCGGGCCCTACGACCGGGTCGGACTGACCGGCGTCTTCAGCGGCAGGACCCCCGATGACCTCGCGCTCGATCCCGCGGTGCTCGCTCACGAGCGGGTGCGCGTCGAGACCGACGCCCGCGTTACCAGAATCGACCGCGCGGCGCGCACCGTCACCACCGCGGGCGGCTCCACGCACGCCTACGACCGCCTCGTTCTGGCCACCGGCTCCTACGCCGCACGCCTCGCGCTCGACGGCTTCGACCACCGGGGCTGCTTCGTCTACCGCACCCTCGACGACGTCGCCGGGATGCGCGCGTGGGTCGCGCAGCGCTCTGCGCAGCTCGGCCGGCCCCTGCGCGGTGCCGTCGTCGGCGGCGGTCTGCTCGGACTCGAGGCAGCGGGAGCGCTTCAGGCCGAGGGCGTCTCGCCGTTCGTGCTCCAGTCGAACGAGCGCCTCATGTCGGCGCAGCTCGACCTCGGCGGCGCGAAGGCGCTGCAGCGGCTCATCGAGGCGCGCGGCATCGAGGTGCGCACGCGGGCGGTGACGACCCGGGTGGATGCCGACAAGTCCGGCGCCGTGTGCGGCCTCGAGCTGCGCGACGGCACGTGGGAGGCCGTCGACATCGTCGTCTTCACGGTCGGCGTGCGCCCCCGTGACGAGCTCGCGCGTACCGCGGACCTCGCCGTCGACGCGCGCGGCGGCGTCGTGATCGACGCGGGCTGCGACACGTCCGACCCGGCGATCATGGCCATCGGCGAGGTCGCGAGCTTCGACGGTCAGTGCATCGGTCTCGTCGCTCCGGGCTACGCGATGGCGGAGGTCGCCGCGACCCGCCTGCTCGGCGGGGAGGCCGCGTTCGACGGCTTCGACACCTCGGCGAAACTCAAGCTCTCGGGTGTCGAGGTCGCCAGCTTCGGCGACGCGTTCGCCGAGACGCCGAACGCCCTCGACGTCACCTACGCCGATCCGGTGTCGGGCGTGTACAAGAAGCTCGTGTTGAGCGACGACGCACAGACTCTGCTCGGTGGCATCCTCGTCGGCGACGCCTCGGCATACACCTCACTGCGTCCGCTCGTCGGTCGCGCGCTGGGCGGAGACCCGGCCGCGTACCTCATGCCGAGCGACCTCGCGCCGGCCCCGCAGGGCGACCTCCCCGACGACGCGATCGTCTGCTCGTGCAACGGCGTCACGGCCGGCACCGTCCGCGGCGCGGTGACCGAACACCAGTGCGCGGATGCCGCCGAGGTCAAGGCCTGCACCAAGGCCGGGGCGGCGTGCGGTTCGTGCTTCGCGCTGGTGAAGAAGCTCGTGGCGACCGAGCTCGCGGCATCCGGAAAAGAGGTCTCGAACGGCCTGTGCGAGCACTTCTCGTTCACGCGGGCGCAGCTCTTCGACGCCGTGCGCGTGTCGGGGCTCAAGACCTTCACGGCCATCGTCGAGCGTTTCGGAACGGGACGCGGCTGCGACATCTGCAAGCCGGCGCTCGCGAGCATCCTCGCCAGCCTCTACTCGGAACACGTGCTCGCCGGCGAGCTCGCGACGATGCAGGACACCAACGACCACGTCATGGCGAACATCCAGCGCGACGGCAGCTACAGCGTCGTGCCGCGCATCCCGGGAGGCGAGATCACCCCCGAGGGGCTCGTCGTGATCGGCGAGGTCGCGCGCGACTTCGGGCTGTACACGAAGATCACCGGGGGCCAGCGCATCGACCTGTTCGGCGCCCGCCTCGATCAGTTGCCCGACATCTGGAAGCGCCTCGTCGACGCCGGTTTCGAGTCGGGCCACGCCTACGGCAAGTCGCTGCGCACGGTGAAGTCGTGCGTCGGCTCGACCTGGTGCCGCTACGGCGTGCAGGACTCGGTCGGCATGGCCGTGCAGCTCGAGCTGCGCTACCGGGGCCTGCGCTCGCCGCACAAGCTGAAATTCGGCGTCTCGGGCTGCGCGCGCGAGTGCGCCGAGGCCCGCGGGAAGGACATCGGGGTCATCGCGACCGAGGCGGGCTGGAACCTCTACGTCGGCGGCAACGGCGGCTTCACGCCCCGCCACGCGGTTCTCTTCGCAGAGGGTCTCGACGACGAGGGACTCCTGCGCGCGATCGACAGGTTCCTCATGTTCTACATCCGCACCGCCGACCGGCTGCAGCGCACCGCTCCCTGGGCCGCCGAATACGAGGGCGGCCTCGACGCGCTCAAGGCCGTCGTCTTCGACGACTCCCTCGGCATCGCCGAGGATCTCGACCGCGCCATGGCCTCCCACATCGACGCCTACGAAGACGAGTGGGCCGCGACCCTCGCCGACCCCGAGAAGCTCACGCGCTTCCAGAGCTTCGTGAACGCCCCCGAGGTCGCCGACCCCTCGCTCGCCTACGTCGCCGAGCGCGGCCAGGCCCGCCCCGCCACCGACGAGGAGCGCGCGTCGGGCGCCGTGTTCATCGGCGGAACGACGCTGGCGGTGCGGCCATGACGACGTCGCAGGCGATGACGATGGATGCCGAGACCCCGGCCGCGACGCCGAGCCCCGCGCCCGCCGCCCCCGGCGTGACGGCCCCCGCCGCCGGGTCGGCAACGACCGCAGGACCCGGCGACGACGCGAGCGCAACGCCCGCGGCCGACGCACCGCACGGGTGGACCCGCATCTGCCGCGTCGACGACCTCCTGGTCGAGCGCGGGGCGGCCGCTCTCGTCGACGGGCACCAGATCGCGCTGTTCCGTACGTTCGACGGTCGCATCTACGCGACCGACCAGATCGACCCGTTCAGCGGGGCGGCCGTCCTCTCGCGGGGGATCGTCGGCGATCGCGCGGGCGTGCCCACCGTGGCATCCCCGATGTACAAGCAGGTGTTCGACCTGCGCACCGGCCAGTGCCTCGACACGCAGGGCAAGGAGCCGCTGAGCGTCCGGGTCCACCCGGTCGCGGTGACCGACGGCGTCGTGTTCGTCAAGCTCGCCCCCGCGGCTGATGCCGCCGGCGCAGGAAAGGACCCCCGATGATCGCTCTCGCAGGACTCGACCTCACCGACCGGCTCGTCGTGTGCGTCGGCGCAGGCTCCGTCGCCGAGAAGCGCATCGCGCGGCTCCGCGCCGCCGGTGCCCGCGTGCGCCTGGTCGCGCCGGTCGCCACCGCGGGGCTCACCGCGCTCGCCGGCGCCGGCGACATCGAGTGGCACGAGCGCGCCTTCGAACCCCGCGATCTCGACGACGCCTGGTTCTGCCACACCGCCACCGGCTCGGCATCCGTCGACGCGTCCGTCGTCGCCGCGGCGGAGGCCCGCCGGGTGTGGTGCGTCAACGCCGGGCACGGGGGCAGGGGTACTGCGCGCCTCGCCGCCGAGACCACGAGCGGCGACGTCATGGTCGGCGTCGTCTCGACAGCGGGCGCCGACCCGCGCCGCACCGTCGCGGTCCGCGACGCCATCGCCCAGCGCCTCGCCGAAGGCGCCCTTCCGCTCCGCCGCCGACGTCGCCCGCTCGTGGGGAGCGTGGCGCTCGTCGGCGGCGGCCCCGGCCCGATCGACCTGATGACCGTCCGCGCTCGCGCTCTGCTCGCCGAGGCCGACGTCGTCGTGCACGACCGCCTCGGCCCCGCCGGCGTGCTCGCCGAGCTCGGCGACGACGTCGAACTGATCGACGTGGGCAAGCGCCCGCAGCACCACCCCGTGCCGCAGGACGAGATCAACGCGATCCTCGTCGACCGCGCCGCCCGGGGGCTGCGGGTCGTGCGCCTCAAAGGCGGCGACCCGTTCGTCTACGGACGCGGCGGCGAAGAGGTCCTGGCGTGCCGGGCGGCCGGCATCCCGGTCGAGGTCGTTCCCGGCATCTCGAGCTCGATCGCCGTGCCGTCGGCGGCCGGGATCCCCGTGACGCACCGCGGCGTGGCCGGTACGCTGCACGTCGTGAACGGTCAGGAGACGCCGAGCGAGGCCACCCTCGCGGCCCTCCGCGACGACTCGGCCACGGTCGTCGCGCTGATGGGCGTGAGCGCCCTGCCGCGCTTCGTCGCGGCGGCCCGGGCCGCGGGGGCCCCCGCGGCCCGCCCCGTCGCGTTCATCGAGAACGGACACACGCCCGCGCAGCGGACGATCCGCACGACGCTCGCAACGGCGATCCAGGATGCCGATATCCACCGCCTCGCGAATCCCGCGGTCCTGGTGTTCGGCGAGGTCGCCCGACCCGACCTGCTGCTCCCGGCCGTGGAGCCCGCTGCGGCCGCGGCTTCGGCCGGGGCGCGCGGGGAAGGCATCGGGTGACGACACCCGCGCGGACGATCAGCACGGTGCTCCAGGGCTGCACCGTGCTGCTTCCCGTCGATCGCCGGTCGGGGGAGCTGTCGGCCGCGCTCGAGCGCCACGGCGCGCGCGTCCGCGTCGCGCCGGCGTTGACGATCGTGCCGCACGTCGACGACGAGCACCTCATCGCCCAGACGCGGCGCCTTGTCACCGACCCGCCCGACGTGGTCGTCGCCACGACCGGGGTCGGGTTCCGCGGATGGATGGAGACCGCTGACGAAGCGGGCCTGCACGACGAGCTCAGCGCCGTGATGGACCGGGCGCGCATCGTCGCCCGCGGCCCGAAGGCGCGCGGGGCGATCCAGCAGGCGGGCTTCGACGCCGACTGGGTCGCCGAGAGCGAGACCTCGGCGGAGCTGCGGGACTTCCTCGTCGCCGAGGGCGTGCAGGGTCTGCACGTCGCCGTGCAGCACCACGGCTCGGGAGCCGACGGCCTCGACGAGGCGTTCGAGGCGGCGGGCGCCCGCGTCACGAGCCTGACGATCTACCGGTGGGGGCCACCCCCCGCCCCCGAGGTCGTCGCCGCCTCCACCCGTCAGGTCGCGCGCGGCGAGATCGACGCCGTGCTGTTCACCTCGGCACCCGCGGCTCGCGAGTGGGTCCTGGCCGCCGACCGCGCCGACGCCCTGGCGGGGGTCGCCGCCCGCACCGCCGACGGTCGCGTGCTCGTCGCCGCGGTCGGCCCGATCACCGCCGGACCGCTGCGCGACGTCGGCATCGACCCGCTCGTCCCCGATCGCGGGCGCCTGGGCGCTCTCGTCCGGGCCGTCGTAACGCACTACGGCGGCCCCGACGCGGCCGTGCTGCGCACGAGCGCCGGGCGGCTCGGCATCCGCTCGACGGGCATCGTGCTCGAGGGCGTCTTCACCGCCCTGCCGCGGACCGGCGTCGAGATCCTGCGGGCGCTCGCCCGACACCCCGGAGCGGTCGTCTCGCGCGCCGACCTGATCGCCGCGCTGCCGACCGCCGACGCGAGCGGACACGCCGTCGAGGTCGCCGTGGCGCGCACCCGCGAGGCGCTCGGGGGGATCGACCTCATCCGCACCGTGTACAAGCGCGGATACCGGCTCGACATCGTCGACGAGGAGGACGCATGACCGCGGTGCTCATCGCCTGCGCACACGGCACGAGGTTCGAAGAGGGACGCGTCGTCGTGCGCGAACTGCTCGAGGTGCTGCGGGCGACCGCCCCCGCGGGCGTCGAGGTGCACGAGGCCTACGTCGATGTGCACGGGCCGTACGTCACGGACGTGGTGGCCGCCGCGCGCGAGCGGACCGACGACATCGTCATCGTGCCGCTGCTGCTCTCGACGGGGTATCACACCGAGGTCGACCTCGTGGAAGCCGCCGACGGCCTCCCCGTCGCTCCCGCGCTGGGGCCGCACCCCGTGCTGGCCGAGATCCTCGTCGATCGCGTCCAGGCGACGGGCGCGGGACCGGACGACACCGTCGTGCTCGCCGCTGCGGGGTCGACGCGCCCCGGTGCGGTCGTCGATGTCGAGCGCATGGCCGGGTTGATGCGCGCAGCCGGCATCGCCGGCCCCGTCGTGACGGCCTACGCCGCCGCCTCAGAGCCCCGGATCCCGGATGCCGTGCACGCGGCGCGCGCGGAAGGGCGGCGCACGGTGGCCGCGAGCTACGTGCTGGCGCCCGGGCACTTCTCACGCGTGATCGAGAAGGCGGAGGCCGACCTGACCTCGGCACCGATCGGCGCGGATCCGCGCCTGGCCACGGTGGTGTGGGAGCGGTGGGCGGCCGCGCGCGGCGCGGTGCGCGAGCCCGACGCCGCCGACGCGGCTGCGCCTGTCGAAGCCTCCGATCGTGCGGTGGCGTCACGGGCGGAGGTGGCGGCGCCCGTCGAAGCCCCCGGCGGTGCGGTGGGTCCGGACCCTTCGACGGGCTCAGGGTCCTCGGTGGGTGTCGGGTCCTCCGCCGGCACGCCCCGCGGCGCGCGCGCACGCCTGCTTGCGCTGTTCTCGCGCGCTCGCCGCCGCGCCTGAGCGGCGCTCCGGGGCAGCGCGGGTAGGGTCGCAGTCGCCCATGCATCGCCTCCTCGTCGCCCTCTTGGCCGCCCTCGACGCCGTCCTGGCCGCCGCGGGCGGCATCGCCGTCGTGCTCGCCCCCCTCACCCTGCTGTGGGTCTTCGGACTGGGCGCCCCCGACTGGGGAGCGCTGTGGCCGGCGTCGGCGGCCGTGTGGCATCTCGGGCACCTCGTCCCGGTGACGGTGACGCTGCCCGACGCGTATCTGGCCGCCACCGGCATCGATCCGTCGTTCGCGACCTTCACCCTCTCTCTCGCCCCGTTGGCGTTCGCCGCCTTCACCGCCCTCTTCGCCGCCCGCTCGGGCGTGCGCGCCGGTGAGGCGGGCGCCGCCGTCACCGGCTGGCTGTCGGGCTCCCTGGTGTTCGCCGGGCTGGCGAGCCTCGTCGCCCTCACCTCGAACGCCGACCTCGTGGAATCCGAGACGTGGCTGGCGATCCTGCTGCCGGCGCTGCTCTTCCTCGTCCCGTCGTTCATCGGCGCGGTCGTCGGTGCCTGGCGCGTGGGCGACGACGGTCCGGTCGACGCCGTCCGCGATCGGATCGAACGGATGCCCGCCGCTTGGGCGCCCGTGCCCGGACTCGTGCTGCGCGGACTCGCCCTCACCACGCTGGGCCTCGTCGCCGTCGGCGGCGTCGTCGTGGTCGCGGGTCTCATCACGCGCTCGACCCAGGTGATCGGGCTCTACCAGGCCAGCAACGCCGACGGCATCGGCGCGACCGTCATCGCACTCGGCCAGCTCGTATACCTGCCGACCCTCCTGCTGTGGGCGGTCGCCTTCACCGCCGGACCGGGGTTCGCCCTGGGCACCGACACCGCCGTCACGCCCGCCGCGACGCAGGTCGGCGCGCTCCCCGGCATCCCGGTGCTGGGCGCGGTGCCCGACTCCACGTCGTCGTGGCTGCTGCTGCTCGTGCTGCTGCCGGTGGGGGTCGGCGCGCTGACCGGGTGGATCCTGCGATCGCGGATGCCGTCGAGCGTCGAGCCCGAACCACTCGCGCCGCGTCTCGTCGTCGCTCTCGCCGTCGCCGCGTTGACCGGCGGGGTCGGCGCCCTCGCCGCTCTGGCCTCCGCCGGGGCCATCGGACCCGGTCGGCTCGCCGACACGGGACCGCAGCCGGGGCCGCTCGCCCTCGCCCTCGGGATCGAGGTGCTGGTGGGCCTCGCCATCCTGCTGCTGAGCCCGCGCTTCGGTGCCCGCCCCGACGACGCCGACGTCTTCGCCCCGCACCGCGACGAGGCCCCCGCGTTCTCGTTCGCGCCGCGCGATCGAACGCCCTTCGACCGCGACGAGCACGCCACCGGTCCCGCCCCGGCCGTGTCCGCTCCCGGGACGGGCATCGCGCACGACGTGTGGCCGAGCTCCTACCGCGGACCCGACGACTCCGACCCGTCCGCCGCCGGCCCGTCCACCGCCGGCGACGACGAGGTGCGGGCACGCATCCGTGCCGCCTGGGCCGAGTCGAACGACGACGAGCCCCGGCGCTGAGCCGGACCCCGCGCGCGAGCGCGCCGATCCGGCTCCGGGGGAGGAGCCGCGGGCTCCGCTTCCGGAGCGCAGCCCGCGCTCCTGAGCCTCCCGCCGCCCCGCTCGGCGCGCTCCGGCGCACCTGCGTAGACTGACCTCCGTGCTCACGGTCGCCGTCCTCATCTCCGGCACCGGCTCCAACCTCCGCGCCCTGCTCGAGGCGGCCTCCGCCCCCGACTTCCCGGCGCGCGTGGTCGCGGTCGGTGCCGATCGCGAGGCCGAGGGCTTCGCGCACGCCGAGCACTTCGGCATCCCCACCTTCCTCGTGCCCTTCCGCTCGTTCGCCACGCGCGAGGAGTGGGGCGCGGAGCTCGGGGAGCAGCTGTCGGTGTGGAACCCCGACCTCGTCGTGCTCAGCGGCATGATGCGCCTGCTGCCGGCCGACCTCGTCGCCGCGTGGGAGCCGCGCATCATCAACACCCACCCCGCGTATCTGCCCGAGTTCCCGGGCGCGCACGGTGTGCGCGACGCGCTCGCCGCGGGCGTCGACCAGACGGGGGCGAGCGTCATCGTCGTCGACTCGGGTGTCGACACCGGTCCGATCCTCGCCCAGGAGCGCATCCCCGTCCTCCCCGGCGACGACGAGGACACCCTGCACGAGCGCATCAAGCCCGTCGAACGGCGTCTGCTGATCGACGTGGTGCGACGCATCGCCGAGGGCGAGCTCGACCTCGCCGACTCGGCATCCCGAACCGCCTGACCGTGCGGCGGGTGCTCGCCCGCCGCGATCGAACCCGACTCGAGACACAGGAGCCGAACGCCATGGCCGGACCCCGACACGACCCCGCCGACTACCGTCCCCGCGACGTCGTCCCGATCCGCCGCGCGCTGGTGTCGGTGAGCGACAAGACCGGCCTGCTCGCCCTCGGCGAGGCCCTCGCCGCCGCCGGCGTCGAGATCGTCTCCACCGGCGGCTCGGCCACGCTGCTGCGCGAGGCCGGATACGACGTCACCGACGTGTCGGCCGTCACCGGCTTCCCGGAGTCGCTCGACGGGCGCGTGAAGACGCTGCACCCGAACGTCCACGCGGGCCTGCTCGCCGACCTGCGTCTCGCGTCGCACGAGGCGCAGCTCGAGGACCTCGGCATCCGTCCCTTCGAGCTCGTCGTGGTCAACCTCTACCCGTTCGTCGAGACCGTGGCATCCGGTGCCGAGGGCGACGACGTCGTGGAGCAGATCGACATCGGCGGCCCCGCCATGGTGCGCGCCTCGGCGAAGAACCACGCCAACGTCGCCATCGTCGTCTCGCCCGAGTCGTACCCCGCGATCATCGACGCGCTGCAGGCGCAGGGCGGAACCACTCTCGTGCAGCGCCGCGAGCTCGCCGCGCGGGCCTTCTCGCACACCGCCGCGTACGACACCGCGGTGTCGACCTGGTTCGCCGAGGGCACCCTCGGCGACGACATCGATCTGCCCGCGCACCTCACGATCCAGGCCGAGCGCCTGTCGACCCTGCGTTACGGCGAGAACTCGCACCAGCGCGCCGCGATCTACACGCGCGTCGGCGGACACGGCATCGCCCAGGCCACGCAGCTGCAGGGCAAGGAGATGTCGTACAACAACTACGTCGACGCCGACGCGGCCCTTCGCGCGGCCTTCGACATGGTCAAGCCCGCGGTGGCGATCATCAAGCACGCCAACCCCTGCGGTATCGCGGTCGCGGCGCCCAATGCCCTCGACCCGATCGCGTCGGCGCACCTGCGCGCGCACGAGTGCGACCCCGTCTCGGCGTTCGGCGGCGTGATCGCGGCGAATCGCACCGTGACGCTGAAGATGGCCGAGAACCTGCGCGACATCTTCACCGAGGTCATCATCGCCCCCGACTTCGAGCCCGAAGCGCTCGAGGTGTTCAAGCTGAAGAAGAACCTGCGCGTGCTGCAGCTGCCCACCGACTGGCAGCAGGAGCGCATGGATGTGCGCCTGGTCTCGGGCGGACTGCTGCTGCAGGACGCCGACCGCTTCCCCGACGACATCGAGTCGGTCGCGAAGAACTGGGAGCTCGTCTCGGGCGAGCGTCCTGCCGAGGCCGACATGGAGAGCCTGATCTTCGCGTGGAAGTCGTGCCGCGCGGTGAAGTCCAACGCGATCGTGCTCGCCCAGGCCTCGGCCACGGTCGGCATCGGCATGGGCCAGGTCAACCGTGTCGACTCATGCCGTCTCGCCGTCGAGCGTGCGGGCGACCGCGCTCGCGGTTCGATCGCGGCATCCGATGCGTTCTTCCCCTTCGCCGACGGCCCGCAGGTGCTGATCGACGCGGGCATCTCGGCGATCATCCAGCCCGGTGGATCGGTGCGGGATGCCGAGGTCGTCGACGCCGCGCGCGCCGCCGGGGTGACCATGTTCTTCACGGGGGAGCGTCACTTCTTCCACTGACCTCCGGTCGTCGTTCGACGCCGTCGCAGCTCCGGTTGCGGCGGCGTCGTCGCGTGTGCGGGGCGTGCTCCGTCGTGGCGGTGCGGGTGTGGGCTGGGTAAGGGCCGTGTTCTTTCGTTCGGGGCGGAAGGTACCCGCCCCGAACGCGCGATGACGCCCCGAACAGGCTCGGCCGCCTTCCGCGGCGCGTGCGCCCCGGACGCCCGCGCGCGTCGAACCGGCTCGGTCGCCCTCGGCGGGGCGCGGCACGAGGTCGGGGCGGGAGGCGATGGATGCCACGCGACGGCGAGTGGACCGCGCGATGCGCGGCACCCGGCCAGCAGAGTGGGCGGATGCAGAGAGCGTCCGGTTCCGTGGTGCGCGGGGGCCCCGTGACGGGTGGCCTCATGCGGGGTGGGCTCGTGTGGGGTGGTCTCGGCGTGCTCGCCTTCTCGTTCACGGTCATCTTCACCCGCATCGCGGTCGCGCAGCTCGATCCGCTCTTCGTGGGCGCGGGGCGGGCCGTGGTTGCCGCGGCGATCGCGGGGATCGCGCTCGTCGCGACGCGGTCGCGGCTCCCGTCACCCCGCCAGGCTGCGCGGCTCGCGATCGTGGGCGGGGGAGTGGTGCTGGGGTTCCCGCTGCTCACCTCGTTCGCCTTGACCACGGCACCGGCGAGCCACGGCGCCGTCGTGATCGCCGTGCTCCCCGCCGCCACCGCGGTGGCCGCGGTCATCCGCACGCGGGAGTCGCCGGGGCGGGCGTTCTGGATCGCGGCGGTGGTCGGGGCCGTCGTCGCCGTGACCTTCGCCCTGGCCGGGGGTGCCGGTGGCGTGCACGCCTCCGACCTGCTGCTGCTCGGAGCGGTCGTCGCCGCCGCCATCGGCTACGCCGAGGGTGGGGTGCTCTCTCGCGAGCTCGGCGCCTGGCAGACGATCTCGTGGGCCCTGGTGCTGTCGAGCCCGGTCATGGTGGCCCTCACCGCCGTCTCCGCGATGCGCACGCCGATCATGGCGGACCCGGCCGCGTGGGGCTCGTTCGCCTACCTCGCCGTGGTCAGCATGTTCCTCGGATTCGTCGCCTGGTACCGCGGGCTCGCCATCGGACCAATGGCCCGCGTCAGCCAACTCCAGCTCGCTCAACCGGTGCTCTCCCTCGCCTGGGCGGCTCTGCTGCTCGGGGAGCAGCTGACCGCCGCCACCGTCGTGGGGGGACTCGCGGTGATCGCGTGCGCGGCGATCGCCGTGACGGTCCGTCAGCGATCGACGGCTCGAGCGAGCGTGCCGACTCGGGGCGCGACGGATGCCGCCGCGTTCACGCGCTCATCTCGATGAGCTTCGCGACGGTGTTGTTGTTGCGCGCGGTACCGACGACGCCGAGACGTCTCTCGAACCACCCGGCCTGCAGCTTCGATCCGCCGATCCCCTCCGGGTAGCGCACGAAGACCTCACGGCCGTCGACCACCGCCTCTTCGGGAACGCCCTGCGGCAGCTCGAGCGTCGTCGTCGCCTCGCCGTCGAGGAACACGGTCTGCACCCATCGCCCCTCGGCCGCATCGGCCCAGGGGTTGCGCGCCCGGGCGTCGGCGAGTTCGCGGTGCGTGCGCACGAGGACGGGCAGATCGAAGCCGAAGGCGTCTCGGACGGTGTCGCGGATCACCGCCGCGAGATCGTCGGCGGCGCGCCCGTCGTCGTCGAGCACGACGTTGCCGGCGACCTGCAGCGTGTCGACGTCTCCGAGGCCGGCGGATGCCAGCGCCTCCCGCAGCGCGGGCATCTTCAGGGCCGTGGGGCCACCGACCCCGCGGATCAGCGCCACGACGCGCGACATGGCGCGGCCCTCCTCCATCGAGCGGTCGGTTCGAAGGGGGCCGACGACAGCACCGCGCTGTGACTCACGCCGAGTCGCGACCCAACGTCTCGAGCAGGCGCAGCCAGACCTCGCTCACCGTCGGGTACGACGGCACCGCGTGCCAGAGGCGCTTCACGGGGACCTCGCCCACCACGGCGATCGTCGCGGAGTGCAGCAGTTCGGCGATGTCGGGGCCGACGAAGGTCGCCCCCACGAGCACGCCGCGATCGGTGTCGACGATCGCGCGGGCCTTGCCGACGTAGGCGTCGGACTGCTCGCTCGAGCCCGCGACGCTGGCCAGGTCGTAGTCGAGCACCGTGACGTTGAGGCCCCTGTCTTCCGCCTTCGCGGCGGTGAGACCGACGGATGCCACCTCGGGATCGGTGAACGTGACCTGGGGCACGGCGTCGTGGTCGGCGGTGGCGACGTGAGCGCCCCACGGGGCGTCGTCGACCTCGTCGCCCTTCGCGCGTGCGGCGATGACGTCGCCCGCGGCCCGCGCCTGGTACTTGCCCTGGTGGGTGAGGAGCGCGCGGTGGTTGACGTCTCCGACCGCGTACAGCCAATCCGAGCCCCGCACGCGGAGGGTGTCGTCGACGTCGAGCCACTCGCCCGGGACGAGGCCGACGGCCTCCACTCCCAGGTCGTCGGTGCGGGGGACGCGTCCGGTCGCCACGAGCACCTCGTCGGCGGTGACGGTCGTGCCGTCGGACAGCTCGAGCACGACACGGCCGTCGTCGTCGCGGCGCGCCGACGCGGCATCCGCCCCCGTCTTGACGGTCGCACCGCGGTCGCGGAGGGAGGATGCGACGAGCTCGCCGGCGAACGGCTCGTTTCCGCCCAGCAGTCCGGAGCGCGCGATGATGGTGACCTGTGCGCCGAGGCTCTGGAACGCGGTGGCCATCTCGGCACCGACGACGCCACCGCCGATGATGGCGAGCGAGCCGGGGATCCGTTCGACGGCGGTCGCTTCGCGGCTGGTCCAGGGCGAGACGTCGGCGAGGCCGGGGATGTCGGGGAGGAGCGCGGCGGAACCCGTGCACACGGCGACCGCGTGCCGAGCGACGAGATCGGTCGTGGTGCCGTCGGCGGCGGTGACGCGCACCGTCTTCTCGCCCGTGAGCCGCCCGTGTCCGCGGACGAGGTCGATGCCGGCGCCCTGCAGCCACTGCACCTGACCCGAGTCGTCCCAGTTGCTCGTCATCGTGTCGCGGCGTCGCAGAACAGCGGCCACGTCGAGCTCGCCCGTGACCGCCTGCTTCGCGCCGTCGACGTCACGTGCGGCGCGGAGGGCCGCGCCGCTGCGCAGGAGTGCCTTCGACGGCATGCATGCCCAGTAGGAGCACTCGCCGCCGACGAGCTCGGACTCCACGATGGCGGCGGTGAGACCGGCCTGCACGGCGCGGTCGGCCACGTTCTCGCCCACGGGGCCCGCGCCGATGACGATCAAGTCGTATTCGCGTTCGCTCATCCCCTCACGCTAGCGACGGGCACCGACATCGGGGAGGGGTTGCGGCGACGGCCTCGTCGCTGGATGGCCCCGGGGCCGGCGCGGCCGCCCCGGCGTCACTTCCGTCGCCCCGGGGGGAGTCGGGCGCGCCGAGTCGGGGCGCAGGGTGGCCCCAGGGCCACCTCCGTCGCCCCGGGGCCACCTGCGCACCTGTCGCCACCCCGTCTCCGCCCGCGCTTTCGCGGCCGCCCACGGCCGTGTCCGATTTCCGCCAGCCGATGTCGGAGGTCGATGGCAGGGTGGATGCCATGACCCCCACCACCGCCGACGCGCCGGGCTTCACCGAGCGCTACCGCGTGATCCAGTCGCGCGACCGGCGCTTCGACGGGCAGTTCGTCACGGCCGTGCGATCGACGGGCATCTACTGCCGTCCGAGCTGTCCGGCGCGCACCCCGAACGAAGAGAACGTCACCTTCTACGCCACCTCCGCCGCAGCGCACGAGGCGGGCTATCGCGCGTGCAAGAGGTGTCTGCCCGAGGCCGCCCCGGGTTCGCCCCTGTGGGACGTACGCGGAGACGTCGTGGCCCGCGCCATGCGCCTCATCGCCGACGGAGTGGTCGACCGCGAGGGCGTCCCGGGCCTCGCCCGCCGCCTGGGGTATTCGTCGCGTCACCTGACGCGACTCCTCGCCGCCGAGCTCGGTGCGGGTCCGCTCGCCCTCGCGCGAGCCCATCGCGCCCACACCGCGCGGGCCCTGCTCGTGGGCACCGACCTGTCGTCGGCCGACGTGGCCTTCTCGGCCGGATTCTCGAGCGTCCGTCAATTCACCGAGACCATCGGCGAGGTGTTCGGGATGACGCCCAGCGCCCTGCGCGCGCGCCGTTCGGCGACCACGCGCGCCGAGGCGGCGGCGGGCGAGATCGATCTGGCGCTTCCGGTACGCGGGCCCATCGACACGGTCGGGCTCTTCGGATGGATGCGGGCGCACGCGATCCCGGGTGTCGAGGTCGGCGACGACCGCTCGTTCGCACGGGTGGTGCGCCTTCCCGGTGGCCCCGCGTGGTTCGAGGTGCGCCGCGCCGACGACAAGCTGCGCCTGCGCGCGCGGCTGAGCGCGCTCGCCGATCTCGGCACGCTCATCGCACGGGTCAGGCGACTGTTCGATCTCGATGCCGACCCGCGCGCGATCGACGACGCCCTCGCGCGGCATCCCGAACTCGCTCCCGCCGTCGCCGCGATCCCCGGTGTCCGGGTGCCGGGGGCGATGGATGCCGACGAGATGCTGTTACGCGCCATGATCGGCCAGCAGATCAGCGTCGCCTCGGCCCGCACCATGCAGGGGCGACTCGCCGCCGAGCTGGGTGAGTCCGCGAGCGTGGCGCCCGAGCCGATGACGCTGTTCCCCCCGCCGGCCGTGATCGCCGAACGCGGACTCGAGGTGCTGCGGGGGCCGGCCGCGCGCATGCGCGCGATCGTCGAGGCCGCCGCAGCCTTGGCCGACGGCTCACTCGAGATCGGACCCGGCGACGACGGCGCCGAGCAGCGGGAGCGGCTCCTCGCCCGGCGGGGGATCGGCCCGTGGACCGCCGACTATGTGCGCATGCGTGTCCTCGGCGACCCCGACGTGCTGCTCCCCGGAGACGTCGCAGCGCGCGCCGGTGCCGCGCAGCTCGGTCTGCCGTCCGATCCCGCCGGGTTCACCGCCTGGTCGCAGCGCCTGGCTCCGTGGCGCAGCTACGCGATGGCGCACTACTGGTACGCGGCCCCGGTGACCCAGGCCTGGCGCTCGCCCGCCGAGACGGCGGCTGCGGCGGCTGTCGACCGGCCGCGGCGCCGCGCCGCGGGGGTCGACGTCGTCGCGAACGGTCTCGCCGTGGCGATCGGCGACGCCGCCTCCGTGCCGGATGCCGCGGCGCCCGCGCGCGGCGCATCCGCGACATCCGCGCCGCACGGTGCCCGCGCCATCGCACCTCGCGACACGTCACCCGCTTCCGCGGTGCTCGCGCCCGCGTCACCTGCCTTCGCGGTCCCCGAGACCGCGGCACCCGCCGCGGCGCGACCCGCCCGCCCCGCACCGATCCCCGCCCCCGACGCAGAATGCGAGACCCCCGCATGACCACGGCCACCCTGCAGTTCGTCGACACCCCCGACGGCCCGTTCGCGATCCTCGCCGACGCCGCCGATCGCGTGATCGTGTCGGGATGGACCGGCGACCGCGACGCCGTCCTCGCCCGCCTGCGGCCCGACCGCCGTCCCGACCTCGTGTCCCCGGGCGAGACCGCCGCGGCCGTGGCGGTCCGCGCCTACTACGCGGGCGATGTCGTGGCGATCGACGACGTCGAGGTCGCGCAGCACGGTACGGCCCTCCAGCTCGCCGGGTGGCAGGGCCTGCGCCGTATCGCGCCCGGTTCCCCGCTGACCTACACCGGGTTCGCCGCGGCGCTGGGCTCGCCCACCGCGGTGCGGGCCGCGGCATCCGTCTGCGCCCGCAATGCGGTCGCCCTGTTCGTCCCGTGCCACCGCGTTCTGCGGGGAGACGGGACGATGGGCGGATTCGCGTGGGGCACCGCGGTCAAGCAGAGCCTCCTCGCGCGCGAAGCGGCAGCCTGAGCGGCGAAGACACCCTTGCCTTCAGCGTTCTCACAGGGATACTCTGGAGGGCTGTCGTTCCCCCGGCGATGGCTTCACCAGATCAAGGAGGATGCCATGGACCAGATCGACGCCCCCGTCGCCCCGGCCGCCGCATTCTCCGTCGCCACGCGTCCCGGCCGACGCTCCTAGGGCCCGCGTCCGCGCTCCGGCGCTCGCGCTTCCGCCCTGACCGACGAAACCCGTCGCGCCCTCGGCTTCCCTGTCCGCGCCCGATCCCGGCGCCCGCTTCGACCCACTGAGGATCATGACCACCTCGACGACTCCGAAACGTCTCTCCACGCCGCGCGCTCTCGCGCGGTTGCTGCCCATCGCGCGGCCGGTGCTGCCGCGCCTCATCGCGGGCGCCGTCACGGCGCTCATCGCGAGCCTCCTCGCCCTCGCCATCCCGCTCGTCCTCGAGCAGATCGTCGCGGGCCCCATCGCCTCCCTCGACCCCGCCGCGCTCGTGTGGGGCTCTCTCGCCGTGCTCGCGCTCGGCCTCGCCGAGGCGGCGATGGTGTGGCTGCGTCGGTGGTTCGTGCTCGCGCCGGCGACCAAGGTCGAATACGACCTGCGCCAGTCGTTCTACTCGCGCCTGCAACGGCTGCCCGTCGCCTTCCACGATCGGTGGCAGTCGGGGCAGCTCCTCTCGCGCATGATGCAGGACATCAGCATGCTGCGCCGGTGGCTCGCCTTCGGTGTCATCCTGCTCGTCGTCAACATGCTGACGATCGCGATCGGCGCGATCCTGCTCTTCCGCTGGCACTGGCTGCTCGGAGCACTGTTCCTCGTCACCTCTGCCCCGGTGATCTACGTCGGCTTCCGGTTCGAGAAGCGGTACGGCGCCCTCACCCGTCAGAGCCAGGATCAGGCGGGCGACCTCGCGACCTCCGTCGAAGAGAGCGTCCACGGCATCCGCGTGCTCAAGGCCTTCGGCCGCGGAAAGCACGCGCTGCAGAAGTTCACCCGGCAGGCGGAGTCGCTGCGTGAGACCGAGATCGACAAGGCCCGCGCGGTCGGCTGGATCTGGTTCTGGCTCGTGCTGCTGCCCGACATCGCCTTCGCCGTCTGCCTCGGCGCGGGGATCGTGCTGGCGCAACTCGAGCAGCTGCAGGTCGCCGAGCTCGTGGCCTTCTTCGCCATGGCCACCGTGCTGCGTTGGCCGATGGAGTCGATCGGCTTCCTCTTCTCGTTCCTGCTCGACGCGCGCACCGCGACCGACCGCATCTTCGAGGTGTTCGACGAGCAGAACACGATCGTCGACCCGGAGAACCCGCGTTCGATCGCCGCACCGCGCGGCGAGCTCACCTTCGAGGGCGCCCACTTCCGCTATCAGGATGCCGCCGGCACCGAGCCCGATCTGCTCGACGGAATCGATCTGACGCTGCGCCCGGGCGAGACGATGGCCCTCGTGGGCCTGACCGGTTCCGGCAAGACCACGCTCACGACCCTGCCGTGCCGGCTCTACGACGTCACGGGCGGACGCGTGCTGCTCGACGGCGTCGACGTGCGCGAGCTGTCGCTCGCCGAGCTGCGGCGCCATGTCGGCATGGCCTTCGAAGACGCGACCCTGTTCTCGCAGACGGTGCGCGACAACGTCCTCCTCGGGCGCGAAGACCTCGTCCCGGGCTCGCCCGAAGCGGAGGAGATCCTGCGCGAAGCCCTGCAGGTCGCTCAGGCCCAGTTCGTGCACGACCTGCCCGACGGTGTCGACACCGTCATCGGCGAGGAGGGGCTCAGCCTCTCGGGCGGCCAGCGTCAGCGTCTCGCCCTTGCGCGAGCGGTCGCCGCCCGCCCCGCCGTCCTCGTGCTCGACGATCCGCTGTCGGCGCTCGACGTCGACACCGAGGCCCTCGTCGAAGACGCCCTGCGCGAGGTCCTCAGCGAGACGACGGCCCTGGTCGTCGCCCACCGGCCCTCGACGGTCACCCTGGCCGATCGCGTCGCGCTGCTGGAGGACGGGCGCGTCACGGCGGTCGGCACCCATTCCGAGCTGCTGCGTGAGAGCGAGCACTACCGCTACGTCATCTCGAGCCTCGAGGAAGCCGAGCGCGAGGCGCGGACGGGAGCCATCTCGATCATCGCTCCCGACGAGGACTTCGCGGACACCGACGGGCGCCGGGCCACGGCATCCGGAGACGCCCCCACCGACGACGCCCTCACCGAGAAGGAGGCGACCCGATGAGCACCGCGACCGTGTCCGGGACCAGCGGCGAAGACCGCTCCGACTACACGCGCGCCGAGAGCAAGGCCATCCGGCAGCGCTCCCTCCGCCTGCTCGGATCGCTCGTGTCGCCGCTGCGGTGGCAGCTCGTGCTGGCTGCGGCCGTGCTCGTCGTCTCGACGGCACTGCGTGTGGCCGGTCCCGCGCTGATCGCCTACGGCATCGACAACGCGCTCCCCGCCGTCATCGAGCGCAGCGACTGGATGCCGACCTACGGCGTGGTCGGCGTGTACCTGCTCGCGGGCATCGGCGGTGCCGTGCTGATCGGCTGGTACGTGGTCGTCGCCGCGCGTCTGACGCAGGCGATCATGCTCGACCTGCGCAAGCGCATCTTCCTGCACACGCAGAAGCTCAGCCTCGAATTCCACGAGTCGTACACCTCCGGCCGCATCATCTCGCGTCAGACGAGCGACCTCGACACCATCCGCGAGCTGCTCGACGGCGGACTGAACGAGCTGGTGTCGGGGGTGCTCTACGGCCTGTTCACCCTCGCCGCGCTCTTCCTCATCGACTGGCAGTCGGGGCTGATCCTCACCGTCATGGGCATCCCGATGTACCTGCTCATGCGCTGGTTCTACACGCGCTCGCAGGTCATCTACCGGGAGTCGCGCGTCATCAGTGCGCAGGTCATCGTCAAGTTCGTCGAGACCATGACGGGTATCCGCGCCGTGAAGGCGTTCCGCAAGGAACCCCGCAACGACGCCGAGTTCGGCGCGCTCGCCGCGGATTACCGCGACGTCAACATGCGCTCGATCCGTCTGTTCGGAACGTTCGAGCCGGGGATCATGGCGGTTGCCGCCGTCTCGGTGGCCGTCGTGCTGCTGTGGGGCGGCGGTCGCGTCATCGCCGGTCCGCTCGAGATCGGCGTACTGACGGCCGCCGTGCTGTACGTGCGCAACTTCTTCTCGCCCCTGCAGGAGGTCGCGTTCTTCCTGAACTCCTACCAGTCCGCCACCGCGGCCCTGGAGAAGGTGTCGGGCGTCCTCGAGGAGGAGCCGACGGTTCCCGACCCGACCGACCCCGTCGACCTGTGGAGTGCCCGCGGGCACGTCCGCTTCGACGAGGTCACCTTCGGCTACACCGAGGGTCGGGTCATCCTGCCGAACTTCACGCTCGACATCCCCGCGGGGCAGACGATCGCCCTCGTCGGCACCACCGGCGCCGGCAAGACGACGCTCGCGAAGCTCATCTCGCGTTTCTACGACCCGACGCAGGGTGCCGTCACCCTCGACGAGGTCGATCTGCGTCGCCTGCACCCGAAGGATCTCCGCCGCGCGATCGTCATGGTCACCCAGGAGGCGTACCTCTTCAGCGGAACGGTCGCCGACAACATCGCGCTCGGCAAGCCCGACGCCACGATGGACGAGATCCGCGCCGCCGCCCGTGCGGTGGGCGCCGACGGCTTCATCTCGAAGCTGCCCGACGGCTACGACACCGACGTGAACAAGCGCGGCGGTCGGGTCTCTGCGGGCCAGCGTCAGCTGATCTCCTTCGCGCGCGCCTTCCTCGCCGACCCCGCGGTGCTGATCCTCGACGAGGCGACGGCGTCGCTCGACATCCCGAGCGAGCGTCTCATCCAGGATGCGCTGCAGACGTTGCTGGCCGACCGCACGGCGATCATCATCGCGCACCGCCTGTCGACGGTCGCGATCGCCGACCGCGTGCTGGTGATGGAGCACGGTCGCATCATCGAGGACGACACCCCCGCCGCCCTCATCGCCGGGACGGGCAAGTTCGCGCAGCTGCACGCGGCCTGGCGGGAGTCGCTCGTCTGACCCCGGGCGCCGAGAACATCGGATGCCACGCCCCCGCCTGACGCGGGGCGCGTGGCATCCGTCGTCAGTCACGCGGAGCGCGGCGGCGAGCCCGTAGGTCGAGGACGCCCCGCAGGACGGACATCACGGCAGCGGAAAGCAGAATGGCCGTGGTGGCGATGCTCCACCAGTGCGGAGTCGAGCCTAGATGAACGAGGCTGTAGGCCGCGAGCGCGACCCCGAAGGGGATGGAGAACCACGGTCCGGACACGGGGACACCGTACGAGGAAGCGGATCCTCCGTACGCCCGGAGGCTACAACCTCACCCGGGAAGCAGAGGTGGTTCGCCTCACACGCGAACGCGCGCGATGACCTCGCCGTACTCCGTCTCGTCGACGGGCTCGAAGCCGACGCGCTGGAAGAAGGCCTCCGGGCCGCCGACGCCGGGCTCGTAGATGACATCGACGTGGTCCATGCCGCGACGGCGCGCCTCTTCGAGGAGCTGCCCGAGCGCGAAGCTGCCCACACCGCGGCCCTGGTCGTCGGCGTCGACGTTGATGCGCCACAGGACGGAACGGAAGTGCTCCTCGGGCGCCTCGCCGTCGAAGTTGGCGCTCACGAAGCCGACGACCTCGTCGCCGTCGAGCACGACGCGCTGCCACGACGTCGACGGGTTCATCACGGTCGCGGCGATGCCGTAGCTGACCGGGGCGAGGAACTGCTCCTGGCCGGGCTTGAGCGAGAGATTGTTCACGGCCACGATCGTGGCGGCGGACAGTTCGACGAGACGCAGGTCAGCCATGCGCCCAGGCTAGCGGCACCGTCGTCCCGGCCCCAAGATCCCATGCCACCGCATGCGTTCGGCGTCATGGTTTTCGCGCCCCCGCCCGCCCGCCGCCCCGCCCCGGACACCCGCCGTAGGCTGAATCGATGGATGCCGCCACCCCGCCGCCCGCGCGACCTGCCCGCGCCGAAGACGGACCGGCGGTCCGATGGAAGATCGCCCGCGCGTGCGTCCTCCACGTGGCGCGGGAGGCGCAGGGCGCCACGGTCGACGCGGTGTCGGCGGCCCTGGCGCGGGCGCACCTGCGCCCGGCGCCGGAACGCACGAGCTCCGCCGATCCGGGGGCGACGGGCGAGAGCCTCTGGGTGTGGGAGCGCGGCGACGTCGTCAGCGAGGCGCTGTTGGACAACACCGGTTTGTCCCTCTTCACGACGCGTATCGGACCGTTCTCCCTGAAGGCCGTGGTCGTCGTGACGTCGCGCGTCGAGCGAGAGGAGTGCCGCGTGATCGTGTCGATGGTGGTCGGCAGTCAGCTCGCCGACGAGATCTCCCGCGAGGTGGATGCTGCGATCGACGGTCTCGCCGCGAAGGGCGCCCGGATCGAGGGGCCGGGGTGGATGCGCGTCGCCGACCTTCCTCGCGACACCATGGCGCATCCGAAGACGGCCCGGGAGCACGGCATCCGCGCTTGAACGGGGTCCACACGACAGGGGGGCGCCGAGTGGAACTATCTCGACATCAAGAGACTTTGCCCTGGTGCGATAGGCTGGTTCGCAACCCTGGCCGCCTCTACGGAGAGATCTGACGTGCCCGATTCCACCATCATCTACACGTACACCGACGAGGCGCCGGCTCTCGCCACCGCGTCGTTCCTGCCCATCGTGCAGGCCGTCACGAAGCAGGCGGGCGTCGACGTCGAGACCCGCGACATCTCGCTCGCCGGCCGCATCCTCGCGGCCTTCCCGCAGCGCCTCACTCCCGAGCAGCAGGTGGGCGACGCCCTCGCCGAGCTCGGCGGTCTCGCGACGCTGCCCGAGGCGAACATCATCAAGCTGCCGAACATCTCGGCATCCATCCCTCAGCTCAAGGCGGCGATCGCCGAGCTGCAGGCGCAGGGCTACGACATCCCCGACTACCCCGACGAGGCGTCGAGCGTCGATGAGAAGGACGTCCGCGCCCGGTACGACCGCATCAAGGGCTCGGCCGTGAACCCCGTGCTGCGCGAGGGCAACAGCGACCGCCGCGCGCCCCTGGCGGTGAAGAACTACGCCAAGAAGCACCCGCACCGCAACAAGGCGTTCGGCGAGGGCTCGAAGACCCGCGTCGCGACCCTCGGCCACGACGACTTCCGCTCGAACGAGAAGTCGGTCGTCATCGCCGACGACGACGTGCTCACCATCCAGCACGTCTCGGCCGACGGCACCACGAAGACCCTCAAGGACGGCCTCAAGGTCCTCCAGGGCGAGATCGTGGATGCCACGTTCCTCTCGGCCGCGGCCCTCGACGCGTTCCTCGCCGACACGCTGGCCGAGGCCAAGGCCGACGACGTGCTCTACTCGGTGCACCTCAAGGCCACGATGATGAAGGTCAGCGACCCGATCATCTTCGGTCACGTCGTGAAGGCCTTCTTCGCCGATGTCTTCGACCGTCACGGCGACGCCCTCGCGGCCGCCGGGCTCACCCCGAACGACGGCCTCGGCTCGATCCTCGCGGGTCTGGCGAACGTCGAGGGCGGCGAGGCCATCGCGGCCGAGATCCGCGCCGGTCTCGAGAACGGCCCCCGCCTCTCGTACGTGAACAGCGACAAGGGCATCACCAACCTGCACGTGCCCTCCGACGTCATCGTCGACGCCTCGATGCCCGCGCTCATCCGCAACGGCGGCAAGCTGTGGGGCGCCGACGGGGGAGAAGACGACACCCTCGCCGTCATCCCCGACTCCTCGTACGCCGGTGTCTACCAGGCGACCATCGAGGACGTCATCGCCAACGGTCCGCTCGACCCGGCGACCATCGGCTCGGTACCGAACGTCGGTCTCATGGCTCAGGCCGCCGAGGAGTACGGCAGCCACGACAAGACCTTCGAGATCCCGGCCCCGGGCCGCGTGCAGGTCGTCGCCTCGAACGGCGACGTGCTGCTCGAGCACGAGGTGAGCACGGGCGACATCTGGCGCGCGACGCAGACCAAAGACGTGGCTGTCCGCGACTGGGTGAAGCTCGCCGTCACGCGCGCCCGCGCGACCGGCGTTCCGGCCGTGTTCTGGCTCGACGAGACCCGCGCGCACGATCGCAACCTCATCGCCAAGGTGCACGAGTACCTCGCCGACCACGACACCGAGGGCCTCACCATCGAGATCCTCGCTCCGGCCGAGGCCACGCGGTACTCGCTCGAGCGCATCCGCCGCGGTGAGGACACGATCTCGGTCACCGGCAACGTGCTGCGTGACTACCTCACCGACCTGTTCCCGATCCTCGAGGTGGGCACGAGCGCCAAGATGCTCTCGATCGTGCCGCTGCTCGCGGGCGGTGGCCTGTTCGAGACCGGTGCCGGTGGCTCCGCCCCCAAGCACGTGCAGCAGCTCGTCGAGGAGGACTACCTCCGCTGGGACTCGCTGGGTGAGTTCTTCGCCCTCGCGGCCTCTCTCGAGCACCTCGCCGACACGACGGGCAACGACCGCGCCCGCGTGCTCGCGCAGACGCTGGATGCCGCGACCGGCACGTTCCTCGAGAACGACAAGTCGCCGGGTCGTGCGCTCGGCACGATCGACAACCGCGGCAGCCACTTCTACCTCGCGCTGTACTGGGCTGAGGAGCTGGCGAAGCAGACGACGGATGCCGACCTGGCCGCCGTCTTCGCCCCTGTCGCCGAGAAGCTGGAGGCGGAGGAGCAGACCATCGTGTCCGAGCTCAACGCGGTCCAGGGCCACCACGCCGAGATCGGCGGCTACTACCGCCCCGACACGGCGCTCGTCGAGAAGGTCATGCGCCCCTCGGCCACGCTGAACGCGGTCATCGACGCGCTGCGTTGATCGCCTGATCCCGAGAGGGGCGGATGCCATCGGCATCCGCCCCTCTTTCGTCGTCGCCCCGCCCCGAGACCGTGCGCTGGGCCGATCCGTCGGCCCGGGTCGGCGTGCACAGCTCCTGCAGAGCCGCCGCTCCCGCTGGCGATGATCATTCGGCCGAGCCGTAGCGCAGGAGTTGTGCGCGCGAGGGACCCGATCCCGGGGCGGACGGGCCGGCCGAGGAGGGAAACTCCTGCGGTGCGTCGCGCCCACGGGGACGGCCCGCGTGATGTCGCGCCCGCGTGAGCGGACGGGCTGTCGCACGCCCACTCGAGGGAGGGGCCCCGAAACGGGACGAGGGGCGGATGCCGAATGGCATCCGCCCCTCGTCTGAAGGATCCGGGCTCAGTAGTGGACCGACACCTCGGTGCCGCGGTAGGCCCAGTCGTAGAGCTCCTTGGCCTGCGGGATGGTCATGTTGATGCAGCCGTGGCTCATCGGCGTACCGAAGTTGTTGTGCCAGTAGGTGCCGTGGAAGCCCTCGTCGCCGTTGAAGTAGGCGACCCAGGGGACGTCCTTCGTGCAGTAGTCGTAGCCGGGGACGCAGCCCATGTCCTGCATGGCCGTCTTCCAGCCGATGCGGAACTCGCCGGTGTGGGTGGCGTGGTCGCCCGCGCCCGACGAGATCGTGTAGGTGCGGTACACCTGCCCGTTCTGCCAGAGCGTCGTGGTCTGCGTGCTGAGGTTGACGTCGATACGGCGCTCGGTCTTCGTCGTCTCGAACGGCGTCTCGGCCACGGTCAGCGCGTACCGCCCGTTGCCCTCGGCGAGCTGCGTGGCGAAGGCCGCGGCGATGCCGGCGGTGTCGCCGAGCGAGCGTCCGGTCTGACCCTCGGTGTTGGTGTGGATGACCTCTCCGCCGGTGTCGACGATCACGTCGGCGTTGATCGCCCCACGATCGACCGCGGCGGGGAGCCCGGCGACCGCATCCTGGATCGCGGCCTCGTCGGCCGAGATCGCGAACGCGCCCTTGCCGTCGGGAGTGACGGTGAGCCACGAGGCGGCGGTGGCGCGGTCGACGGTGACGGTGCGCTCGTCGCCGACGTAGAAGCCGGCCGAATCGAGGATGCCGTTGAGCGTGCCGACCGCGGCCGCGGCCTCGTCGGTGGAGACGGGGGCGTCGACGGGCACGAGCGAGGCCTCGACGGTGGTCGCAGCGGTGCCGGCGTCGAATGCCGACTGCAGCGCCGCGGTGACCGCTGTGACATCGATGCCTTCGCCGGCCTCGGCGGGGGTGGTCACGTAGGCCTGCGACCCGGCGTCATACGCGACGGTCGCGTCGACGGGAGCGCGGTACGCGCCGGGGGCCTTGTCGCGAAGAGCTGCGGCGGCCTCGGCCTCGTCGATCTGGACGGACACGCCCGTCCCCTGCGGGAACCACGACGAGGGCTTCCACATCGGGTTGTCGGCGAAGGCCTTGTCGGCGAGGGCTGCCGCGTCGACGGTCGCGCCGAGGTCGGCACCGGTCACGACGACCTCGCCCGCGGGGCTCTCGACCGTGACGGCCGTCTGCGCCAGACGCGACTCGATGGCCTGCGCCGCAGCGCCGGCCGTGAGACCGCCGATCTGCACGCCGGCGACCGAGGCCCCGGGGGCGATCAGCACGAGCGACGCGGCGATGAGGGCCACGGCCGTGGCACCGGCGGGGATGCCGATCCACAGGCCGGAGCGGTTCTTGCGCGGCTGGGGCTCGGCGGGAGCCCAGGCGTACGTCGCGCCGTCGGTGCCAGGTGCGCCGTCGGTCATAGTCAAACCCCCCGGAAGTCAGTCTTCCAATGGTAGAGGCGCACACTGCGCGTCTGCCCTGAGCAATATCACGGTCTGATCACGCCCGTGGCGCGACGCGGCCGTGCCGGCCGGGAAGCGCGACTCAGGGAGCGAACACCTTGCCGGGGTTCAGGATGCCGAGGGGATCGAAGACGCGGGCGATGTCTCGTTGCAGGGCCCACTGATCGTCGCCCAACTCCTCGGCGAGCCAGCGTCGCTTGAGCACGCCGATGCCGTGCTCACCGGTGAGCGTGCCGCCGAGCGCGAGCGCCGCGCGGAACAGCTCCTCCGCCGCCTCCCACACCACCGGGGGGACCTCGGGCCCCTCGAAGACGAAGTTCGGATGCAGGTTGCCGTCGCCCGCGTGGGCGACGGCGGGGATGACGAGGCCGTACTGCCGTTCGATGCGGGCGATCTCGTCGAACATGTCGGGAAGCGCGCTGCGGGGTACCGACACGTCCTCGATGAGGGGGGTGCCGAGCGTCTCCATCGCCGGGTGCATGGCCCGCCGCACCGCGAGCAGCTCCTCGCCCTCGGCCGCGTCGGCCGCGACCGACACGCGTCCTCCCGCGGCCTCCAGCACCGCGGCGATCGCCCGTGCTTCATCGACCGCGACGGGGCCGTCGGTCTGGATCGTCACCTGCGCCGCGCCCGCGGGAGGGGTGGGCAGCGAGAGCAGGCGGTGCACGGCGGCGAGGCTCGTGGCATCCATCAGCTCCATGATCGCGGGCTGCACTCCGGATGCCGTGACCGCGGCGCAGGCGACGGCGGCGGCGCGCACGCCGTCGAACAGGGCCGTCAGGGTCACACGCTCGCCTTCGACGAGGCGGCGGAGCTTGAGGGTCGCGCCCACCACCACGCCGAGTGTGCCCTCGGATCCGATCACGAGCGAGGTGAGGTCGAGGCCGGTCACCCCCTTCACGCTGCGGTGGCCGAGGTGGAGGAGGCGGCCGTCGGCGAGCACGAGGTCGACGCCGAGCACCGCGTCGCGCACCACGCCGTACTTCGCGCACAGCAGGCCACCCGCACCGGTGGCGATGTTGCCGCCGACGGTGGAGATGGCCCGGCTCGCGGGGTCGGGGGCCCACCAGACTCCGTGAGATTCGAGGTGGGTGTTGAGGTCGGCGTTCAGGATGCCGGGTTCGACGACGGCCAGCAGATCGTCGGGGCGCACCTCGAGCACGCGGTCCATCGCGCGCACCGACAGGCTGATCTCACCGCCGCCGGTGTTGGCGCCGCCCGCGAGTCCCGTCCCCGCTCCGCGCGGCACGACGGGCGTGCGTGTGGCGGTGGCGATGCGCATGACGGCCTGGACGTCGGCGACGGACGCCGCGTGCACCACCGCGAGGGGGAGGCCCTCGGCCGCGTGGCCCGATTTGTCGGCGCGAGCCGCCTCGAGGGCGGCGGGGGCGGTGTCGACGCGCGCGCCGAGTTCGGCCCGGAGCAGCGCGAGGACGTCGTCACCCGCGCGCTGCGACGGCGTGAGGTGCGCCGTCTCGTCTGTCATGCCAGGCGCCGGCGGCCGTTCAGGGCGCCGAAGACGACGGCGACGATGGCGAAACCGAGGCCGATCCAGGCCTGGCCCATGCTCCACCACGCCACGGTGGCCGCGGCGTAGACGAACAGCTCGACGATGGCGCGCACGAAGGGGTGCACGGCGAGCACCGCGCGGGGTGAGACGAACAGGGCCCAGACGATCACGGCCAGGGCCGGGGCGCCGATGCCGGCCACGATGTTCCACGGCAGCGGCCACGCGGTGAAGCCCCAGATGGCGAGCGTCACGAAGGCGAAGAGGCCGCAGACGACGCTGCCGATCTCGACCGCCGTCGGCCGCGGGCGCATGCCGGGAGCGAGGGGCGCCTGCGCGCGGACGTTGGGGGAGTCGGTCACCCCGCCATTTTACGCGGGCCCGCGGGCTCGGCATCCGGGATCGCTCACCGTCGAGCCGATCGCGCCGCAACCGAGGTCCCTGAGCCTGTCGAAGAGACCGGGCCCGCGCCGGCCGCGGCGGCGTCGGCACGCTCAGCCCCCTCGCCCAGCTCAGGTCCCTGAGCCTGTCGAAGCCACCGGGACCCGCGGAGGCCCCGGTGGCTTCGACGAGCCCAGCCACCTCTGCGTCGGACAGGGCTGACGCGGACCGTGGCGCCTTCGACAGGCTCAGCCCCCTCCGCGTCGAGAGGAACCTGTGGAGCAACGGTGGATGCCGGGTCACGCGAGGCCGCGCACGTGATACGCGATACAGTGGCACCGTCGCGACTGGCGTTGAGGTGGGACACCACCGGGGAGCGACCGCTTGACGGTATTCGACCGCACGCCTGGGTCGATGCGGTATCTCCGCGGACTCGCCGAGTCCGCGGCATCCGGAACCATCGTCAAGGAGATCGCATGACCGATCCGTACTTCAACGCCCCTCTCTCGGAGGTCGACCCCGAGATCGCCGAGGTCCTCGAGCGCGAACTGAACCGCCAGCGCGGCTTCCTCGAGATGATCGCGTCGGAGAACTTCGTGCCCGTCTCGGTGCTGCAGTCGCAGGGCTCGGTGCTGACCAACAAGTACGCCGAGGGCTACCCCGGACGCCGCTACTACGGCGGCTGCGAAGAGGTCGACGTCGCCGAGTCGCTCGCGATCGAGCGCGCCAAGCAGCTGTTCGGCGCCGAGTTCGCCAACGTCCAGCCGCACTCCGGCGCCTCCGCCAACGCTGCGGTGCTGCACGCGATCGCGCGCCCCGGCGACACGCTGCTCGGTCTCGCCCTCGACCAGGGCGGCCACCTGACGCACGGCATGAAGATCAACTTCTCGGGCCGTCTCTACGACATCGTCGCGTACGGCGTCGACCCCGAGACCTCGGTCATCGACATGGACGAGGTGCGCCGTCTCGCCGTCGAGCACAAGCCGAAGGTCATCATCGCCGGCTGGTCGGCATACCCGCGTCAGCTCGACTTCGAAGCGTTCCGCGCGATCGCCGACGAGGTAGGCGCCCTCCTCTGGGTCGACATGGCGCACTTCGCCGGTCTCGTGGCCGCGGGCGTGCACCCGAGCCCGATCCCGCACGCGCACGTCGTCTCCACCACCGTGCACAAGACGATCGGCGGCCCCCGCTCGGGCCTGATCCTCACCAACGACGCCGACATCGCCAAGAAGATCAACACCGCGGTCTTCCCCGGGCAGCAGGGCGGTCCGCTCATGCACGTCATCGCGGCGAAGGCGACGGCGTTCAAGCTCGCGATGACGCCCGAGTTCAAGGAACGTCAGGAGCGCACGCTCCGCGGAGCGGCGATCCTCGCCGACCGTCTCACCCAGGACGACGTGAAGAACGCCGGCATCGCCGTGCGCTCGGGCGGCACCGACGTGCACCTCGTGCTCGTCGATCTCCGCGAGGCCGAGATCGACGGCAAGCAGGCCGAAGACCTGCTGCACGACATCCACATCACGGTCAACCGCAACGCCGTGCCGAACGACCCGCGTCCGCCGATGGTGACCTCGGGCCTTCGCATCGGCACCCCGGCGCTCGCGACCCGCGGCTTCGGCGACGTGGAGTTCACCGAGGTGGCCGACATCATCGCCCTCGCGCTGATCCCGGGCGCCGACGTCGAGGCTCTCCGCGCCCGCGTGGCGACGCTGACCGAGGCCTTCCCGCTGTACCCCGACCTGCAGCAGTGAGCCGTGCCGGGGCGGGCGTCGCGCAGCCGACCCCGCCCCGGCATCCGGTGTCCGCTTTTCGCGGCGCGGTCCCCGGCGTCGCATTCGTCCGGCGCAGGGCCGCGATAAACGCTGATTCTGTCGAAACACGGTGCGACGCCGCGTGTCTCACGAGGATCAGCGTTTATCGCTGCGGTGCCGTGCCACCCGGCGGCGGCGGGGCGCGGCACCGCAGCACTTCATGACACGAACGACACACACAGAACGAGGGATGCCATGACGGCGACGATTCTCGACGGTAAGGCCGCGTCGGCGGCGATCAAGGCCGAGCTCACCGAGCGGGTCGCGGCACTCCGCGAACGCGGCGTCGTGCCGGGCATCGCCACGGTGCTCGTGGGCGCGGACCCCGCTTCGCAGCTGTACGTCGGCATGAAGCACAAGCAGTCCGAGGCTATCGGCATGAACTCGATCCAGGTCGAGCTGCCCGCCGAGGCCACGCAGGAGGAGGTCGAGGCCGTCATCGACCGGCTCAACGCCGACCCCGCCTGCCACGGCTACATCGTGCAGCTGCCGCTGCCGAAGCACATCGACACCGACGCGATCCTCGAGCGCATCGATCCGGCGAAGGATGCCGACGGCCTGCATCCCACGAACCTCGGTCGTCTGGTGCTCAACGTCAACGCGCCGATCCACACGCCCCTGCCGTGCACGCCGCGCGGGGTCATCGAGCTGCTGCTGCGCAACGACTACGACCTGAAGGGCAAAGAGGTCGTCGTCGTCGGCCGCGGCGTCACGATCGGCCGCTCGATCGGGCTGCTGCTGACCCGCCGCGAGATCAACGCGACCGTGACCCTCACCCACACCGGCACCGCCGACCTGGCGAAGCACCTGCGCGAGGCCGACGTCATCGTCGCCGCCGCGGGAGTGAAGCACATCGTGCAGGCCGCCGACGTCAAGCCGGGCGCCGCGGTGCTCGACGTGGGCGTCACGCGCGAGACCGACCCCGAGACCGGGAAGTCCCGCGTGTACGGCGACGTGCACCCCGACGTGGCCGAGGTCGCCGGGTTCGTCTCGCCGAACCCCGGGGGCGTCGGTCCGATGACGGTCGCCCTGCTCATGACGAACGTCGTCGAGGCGGCGGAGCGCGCGTCGGCCTGACGGTCTCGCCCGACGTGCTCCCGGGCGGTGTCGCCGGCGTCCCCTCACCACCGCCGAACGGTGAACCACGACCTGCCGCCGGTTGAACACACGGAGCATCGCCCGCAATGGGGGAGGCGAGAGCTCTCCGGACGTGTCAGAGTTTGTACATGACTGAGTCCGTGCTGAACGACCTCCTCCGCCGCGTCACCGAGAGCGGCCTGCTCGACGACGCCCAGATCGACGAAGACAGCGTCATCGGGTCGGGACACCTGGATGCCGCCGGCGTCGAGGTGGAGGTCGACCTCGACCCCGAGATCGACGAGGAAGATGCCCCCGACCTCGACGCGATCATGAGCAACCTCAAGGACGTGCTCTCGGTCGGCGAGGAGCGCTGGCGTGCGATCGTCGAAGAGGTCGCGAGCGACATCGAAGACGCCCTCGACGACGACGAGCTCGATGCCGACGTCGACCTGCGCACCGACCTCGAGGCGATCGGCGTGGGCGTCTTCGTCGACGCGATCATCGTGGTCTTCGCCGGTCAGACCTCGTTCCCCGACGCTCTCGTGCACGTGCAGCTCACGCCCGAGCTCGAGGTCGAAGACATCGAGATCGTCGGCGACGACGACGAAGACGACGAAGACGAGGACTGACCCTCGACACCACGAAGGGCCGGACGAGCGATCGTCCGGCCCTTCGTCGTTCTCGGGATGCGGTCGGCGCTCAGACGATCGCGGCGCGCAATTCGGCGGCGGCGGCGCCCACATCGGGGGCGCTGTAGATGGCGCTGCCGGCGACGGCGACCTGGGCGCCCGCCTTCTGCACGTCGGCGATGCTCGACGCGTTGACGCCTCCGGCGACCGAGAACGGCACGCCCGAGGCTTCTCCGTCGCGCAGCAGCGTGGCGAAGGTGAAGCCCTCTTCGGCCTGCTCGTCGAGGCCGGCGTGCATCTCGACGAACTCGACGCCGAGGGCGATGACCTCCTTGGCGCGGGCCGGCTTGTCGGGGACCCCGATGAGGTCGACGACGACGCCCTTGCCGTGCTTCTTGGCTGCGGTGACGGCTCCGACGATCGTGCTGTCGCCGGCGCTGCCGAGCACCGTCACGAGGTCGGCTCCGGCGCCGAAGGCGATGTCGGCCTCGAGCTCGCCGGCATCCATCGTCTTCAGATCGGCGAAGACGATCTTGTCGGGGTGCGCCTTCTTGATGGCGGTGATGGCCGAGAGGCCCTCGCTCTTGATGAGCGGGGTGCCGAGCTCGAGGATGTCGACGTGCGGCGCCGCGGCGGCGGCGAGGTCGAGGGCGGCCTCGGTGGTGAGGGTGTCCATGGCGAACTGCAGCTTCATTCGGGGGTCCTGACTGTCGGGGTGGAGGGTCATTCGAGGTTCGCGTGGCGGGGCCACAGGTCGTCGGCCGAGAGGCCCGAGCGCTGCCAGAGCGCGTCGAAGAACGCATCGCCGACGAGGACGACGGCCTGCTCGAACAGACCGCCGGCGTATTGGGTGGAGGCCGTGCCCGAGCGATCGAGCTTCGTCGCGGCGGGCACCACGACGAGGGCGTCCGCCGCTCGCCCGAGGGGCGAGTCGGGCGCGGTGGTGATCGCAACGACGCGCGCACCGACCTCGATGGCCGTCTCGACGGCGCGGACGATGCCGGTCGTCGTCCCCGAGCCGCTGGCGGTGAGGAGCACGTCGCCGGCGCGGATCGCGGGGGCGGTGGTCTCGCCGACGACGTGCACGGCGAGGCCGAGGTGCATGAGGCGCATCGCCGTCATCTGCAGCGCGAGGCCCGAGCGCCCGGCGCCGAGGACGAAGACGCGGTCGGCGCCGCCCAGCACCTCGAGCACGTCGTCCGCGCCGTCGCCGGTGGCGAGGCTGTCGACGACCGAGGTCAGCTCGCCCGAGATGCGGGTGAGGGATGCCGCGATGCCGGCGTCGGGGGAGGTCATGTGTCCATGCTTCGCCGGGGGAGCGGAGCGCGAGGCCGGTCGACGGCAGAGGTCGACCTACCCGATCGGGTAGGTTCGGCTCCATCGGCTAGGTTTGGGCGGGTGAAGTCGTCCGCCGAGTTGTCGTCTCCCGCGTCCCGCGCCCTCGTCATCGAGCACGAACGCGTCGTCGCCGAGCAGGCCGACCGCCACGCCGTGACGCTCGAATCGGTGCTGGCGATCCTGCGGTCCACGCGTCTCGACGACCGGGCCGCGCGCGCCCTCGCCGTGGAGACCGCGGCCGCCGCCCTCGTCGTGCTGCGGACCTCCACCGATCAGCAGCGCAGCGCCCTGCTCGAGCCCGTCACCGGGGCCTTCGCCCGGTTGCGCACCGACCTCCGTCCGCTCGTCCGGCACGGCGACCTCGACGTGCAGTTCGTCGAGCCTCCGGCGACCGGGCGCGCCTTGCCGGGTGAAGTCGCGCACGAGGCCCGGGCGATCGTCCGCAGCGCCGTGCTCGCCCTACTCGACCGGGGCACTCCACACCGCGTGCGCATCCAATGGGACTGCGACGGGCTGAACCTGCTCATCGGCATCCGCGACGACGGAGCGGGCACCCTCACCGCTCACGACGACTCGCTGGGACCGATCGTCGAGCGGGTCAGCGCGCTCAACGGCGCGTTCGACGTCGCCTCGACTCCCGGGTGGGGGTCGGAGCTGTCGGTCGTGCTGCCGCTCGATCCGCCCCCGCGCCCCGACTTCCTCGACGAGGCGGTCGACCTCAGCCCCCGCGAGAGCGAGGTGCTCAGCCTGGTCGTCGCGGGCTCACGCAATCGCGCGATCGCCGAACGCCTCGGCATCAGCGAGAACACCGCGAAGTTCCACGTGTCGAACCTGCTGCGCAAAGCCGGCGTCTCCACGCGGGCCGAGCTCGCGGCCCTCGGGACGGCGCGCGCTCAGTAGCTGTCGCGCTGCTCCGCGCGGGCGGTGACGAACCGCGCCGCCAGCGCCTCGGACGCGCGGGCCAGCAGAGCGACGTCGGCGCCGACCGCGACGAAATCCGCTCCGGCGTCGAGGTAGGCCTCGGCCACCGCGGGATCGAAAGCGTTCACGCCGACCGGGGTTCCGGCATCCGCCGCTGCGGCGAACACGCGATGCACCGCTGCCACGACATCGGGATGCGACTGCTGCCCGAGCAGGCCCATCGAGGCCGAGAGGTCGCTGGGGCCGACGAAGACGGCATCCACCCCCTCGACCGCGGCGATCGCAGCCGCGTTGTCGACTCCCGTCGTCGTCTCGATCTGCACCGTGAGCGAGACGTGCTGGGCGGCCTCGGTGAGGTAGCCGTCGACGCGGTTCCAGCGGGCGCTGCGGGCGAGGGCGCTGCCGACACCGCGCACGCCCTGCGGCGGGTACCGTGTGGCGGCGACTGCGGCGCGGGCTTCATCGGCGGTCGAGACCATCGGCACGATGATGTTCTGCGCACCCAGGTCGAGCACCCGCTTGATGGTCACGGGGTCGTTCCACGGCACGCGCACGACCGGCGTGACCGGATACGCCGCGGCCACCTGCAGCTGGGTCAGCACCGACTCGAGCGAGGTCGCCGAGTGCTCCATGTCGAGCAGCAGCCAGTCGAGGCCCGAGCCGGCGGCGACCTCGGTAATCGTGGCGTTACCCGAACACACCCACATGCCCGCGAGGGAGCGATCGGATGCCGCGAGGGCGGCGCGGAAGGTCGGGGTCAGACGAAGCGGCACGAGATCGTTCCCATCGGTCCGTAATCGCACAGCACGTCGTCGCCCTGCGACACCCACATCGGGCGCGTGAACGATCCTGCCAGGATGATCTCGCCCGCCTCCAGGCGCGCGCCGTGCTGGTGGAACTTGTTCGCCAGCCACGCCACGCCGGTCGCCGGGTGGCCGAGGACGCCTGCGGCGACGCCGGTCTCTTCGATCTCGCCGTTGCGGCTGAGCACGCCCGGGACCCACCGCAGGTCGATCTCGTCGGGGCGCTTGTGCACGTCGCCGAGCACCATCGCCCCGTAGGCGGCGTTGTCGCTGATCGTGTCGACGATCGTGCGGCCCTCGAGCTCGATGTGCGAGTTGAGCACCTCGAGCGCGGGCACGGCGTAGTCGATCGCGGCGAGGGCGTCGTCGAGCGTGCAGTCGGGGCCCTCGAGCGGGGTCTTCAGAACGAACGCGAGTTCGACCTCGATGCGCACGTTCGAGAACAGGGCGACCGGGATCTCGTCTCCCGAGCGGTAGACCGTGTCGTCGAACATCACGCCGTAGTCGGGCTCGGTGATGCCCGTCGCCTGCTGCATCGCCTTCGAGGTCAAGCCGATCTTTCGCCCGACGAGGGTGCGTCCCGCGGCGATCTGCGTATCGCGCCAGCGGCCCTGGATCGCGTAGGAGTCTTCGACCACGGCATCCGGATACCTCGCCGTGATCCGCGGGATCACCGCGTGCGTGCGGTCGGCCTCGGCGAGCTCGGCCGCGATGGCGTCGATCTGTGCGTCGGTGAGCATGGGGTCTCCTTGGTCGGTCTCACGAACCTCGTCCCACTTCTGGTGGAGCGTGTCCCACTTCTGGCTGGTTGAGGGGTGCCCAACCATCCAGAAGTGGGACATGGATGGGCTGGACGAGCTGCGGCTGTGCGCGCGTCCCACTTTTGGTGGAGCGTGTCCCGAATTCGGCTGGTTGAGGGGCGCCCAACCAGCCATAAGTGGGACATCGGTGGGCGGGCGCCGGCGCTGGCAGGGCTGGCGCGGCGGCGGGTCAGAGCTGGTTGCCCAGCTTGAACTCGCCGGCACCGACCTCTTCGGGCGCGCGGGTGTAGCTGAAGCCGTCGGCGCCGATGGTCACGGCCATCTCGCTCGAGTCGGTGCGCGCGCGCACCGGCTGCGGGGTGCCGTCGAGGTCGAGCACGAGCGAGCCCTCGGTGTACCACGACGGCACGACGGGGTTGCCCCACCAGTCGCGGCGCTGGTTGTCGTGCACGTCCCACGTGATGACCGGGTTGTCGGGGTCGCCGGTGTAGTAGTCCTGCGTGTAGATCTCGACGCGGTGGCCGTCGGGGTCGCGCAGGTACAGGTAGAACGCGTTCGAGACGCCGTGGCGGCCGGGACCGCGCTCGATGGCATCCGATCGGCGCAGGGCGCCGAGCTTGTCGCAGATGGCGAGGATGTTGTGCTTCTCGTGCGTGGCGAAGCACACGTGGTGCATGCGAGGTCCGTCGCCGCCGGTCATGGCGGTGTCGTGCACGGTGGGCTTGCGGCGCATCCAGGCCGCGTAGACGACGCCCTCCTCGTCCTGGATGTCCTCGGTCACGCGGAAGCCGAGCGACTGCATGAAGTTCACCGCGCGCGGCACGTCGGGGGTGATCTGGTTGAAGTGGTCGAGGCGCACGAGCTCGCCGGGGGAATAGAGGTCGTAGCGCCACGACAGGCGCTCCTGGTGCTCGGTGTCGAAGAAGAACTCGACTGGGAAGCCGAGGGGATCGACCACGCGCACCGAGTCGCCGATGCCCTTGGTGAACCCGTTCGGCTGGCGGCGCACCTCGCAGCCGAGCTCCTCGTAGAACGCGACGGCCTTGTCGAGGTCGTCGGCGCTGCGCACGCGGTACGAGAAGGCGGCGACGGCCGCGACCGGACCCTGACGCAGCACCAGGTTGTGGTGGATGAACTCCTCGGTCGAGCGGAGGTAGATCGCCTCGTCGTTCTCCTCGGTGATGTGCAGGCCCAGGATGTCGACGTAGAAGACACGGGATGCCGCGAGGTCGGTCACCACGAGCTCCATGTACGCGCAGCGCAGGATGTCGGGCGCCGGTGAGGTGGGCGTGGGGATGGGGTTGTCCGACTGGATCGGTGCCTCTTCGGTCACCCAGAACCCGGAGGAGGTCTTCTGTTCTTCGGTGTGCTTTGCCATGGGGTCGCGTCCTTGCGTGGAGTGTTCTGCGGGTCGGGGGTGGCTTCGACGGGCTCAGCCACCGGTGGGGCTCAGTGCGCCTGCGCCTTGCCGAACGTGGGGTTGTGCGCGGGGCCGAGCGTGATGTGCACGGCCTGCTGGTCGGTGTAGAAGTCGATCGAGCGGTAGCCGCCCTCGTGCCCGAGGCCCGAGGCCTTCACGCCGCCGAACGGGGTGCGGAGGTCGCGGACGTTGTTGGAGTTCAGCCACACCATCCCGGCCTCGACGTTCTGCGCGAAGAGGTGGGCGCGCTTCAGATCGTTCGTCCAGACGTAGGCGGCCAGGCCGTACTTCGTGTTGTTCGCGAGGGCGAGTGCCTCTTCGTCGGTGTCGAAGGGGGTGATCGCCACGACGGGGCCGAAGATCTCCTCCTGGAAGATCCGCGCCTCGGGGGAGACGTCGGCGAACACCGTGGGGCGGACGAAGTTGCCCTCCGGGAACTCCTCGGGACGGCCGCCGCCGGCGACCAGGCGCCCCTCGGTCTTGCCGAGCTCGACGTACGACATGACCTTGGCGTAGTGCTCGGGGTGCACGAGCGCGCCGACCTCGGTCGCGGGGTCGTCGGGGAGCCCGACCTTCACGCGATCGGCCTGGGCCGCGTACCGCTCGACGAAGGCGTCGTACACGTCGCGCTGCACGAGGATGCGGCTGCCCGCGGTGCAGCGCTCGCCGTTGAGGGAGAACACCCCGAAGATGGTCGCGTCGATCGCGGCATCCAGGTCGGCATCCGCGAAGACGATCGCGGGGCTCTTGCCGCCCAACTCCATCGACAGGCCCTTCAGGAAGGGAGCCGCATTGGCGAAGATGAGCTGCCCGGTGCTGCTCTCGCCCGTGAAGGAGATGAGCGGAACATCGGGGTGCTTCACCAGCGCGTCACCGGCGTCTTCGCCGAGGCCGTTGACGAGGTTGAACACGCCCTCGGGCAGGCCCGCCTCCTCGAAGATCCCCGCCCACAGGGATGCCGAGAGGGGCGTGAACTCCGCGGGCTTGAGCACCACCGTGTTGCCGGTGGCGAGCGCCGGTCCCAGCTTCCAGGACTCGAGCATGAAGGGCGTGTTCCACGGCGTGATGAGGCCGGCGACGCCGATCGGCTTGCGGTTGACGTAGTTGAGCTGACGGCCGGGCACCTTGAAGGCGTCGTCGGTCTGCGCCACGATCAGGTCGGCGAAGAAGCGGAAGTTCTCGGCCGCGCGGCGGGCCTGACCGAGGGCCTGCGTGATCGGGAGCCCCGAGTCGAACGACTCCAGCTCCGCGAGGCGCTCGTCGCGCGACTCGACGATGTCGGCGATGCGGTGGAGCACCCGCGAGCGCTCGCGCGGCAGCATCCGGGGCCAGGGGCCTTCCGTGAACGCCTTCCGGGCGGCGGCGACCGCGAGGTCGATATCGGCCTTCTTGCCCGCGGCTGCCCGCAGGTAGGTCTGGTTCGTCACCGGGTCGAGCACGTCGAACGTGTCGCCGTCGACGGAGTCGACGAACGATCCGCCGATGTAGTGCTGGATGTGCTCGGGCAGGTCGGCCGGGGTCCGGCGTGTGGTGGTGAGAGGGGTGGTCATGGCTGCTCCTTTGTGGGAGGGGTGGATGCCGGCGGCCGGCGATCCGCGACGGCGATGTCGGGTGGGCGGAACGTCAGAAAGCGGGAAGGCCGAGCACCTCATCGGGGTGCTCGTGGATCATGTAGGCGTCGAGAGTGGCCGAGCGGTGGCGGCGCGACACCTTCTCGATCTCGGCGAGCGGGGCGCCGTTCTCGATGAGGACGAGGATGTTCTCGTGCTCGCGCACCGATTCGGCGGCGCGGCCGGGGACGAAGCTGAACGTCGAGTCGCGCAGGTGCCCGAGGCGGGCCCATTCGGCCTGGACGAGTTCGAGCATGCGGGGGTTGGCGCACTTCTCGAAGAGGATCGCGTGGAACTCCTGGTTCAGCGCGGTGAAGGCGCGCGGGTCGAAGTGCTCGAGCGTCTCGACCATGAGGTCGTTGACGGAACGCGCGCGCCGCACGTCGTCGGCGGTGAGTGCGCGCGCCGACAGGGCTGTCGCGGCTCCCTCGAGCAGGCTGAGCGCCTGCATGCTGAACCGGTAGGCGGTGTCGTCGACCATCGACACGCGCGCGCCGACGTTGCGCTCGAACATCACCAGACCCTCGGCCTCGAGCTGGCGGATGGCCTCGCGCACCGGGACGACGCTCATGTCGAGCTCGCCCGCGATCGTGCCGAGCACGAGCCGGTAGCCCGGAGAGAACTCCTGAGAGGCGATGCGCTGCTTGATCCAGTGGTAGGCCTGCTGCGACTTGCTCCTGCTCGCGGTGACCTCGCTCATCGGGTGGCCTCGCTCTCGTAGCGAGCGCGCCATTCGGCGTTCATCGGGAACAGTCCCTCGATCGGGTGACCGGATGCCACCTGCTCGGCGATCCACGCGTCTTCGGTCTCCTGCGCGAGCGCGGCGTCGGCCACCTCCTCGGCGATCGCGGGCGGGATCACGATCACGCCGTCGCCGTCGCCGACGAGGATGTCGCCCGGCTCGACCGTGGTGCCGCCGCAGCCGACGGCGACGTCGGTCTCCCACGGCACGTGACGACGCCCGAGGACGGCCGGGTGCGGGCCGGCGGTGAAGACGGGGATGCCGACAGCGGCGACGGCCTCGGCATCCCGCACTCCGCCGTCGGTGACGATCGCGGCGGCTCCCCGCGCGTGGGCGCGGATCGCGAGGATGTCGCCGAGCGTGCCGGAGCCGGTCTCGCCGCGGGCCTCGATGACGATGACCTCGCCCTCGCCGACCGCGTCGAACGCCCGCTTCTGCGCGTTCTGCCCGCCGCCGTGGGAGGCGAAGAGGTCCTCGCGGTGGGGGACGAAGCGCAGCGTACGGGCGGTGCCGACGAAGCGGCTACCGGGAGTGAGGGCGTGCACGCCGTCGATGGTGACGTCGTTGAGGCCGCGCTTGCGCAGCTGTCCGCTGAGGGCGGCGACCGGGACGCGCTCGAGCTTGCCGCGGAGCGTGGGGGAGAGGCGCGGGGCCGCGGCATCCGTCATCGGAACAGGGGATGCGACGGGAACAGGCTGATCCGCTGGATCTCCGCCTGTTCTGGTGACATCGCCTGTTTCGGGCGCGGCGTGGGGCGTCGCGGCATCCGTCACGAGGACAGGGGATGCGACGGGAACAGGCTGATCCGTCGGGTTTTCGCCTGTTGCGGTGACATCGCCTGTTCTCGAGGCGGCGGTGGCGGCCGCTTCGGCCGAGCCCCAGGCTTCGACGCGCTGCGTCTCGTCGATCGCGGGCACGGATCCGATCGCGGGATCGAAGGGCTGGGCGCCCGGGACCACCGTTGTGCGGAGTCTGCCGGTCGTCAGGGAGCCGGCATCCACCTGCACCTCCACCACATCGCCGGGGACGACGACCGACGAGCCGGCCGGCGTGCCGGTGAGGATCACGTCGCCGGTCTCGAGGGTGAAGTGCTGCGAAAGGTCGGCGACGATCTGGGCGAGCGGGAAGATGAGGCCCGCCGTCGAGTCGTCCTGCACGAGGTCGCCGTTCACCCAGGTGCGCAGGCGCAGGGCGGCGGGGTCGATGTCGCGGGCGTCGATGAGCGCCGGGCCGATCGGCGTGTAGCCGTCGCCGCCCTTGGAGCGGACGTTCGACCCCTTGTCGTTCGCGCGGAGGTCGTACAGGCCGAAGTCGTTCGCGGCGGTGACGGATGCCACGCGCGACCACGCGGCATCCGGGGTCACCCACCGCGCGGGCTCGCCGATGACGAGCGCGATCTCCCCCTCGAAGGCGAGGAGTTCGGTGCCGGCCGGGCGGACGATCTCGGCGCCGGACGCGGCGAGCGAGCTCGACGGCTTGAAGAAGTACGACGGGGCGGCGGGGCGGCGTCCGCGCTGATCGGCGCGCGAGGCGTAGGAGAGGTGGACGGCCACGATCTTGCCGGGGCGCTCACCGAGGGCGGTGAACCGGGGGTCGGTGTCGGTCATAGATGCTCCCTTGCGTCGTATTCGAAATCGTATACGATGTTGCCCACCCCAGCAAGACCACGCCTCGTCGCCGACGACGACGTCCGGGGGTCTGACGATGACGTCTCGAAGGAGTTCCATGTCCCGCTCGCAATCGCCGGGGTTCACCCCCACCGGCACCATCTCCACGTCCACGGACCGCCGCCGGGTGGTCTTCGCCACGGTCGTCGGCACCACCGTCGAGTGGTACGACTTCTTCCTGTACGCCTCGGCTGCCGGTCTCGTGTTCGGTCAGCTGTTCTTCGCGCCCGCCGGCCCCGGGATCGCGCAGATCCTGTCATTCCTCACGGTGGGTCTGAGCTTCCTGTTCCGTCCGCTCGGTGCCTTCCTCGCCGGGCACCTCGGCGACAAATACGGTCGTCGCGTCGTGCTCATGCTGACGCTCATCATGATGGGCGCCTCGACCACGCTCATCGGCGTGCTGCCGACCTATGAGGTCATCGGCGTCGCCGCCCCCGTGCTGCTCATCCTCCTGCGCGTGCTGCAGGGCATCTCGGCCGGTGGCGAGTGGGGTGGCGCAGTGCTCATGGCCGTCGAGCATGCGCCGAAGACCAAGCGCAGCCTCTTCGGCGCTTCGCCGCAGCTCGGCGTGCCCCTCGGTCTGCTGCTCGCGAGCGGCATGCTCGCGCTCATGGCGCTGATCGCCCCGGGTGACGCCTTCCTCGCGTGGGGCTGGCGCGTGCCGTTCCTGCTGTCGTTCGTGCTGATCCTGGTCGGCTACTACGTGCGCAAGAAGGTCGAGGAGAGCCCGGTGTTCGTCGAGCTCTCCGAGCGCAAGGAGCAGACCCGGATGCCGATCGTGCAGCTGTTCCGCAAGCACTCGCTGCTCGTGATCATCGCCGCGTTCGTCTTCGCCGGCAACAACGCCGTGGGCTACATGACCACCGGCGGCTACATCCAGCGCTACGCGACCAACCCCGACGGCCCTCTGGGGCTCGCGACCGCCGACGTGCTCGGCGCCGTGACGCTCTCGGCCGTGACGTGGCTGATCTTCACGTGGCTCGGCGGGTGGCTCGGCGACAAGATCGGGCGCCGCAACACCTACATCATCGGCTGGATCTCGATGCTCGTCGCGATCGTGGCGCTGTTCCCGCTGGTCAACTCCGGCAGCATCGTGCTGCTGGCGGTCGGCCTCATGCTGCTCACCGTCGGCCTCGGCCTGACCTACGGCCCCCAGGCGGCGCTGTACGCCGAGCTGTTCCCGGCATCCATCCGCTTCTCGGGGGTGTCGATCGCCTACGCCGTCGGCGCGATCCTGGGCGGCGCCTTCGCCCCGACGATCGCGACGGCGCTCGTCGACGCGACGGGAACGACCGTGTCGGTCACGGTGTACCTGGCGATCATGGCCGTGCTCGGTCTCGTCGCGACGCTGCTGCTGCGCGACCGCAGCGGCATCCCGTTGGGTCCTGATCACGAGGCCGAGCAGGAGGTGAGCCCGATCCGCGGGCTGTCGAAGGTCTGACCCGATCGAACGGCCCTGTCGCGCTCCGGCGCGGTGGGGCCGTTCCGTGGGTGCTGCCACTCGAGCGCGCGGGCTCGCCCGTTCTCAGCGAGGCGAGGCCCGTTTGCCCGAGATGGTGGGTGTTGCGCGAGCGACCGGCCGTCTGCGGCACGTGAGCGCGGAGGCTGCCGGCTGATTTGCCTGAGATGGTCGATGTTGCTCGGACGGCCGACCATTCGAGGCGAACGAATGCGTGGGCTACCGACGTCGGTGCGGGTCAACCGGGGCGCACTCCACCGGAGAGCGCCCCGCGCACCCTCGCCACGAGCTCCTCGCGGTGCTGCGCGAGGTCGGACGCGGTCACGCGGATGATGCGCCATTCGAGGTCGGCGAGCATCTCGTAGCGCCGTATGTCGCGTGCCCACTGTCGTGGGTCGGTGAGGTGTTGCTCACCCTCGTACTCGATGCCGACCTTGCGGTCGGGATAGGCGAGGTCGACGAGCGCCACCACTTTCCCCTCGACGACCACGGGATGGTTCAGAGACGGTTCGGGCAGACCCGCGGCCACGAGCACGAGTCTGGTCTCGGTCTCTTTCCTCGACCGCGAGCGTGTGCGAGTCAGGGAGAGCGCTTCGCGCAGCGCCGTGGCGCCCCGTCGGCGACCTGCCTCGAGCGAGGCCGCGAGCTCGGCGATCGTCGCGAGCGCGGGCGGGTCACCCCTGCGCATGGGCTCGCGAACGAAGGCGTCGCCCAGCGCGACGAGGTCGTCCCGGCACAACATGGCGCCCATCATGGCCCAGGTCGTCGCGGGGCTCGTCACCCGCAGCCCGCTCACGGGTTCGGTGCGGACGCTGCCCATCCCCTCCGAGATGGAGGTGCCGCGCACTCCCCGCGCCCTGCTCGCGCGCGAGGGCAGGAACACTCCGACGTCGAGGGGACGCTCGACGAGCCGGTTCCCGTCGCGGTGGTGGAAGACCGACGCGGGCAGCGGCGCGCCCCACGCCACTGCTGCGGCGACCAGGCAGAAGAACTCGCACTCTCGCATCCGTGCGACGTAGGCGGCTGATCGATGCCGAACGGATGCCTCCAACGCGTCGTCCGGCGGGGCTGAACGCGTCCGCACTCCGGAGAAGGGAGAGGAGAGGTCCGCAGCCCGAAGTCGTCGCCGTGACACTCCCAGCTGCGTTGCCGCACCGACCGAGAAGGCCTCGGGCAGCTCGGCGGGCAGGGGTGCAGCTCTCACTCCCGAAACATCGCACAGAGCGCGTGGCCCGCGGCGCGGCATCCGCGATCTGTGGACAACCGCCCATTCGTTCGACCGGGGGCGCCGCGGCCCGCTTCTTCGTTCGCCTCAGATTGTCGGTCGCCCTGGTTCAGCGTCGGTCCTGCGCGGCAAGCGGGCAATACGTGTCTTCGATTGCTCAACTCTTGTCGGCGCCATTTGCGGTCGGGCCCGTCCGCGACGAGCGCATGATCCTCGCCTCGGGTGGTTCGGCTCGCCTCTTGCCGAGTGCCTGGCCGTGTGCGTCAGGTGAGCGTCGGTGGCTGAGCGTCGTTTGCCGCGGTTTGTCGCTCATACGGTCGTGGTGCGGCCGTCTGCGTCAGGTGAGCGTCGGTGGTTGAGCGTCGTTTGCCGCGGTCTGTCGCTCACACGGTCGTGGTGCGGCCGTCTGCGTCAGGTGAGCGTCGGTGGCTGAGCGTCGTTTGCCGCGGTTCGTCGCTCATACGGTCGTGATGCGGCCGTCTGCGGCAAGGGAGGAGGGGGAGAGGCGGCCCGACGCCCGGGCTCAGATCGCCCGCCCCGGTGTCAGGATGCCGCGCGGGTCCAGCGCGGCCTTGATCGCCCGCTGCACGTCGAGAGCCACGGCGTCCTGCTGCCAGGGGAGTTCGTGGCGTTTGACCGACCCGATGCCGTGCTCGCCCGAGATGGTGCCGCCGAGCGAGAGCGCGAGGCGCGTGATGTCGTCGATCACGAGCTCGGCCGCGGCGTACTCGTCGGGGGTGTCGCCCGCTTCGACCGTGGGGTGGAGATTGCCGTCACCCGCGTGCGCGACCACGGCGATGCGTCGGCCGTGGCGCTCGGCCAGCTCACCGATGCCGCGGAACACGGTCGCGAGCTGCGCGACCGGCACGCCGACGTCGCACGAGACGCGCAATCCCTGCGCGGTGAGCGCGGGGTTCGCCAGGCGGCGGGCCTCGAGCAGGCTGTCGGAATCGCTGATCTCGGTCTCGACCGCGCCGTGCGTCCGGCAGATCTCCACGATGGCCTCCGCGGTCTCGGGCGCGGCGAGTCCCACGGTCTGGCCGACGAGCATCGCGGCGACGGGGGAGGGGAGGCCGCTCGGGTGGAACGCCTCGATGATCTCGACGCTGCGCGCATCGATCAGCTCGAGCACTTCGGGGGCGGCCGGTCCCGAGACGATCGCGGTGACCGCGCGTCCGGCATCCTCGATGTCGTCGAAGCTCGCCCGGAAGGTACGCGGCTGCCCCGGCGGCACGGGCTTGAGGCGCACGGTTGCCGCGGTGATCACTCCGAGGGTGCCCTCGGAGCCGGTGAACAAGCTCGCGAGGTCGTAGCCGGTGGTGTTCTTGCGCGTGCGGGCACCGGTGCGCAGGACACGGCCGTCGGCGAGCACCACCTCGAGGGCGGCCACGACGTCCGTGGTCACGCCGTGCGCGACGCAGCGCAGGCCGCCGGCGTTCGTGGCGATGTTGCCGCCGATCGTCGACCACTGCGCACTCGCCGGGTCGGGCGGGAAGAACAGGCCGTGGGCCAGGGCTGCGGCATCCAGGTCCGCGGTGATCACCCCCGCCTCGACGTCGGCGAGACGGTTGTCGACGTCGATGTCGACGATGCGGGTCATCGCCTCGAGCGAGACGACCAGGCCGCCGGCGTACGCCACGGCCCCGCCGGAGAGCCCGGTGCCCGCTCCGCGGACGGAGACCCGGATGCCGCGGGCGTGCGCCCACGCGAGAGCCGTCGACACGTCGCCGGTCGAGGTCGCCCGCACGACGGCGAGGGGCAGCCCCTCGGGTTGCGCGCGCGAACTGTCGACGGCGTAGGCGGCGAGGCTGTCCGCGTCGGTGAGGAGGCGGTCGCCGAGGGCGGTGCGGAGGTCGCCGAGGGTGTCGGTCGGGGTGTCCGCGGCGGACGCGGTCGAGGCGTCGTGCCCTACGCCGGCAGCACCCGTGGGCCTGTGTCCGGCGGCGCCCGCGAAGCCCGGTACGGGACCGGCCCCCGCCGCGGACTCGTTCACGAGTTCACCTTGATGATCTCGCGCTGGTACGGCGCGATGACGGCGCCGCTGATGCGCAGGTCGAGCAGCAGGAACGGCCGCTCGGCGGGGTCGCGGCGGGTCCACTCCGCCAGCGCCTCGAGATCGGCGACCTCGCGTACCACCACGCCCTCGGCGCCGAAGCCGCGGGCGACCGCGGCGAAGTCGACCTCGGGGATGAGCATCGGCTCGCGGGCGAGGCCCTTCAGGCCGTAGAGGTTGATCTCGGCGCCGTAGGCGGCGTCGTTCCACACCACCGCGATGCCGTGGCCGGCGGCCGTGCGCACGGCGCTCTCGAGGTCGGCGATCGCCATGAGGCCACCGCCGTCGCCGGTGGTGAGAACGACCGTCGCGTCGGGGCGGGCGGCGATCGCTCCCGCGACCGAGGGGAAGCCGAGGCCGATCGACTGGTACGCGGTGCCGACCATCATCACGCGGTCGGGGGAGGCGACGGGCCAGTACATGTTCGACCAGCCGAGGAAGTGTCCGCCGTCCGAGACGACGATACGGTCCTCGGGCAGCAGCTCACCGATCCGTGCGGCGGCGGAGCGGGGGTCGAGTCGGCCATCCGGCGCGAGGCCCTCGCCCGCCTCCTGCTCGCGCAGCGGGGCGACGTCGACGCGATCGCGCCAGCCCGACGACATCGCGCCGCGGGAGCGCAGGCGGCTGGTGATCTCCTCGGCCGCCACCGCGGCATCCGCCCGCACGAATCCCCCCACCTGGGCGTGGGTCGCGGTGGTCGCCACGTCGACCTGGAAGACATCGGTGCCCGGGGCGAAGAGCTCGCCGAACCGCATCGTGAACTGGTTGAGCCCCGCGCCGAAGACCACGGCGACGTCGGCTTCGCGCACGAGTTCCATCGCTCCCGCGGCGCCGAATCCGCCCGTGACGCCGAGGTCGTGCTCGGACGAGGGGAAGATGCCCCGGCCGAGGGCGGTGGATGCCGTGATCGCCCCGGTCGTCTCGGCGAGGCGCCCGAGCGCGGGGCCGGCGTCGGCGAGCCAGGCTCCGCGGCCGGCGAGCAGGAACGGGCGCTCGGCTCCGGCGAGGGCATCGGCGATGCGGTCGAGCGCGGCACTCGCCGAGGGGCCCTGCGGGGCCAGGGGAGCGGGGATCGTCACGGTCCCGGCATCCGTCAGCTCTCCGGCCTCGCGGGTGACCACGTCGTAGGGGATCGCCAGCACCACGGGGACGCGATACGTCAGCGCGTGCTCGAGCGCGATGAGCACGGTGGCCGAGGCGTCGCGGTCGCCGACGGTGTAGGTGCGCACGCCCACGGCCGAGGCGAGCGCGACCTGGTCGACGCCCCACGGGCGCGGGCCCGAGGTGGGCTCGTCGCCGACCACGAGCAGCAGGGGGATGCGCGCCTGCGCCGACTCGGCCAGAGCGGTCAGGGTGTTGGTGAAGCCGGCGCCGTAGGTGGCGGTGGCGGCGGCGATGCGACCCGACGCGCGATAGTGCGCGTCGGCGGCGACGACCCCGCCGGCCTCGTGCCGCATCGCGGTGAAGACGGCATCGGTGTGCCGGTGCAGGGCGTCGAGGAAGTACGCATTGCCGTTGCCCATCACGCCGAAGACGTGGTCGAGGTGGCGGCCGAGGGTGTGGGCGACGTGCGCGGAGACGATGGGCATGCGGAAGCCTTTCGCGAAACAGGAACGGGAATGAGCCGTATGTGTCTCGCGCGGGTCTCGCGCTACGTGCCCCTTTTTCGAGCAGCGACGCACGACCTCGTGCGCCTGACGGGAGCGATCATATACGATCGCTCGGGCCCCGTGGGGTCCGCGGGGCGCGTGACCGAGGCTGCCGCCCTCGGAGACGAGACCGCTCGTCGCCGACACGCCCGTGCGGGCTGATGCGGGCTCGTCAGCAGGATGCCGTCCCGGCGGATCCCGGGCGCGGGCTCCGGACGAAGAACCCGGGCGGCGCACCGCGTGCGGGACCCGACCTACAGCGCTCCCCGGATCGCGGATGCCGCGGCCCCGAGCCGCGCGGCGATCGCCGCCTCGTCGAGGTCGGTCGCCACGTGCACCGCGGCGATCGCCGCGGGCTCCCGCCCCTGCACCTGCAGGGGGACCGCCACGGCGTGCAGCGACGGGATCACCTCGTCATGACTCGTCGCCCAGCCGCGCTCCGCGGCATCCGCCACCTCCGACGCCAGCCGCGCATCGACCTCGTCGGGCCAGCGGCGCGGCGGGAGCTGCGCGAGGATCGCGCGCCCGGGGGCACCCCGGGTGACCGGATGCCGCGACCCGGGCCGCTGCGCCACCGCCGTCACCGTGTGCCGGGGTTCGACGCTCGCGAGGGTCACGCACTCGTCGTGATCGAGCACCACGAGGAAGCACGTCATGCCGAGATCGTTGGCGGCCGCGGTGAGTTCGGGCAGGGCCTCGGCCTGCAGGTCGGCGGCGACCCCGGCGGCCAGCGCCGCCAGGCCCGTCCCCAGGCGCACGGCCCCCGCGGAATCCCGGCTCACCAGACCGTGGTCCTCGAGCGTCCGCAGCAATCGATACGCGACGGAGCGATGCAGGTCGACGCGGGCTGCGAGGTCGTCGATCGACAGCGGTGTCCGCGCATCGGCGAGCTCTTCGAGCAGGCGGATGCCGCGGCTCAGCGTCTGCGAGGCGGGAGCGGCGTCTTGCCGTGGCGGCATCGGTCGGTTAGCCTCTCGTTCGATAGCGGAACGTTGCGTTCGAATATAGAACAGTGACGAGGGTGCCGCAACCCGACATCGACGTCAGGAGAAACGATGCAGTTCCACCACCACGGCTACGTCTCTGGCGATCCGCGCGTGCAGAATGCCGCAGGCACCGGCGTCGACCGCCCCGCGGCGGTGCCCGACGAGGTCGACGTGCTCATCGTGGGCTCGGGCCCCGCGGGGATGCTGCTCGCGGCGCAGCTGTCGCAGTTCCCCCAGATCACCACGCGCCTCATCGAGAAACGCGATGGTCGTCTCGCGCTCGGTCAGGCCGACGGCATCCAACCCCGCAGCGTCGAGACCTTCCAGGCCTTCGGCTTCGCCGACCGCATCACCGCCGAGGCGTACAACATCGGCTGGATGAATTTCTGGGCGCCCGACCCCGAGAACCCCGACCGCATCGTGCGGACGACGCGCACCGAGGACTACGGCCTGAAGATCAGCGAGTTCCCGCATCTCATCGTCAATCAGGCGCGCGTGCTCGACTACTTCGCCGAGGCGGCCGCGCAGGGTCCCGCGCGGATCGTGCGCGACTACGGCGTGGAGTTCCGCGGTCTGACGGTCGTCGACGACGGCGTCGAGGTGCGCGTGGCGGATGCCGCGGGCGAGCGGACCGTCCGCGCGCGGTACGTCGTGGGGTGCGACGGAGCGCGCAGTGGCGTGCGTCAGGCGATCGGCCGCACTCATGTCGGAGCCGCCGCCCGTCACGCGTGGGGAGTGATGGACGTTCTCGTCGAGACCGACTTCCCCGACTGGCGCATCAAGTGCGCGATCAACGCCGCGGCGGGGAACATCCTGCACATCCCGCGCGAGGGCGGCTATCTCAGCCGCATGTACATCGACCTCGGCGAGGTCGCGGCCGACGACGACCACCGCGTGCGTCAGACCCCGATCGAGGAGGTCATCCGGCGGGCCAACGAGATCCTGCACCCCTACTCGATCGACGTGAAGCAGGTCGCGTGGCACAGCGTGTATGAGGTGGGGCACCGGGTGACCGACCGGTTCGTCGACGACCTCGACGCCCCGCGTGTCTTCCTCGCCGGCGATGCCTGCCACACCCACAGCGCCAAGGCGGGCCAGGGCATGAACGTGTCGATGCAGGACGGGTTCAACCTCGGCTGGAAGCTCGGTCACGTGCTGACCGGCCTGGCTCCCGCCGATCTGCTGCGCACCTACGACGACGAGCGGCGCCCGGTGGCCCAGCAGCTCATCGACTTCGACCGGGAGTGGTCATCGCTCATGGCGCGCAAGCCCGGCGAGATCACCGACCCCGCGGAGCTGTCGACCTACTACCTGGCCACGGCCGAGTTCCCCTCGGGATTCATGACGCAGTACGCCCCCTCGGCGATCACCTCCGACGCGCCCGCTCAGGACCTGGCATCCGGATTCCCGGTCGGCAAGCGCTTCAAGAGCGTCGAGGTCGTGCGGGTGTGCGACGGCAACGCCGTGCACCTCGGCCATCACGCGAAGGCCGATGGCCGGTGGCGCGTGTATGCCTTCGCGGATGCCGACGGCTCGGCCCTGCGCGCCTGGGCCGAAGCCGCGCAGGAGATCGTCGAGCGGTTCACGCCCGCAGGGGCCGACCTCGACGCGGTGTTCGACGTGAAGGCGGTGTTCCCCGGCCGATGGGAGGACGTGGTCGACGCGCCCGCGCTCTTCCGCCCGCGCTCGGGGCCGCTGGGCCTGACCGATCTCGAGAAGGTCTTCGCCGCCGCACCGTCGGCCTGGACGACCGCCGACATCTTCGCAGAGCGCGGCATCGGCCCGGAGGGGGCGGTGGTGCTCGTGCGCCCCGACCAGTACGTGGCGCACGTGCTGCCGCTGACCGACCCGGCCGGCCTCGAGCGCTTCCTCGCCGGGGCGATGGCGGAGCCGACGGCGGGTTGACCCTGTGAACGCTCCCCCGAGCCAGAAACGCGGTGACATGGCGTTCCTCCCGGTGCGGAGCGTTCACACGCGCAGGGTGCGTGGAGCGACCCGGGAGGAGACGCTCGGGCGGAGTGTCGCGGCATGCGCCGGTTCGCTCCCTCCGCGTGTCCACCGAGGCCACCGCGTCATCCGGTTTGTACACGACGTATATCGGCACCGCTTCGCGGGCTGACGAGAATGGGCGGGACACCCCGCCCCGATCCAGGAGGATTCATGACCGATTCGCGCGAGAGCGAACTGCTGGCATCCGTACCCACCGGCCTCTTGATCAACGGGGAGTGGCGCACAGCCGAGGCCCGCAAGACCGTGGCGGTGAACGATCCCGCCACCGGTGACGTCCTGCTCGAGATCGCCGACGCGTCCATCGACGACGGCATCGCGGCGATGGATGCCGCGGCCGAGGCGTTCCCGTCGTGGGCGGCCACTCCGTCGCGTGAGCGTGCCGAGATCCTCCGCCGGGCGTTCGACCTGCTGCAGGAGCGCAAGGAGGACATCGCGCTGCTCATGACGCTCGAGATGGGCAAGCCGCTCGCCGAAGCGCGCGGCGAGGTCGGCTACGGCGGGGAGTTCCTCCGCTGGTTCAGCGAGGTCACCGCCCACACCCAGGGCCGCTACGGCGCGAACCCCGAGGGCACGGGTCGCATGATCGTCTCGCAGCACCCCGTGGGTCCCTGCTACCTCATCACCCCCTGGAACTTCCCCCTCGCGATGGCCACCCGCAAGATCGCCCCCGCGCTCGCCGCCGGTTGCACGGTCGTCATCAAGCCGGCCACCCTCACGCCGCTGACGACGCTCTTCTTCGCGCAGATCCTGCAGGATGCCGGGCTCCCCGCCGGCGTCGTGAACGTCGTCACCACCACGAACACCGGCCCCGTGTCGGAGCGCATCATCTCCGACCCCCGCCTGCGCAAGCTCTCGTTCACCGGCTCGACCCCGGTCGGCGTGAAGCTGCTGCAGCAAGCAGCCCCGGGCGTGCTGCGCACCTCGATGGAGCTCGGCGGCAACGCCCCCTTCGTCGTGTTCGACGACGCCGACCTGGACAAGGCCGTCGAGGGTGCGATGCTCGCGAAGTTCCGCAACATCGGCCAGGCCTGTACCGCCGCCAACCGCTTCATCGTGCAGCGCAGCGTCGTCGAGGAGTTCACCCGACGCGTCACCGAGCGCGTCCAGGGCATGAAGGTCGGTCGCGGCACCGAGGAGGGCGTGCAGATCGGGCCCCTGATCGACGACCGCGCCGTCGACAAGGCCAAGACGCTGGTGGGGGATGCCGTCGAGCGCGGCGCGACCGTCACCGTCGGTGGTTCGCCCATCGACGGCCCCGGCACGTTCTTCGAGCCGACCGTCGTGTCCGACGTGAAGCCGGGCAGCGACATCCTCCGGGAGGAGATCTTCGGGCCGGTGCTCGCGATCATCCCCTTCGACGACGAGGACGACGCCGTGCGCCTCGCCAACGACACCGAGTACGGTCTCGTCTCGTACGTCTTCACCGAGTCGCTCTCGCGCGGTCAGCGCATGATCGACAAGCTCGAGACCGGGATGATGGGCCTGAACGTCGGCGTCGTCTCCAACGCCGCCGCTCCCTTCGGCGGCTGGAAGCAGTCGGGCCTCGGCCGTGAGGGCGGCGACGAGGGCATCCACGAGTACCTGCAGACGAAGTACACGCTGACGGCGAACCCCTACGCGTAACACGTTTCGATGCCACGATCCCGGCGCGCCGCGAGGGCCCGGGGTCGTGGCATCCGTCGTTCCGTGCTCCCGCACGAGTGGCCGGATCTTGTCGCTTCCGGGCCGTGCGAAGCGACAAGAAATGGCGACTCGCCGGAAGGGGGCGTCAGCCGTCCGCGTGACGGTCGAGGAAGGCGAACACCTCGGCGTCGTCGACGCCGGGGAACATGCCCCGCGGCAGCGGTGAGAACATGTGGCGGTGCACGCGCGCGCTCGGCCAGGCCTTGCCCTGCCAGCGCTCCGCGGCCTCGGCGTCGGGGCGCCGGCAGCACGACTCGTCGGGGCAATGCGAGACGCCGCGCTTGGCGGTGTCGCGACCGCGGAACCACCGCGCGTCGTCGAAGGGCACGCCGACGGTGATCGAGAAGTCCCCGTCGCTGGTGCTCCCCGTCTGCGTCGAGCACCAGAAGGTCCCGGCGGGGGTGTCGGTGTACTGGTAGTGCTCCGTCGTGCGGTTGTGCTCGGCGAACGCGGAGCGCGCCGAGAACTTCTTGCACACGACCTGGCCTTCGACGCTGCCCGTGACGTCGGTGGGCAGCGGCAGTCCGTCGTTCTCGTACACGCGCGAGATCGCCCCGTCGCCGTCGACGCGCAGGAAGTGCAGATGGATGCCGAGGTGCGTGGTCATCAGATTGGTCATGCGCATCGCGGCGGCTTCGTGGGTGACGCCGAACGCGTCGCGGAAGTCTTCGACCGCGAGGTTGCGGTCCTTCTTCGCCTGCGCGAGGAACGCCACCGCGCTGGTCTCGGGCATGAGGCAGCAGGCGGCGTAGTAGTTGATCTCGAGCCGCTGCTGGAGGAAGTCGGCGTAGTCGGTGGGAGGACGGTGTCCGAGGAGCCGGTGCGCCATCGCCTGCAGCGCCATGGAGCGGAGGCCGTGGCCGCCCGGAATCGACGCGGGGGGCAGGTAGATGCGGCCGTGCTCGAGGTCGGTGACCGATCGCGCCGAGTGCGGGAGGTCGGCGACGTAGATGAGCTCGAAGCCCAGTTGCTCGGCCATGATGCTCACCGTGCGGTGGGTGAGAGCGCCGGTCGAGTGGCCCGCCGCCTTGAGCTGCTTCTCGGCGAGGCGCTCGATCTCGGGCAGGTGGTTGGCGGTCTCGCGCATCCGCAGACGCAGCTCGGTGTTGGCGCGACGGGCTTCCTCGGGGCTCGCGATCGTCGCGCGCTCGCGCCGCAGGAGTTCGCGGTGCAGGCCGAGGACCGCCTCGATGGTCTCGTCGCTGGTGCCCTTGGTGACCTTGACGGGCGGGATGCCGAGCTGGTGGAAGAACGGACTGGTCTGCGCCCGTTCGAGCTCGATCTCCAGGGCCGCGCGACGGTTCGGAGGTTCGCGGGAGAGGAGCTCGGTCACCTCGGTCTCGGTCGCGCGCGCGATCTCCTGCAGCAGGGAGAGCTTCGGCTCGCGCTTGCCGTTCTCGATGAGGCTCAGCTGGCTGCCGGCCACGCCCACCAGTGCGCCGAGCTCGTCGAGGGTGTACCCGCGCGCGAGTCGATGATGGCGGATGCGGTGACCGAGCGTGGTGAGTTCGAAGGACGAGGCCATTCCTTGACCATATCGAAAGAACCGAGTTTCTTACACGCAATCTTCCTCGAAAGACCGGCGACCAGGCCCTCAAGATGGGGGAGAACACCGAATTCGCTCTCAACCGAGGAGAACGACATGGCTCTCGCCGACATCTTCGCTTCCCGCTCCACCGGCCGCGCCGCCGCGGTCGCCGCAGCCCCCGCCCGTCCCGGATACGGCGTGAAGCCGGCCGTCGACGGTCCCGGCCTGGCCGCCCTCACCGCGTGGGTGGACCAGGTCGCGGCCCTCACGAAGCCCGACCGCATCCACTGGGTCGACGGCTCCGCCGCCGAGAACGACGCGCTGCTGCGCGAGATGGTCGACGAGGGCAAGCTCATCAAGCTGAACCCCGAGTGGCGCCCCGGCTCCTACCTCGCCCGCTCGCACCCCGGCGACGTCGCGCGCCTCGAGTCGCGCACCTACATCGCCTCCGAGAGCGGAGAGGACGCCGGCCCCACCAACAACTGGATCGCGCCGGCCGAGATCCGCGAGACGCTGAACGGCGTCTTCGAGGGCTCGATGCGCGGTCGCACGATGTACGTGGTGCCGTTCTCGATGTGCGCCGTCGGCGGCCCCCTCAGCCACATCGGCGTGCAGATCACCGACAGCGCCTACGCCGTGGCATCCATCGGCGTCATGACCCGCGTCGGCACGGCCGTCACGGAGCAGATCGCCCAGGGCGCGCCGTGGGTCAAGACCGTGCACTCGGTCGGTACCCCTCTGGGCCCGGGCCAGGCGGATGTGGCGTGGCCCTGCAACGACGACAAGTACATCGTGCACTTCCCCGACACCCTCGAGGTCTGGTCGTTCGGGTCGGGATACGGTGGCAACGCGATCCTCGCCAAGAAGTGCTTCGCCCTGCGCATCGCGTCGGTCATCGGTCGCGACGAGGGCTGGCTCGCCGAGCACATGCTGCTCATCCGCGTGATCGACCCGACGGGCAAGGCGTACCACGTCGCGGCCGCATTCCCCTCGGCCTGCGGCAAGACCAACCTGGCGATGCTGCGCCCGACCATCCCGGGGTGGCGCGTCGAAACGCTCGGCGACGACATCACATGGATCCGCCCCGGTGAGGACGGACGCCTCTGGGCGATCAACCCCGAGGCCGGTTTCTTCGGTGTCGCACCCGGCACCGGCGAGTCCACCAACGTCACCGCGATCGAGACCCTCTGGGGCAACACGATCTTCACGAACGTCGCCCTGCGTCCCGACGGCGACGTCTGGTGGGAGGGGCTGACCGACGAGGCGCCCCCGCACCTCACCGACTGGGAGGGCAACCCCTGGACGCCCGCGTCGGGCCGCCCCGCCGCCCACCCCAACTCGCGCTTCACCGTCGGCGCGGCGCAGTGCCCGCAGATCGCGGAGGACTGGGAGACCCCCGAGGGCGTGCCCCTCGACGTCATCCTGTTCGGCGGTCGCCGCGCGACCAACGTCCCGCTCGTGCTCGAGGCCACCGATTGGTCGCACGGCGTCTTCCTGGGCTCGACCGTCTCGAGCGAGAAGACGGCCGCGCAGGAGGGCACCGTCGGGGAGCTCCGCCGCGACCCGTTCGCCATGCTCCCGTTCTGCGGCTACAACATGGGCGACTACTTCGGCCACTGGCTGAAGGTCGGCGAGAAGCTGCGTTTCGACCGCGCACCGCGCATCTTCCAGGTCAACTGGTTCCGCAAGGGCGACGACGGCCGCTTCCTCTGGCCCGGCTTCGGCGACAATGCCCGCGTGATCGACTGGATCATCCGTCGCGTCGACGGACAGGTGGATGCCGTGGACAGCCCGATCGGACGCCTGCCCCGCACCGAAGACCTCGACCTGTCGGGCCTGGACCTGCCCGCCGCCGACCTCGCCGAACTGTTCGCGATCGACCGCGACTCGTGGCTGGCGGAGGCCGAGCTGACCGAGGAGTTCTACGACACCTTCGGCGCGCACCTGCCGGCCGCGCTGCGCGCCGAGCTCGCGTCGCTGCGCTACCGCCTGCAGCGCTCCTGAGACCGGCTCGCCCGCCGCGCCGCACGGTCCTGACCCGTGCCGCGCCGCGGGGCGAGCCCTGGAATCGACGCCCCTCCCGTTCTTGGCGCGCGGGAGGGGCGTCGGTGCGTTCGAGGGAGCCGCGGCCCCACGCCGCTGCTCACACGAGCAGCTGGTGCTTCGCCAGGTCGCGGTACAGGGGAGTGGATGCCACCAGCTCGCTGTGCGTGCCCTGGCCGACGACGCGGCCGTTCTCGAGCACCACGATGAGGTCGCTGTCCACGACCGTCGACAGGCGGTGCGCGATGACGAGCAGCGTGCGCCCGGTCGCCACGGCGTCGATCGCCTCGCGCATGCGCTGTTCGTTCACGCCGTCGAGTGACGACGTCGACTCGTCCAGCAGCAGGACCGGGGGAGCGGCGAGCAGCGCACGGGCGATCGCGAGGCGCTGACGTTCTCCGCCCGACAGCATCACGCCGTCTTCGCCGACGGGGGCGTCGACGCCGAGCGGGTTGCGCTCGAGCACCTCGCCGAGGTTCACGGCCTGCAGCACGCGCTCGCAGTCGGCGTCGGTCGCGTCGGGAGAGGACAGACGCAGGTTGTCGGCGATGGTTCCGGCCAGGGTCGGGGCGTCCTGCTCGACGTAGCCGAAGCGGGCGCGCAGGTCGTCGCGCGGAAGGTCGCGGGCGTCGATGCCGTCGACGAGGATCTCCCCGTCCGTGGGGTCGTAGAAGCGCTCGACGAGCGAGAGGATCGTGCTCTTGCCCGCCCCCGACGGCCCGACCAGAGCGACGCGCGCGCCGCGCGGCACGGTGAACGACACTCCGCGCAGCACGTCGCGGTCGGTCTCGGGAGCCGGCGCCTCGCTCGGGGCGGCGTCCAGGTGCACCTCGGCGAGCACCGATCGGGCCTCCTTCGCCGCCGCCTCCCGTGCCCGGACGACGTGGTCGGGATAGCGGAAGCGCACGTCGCGGAACGCGATCGCCGCGGCATCCGGAACCGTCGCCGCCGACGTCGGTCGATCGCCGTCGTCTTCGAGCGGAAGGTCGAGCACCTCCTGGATGCGCCCCAGCGCGCCGAGGGCCTGGTTCACCGACGTGATGGCTCCGATCGCCGAGGCGAGCGGCTGCACGAGCAGGAACAGGAAGATCACGAACGTCACCAGCGAGGCGACGTCGATGGCCCCGGATGCCACGCGGTACCCGCCGACACCGAGCACGACGAGCAACGACACCTGCAGGGCGACGAAGGCGATCGGCACGATCAGCGCCGACACGCGGGCGATGCGCACTCCCGCGTCGTAGGCGGCGGTCGCGCTCTCCGTCACGGCGGTGGTCTCACGCTCGGTCGCGCCGGATGCGCGGATGGTGCGGACCGACCCGACCGCGCGCTCCACACCGGACGACAGCTCGCCGACCTTCTCCTGCTGGATCGCGGATGCCGCGCGGATGCGCGTGCTGAGGAGCACCACGATGCCGAGCGACGCTCCGACGACCACGACGATGAGCACCAGCAGCAGGGGGTCGATGAACGCCATCGCGATGACGGCGCCGAGCAGGATCAGCGCGTTGCCCACGGCATCCGCGAAGCCCTGCGTCAGCACGGCGTACAGGAGCGTGGTGTCGGTGCCCACGCGCGAGACGAGGTCGCCCGTGCGACGCGCGTCGAACTCGCTGATGGGCAGGCGCAGGATGCGCGCGATCAGCCGGCGCCGCGAGGAGTACACCACCGCGGTGCCGGTGCGCTGGAGCAGATAGTGCTGGAAGCCCGAGATCACCGACGACAGCACGACGAACGCGACCAGCAGCCAGACGAGGGCGCCGAGCGGGATGCTGTTCTGCACGCGCGTGATGACCTGACCGACCAGCAGCGGCTGGGCGAGCGTCGCCCCCGCCCCGAGGACGCTGAGGACTGCGACCACAGCGAGCGTGCGCTTGTGCTCGAGCAGGAACGGCAGCAGCTGACGGAACGACGCGCGCGGACCTTCGGGGGTGCGGCGGCCGCGCCGACCGCGCGCGAGAGCGGGTGAAGACATGCTCATCCTCGGGAAAGGGATCGGGGTACTTCGACCGTACCTTCCGCGGCTGTGCGCTTCGCCCCCGCGAGGCGTGATGGGGGAGAACTCGGTGGGGGCCCCGGGTGGGGAGGAGTGCAGCGCCCGTCCGCGCCGACGAGGCGGAGGGCCCATCGCGGCGGAACGGTCCTTCGGCGCACACCTCCGGCGAAGGCGGCCCCTCCGGCCCGTCACGACCCATCGGTGCCGGATGAGCAGGAGTCCCGCGCCGGGAACGACGGATGCCACGAGGCCGAGGCCCCGTGGCATCCGTCGTCGAGAACTCCGCGTTACGGTGCGGTCGCTCCGGCGGCGATGTTGTCGTCGTAGTCGACGTCCTTCGTCTCGGGCGAGAGCACGAGGGCGACGAGGGTCAGCACACCCATCGCCGACAGGTAGACGCCCACCAGCCAGGGGTTGCCGTCACCGGCGGCCCACAGCGCGACGGCGACGATGGGTGCGAGCGCCGCGCCCAGGATCGACGAGACGTTGTACGAGATGGCCGAACCCGTGTAGCGCGTGTTCGTGGGGAACAGCTCGGGCAGCACGGCACCCATGGGGCCGAACGTCGAGCCCATGAGCAGGAACCCGATGATGAGGAACGCCTGCACGTACACGTGGGTCAGCGTCGCGTCGGCCTGCGGGAGCAGGAAGAACGCGAAGGTCAGACCGAACACGATGATCGCCGCGGTCACCACGATGAGCAGGCGCTTGCGACCGAAGCGGTCGGCGAGCGGCCCGGACAACATCGTGAAGACGCCGAAGAACACTACGCCGATGATCTGCATGATGACGAAGTCGGTGTAGCCGAAGCCCAGGCCCGGAACGTAGGCGGCGGCGTCGAAGGCGGTTCCGGCCTTCTCCGCGGCGGCCGCCGCGCCCTCGGCGGTCGGCTTGGTGCCGTACGACAGCGTGAAGCTGGTCATGAGGTAGAAGAGCACGTAGGTCGCCAGCATGATGAACGTGCCGAGGATCAGCTGCTTCCAGTTGCGGCGGATGACCTCGCCGAGCGGGAACTTGCGGATCACGCCGCTCTTCTCGGCCTTCGAGAACGACTCGCTCTCGACGAGCCGCAGGCGCACCCAGAGGCCCACGATGACCATGACGGCCGAGAAGAGGAACGGCACGCGCCAGCCCCACGCGAGGAACTCCGCGGAGCGCTGCGCCGTGCCGTCGGGGTGCGGCAGGGCGAAGTTGATGATGAGGAAGATGCCGTTGGCGATGATGAAGCCGATGGGGGCGCCCAGCTGGGGGAACGTGCCGAACAGGGCGCGCTTGCCCTTCGGAGCGTTCTCGGTCGCCACGAGCGCCGCGCCCGACCACTCGCCGCCGAGGGCGAAGCCCTGCGCGAGGCGCATGATGAGCAGCAGGATCGCCGCCCACACACCGATCTCGTTGAAGGTCGGCAGCAGACCGATGAGGAAGGTCGCGACGCCCATCGTCAGCAGGGATGCCACGAGGGTCGCCTTGCGGCCGAAGCGGTCGCCGAAGTGGCCGAAGACGACGGCACCGAGGGGACGCGCAACCATGGCGGCGCCGAAGACGCTGAACGACAGCAGCAGCGAGGTGGTCTCGTTGCCGGTCGGGAAGAAGAGGATCGGGAAGACGAGCACGGCCGCGGTCGCGTACGCGTAGAAGTCGTAGAACTCGATCGTGGTGCCGATGAGGCTCGCGGTGATGACGCGCGAACGCGGATTGGCCGGGGCCGAGGCCGAACGGGTGGAGGGGGATGACGTGGTCATGACTGCCTGACGGGAAGATTCTTCGTTCGCGTCCGGGGTGGGGCGCAGCGGTGGCACGCAGCGGTCACGGGGGTGGTGGTGAGAGAGCGCGCGGGCGGGGGCACCGGCGACGTCCCCGAGTGAGGGGCGTCTAGACCCTCCAGTCTATGCGCGCGCTGAACGTGCCCCGTCCCGCAGGCAGGTCGCGCGAGACCGCGGAAGTCGTCAGCGCCAGATGACCGCGAGGCCCGCGTTGAGCAGAGCCAGGATGCCGATGGGCCAGAAGATCGCGGGGGAGAGCGAGCCCGTGCGCTTCTGACGTGCGGACCCGATGCCCAGCAGCGCGCCGATCACGAGCAGGACGACGAGCTTGATGCCGATTTTGGCGTAATTGAGGTCGTGGTCCAGGCCCCACGGCGCCGACAGAGCGAGGCCCGTGATGAGGGAGATCACGAGCGCGTAGTTCATCAGCGGCGTCACGCGCACGCGCCGGGAGACCGCCTCGACGACCCAGGCCCCGAAGAGGATCGCGAAGCCGACGAGGTGGACGAGGACGACGACGTTCCGCAGGATCTCCATACCCGTCAGGGTAGGGACGGCGCGGGTGCGCCGCCAGCAAGGCGGTCCTCACCCCGCGCGCGGTCCTGACCGAGCCCTACGCGTGGCCCGTAAGCCCTGCGCGTGGCCCGTGAGCCCCGCGCGTGGCCCGTGAGCCCTGCGCGTGGCCCGTGAGCCCCGCGCGCGGTCCCTGAGCCCCGCGCGCGGTCGCTGAGCTCGTCGAAGGGCCCGCCCCCGACCCGCGGACCCCCGTTGGCTTCGACAGGCTCAGCCACTTCCGTCCCGCCCCGCGAACGAGAACGGGCCCGGCGACCGCAGTGGTCGCCGGGCCCGTGATCAGACCGTCTCAGCCGCGCAGCTCCCGCAGCACGAGGGCGGTGCGGATCGCCGCGTCCGCGGCCTCCTCGCCCTTGTCCTCCTTGGAGCCCTCGAGCCCCGCGCGGTCCAGCCCCTGCTGCTCGTCGTCGAGGGTGAGCACGCCGAAACCGACGGGCTTGCCCGTGTCGAGCGCGACGCGCGTCAGTCCGTCGGTCGCGGCCGACGAGACGAAGTCGAAGTGCGGGGTCCCGCCGCGGATGATCACGCCCAGCGCCACCACGGCGTCCGCCCCGGCGTCGAGGGCCGCCTTGGCGGCCACGGGCAGCTCGAACGACCCCGGCACGCGCACGACGCGGTAGGTCGCGCCGGTGGCATCCAGCACGCGCTCCGCTCCGGCGATGAGGCCGTTCGTGATGACCTCGTGCCAAGTACCGGCGATGACGACGACGTTCAGTCCCGACGCGTCGACGCCGCCGGTCTCGGGTGCTCCACTGCCGGCCATCAGGCGCTCTCTTCCTTCATGTGCGCGAGGGCGTCGCGCAGGTCGTCCTCGGCGATGATGTGACCCATCCGGTCGCGCTTCGTCTCGAGGTACTGGTGGTTGTTGGGGCCGACGCCCACGAGCAGGGGGACCTGCTCGACGACGTCGAGGCCGAAGCCGCGCAGCTGCGCGACCTTGTCGGTGTTGTTCGTCAGCAGGCGCACCTTCTCGACGCCGAGGTCGGTCAGGATGCCGGCGGCGGCGGCGTAGTCGCGCGCGTCGGCGGGGAGGCCCAGGGCGAGGTTGGCATCCACCGTATCCATGCCGCGCTCCTGCAGGTTGTACGCGCGCAGCTTGTTGATGAGGCCGATGCCGCGGCCCTCGTGACCGCGCATGTAGATGACGATGCCGCCGTCGCGATCGATCGTGTCGAGTGCCGCCTCGAGCTGCGGTCCGCACTCGCACTTCAGCGAGCCGAACGCCTCGCCGGTCAGGCACTCCGAGTGCACGCGCACGAGGGGCGCCTCTTCGGTCAGGTCGCCCGAGACGACAGCCAGGTGGTCGGTGCCGGTGACGCGGTCCTTGTACGCGAGGAAGCGGAACGTGCCGTGCGAGGTGGGCACATTGGATTCGGCGCGCAGGCTCACGCGACGCCTCGGCGCCGCCGTGGCGGGCAGAGGGTCGGTGTCGTTCAGGTGGGCGATGAGCTGCTCGATCGTGATCACCGGGATGCCGTCGCGCTCGCCGAGCTCGAACAGTCCGGGCAGGCGCATCATGCTGCCGTCCTCGGCGACGACCTCGGCGATCGCACCGACGGGCTCGAGCCCCGCGAGGCGCATGAGATCGACGGCGGCCTCCGTGTGCCCCGCGCGCTCGCGCACGCCGCCGTCCACCGCGCGCAGGGGGAGCACGTGTCCGGGCCGGATCAGGCTCGACGGCTCGGAGTCGGGTGCAGCGAGCACGTTGAGGGTGCGCGCGCGGTCGGCGGCGCTGATGCCGGTGGTGACCCCGGATGCCGCGTCGACGCTGACCGTGTAGGCGGTGCCGCGGGCGTCCTGGTTGACCTCGACCATCGGGGGCAGGTCGAGGCGGTCGGCCCACTCGGCGGGCATGGGCGCGCAGACGTAGCCGCTCGACCAGCGGACGGTCCAGGCGAGCCACTCGGGTGTCGCGAGCTGGGCCGAGATGATGACGTCGCCCTCGTTCTCGCGGTTCTCGTCGTCGGCGACCAGGATCGGTCGGCCCTGACGGAGAGCCTCCAGGGCCTCGGGGATGGTGGACAGGCTCATTCGGAGCCCCTCTCGGTCTGTGCGGCGGTCGCCGCGGGGTTCTCTGTCGTGCGGAAGGCGAGCATGCGCTGCACATGACGGGCCAGGATGTCGGTCTCGAGGTTGACGGGCGTTCCGGCCTCGGCGCGTCCGAGGGTCGTGGCCTCGAGGGTCTCGGGGATGAGCGAGACCTCCAGCCACGGCTCGGGCTCGGAGGCTGCGCTCACGGCGCTGACGGTCAGCGAGACGCCGTCGATCGCGATCGAGCCCTTGTCGACGACGAGCGGGGCGAGGGGGGCCGGGATGCCGATGCGTACGACGCTCCACTGCGCGCCGGGTCGCACCTCGCGCACGACGCCCGTGCCGTCGATGTGGCCCTGCACGATGTGCCCGCCCAGGCGACCGTGGGCGGCGGTGGCCCGTTCGAGGTTCACGGCGCGACCGGGGGCCACATCGGCGAGGGTCGACATGTCGAGGGTCTGCTTCATCACATCGGCGGTGAACCAGTCGTCGCCCTGGTCGACGACGGTGAGGCACACGCCGCTGACCGAGATCGAGTCGCCGTGACCGGCGTCCGACACCGACAGGGGGGCGCGCAGTGTCAGACGCACGCCGTCGCCCGACGGCTCGACGGCGGTGACGGCGCCGATCTCTTCGACGATTCCGGTGAACATCAGGCGTCTCCTTCGTTCTCGCCCGCGGCCGCGGGCACAGTCTCGGGGCTTCGGGGTCCGGCCTCGGCCGGGCGGGCGACGATGAGCAGATCGTCGCCGAGGGGAGTGACGGATGCCACCACCAGCCGTTTGGCCGCGCCGATGCTCGGCACTCCCACATCGCCCAGCGCCAGGCGCGAGCCGCCGAGCAGCACGGGGGCGACGTAGACGAGCAGTTCATCGACGAGACCCTCGCGCACGAACGCGCTCGCGAGGGTCGGTCCGCCCTCGACGAAGACGCGCTGCACGCCCCGCTCGGCGAGATCGGCGAGCACCGCGTGCAGATCGTGCGTCGTGTAGAACAAGGGGTCTCGCGGATGGCGGCGCACGGCCGCATCCGGTGCCGTCTCACTCTCACCGATGATGACCGGCATCGGCTGATCCGCGAGGAGCGAACCGTCGTCGTCCCGGGCGGTCAGGGCGGGGTCGTCGGTGCGCACGGTGCCGGTTCCGGCGACGATCGCGTCGGCCGCCGCGCGGCGGGCGTGCACGTCGCGGCGGGCGTCGGGCCCGGTGATCCACTGGCTCGTGCCGTCGTCGGCCGCGGCGCGGCCGTCGAGGCTCTGGGCCCACTTGACCGTGACGCGCGGGCGGCCGGTGCGCTGCAGGTGGGTCCAATCGCGCACGAGCGCCTCTGCGGCATCCGCCTCGGGTCCCGACTCGACGTCGACGCCGGCCGTACGCAGCCGGTCGGCTCCTCCGGACGCGGCATCGGTCGGGTCGTCGAGCGCGTAGACCACGCGAGCGACGCCCGCCTCGATGAGAGCGAGGGCGCACGGACCGGTGCGACCGGTGTGATTGCACGGCTCGAGGGTCACGACGGCGGTGGCGCCGCGGGCGGCGCCGGGCGCGAGCTGGGAGAGGGCGTCGACTTCGGCGTGCGCCGTGCCGGCGCCGCGATGGAAGCCCTCCGCGAGGATCTCGCCGGCGGGGGACAGGATGACGGCGCCCACCTGCGGGTTGAGCCCGCGCGGGCCGCGCCGGGCGAGCTGCAGCGCTCGCCGCATGGCGTCGATCTCGACGGCGGATGCCATTTCCCTGTCCTTCCCGCGCCGTCGGGGCAGGGCCAGCGGGAAGGCGCGACGCGCCGTCCGTGCTGCCTCCTATCCGGACTAGCGAGGGGAGACCCCCGCATCACCGTCGGTCCCGGAATTCCACCGGATCGGCCCCACCGCCATGGGCGGAAGGGTTCGCGGACTATCACCGCCGGTTCGGATTCTCACCGACCCCGGAGCACGTTGTTTGCTCTTCGAAGTGTAGTCAACGCGGGGTTTGCGGTTTCATTCCCCGACTTCTGACGACGTTTTCCGGTATCCCGCGCGGCGATGACGGGGCGGATGCGGGCCTCGATCGCGGTGGCACCGGCGTTGCGCGCACGGGCAGCGTCGTGGAAGGCCCCGGAGTGGCAACGCGCCCGCGCGTGCGCTCCGGTCGGTCGGCGGCCCTCGCGCCGCGGTCTCACTTCAGCAGGCGCGACAACCGCCGGTCGGCCAGCAGTTTGCCGCCGGTCTGACAGGTGGGGCAGTACTCGAGCGAGTTGTCGGCGAAGAAGACGCTGCGCACCTCGTCGCCGCACACGGGGCACGCCTCGCCGCGCCGCCCGTGCACGCGCATGCCCCGCCGCTTGGCATCCTTCAATTCGGCGGGCGGCTTGCCGCGCGCGGCCTCGACCGCTTCTGTGAGCGTCGTCGTCATCGCGGAGAACAGGCGATCGACCTCGTCGTCCGCGAGGGTCGCCGCGAGCGCATAGGGCGACATCTTCGCCGCGTGCAGGATCTCGTCGGAGTACGCATTGCCGACGCCCGCGATGACCGACTGGTCGCGCAGCACGCCCTTGATCTGCGTGCGGCGGCCGATGAGGAGCGCGCCGAAGGCCTGGCGGTCGAAGCCTTCGCTCAGCGGGTCGGGGCCGAGGCGGGCGATACCCGGGACGTCGTCGGGGGAGCGGACCGCGTACACGGCCAGCGACTTCTTCGTGCCCGCCTCGGTGAGGTCGAAGCCCGACCCGTCGTCGAAGCCGACGCGCAGGGCGATCGGGGTCTTGCCGGGCTTGATGATCGTCGCCGGAAGCGTGTCGTACCACCGCAGCCATCCCGCCTTGGCGAGATGGAAGACGAGGTGGATGCCGGCATCGGTCGTGAGGTCGACGAACTTGCCGTGCCGCCGGGCGTCGATCACTGCGGAGCCCACGAGCGCCGACAGCGGCGGGTCGAACGTCTTGAGCGCGTTGATCGCCGACACGGTGGCCTTGTCGATGCGCAGCCCCGTGACGCGATCGCGCAGGAACTCGACGAGCCCCTCGACCTCAGGCATCTCCGGCATGCGCCCATGCTGCCACGCACCTCCGACATCGGGGACGGGCCTTGCGCCCTAGCCGAGCACCGCCCACGACCGCGGCGGGGGGCGTCGTCGTGCGGCAGCTCGCCCGAGGCGGCAGCACCCGGGCGGAACGACGACGCCCGCACGACTCGCGGAGAGTCGCACGGGCGTCGAACGGAACGGATCAGCCGCGGCGGAGCAGGCCGATGCGGTCGTACACGTCGGAGAGGGTCTTCTCGGCGACGGATGCCGCCTTCCCGGCGTTGACGGCCAGCACGCGGTCGAGCTCGGCGGGGTCGTCGAGCAGCTCGAGGGCGCGCGTGCGCACCGGCTCGAACTCGTTCACGACCACCTCGGCCAGGCCCTTCTTGAAGTCGCCGTACCCGCGGCCGGCGTACTCGTCCTCGATCGCGGTGATCTCGCGGCCGGTCAGAGCCGAGTAGATCACGAGCAGATTCGAGACGCCCGGCTTCTCGTCGCGGTCGAAGCGCACCGCACCCTCGGAGTCGGTGACGGCGCGCATGATCTTCTTCGCGCTGACCTTGGGGTCGTCGAGCAGCCACAGCACGCCCGCGTCGGACTCGGCCGACTTCGACATCTTCGAGGTCGGGTTCTGCAGGTCGTAGATGCGGGCGGTCTCGCGTTGGATCACGGGCTTGGGAATCGTGAAGGTCTCGCCGAAGCGCTGGTTGAAGCGCTCGGCGAGGTCGCGCGTGAGCTCGATGTGCTGCTTCTGATCGTCGCCGACGGGCACGACGTCGGTCTGGTAGAGCAGGATGTCGGCGGCCATCAGCACCGGATAGGTGAAGAGGCCGACGTTGGTGGCATCCGTGCCGTAGCGCGCCGACTTGTCCTTGAACTGCGTCATGCGCCCGGCCTCGCCGAAGCCCGTGAGGGTCGAGAGCACCCACTGCAGCTCTGCGTGGGCGGGCACGTGCGACTGCACGTACAGCGTCGAGCGGGAGGGCTCGATGCCCGCGGCGATGTACTGGGCGGCGGTGCGGCGGGTCTTCTCCCGACGCTCGGCGGGGTCGCCGGGCTGGGTGAGGGCGTGCAGGTCGACGACGGAGAAGAACGCGTCGTACTGATCCTGCAGGTCGCGCCACTGCAGCAGGGCCCCGATGTAGTTACCGATCTGGAGGCTGTCGGCGGAGGGCTGCATTCCGGAGTAGAGGCGCTCGGTGGTCACCGTACGATCCTAGGCGCCGCGCTGCGCGGCGGTGGTCGCCGGCTCAGCGCCCGAGCGTGTAGTCCACGACGACGGGGGAGTGGTCGCTCCATCGCGTGTCGTACGACGGCGCGCGGTCGACGTGGTACGCCGTGACCCGCTCGGCGAGCTCAGGGGTGGCGACGTGGTAATCGATGCGCCAGCCGCTGTCGGTGTCGAACGCCTTCCCCCGCATCGACCAGAACGTGTACGGACCGTCGACCTCGCCCATGACGCGGCGGCCGACGTCGACCCAGCCCAGGCCCGTGCCGGTCGAGCCGTCGACGGCCTCGACCTGCTCGCCCGCGGGGCCGAAGAAGCGATCGAAGTACGCACGCTCGCGCGGGAGGAAGCCGGCGTTCTTGCGGTTGCCCCGCCAGTTCTTGATGTCGAGCTCGCGGTGGCCGACATTCAGGTCGCCGGTGACGAGAGCCAGTTCGCGCTCGGCCTTCAGCGCGGCGAGGCGCTGCTCCATGGCATCCAGGAACAACCACTTGGCGTCTTGCTTCGGGGTGTCGACCTCGCCGCTGTGCACGTAGGCGCTGACGATGGTGAGGGTCTCGCCGTCGATGTCGAAGTCGGTCTCGATCCAGCGGCCCGACGCGTCGAGCGGCTCGGGACCGAGGTGCGTGCGGGTCTCGACGCCGGGGAGGCGGCTGATGATCGCGACGCCGGCGCGCCCCTTCGCGAGCGCCTCGTCGTTGACGATCTCCCAGCCGGGAAGGGCCTCGGCGAGCTGCTCGGCGGAGGCGCGGACCTCTTGCAGGGTGACGATGTCGGCGCCGGAGGCGTCGAGCCACTCGACCATGCCCTTGCGGACGGCGGCACGGATGCCATTGACGTTGACGGAGACGATACGCACGGAACGAGCCACCCGACGAGCCTAACCGCGACCTCCGACATCCCTCCGGGCTGGACAGCCGCCCGCGGTCCTCAGTCGAGGACGAGCGTCGTGCGCCGTGGGGCCGGCACGTCGGCCTCGGCACGGGCGAGCACCTTCTCGGCCGCCGCGAGCCGTCGGCGTGCGCGCCATCGCCAGGGCCAGCGCGCCAGCGCCAGCGCCTTCTCCGCCTCGCGCACCCCCACCTGCGCGGCGATGACGAGCGCCGCCTGCTCCATCGCCCGGCGGTCCTCGGGGGAGCGCAGGGGGACGTCGCGATCGCCCGCGGCCACGGCGATCCAGGCGGCCGACACGAGGATGACGATGCCGATGAACCGGAACCACAGCAGGAAGCCGATGAGCACTGTGAAGGTCGCCAGGAGCGGGTTCGACGGCGTGTACACGAACAGGAACCCGGCGCCGACCTGCAGCACCACGATGCCCGTCGCCCCGACGACGGCTCCCGGCCAGGCGCGGCGCCACGACAGCGTCGTCCCCGTCAGGAAACGGAACAGCGAGGCGAGCGCCACCGTGTTGATGCCGAACGCGACGACGAGCGACACCAGACGTGCGCCGATCGACCAACCGAGGGTTTCGCGGTCCCAGCCGATGAGGCCGAAGATCAGGTCGACGGCACCGGTCGTGACCGACCCCAGCAGGGCGCCCACGAGCAGAGAGACCCCGAAGAGCACGGATGCCACGAAGTCGCGCGCCTTGAGCATGACGTAGTTGCGCAGGTCGAAGGGCAGGCCGAAGGTGTCGCGCACGGCGCGCCGGGTGAACGTGACGAACCCGATCGCGGTCCACACGACCACGACGACGGCCACGATGCCGGTGATGGTCAGCAGACGTCCGCTCTCCTGGGCGACGGCCTCGACCTGGTCGCGGTCGACGAGGCCGTTCTTGCTGATCAGGCCCGGGATGTAGCTGTTGATGATGCGGATGAGACCGTCGATCGCGGCGGTGCTGCCGCCCAGCCAGATCCCCACGCCCGCGAACGCGAGATAGAGCGCCGAGAACACCGCGAAGAGTCCCTGGTAGCTCATCCCCGCGGCGAGCAGGAACCCGTTGTGCCGCAGGAAGTGCCGCCACACCCGGATCGGGAACCACTGCGCGATCTTCGCCGCGCGCGCGATCGGCTGATCCAGCCGCTCCCGCACGGCGACCTGCGCTGCTTCGAACCTGTTGCGCAGGGACGGGTCGTCGTCGCGCACCGCGGGCAGCGGTCGCGGGTCGGCGTGCGTCTCGGTCACCCGTCGAGCCTAATGAATGGATGCCGAGGCCTCGGCGGCCCCCGGGCCACGGCATCCGCCCGCCCCTGCGTGAGTCGCCAGGATCTGTCGCTTCCGCGGGCATCGACGCGACCATTTCCGGCGACTCACGCGAGAGAGGGTCGCCGCGAACGCCGAACGGCGGGTCCGCCTGCGCGCACCCGCCGTTCGAGAGGGGAGGGGTCAGCGACCGCCGCGGAGGACGGCCTGCTTGACCTCGGCGATGGCCTTGGTGACCTCGATGCCACGGGGGCACGCCTCGGTGCAGTTGAAGGTGGTGCGGCAGCGCCACACGCCCTCTTTGTCGTTGAGGATGTCGAGGCGCACGTCGCCCGCGTCGTCGCGCGAGTCGAAGATGAAGCGGTGCGCGTTGACGATCGCAGCGGGGCCGAAGTACTGCCCGTCGGTCCAGAACACGGGGCACGACGAGGTGCACGCGGCGCACAGGATGCACTTCGTGGTGTCGTCGAAGACCTCGCGGTCGACGATCGACTGCACCCGCTCCTTGCCCGCCTCGGGCTTCGAGTTCGAGATCAGGAAGGGCTGCACCTCGCGGTAGGAGGCGAAGAACGGCTCCATGTCGACGATGAGGTCCTTCTCGAGGGGGAGACCCTTGATCGCCTCGACGTAGATCGGCTGCGAGATGTCGAGATCCTTGATCAGGGTCTTGCAGGCGAGGCGGTTGCGACCGTTGATGCGCATGGCATCCGAACCGCAGATGCCGTGCGCGCACGAGCGGCGGAACGACAGCGAGCCGTCGACCTCCCACTTGATCTTGTGCAGGGCGTCGAGCACGCGGTCGGTGGAGTACAACTCCACGTCGTAGTCGACCCAGCGCGGCTCGTCGTCGACCTCGGGGTCGAAGCGGCGGATGTTGAAGGTGACGAGGAACGACTGGATGCCGGTGTCCTCAGGAGTCTGCTCGACCTCTTCCGAGGTGTCGACCTGCTCGATGACGGTGGATGCCATCTCAGTACTTCCTCTCCAGCGGCGGGTAGCGCAGCTCCCCGGCCTCGTTCTTGGTGAAGACCACGGGCTTCCAGCCGAGTTCGATGTGGTCGGCGGGGTGCGACGAGTGGGGGTCGCCCGACAGGTACGCCATGGTGTGCTGCATGTAGTTCTCGTCGTCGCGCGTCGGGAAGTCGTCGCGCATGTGACCGCCGCGGCTCTCCTCGCGGTTCTGCGCCGAGTAGACGACGACCTCGGCGAGGTCGAGCAGGAAGCCCAGTTCGACGGCCTCGAGCAGGTCGGTGTTGAAGCGCCTGCCCTTGTCGTCGACGTGGATGTTCTTGTAGCGCTCGCGGAGGTCCGCGATCACGTCCATGACGTGCGCGAGGGACTCGTGCGTGCGGAACACCTGCGCGCCCTTGTCCATCTCGTCCTGCAGCGTCTTGCGCAGCACCGCGATGCGCTCGGTGCCGCTGTTGTTGCGCAGGCCCTCGATGAGGCCGCGCACCTCGGCGGCGGGGTCTTCGGGCAGCGGAACGAAGTCGGCGGTCTTGACGTACTCGACGGCGTTGCGACCGGCGCGCTTGCCGAAGACGTTGATGTCGAGCAGCGAGTTGGTGCCCAGGCGGTTCGAGCCGTGCACCGAGACGCACGCGCACTCGCCGGCCGCGTAGAGGCCCGGCACGACCGTGTCGTTGTCGGCGAGCACCTCGGCCTTGATGTTGGTCGGGATGCCGCCCATCGCGTAGTGCGCGGTCGGCATGACCGGGACCGGCTCGACGACCGGGTCGACGCCCAGGTAGGTGCGGGCGAACTCGGTGATGTCGGGGAGCTTGGTCTCCAGCACCTCGGCGCCCAGGTGGGTGCAGTCCAGCAGCACGTAGTCGCGGTGGGGACCCGCGCCGCGGCCCTCGGCCACCTCCTGGACCATGCAGCGGGCGACGATGTCGCGGGGCGCGAGGTCTTTGATGGTGGGGGCGTAGCGCTCCATGAAGCGCTCACCGCTGGCGTTGCGCAGGATCGCGCCCTCACCGCGGGCACCTTCGGTCAGCAGGATGCCGAGACCGGCGAGACCGGTCGGGTGGAACTGGAAGAACTCCATGTCCTCCAGCGGCAGGCCCTTGCGCCAGACGATGCCGACGCCGTCGCCGGTGAGGGTGTGGGCGTTGGAGGTGGTCTTGAAGATCTTGCCGAAGCCGCCGGTGGCGAAGACCACGGCCTTGGACTGGAACACGTGCAGTTCGCCGGTGGCGAGGTCGTAGGCGACGACGCCGGCGACCTGCGTCTTGCCCGCGGCATCCTTCACCGTGATGAGGTCGAGCACGTAGAACTCGTTGAAGAAGTTGATGCCGAGCTTCACGCAGTTCTGGAACAGCGTCTGCAGGATCATGTGGCCGGTGCGGTCGGCCGCGTAGCACGCGCGGCGCACGGGCGTCTTGCCGTGGTCGGCCGTGTGACCGCCGAAGCGGCGCTGGTCGATCTTGCCCTCGGGCGTGCGGTTGAAGGGCAGGCCCATGTTCTCGAGGTCGATGACGGCGTCGATGGCCTCTTTGGCGAGGATCTCCGCGGCATCTTGGTCGACGAGGTAGTCGCCGCCCTTGATGGTGTCGAAGGTGTGCCACTCCCAGGAGTCCTCTTCGACGTTCGCGAGCGCGGCCGCCATGCCGCCCTGCGCCGCACCGGTGTGCGAGCGCGTGGGGTAGAGCTTCGAGATGACGGCGGTCTTCGCGCCGGGGCCGGCCTCGATGGCCGCGCGCATTCCTGCGCCGCCCGCGCCGACGATGACGACGTCGAACTGGTGGTAGTGGACGCCGTCTTTGACGATCGAGTCCGAGCTGGTCTGAGTGCTCACGTGTGCGATACCTCTGCTGTCAGGGGAAAGAAGGGATGCCGTCGGCTCAGGCCGCCTGGCACACGTCCCACAGGGAGCTGCTCTCGGTCACGCCGAGGCAGGGGTCGAAGGTGAAGACGACGAGCGTGCCGAGCAGGATGAGGAACCCGGCCGACACCCACAGCGAGCCCACGAGAATCGTGCGGATGCGGGCGTTCGTGACGTAGTCGTTCACGATCGTGCGCATGCCGTTGGCGCCGTGGATGAGGGCCAGCCAGAGCATCAGCACGTCCCACCACTGCCAGAACGGCGAGGCGAGCTTGCCCGCGACGAACGCGAAGTCGATCTGGTGGATGCCCTCGCCCGTCATGAGGTTGACGAAGAGGTGGCCGAAGATCAGGACGATCAGCAGCACGCCGGAGGCGCGCATGTAGATCCAGCCCCACTTCTCGAGATTGGTGCCCTTCTTGCGCACGGAGGGCGTGCGGGGCGCGGGGATCGTGGCGGCTTCTTGGGCGACGGACATCAGTGGCTCCCGGTGACGGCGCTGAAGACGTTGATCAGGTGGCGCGGGGTGAACCCGAGCATGGTGACGACCCAGAGACCGAGCACGCCCCACCACAGCTGGCGCTGGTGGCGCGTGGCCCACGGCCAGAAGTCGACCAGGATGATGCGCAGGCCGTTGAACGCGTGGTACGCGATCGCGCCGACCAGGGCCACCTCGCCGAGACCCATGACCGGGTTCTTGTAGGTGCCGATGACGGCGTCGTACGCCTCGGGCGAGACCCGGATGAGCGCCGTGTCGAGGATGTGCACGAGGAGGAAGAAGAAGATCGCCACGCCGGTGATGCGGTGAAGGACCCACGACCACATGCCCTCACGGCCGCGGTAGAGAGTGCCGCGAGGCCTCTTCGAAGTGGTCTCTTTCACCGACGGCGTGGCACGTGCTGGTGCTGACACGGTCGTCCTCCCTGATCGAACACGGTGTGGGACCCACGCGGGTCCGAGCGTCACACGGGCGCCATCGAATACTACGTCCGGCCTATGAACGGCGGGGATTAGGGCCGCCTAAGACTCTCTCGACATCGAGATATCTTCGGATGCCGCCGACGCCGCGTTCCGGTGCCGTCGATCACCCGTCACCGCGCAGAAAAGCGCGCGTGCGCGCGGGCAGTAGGGTCGGAGCCATGGCCGACATCGCTATCGACGACTTCTACGCCGTGATCCCCGCCGGTGGGATCGGCAGCCGCCTGTGGCCGCTGTCGCGCGCCGACGCCCCCAAGTTCCTCCACGACCTCACCGGGTCGGGCCAGACGCTGCTGCGCGACACGTGGGATCGCCTCGCCCCGCTCTCGGGTGCCGACCGCATCGCCGTCGTGACGGGCCGTGCCCACCGCGCGGCCGTCGAACGGGAGCTCCCCGGCGTCCCCGACCACAACGTCTTCCTCGAATCGGAGCCGCGCGACTCCTCCGCGGCGATCGGTCTCGCCGCCGCCATCCTCGTGCGCCGCGAGCCCGACGTCATCATCGGCTCGTTCGCCGCCGACCACGTCATCCGCCAGACCCGTCAGTTCGACTTCGCCGTTCGTCAGGCCGTGGCCGTCGCACGGGCCGGATACATCTGCACCATCGGCATCCAGCCGAGCGAGCCCTCCGTCGGCTTCGGCTACATCAAGCAGTCCGACGAGCTCATCGTCGACGACGCCCCCGAGGCGTACATGGTCGAGCGCTTCGTCGAGAAGCCCGACCTCGACACCGCGAAGGAGTACTTCTCGGACCGCGCGTACCTCTGGAACGCGGGCATGTTCATCACCCGCGCCGACGTGCTGCTCGCCGAGCTCGCCGTCAACGAGCCGGAGCTGCATGCGGGGCTGCTCGAGCTCGCCGAGGCGTGGGACGATCGCGATCGTCGCGGCCCCGCGGTCGACCGCATCTGGCCGGGACTGAAGAAGATCGCCATCGACTACTCCGTCGCCGAGCCGGCCGCCGAGAAGGGGCGCCTGGCGGTCATCCCGGGGCACTTCGATTGGGACGACGTGGGCGACTTCGCGAGCCTGTCGAAACTCAACTCCTCGGGCGGTCGCAACGAGCTGGCGATCCTCGGTGAGGACGCCCGCGTGCTCTCCGACGCCTCCAGCGGCATCGTCGTCTCGCAGACCAAGCGCGTGATCAGCCTCATCGGCGTGCGCGACATCGTCGTGGTCGACACCCCCGACGCGCTCCTGGTGACCACGAGCGAGAACGCGCAGCGCGTGAAGGGCGTCGTCGACGCCCTCAAGCTCACCGGCCGCGGCGACGTCCTCTGACACGAGAGGCCTCGGCTCGGACGCCGCTGACACCGGATGCCGCCCCGCGTGGCATCCAGTGTCTCGCCCGCTGTGGCGTGTGGCGGTCGCGTGACGCGAGATTGCGTCTTTGTAACCATTGATGCGCGCGAGGCTCTCGGGGACGCAAGCCCGCCGACACAGTAGGTAACGTGACGGGATCGTCCCCCGAACCCGTTGGGGGCATCCGTCTTGGAGGACCATTCGTGAAGACCACGAAGAAGGCCGTCGTCAGCGGCCTCGCCATGATCGGCGCCGCGGCGCTGCTCGCCGGTTGCGGCGCCGCACCCGAGAGCAACGGCGCATCCGGTGGTGCCGCCGCCGGCGCCAGCGACTACCTGCCCTGCATGGTGTCCGACTCGGGTGGATTCGACGACAAGTCGTTCAACCAGCTCGGCAAGGAGGGCCTCGACGCCGCCGCTTCCGAGCTCGGCTCGAAGAAGCCCATCGAGGTGCAGTCGCAGTCCGAGACCGACTTCGCGTCGAACCTGCAGAACCTCGTCGACCAGGGCTGCAACACCATCATCACCGTCGGCTTCCTGCTCGCCCCCGCCGCGCTGGAGTCCGCCACGGCGAACCCCGACCTGCAGTACGTCTCGATCGACGACACCGTCGACCAGAACTTCGACGGCACCACCGACGCCCCGAACATCAAGCCGATCATCTTCGACACCGCTCAGGCGGCGTACCTCGCCGGCTACCTGGCCGCGGGCACGTCGAAGACCGGCGTCGTCGGCACCTTCGGCGGCATGAACATCCCGACCGTGACGATCTTCATGGACGGCTTCGCCCAGGGCGTCGAGAAGTACAACACCGACAACAACGCGTCCGTGCGCGTCGTCGGGTGGGACCGCACCGCCAAGGACGGCTCGTTCACCGGTGGCTTCGAGGCCAACGACACCGCGCGCCAGACCGCGCAGGCGATCATCGACCAGAACGTCGACGTGCTGCTGCCCGTCGGTGGCCCGATCTACCAGTCGGCCGCCGTCGCCATTCAGGACTCCGGCCGCGAGATCGCGCTCGTCGGCGTGGACGCCGACGTGTACGAGACCGACCCCGGCATCGGCGACCTGCTGCTGACCTCGATCCTCAAGGGCATCGACGTGGGCACCAAGGACGCGATCGTCGCCGCGGGCGAGGGCTCGTTCGACACCGCCCCGTTCGTCGGCACGCTCGAGAACGACGGCGTGGGCCTGGCCCCGTTCCACGACTGGTCCGACCGTGTCCCGGCCGACCTGTCGTCGAAGGTCGACGCGCTGAAGGCCGACGTCATCAGCGGGAAGATCAAGGTCGAGTCCTACCTGGCCGGCTGAGAGAACTCCACTCTCCAGGGGAGGCCGGCGCGATGCCGGCCTCCCCTCCTCATGGAGCGGGCGCCCTGCGCCCCTCCTCCCCAGACGCCGATCCGCTCACGAGGCGGGTCGGTCTCGTCGGACGCCTCCCTCGTCCGATGCCACAGAACTTAGGATCGGGAACATGAAGCTCGAACTCCGCGGGATCACGAAAACCTTCGGGTCCCTGGTGGCGAACGATCACATCGACCTCACCGTCGAGGCCGGAGAGATCCACTGCCTGCTCGGCGAGAACGGTGCCGGCAAGTCCACCCTGATGAACGTCCTCTACGGCCTCTACCAGGCCGACGGGGGAGAGATCCTGCTCGACGACGCCGTCCAGCATTTCTCCGGTCCCGGCGACGCGATGCGCGCGGGAATCGGCATGGTGCACCAGCACTTCATGCTCATCCCCGTCTTCACGGTGGCTGAGAACGTCATGCTCGGCCACGAGCCCACCAAGGTCGGCGGTCGCCTCGACCTCGCGGCCGCCCGCGCGAAGGTGCGCGAGATCTCCGATCGCTTCGGGTTCGACGTCGACCCCGACGCCCTCGTCGACGACCTGCCCGTCGGCGTGCAGCAGCGCGTCGAGATCATCAAGGCCCTCTCCCGGGATGCCAAGGTGCTCGTCTTCGACGAGCCCACGGCCGTGCTCACCCCGCAGGAGACCGACGAGCTGATGGCGATCATGCGCCAGCTCAAGGCCGCGGGGACCTCGATCGTCTTCATCACCCACAAGCTCCGCGAGGTGCGCGAGGTCGCAGACCGCATCACGGTCATTCGTCTCGGCAAGGTCGTGGGCGAGGCCGACCCGCGCGCCTCGAACGCCGAGCTGGCCTCGCTCATGGTCGGCCGCGCGGTCGAGCTCACCGTGCAGAAGGAGGAGCCGACGCTCGGCGACGTCGGCCTCTCGGTGTCGAACCTCACGGTCGTCGACCCCATCGGACAGCTGGTCGTCAACGACGTGAGCTTCGACGTGCGTCGGGGCGAGGTGCTCGCCATCGCCGGTGTGCAGGGCAACGGTCAGACCGAGCTCACCGAGGCGCTGCTCGGGCTGCAGGAGCGCGTCGAGGGTTCCGTCGTTCTCGACGGGACGGAGCTGAACGGACGGAGCGTGCGCGCGGTCCTCGACGCGGGGGTGGGCTTCGTCCCCGAAGACCGCAAGGAAGACGGTCTGGTGGGGGAGTTCTCCATCGCCGAGAACCTCATGCTCGACCGCGCCGACGGCGCGCCGTTCGTCAAGGGCGGCGCGATCCAGCTGTCCACCCTCGCCGACTTCGCGCGCGAGAAGGTCACCGAGTTCGATGTGCGCACTCCCTCGATCGAGACCCCGGTGGGGCGTCTGTCGGGCGGCAACCAGCAGAAGGTCGTGCTGGCGCGCGAGTTGAGCCGTGACCTGCGCCTGTTCGTCGCGGCCCAGCCGACCCGTGGCGTCGACGTCGGCTCCATCGAATTCATCCACAAGCGCGTCATCGAGACGCGCGACGCCGGAGTCCCCGTCATCGTGGTCTCCACCGAGCTCGACGAGGTGACCGCCCTCGCCGACCGCATCATGGTGATGTACCGCGGTCGCGTCGTGGGCATCGTCCCCGGCGACACCTCGCGCGACGTGCTGGGCCTCATGATGGCCGGCGAAGCGCCCCAGAACGAAGGAGTCGCGGCGTGAGCGATCCGCACAGCCCGCACGACCCGACCGCCGCGCGCGCCGAGCGCGCCGCGGAGGTCGCCGAGGCCGGTCAGGCCGACCTGGCCCTCGAGGGCGAATCCCGCATCGATCCCGCCACGGAGGCACGCGTGGTCGCCCCCGAACCGGCGGACGACGAGAATCGCTGGCGGCGGGCGTTCCGCGAGATCGCCACCGGCAACGCCATCATCTCGGTGCTGGCCGTCATCCTGGCGCTGCTCGTCGGCGCCGTCATGATCGCCGCCACCGACGAGAACGTGCAGGCCGCAGCGGGGTATTTCTTCGCGCGACCGGGCGACACCCTCGCCGCCATCTGGCAGTCGGTCTCCGGTGCGTACTCGTCGTTCTTCCAGGGCGCGATCTACAACTTCCGTCGTCCGGAGTTCGCCACCGGCATCCGGCCGTTGACCGAGACGCTCACCTTCGCCACGCCGCTCATCGCGGCCGGTCTCGGTGTCGCCCTGGCCTTCCGCGTCGGCATGTTCAACATCGGTGGTCGCGGCCAGATGCTCGTCGCCGCCGCTGCCGGCGGATGGGTCGCCTTCGCGTTCGACCTGCCGTGGGGCATCCACATGATCGTCGCCCTCGTCGCGGGTGTCGTCGCGGGAGCCGTCTGGGCCGGTATCGCCGGTGTGCTGAAGGCGCGCACCGGGGCGCACGAGGTGATCGTGACGATCATGCTGAACTACGTCGCGTTCTACATCGTGTACTACCTCCTGCGCACCCCCGGGCTGCTGCAGGCACCGGGATCGAACAACCCCACGACCCCTCCGATGAAGGACACCGCGGTGTTCCCCGACCTCTTCGGCTCCGGGTACAACCTGCACTTCGGTTTCGTGCTCTCGCTCGTCGCCGTCGCGGTGGTCTGGTGGATCCTCGAGCGCTCGTCGCTCGGCTTCCGCTTCCGCGCCGTGGGCCTGAACCCGAACGCGGCGCGCGTGGCCGGCATCAACGTGAAGTCGATGTACGTCTACGCGATGCTCATCTCGGGAGCCCTCGTGGGCCTCGCGGGCGTCGACCAGGTGCTCGGCACGGTGACCACCGGCTTCTCGAGCGGCATCGACGCCGGTATCGGCTTCGACGCCATCACCGTGGCCCTGCTCGGTCGTTCCACCCCCGTCGGCGTGCTGGTCGCCGGCATCCTGTTCGGCGCGTTCAAGGCCGGCGGCTTCGCCATGCAGGCGGCCAACGGCGTTCCGGTCGACATCGTCCTGGTCGTGCAGTCGCTCATCGTGCTCTTCATCGCGGCGCCGCCGCTGGTGCGCGCGATCTTCCGTCTGCCGGCCCCCGGGGCGCGCCAGCCCAAGGTGCGCGCCGCCAAGAAGAAGGAGGCGGCCCGGTGAGCACCACCGCCGCACACCCCGAGGCCACGGCTCCGGAGACGCTCGACACCGCTGTCGTCGTCAGCTGGAAGGCGCCCATCGTCTACGGCGTCATCACGGTGCTGGCCGCCGTGCTGTTCATCGTCGCCCGGCAGGACGGCGATGCCGTCTTCCGCATCTCGAGTCCCGGTGAGTTCCTGCAACTGCCCGAGGTCGTCCTCGGCGGCGTCGTCACCGGCATCGTCTGCACGGTGCTGCTCGCCGTGGTCACGCTCGCGAGCGTGATGATGGTGCGGGCACGCCGCCGCCCCCCGATCTGGCTCGCCGTGATCTTCGCCCTCGTCTTCATGGTCGGCTTCCTCACCTGGGCGGCCGCGGGGGCGACCACCTCGGTGATCCCGCTGACCGGTCTGCTGGCCGGTGGACTCAGCCTGTCGGTTCCGCTCATCTTCGGTGCCATGGCGGGTGTGCTCAGCGAGCGCGTCGGCGTCGTGAACATCGCCATCGAGGGTCAGCTGCTCGCGGGGGCGTTCACCTCCGCGATCGTGGCCACCGCGACGGGCAACCCGTTCATCGGGCTGCTCGCGGCCGGGGTCTCCGGCGTGCTCGTGTCGTTCGTGCTGGCTGCCTTCGCGATCAAGTACTTCGTCGACCAGGTCATCGTCGGTGTCGTGCTCAACGTGCTCGTGGTGGGCCTGACGAGCTTCCTTTTCTCGCAGGTCCTCGCGCCCAACGCCGCGACGCTGAACTCGCCGCCCCGCTTCCCGCGTCTGCCCATCCCCTTCCTGGCCGACATCCCGATCATCGGACCGATGCTGTTCAACCAGACCGTCATCGTCTACCTGATGTACGTCACGGTCGCCTTGGTCTACCTCGGGCTGTTCCACACGCGCTGGGGCCTGCGCCTGCGCGCGGTGGGAGAGCACCCCCAGGCCGCCGACACCGTCGGCATCAACATCGCCAAGACGCGCTTCTGGAACGTCTCGCTGGGTGGGGCCATCGCGGGCCTCGGCGGCGCGTTCTTCACGCTCGGCTCGGTCGGCGCCTTCAACAAGGAGATGACGGCGGGTGCCGGTTACATCGCGCTCGCCGCGGTCATCTTCGGCCAGTGGGACCCGATCCGGGCGACGCTCGCGGCTCTGCTGTTCGGCTTCGCATCGAACCTGCAGAACACCCTCGGCGTGATCGGATCGCCCGTGCCCAGCGAGTTCATGCTCATGCTGCCGTACGTCGTGACGATCTTCGCCGTCGCCGGTCTCGTCGGTAAGGTCCGCGGACCCGCGGCCGCCGGCAAACCGTACATCAAGGGCTGACCCAGCCCGCTTCCCCCTTCACGAGAGGACCCCCCGCACCACGATGACCGACATCGATTGGGATGAACTCCGCGCCGCGGCGACGGATGCCATGCACCGCGCGTACGCGCCCTACTCCCGCTTCAAGGTGGGCGCCGCAGCGCTCGTCGCCGACGGGCGCATCGTCTCGGGCTGCAACGTCGAGAACGCCTCGTACGGCGTGACGCTGTGCGCCGAGTGCGGCCTGGTCTCCGAGCTGCACATGTCGGGCGGCGGTCAGCTGGTGGCCTTCGTCTGCGTCGACGGCGAGGGACGCACCCTCATGCCGTGCGGTCGCTGCCGTCAGCTGCTCTTCGAGCACGCGATCCCCGGGATGCTGCTCGAAACGGTCAGCGGCATCCGGACGATCGACGAGGTGCTGCCCGACGCGTTCGGGCCCCGCGACCTCGAGGAGGCGGCGCGATGAGCGGTCAGGGATCGGTGGAGTCGTACGACGCCGTCGACATCATCCGCGCTCAGCGCGACGGACGCGCGATCACCGAGGGCGAGATCCGCTGGCTCGTGGACGCCTACACGCGCGGCTACGTCATGGACGCGCAGATGTCGGCGTTCACGATGGCAGTGCTGCTGAACGGCCTCGGTCGCGACCAGATCCGCGTGCTCACCGACGCCATGATCGCGTCGGGCGAGCGCATGGACTTCTCCTCCCTCGGCAAGGTGACCGTCGACAAGCACTCGACGGGAGGCGTGGGCGACAAGATCACCCTGCCGCTCGCGCCGCTGGTGGCCGCCTTCGGCGTCGCCGTGCCGCAGCTCTCGGGCCGGGGGCTCGGCCACACCGGTGGCACTCTCGACAAGCTCGAGTCGATCCCCGGCTGGCGTGCGGCGCTGTCGAACGACGAGATCATGGCCCAATTGCGTGACGTGGGCGCGGTCATCTGCGCCGCGGGCACGGGGCTCGCCCCCGCCGACAAGAAGCTCTACGCGCTTCGCGACGTCACCGGCACAGTGGAGGCCATCCCGCTCATCGCCTCCAGCATCATGTCGAAGAAGATCGCCGAGGGCACCGACTCGCTCGTGCTCGACGTGAAGTTCGGCTCGGGTGCCTTCATGCAGGACATCGACCGCGCGCGCGAGCTCGCCGAGACGATGGTCGCGCTCGGCACCGACTCGGGTGTGAACACCACCGCGCTGCTCACCGACATGAACACCCCGCTGGGCCTCGCCATCGGCAACGCCAACGAGGTGCGCGAGTCGGTCGAGGTGCTGGCGGGAGGCGGACCCGCCGACGTGGTCGAGCTGACCGTGGCCCTCGCCCGCGAGATGCTCACGCTGGCGGGCCGGCCCGATGCCGACGTCGAGGCGGCGCTTAGCGACGGTCGCGCGATGGACGTGTGGAAGCGCATGATCCGCGCCCAGGACGGCGACCCCGATGCCGCCCTCCCCACTCCGCGCGAGACGCACACGGTCGTCGCCGATCGCTCCGGTGTCGTCACGCGCGTCGACGCCCTGCCCTTCGGCATCGGGGCCTGGCGTCTGGGCGCGGGTCGCGCGCGGGCGGAGGATGCCGTCGTGCACGCGGCGGGTATCGACCTGCACGTGACGGTGGGCCAGTCCATCGCCGCCGGCCAGCCGCTGTTCACCCTGTCGGCCGATGATGAGACGCGCTTCGCGCGCGCCCTCGACGCGGTCGACGGTGCGTGGGAGATCGGCGACACCGCCCCGGCGGCGACGTCGATCGTGCGCGAACGCATCACCGCGTGATGGCATCCAGCAAGAGGAGCACCCCCATGGGCACAGCCACCGAGGACTTCCGCGTCGACGGCGTGAAAGTGAAGAACCTCCCGAAGGTGTCGCTGCATGATCATCTCGACGGGGGACTGCGTCCGCAGACCGTGCTCGAGCTCGCGGACGAGATCGACCTCGACCTCCCCGCCGACGATGCGAAGGGCCTGAAGGCCTGGTTCAGCGACCACATCGACGGCGGCTCGCTCGAGGACTACCTCGAGAAGTTCGACGTCACCGTGGGCGTCATGCAGACGCGCGAGGGCCTCGTGCGCGTCGCGAAGGAGTTCGTCGAAGACCTCGCCGCCGACGGCGTCGTGTACGGCGAGGTGCGCTGGGCGCCCGAGCAGCACCTGACCCGCGGTCTCAGCCTCGACGACGTCGTGGACGCCGTGCAGGAGGGCATCGAGGAGGGAGAGGATGCCGCGGACGCCCGCGGACACGACATCCGCGTCGGCCAGCTCCTCACCGCGATGCGCCACGCCGACAATTCGCGCGAGATCGCCGAGCTCGCCGTCTCGTGGCGCGGGCGGGGCGTGGTCGGGTTCGACCTCGCGGGGGCGGAGGACGGGTTCCTCCCCAGCCGCCACCGTGCCGCGTTCGACTACCTCGCCGAGCAGTTCTTCCCGACCACGGTGCACGCGGGGGAGGGCGCCGGTCTGGCGTCCATCCGCTCCGCACTGATCGACGGGCGCGCCCTCCGCCTCGGCCACGGTGTGCGCATCGCCAACGACCTCGACGTCGTGTCCCGCGAGGGAGAAGACGTGCAGGTCACGTTCGGCGACCTGGCGCGCTGGGTGCGCGACCGCGAGATAACGCTCGAGCTGTCGCCGACGTCGAACCTGCAGTCGGGCGCCGTCACAGCCTGGGGCGACACCATGGACGCCCACCCCTTCGACCTGCTGTACCAGCTCGACTTCTCGGTCACGGTGAACGTCGACAACCGCCTGATGAGTGCGACGACGCTCACGCGCGAGCTGGGGCTGCTGGCGGAGGCGTTCGAGTACGGCCTCGACGATCTCGAGGCCTTCCAGCTCAACGCCGCTGCCGGGGCGTTCCTCCCGGTGGAGGAGCGCGAAGAGCTCATCGAGATCATCTCGGACGGCTTCCAGCGCTGAGTCGCGGCGTCGAGTGGCGCGTACCCGCGGGTGCGCGCCACGTCGTCGTGCGATGCCCTCGCCCCTGTCGAGTGTCCAGGACACGCCGTGCCGGGCACCGGAACGCGGCGTGTCCTGGACACTCGATGAAGGGGGACCCCAGCGTCTCTCGCGTCAGCGCGTGCGAGTGTCCGGGACACGCCGCGCCTCGCGCCGGGATGCGGCGTGTTCTGGACACTCGACGAAGAGGATGCCGGGGGGAGGGCGAGAGCGTGCAAGGCGCCGCGCCGCGCCGGGGCGGACGGGGGCCGGGGACTACGCCGGCGGGGTCGCGAGCGTGTAGCGGGTGCTCGGGCGACCGGCGGTGGAGTAGTCGAGGCTGCGGACGCACTCGCCGTCGTCGGCGAGGTGCTCCAGATACCGCCGACAGCTCACCCGCGAGAGGCCGAGGTGGTCGGCGACTTCGGCCGCGCTCGCCGAGCGGAGGTCGTCGAGCGCGGTGCGCACGAGGTCGAGCGTCGGACGCGAGAGCCCTTTCGGCAGCGGGCGTCGCGTCACGGGTCGCAGGACCGCGTCCACGCCCCGCTGGTTGAGCGATCCCTCCATGGCAGCGGACGACCTGCGCTCCGCCAGGACATCGTCGATGCGCGCGTGCAGCTCGCTCGCGGTGAACGGTTTGACGAGGTAGTGCTGCACCCCCATCAGCCGTGCCGTGCGCACGGTGTCGACGTCGCGCGCGGCGGTGACGGCGATCACCTCGGGCTGCACGATCCCGGCATCCGCTCGCACGGCGCGCAGGGCGTCCAGCCCCGAGAAGCCCGGCAGGTGCACGTCGAGGAGCACCAGGTCGGGACGGAGATCGGTGACGGCCGCCACGGCATCCGGACCGCTGCCCGCCGTGCCCACGACCTCGCATGCGGCGTGACCGGCGACGAAGAGGCCGTGCAGCGACGCGACCGCGGGCTGATCGTCGACGACGAGGACGCGCAGGACCATCATGAGACCCTTTCCGGCTCGGGCAGGACGACCTCGAACCGCGCACCGCCGAGCGGGGAGCGCGACACGCGGGCCTCGCCGCCGCGGCGACGCGCGACGCGCCGCACCAGGGCCAGGCCGATCCCGCGAGCGCGATGACGGGCGTCCTTCGTGCTGATGCCCTCGTCGAACACGCGGTCGTGGAGGGAGTCGGGCACCCCCGCGCCGCTGTCGTCGACGACGATGCGCACGGCGGGCGCCGTGGCATCCACCGTCACGCGGAGGCGGTCGCCGGGGCGGCAGGCTTCCAGCGCGTTGTCGACGAGGTTGCCCACCACGGTGACGATGTCGCCGACGGCCTCGGCCGGCGGGGTGCCGTCGGCGATGATCTCGAGCGCGACATCGAGCTCACGCGATCGCGCGAGCTTCACCGACAACAGCGCGGTCAGTTCGCTGCCCAGACCGGCGGCATCCGGACCGAGGTCCAGCGACCCGCCCGGGCGCACGCGCGCGATGAACTCCCGGGCGTCGTCGTAGGCTCCGAGTTCGAGCAGGCCTGAGACCACGTGCAGCGAGTTGGCGAACTCGTGCGCCTGGGCGCGCAGCCCCTCGGTGAGCGATTGCTGGCCGTCCATCTGCCGGAGCGCCTCGTGCAGCTCGCTGTGGTCGCGGAGCAGGAGCGTCGCGCCGACCAGGCGCCCGCGGTCGTCGCGCAATCCCGTCGAGCGGGCGATCACGGGGCGTTCGCCGGCGAGCACGAGGCGTCCCTCGGGCTCGCCGTCCTCCATCACCTGCAGGAGCGGCCCGTCGAGCGTCTCGTCGGCGCGGCGGCCCCGCAGAGCACCGCGGTCGATGATGCGCTCGGCGGCGTCGTTCGCACTCGTGACGATGCCGCGGTGATCGACGCGGATGACGCCCTCGCTCAGACGGTGCAGCATCGTCTCGCGCTCGCCGACCATCTCGGCGATCTCGTCGGGTTCGAGCCCGAAGATCCGGCGGCGGATGAGGGCCGCGACCCAGGCCGCGCCGAAGACCCCCGCCACCGCTGCTCCGCCGAACGCCAGCAGCAGTCCCGGCAGGCGCGACTGCAGGTCGGCCGCGAGCTCGGACTCCAGCACGCCCACCGACACCGACCCGATGATCTCGGCCCCCGCGTCGTCCTCACCGGTGTCGCCGTCGGCGTAGACCGGCACCTTCACCCGGTACGACTCGCCGAGCGTGCCCGTCTCGGTGCCCGACCACACCTGCCCCGAGAGCGGGATCGAGGGGTCTGTCGACACGCTCTCTCCGATGCGGTCGGGGTGAGGGTGCGAGAAGCGGATGCCGTCGACATCGGTGACGACGACGTAGGTCAGCGACGACGCCTCCCGGATCACCTCCGCGACCGGTTGGATCGCGGCCGAGGGGTCGGGGTCGTCGAACGCCTCGACGATGACGGGCAGACGGGCGATCGACAGGGCCACGCCGACCATGCGCTCGCGGTACGAGTCCCGGATCGCGCTCTCCTGGATCCAGACGGCGACGAGGCCGGCACCGAGGGTCACGACGCACACGATCAGCGCCTGCAGCAGCAACAGCTGCAGTCTCAGCGACAGTGCTCGGACCACGCTCCATTGTCTCCCGGGCGTCGACCGCCGCCCACACCCGCCCGCGACCAATAGTTGCCGAACTCGTCGTTACTTGCGCAAGCGAGACGGCATCCGTGCGCTCTGCCTACCGTGAGCGATCAGCGGGGAGGCGACGGCGCCTCACCCGAACTCGAAGAGGAGTATCGCGCATGCGTCGCACCACCATCGCCCTCGTCCCCCTGGCTGCGCTGTCGCTCGCGGCCCTCACCGGCTGCAACCCGCAGGGTGCGGGTGCCGGCGGGGCGGCCGCCTCGCAGGATGCCGCCTCCATCGACTCCGTCAACATCGTCGTCCCCGCCGATCCGGGCGGCGGCTGGGACCAGACCGGCCGCGCCGTCTCCGACGTGCTCACCGGCGACAAGCTCGTCGGGACCGCGGCCGTGAGCAACGTCGGCGGCGCCGGCGGCACGGTCGGCCTCGCCTCGCTCGCGACCGAGCGCGACCCGTACACGCTCATGGTGACGGGCCTGGTGATGGTCGGCGCGGTCGAGACCAACGCCGCGGAGAACCGCATCGAGGACACCACCCCCATCGCGCGCCTGACCGAGGAGCCGCTCGTCGTGGTCGTGCCCGCGGCCAGCCAGTACCAGACGCTGAAGGACCTCGTCGACGCCGTCGTCGCCGACGGGCAGGGCGTCACCATCACGGGCGGCTCGGCCGGCGGCGCGGACCACATCCTCGCGGGGCTCCTCCTCGAGGAAGCCGGCCTGACCGGGGCGGACATCACTTCGAAGCTCAACTACGTGCCGAACGCCGGCGGCGGCGAGGCCGTGTCGCTGCTGCTCGGCAACAACGCCGCGGCGGGCATCTCGGGCGTGGGGGAGTTCGCCGAATACGTGAAGTCGGGCGACCTGCGCGCCCTCGCCGTCTCGAGCGAGGAGGCGGCGACGCTGCTGCCCGACGTGCCCACCATGACCGCCGAGGGCTACGACGTCGTCTACACGAACTGGCGCGGCCTGCTCGCCCCGGGCGGGATCAGCGAGGCGGATGCCGAGGGCCTCACGAAGCTCGTCACCGACATGCACGCGTCCGACGCGTGGAAGAGCGTGCTCGAGGAGCGCGGCTGGACCGATGCCTTCCTGACCGGCGACGAGTTCACCTCCTTCGTCGAGGAGAACGTCGTCGACGTCTCCGGAACCCTGAAGAACATCGGGCTCGTGTCGTGACGACCACCGACGCATCGGGGGCGGCGGCGACCAGCCGCCCCCGGTGGGGCGCCGAGCGCATCGGCAACGTCGCCTTCGCCGGCGTCGTGGTCGGGCTGGGCGTGTTCGCCCTCGTCGGCGCGTTCGCCATCCGCGTCCCCGCCGGTCAGGCGATCGGCCCCCAGGTGTTCCCCTTCGCCGTCGCCGCCATTCTGCTCGGCTCCGGAATCACGCTGGTCATCGCCGCTCTGCGGGGCCGGGTGGCTCCGCGCGAAGAGGGTGAGGACATCGATCCGGATGCCAAGACCGACTGGTGGACGATCCTGAAGCTCGTCGCGCTGATGGTCGCCGTTCTGCTGCTGCTCGAACTGCTCGGCTGGTGGATGGTCGCCGCTCTGCTGTTCGGCGGCGTGGCCTGGACCCTCGGCGCCAAGCGTCCGTGGGTCGCCTTCCTCGCCGGTCTCGTCATCGGCATCGGCACCCAGCTCCTCTTCGGCGAGGGCCTGGGCCTCTTCCTTCCCCGCGGGGCCGCCTTCGACTGGTGGTACGGCCCCGGACCCCTGTTCGGCTAGGAGACCGTCGACATGGATGCTGTCAACTCCCTCATGGAGGGCTTCGCCACCGCGCTGCAGCCGGAGTACCTGCTGTTCGCGCTGCTCGGCGTCGTCATCGGAACCGCCGTCGGCGTGCTCCCGGGCATCGGCCCGGCCATGACCGTCGCCCTCCTGCTGCCCCTGACCTACTCGCTGTCCCCGACGGCGGCCATCATCACCTTCGCGGGGATCTACTACGGCGGGATGTACGGTGGCTCGACCACCAGCATCCTGCTGAACACGCCGGGTGAATCGGCATCCGTCATCACCGCCATCGAGGGCAACAAGATGGCCAAGCTCGGTCGCGGCGCGGCGGCGCTGGCCACCGCGGCGATCGGCTCCTTCGTGGCCGGCACGATCGCCACGGCGCTGCTGACCCTCTTCGCTCCGCTGCTCGCGCGCTTCGCGGTGAACCTGTCTCCCGCCGACTTCGTCGCGCTCATCGTCGTGGCCTTCGTCACCGTGGGTGCGCTGCTCGGGTCGTCGCCGGCTCGCGGTCTCGCCTCGCTCGGCATCGGCCTGCTCGTCGGACTCATCGGCACCGAGGCGACCACCGGTCAGGCGCGGTACACGATGGGTGTGCTCGCGCTGTCGGACGGCGTGAGCGTCGTGCTCGTGGCCGTCGGCCTGTTCGCGGTGGGGGAGACCCTGTACGTCGCCGCGCGCCTGCGCCACGGGCCCATCCCCGTCATCCCCGTCACCCGCGGCTGGCGCAACTGGATGACGAAGGAGGACTGGCGCCGCTCGTGGAAGCCGTGGCTGCGGGGCACCTTCATCGGCTTCCCGATCGGGACGATCCCCGCCGGCGGTGCGGACGTCGCGACCTTCCTGTCGTACGCGAGCGAGAAGAAGCTGTCGAAGAACCGCGAGCAGTTCGGTCGCGGGGCGATCGAGGGTGTCGCAGGCCCCGAGGCGGCCAACAACGCCGCCGCGGCCGGCGTGCTCGTGCCGCTGCTGACACTGGGCCTTCCGACGACGGCCACCGCGGCCATCATCATCACGGCGTTCCAGTCCTACGGCATCCAGCCGGGGCCCCAGCTCTTCCAGAACCAGGGCGACCTGGTGTGGGCCCTGATCGCGAGTCTGTACATCGGCAACGTGCTGCTCATCGTGCTGAACCTGCCGCTCGCGGGGATCTGGGTGAAGGTTCTGCAGATCCCGCGTCCGTACCTGTACGCCGGCATCCTGACCTTCGCCGTGCTCGGCGCCTACGCCGTGAGCTTCTCGACGCTCGACATCGTCATCCTGCTGGTGGTGGGGGCGCTGGGGTACTTCATGCGGCGCTTGGGCTTCCCGATCGCACCGCTCATCGTGGGGCTCATCCTGGGGCCGATGGGGGAGCAGCAGCTGCGCAAGGCGCTGCAGTTGAGCCAGGGCAACGTCGCCGACCTCGTGCTGCACCCCTTCGCCGCATCGGCCTACGTGCTGCTGGCGGTGTTCCTCGTGGTGGGGCTGTGGCTCAAGCGTCGCCAGAGCCGCTACGAGCGGGCGCTGGAGGCCTCGCTCGCCGCGACCGAGGGGCACCCGCAGGCCGGTGTCGACCGCCTGTGGGAGCCGGGCGAGCGCCCCACCGACGTGCGCACCGACACGATCCGCGCCGAGCTCGCGGCCGGGCAGGCCCGCGCCGCACGGGGTGAGCCTCAGCGGGACTGACCCCTTCTTGTCGAGTGTCCGAGACACGCCGGTGCCCGGCCCCGGGAACGGCGTGTCTTGGACACTCACCGCCGTGTGCGGCGAGAGACGGGGCGGCGGTCAGGGACGGGGGAGGAACCCCGCGAGCTGCTCGGCGATCACCCGGTCGACCTCGGCCGGACCGGCGGTGGGGGTGCCATCGCCCGGCTGCGGGCCGTACGCGCCGAACGACGCGTGCGAGGCACCGGGGATCTCGACGAAGGCGGCATCCGCGGGCAGTTCGCCCTTGGCATCCGCGATCTTCTGCGGGGTCGACAGCCCGTCTTCCGAGCCCGACAGGCTCAGGACGGGGAGCCCGGATGCCGAGAGGTCGTTCGCGCAGTACGAGGCGAACAGCACGAGCGCGTCGGCGTCGGTCGCGAGCTGGCACGCGCGCACGCCGCCGAGCGAGTGGCCGCCCACCGCCCAGGTCGAGACGTCGGGCGCGAGGTCGGTGAACGTCGACAGCGGACGGGGGTCGAAGAAGGCGAGGTTGAGCCACGGCTTCGTGATCACGACCGTGACGCCGTCGTCGACGACGACGTCGGCGAGGGTGGCGATGTAGCCCTCCGCCTGCACCTTCGCGCCCGGGATGAACACCAGTCCCTGGCCGGTCGCTCCCGCGGTGGGGGAGATCACGATCCCCGCACCGTCGTCGGTGATCGTCAGCCCGGGATCCGCCTCGGCCGAGGCGAGCGGGCCCGGTTCGGCGCCCATGACACCGACCTGACTGTAGATCAGGATGCCGCCGACCAGCACCACGACGAGGGCGCCCAGGCCGCCGAGGGTCCACCGCAGCCATCGGCGACGGCGGCGGGGAGCAGGGGCGGCGGGGGCAGTGCTGTCTGTCACGTATTCGAGCGTATCCCCGGCCGCCGGCCGTGCAGCGTCGGTCCTGCCCGCGAACACGACACCGCCGACGCGCCGCCCGATGCGGCCGCGTCGGCGGTGTCGGAAGGGCTCAGGCCGGGAGAGCCGTCTGCCGGGCGGCGACGACCTCGACGATCCGGGCGAACAGCGGGTGCGCGGCGTCGAGTCCGGTCACCTGCGCCGTGAAGGCGTCGGCGTCGAGCTCGCGCAGCAGGCGCTGCAGCTCGACGGCCTGGGCGTCTTCGGCATCCTGGAACTCCAGGGCCGCGGCCATCGCGGCGACGAGCGCATCGACGCTCAGGCCCCGCTCGATCGCCTCGGCCGCGGGTCCCACGAAACGCTCGTGCCGCGAGAGCTTGCGCAGCGGCTGCCGTCCGACGCGCCACACGGTGTCGGGCAGCGCGGTGTTGCGGAAGCGGCGCAGGATCGTCGCGCGGTACTCGCCCTGCACGCCGGCATCCAACTCGTGCTTCTGCACGAGCAGCGCGCTGGTCTCCTCGAGCGCCGCCTCGACCTTGGCCGAGATGGCCGGGTCGGCGAGGGCATCGGAGATGCGCTCGATGCCCGCCTGCGCCCCGAAGTACGCCGTGGTGGCGTGACCGGTGTTGACCGTGAAGAGCTTGCGCTCGATGTAGGGCTCGAGGTCGTCGACGAAGTGCGCGCCGGGGATGTGCGGAGGGGTGTCGCCGAACGGGGCCCGCTCGATCGCCCACTCGTAGAACGGCTCGACGGTGACGTCGACGCCGCCCTGAGCCTGGGCCGGCACGATGCGGTCGACCGCGGTGTTCGCGAAGACGGCCCGGGACGCCAGGGCATCCCACGACTCGCCGGCGAGCTCGACGACGTGTTCGCGGAGCTGGTCGGTCGCGCCGATGGCGTTCTCGCAGGCCATGATCTGCAGCGCCGGCAGCGACGGGTCGCGCAGCGCGAGACCGGCCACGATGTGCGGAGCCACGAACTTCAGGATGGTCGGGCCGACGGCGGTGGTCACCACGTCGGCGGTGGCGATCTCGTCGACGAGGGCCTCGGCATCCACCGAGCTGTCGATCGCGCGGAAGTTCGTCACCTGCTTGTCGACGCCGCCCTCGCCCACCTCGTGGACCGTGTACGACGTCGCGTCGTTGATGGCGGACACCAGCGCCGCGGAGACGTCGGAGAACACGAGGTCGTACCCGCCCTCGTGCAGCAGGAGGCCGACGAAGCCGCGGCCGATGTTGCCCGCGCCGAAGTGGACGGCCTTCATGCGTTGACGGAGCCCGCGAGGGCCTCGTAGAGCTCCTCGGGGGAGGAGGCGGCCTTCAGGCGCGCGACGTCGTCCTCCTCGGAGAAGAGGATGGCGATCTGCGACAGGATCTCGAGGTGCTCGTCGCCCTTGCCGGCGATGCCGATGACGAAGGTGACGGGTTCCCCGCCCCAGTCCACGCCGCCGTCGTACCGCACGACCGACAGACCGGACTCGAGGATCGCCTGCTTGGTCTCGTTGGTGCCGTGGGGGATGGCGAGCTCGTTGCCCATGTAGGTGGACACGGTCTGCTCGCGCTGCTGCATGGCGGCGAAGTAGTCGGCGGTCACCGAACCGGTGGCCTGCAGCAGATCGGCCGCCTCTTTCATCGCCTCCTCGCGGGTGGCGCTTCCGGGGTGGATGCGGACGGATTCGATGCGGAGGACGTTCGACATGGTTCTCGCCTTTCTCGTCGTGCTGTCCAGCCTCGCAAAACGCGGGCCGGACGGGAAGACGCCAGGGGCCGGGCTGACGCTCCGACCCCTGGCGTGCTATTGGGTTACTTGGCCTCGTGCTGCGAGCGGACCATCTCCACGACCTCGTCGTACCGCGGCGAGTTCATGAAGTTGTCCACCGAGACGTGCACGGAGTCGGGCGACTGCGCCTTCGCGCGGTCGGTGAGCTGGTTCTGCGTGATGACCAGGTCGGCCGAGCCGTCGAGGTTCGCGATGGCCTGGTTGGTGACCGTGACCCCCTCGATGCCGGCCTTCTTGATCTTGTTGCGCAGGACGCTCGCGCCCATGGCGGAGGAGCCCATGCCGGCGTCGCAGGCGAACACGATGGTGTTCAGCTGCTTCGTGGCGACCCCGCCCCCGAGACCGCCCAGCGCGGCGTCGACGTCGTGGTCGGCCGACTCGGTGGTACCCGAACCGGTGGTGCCGGCAGCGCGCGTGCGGAGGGCGCCGAGCGCCGACGACTCCTTGCCCTTGTTGGCGGCGGTCTGGTCGATGGCCGCGGCGAAGCTGTCGCCCTCGGCCTCCTGGTCGCGCTTGCGCGAGGCCCGGAGGATGACACCGGCGACGAGGAAGGTCACCACGGCGGCGACGATCACCGACAGGTAGACCACCAGCAGGTTGGCGGGGCCGGCGCCGATGGCGGCGACGGTGACGGCGATGATGCTGCCGGGAGCGGCCGGGAAGGCCAGGCCGCCGCCGAAGATCATGTTGACCGCGACGCCCGAGGCGCCACCCGCGATGAGGGCGAGGATCGTCATCGGCTTGGCGAGGGCGTAGGGGAAGTAGATCTCGTGGATGCCGCCGAGGAACTGGATCACGATGGCGCCGGGAGCCGAGGCCTTGGCCGCACCCACGCCGAAGAACGTGAACGCGAGCAGCAGACCCAGGCCGGGGCCGGGGTTCGCCTCGATGAGGAAGAGGATCGACTTGCCGGTGTCAGCCGCCTGCTCGATGCCGAGCGGGGTGAAGACGCCGTGGTTGATGGCGTTGTTGAGGAACAGCACCTTGGCCGGCTCGACGATGATCGACAGCACCGGGAGCAGGTTGAACTGCACGAGGAACGCGACGATGCTGCCGAGGACCGCGCTGATGCCGAGGAAGACGGGACCGAAGGCGAAGAAGCCGACGATCGCGAGGATCATGCCGAGGATGCCGGCGGAGAAGTTGTTCACGAGCATCTCGAAGCCGGGGCGGATCTTGCCGTCCCACAGCTTGTCCATCTGCTTGGTGATCCAGGCCGCGAGCGGGCCCATGATCATCGCGCCGAGGAACATCGGGATGTTGGTGCCCACGATCACGCCCATGACGGCGATGGTCGCGACCACGCCACCGCGCGCGCCGTAGACGATGCGTCCACCGGTGTTGGCGATGAGCAGGGGCAGCAGGTAGGTGATCATGACGCTGACCAGGCCGACGTAGCCCTGGTAGGTGCCGCCGTCGGCGTTCGCGGTCAGCGCGGTCGCTGCTCCGGGCCAGCCGATGGTGGCGGCGTCACCGCCGCCGCCGAGGATCTCGGCGACCGGGGCCCAGTGCCAGCCGAAGGGGCTGTTCGCACCGAAGAACCCGGCGGGGATGAAGAGCATGGTGATGAAGCCCCATGCGATGAATGCCGCGATGTTCGGCATGATCATGCCGGAGAGGAACGTGCCGAATCGCTGAACCGCGATCCGAGCCCCTCCCGGCTTCTTGGCGGGTGACGTCGTCGTCATTGCTGTGTCTCCTTGGTAGGTGCACGGCGGGAGCCGCGCGATGGGGGTACGGCGTGCGCCGCGGTGCAGAAGGGGGCGGCGGTCGCCGCCCCCGGGGGTTTACGGGGTGGGAACGAGAGCGGAGGCAGCCTGGGCGGCCTCGCGGGCGGATGCCGCGTCGTCGGCGGACAGGGCGGCCTCGGCGATGCGGCGGGCGTCGTCGAGGGTGTGACGGAGAAGGGTCGCGCGCACGTCGGCGAGGGCCGTGGGGGCCATCGACAGCGTGGTCGCGCCGAGTCCGACGAGGACGACGGCGAGCAGCGGATCGGCCGCGGCCTCGCCGCAGATGCCGACGGGCTTCCCGTGCGCCTGGCCCGCGGCCCCGACCTCGCGGATGAGGCGGAGGACGGCCGGATGCCACGGGTCCTGGAACGACGCGACCGAACCGAGCAGGCGGTCGGCGGCGAGCGTGTACTGCGTCAGGTCGTTCGTGCCGATCGAGGCGAAGTCCGCGATCTGGAGGATGCGATCCGCCAGGAGCGCGGAGGAGGGGACCTCGACCATGACGCCGGTCGTCTTGAGGCCGTAGTCCTTCGCGAGTGCCGTGAAGTAGCGGGTCTCCTCCACGGTGGAGACCATGGGCGCCATGACCCACAGGTCGGCGGGGCCGGCCTCGGACGCGCGGGTCGCGGCATCCGCTTCGGCGAGGGCGGTCAGCTGCTCGCGCAGGATGTCCTCGCTGGCGCGGAGGGCACGAAGGCCCCGGAGGCCCAGCGCGGGGTTCTCCTCGTGCGCGTCATTGAGGAAGGGCAGCGGCTTGTCGGCGCCGGCGTCGAGCACGCGCACGACGACCTTCTTGCCGGGGAAGGCGCTCAGCAGCTCGGTGTACGCCGCGCGCTGCTCCTCGACGGTGGGAGCCGAGCTGGAGCTGAGGAACAGGAACTCGGTGCGGAACAGGCCCACGCCCTCCGCGCCCAGCTCCACGGCCTCGGCGGCACCGCCGGGCTTTCCGAGGTTGGCCAGCAGGGGCACCTTCGTGCCGTCGGCGAGGGCGCCGTCGGTGATGGGGGCGGATGCCGCGGCCGCACGGGCCTCGGCACGGTTCGCCGCGCGGGTCTTCTCGTCGTCGGTCGGGTCGACGGTGACGACGCCGGCGGCGGCATCCACGATCACCGACTGCCCGTCGACGAGGTCCTTCGCACCGCTCGCACCGACCACGGCGACGATCGACTTCTCGCGCGCGAGGATCGCGGTGTGCGAGGTCGGCCCGCCCTCGGTGGTGACCAGGGCCAGCACCTTGTCGAGGTCGAGCAGGGCGGTGTCGGCGGGGGCGAGGTCTTTGGCGACCAGCACGAACGGGTGGCCGGGATCCGGGATGCCGGGGGCCGCGACACCGCGAAGCCGTGCGATCACGCGCTGGGCGACGTCGTCGAGGTCGGCGGCGCGCTCGCCGAGGTAGCCGCCGAGGGCCACGAGCTGCTCGCGGAACGAGGCGAAGGCGTCGTGCACGGCGAACTCGCCCGTCTTGCCGCTCGCGAGGCGGCTGTCGACCTCGGCCTCGAGAGTCGGGTCCTCGGCGATCATCGCCTGCGCCTCGAGCACGTCGCGGGCGGCGCCGCCCGCCTGCGCGCCGCGGGCCTCGAGCTCGCGCGCGACGGCGCCGATCGCCTCGCGGACGCGGGCGGTCTCGTCCTCGACGCTCAGCTCGCTCTTCGCATCCTTCGGGGCGGGCAGGGGCTCGGCCATGCGCGCGATGGGTCCCTGGGCGACGCCCAGTCCGATTCCGACTCCACGGAGTTCCGTCATGGTGTGTGTCTTCCTTACTCGGCGTCGTGGTCGGTGGTCAGCAGCTCGGCGAGGCGCTCGAGCGTCGCGTCGGCGTTGTCGCCGTCGGCGGTCAGGGTGACGTAGTCGCCCTGCTCCAGCCCCAGCGCGATGATGCCGAGGATGCTCGCGGCGTTGATGGGGGAGCCCGCGTCCTTGGCGAGGGTCACCGGGATGCCGGATTCCTTCGCCGCCTGCGCGAACAGCTTCGCGGGGCGCGCGTGCAGGCCGTGCGACGATCCGATGCGGACGGTGCGGGTCAGATGGGGCATGGGTCTCTCCGTCGAACTCAGATCGTGTCCGCCGGCTGGCGGGAGCGCAGGGAGTCCTCGACCAGGGCGAGGGTTCGGGTGCCGCTGAGGTCGGCGAAGACGTCGTCCGGGAGCAGCACGACGGTGGCACCGCGCGCTTCGGCGTCGCGGCGGATGTGCGGGAGATCGTCGGCCAGGTGCGGGCCGACGAGCACGACGTCGGCGCCATCGAGGTCGATGGGCAGCGATCGCGCGGTCCCGGCCGAGGCGTTGTAGTCGAGGCCGCGGTCCCGCGCAGCACGACGGACGCGCTGCGCCACGAACGTGCTCGACGCACCCGCTCCACACACCACGAGGATCCTCATCGACCGGCCTTTCTTCCTCTCGATTGTGCGCACCCGCCTCACAGGAGACAACCAGGTTCGTTTCCCACCCCCCGGAACGCGGATGCCGCGGCCCCGCGCGCTCGCGCCGCGGGTGCCGTCGCGCGCGTTCCCGCGCCCGGTGGGGAGGGGCGTGAAAGGATGGACGGATCGCCGCCCACCGGGGCGGCGCGGAGGACGGATCGTGACGACGAAGGCTCGCCAAGACCGCCTGCTGGCCCTGTTGCTGCGGGACGGGGAATGGTCGACCGCCGCATCGCTGGCGGACGCGCTCGGGGTCACACCGCGCAGCATCCGGTCGTACGTCACGGCGATCAACGCCCGGGTGTCGTCCGGTGCCGCGATCGAGTCGGGTCCCCTGGGGTACCGCGCGGGCGGCGATGCCGCGGCGGCGCTGCGTTCCCTCTCCGGGTCGGATGCCGGCACCCCGCGCGACCGCCTGCACACCCTCGTGCGGCGCCTGCTCGACTCCGCCGACGGCATCGACGTCTTCGACACCGCCGACGCGCTGCACGTGAGCACCGCCACCCTCGAGGCCGACCTGTCGCGCGTGCGCGGCCTTCTCGGCGGGACCGAGCTGACGCTGGAGCGCTCGGCATCCACCGCCCGTCTGCGCGGGACCGAGGTCGCCCAGCGGCGCCTGCTGTCGAAGCTCGCGCACGACGAGATGGATGCCGGCCTGTTCGATCTCGACGCGCTGCGGCGCACGCTCGGCGAGCGCTCGGTCGGGGCGCGGGCGTTCGGTCCGTTCAAGGCGGAGCTCGTCGCCGAGCTGGGGGCGCTCGGCTACTACGTGAACGAGATCGGCATCGGCGACGTCGTGATGCACATCGCGATCGCCGCCGACCGCACCACCCGCGACCGCGCGCTCGGGTCTCCCGGCGGCGACTCCTCCGACGCCGCCGCGGCGGTGGTCGAGCTGCTCGACCGCCTGACCGTCAAGCACATCGGCGTGCAGCTCGGCTCGGGCGACCTCCGCCACCTCGCCACCCTCGTGCTGACGCGCATCGTCGCCCCGGGCTCGCCGGGCGGCGACGACGTGCGCGCGCGCCTCGACCCCGCGGTGGAGGCGGCCGTTCGGCTGGTCGTCGACAACGCGGCATCCGAGTTCCTCGTCGACATCGCGCACGACGACTTCATCCTGCGGCTGGCGCTGCACGTGCAGAACCTCCTCGCCCGATCCCGGGAGCAGGCGTGGTCGCGCAATCCGCTGACGCGGTCGCTGAAGTCGACGTATCCGATGATCTTCGAGGTCGCCGTGTACATCGCCAAGGGTCTGCAGGACGGTCTCGGCATCCCGATCCTCGACGACGAGATCGCCTACATCGCCATGCACGTCGGCGGGCGCCTTGAGCGCAGCCGTCGCGCCGACCAGCTGTTGACGGCGACCATCGTGTGCCCCGGGTACTACGAACTCCACGAGCTGCTGCGCTCGAGCGTCGACCGCTCCCTCGGGCAGGCGATCGAGGTCGTCGGCGTCGAGACGCGCATCGACCCGGCGTGGGATGCGATCGAGACCGACCTCGTGCTGACCACGATCGACCCGCCGCGGCCCGGTGACCGGTTCGTGCGGATCCAGCCGTTCCTCACCGACGCCGACGTCGAACGCGTCCAGGCCGCTGCGGGACGCATCCGCCGCGGGCGACGCCTGGCGCGCCTGCGCGATGAGCTCGAGCGCTACTTCGCACCGGGCGCGTTCGTGCGGGGCCTGGATGCCGCCGACGGCGAGGCCGGCGTCATCCGTCGCCTGGGCGGTCTGCTCGTGGAGCAGGGCGTCATCGACGAGGCCTACGTCGCCCGTGCGGTGGAGCGCGAGTCGATCTCGTCGACCGCGTTCACCGACGCCCTCGCCGTGCCGCACGCGATGGGGATGACCGCGACGCAGACCCGCATCGCCATCGGCATCGCCGACCCTTCCATCGCGTGGGGCGAGGGACGCGTGCAGGTGGTGGCTCTCGTGGCGTTCAGCGAGACCGACCGCGAGGCCTTCCAGACGGTGTTCGAGCAGTTCGTCGAGGTCTTCAGCGAGCGCGACAGCGTGCAGCGCATCGTCCGCCGCGCGACGTCGTTCCCGGCCTTCCTGGACGAGCTGGTCGCGGTGATCGACGGCTGACGCGGCCTTCCCGGGTTTGGCGCGCGATGTCGCGTTCGGGGCGCGGAATACTCCGCCCCGAACGGAACCGTGCGCCCCGAAGCGCGCGTTGAGGGCGCGATCAGGGGAGTGGGATGTGGAACGCCCGCAGGCGGGAGGGCAGAGTCGCGGCGTCGCGGAGGTGGGGCCAGCCCCAGCGGACGACGGGCCTTCCGGTGGCTCCGCGTATCCAGTCCTCGCGTTGCTTCTCGTCGAGCACCACCTCGGCCGCCGTCCGACCACCGCGGACGCCGTCATCGACGTACTTCCCGCGCCCGTCGAACTCTCCCCAGGCGTTCACGTCCTCGATGCCGAAGTCGACGTCGTACGAGCCTCCCGTGGGCGTCGCCACCAGGATCTGCAGACGCAGCGACCGGAAGCCGAGCTCAGTTAGGCGGATGCGGCTGATGCTCTCCCCGGGAAGCTGCGCGCGACCGTCAGCGAATGCGAGCGCGCGTGCTGCTCTTGCGCGACCGTGCGCCGACCGCATCGAGATCGCGAGTGCCGCGGCTCTGAGTGCGTGCGCCGCGTCTTCGTCATACCCTCCGTTGCCTCGGCCCGCCGTTTGTCGTAGTGCGCCGTCGAGCGAGCACACCGCGTTCTCAAAGGGCGAGGTACGTGCGACATCGGCCATGGTGCGGGTGAGGGCGGTCATCTTGAGGCCGTTCCTCTCCACGACCTCGTCCGGCTGGAGTTCTCCCCGGTGCCGGACGGCTGACGCGATCGGGCCCCGGCGATGCTCGTCGAGGATCAGGTGGACGCGCTCGCCCGAGGGCGGATGCACGGGGAGGCCGTGAAGTGCGGCGGCCGTCTGATGGGAGAACACGGGCGCCTCGCTGCACATCAGCGCGAGTGCCCGGGCGCGAACGACCATCCACTGTTCGGGACGGAGGCTCGCGGCTCGCTGAGGGTCGACGTAGACGCCGGGACGCACGCGCTCCAGGACCCCGGCGCGAAGCCGGGCGTCGAGGCCGTGCCGGTCGATTCCCGCCTCGAGCAGCTCAGCCCGGCGGAGGAGGGGAGCTCGAATGCTGCATCCATCGCCCCACCTTCGCGAAGTCCACTTTCGCGTGGTGCCGTCGCTCGTTGCCGCGGTGGATAACCGCCGCTGTGGAGAACACCTCGATCGGGTTTGGGGCGCGTTCTACCGTTTGGGGCGCGGAATACCCCGCCCCGAACGGAATCGCGCGCCCCAAACCAGGAGAACGCCGCCTCAGCGCACCGAAACCAGCAGCTCCTCGGCGCCGGCGCGCAGCGCGGCGAGGCGCCGCGCGGCCTTCTTCGCCGACGAACCGCGCACGTCGAGGTACAGCTTGAGCTTGGGCTCGGTTCCGCTCGGGCGCACGATGAGGCGCGAGCCGTCGTCGAGCCACAGTCGCAGCACGTCTCCGGGGGGCAGGCCGTCGACGCCCTGCAGCAGGTCGTCGATGCGCGACACCGCGACCTCGCCGACGGCGGACGGGGGCTGGGCGCGAAGGGATGCCATGATCCCGGCGATCTCGCTCACGTCGCTCACGCGGATCGAGATCTGGTCGCTCGCGAACGCGCCGAACGTCTCACGGAACTCCTGCAGCAGGTCCGCGACCGTGCGGCCCTCGGCGCGCGCCGCGGACGCCATGCCGAGAAGCGCCACGGCGGCGGAGATGCCGTCCTTGTCGCGCACCGTGCCGGGGTTCACGAGGTAGCCGAGGGCCTCCTCGAACCCGAACACCATGCCCGGTGCCCGCGAGATCCACTTGAAGCCCGTGAGGGTCGAGTGGAAGTCCAGACCGTAGTGCTCCGCGACCGCCTGCAGCCCGGGCGACGAGACGAGCGAGCAGGCGAGGGATGCCGCAGCCCCGGGACCGTCCGCATCGGAGCCGCCCGAGCCGGCCGCGGCCCGCGCCGCGCGCCACCCCAGCAGCAGACCGATCTCGTTGCCGGTGAGCCGGCGCCACCCGCCCTCGGCGTCGGCGTCGGGGATCGCGACGGCCAGGCGGTCGGCATCCGGGTCGTTGGCGATGACGAGCTCGGCGTCGACGGCGCGCGCGGTCTCGAACGACAGGTCCATGGCCCCGGGCTCTTCGGGGTTGGGGAACGCGACGGTCGGGAAGCGCCCGTCGGGGTGGATCTGCGCCTCGACGACCGTGGGCTGGGGGTAGCCGGCTTCGGTGAGCACGCGCGAGACGGTCTCCCATCCGACGCCGTGCATGGCGGTGTAGACCCAGGTCAGGCCCTCGGCGCCGGTGGGCGCGGGCGCCACCGCGGCGGTCGCGGCGACGTAGGCCTCGACGACCGACTCCGGGGCGTTGGCGTAGCCCACCGAGCGGGGCAGCACGGTGACGTCGCCCTCGTCGGCGATCCGCTGGATGTGGGCGGCGATCTCCGCATCGGCGGGGGAGACGATCTGTGCGCCCTCGTCGGCGCCGCCGAGGTAGACCTTGTAGCCGTTGTCGTCGGGCGGGTTGTGGCTGGCGGTGACCATGACGCCCGCGTCGGCACCGAGGTGGCGCACGGCGAAGGCGAGCACGGGCGTGGGCAGCAGGCGGGGGAGCAGGATGGCGTTCAGTCCCGCGCCGGCGAAGATCTCGACCGAGTCGCGCGCGAACACGTCCGAGTTGCGACGCCCGTCGTACCCGACCACGACGGTCGGAGTGCCCGACGACCGCTCGCGCAGGTACGCCGCGAATCCCGCCGCCGCCTGGGCGACGAGCACCCGGTTCATGCGGTTGGGGCCGGCGCCGAGCGTGCCGCGCAGTCCCGCCGTCCCGAACGCCAGGCGGGTGGAGAAGCGATCCTCCAGGTCCGCCGCAGCCTCGGCATCCCCCGTCTCGACGCGGGCGACGAGGTCCTCCAGCTCGGCCCGGGTCACGGCATCCGGGTCCTGTGCGATCCAGGCCCGCGCGGCGTCGAGGTGGGCGTTCACAACGCGCCGATCACGCGCGCGAGCAGCGCGGAGATGACGGGCTCGGCCTCGCGGCCGGCCTCGAGCACCTCTTCGTGGCTGAGGGGGGTCTTCTGGATGCCGGCGGCCAGGTTCGTGATGAGCGAGAAGCCGAGGATCTCCATGCCGGCCTGGCGGGCGGCGATCGCCTCGAGAGCGGTGGACATGCCCACGATGTGGCCGCCGATGGTCTTGGCCATCTGCACCTCGGCCGGCGTCTCGTAGTGCGGCCCGCGGAACTGCGTGTAGACGCCCTCGTCGAGGGTCGGGTCGATCGATCGCGCGAGCTCCCGCAGGCGGGTCGAGTAGAGGTCGGTGAGGTCGATGAAGGTCGCGCCCTCGAGGGGGGAGTCGGCGGTGAGGTTGATGTGGTCGCTGATGAGCACCGGCTGGCCGGGCTTCCACGTCTCGCGGATGCCGCCCGCGCCGTTGGTGAGGATCATGGTGGTCGCACCGGTCGCCGCCGCGGTCCGGACGCTGTGCACGACCCGGCGCACGCCGTGGCCCTCGTAGTAGTGGGTGCGCGCTCCGATGACGAGGACGTTCTTGCCGCCCGGGGTGCGGACGCTGCGCAGGGTGCCGACGTGGCCCTCCAGCGCGGGCTTGCTGAAGCCGGTGACCTCGGTGGCGGGGAACGACGCCGTCTCCTCGCCGATGAGTTCGGCGGCGCGCCCCCAGCCCGACCCGAGGGTCACGGCGATGTCGTGGTGCTCGACCCCGGAGAGGCGGGCGATGTCGGCCGCTGCGGCCGCGGCGACCTCGAAGGGGTCGACCGCCGGGTCGTCGAGCGGGTGAGATGTGCTGTTGGACATTCCCCCACTCTAGAAACTGCGGGGCCCGCGGGCCAGACGGCACACGCGTGCGGTCAGCGTGTCGGACCGACCTGGGTGGCGCATCGGCATCCGCCCAGCGCTGACAGAATGGATGCCATGGTGCAGAGCTTCGAGCGCAAGCAGTCCGTGGCGATCGTCGGCGGCGGCCCCGGCGGATACGAGGCGGCCCTTTCCGCGGCTCAGCTCGGCGCCGACGTCACCCTCGTCGAGCGCGCGGGAGTCGGCGGCTCGGCGGTCATCACCGACGTCGTGCCCTCGAAGACCCTCATCGCCACGGCCGACGCGGCCGTCGCGATCCGCAACGCGAGCAGCCTCGGCGTGCAGCTCTTCGCGAAAGACGACCGCGGCAAGCCGCTGACCCCCGAGGTCGCGATCAACCTCGCCGCGGTCAACCAGCGTCTGCTCTCGCTCGCGCGCCAGCAGTCCGACGACATGCGCGCCTCGTTGCTCGAGGCGGGCGTCCGCATCATCTCCGGGCACGGCCGCCTCGACGGCAACGGCGCCGTGGTGGTCTCGACCGAGGCCGGCGGCACCGATTTCGACCGGGTCGAGGCCGAGACCCTCGTCGTCTCGGTCGGGGCGTCTCCCCGCGAGCTCCCCTCGGCCAAGCCCGACGGTGAGCGCATCCTCACGTGGACGCAGCTCTACAACATGAAGTCGGTCCCCACCCACCTCATCGTGGTGGGCTCGGGCGTCACCGGCGCCGAGTTCGCCTCGGCGTACATGAACCTCGGTGCCAAGGTCACGCTCGTCTCGAGCCGCGACCAGGTGCTGCCCGGAGAAGACCAGGATGCCGCGGCGGTGCTCGAGCGCGTCTTCCAGCGCGGAGGCATGACGCTGCTGGCCAAGGCGCGCGCCGAGTCGGTGGTGAACACGGGCGACGGCGTCACCGTGACCCTGGCGGACGGACGCACGATCGAGGGCAGCCACTGCCTCATGGCGGTGGGCTCCATCCCGAACACCGCGGGGCTCGGCCTCGAGCAGGCGGGGGTGCAGATGACGGCATCCGGACACATCCGCGTGAACCGCGTTGCGCGCACCTCGGTGCCGAACATCTACGCCGCCGGCGACTGCACGAACTTCTACCCCCTGGCATCCGTCGCCTCGATGCAGGGGCGCCAGGCGATCTTCCACGCGCTGGGCGACATCGTCATCCCGCTCGAGACCCGCCGCATCACGGCCAACATCTTCACGGCGCCCGAGATCGCCACCGTCGGCTTCAGCGAGCAGGACGTCATCGACGGCCGCATCGCCGGCAAGGTGCGAAAGCTCCCGCTGTCGGCGAACCCGCGCGCCAAGATGCAGGGCATCACCGACGGCTTCGTCAAGCTGATCGCCCGCGAGGGCAGCGGCACGGTCATGGGCGGCGTCATCGTCGGCCCCAAGGCATCCGAGCTCATCTACCCGATCGCGATCGCCGTCGAGCGCCGCCTCACGGTCGACCAGGTCGCCCGCGTCTTCGCGGTGTACCCGTCGCTGACGTCGAGCATCACCGACGCCGCGCGCGCGATGCACATCGTCGACCGCGACGATCCCGGCGAGGACTGAGTGTTGCGGATGCCGCGTGCTCGCCGCATCCGTCACCGTTCCGCGTCGCGCGGGGCGTGATCCGTCACCGTTCCGCGTCGCGCGGGGTGTGGGTTCACGCATAAACGCTTCTCGCGCGCATAAACGCGCTGTGCTCGCGTTCATGTGCGTGGATCGCGTTCATGCGTGGGGTTTCGCCGCCGGGTGGGGTTCCGCGGCCCGGTGGGGCCTGGGTGTCGCGGATGCCGCGCCGTGCGGCATCCGTCACCGTTCCGCGGCGCGCGGGGCGTGGGGGTGCTCCGCACCGGCGCCCAGGAACGACGGCGCCGCGCCCCCGAAGGAGCGCGGCGCCGGTCGAACGAGACGCAACCTCAGCTGATCAACAGCAGCTGGTGCCCCGCGGACACCGTCGTTCCGGCGGTCGCGTCGATCGAGGCGACCGTCCCGTCCTTGTGGGCCTGGATGGGCTGCTCCATCTTCATGGCCTCGAGCACGACGACGAGGTCGCCCTTGACGACCTGCTGGCCCTCCTCGACCGCGACCTTGACGATCGTGGCCTGCATCGGGGACTTGACCGCGTCGCCGGTCGCCCCGGCGGCGGGCGAGGCCGCGTGGGAGCGGCGCGACGGGGGAGCGGCGGCGGGGCGACCCGCCTGCGGGGCGGCGGCGGTGATGCGGTCGGGCAGGCTCACCTCGAGGCGCTTGCCGCCGACCTCGACCACCACCGTGTGACGGCCCGTCTCCGCGGCGGGAGCGTCGAGCTCGCCGTCCCAGGCGGGGATGTCGTTGACGAACTCCGTCTCGATCCAGCGGGTGAAGACGCCGAAGGTGCCGTCCTCGGCGGTGTAGGCGGGGTCGCGCACCACCTTGCGGTGGAACGGCAGCACCGTCGGCATCCCGGCGACCTCGAACTCGTCGAGGGCGCGGCGGGCGCGCTCGAGCGCCTCGGCGCGATCACGACCGGTGACGATGATCTTCGCGAGCAGCGAGTCGAAGGCGCCCGAGACGCTGTCGCCGGCGGTGACACCGGAGTCGAGGCGGATGCCGGGACCACCGAACGTCTTGAAGACGTGGATGGGGCCGGGCTGCGGGAGGAAACCACGGCCGGGGTCCTCGCCGTTGATGCGGAACTCGATCGAGTGACCGACGGGGGCGGGGTCGTCGTAGCCGAGCTCCTCGCCCTCCGCGACGCGGAACTGCTCGCGCACGAGGTCGATACCGGTGACCTCCTCGGACACGGGGTGCTCGACCTGCAGGCGCGTGTTGACCTCGAGGAACGAGATGGTGCCGTCGGCGCCGATGAGGAACTCGCAGGTGCCCGCTCCGACGTAGCCGACCTCTTTGAGGATGGCCTTGGATGCCGAGTACAGCACCGCGTTCTGCTCCTCGCTGAGAAAGGGGGCCGGGGCCTCCTCCACCAGCTTCTGGTGACGGCGCTGCAGCGAGCAGTCGCGGGTCGAGACGACGACGACGTTGCCCGCCGAGTCGGCGAGGCACTGCGTCTCGACGTGGCGCGGCTTGTCGAGGTACTTCTCGACGAAGCACTCGCCGCGACCGAAGGCGGCGACCGCCTCGCGCGTGGCCGACTCGAACATCTCGGCGACCTCGTCGAGCGCGCGCGCGACCTTCAACCCGCGTCCTCCGCCGCCGTAGGCGGCCTTGATCGCGATGGGCAGGCCCACCTCTTCGGCGAAGGCGATGACCTCGTCGGCGCCCGAGACGGGGCCGGGCGTGCCGGGAGCGAGGGGAGCGCCGACCTTCTCGGCGACGTGTCGCGCGGTGACCTTGTCGCCGAGCGCCTCGATCGCGTCGGGCGAGGGCCCGATCCAGATGAGGCCGGCGCCGATGACGGCGCGGGCGAAGTCGGCGTTCTCGGCGAGGAACCCGTAGCCGGGGTGCACGGCGTCGGCGCCGGAGCGGCGGGCGACCGAGAGGATCTTCTCGATCGAGAGGTAGGTGTCGGCGCTGGTGGCGCCGTCGAGGGCGTACGCCTCGTCGGCGAGACGCGTGTGAAGGGCGTCGCGGTCCTGATCGGCGTAGACGGCGACGGAGGCCTTGCCCGAATCACGGGCGGCGCGGATGATTCGGACGGCGATCTCGCCGCGGTTGGCGACAAGGACCTTGGCGATCTTCGGCATTCGTCCAGCCTAGCGAGGGCGACCGCGCGTCTTTTGACACTCCTCGACAAGAAACGCCGAGAAACGTGAGCGGGTGTCTACGAACGATTCCAGAGCATGGTCCAGGAGCCGCCGAGCTCGCGAACGAGGCGGCGCACGGTCGACAGCGACATCCCCACCACCGTGGAGGGGTCGCCCTCCACGCGCTCGATGAAGGCACCGCCGAGACTGTCGACCGTGAAGGCGCCCGCCACGAGGAGCGGTTCGCCGCTGGCGACGTAGGCCGCGATCTCGTCGTCGTCGACGTCGGCGGCGAAGGTCACGGACGCCTCGGCGACGGCGTGGGCCTCGCGCGGCTCGAGGCCGGGGGAGAGGCGGAACACGCTGTGCCCGGAGTGCAGCACGCCCGTGCGCCCGCGCATCCCGCGCCAGCGCGCCGTCGCCGCATCGGCGGTGTACGGCTTGCCCAGGATCTCGTCGTCGAGCGCGAACATCGAGTCTCCGCCGATGACGAAGCCGTCGAAGAGGGGGTCCTCGTCGCGGACGCGGTGGGCGACGTCGGCGGCCTTGCGGCGCGCGAGCAGCAGAACGTGCTCGGGGGCGGGCAAGCGCCGCCCCTCGGACGCCTCGACCTCGGCGATCACCGATTCCTCGTCGACCCGGGGCGCACGCGCCTCGGGCTCGATCCCCGCCTGGCGCAGCAGCATCAGACGGGCGGGAGAAGTGGATGCCAGGCACACGCGCATGCGTCCACGCTACCGACGCGATGCCCCGGCGGAGGCCCGCAGACCTCACGTCGTGCCACAGCGAGGCGACCGAGCCTGTCGAAGCCCCCGGGCTCGCGTGGGCCCGGACCCTTCGACGGCCTCGGGCCCTGGGGCGGCGAGGTGGCTGAGCCTGTCGTCGCCGCCGCGCTCAGGATCCGGGGGCGGCGAGGTGGCTGGGCCTGTCGACGCCACCCGGCGCGAAGACCGAGGCCCGGCTGCTTCACGGCCTCGTGTGACAGGCTCGGGGGATGCACGACGGCGACCTCATCGAACTCGACATCACCGGCATCGCCCACGGCGGTGTGTTCGTCGGGCGGCACGAGGGGCGCGTCGTCTTCGTCCCCGACACCCTGCCGGGCGAGCGCATCCGTGCTCGACTCACCGACACCCGCAAGAAGGCGTTCTGGCGGGCCGAGGCGATCGAGGTGCTCGAGGCGGCGCCCGAACGGCAGCCGCACGTGTGGCAGGCGGCGGCGATCGAGGTCGATCCGTCCGAGCGGGTCGGCGGCGCCGAATTCGGACACATCGCCCTCGCCCACCAGCGGGCGCTGAAGGAGCGCGTCATCCGCGAGGCGGTCGAACGCGTCGGTCGGCTGGAGCTCCCCGTCGAGGTCGCGATCGCGGGCGACGACGCGCAGCGCGAGTCGTCCGACGGCACGGGATGGCGCACCCGCGTGAGCCTGCACGTCGACGACGGCGGACGCGTCGGCGCGTTCGCCGCCCGCTCGCACCACGTCGTCGAGACCGTCGACCTTCCCCTGGCGACCGAGGCCATCGCCCTCGCCGCGTCGGAGGTGCGGGCCGGTCGCGCCCTCCCCGGACGCATCGACCTCGTCCAGCCCGCCGACGGTCGCGTGCGCGTCCTGCCCCGTCCCGAGGGGGAGCGCCCGTCCTCGGAGCCCGAGGTGATCGAGGAGCGCGTCGGCGATCGCGTGTTCCGCGTCGGCGCCGGCGGGTTCTGGCAGGTGCACCGTCTGGCCGCCCGCACGCTGACCTCGCTCGTCTCAGCGGAGCTCACGGCATCCCTCGGCGGACTCGATCCCGACGCCACCCACCTCGACCTCTACGGCGGAGTGGGCCTGTTCGCCGCCACGCTCGGCGAGATGGGCGGGAGCGGAACGCGCGTGGTGAGCGTCGAGAGCGATCCGCGCGCCACCGAGCATGCGGGTGAGAACCTCGCGGAGTGGATCGGGGCCCGTGCCGAGACGGCGCGCGTCGACCGGTTCGTCGCGGCGCTCGCCGCCGGCGCCTCCGCCCGGGAACGCGAGCGTCTCTCTCGCGGCGTCGTGCTCCTCGATCCGCCGCGCGCCGGCGCCGGTCGCGCCGTCGTCGAGGGCATCGCCGCCCTGGCCCCGACCGCGGTCGTGTACGTCGCGTGCGACCCCGTGGCCCTCTCCCGCGATCTCGCGACCTTCGCCGAGCTCGGCTATCGGGCCGATCGCGGCATCCGGGGCGTCGATCTGTTCCCGAACTCGCACCACGTCGAGGCGGTCACCGTCCTCCGTCGCTGAAGCGCGTCGCGGGCGCGCGAGCGAGGACGCGCCGTGCGGGGAAGGTCCTCCTGCGCGGCGGAGGGCAGCGCCGATACGATGACGGAATGACGCGCGTCGCCCTCATCGATGACCACGAGTCGGTCCGGCTCGGGTTGGAGGCCGCCCTCGCGCGCACGCAAGCCACCACGGTCGTCTTCTCGGGCGCGAACGTCGCCGCCTACCTGACGTGGCGCCAGAGCGCGGCCGAGACGCCGGCCGACGTCGTCGTGCTCGATCTCACCCTCGGCGACGGCACCACCGTGTCGGAGAACGTCGACCGTGTCGTCCGCGACGGCTCGAGCGTGATCATCCACAGCGTCGCCGACCGTGCCGGGGCGGTGCGCGAAGCCCTCGCCGCGGGTGCGGCCGGGATCGTGAGCAAGTCCTCTCCCACGCACGAGGTGCTGGGCGCGATCAGCACCGTCGCTCGCGGCGAGCTGCTCGACAACGTCGAATGGGCCAGCGCCGTCGAGGGCGACCGCGACTTCGCCGACGCGCAGCTCTCCGCTCGCGAGCGCGAGGTGCTCCGCCTGTACGCGGCGGGACTGCCGCTGAAGGCCGTGGCCGAGCGGCTCGGGGTGGCGTACTCCACGGCGAAGGAGAACATCACCCGGGTGCGCGTGAAGTACGTGGAGGTGGGGCGACCCGCACCCACCAAGGTCGACCTGCTGAGACGCGCCATGGAAGACGGCATCCTCCAGGATGCGCCAGATGACGTCGGCCGTGGCTGAATCGGACCGGTCGGTGCTCGACGAGGCGTGGGGTCGCATCCCGCACACGCGCGAGAGCCAGGCCGACCAGGGGACATTCACCCAGACGCGCATCGAGCGCGTCATCACGCTCATCGTGGGACCGGGCTCGCTCGTCCTCGGAGCGCAGGCGTTCTTCGCCGCTTTCGGGCCCGGGGATGAGGCGCAGGGGTGGCACCTCCCATTGGTGCTCGGGGTGTTCCTCCCCCTCGTCGCGATGATCATCGCGTGCAGTGTGGGGCGCTTCGCCCGGGTGTTCTCGGGCATCTTCGCGGTGGTGTTCCTGCTGGCCCTCGCGTTGTGGCCGCTCGCGACCGCGGGCGGTCCGGCGCCGGCGCCCACGGAGAACCCCTGGATCTTCTACCTCGTCAACGTGGCGACGGTGTCGACGATCGTCGCGTTCCCCCTCGCGCTGCAGATCGTGTGGACCATCGCCACCCCGCTGCTGTTCGGCGTCGTGCGTCTGCTCCAGGCCGGCGGACAGCCCGATTTCGTGCTCCCCGTCATCCTCGACGTCACGTTCGCCCTCATCCTCGGCAGCGTGCTGCTGACCCTCGGGTGGATGTATCGCTCGATCGCCGCCAACGTCGATCAGGCGCGCGCCGTCGCCGTGTCGAGCTATGCGGCGGCGGCAGCGACCGCGGCCACGGAGCACGAGCGCGTCGCGGTCGCCGCCCTGATGCACGACAGCGTCCTCGGCGCCCTGCTCGCCGCGGAACGCGCCTCCAGCCCGCGCGAACGCACGCTCGCGGTCAGCATGGCACGAGAGGCGCTGACGCGACTCGCCAACGCCGAGAAGGACTCTCTCGAGGGCAGTGACGAGCCCGTTCCCGCCCTGCGCCTCGCCGACGACATCGAGGTCGCCGCTCGCGAGCTGGGCATCGACCTCGTCGTCACCCGGGCCGTGGAGGAGGGAACGCCTCGCGTCCCCGGGCGCGTGGCCCGCGCCCTGGTCCTCGCCGCCATGCAGGCCGTCGCCAACGCCGTGCAGCACGCCGACGCGCAGGGGCTCACGGTCGAGCTGACGGGGGACAGCGCGCCCGGTGGCGTCGCCGTGCGCGTGCGCGACACCGGAGCCGGCTTCGACGTGGCCGCGATCCCCGATGACCGTCTCGGCATCCGCGGGTCGATCAACGCCCGTCTGGCGGCCGTCGGGGGACGCAGCGACATCGACTCGACCTCCGCCGGGACGACGGTCACCCTCGAGTGGGAGAGCGGGGACCGCTGGTGACCGTCCGCTCGGTGCTGTCCGTCATCGGTCTGGCCTTCACCGCCTACCTCGCCGCGAGGGGACTCATCTGGACCTCGCCCGAGACCGTCGTGCGCGGGTGGCTGATCGTGGCCGCTCTGCTCTTCTACCTGCCCGTCACCTGGCTCTGGATCTTCGCCATCGGTGCGCGCGAGCGCACCGACTCGTCGTCGCCGGTCACCTCGCCGGCCAAGCTCCCCGGCTGGGGTGTCGCGCTCGCGTTGATGGCCGCCGTCATCGTGCCGAACGCCCCGTTCCTCGCGGTCACCGAAGCCGGACGTTCCCAGCCCTTCGTGACCTGGGTGATCGGAGCGATCGGCGCCCTCATGACCATCGTCATGGTGCGCCGTCGCCCCATCGTGGCCTGGACCGGGATGGCACTGCTCACCCTGTCGACCTCGCTCTGGTTGGGGCCCCTTCAAGCCCTCAGCCTCGGCCTCGTCGGCTCCCTCATGTGGGTGGCCGCGGCGCAACTGGTGACGATCGCGCTCGATCGTGCCGCACGCGACGCCGAGCGGCTCGCCGAGCTGCAGCAGGCCGCCTCCGCATGGCAGGCGTCGCAGAGCGGACGGCAGCGCGAGCGCCGGCTGCATGTCCAGCGTGCCCTGCAGGCCGCGGGTCCGATCCTCGCCCGCACCATCGAGAACGGTGGCAACCTCCGTGCCGCCGACAAGGAGGCGGCGCGCCGCGCCGAGGCGAGTCTGCGCGACGAACTGCGCGGCAACCGTCTCCTCGATGACGGCGTGCGCGTCGAGATCGAGGCTGCCCGTCGCCGCGGAGCGGCCGTCAGCCTGTTCGACGAGGGCGGACTCGAGGGGCTGCGGGCCGCCGACCTCGACGCCATTCGTACCGAGCTGGCATCCGTCCTGCACGAGTCCGTCTCTCAGCGCGTCATCATCCGCACGTCGCCGCACCACGAGGTCGCGGTGACCATCGTCGGCCGGTCCCAGGGCGACGGCGACGGGGGCGACGACGACGAGGTCGATCTCTGGCGCGAGATCCGCCGACCGCGCTGAGCGCACCCGACGGCCCGCGCCGCATCCCGGCGGGCAGCCGACGCCCGCGCTGAGCGCACCCGACGGCCCGCGCCGCATCAGCGGCACACCCCTCATCCGCCGGTCCGACCGACGCAGAGGGGGGATTCGTCGACGCTGCCGAGGATGAGGGGTGAGGGGCGGCGATGTCGCCTGCCCCCCACCCGGACGAACGGTTACCCGAAAACCGTCCGTGCGGCCGGATCCGGCTCGAAGGAGCGGTCCGACCGAACGCATGATGCGTTCCAGCTCCTCCAGTATTCGCGAGCTGTCCCGCGGCGTCTGTAGGTATTTCGGGGGACACTTTCCGGCCGAACGGTCAGCCGGTGAAGCCGTTCCATCCCGCGTCGCGGTTCAGAGGGGTGCGCAGGCCGCGCGCCGACAGCTCCCAACGCGAACGCGGGGCGTCGTCGGGCGCCGTGGCCTCGGCGACCTCGCGCACGTACGCCTCGCTGACCACGACGATCGCCGCGGCCAACTCCTCCTCGGTCGGTGTGCCGCGCACGACCTCCGCCACGACGGGCGGCAGGCCGGTGTTCGCAGACGCGTCGCTCACAGCGGGATGTTCCCGTGCTTCTTGGCGGGAAGGCTCGCGCGCTTGTTGCGCAGCGCGCGCAGGGCCTTGGCGATCGACACGCGCGTCTGCGCGGGCTCGATGATCCCGTCGAGCTCGCCGCGCTCGGCGGCGAGGAACGGGGATGCCACGTTGTACGTGTACTCGTTCGCGAGGCGCGTGCGCACCGCAGCGACGTCTTCTCCCGCCTCCTCGGCGCGCTTGATCTCGCCGCGGTAGAGGATGTTGACGGCGCCCTGGCCGCCCATGACGGCGATCTCCGCGGTCGGCCAGGCGAGGTTGATGTCGGCGCCCAGCTGCTTGGAGCCCATCACGATGTACGCGCCGCCGTAGGCCTTGCGCAGGATCACGGTCACGAGGGGGACGGTGGCCTCGGCATAGGCGTAGAGCAGCTTGGCGCCGCGGCGGATGACGCCGGTCCACTCCTGGTCGGTGCCGGGGAGGTATCCGGGCACGTCGACGAGGGTGACGATCGGGATCGAGAACGCGTCGCAGAAGCGCACGAAGCGCGAGGCCTTCTCGCCCGCGTCGATGTTGAGCGTCCCGGCCATCTGCGAGGGCTGGTTCGCGATGACGCCGACGGTGCGCCCCTCGATCCGCCCGAAGCCGATCACGATGTTCGGCGCGAACAGCGGCTGCACCTCGAGGAACTCCCCGGCATCCACGATCCCGTCGATCACGGTGTGGATGTCGTACGGCTGGTTGGGGGAGTCGGGGATGACCGTGTTCAGCGAGCGGTCGGCATCCGTCGTCTCGAACTCGAACGGCGTCTCGTAGACGGGGATCTCGGCGAGGTTGTTGTCGGGCAGGTAGCCGATGAGACCGCGCGCGTAGTCGATCGCGTCGTCCTCGTCGTCGGCGAGGTAGTGCGCGACGCCGGAGCGGGTGTTGTGGGTGAGCGCCCCGCCGAGCTCCTCCATGCCGACGTCTTCGCCGGTGACGGTCTTGATGACGTCGGGGCCGGTCACGAACATCTGGCTCGTCTTGTCGACCATGATGACGAAGTCGGTGAGGGCGGGGGAGTACACCGCGCCTCCCGCGGCGGGTCCCATGATGATCGAGATCTGCGGGATCACGCCCGAGGCGGCGGTGTTCAGGCGGAAGATCTCGCCGTACTTGCCGAGGGCGACGACGCCCTCCTGGATGCGGGCGCCGCCGGAGTCGAGGACGCCGATGATCGGGATGCCGCTGCGCAGCGCGAGCTCCATCACCTTGATGATCTTGTCGCCGGCGACCTCGCCGAGCGATCCGCCGAAGGTGGAGAAGTCCTGCGCGTACACCGCGACCGTGCGGCCGTGGATGGTGCCGGTGCCCGTGACGACCGAGTCGCCGTAGGGGCGGGACTTGTCCATGCCGAACGCGGTGGTGCGATGGCGCACGTACTCGTCGAGCTCGACGAACGAGCCCGGGTCGACCAGCATCTCGAGGCGCTCGCGGGCGGTGAGCTTGCCCTTGGCGTGCTGCTTCTGGCGCGCGGCGGCTTCGGCATCGACGACCGCCTCCTGGAACCTGCTGCGCAGGTCCGCGATCTTGCCGGCGGTGGTGAAGAGATCGGGCTGGTCGGTCACGCTTTCCACCCTAGCGACCGCACCGGCACCGGCGTTGGAGGGTGCGCACAAGCGAATCGTCCGCGGGCTGTGGCATCCGGCCATCGGTGGTGTCGGTCGTCGCACGCAACCGGATGCCGCCGCGCCGCCGTTTCCCTAAGGTGTGGACATGCCGATCCCCGCGTCCGGATACCCCCGCACCGCCGACATCAGCCCCCGCGTCCAGGTGGTGACGACCACCGATTCGACCAATGCCGACGTCGTGGCCGCCGTCACCGCCGACCCCGCCGGCTGGCCCCACCTCTCGTTGCTCGTCACCGATGACCAGCGCGCGGGCCGGGGGCGCCTCGACCGCACGTGGACGGCGCCGGCGGGCACAGCGCTCGCCGTGTCCGTCGTGGTCGACGCGTCCGGCATCCCGATGTCGTCGCGCGGGTGGATCCCGCTGGCCGCGGGGGCGGCCATGACCCGCGCTGTCCGCGCGCAGCTGACCGGCCACGGCGGCAGCGCCGAGCTGAAGTGGCCGAACGACGTGCTCGTGGACGGCGCCAAGATCTGCGGCATCCTGGCCGAGGCGGTGCCGGGCACGTTCGACACGGTGGTGGTCGGAGCGGGTGTCAACACGCGCATGTCCCGCGCCGATCTCCCCGTGACGACCGCGACGTCGTTCCCGGCGATCGGGGCGGAGTGCGACGACGACCGTTTGATGGCCGACTACCTCGGCCACCTGCGCGACAGCCTCGCCGCCCTCGCATCCGGAGACGTCGCGGGCGTGCACCGCGACATCGAAGGGCTGTGCGCGACGGTCGGGCGCGAGGTGACGGTGTCGATGCCGGACGGCACGACGGTGCAGGGGCGCGCCGAGCGACTCGACGACGACGGTCGCCTCGTCGTCGCCGTCGGCACGATCGAGACGGTCGTGGCCGCGGGCGATGTCGTGCACGTGCGCTGACGCGGTGCCGCGCTGCTCCGCCGCGCCCGCCGCCCGCGTGTGCGCCGCGATCGTCGGCCACGGGGTCGCACAATGAGAGGGTGACCCAGCCGTCGAGCTCGATCGGGCGCCCGCGCATGCCGGCGCCGGGCACGAACGCGCCCGAGCTGCGCATCGCCCGGCTGCACGCCCATGCCCGCGGGCTGTTCTGGTCCGCGCTCGTGCTCATCGCCGTCGCGGGGGCGACCGCCTACTTCTACGACAACCTCCCCGCGCCGTACGAGAACTGGATGCTGCTGACCGCCGCCGCGGTCGTCATCCTGCTGCTGGTCGTCATCCCGTTCCTCGTGTGGCTCTCCCACACGTGGACAATCACGACGCGCCGCGTCATCGAGCGCTCGGGGCCGTTCGGCTCGACCCAGCGCGAGATCTCCCACGTGCGGGGCTACGCGATCCAGATGCGTCGCGGCCTCCTCCAGCGCCTCTGGGGTGCGGGGACGTTGTCGCTGTCGAACGGCGTCGAGCCCCCGCTGCGCCTGAAGAACATCCCGCACGCCGTGCTCGTGCACGAGACGCTGGTCGATCAGGTCGAGGTCAACCAGATCCTCGCCCACCGCGATTCGCAGACCTTCGGCTCGGGCTCCGTCGGCCTCTGACTCGAGGGGGCCCGGTCCCTTCGACGGGCTCAGGCGTCGAGCGGAGGTGGCTGAGCCCGTCGAAGCCGCCGGGCGTCGCGTCCGCGCCCCCGGAGCCGGGCTCGGCATCGGCGCTTCCCGACGCCCCGGGGCGGCCCCGGCTCGCGCGCGCGCGGACGTCCCGACAGAATGGATGCCGACGGAAGGAGCGGCATGGCGCTGCGAGTCGGAGTGGTCGGTGGCGGGCAGCTGGCGCGGATGATGATCGCGCCGGCGGTCGAGCTGGGCGTCGAGATCCGCGTGCTCGCCGAGCAGGAGGGCATGTCGGCGGCCCTCGCCGCAACCGCCGTCGGCGATTACCGCGACGCCGAGACCGTGCTCGCGTTCGCGCGCGACGTCGACGTCATCACCTTCGACCACGAGCACGTCCCGCAGGACGTCCTCGCCGCCCTCGTCGACGCGGGCGTCGCCGTGCACCCCGGCCCCGCGCCCCTCGGCGTCGCGCAGGACAAGCTCGTCATGCGCGCCCGCATGGCCGAGCTGGGCCTGCCGCAGCCCGACTGGGCCGCCGTCGCGGACTCCGCGGCGCTCCAGGAGTTCCTCGACGCCCATGGCGGTCGCGCGGTCGTCAAGACCCCCCGCGGCGGATATGACGGCAAGGGCGTGCGGGTCGTATCGGCCGCGACCGAGGCCGACGACTGGTTCGCCGCCCTCGCGGAAGACGGCAACGGGGGGTCGCTGCTCGTCGAGGAACTCGTCGACTTCACGCGCGAGCTCGCCCAGCAGGTCGCCCGTCGCCCCTCCGGCGACGTCCGCGCCTACCCGGTCGTCGAGACCGTCCAGCGCGACGGCGTGTGCGCCGAGGTGGTCGCCCCCGCCCCGCGCGCCGACCAGCGCGTGCAGCGCGCGGCCGCCGAGATCGGTGTCGCGGTCGCGGAGGGCCTCGGGGTGACCGGCATGCTCGCCGTCGAGCTCTTCGAGACCACCGACGAGCGCATCCTCATCAACGAACTCGCCATGCGTCCGCACAACAGCGGGCACTGGACGCAGGACGGGGCCGTCACGAGCCAGTTCGAGCAGCACGTGCGCGCGGTCCTCGACCTGCCCCTCGGATCGACGGATGCCGTCGCCCCCTGGACCGTGATGATCAACGTGCTGGGCGGGCCGGCGGAGGGCACGCTCGAGGAACGCTTCCCCGCCGCCATGGCCGCTCACCCGTCGGCCAAGATCCACACCTACGGCAAGGCGCCGCGGCCGGGCCGCAAGGTCGGGCACGTCAACGTCGTCGGCGACGACCTCGACGACGTCGTGTACGAGGGCCGCGCGGCCGCGGCCTTCTTCGACTGAATGGGCGACCGACCGGCACTCCTGAGCGCGCCGTTCCGCGATCTTCCAGCGAGCCCCCCTAGCCTGGTGCGGTGACCCGGCCGCTGCATTCTTCCGAGACGCCCGTGGTCGGCGTCGTCATGGGCTCCGACTCCGACTGGCGGGTGATGGATGCCGCCTCCGCCGTGCTGACGGAGTTCGGCATCCCGCACGAGGTCGAGGTCGTCTCCGCCCACCGCACCCCCGACAAGCTCATGCGATACGGACGCGAGGCGCGCGGCCGGGGGCTCCGCGCCATCATCGCCGGGGCCGGGGGAGCGGCGCACCTGCCGGGCATGCTGGCATCCGTCACCGCCCTCCCCGTGATCGGCGTCCCGGTGCAGCTGGCGACCCTCGACGGGCTGGACTCGCTGCTCAGCATCGTGCAGATGCCGGCCGGCATCCCCGTCGCGACCGTGTCGATCAACGGCGCGAAGAACGCCGGGCTGTTGGCCGCCCGCATCCTCGGCAGTGCCGACGCAGAGCTCGCGGAGCGCGTGGAGGCATACGCCCGAGACCTCGAGGCCCAGGTCGACGAGAAGAACCGGCGTCTGAAGGACTCGCTGTGACCCTCGCAGCGCCCGCCCGCCCGCGCGCGCACGCGCCGATGATCGAGGCGCGGCCGCTGCGCAACCCCGACGCGTCGTCGGTCGAGGTCATGACCCGCCGCGGCTGGTGGCTCGTCGTGCTGAACCTGCTCATCCCCGGGTCGGCGCAGGTGCTCGCCGGCAACCGGCGCCTCGGTCGCTTCGGACTCGGCGCCACCCTCGCGCTGTGGACGCTGCTCGTGCTGGCGGGCCTGGGGGCGATCCTGTGGCCGACCGGCCTCTTCACCCTCGCGACCGGCTCGTTCTTCCCCGACTTCCTGTCGTGGTTCCGACCCCTGCCGTTGACCCTCGTGCAGGTCGTGATCGCCGCCTACGTCGTGCTGTGGGTCGTGCTCACCATCGACACCCTGCGCCTGATCCGCCTGGTCAAGGTCGGTCCCCTCTCGCGCGTCGCCCTCGCGATCGTGTCCGTCGGGATGCTGGTGCTCACCGGTTCGGGAGCCGCCTGGGCGGCTCAGATCGCGGGGAGCACCCGCGACGCGTTCTCGACGCTGTTCGCGCAGTCGGCCCCCGTCGTGCCGCCGTCCGACGGCTACTACAACATCCTCCTTCTCGGCGCCGACTCCGGCGAAGGTCGCGATTCGATGCGTTTCGACAGCATCTCCGTGGTCTCCATCAACGCCGCCACCGGCGCGACGACGATCACCGGAATCCCGCGCGACATGCCGCACTTCCCCTTCGCCCCGGGGCCCATGCAGGACAAGTACCCGGACGGACACACCGGATACGCCAATGCGACGTGCGGCTGGGGCAGCGGCATCAACCAGCTCAAGACCGAGGTCGAGATCTGCCAGGACGGCAACGCCCTCTACCCCGAGGCCGCGGCGCACGACTCCGAGCCCGGGATCGAGGCGACCAAGGACGCCGCCGAGGGCATCATGGGCATCCAGATCCCGTACTACGTGCTCATCGACATGAAGGGCTTCGCCGACGTCATCGACGCCCTGGGCGGGGTCGACATCAACGTCCAGGAGCGCCTGCCCAAGGGCGGACCCGCCTACGACGGCCAGCCGGTGGACGACTGGGCATTCGGATGGATCGAACCCGGTCAGCAGCACATGGACGGCGACACCGCCCAGTGGTACGCCCGCTCGCGTTACACCACGAGCGATTTCGACCGCATGCGTCGCCAGCGCGAGTTGCAGGAGGCGATCCTCGCGCAGTTCACGCCCCAGAACGTGCTCGCGCATTTCCAGCAGGTGGCCACCTCGACCACGAACATCCTTCAGACCGATCTGCCGCAGAGCCTCATCGCCCCGACACTGGTCGATCTCGCCCTCAAGGCGAAGGACCAGACGGTCGGCACCCTCGAGCTCACCCCCGCGGGCGGCGTCGACGAGTTCGACCCCGACTACGCGCAGGTGCAGCAGATGGTGAAGGACGCCCTGCACCCGCCGACCGAAACGGAGAGACCCGCGCCGTGACCGTCACCCTCCGCGTCGTCCTCGATCAGCTCGTCGCCCCGACCTCCCGCGACCTCGCCGAGGCCTCGGCATCCCTCACCGAAGCACTCATCGCGACGGCGCCACGAGGCTGCGACGTCGCGGCGATCGTGCCCGCCCCCGGCCTCGCCGACGATCAGACGATCGAGGGGCTGAGCTCCGAGACGCGGCTGGCGGTGCGTCGCCGCGAACTCGCGGCGTCGTGGCAGTTGGGGGTGGCCCCGGGGATCGGCAAGGGGCTCATCCACTCCCCGACGGCGTTGGCCCCGCTGGTCCGGCACGACCGGGTCAACGAGACGCACCAGATCGTCGTGACGCTCTGGGACCTGCGGGCGTTCGAGACCCCCGACGAGCTGCCGAGGACCGAGAGCCTCGCCGCGCGGGCCCTGCTCTCGCGCGTGGCGAAGCACGCGGACGCGGTGATCGTGCCGACCCACGCGATGGCCGACCGGCTCGCCGAGACGGCCAAGGCGAAGCTCGTGAAGAAGGTCCGCGTGATCGGCGGTGCTCCCGCCGCGGGACTCCGCGTGCCCTCGGATGCCGTGGGGCGCCTGCGCGCCCTCGATCTGCCGTCGACGTTCGTCGCCACCGCGGGAGGCGTCGCCGCCTCCGACGACCTCGCCCACGCCTTCGAAGCGGTCGTCTCGGCGGGCTGGGACGGCGACGTGGTCGTGCTCGACGTGCCGGACGGGGAGGAGCCCGGCGTGGCCGACTTCGCGGCGGCGGCCGGCGTGGCGGAGACACGCGTTCACGCGCGCGGTTCGCTCGACCGGTGGGACCGCGCGGCCGTGCTCTCGCACGCCGCGGCGTTCATCGCCCCGTGCGCCCGCACCGACTGGCCCTGGCGGGCGGTCGATGCGCTCGCGCTCGCCGTTCCCGTCGTGGCCGTCGACACCGTCGCGCACCGCGAGGTGCTCGACGACGCGGCGGCCTATGCGGCCCCGGAGGAACTCGGCGAGGCCCTCGCCCTCGCCCTGGGCGACGAGGCGGAGCGTCTGCGCGTGCTCGCCGGTGACCGCGCGAAGGGGTTCGCCTGGGCAGCCGCGGCCGAGCGCGTCTGGGCCCTGCACGCGGAGCTGTGATCGATCGACCTCCCGCGAGGCTCCCGCGACCGCGGACGAGGCGACCCTAGGCTTCGACGTATGCCTGCTCGCGTCGGGATCGTCGTCCGCACCCGCCACCGTCCCGGATTCCTCCGCGGTGCGCTCGCCGACATCGCCGCGCAGACCTTCGCCGACCGGCGGGTCGTGGTCGTGAACGACGGCGGCGTCGCCGCCGAGGTCGACCGCGTGGTCGCGGAATCCGGCCTCTCGCATGTCGAGATCGTGCACATCGCCGACGGCGACGGCGGTCGCTGCGTCGCCGCGAACACGGGCGTGCGCGCACTCGACACCGACCACGTCGTGCTGCACGACGACGACGACCGGTGGCATCCCGAATTCCTCTCCCGTACCGTCGCGTGGCTCGACGCGCACCCCGACGACGCGGGCGTCGCGGTACCGACCGAGATTATCTACGAGGAGCAGCGCGACGGGGACTGGGTCGAGGTCGGGCGCGCGCCCTTCTGGGCGGGGATGCAGCGGGTCTCGCTCACCGAGATGATGAGCATCAATCGCATGGTGCCGATCGCGGTGCTGTACCGCCGTGCCGTGCACGCCGAGGTGGGCTGGTACGACGAGACGCTCGACGCCGTCGAGGACTGGGACCTCTACCTGCGCATCCTGCGCGTGCACGGGATCGGCTTCCTCCCGGGCGAGCCCCTCGCCTTCTGGACGCAACGACCGGATGCCGTCGGCCTCGACGCCAACAGCATGTTCGGTCTGGCCGCGGAGCACGCGCGCGACGACGCCCTGGTCCGCGACCGCGCGCTGGCGGAGTGGGTGCGCCGGGAGGGCGCCGGGCTCCCTCTCTTCGTCGCCGCGTCGCAGGCCGAGCTGGCGGCTCACGTCGACCGGTCTATCGAGGACGCCGTGGAGCGGATCGTCGAGCGGCTGCGCACCGACATCCGCGACGACGTCCGGCGCGAGATCGACGCGCATCAGCCGGTGATGTCGCGGGTGCGGCGGGTGCGGCGGACCCTTCGGCGCGGGTAACGAGCCGGTGTCGCGCGGCGTGGCAGCGGGACCGGAGGAGCAGCGCCCGCATAATGATCGCGTGAGCCACACCACAGCCGCTGCCCGCTCGTCCCGCTCGCGTCGTCTGCGGACGACCCTTCCGGTGCTCATGGTCGCCGGCCTCGTCGGGCTGTCGGCGTGCGCGACCCCGGTCGGAGGGGTGAGCCCCTCCGCGACGGCGACGGCGGCATCCGCAAGCCCCTCGGCCTCGCCGACGAGCACCCCCACGGGAACGCCCTCGCCCTCGCCCTCCGCCTCCGCCTCCGCCACACCGGGGACCGTCTACAACGGCGAGATCCTGATCGTGACCTCCGAGGTGCGCGACGGCAACCTCGAAGTGAGCGCGATGGTGCCGGGCATCTCGGAGTCCGGTGGGACGTGCACCCTCACCGTGGATTCCACCGGCGCCACGGCGTCGGTCGAAGCGAACGAGGGTAAGGACGTCACCTACTGCGGATTGATGTCGATCGCGGTCGGCGGTGACGCGCCGGAGGATCTCGCCTTCCACGTGTCCTACGCGTCGCGGGCGCTCCAGGCGCAGTCGTCGATCACGACGATCGAGCCGACCCCGTGACCCGCCCGGTGGCTCGTCGTGTCGCGGCCATCCTCGCGGCATGGGCGTGCGCCATGGCCCTCCTCGTCGCGCTTCCGGCGACCGTCGCTCCCACCTCATCGGCGGCAGCCGCGGACGCCGCTGACTGGAACCCGGGCAACATCATCGACGATGCCGTCTTCTACGACGGCGACGCGATGACGGCGGGGGAGATCCAGACCTTCCTGAATGGCAAAGTCCGAACCTGCCAGTCGGGGTACACCTGTCTCAAGGACTACCGCCAGAACACCGACAACCGTCCCGCGGACAAGTACTGCAACGGCTATGCGGGGGCGCCGAACGAGAGCGCCGCGACGATCATCGACAAGGTGGCGCGGTCCTGCGGCATCAGCCAGAAATCGCTGTTGGTGCTCCTGCAGAAGGAGCAGGGGCTGATCACCTCCACGGCCCCCTCCGAGTGGAACTACCTCGCGGCGACCGGTCAAGGCTGCCCCGACACCGCCCCCTGCGACTCGTCGACCCAGGGGTTCTTCTACCAGGTCTATTACGGCGCCCGGCAGTTCGAGGTCTACCGCCTGAATCCCACCTGGTGGGGCTATCAGTCCGGTCGGTGGAACAACATCCTCTACAACCCCAACGGTGGATGCGGAACCCAGCGCGTCTTCATCGAGAATCAGGCCACGGCCGGGCTCTACATCTACACCCCCTACGTGCCGAACCAGGCCGCGCTGAACAATCTCTACGGCACCGGCGACGGATGCTCGGCATACGGCAACCGGAACTTCTGGCGCACGTTCGTCGACTGGTTCGGCTCGACCCGGTACACGCCGAAGCTGCCGCAGTACGGGGTGGACCCGTCCGTGGTGGCGGTCGATGCGTCGGGGAGCGTGTTGTCGTACCCCTTCAAGAACAGCGCGTGGGGGGCTCGCGTGCGCACCGCCGGGGGAATCGCCAGCACGGATCGGGTTCTCGCCATGGGCGATTTCGACGGCGATGGTCGTCGCGACATGATCGTCATCGACAAGGCGAAGAAGGTGTGGTTGCGCCCGCTCGCGGAGCAGGGCAACGATCTGGCACCCAAGCGCATCGACGTGAACTGGTCGGACGCGCCGTTCATCAGCGCGGCGGGCGATGCCGACGGCGACGGCATCCCGGACGTCTATACGACGACGAAGGACGGGCGGTTGCTGTTCTGGAAGGGAACCGGCTACGGGACCTTCGCGGCGGCACGTCAAGTCGGAAGCGGCTGGATCGGCTACACCGCCTTCGTCAGCGGCTCCGACATCACCGGCGACGGCGTGCCCGACCTCCTCGCGCGCGACGACTCCGGCGCGCTGTGGAGTTACCGGGGTGACGGCAAGGGCGGGTTCCGCGACGGCCGGGATTATCTCGGCGGCGGGTGGGACGTCATGAAGACGATCCTGATGCCCGGTGACTTCACCGGAGACGGCCCCGGGGACATTCTCGCAGCGGACAAATCAGGCGTGCTGTGGGCCTACGCCGGCGGGAACAACGGCAGCTTCAGCCGGGTGAGCTCTCCCGTCGGCAGCGGATGGTCGGTCATGAGCGTCGTCACGAGCGAGGGACCCCGGCCGGGGTGGCGCAAGTCCTTCCCCGGCGGCGCCGGTGACCTCACCGGCGACGGCGCGGGCGACGTGGTCGCCGTGTCGAACAAGGGTGTGATGAGTGTCTACCCCGGAAACGGATCAGGCGGTTGGCTGGGTCCCATCCAGGTCGACGCCAAGTGGGGAACGTCGAAGATCGTGCCCCTGGGTGACTTCACGGGCGACGGCCGTGCGGACCTCGGACGCATCACGGGCGACGGCACTTTCCAGCTGCTGCGCGGCAAGGGCGACGGGACTTTCGAGAAGCCCACGACGATCGGCAGTGGGTGGAGCGGATTCGGCCTGGTGACCGGTGGCATCGATTTCGACGGAGACCGTCGTGTGGACGTCGTCGCCCGTGACGCTTCGGGAGGGTTGAAGCTCTACCGTGGCGACGGGATGGGAGGATGGCTGACCGGCCAGGGTCAGCCCATCGGCATCGGGTGGAACGTCATCGACTCGCTCTCTGCGGCCGGCGACGTCGACGGAGACGGTGTCAACGACTTCATCGCACGCCGCACAGACGGGACGCTGTGGATGTACGGCACCGACGGGCGGGGGAACTGGGGATCGATCCGACAGATCGGTACCGGTTGGAACGTCTTCGGAGCCGTCTTCAGCCCGGGGAACTTCGACGGCTCCGGTGGACCGGACGTGCTCGGCCGTGCGTCGAACGGCAACCTGTTCCTCTATCGCGGAGACGGCGGGGGCGGATGGCAGGGCGATCGGGTGCTCGCGGGAATCGGGTGGGGAGTGATGTCGCAGATCCGCTGAGTTACCGCTCGTCGGGTGGGCTGGTGCCGTTCGCGGGATTCCGCCGCATCGACGACACTGGAGAGTCGGCCTTTTCGAAAGTGAGACCCGCTCCGTGACCAACCCCCTCGCTCTTGACGCACGACGCGCTTTCCGCGATCGGTACCGCAGATGGGCGACGCCGCGATCGGACGGGCTGCCGAACTGCGCGGTCGTGGGCGTGCCCCTCGGCATCCTCGGGTTCGTGCTGGTGGCCCTTGTCGCGCTGGGTTTGACGGGATCATCGACGGGAATCGTCCACGACCTGATCAGCCAGGGCGAGGACCCCGCCTTGATCGCGGGCGAGCCGGAGCCGATCCGAAGCGACGAATGGTTCGTGCAGACGTCGTGGGTGATCTCGCAGGTGGAGCAGGATCTCCCGGCCCGTAACGAGACGTTCCCCGGCGGCATGGATGCGACCGTTCAGAACGACCTTCCCACCACCGATTGGTCGACCCTTCTCAGGCCGCACCTGTGGGGTTTCTTCTTCCTGCCGCTGGATCAGGCGATGGCGCTCAAATGGTGGCTGCCGGGGTTCGCCGTCATCGCCGCGGGATACCTCCTCTCGGTCGTGCTGATGCCACGCCGACCTCTGACTGGGGCGGCGCTATCGGTCGGCTTCTTCTTCGCGCCGTTCTTCCAGTGGTGGTATCTGTCCACGACCCTCTATCCCGCCGCGTGGGCTTTCCTGGTGATGGCGACGGCGGTGTGGTGCCTGCGGTCGCGGCGACGACGCGGCGCCTGGATCCTCGCCGCCGTGACCGCCTGGACGACGGCGGCCATGGCGGTCGGCGTGTACGCGCCTTTCATCGTCCCCGTGGTCCTCATCGCCGCGGCTTTCACAGTCGGTGCGGTCCTGACACCGGGAGACGATTCGCTTCCCTTCCGCCGTCGTTTGGGTCGTCTGGTGCCTCTTCTCGTCGCGGGCGGGGCGGCGGCCGTCGTCATGGTGGTCTGGCTGATCACGAGGTTGTCGACGATCGAGGGGTTCACGTCGACGGTCTACCCGGGCGAACGCCTGCAGAAGGTGGGCGAGGGTGGATGGTCCGAACTCGCACAGCTGTTCGCCGGGTTCCTGTCCTTCGACCTCGGCCGCACCGCAGGCAAGCCCTTCGCGGTCAACATGCCTGAGGCGTCGACGTTCTTCCTCCCCGGTCTGTTCCTCGTCGTCGTGGTGGCGTGGCTGCTCGTGGAGCGGTGGAGAGCCGAGCGCCGTGCAGATCCCCTGTCCATCGCCCTCCTCGTGGCGGGGGCCGTCATGCTCGCCTTCCTGTTCGTGCCGGGGTGGGATCCGATCGCGCACGTGCTGCTCCTGGATCGCACCACCTCCGCGCGCATGCGCATCGGCTTCGGCGTCCTCAGTTTCGTCCTGGTGCTCGTGGTCGGCGCGGCCCTCGACAGCCGACGGAGCCGAGGGGCCGGTCGAGGGCCCTGGTGGGTGTCTTTCGGTGCGCTGGCCGTGGCCGCGGCATCCATGGCGATGGTCCTCTGGCGCGTGCATCGGACCGGCGGGCTGACGGCCTATCTGGAGGGCATCAGCGGCGCAGAAGCGGTCTTCGGGGTGGTTCTGGCCCTGCTCTTCCTCTTCTCGGTCGTGGCTTTCGCGCGGGGAGGGGTCACCGCCGGTGCGATCGCGCTGCTGCTGGTGTCGATCGCGTCGGGACTGGGCGTGAACCCGCTCTATCGGGGCGTGCTCGATCTGCGGGAGACCGCGACCGTGCAGACGGTTCAGCAGCGGGATGAGAAGGAACCGGGAACCTGGGTGGGCATCACTTCGAGCTCTCTGCCCACGATGATGCTCGTCGAGTCGGGGGTCACTGCACTCAACGGTTTCCAGGGGGCGCCGTCAGAGAAGATGTGGGCGCAGATCGATCCCACCGGGGCCGCGGAAGAGGAGTGGAACCGCCTGGGCATGGTGTCGTGGGTGCTGGGCTCCGGTGATCCCGCTCCTCGGAATCCCTATCCGGACCAGGTGCAGATGACGTTCGACGCCTGTGCCCCCTTCGCCCAGGAGTACGTCACCTGGGTGCTGAGCGAGGCGCCGATCGATTCAGCGTGCGTCACCCTGTCGGACACCGTCCAGGAGGGCCCGACCACGATGCGCATCTACGAAGTGCGGAAATGAAGAGGGGGCCGCGTCCGCGGTCCCCTCTTCATTCCTGGAGCGTCATCCCTGAAGGTAGGCGCGCAATCTCTCTCCCATATCGCCGGTGAAGACGGGGCCTGCTTCATCGACGAGCAGCACGCTGTTGCGGGGGCGAGGCGCGACGGGCGTCGGGGACGCCGCGAAGTACTCGTCGGTGCCGACCCCGGAGACGCGCTCGGGGTCGTGTCCGGTGATCGCGAACACTTCGCGTGCGATGTCGTACCAGGTGCGCGCAGTCCCGACCCCCGTGACGTTGTAGACGCCGAAGGGAGCGGCCGCATCGAGGAGACCTTGGATCGTGGAGGCGATGTCGGTGGTGAACGTCAGGCGTCCGACCTGATCGTTCACCACGCGCGGGTCGATCCCGCGCTCGGCGAGTGACGCCATCGTCCGGACGAAGTTCGCTCCGTCGCCGATGACCCAGCTCGTGCGCAGGATGTAGTGGCGCGGCACGGTGGCCACGATGGCATCGCCCGCGGCCTTCGTCTGCCCGTAGACCCCCAGGGGACTGACGACGTCTTCCGTGCCGTAGGCGCCGTCCTTCGTCCCGTCGAAGACGTAGTCGCTCGAGACGTGGACGAGAGTGATCCCGTTCGCCATCGCGATCCGCGCCAGCGCCGCCACCGCGGTGACATTGGCCGCCCAGGCCTCGACGCGTCCGTCCGGCGTCTCGGCCGCGTCGACCTTCGTGTACGCCGCGGCGTTGATGATCGTGCCGTAGTCGCGCCAGCGGCGCGCGGCACCGAGGTCGGGGGAGGTGAGATCGAGCTCGGCGCGCGTGGCGTACTCGATCCAGGGATGCTCGCCGAACTGCTCGCGAAGGGCCCGGCCGAGCTGACCGTTGGCGCCCGTCACGAGGATCTTCTTGGGCGGCATGGGGACCACGTCGGCCAGACGCGGGTGGTTCTGGTCCTTCGCACTGATCTCGACCTCGTCCAGGGGAATGGGCCACGCGATGGCGGCCGTCTCGTCCGCGAGGTTCAGGAACGTATACGTCGCGTCGGGTGACCAGTGGTCGTTGACGAGGTAGGTGTAGGCGGTGTCGGGTTCAAGCGTCTGGTACGAGTTGCCGACGCCCCGCGGCACGAAGATCGCAACAGAGGGGTCGAGTTCGGCGGTGAAGACTGCTCCGAAGGAATCGCCCTCGCGCAGGTCGACCCAGGCGCCGAAGATCCGACCCGTGGCGACGGAGACGTACTTGTCCCACGGTTCCGCGTGGATGCCGCGGGTGGTGCCCACGGCGTCGTTGAACGAGATGTTGTTCTGGACGGGGCCGAAGTCGGGCAGGTCGACGGCCGACGCCGTCATCTTCTCGCGCTGCCAGTTCTCCTTGAACCACCCGCGCGAGTCGCCGTGCACGGGCAGGTCCAGCAGGATCAGGCCGGGGATGGTCGTCTCCCGGACCGAGAGCGCCTTTCCGAAGTCGATCGACACCGGGTCACTGCCCCTTGCTGGCGTAGAACGCCTCGACGCCGTCCTTGGTGGAAGCCCACCAGGCCTCGTTGTCGCGGTACCAGTCGATGGTCGCCGCGAGGCCGGACTCGAAGTCGCCGTAGGTCGGGGTCCACCCGAGATCGGTGCGCAGCTTCGTCGAGTCGATCGCGTAGCGGAGGTCGTGTCCGGGGCGGTCGGTGACGAGGTCGTAGGCGTCGGTGGGGTTCCCGGTGATCTGCAGGATCAGCTCGACCACGCTCTTGTTGTCCTTCTCGCCGTCGGCGCCGATGAGATAGGTCTCGCCGATCTCGCCTTTGTCGAGGATCGTCAGGACGGCCGAGGAGTGGTCGTCGGCGTGGATCCAGTCGCGGACGTTCTCGCCGGTGCCGTACAGCTTCGGACGAATTCCGCGCAGGACATTGGTGATCTGCCGGGGGATGAACTTCTCGACGTGCTGGTACGGCCCGTAGTTGTTGGAGCAGTTGCTGATCGTCGCGCGGACCCCGAACGATCGCACCCATGCGCGAACGAGGAGGTCGGAACCGGCCTTGGTCGAGGAGTAGGGCGATGAGGGGTTGTACGGCGTGCTCTCGGTGAAGCGGGCCGGATCGTCGAGCTCGAGGTCGCCGTACACCTCGTCGGTGGAGATGTGGTGGAAGCGCACGTCATGACGGCGGGCCGCCTCGAGCAGCGTGTACGTCCCGATGATGTTCGTGTCGAGGAACGGGCGGGGGTCGTGCAACGAGTTGTCGTTGTGCGACTCCGCGGCGTAGTGCACCACGGCGTCGGCCTCCGCGACGAGGGGGTCGACGACGGCGGCGTCCGCGATGTCACCGACGACCAGGCGCACGCGGTCCTCGGGGAGCCCCGCGAGAGATGCCTCGTTCCCGGCGTAGGTGAGCTTGTCCAGCACGGTCACCGTGTGGTCGGTGTGCGCGATGACATGGTGCACGAAGTTGGATCCGATGAAACCGGCACCACCGGTGACGAGAAGACGACTCATGCGCTTCAGATTACCGGGGAGAGCGTCCCTGTCCCGGGGCGGGGTGATTGGTGGGTCCGTGCGGATGAGGAAGACTGAAGCCATGCGCGGAATCATTCTGGCGGGCGGAACGGGCTCGCGACTTCATCCCATCACGCTGGGCATCTCGAAGCAGCTCGTCCCGGTCTACGACAAGCCGATGATCTATTACCCGCTGTCCACGCTGATCCTCGCCGGCATCCGGGACATCCTCATCATCACGACTCCCCAGGACTCCGAGCAGTTCCAACGGCTGCTGGGCGACGGCTCGCGCTTCGGCATCTCGCTCACCTACAAGGTGCAGCCGTCGCCCGATGGCCTGGCCCAGGCGTTCCTCCTCGGAGAGGAGCACATCGGCTCCGAGTCCGTGGCGCTCGTCCTGGGGGACAACATCTTCTACGGGCAGGGCATGGGCACCCGTCTGCGCCAGTACACGGATCTCGACGGCGGTGTCGTGTTCGGATACCGGGTCGCTGACCCGACGGCCTACGGGGTCGTCGAATTCGATTCCGCGGGCCGGGTGGTGTCGCTCGAAGAGAAGCCCTCCCTCCCCAAGAGCGACTACGCGGTACCGGGACTCTATTTCTACGACAACGACGTGATCGAGATCGCCCGGGGCCTCGCCCCCTCTCCGCGAGGCGAGCTCGAGATCACCGACGTGAACCGCACCTACCTCGAGCAGGGACGTCTGCGCGTCGAGCTCCTCCCGCGCGGTACGGCGTGGCTCGACACCGGGACGTTCGACTCCCTCAGCGAGGCCACCGAGTTCATCCGAACGGTCGAGAAGCGGCAGGGGCTGTCCATCGGGTGCCCCGAGGAGGTGGCTTGGCGCATGGGCTTCCTCACCGACGAGCAACTGCGCGAGCGCGCGGAGCCGCTCGTGAAGAGCGGTTACGGCGACTACCTCCTCAAGGCCCTTGCTCAGGGAAGCGACCGCGGTCCGCTCTAAGCTCGCGGGTGGTCTGTGTGCGGTCGAGGTCCCTGCCGCATCCGAAGCACCGATGGATGCGGTATTGGGACCGAAAGGTGTGCGTCTGGTGGTCTTCCCCTCGGATGGGCGTCGGCTCGTCATCTACGTCGTGTACGACCGGCGTGGCGGTATCGATGAGTACGTCGTCCACGCGCTCGCGGGTCTGCGTGATCGTGCGACGCGCATCCTGGTCGTCGTCAACGGGTCGCTGACGCCGGAGGGGCGGAAGCGCCTCGAGCCGGTGTCCGACGAGATCCTGGTGCGCAAGAATGTGGGGTTCGACATTTGGGCCCACAAAGACGCGCTCGATCACATGGGGACGGATCTGCGCGATTTCGACGAGGTCGTGTTCACGAACGACACCTGGTTCGGTCCGGTGCGCCCGTATGGGCCGGTCTTCGATCGGATGGATGCCCTCGACGTCGATTTCTGGGGGATGACGGACCACGCGCGGGAGGAACCCAATCCCTTCACGGGTGAGGGCGTTCTGCCCTACCACCTGCAGTCGTTCTGGATCGCGGTGCGTCGCGACATGCTGGCGTCCGACCGCTGGGCACGGTACTGGCGAGAGCTGCCGGAGATGCCGTCGTACTTCGACGCCGTCCTCAAGCACGAGACCCTCTTCACGGAGACTTTCGTGCAGGCGGGCTTCACGTCCGGTGTCGCATTCGCCTCCGACGACTATCCGACGGACCACCCGGCGCTGTTCAACCCGACACTGCTGCTCGATGACGGCTGCCCGCTCGTCAAGCGCCGGCCCTTCTTCCACTGGCCCGTCTTCCTCGACCGGCACGCCGTGATCGGTCGGACGCTCGTCGAGAGCGTCGAGGGATACGGCTATCCGACGGCGCTCATCCTCGACAATCTCGCGCGCACCGTGCCCGCGAAGGTGATCAACACGAATCTGGCGATGCTCGAGGTGTTGCCTCGCACGGTCGTCACGGCATCCGAGGACCCCTCCGTCCTGCGTGTGCTCGTGGTCCTGCACGCCACCGGTATAGCGACGGTCGCTCCGCTCGTCGAGCGCCTCTCCTGGTTCCCGGCGCCGGTCGACGTCATCGTGACGACGTCGGACGGGGCTCTCGTTCCCGGCCTGGAAGAACTGGTGAGTGCCCAGGGTGCCGGCGTCCGCGACGCCCACGTGCGGGTCGTCCCCTCTGACGAGGGTCGCGACATGAGTGCTTTCCTGATCGGATGCCGCGACGAGCTGCTCGACGGCGGCTACGACGTCTTCGTCAAGCTCCACGACCGACTCCCCGTGCGCCGGGGACGAACGGTCGCCGAGTACTTCCGTCGCTACATGCGCGACAACCTCGTGGGCAGCCCCGCATATATTGCGAACCTCCTCGCGCTCTTCGTGCGCGAGCCCGGTCTCGGTGTCGTGATCCCTCCCGTCATCGAGACCGGATACGCCACGACGGGGGAAGGATGGTCGTGGTATCGGGGGATGGGCCACGACATGGCCGACCGACTCGGCATCCGCGTCCCGCTCGACGGGGTGACGCCGCTCTCACCGCTGGGCGGGATGTGGGCGGGACGGCCGGCGTCCCTCCGCCCACTTCTCGATGAGAAGTTCACCTACCGGGATTTCCGCGACCGGTCGCGCGAGCGCGTTCCCGACATGCAGCGTCTGCTGGAGCGATTGGTCTCCGCGGCCGCCGGCGAGGATGGATATCACGTGCGGACGGTGCTCGACCCCGAGCACGCGAGCCTGACGCACCTTGCGGTCGAGTACAAGATCGACCAGCTGGCGGTCAACCTACCCGGGTATCCGGTCGAGCAGATCCAATTCCTGCACCGTGCGGGCTGGATGGGCACGGCGGGCGCGGTCGCTTTCTTCCGCATGTACATGAAGACGAATCACAACGCAGTCGTCGAGCGTCTGGACCCCGTTATGCGTCCGTTCGGCCGGGGAGCGCGCGCGGTTCTGCGCACGGCGCGCGCCGGCGTCGCGACGGGTCGCCGCCTGGTGAGAGGAGGCCGCGCGTGAGCGAGCTCCAGGTCCCACCTCCCGTGGCCTTCCCCGACGAGGGGCGCCGGTTGATCGTGTACACGATCTTCGACCGTCGCGGGGGTGTCGACGACTACGTCGTGCACGCGCTGCAGGGTCTCCGTCCGCACAGCACTCGCATCGTCGTCGTGGTGAACGGCAGCCTCACGGCGTCCGGCCGCGCACGACTCGAGCCTGTCGTCGACGAGGTCGTCGTGCGTGAGAACAGCGGGTTCGACATCGGCGCGCAGCGCCACGCCCTGCGGCATCTGCGAGAAGAGCTGTCGCAGTACGACGAGATCGTGCTCACCAACGACACGTGGTTCGGTCCGGTGCGTCCCTTCGCTCCCGTCTTCGAGCGGATGGACGCGCGTGCCGTTCACTTCTGGGGGATGACCGACCACACACCCGAGGAGCACAACCCGATCACCGGCAAGGGCACGCTGCCCTATCACCTCCAGTCGTACTGGCTCGCCGTGCGTCGGGAGATGTTCCTGTCCGATCGGTGGGAGCGCTACTGGAGCGAGTTGCCCGCCCTCACCTCCTACACCGATGCGGTGGTGCACCACGAGATCGTCTTCACACAGGCGTTCCGCGACGACGGTTTCGTATCCGCCGCCGCCTTCGCCTCCGAGGACTACGGCTGCGTCAACGCGTCGCTCTTCGCCCCGCGCGCGCTGATCGACGACGGATGCCCCGTGCTGAAGCGTCGTCCGTTCTTTCACTGGCCGCCCTTCCTCGACCGCCACGCGGTCATCGGGAGGTGGGCCCTGGACGCCGCCGCGGAGGGGGGATACCCGGTCGAGATGGCGCTGTCGAATCTCGCACGGAACGTCGCTCCCAAGGTCTTGAACGCCGACGCGGGTCTGATGGACGTCATCGGCGCGGACCATGACCCGTACGACCCCTCTCGCCCGATGCGGGTCGTGGTGATCGCCCACATCTTCTACGACGAGATGACAGACGAGATGATCGAGCGGGCCGACACGCTGCCGATGCCGTACGACCTCGTCGTCACGACCCCGGACGCCGAGCGCGCCGCGCGTATCCGGGCGCGGATCGCCGCGCTCCCGGGAGAGCGCGGCTCGGTCGAGGTCCGGGTGGTGGAGTCCAACGACGGCCGCGACCAGAGCGCGTTCCTGGTCGGATGCCGTGACGTGCTGGTGTCGGACCGATACGATCTCGTGGTCAAGCTCCACAGCAAGAAGACGCCGCAGGACGGATACAACGTCGGCACGCATTTCCGCGAGCAGCAGTTCCTGAACCTCCTTCACGACGATGCGCACACGTCGCGCGTGGTGGCGTTGTTCCAGCGCGAACCGGGGCTCGGCCTCGCCTACCCGCCCATGATCCACATCGGCTACCCGACGCTCGGACGAGCCTGGTGGGCGAACAAACCCGGGTTCGAGCGTCTCGCCGACGAACTCGGCATCCGCGTTCCCTTGGACGACGTGTCGCCGTTGGCGCCGTACGGATCGATGTTCTTCGCACGGCCCGAGGCGCTGCGCATTCTCGTCGAGCATTCTTGGCGTTACTCCGACTTCGGCGGCGCGGAGGCGTACCAAGACGGTGGACTCGCGCATATCCTTGAGCGCATGCCGTCCTACGCGGCAGGCGAAGCGGGTTTTCACACCCGGACGATCGTGGCACCCGATTACGCGGCGGTCAGCTTCACGGCCCTGGACTACAAGCTCGACGAGATGTCGGCGACCACCCCGGGATACGCCTTCGAGAAGATCGACCGGCTGCGCGCCGTGGGATTCGTCGGAAAGGGTTCCGGGAAAGATTTCCTTCGGATGTACATGCGGCTCAATCACATGGGCGCTGTCCATCGGATGCGGCGGCTGATGGATCCCGTGCGCCGGCCGGGGCGCTGGATCCACCGGGTTGCCGATGGTGTGAGAAGACGACGGAAGAACCGATGACACGACAGCGAGAAGAAAAGCGATGAGCATGGAGACCGAGGCGAGGTTCGCCCGCATCGCCGACGCGCCGTACGCGGTCGTCGACGCCAAGGGCCGTCGTGCCACGGGCCGGCTGGGCAAGGTGGGCGAGATCCTCGCTCGTCGCGACCTGCTCAACCTCCTGGTGCGCCGCGATCTGCAGGCGCGCTATCGCGACAGCTTCCTGGGATTCTTGTGGACCGTCATCCGGCCCCTGATTCAGTTCCTCATGTATTTCATCGTGCTCGGCCAATTCCTCCGGGCCGCCGAGGGGATCGACAACTTCGCGGTCTACCTGTTCTCCGGTCTGACGCTCTACGTGTTCTTCAACGACATGGTCTTCGGGGCGACCGGGTCGATCCTGCAGAACGGCGGACTCGTCAAGAAGATCTATCTGCCGCGCGAGATCTTCCCGCTCGCGAGCATCGGCGGTGCAGGCTTCATGTTCCTCGTGCAGCTGGGCGTACTCGTCGTGGCGGCCCTGCTGTTCCGAGCGCTCCCCGAGCCGGTAGAAATGCTGTGGTTCTTCCCATCGGTGATCCTGATCACCATCTACGGACTCGCGATCGGGCTGCTGCTGTCAGCGCTGAACGTCTACTTGCGCGACATCCAGTACCTCACGGAGGTCGTGCTCATGCTGGCCATGTGGGGCGCGCCCATCGTCTATTCGTGGCGCATGGTGCAGGACGTCATCACTCGCTTCCAGCTGCCGGAGTGGGTGCTCGAGGTCTACGCGGCCAACCCCCTCACCATCGCCGTGCTCGGCTTCCACCGCGCCTTCTGGGGTGCGGGCACCATCGAGGACTACCCCGCCAACCTCGGGCTGCGCATGCTCATCGCAGGCGTGATCGGCCTCGTCCTGCTCGTGATCTCGCACCGCGTCTTCACCCGCATGCAGGGCAACTTCGCTCAGGAGCTGTGATGCCGAACTCTGCCACCGCCGCGCCGAACATCGTGCGCCTGTCCTCCGTCTCGAAGCACTTCCGTGTGCGCAAAGACAACAGCCTGAAAGACCGGGTCGTGCACCTGGGCCGTCTCGGCAAGACCCACCGTCGTGATTTCGTCGCTGTGGACGACGTTTCCTTGACCATCCAGGCCGGAACCACCGTCGGTCTTCTCGGGGCCAACGGCTCGGGCAAGAGCACATTGCTCAAGCTCATCGGCGGAATCCTCTCGCCCTCGTCCGGCATCGTCGAGACCCGAGGACGCATGGCGGCACTGCTCGAACTCGGAGCAGGGTTCCACCCCGATCTGAGTGGTCGAGAGAACGTCTATCTCAACGCCTCGATCCTCGGAATGACTCGCGAGGAAATCGACCGCGAATTCGACAACATCGTGGAGTTCAGCGGGATCGGCGACTTCATCGACACAGCGGTGAAGTTCTACTCCTCCGGCATGTACGTGCGCTTGGCGTTCGCGGTCGCCATTCACACCGACCCGGACGTGCTGCTCGTCGACGAGGTCCTCGCCGTGGGCGACGAGACCTTCCAGCGCAAATGCATGGACCGCATCGCGGAGTTCCGCGCCCAGGGGCGCACCATCATCCTCGTGACGCACTCCGCGCAGCAGGTCGCGGAACTCTGCGACCGGGGCATCGTCCTCAAGGACGGAGCCGTCGTCTTCGACGGCGAGACCCGCGCCGCCATCGGAGCCCTACGCGACGTGCTCGAAGGTCGCCGGGTGGGTGAAGCTCCGCCCGAACAGACGGTGCACCCCATCCAGGTGAAGCGCGTCGAACTGCTCGCCGACGACGGCTCGCCCACGAAGGTCGTGAACGAGGGCGATCCCCTGACGATCCGCGTCCACGTGGACTCCATGAAGCCGATCGAGCGATGGGAGCTCGGCTTCAGCATCGACACGCCTCTCGGGCACATGGTGCTGGCGTCGAACACCGAGATGCTCGAGCACCGTCTGGATCCCATCGAGGGTCCGGTCGCCGTCGATCTGCGGGTCGCCGCGGTGAATCTCGGTGCCGGTCAGTACTACGTCAATGCCAACGCCGCCGGGGTGAGCGAGCCGAGCAGCCACGGCCTGGCGCAGGGAGCGCTCTTCACCGTCAAGACGCGAGACGACGTGACCGTGGGCACGGTGGCGGCGAGCGTCTCCTTCGTCGGAGCGTCCTCGGTCTGACTCGCCCTCCGGGTGGCGCCCTGATGGCGGCACCCCGTCCCGATAAACTGGTCCGCCGTGCACCACACCACAGATCCGTCCGCGCAGACGTCCCCCCGCATCGATCCATCCGCTGATGTGACGGGTGCCGTCATCGGTGACGGCACCTCCGTCTGGCACCTGGCACAGGTGCGCGAGGGCGCCGTCGTCGGCACCGGTTGCGTCATCGGACGCGGCGTGTACATCGGATCGGGCGTCCAGGTGGGCGACAACTGCAAGATCCAAAACCACGCATTGGTCTACGAGCCGGCACGGCTGGAGCGGGGCGTCTTCGTCGGCCCGGCCGTCGTGTTCACGAACGACACCCATCCTCGCGCGGTGAACCCCGACGGATCGCCCAAGTCGGCGACCGATTGGACACCGGTCGGAGTGACCGTTCGCGAGGGAGCGTCCATCGGGGCGCACGCGACCTGCGTGGCCCCGGTCGTCGTCGGCCGGTGGGCCACTGTCGCAGCCGGAGCGGTCGTCACGAAAGACGTCCCCGACTTCGCGCTGGTCGCGGGGGTGCCGGCGAAGCGCATCGGCTGGGTGGGACCTGCCGGCGTGCCGCTGGCGCAGCACGACGGGGTGTGGACCTGCCCGCGCACCGGCGCACGCTTCGTCGAGCTCGACGGCGCACTCAAGGAGGAAACACGTGCTTGATCTCATCCCGGCAGCGAAGCCGCTCATCGGCGACGACGAGCGAGCCGCGGTCGACCGCGTTCTCCGCAGCGGCATGATCGCCCAGGGGCCCGAAGTCGCCGCATTCGAGCGCGAGTTCGCCGACCACTTCGTCGACGGTCGCGAGACGGTGGCCGTCAACTCGGGGACCTCGGGCCTGCACCTCGGGCTGTTGGCCTGCGGGATCGGCCCCGGCGACGAGGTCATCGTGCCGTCCTTCACCTTCGCGGCGACGGGCAACTCCGTGGCGCTCACGGGGGCGACCCCGGTGTTCGCCGACATCGATCCCGTCACCTACACGCTCGACGTCGCGAGCGTCGAGGCGGCCATCACCCCGAAGACGCGGGCGATCATGCCGGTGCACCTCTACGGTCACCCCGCCGACATGGTCGCGCTCTCCGCGCTGGCGGAGCGATACGGCATCGCGCTCTTCGAAGATGCCGCGCAGGCTCACGGGGCGAAGATCGACGGCCGCCCCGTCGGCACCTTCGGTTCCTTCACGATGTTCTCGCTCTACCCGACGAAGAACATGACCAGCGGCGAGGGGGGCATGGTCACCGCCGGATCCCCCGAGATCGCACGCATGCTCCGTCTGCTGCGCAATCAGGGCATGGAGCGGCAGTACGAGAACGAGATCGTGGGCTTCAACGCGCGCATGACCGATCTGCACGCGGCGATCGGTCGCGTGCAGCTGACCAAAGTGGACGCATGGACGCGGAAGCGTCGCGAGAACGCGGCGTTCCTCGACGCCCACCTCACCGGCGTCGAGGTCCCCGTCGTCGCCCCCGGGGTGCACCACGTCTACCACCAATACACGATCCGCGTCCAGGACGACCGCGACGGCTTCGTGCGCGCGCTGCGCGCGGAGCACCAGGTCGGCAGCGGCGTGTACTACCCGATCCCGAACCACCGCCTCCCCTCGCTGACACGGTTCGCCCCGGGGCTCGATCTCCCGCAGACCGAGAGCGCCGCGCGCGAGGTCGTCTCGCTTCCGGTGCACCCCTCGCTGAGCGATGACGATCTCGGGCGGATCGTCGCGGCCGTCGCGGCCGTGGCGGGGGCCGGATCATGAGCGCCGTCCTTCGCGCGGGCCTCCTCGGCCTCGGCATGATGGGCCGCCACCACGCACGGCTCCTGCGCGAGATCGACGGCGTCGAGCTCGTCGCCGTCGCCGACCCGGCGGGCGACCCTCACGGTGTCGCGGGCGGGATGACTGTGCTCCCCGACGTCGAAGCACTGGCATCCGCCGGTCTCGACATCGCGGTGGTAGCGGTCCCGACGCGATTTCATGCGTCGGCGGCGGCCGCACTCGCGCATTCCGACGTTCATGTGCTTGTCGAGAAGCCCATCGCCGACAGCTCGGAGGAAGGACAGGCGCTGGCCGACCTCTTCGAGTCGCGAGGTCTCGTCGGCGCGGTCGGTCACGTCGAGCGTTTCAACCCGGCGCTCCAACAGCTGCGCGCGCGGCTGGCCGAGGGTGAAATCGGCGATGTCTACCAAATCGCGACACGGCGTCAGAGCACGTTCCCGGCCCGCATCGGCGACGTCGGGGTGGCGAAAGACCTGGCGACGCATGACATCGATCTCACCGCCTGGGTCGCCCAGTCAGGATACGCCGCGGTGTCGGCTCAGACCGCCTTCCAGAGCGGCCGCTCCTTCGAGGACATGATCGCGATCTCCGGTCGGCTGACCGACGGTGCCGTGGTCAACCACCTCATCAACTGGCTGAGCCCGATGAAGGAGCGCGTCACGGTCGTCACCGGTGAGCGGGGAACCTTCATCGCCGATACCGCCACCGCCGATCTGACTCTGCACCGCAACGGAACGGCCGCGCTCGAGTGGGAGTCGGTCTCGACATTCCGGGGGGTGTCGGAAGGGGACGTCACGCGCTTCGCCTTCCCCAAACGCGAGCCGCTGCGCGCCGAGCTCGAGGCCTTCCGCGATACGGTCAACGGCGTGAGCACCGCATTGTCGACGATGCGCGAGGCCGTACACGTGCTCCGTGTGGTCGAAGCGTCGCTCGAGTCGGCATCCGACGATGGACGCCTCGTGCGCCCGACGGAGCCGGTCGCGGCAGCCCTCTGACAACGACGAACCCCCGCCGCGCTCAGACGTGCGCCGGGGGTTCGTCGTTCCCGAAGACGTCAGCGCGTCGCGAAAGGGGTGTGCTCCGGCGTCGATGGCGTGGCCTGGATGTCGAGCTGCAGCGCACTGATGAGCAATTGCGTCCCCAACATCAGGGGGAGCGCCGCCAGCATCACCGTGGCGGCCGTGGCGATCACCGAGCCGAGGATCTGGAAGAACAGCCAGACGGTCACGACGAGGCCGAAGCCGAGGAAGAGCAGACCGAGGAACAGCAACAGGGCGATGGGCGAGAACGACCACAGCACGTAGCGGTACCAGATGCGGTGCCAGAAGCCGACGGTCAGACGGTGCATCAGCTCGGGGATGACCTTGCTCAGCTTGATGCTCGAGACCTCGTCGCCGTAGACCGCGGGGATGGGCACGTCGACCGCGGACACCTGGAGGATGTTCAGGTGGATCAGGAGGTCGTTCTCGAAGCTGTAGCGCTTGGCCACGCGCTCGAGAGGGACGCGACGCAGCGCTTCGGAGCGGATCGCGGTGTACCCGTTCTGGGGATCGAAGAGGTTCCAATAACCGGAGGACAGCTTCGTGATGAAGGACAAGACGATGTTGCCGAACACGCGATACCCCGGCATCCCGGTGAACGATTCGGGGGAGTAGAAGCGGTTCGCCTTGGCGAACCCGAAACCGTCTTCGACCACTCGGTCCAACAGGGCGGGGAGGTAGGCCGGGTCCATTTGCGCGTCGCCCGCCATGATGACGTTGACGTCGCTGCCCAGGTCCAGCGCCGTGCGGTGACCGGTGATGATCGCTCCGCCGACGCCCTGGTTCACCTCGTGGCGGATCAGGGTGACGCGCCCGTCGTCCGCTCGGTTCACGGCGCCGCTGGTGTCGTCGGGGCTGCAGTCGTCGACGATGACGATGTGGTCGACGAAATCCGGCATGGTCTCGATGACCCGCGCGATCATCTTCTCTTCTTTGTACGCGGGGACCACGGCGGCCACGATGGCACCTTTATACATGCGTCGGAGAACCTTTCGGACGGGCGAAGACCCAGTAGCGGTACGCGAAGTAGTTGCCCACTGTGGTCACTGCGACGGCGATGAGCTTGCCGGCTGCCCAGGGCCAGCCTGCGGAGTCGGCGAGGGCGACGATCCCGGTGGTCAGGGCCGTGTTCGCCACGACGAGGAGGGCGTAGCGGACGACGCTGGGCGCGACGGAAGCGGTCGCGCGGAAGGCGAAAAGGCGCTGCAGCGTGTACGTCACGACGAAACTCGCGAGGAATGCGGTGGGCGTCGCGACGGTGAGCGGGACGCCGGCGATGTCGTACAGCAGCCAGAGCAGGCCGAAGTCGAAAGCGAAGGACAGTCCGCCCATGACGAGGTACCGCACGAGGCTCGAAGACCAGAGCCGGGAGAGCCCTCCGCCACGTAGCGAGGGCTTCTCCGGGAGCATGGCTTCCATTCTGCCAGCCCCGATGCTCCGCCATCGACGGCGCATCGACGTGTCGGCCGTATGCGCCTGTGCAGAGTGCCGACCGTGGCGACGCGCTGGTAGGCCGTACCCTCTAGCGGCGCCGCAGCGCCGCGTCGAGCAGCGTCCGTGCGCGGGCGTCGAAGGAGTGATCGGCGCGGATGCGCGCCGACACCGCATCCAGGTCGGGCGCAGAGGGGAAGGCGGCGTCGAGGTCGCCGGTGAGCAGGTCGAGCAGGTCGGGAACCCCCTCCCATGTGCGCACCGCACCGCCGAAGAGCTCCTCGATACCCTCGACGCGGTCACTGACGGCGCGACCACCGGCGGCGACGACGTCGAAGAGGCGATTGCCGATGAACCCCCGCTCCTGCATGGCGGGCCAGTGATCGTTCAGCACCACCCCCGCGGTCTCGTAGAGCGCGGGAAGCTCGTCGTTGCCCACCCCGGTGGCGGCGATGCGCTCGGCAGGGATCCATCCGCGCCAGTCGGGGCCGATCACGGTCACGGGGATGCCGGCTCTGATGGGCTCCACGACGGAGGGGCGCAGGATGCCGCGCGCCGTGCCGACGAAGAGGATGTCATGGCCGCGGGGTCGTCCGGCGGGGTGGAAGCGCGTCGCGTCGGTGCACTGCAGCAGAGGGGTGATGGGCACGCCGAGTTCGCGGCCTGTCGCCTCGGCCCACGGCGCGGACGCGGCGAAGACCTCGTGGAACCCCGCGACGTCGTCCGGACCCACCTGGTCGGGATGACTGATGACCCACAGCAGCGAGACACCGGTGGGGGAGGCCTCGAGCGGTTCGGGACCGCGCAGGGCCACGGTCACGTCGTCGAGATGCCGCGTGGGGCGGGTGCGGGCGGCGTACGAGTCGATGACGACTTCCTGTCCGAGGCGCCGGAGGGCGTCGGCGAGGGCCCGGGCGAAGTGGGTGTCGCCCCAGCCCTCCGCGCGAGGGCCCACCGGTGCGGCCGTCCGCAGCGCCCATCTCAGGGCGGGCACGTGCGTGCCGTCGGGGAGCTCCACCTGGCGCTGCGGACGTCTCACACGTGGCAGAGGGCCTTGGGCGAGGCGCTCCCACCCGGCGCGGAGCAGGAGATCCCCACCGCCCGTCAGGTGCGGTGGGAGATGCGCCGGTTCGGCACGCGAGCGCGTGCGCGTCTCGACGTCCAGGGCGACGACGGCCCGTCCCTCGAGGCGGGCAGCCGCGTCGGGACCGCGCAGCGCGACGGTGACCTCCGCGCGGCGCGCGGCGAAGGTGCTCCCGGCCAGGGCGGGGACCTCGAGATCGGTCGCCGGAGCGAGGGCGGCGAGGTCTTCGATCGGGTGTCCGGCGAGGAAGCGTCCATCGGCGGTGGCTCCGACTGCGGCGATCGTGCCGTCGCCGTCCCTCCACACCGGACCGAGCACCGTCCCGGCGGCGCTCTTCTCCACGCGCTCCGCCAGACGCATGGCGTCGGCGGCGGTCAGGGTCTGGTTCGGTCCTCTCACGACGATGATCTCGGCGCGGGAGGAGGCGACGAGTTCGTCGAGCGCGAGGGACGCGTCGTCGTGACGTCGCCGACTGATGCGGACGCGGGGGCGGCCCGCGGCCCACAGTGACGCGAGCGTCCAATCCTCCGCGCGGTCGTCGAGCACGGCGATCGCAACCCCCTGTCCGGGGACGTCCGAGAAGGAGACCGCTTCGGCGAACGATTCGTCGAAGTCCCATTCCTCGGGGCCGATCGCGACGATCAACTCGCGATCGACGGGCTCCGCCGACGGCGCCGGGCCGACCTCGCCGCCCACTCGGGCGCGACGGGCGGCCTCGACGATCACGCGCGACAAGTCGGGCCAGGATGCCGCGGCGGGCTCGGATCGCGGACCGAGGGGGAGCGAGTGCGTCTCACGGTGGCGCCAGGCGTGGCCGAGAGGTCCGCCGGGAGCCTCCCAGGCCTCGGGATGAGCGGTGCCGTAGGCCACGGCATCCCACAGCGGACTCACCTGCAGCCCCCGTGGATCGGCGACGAGGTAGGCGTACAGCGCGGGCACGCGCCATGCCTCGGGCAGGTGGTCGCCGACCGCCGTGTCGACGAAGAGCGGCGACAGGCGCAGCCCGTCGCGGAAGCCCCCGTTCACGTACCGACGGACGGCCGCTGCTTCGCTCAGGGGCCTGCCCACCTGGGCGCGCACGTACGCGAGGTCGACGACGCCGGCGCGGCGGATGACCCGCGCCCACCACAGCCGGTCGGCGCGGGCGACGAGCGGGCGGAGCAGCGGCAAGTCGCGCGCGGCGCGCACGCGCGAGCGGAGGGCGGTCAGCACTCTTCGAGTTTAGGCAGGGCGTCAGGCCCTCCCGAGCGAGACGCGGGCCCGCCGGCCCGCCCGGGCGAGAGCTGGGCCACCCGGCCCGTGCGGACGGGGGACGGGACGGCGGGCCCGCCTGGGCGACATCCGGATGCCGTCACCGCGGCGAGACGGGGCGATCGGCCCAGTATCGGTCGCCGCGCATGCGCATCGATTCGCGCAGGCCGATCGTGCGGTCGACCGCGTCGAGCGGCAGGACCGCGGTGGGCGCGGCGGCGCCGCGGCGCCAGCCCTCCCACCGACCGCGGAGCGAGAGGACGTCGCGCCGCAGGACGAGGCGCGCGGCGCTGACGACGAGCTCGACGGCCAGCGCCCGCAGCGCCCAGCGCGAACGGAGCACGCCGTACTTGCGCAGCAGGTAGCCGCGCGCGAAGCCCGACAGACGGCGCTGGCGAGCCGACTCCCGGCCCGCGCTGGCCCCGCCGAGGTGCGTGCCGAGGGGGCCCTCGATTGCGACGCACTCCCACGCCGCCGCGCGCAGCCGGAACGCGAGATCGAGCTCCTCGCCGTACATGAAGATGTTGGTGTCGAACAGGCCGATCTCGTCGAGGGCGGCGCGGACGTAGACGGCGACGGCTCCGTACGGTCCGAGGACGGGGGGATCGACGGGGTCCGCCGCCGCCGGGTCCGCACCGTGGAAGCGCACGAAACCCGCTCCCGTGACGTCGGCGACGATGCCGTAGGAATCGACGGTGCCGTCGGGGGCCAACAGGAGGGTCGCTCCGCTACCGACGCGACGCGACTCCGCGCCGGCGGTCATCGCCGCCAGCACACGCTCCACGGCATCCGGCTCGAGGACGACGTCGCTGTTGACCAGCATGACCAGTCGCGCCGAACCGGCCGCCAGACCCACGTTGCACGCGCGGGCGAAGCCGAGGTTGCGGTCGTTGCGGATGAGGGTGACCTCGGGGAACTCGGCGGCGACGCGGTCGGCGGTGTCGTCGGGGGAGTGGTCGTCGACGACGATGATCCGCGCCGCGACGCTCTGCCGCGTGGCCGCGAGCAAGCACGAGCGGACGAAATCCCACCCGCCGTACACGGGGATGACGATGTCGATGTCGCGTGCGTCGGTCATGCGAGACCTGCCCTTCGAGCGGTCGGTGAGATCACGGGGTGGATGCTTCGGCGGCGACGAGGTCGACCTGTCGGCGCGTGCGCCCGACCAGGATGAGCGTGGAGATCGCCTCGGTCACGGCCAGCCCGGCGGCCACCCCCACGGGGCCGAGGAGCAGGCCCGCGCCGATCATGAGGGGGATGCCGACGACGGTGGCCGTCACGGTGGCCCGCATCACGGCATGCTGCTCACCCGCGGGGAAGAGCACGTGCCGCGTCATCGAGGTGCGCAGGGAGAACAGGGCGAAGGCGACGCCGAGTGCCAGGCAGACCAGGAAAGGCGCCGCCGCCGGCGCGCCGAACATGAGCGCGCTGACCGGGGGACCGGCGAAGCCGAGCACGAGCATCCCGAGCACGCCGAAGCCGCCGTGCATCAGCAGCGCCAGTCGCAGCCGCGACCGCCGCGCGGGACCCGTGACCTCGGCCGACCACGACTGCAGGGCGTTGGCGAGGGTGAGCGGGAGGAACTGCCCGAGCTTGGCGATCTTGTCGGCCGAGGCGAAGCCGGAGGCGGCCGTCCCGACCGACAGCACGTTCACGAGCGGCGTGGGCACGGCGGAGTACGCCCCCAGGGCGGCGTCGTTCAGCGCCACCGGCGCGCCGATCCGGAAGAGGCCCGGGATCTCGCGGACGGGCGGCCACGCCGACGGATACCGGCGGAGCAGGCGCAGCGAGAACAGCGTCGTCCCGACCACCGTGACCGCGATGCCGGCCATCGGGTAGACCTCGACGGGAGCGCCGTTGACGATGGCGACCATCGATCCCACGGCCACCACGAGCCGAGGGATCGCATCGTAGAAGAGGATCGACCGCGGGTCGCCCACGCCCACTGAGAACCACGTGAACGACAGGGCGATCATCGCGCCCTGCAGACCCATGAGGGCGGCGAGCAGGCCGTACCCGGGACTCGCGACGAGGGCGCAGACCACCACGAGGGCGGGCAGGGCGACGATCGAGGTCGCCAACCGCACGACGAGCGCGTCGCGGTACAGGCGGCCGCGACGGACGTCGTCGGCCGCGATCGACACGAGGGCCGGTCCCACCGTCGTCCAGCCGTAGGCCACGGCGATGGCGGCGAACGTTCCGATCGACTCCCCCGCGATCGCACTGGACCAGCCGTCGGGTGCCGCGCGCGAGACGGCCGGCAGCACGACGAGGGGCGACACCGCCGCGACGGCGGGGATCAGCGTGAAGCCGAACAGTCGCGAGCGCAGGGACGCCGGTTCAGCCACGGCTGTTCCCCCGCGCCGCCGTGCGACGGAACACGACCGAGAGGGCGATGGCCGCAGCCGACCAGCTGAAGCGGCTCGCCCACTCCCGCCCACCCGTGCGCAGCGCCACGCGCGTCTCGTCGTCGAGGGACAGCACCGCGAGGATCGCCCGGGCGAATGCAGCGGGATCCGTCGCGTCGGCATAGCGCGCCCACTCCCCGCCGACTTCGCGCAGCACCGCCGTGTCGTGGGCCACCACGGGCACTCCCGCGCCGAGGGCGTCGACGACGGGCAGGCCGAAGCCCTCGGTCAGAGACGGGCACGCATAGACGTCGGCCACCTGGTAGAGCGCGCGCAACTGGTCGTCGCCGACCCAGCCCGGCAGCACGACGTCGGCCGTGAGGCCGAGGCGTTCGACCGTCGGGCTCAGAGGATCGTCGGCTCCGCCGCCCGCGATCACCGTGAGAGGACGCCGGTCGGCGGGGATCCGCGCCACAGCGGCCAGCAGACCCGCGAAGTTCTTGTGCGGCATCCGGTTGCCCGTCGACAGCAGGACCGGTCTTCCCGGGCGGATGCCGAGGGGTGCCAGCAGACGCCAGGGGTCGTCGACGCGGGTGATGTCGCTCCCGCCGTTGTGCACGACAGTGATGCGCTCGCGCGCGACGCCGAGATGACGGGAGATCGCGCTCGCCGCAGTGGAGGAGACGGTGACGACCTCCCGCGCGGTCTGCGCGGTGCGCGTCATGAGCCAGGCCGTCACGGCGCGCGTGATCCGCTCGAGGCCCGTGCCGGGCACCTCGTGGTAGATGACGTCGTGCACCGACACCACGCGGGGGACGGCGCCGGCGGTCAGGGGACCGAAGTTCGCGGGGCTCCACACGAGGTCGGCATCCGTCGCTTTCGCGGCCCGCTCCACCGCGACGATCTCACCCGCGGCCCACGAGGCGCGTCCGTCGCCGACCCACTCGACCACGCGCACCTCGCCCGGGAAGAACGCCCGCACGCCGGCGGCGCCGGACGCTCCGGTCAGGGCGACGAAGCCGGCATCCGGCATCTCGTCGGCCAGGCGCGGCAGCAGCTCGCGCACGTACGTCTCGGTGCCGCCGCGACCGCCGGTGTAGCCGAGCAGATCGACGAGGATCCGCACGGCGGTCAGCTCTCGATGACGGCTTCGGGGCGCTGCTCGCGCCGGGGCGTGGTGAGGACGCCCGAGAAGAAGCTCATCATGACGGTCTGGAAACCGAGGATGATCAGCAGCGCGCTCGGCACGGCGATGCGCACGGCCTGGGCCGCATTCTGCTGCCCGAAGTCGAGGCTGCCCCACAGGATGACCTGCACGATGCCGATCACCACGCCGAGGACGAAGAGTCCGACGCCGATGAGCAGGCCGCGCTCGGCCGACCACTTCGCCACGATCCGGCGATAACGCTCGCTGGTGGGGAGGAACCCCTCCTGCGTGGCGTAGAGCTTGGTCAACCAGAAGAACAGCAGCGATTGGAACCCGATCACGCACAGGGCGCTGGCGTAGACCATCGTCGTGACGTCGAATCCGACGCCGCCGACGTTGATACCGCCGAAGGAGAGGACACCGACGGCGATCGCGCCGAGGAAGAACGCCACCAGGCCCGGGTAGACGAAGAGCCAGCGCGGGGCGAACAGCAGCAGGAAGCGCAGGTGGCGCCAGCCGTCGTGCCAGCTGCGCAGGTGCGGAGGCCGCGAGCGGCCGTCCTTCTTCAGCGTCGTCGGCACCTCTTCGATGCGGTAGCGCGCGAGGGAGGCGCGCACGACCATCTCGGAGGCGAACTCCATCCCCGTGGTCTGCAAATCGAGAGTGCGGATGCGCGCGCGGTTGAATCCGCGCAGACCGCAGTGGAAGTCCCGGATGCCGGGACGGAAGAACAGCTCGCCGATGAACGACAGCACCGGGTTGCCGAGATACTTGTGCAGCGGGGGCATGGCGCCCGGGGCGATCCCGCCGCGGAAGCGGTTGCCCATGACGAGGTCGGCTCCTGCGCGAAGGCGGTCGACGAACGGCTCGAGGTTCTCGAAGTCGTAGCTGTCGTCGGCATCCGCCATGATGACGTACGTCCCGCGCGCCTGCTCGATGCCGTTGATGAGGGCCGCGCCGTATCCGCGGCGCGGGGCGTGCGACACGCGGGCGCCGAGGCCTTCGGCGATCGCCTGGGAGCCGTCGGTGCTGCCGTTGTCGGAGATGAGGACCTCACCGCGGATGCCGCTGCGCTGCAGGAAGCCCTGCGCCTTGCGGATGCAGACCTCGAGGGTCTCGGCCTCGTTGAGGCAGGGCATGAGGATCGTCAGTTCGACGTCCGTGGGAGCGGGAGTGGTCACGGGCTGTCTTCTTTCGTCTTCACCGCGGCGGGCGTCGGCAGCGGCAGTGCCGACAGGATCCCTTCCACGGTGCGGCGGATGGTGCGGGTGCCGACGGCGGCGTCGTACCACGCGCGCGCGGAGCGGCGCAGGTCGTCACCGCCGTCGACGGCGACCCGGATGGCCCGGGCGAGGTCGGCGGGTGAGGTGGTCGGGGAGACGACGCCGTTGACGCCGTCGTCGATGAGTTCGGTGGACGCGTTGCCCTCGTCGGCGACGAGCACGACGGGAACGCCGTGGGCGTTGGCCTCGACGACGACGAGTCCGTAGCCCTCGCGGCGGGAGGGGTTCACCAGGCACGCGGCCCCGTGCAGCAGCTCATCGAGTTCGGCGTCGGAGACGAAGCCCGGGAACCGCGTCCAGGCCTCGCCGCCCACGCGGCGGACTTCGGCGCGCACCGCGTCGGAGCTCGGGCCGGTGCCCAGGACGACGAGTCGCAGGCCGGGAACGCCGTCGCGAGCGGCGGCGACGGCGGCGGGGAGCACCTCGACGCGCTTGTCGGGGATGTGGCGACCCACGTAGAGCACGTAGGGCGGGGCCGCGGCCGGACCCGGCGGCGGCACCTCGGCGGCACCGTCGATGAGTCCGGGGCTGACCAGCGGTTCTCCGCGGAGGCCCTCGCGTCGCAGCCGGGTGGCCGAGAGCTGCGAATGGCAGGTCGCGATCGGCGTGATCGCGATGGCGGCCCGCTGCAGCAGCCATGCGATCGTTCCGGTCACCGCACCGGAGTATTCGACCCACTGACGACGGTGCCAGACCTCGAGGTAGTCGACGACGAGCTTCGTCCCCGAACCCAGCAGCGCCGCCCGCGCGGCGAAGACGTTGAAGATCGGCAGGCCGCTGACGATGACCGCGGCGTAGCGGCGACGGCGGCGGAGGAGAGCGCCGAACAGCGAACCGGCGTACCGGAGGGCCGCGGGGATGCGGCGCACCCCGTCATCCGAGTAGAGCGAGAGTCGCCCGGTGACGGGGACGATGCGGAACGCGTCCTCGACCGGTGCCGGGCCGTCCCACTGCGTGGCGGTGAGGTAGTCGACCTCGAACCCCTTCAGGCCGAGCTCGACGGCCTCCGCACGATACTGCCGTTCGCCCCCTCCCGTGGAGTAGGGGAACAGGCAGTCGTACGCGACGGCGACGCGGCTCTCGCGGGACACGTCAGCACCCCTCGATCTTGAACAGGCGCGCCGACGGTCCCTCGGAGTCGACGAGGACGAGGTGCTCCGAGGGGGAGAGGTTGTAGAGCCCCTGGCGCTCGAGTCCGACGCCGGGGTTGTTCCAGACGTTCTGCGCGCCGAAGTCGAGCACGTAGTCGACGCCGAGGCGGTCGACGACCTCGCACACGCGCGGATCGGAGTCGATCGCGCTCAAGCGGTTGTCGAGGTACTCCTCGTCGGTTCCGATCGCACCGAACACGTGCTTGCGCAGCACCTCGCGGTCGCCGATCGCATACGCCAAGGAGGCTCCCGTCCAGGGGCTGCCGGCGATGACCGCGTCAGCGGGCGTGGTCTCGGGCAGGCGCTCCAGCAGCGCCTCCTCATCGCTCGTGAGCAGCGGCGAGGTGGCGTCGAGAGCGTAGGCGCCGCGCGCGTCGGCGGCGGTGCGGAGGATGTTCGGGCTGACCCCGACCGAGAACACCGCGAGGACGCCGACCGCGGCGACCGCGACGCGCAGCACGCGCCCGGCACGGGCGCGGGAGAGGACGCGCCCGGCGGCGTCGGCGATCGTGACCGCACCGAGGACGGCGACCGGGATCCCGGCGGCCGGCAGGAGGGCGGCGAGGCGATAGGAGTCGTTGTACCAGGGGTTCGTCAGGAACTCCCGCAGCGCGTTGCCCCCGGCGGTGCCCGAGGCCACCACGAAGAGCACCGTCGCGACAGCCATGGGCGCGGCGACGACGAGGAGGCGCGGTCGGCGCACGATGGCGAAGACGCCCGCCGCGATCATCACCGAGACCGTCAGGGTGATCGTGTAGCCGCCGGGGGAGAGCAGGAGGGCCTCGCCGACTGCGCGGGCCGTGGTCTGCCACGGCGCCCAGATCGACATCTCGGCGTTGGTGCGCATGACGCGCCACAGCACGCCGAGCACGACGAACAAAGCCAGCAGGATCGCCGTGGTCGAGAGCCACCGACGGCGGGACGGATGCCGCACCGCACGGCCGACCAGCTCGACGACGGCGACACCGGCGCCCAGGGCCGCCATCGACAGGAAGGCGTTCGGATGGGCGAGGCCCACGCCCGCGGCCGCCACCAGGAGCAGGACGGCGGCGCGCACCCGCGCGGCGAGTCCGGTCGCCCGCAGCAGGTGGACGACGACGGCGACACCGCCCGGAAGGACCGCGTAGCCCATGGCGTTCGGGTAGAGCACGCCGAAGAACATCAGCAGCAGGGGGAAAGCGCCGAACCCCGTCGACAGTGCTGCGGCGCTGACGACCACGGCGGTGCGCTCCGACAGCAGGGCGGTGCTCAGGGCGACCACCGACAGCGGCCAGGCGACGGCTGCGAGCGCGATGTTGGCGGCGTTGACGGCGACCGGGACGGCGGCTCCGGTCGCCTGGGCGGCGAGCGCGGCGACGGTGTGCCAGCCGTTGGGGTAGAAGCCGATGTCGGAGGTGAGTCCGATGTGGAAGGCCGACGCGTCGCCCGTGTCGACGGCGAAGGCGACCGTGTTCAGATGGACGATCGCGTCGAAGGTCTGCGAGATGTGCGCGGGACCACCGAAGACCCAGGCGAGCTGGAGGGCGATGACCACGCCCGCGACCACGAGGGACAGGCCGCCCCACAGGAGGGTGCGCCCCGGGGTGCGGTCGCCGGACTCGGGTCCGACCCATCGGCGCAGGGCGTACGCCACAGCCGCTGCGACGATCGTGACGATCGCGATCGGCACGACCGACCACGACAGGCGCGCGAGCGGGGCGGCGATCGCGGCGACGGCGAGGATCGCGATCGAGACGACCGGTGCCAGGGCCAGGATGCGCAGACGCCGCACGCCCCACCCGGCGGCGAGGACCACGATTCCGGGGACGACGAGAGCGAGGATCGAGATGATGAGAGGCATCACGATCACCCACCAGGAATCGCTCATGCACTCCCATTTCTCGCTGGACGACAGTCAGCCATGCTAACGGACGGTCGCTGACCCGCCCCTGAAGGCCGCGGCGAGGTGCCCCTTTAGACTGGAGGGGCGCGGGATCGCTCTCCGCGTGTCCGCGACACGAAAGACGCACCACTTCATGGATCTCCTCATCGTCGGCTCCGGCTTCTTCGGTCTCACGATCGCCGAGCGCGCGGCCGCTGCGGGCCGCAAGGTGACGGTCATCGATCGTCGTCATCACATCGGCGGAAACGCCTACTCCGCGAACGAGCCCGAGACGGGCATCGAGGTGCACCAGTACGGCGCGCACCTGTTCCACACCTCCAACCCGACGGTGTGGGAGTACGTCAACCGCTTCACCGACTTCACCTCGTACGTCCACCGCGTCTACACGACGCACAAGGGCGTGGTGTTCCCGCTGCCGATCAACCTCGGCACCATCAACCAGTTCTTCCAGGCCGCCTACACGCCCGACCAGGCGAAGGCGCTCGTGCACGAGCTCGCCGGCGAGTTCGACGCGAAGGATGCCGCGAACCTGGAGGAGAAGGGCATCGCCCTGATCGGACGCCCGCTGTACGAGGCGTTCATCCGCGACTACACCGCGAAGCAGTGGCAGACCGACCCGAAGGACCTCCCCGCGGAGGTCATCTCGCGGCTGCCCGTGCGGTACACGTACGACAACCGGTACTTCAACGACACCTGGGAGGGTCTCCCGGTCGACGGATACACCGCGTGGCTGGAGCGGATGGCCGATCACCCGAACATCGAGGTGAAGCTGTCGACCGACTACTTCGACGAGGCGCAGCCGCTGAACAAGAAGGCGACCGTCGGTCAGGTGCCGGTCGTCTACACCGGTCCGGTCGACCGGTACTTCGACTACGCCGAGGGCGAGCTGTCGTGGCGCACGCTCGACTTCGAGCAGGAGGTGCTGCCGATCGGCGACTTCCAGGGCACCAGCGTCATGAACTACGCCGATGCCGACGTGCCCTACACGCGCATCCACGAATTCAAGCACTTCCACCCCGAGCGCGCGGACCGCTACCCGACCGACAAGACGGTGGTCGTGCGGGAGTACTCGCGCTTCGCCACGCGCGCCGACGAGCCCTACTACCCGGTCAACACCGCCGACGACCGCTCAGGTCTGCTCGCGTACCGCGAGCTCGCCAAGGGCGAGAGCGAGGTGTACTTCGGCGGACGCCTGGGCACCTACCAGTACCTCGACATGCACATGGCCATCGGGTCGGCGCTGTCGATGTGGAACAACCAGCTCGCGTGACGGATTCGTGCGTCTGACGCTGCGTCCGCAGACCCTCCCGTCGATCGGCGGGAGGGCGGACGAGGGGCGGTGGGCGTATCGGCCCGACGTCGACGGCCTCCGTGCCGTCGCCATCCTCCTCGTCGTCACGTACCACGTGTGGTTCGGACGCGTCTCGGGCGGGGTCGACGTCTTCCTGATGCTGTCGGCGTTCTTCCTCACCCGGGGGTTCGTCCGGCGGATGGCCGGGCCCAACCCCGTCCGACCGCTCCCTCACCTGCTCGGTATCTTCCGCCGCCTTCTGCCGGCCGCGGCGGTGACGCTCGCGGGCGTCCTCGCGCTCGTCTGGTTCACCTACCCTCCTACCGCCTGGCGCGCGGTCTGGGATCAGACCTGGGCGTCGCTCGCCTACGTGCAGAACTGGGTGCTCGCGGCGGATGCCGTGGACTACTACGCCCGCACCGAGATCCCGAGCCCCCTGCAGCACTTCTGGTCGATGTCGGTGCAGGGGCAGGCGTTCGTCCTGTGGGTCGTGCTGCTCGGACTCTGCCAGCTCGTCGTCCGCCGGCGCGGCCTCTCTCCCGACCGGGTCGTGGGTGTCGTGTTCGGCGCCGTCTTCGCGCTGTCGTTCGTGTACTCGGTGGTGCGCACCGCGACGGCGCAGGAGATGGCGTACTTCGACACGGGGGCGCGGCTGTGGGAGTTCGCGGCCGGGTCCCTCCTGGTCGTCGCCCTCCCGCACGTGCGCGTCGGCGCCGTCGCCCGGGCGATCCTGGGATGGGCCGGGCTGGCGGGCCTGCTCGTCCTCGGCGCGGTGCTCGACGTGCGCGGCGGCTTCCCGGGGTTCCTCGCGCTGTGGCCGGTCCTGTGCGCGGCCGCGATCGTCGTGTCGGGGTCGGGCGATGACCGGGGCAGGGGGCCCGCGCGGTTGCTGTCCTCCCGGCCGCTGCAGGCGGTGGGGCGCGACGCGTACGCGCTGTACCTCGTGCACTGGCCGATCCTCGTCACCTTCCTCGTCGTCAACGAGCGCGTCGAGGTCGGTCTCGTGGGAGGTGCCGCGATCATCGCGCTGTCGCTGCTGCTCGCGCGCGCGTTGACGTGGGCGGTGGATCGACCGGTGCGCGCGTGGCGTCGGTCGGACAGCTCGCCGTGGGTGCCGGTCGCGGTGGTCGCCGTCGCCGCGAGCGTCGTCGCCCTTCCCCTCGGCGCCTGGCAGGTGTCGACGTGGGCGCAGGAGCGGGCGATCGAGGCGCAGGCCGTACGCGACAACCCCGGTGCCGCGGTGCTGCGCGATCCGTCGCTGGCGGAGATCCCGACGGATGCCGAGCTGCTGCCCCTCCCGACCCTGCTCGACGACGAGTGGGTCCAGTTGGAGAACCCGTGCGCCGGTCGATGGAGCGTCGACACGGACATCCTCCTCGGCACGTGCTTCGAGACCGCTCGCACCGCACGAGCCGGTTTCACGATCGCGGTCATCGGCGACTCCCACGCGCAGCAGATCACCGGAGCGCTGCTGCCGCTCGCGGACGAGAACGGGTGGGGAGTCGTCAGTCTCATCAAGGGCGGCTGCTCGATGGGACTGGCGGAACCCGGAATGGACGAGCGCTGCGACGCGTGGCGCGAGGAAGCGATCGATCTCGTCGAGCGGGTCGCGCCCGACGCCGTCATGACGGTCGTCACGCGTTCCGACGCGGGGGAGGACGACGAGGTCGTGCGCCCCGGCATCGAGCTGTTCCTCGATCGCATGGGGGATGCCGGCATCCCGGTGCTGGCGGTGCGCGACAACCCGCGGTTCGCGTTCGACATGTACGGCTGCGTGATCGACGCGGACGATCCGCTCGACTGCGCCGCACCCCGTGCGGCGTCCCTCGCCGACGAGAACCCCGCCCGTGTGCTCGACCGCCCGGGTGTCGACCTGCTCGACCTCACTCCCTGGATCTGCCCCGACGACCTGTGCGTCGGCGTCATCGGCAACGTCTCCGTGTACCGCGACGACAACCACCTCACGCGTCTGTACGCCCGCACCCTCGGTCCCTCGCTGGCCGAGCAGCTTCCGTCCAGCCTCGGATGACGCGCCCGCATAGGATTTCGTGGTGACTTCCGCCGCCGTCGGCGCCCCCGGATCGGTGCGGCGCTCGCTCCACTCCCTGTGGCTGCTGTCGGCGCGCGACCTCCGCGTGCGCTATTCGACGAGCGCCCTGGGTTACCTGTGGTCGGTGCTGGACCCGCTGGTGATGACCGGCATCTACTGGTTCGTGTTCACGCAGGTCTTCCACCGGTCGGTCGGAGAGGACCCCTACATCGTCTTCCTCATCACGGCGCTGCTGCCGTGGGTGTGGTTCAACTCCGCGGTCACCGACTTCACCAAGGCATTCAAGAAGGACGCCCGCCTGGTGCGCTCGACCGCGATCCCGCGGTGGATCTGGGTGAACCGCATCGTGTTGAGCAAGGGCATCGAGTTTCTCTTCTCCGTGCCGGTGCTCGCCCTGTTCGCCGTCTTCGGTGGAGCGCAGGTGTCGTGGGCGTTGCTGGCGTTCCCCCTCGCCGTGCTGCTGCAATCGATCCTGCTGGTGGGACTCGGATTGATCGTCGCGCCCCTGTGTGTGATGTTCGGCGACCTCGAGCGCACCACGCGCCTCGTGTTGCGCGCGCTGTTCTACGCCTCGCCCATCATCTACGGCGTCGGCAATCTCCCCGGGGTCTTCGCCGACATCGCCGCGTTCAACCCGCTCGCCGGCATCTTCACCCTCTACCGCGTGGGCTTCTTCCCCGACCAGTGGGACACCCTGACCGTCGTCGTGGGCGCGGCGGTGAGCGTCGGCATCCTGGTCATCGGCCTGATGGTGTTCCCGCGTCTCGAGCGTCCCGTGCTGAAGGAGCTGTGATGACGCGACCCGCCATCGAGGTCGAGGGCCTCGGCGTCCGCTTCCGCCGCAACCGCCGTGGCAGCCGCAGCCTCAAGGATCTGTTCGCCGGCTCCGCGCGCCGTTCGCGTCCCGACGAGTTCTGGGCCCTGCGCGACGTGTCGTTCCGCGTACAGCCGGGCGAGTCCATCGGCGTGGTCGGGCGCAACGGCCAGGGCAAGTCGACGTTGCTCAAGCTCGTCGCGGGCGTGCTGCTGCCGGACGAGGGCGGCGTCGAGGTCGAGGGCGGTGTGGCACCGCTCATCGAGATCACGGGCGGTTTCGTGGGTGACCTGACCGTGCGCGAGAACGTGCGCCTCACGGCGGGACTGCACGGGATGCCGCGTGCGGAGGTCGCGCGTCGCTTCGACGACATGATCGCGTTCGCCGAGATCGGCGACTTCGTCGACACGCCCTACAAGCACCTCTCCAACGGAATGAAGGTGCGCTTGGCGTTCTCGGTCGTCTCGCAGCTGGACGAGCCGATCCTTCTCGTCGACGAGGTGCTCGCCGTGGGCGACCGTGCGTTCCGCGAGAAGTGCTACCGGCGCATCGACGAGATGCTCGCCGCGGGACGCACCCTCTTCTTCGTCAGTCACAACGAGAAGGACCTGCGCCGCTTCTGCACGCGCGGGCTCTACCTCGACCGCGGCGCCTTGCAGCTGGACGCCCCGATCGCCGAGGTGCTCGACCGCTACAACACCGACTACGCCACACGCTGAGCGCGAGCGCTCAGGACGCGGGCTGCGCCTGCTCCAAAGGCGGCATCGGCTTCCACGAGGAGTCGCGGGCGATCGCCCGTCCGTCGCGGAGCCCCCGGAAGAGGTGGCTCGTGCCGCGGACCTTGCGTTCGACGACGACGAGCCGGATGAGCTCCTTGACGAAGGTCAGCGCGGTGCCGGTGAGGAAGGGCAGCGGCCGATAGACGCCCAGCTCGCGGTAGTACTTCGCCAGATACGCGCGGTTGCGCATGATGAAGTACCGATAGGCGTCGCTGGAGGCGTTCATGTGGCGGATGCCCATGTCCCACTGCTTGATCTCGCGCGTGCGGCGCAGCACGAACTCGTTCACGATCACCGAGGGTGTCTGCCGGGAGGCGAGCCATCCGTAGAGCTGGTCGTCCCAGTAGATGAAGAAGCGCGGGTCGGGCAGGCCGATCTTCGCGACGATGTCGCGGTGGATGAACATGCCCTCGAAGCATCCCGAATTCATCGGCTTGTAGCCCGAGGAGTCGAAGCCGGCCGGGGCGAAGGGGATGGGGATCGCCATCGACTCCGCCACGCGGTACTGCCAGTAGAACTCGCTGCCGTCGGAGTCGTACCGACGACCCTGGATGCTGCGGAAGCGCGGCGCCCAGTGACCCATGCGCGCCAGTCCGTCGGAGACGACCTCGACATCGTCGTCCATCAGCCAGATCCACTCGGATCCGAGGTCGTACGCCACGCGCATGCCCTCGCTGAACCCGCCGGATCCTCCGGTGTTGGTCTCGAGTCGGCGGTAGACCAGCGTCGTGGGCAGACGGTCGCGGAAGGATTCCACGACCGCGGTGGTGTCGTCGGTCGAGGCGTTGTCGACCACCACGAGATGCCCGGGCGCCGGATCCATCTGCTCGATGCTCTCGAGCAACCGGGTCAGCAGGGGCGTGCGGTTATAGGTGACGACGACGATGGTCGCCGACGTCGGATCGAAGGATGCCACGGTCAGGAACGCTCCTCGAAGGTGGCGCGCCACTGCGATTCGGAAACGAGATCGGGCAGGGCGCGACGGTAACGGCGGGAGAGGGAGGGCCACTCCCGCTGCAGGCGGCGGTGCAGCCGCCAGCTGTCGACGAGCATGCGGCGGAACAGCGCGCGGTCGCGCGTGTAGATGTTCTTCCCCGACCCGTCGGCGGCGCTCACGAGGGCGCTGTCGTACAGCGGAACGCGCCACCAGTTGGCGTCGCCCTTGCCGAACTCGACCTCGGGCTGTTCGACGTTCTCGGGGCGCGGAGTGTGGAACCAGTGCGAGAGGAGCGTGCGCAGTGTGAAGGTGCGCAGGGCGATGCCGGTCGGGCTGTCGAACTGATGGTTCTTCAGACGCTTGAACACCTGCCGACCGCGGCGGGAGCGCAGCGGGACGCCGGAATCCTTGTGGATGACCGTCTCGGGATGCTTCTTCGCGACGGCACGGGCGGCGGGCATCGCGGTGGCGAGGTTCGCCCGCATGTGCTCGGGGCCGGAGAGGATGTCGCGCAGCGCACGGTGGCGCAGCTCCACCGGGTAGTACTGCATCATCATCAGGTGCTTGAGGTCGACGCGTCGACTGTGACGGATGAGCGTGCCGCCCTGCGGGGAACGCGAGTGCAGCAGTGCCGACACGATGCGGTTGCGGGCGTGGAAGTAGGCCTGCCAGTCGATCGAGTCGTCTTTGCCGAGCCACGACACGTGCCAGAGCGCCACGCCGGGGACCGAGACGGTGGGGTAACCGGCATCCCGCGCCCGCACGCAGAACTCGGCGTCGTCCCACTTGATGAACGCGGGCAGGGACAGCCCGATCTCCCGCAGGATGCTGGTGGGGATGAGGCACATCCACCAGCCGTTGTAGTCGGCGTCGAGGCGCATGTGCAGCAGGGGGGACTGGCGCAGGTTCGCGACGCTGAAGTCGTGGGGGAGGCGCTCCTGGAACAGCGCTCGCCACATGAACGGGGCGTCGTCGACGACCTCGGCCCACGCGTGCAGCTTGGGTCGGTCGAGCAGGTCGAACATGTGCGCGCCCACGATGGTGGGCACAGAGGCGTAGCGGCCGAAGACGACGGAGCGTCGGATGGATTCGGGCTCGATGCGCACGTCGTCGTCGAGGAGCTGCACGAAGTCGCTCCCCTCCCGGGCGAGGGTCTCGACCATCGCGCGGGCGAAGCCGCCCGAGCCGCCGAGGTTGGGCTGGCGCACCACCTCGAGGGTCTCACCCAGGCGTCCGGCGACCGCGGGGAACGCGTCCTGGTCGGCGACGAGATCGGTTCCCTGGTCGATGAGGAAGACCCGGTCGATCACGTCGAGAGCGTCGGGGGAGTCGGCGAGAGCCGTGAGCGTCTCGACGCAGTAGTCGGGCTTGTTGTAGGTGGTGATGCCGATGCTCGCCTTGCCCGCGCGGACCGGTTCCTGCTCGGTGGTCCACTCGGCGCCCTCGAACATCGCGTCGGCGCGGTCGGCGGCGACGTCGAACCAGATCCACCCGCCGTCGCTGTACTGGTCGAGCACGAGGTCGAAGGAGGATTCGTTCGCGTCGCCGCGCACCTCACGGGTGTCCAGGCGCTGCTTGGTCCCGCCGCCGTTCGAGCGGTAGACGAGGATCGTGGCGTCTCCCGTGGTGCGCACCGTGAGGCGCACCTGCCGGACGGCGGTCCAGTGCTGCCAGTACGACGCCGGGAACGCGTTGAAGTAGGTGCCGAACGACACGCGCCGACCCGCGACGATGCGCGCGCGCGTGCGGTCGAGGATGTTGCTCAGCTGTGCGACGTTGGTGACGCGCACCGGCTCCTCGTCGATCGTCGACCATGTCTCGGGGTCGACGTACAGGGGGAGAAGGTCGGGATCGCGGTCGAGCGGGAGCACCGCGTTCTGCAGGGTGTACGTCACGAAGAGGTCTTTCGTCTCAGGCGAGGGGGCCTCGGCGGGGCCGCCCGCAGTCTACCCGGCGTCACCGGCGCCGCCCTGAGCGTCGGGAGCCTGCCCGCGCCGCCCGTCGGGGCCGGGGCGGCCGTCGGTCGCGGGGCGGGCGGCATCCGTCATCCGCTGCTCGAGGCGCTCGCGCCACGACCGGGACTGCCCCGCCCGCACGGCGCACAGGGCGAGCAGGAGCCATCCCGGACCCGTGAGCGTGAAGCTCTCGAACAGCGACACGGTGAGCAGAGCGACCAGGATGAGCGGCGCCCAGGCGTGGACGACGGCGCGCCGCTCGCCCGCGACGAGCCATCCGCGTGCGAGGCCGAGGCCGCCGAGCGCCAGGAACAGCAGCAGGCCCACCCAGCCGAGCTGCAGCAGCACGTCGAGGTAGGCGTTGAGGGCCGAGGCGTGCCGCGCGCCGTCGGCGAGGGTGACGAGGGCGAAAGGGACGGCGTCGGGGTCCCACGCCCCGAACCACCCGAAGCCCTGGACGGGGCGGATGTCGGCGATGTCGAGGACGCGCGTCCACACGCGCGTGCGCGTCTCGAGGTCGTCCTGGGCCCCGAGGGCGGCGACCAGCGACGCCCGTGCGGCGTACGCGACGGCCACCACGACCGCCACCCCGATGCCGAGGCCGACCTGCACCCCGCGTCGTCGATCGGTCGGCACCCGCCGCACGCCCCACAGGGCGAGTGCCGCGACGGCCGTGACCAGCGCGACCACGATGACCGTCGGCGATCCGCTCAGCGCGGCCAGTACGCCGCCGAGCACGACGGATCCGATCGCGACGCCCACGCCGACCGACTGGGTGCGGAACTCCACGAGGAAGGTGATCAGCGCGGTGACGGTGACGAAGCCCAGCGCGTTCCGCGTGCCGAACAGGCCCTGGATGGGGCCGAGGTCGGCGATCGCCCCCTGGATACCGAGGAACGGGATGGGCAGATCGAGGAGGATGCCGCTGAGCACCTCGAGCCCGAGCGAGATGCCGAGCAGCCAGCGCAGGACGTCGCCGAGGGCGCGCACGGTCTGCAGGGCGTCGCGCACGTGGCCGATCACGACGGCCAGGAGGGCGATCCCCGCCAGCTGCATCCATCCGGCGAGGGCGGCGGTCGGCGCGGCGCTCCAGAAGACGCTCGCGGCGGCCCACGCCACCAGCAGCACGAGGGTCGTGGGGGCGAGGCGCACCATCTCGATCTCGTCGCGCCGCGCGAACAGGATCGCCGCGCCGAGGATGCACAGCCCCGCGAGGACGGTCGCGAGCGTGACCGCACCCGCGACGGCGGTCAGGGCGAAGCCGCCGAACACCGTGGTGAAGACCGTCAGGGTGAACGCGCGGGCGAGCGCCGCCGAGGAGAGCAGGGAGAACAGGCGAGGGCGGAGCGCGTCGGGCTCCGCGATCACGGGGCGGGTCTTTGCAGTTCGCCGCGTTCGATCGAGATGCTCTGCTCGCTGGGCCCCACTCCGACCAGCGGCGTCTGCTTGATCTTCGCGCCGAACAGCACCACGAACATCCAGCCCCACAGCAGCAGCGGGCCCGACTCGGTGAGTCCCTGCACGACGAGGAGGGCGCCGATCAGCGTGGGCAGGAGCGTGAGCGGGGAGTGCGGGCGGTCGTCGCGGAGGTCCCACCGCGGCCGGTCGACGGCGAAGAACCACGAGCGCCAGACGTAGGCGAGGTACACGAGCGCGAGGAGCACGACGCCGACACCGCCGAGCTGGAGGTAGACGTCGAGCCACATGCTGTGCGCCTGCACGACCGTCTGGCCGTGGTCGACGATCCAGCCGTCGATCAGCGGTTCCGAGGCGATCCAGGGGGTCGAGAAGCCCCAGCCGATCACGGGATGCTGGTCGGCGCGGGCGATCACGTCGGCCCAGATCCCTTCGCGTCCGGTCAGATCGGCGCCGCGCCCGAGCAGGCCGAACAGGGCGTCGCGGCCGAACCACAGCGCAGCGGCCGCACCGAGACCGATCGCCGCGTAGAGGAGGTACCAGCGGGTGCGCTCGCCGGGGCGCCGCGCCGTGCGCATCACGAGCACGGTGCCGAGCACGAGCGCGACGAACGCGGCGGCCAGGAAGGCGGTGGCCGACCCCGCGCGCACGAACAGGAAGGCGGCGATCGCGATCCACACCCCGAGCAGCACCCGTCGGGGGGCGCCCACGGCCAGCCGGATCGCGAACACGATGATCGCGACGAGCATGACGGCGGCGAGGAGGTTGGCGTTGCCGAACACGCCCTGGATGCGGCCGCCGTCGAAGAGGTTGTCGCGCGACCAGTAGACGATCGGATCCAGGCGCTCGTCGGGGATCACGAAGCCCGGGAGCACCGGCCCCCGCACGAACACCGACACCACGAGCTCGAAGAGCAACGACAGCCCCACGATCCATTTGGCGGCCGACGCGACGGCGCGAACGACGTCGCGCCAGGTGAGCACGGCTCCCACGAACAGGCCCTGGAAGGTCGTGATCACCAGCAGGAGCCAGGTGAGCACGGATGCCGCCGGCCAGGCGCTCCACGCGAGCGACGCGGTGGCCCACGCGACGTAGCCGAACGCCAGCCACGGCAGGCGGCGCACGGCCAGCGGCGGTCGGGTCACGAGCCAGAGGATCGCGGAGACCACGGCGGAGGCGACGACGACGACGGCCGTCGGCACGGGGCCGACGGCGTTGACGAGTCCCACACCGCCCAGCGCCAGCACGAGGACGAACACGCACCAGGCGCGCAGCAGCAGGTGCCCGGTCGTCTCGCGCGCAGGCGCGGTCGGCAGCGCCGACACCGGGTGGTTCGTGTGCATCGCCATGGTGATCTCAGGGTAGCGGGCGGCATCCGGGACCGTCCGGTCCGACCACTAGGCTGACGCCGTGCTGATCCCGATCTCGAACACGCCCCGCGACTACGCCTGGGGCAGCCCCACGCTCATCGCCGACCTCGAGGGTCGTGAGCCCTCCGGTGCTCCCGAGGCCGAGGTGTGGTTCGGCGACCACCCGGGCTCGCCCGCGCGGGTGCACGACGGCTCGGAGCGCACCCTCGACGCGTGGCTCCCGGCCGCCGCCGGCGAGCACGGCGTGCCCGCCGCGCTTCCTTACCTGCTGAAGCTCCTGGCCGCCGGCGCGCCCCTGTCGATCCAGGTGCACCCCTCGAAGGAGCAGGCCGTCGAGGGCTTCGCGCGCGAAGAGGCCGCGGGGGTCCCGCGCGATGCGGGCGAGCGCAACTACAAGGACGACAACCACAAGCCCGAGGTCATCGTGGCGCTGAGTGAGACCTTCACCGCTCTCGCGGGACTCCGCGACATCGAGCGCACGCGCGCGCTCGTCGCGACCCTCGGCGAGGCCCCGGGCGTGCAGACGCTGCGCACCCACCTGTCCGCGCCCGACGCCGCCGACGCCCTGCGCGCGAGCATCGCCTGGCTCCTCGGCGAGGCCGACGCGACCGCGATCGAGCAGATCGTGGATGCCGCGGCATCCGCCGATCCGGGGGAGTTCGCCGCCGAGCTGGCCCTGACCCGCTCGCTGCACACCGCCTACCCGGCAGACCCCGGCATCGTGGTGGCGCTGCTGATGAACCTCGTCGAGCTGCGGCGCGGTGAGGCGATCTTCGTGCCCGCCGGCGTGCTGCACGCCTACGTCGCCGGTCTCGGTGTGGAGATCATGGCCGCGAGCGACAACGTGCTGCGCGGGGGGCTGACCCCCAAGCACATCGACGTGGACGAACTGCTGGCGCTGGTGGACTTCCGGCCCGCCGAGCCGCCGTTCCTGCGGGCGACTCCGGCGGGCGACGGTGCCGAGGTGTTCGCACCCGGGATCGCCGACTTCGCCCTCGGGCACCTGGCCGCCGAGGCGTCGGGGTCGCTCGACCTGCGCGGCGTCGCGATCGCGCTCGGCGTCGCCGGGGAGGCGACGATCACCGGAGCCTCGGGCGCGCAGGTCAGCCTGAAGCCCGGGCAGGCCGCGCTCGTGACCCCCGACGAGTCCCCGTTGTCGGGCGACGGTGGCGGCGAGGTCTTCGTCGCGATGCCGGGGGCCTGATCGCGACACGCCGTGAGGGGGTGTGAAGCTTCACCTCGGCCTTGAGGGTTTACGATCCGCGACTTGACCAAACCGAATCACACGGGTGTAATTATGTCTACGCGGAACCGCGTCATGGGGGCTTGAACGAGGCGGAGGACGATATGGCGACGTCGCAGTACCGGTCCGGTGTCCCGGACAACTGGTTCGTAGACCCGGTCGATCTGGGAGTGCCCGGCGTTCGCCGAGACATCGACGCGACCGAGGAGAACACCCTCGCCTGGCAGACCGACGCGCTGTGCTCGCAGACCGATCCCGAGGCCTTCTTCCCGGAGAAGGGCGGATCGACCCGCGACGCGAAGCGCATCTGCACCTCGTGCGACGTCAAGAGCGAGTGCCTCGAGTACGCCCTGCAGAACGACGAGCGCTTCGGCATCTGGGGCGGTCTCAGCGAGCGCGAGCGCCGCAAGCTCAAGCGTCGCGCCTGATCCGCCGCCCGTCGCCCTCGGGTGACCCAGGGGTGAGCGATCGGCGTCCCGACGGCGCGGCGTCCGTGATCGCGGAGGAGCCGACTTAGGCTGATCCGGTCATGCCCGCCCGTGTACACGCCATCCTCGTCGTGCGTCCCGAAGGACGCACCCCCGCCGCGAACCATCTGCAGAGCACGCTCGCAGCCCTCGCGGCCCAGACCCGTCCGGTCGACGCCCTGACCATCGTCTTGTGCGGCGCCGACCCGGCCCTGACGCAGGTCGCGGCCTCCTCCGGCGCCGAAGGCGTCATCACGGCTCCGGCCGGCACCCCGTTCGCCGTCGCCACGGCCCTGGCCACGCCGCGTCTGACCGGCGACGCCGTGTGGCTGCTCGCACAGGACACCGCGCCCGATCCCGACGCCCTCGTCCGTCTCGCGGGTGCCCTCGAGCTGTCGTCGTCGCTCGTGATCGCGGCGCCCAAGCTCGTGTCGTGGGACGACCGCGACGAGATCGTGTCGCTGGGTGTGAGCATGAACCGCTACGGCGGCACGGTCGAACTCGCCAAGGGCGAGCTCGACCAGGGTCAGCACGACGCCGATGCCGACGTGCTCGGTGCCGACGTGCGCGGCATGCTCGTGCGTCGCGAGGCGTGGACCGCGCTCGGCGGTCTCGACCCCGCCCTCGGTGGGGCCGACGAGGGGCTCGACCTCGGCGTGCGCGCGCGCCTGGCGGGCGATCTCGTCTCGCTCGTGCCGGCGGCGCGCGTCGCGGTCGCGGGCGACGGCGTGGCCGCGATGGCCCGCGGTCGCCGTCGGGCGCGTCGTCGCGCGTTCGCCACGCGCACCGCGCAGTTGCACCGGCGGTTGGCGTACGCGCCGTCCGCGGCCGTGCTGCTGCATTGGCTCTCGTTCCTGCCGCTCGCCCTGTGGCGCACGGTCATGCACCTCGTGACGAAGATGCCCTACCGGGTGCTGCCGGAGTGGGGGGCGACGCTGCTCGTCCTCTTCCGACCCGCCGCCGTCGCGCGCGCCCGTCGCCGCATCCGGACGGTACGCCGCGTGGGGTGGTCGCGCATCGCGCCGCTGCGCATCTCGCGGGCGCAGATGCGCCTGCGTCTCGACGCCGACGGCGCCGACCCCGACGCCCCCGTTCGTTCGGAGCTGCGCTTCTTCGTCGGGGGCGGCGCGTGGGCCGTCCTCGGCGCGCTCGCCGTGTCGGCGGCGCTCTTCGCCCCCCTGCTGGCCTGGCCCGTCCTCGGCGGGGGAGCGCTGCTGCCGCTCCGTGCCGACATCGCCCAGCTCTGGCAGGACGCCGCCTGGGGCGCCCGCCCCCTCGGTCTGGATGCCGTGGGACCGGCCGACCCGTTCTCGGCACTCGTCGCGCTCCTCGGCACGCTCTCGCCCGGGGACCCCTCGCGAGCCTTCGTCGTGCTGTGGGTGCTCGCGCTCCCGCTGGCGGTGCTGGGCGGCTGGTTCGCCGCCACGCGGGTGACCGAGTCGTCGCTGCTGCGCATCACCGCCGCCTTCGCGTGGGCCCTCGCCCCCACCTTCCTCGCCGCCCTCGTGGAGGGCCGCCCCGCTGCCGTGCTGCTGCACCTGCTGCTGCCGTGGCTGTTCTTCGCGGCGAGCGTGGCCCATCGGTCGTGGGCGCCGGCCGGAGCGGCATCCCTCCTCCTGGTCGCCGTGCTCGCGTGCGCCCCGTCTCTCGCACCCGCGGTGGTCGTGCTGTGGTCGGCGGCGCTCATCGTGGTGGCGCTCGTCGCGGGCCGCGGAGTGGCCCGTGTGGTCTGGCTGCTCGTGCCGTCGGCGGTCATCTTCGCGCCCCTGGTGTGGACGCAGGTGCGTCGCGGGACGCCGTGGGCGCTCCTCGCGGATCCGGGCCTGCCCTATGCCGGGGCGGAGGCCACGGCCGACCCCCTGGGTCGGGCGCTCCTGGCGGCCGGCTTCCCGACGTCGGATCCCGGCGGGTGGGCCGCCGTGTTCGACGGGCCCGTGTGGTGGGTGGGACTGCTCGTCGCGCCTCTCGCCGTTCTCGCGCTGCTCGCGGTGCTGACGCCCCGCTGGGTGACGGCATCCGCTCTGCTGGTGATCGCGGTCACGGGGCTGGCCACGGCCTTCGCCGCGGTGGGCGTCGCCGTGTCGTTCCGCGACGCGATCGCCGTGCCCGTGTGGGCCGGATCGGGCCTGAGCCTCGCGTGGATCGGCCTGGTCGGTGCCGCCGTCGTCGCGCTCGACGCCGGCCTCGTGGAGCGCGTGCGCGTGCTGCGACCGATCGGCGCGCTGGCCGCTCTGGCGGCGCTGCTCGTCGCCGTGGCCCCGGCGCTGACCGCGCAGACCGCCTCCGTCGAGAGCGGTCGCTCGGTGCTGACAAACGGTCCGGTGTCGACCCTGCCGGCCTTCGTCGCCGCCGAGGGGCGCGGCTCCACCGACATCGGCACCATCGTGCTCGACCCCCGCGCCGACGGCATGCGCGTCGACGTCGTCTGGGGCGGCAGTGCCACCCTGTCCGGTCAGAGCACCGTGCAGGCCACGCGCACCGCCGCGTCGCCCGCGGACGAGGAGCTCGCGGCGCTCGCCGCCGATCTCGTCACTGCGTCCGCCGACGACGTCGTCACGCGTCTGGCCGATCGTGGCATCGGCTTCGTGCTGCTGGCGTCGGCGCCCGCGGGCGAGGACGACGTGATCCGCGGGGCGCGTCTCGGTGCGGCCACGTCGCTCGACCAGCGCGACCTGCTCGACCCGGTGGGGGCCACCTCCCGCGGCGACCTCTGGCGCGTGAACACCACCATCGTCGCCCGTGCGCCCATCGACGATCACCAGGTGCGTCTCCAGCGCCTGGTCACTCTCGCCTCGCTGGGCGTGGTGCTGGTCGCGCTCCTGCTCGCCGTGCCCACCGCCGCCTCGCGCCGGGTCGCCCGGCGGACGCCGCGCACGGTCGGCCCGATCTCGGGAGGATCACGATGAGCGGTCGTCGTCTCGTCCGCTTCGCCGCCACGAGCGCCCGCGTCGTGGCGGGGGCAGCCGTCGCCACGGCGGCGGTCGTCGGCACCGTCGCGGGTATCGCCGCGCCCTGGCCCGAGTACGCCGCCGAGCCGGTCCGGGTGCAGGCGACCCCCGCGCCCTCCGACACCGTCCTCGCGTGCGACGGCCCGCTGCTGGCGCTCGGTCGCAGCGCCGACGCGGCGAACAGCCTGAGCGCCGCCGCCGCGCAGCAGGTGGTGAGCGGTCCCTCCTCCGCTTCCGCGGACACATCGGCGCTGACCGGGGCGACGGGCGGCGACGACGGTTCCGCCGACGCCCTGCGCGCCGCCCCGCAGGACGGCGTGCAGACCCCGCTGGCCGCTGCCGGTTCGGCGACCGCGGTGTCGGACGACCTCACCGGCTTCGCCGCCTCCGCCTGCCGCGCGCCCCTCGCCGAGTCGTGGCTCGTGGGCGGCGCCTCCACCACCGGGTCGAACGACCTCGTCGTCCTCGCCAACCCGGGAACCGTCCCGGCGACCGTCCAGCTGTCGGTCTACGGTGCCCAGGGCGTCTCGACCCCTCCCGGTGGCAGCAACCTCGTCGTCCCGCCCGGTGAGCGCCGCGTCGTGCCCCTGGCCGGCCTGCTGCTGGGCGAGGAGAGCCCGGTGGTGCGGGTGGTGGCATCCGGTGCCCCCGTGCACGCCTCGTTGCAGGCGAACCTCACGCGCGTGCTGCTGCCGGGCGGCAGCGACCAGGTCGCGCCTTTCGCCCAGGCCGACACGCGCCTGGTGATCCCCGGGGTGCAGGTGCTGACGACGGGCGAGGGCCAGGCGGGGACCGTCCTGCGCCTTCTCGCACCGGGGGCCGACACCACGGCGACGGTGACCATGACCCCGTTGGATGCCGCGACCGCGGTGCCGGAGGCCCGCTTGGTGCCGCTCACGGCAGGACTCCCGACCTCGCTCGACCTCTCGGGCGTCGCGGCCGGGGCCTACACCGTCGAGGTGACGGCCGCCGCTCCCGTCGTCGGAGGCGCGTGGTCGACCACGGGCTTCGGTGAGGGCGCGGACTTCGCCTGGTACGCCGCCGCCCCCGCGTTCTCGTCGTCCGGAGTGATCGCCGTCGCCTCGGGCGTCGGTGCCGCCGTGGTGATCGCCGGCGACGCGAGCGACGCGACGGTCACCCTCACGCCGGTCGACGGGGGAGACCCGCTGACGACCGCGGTGGGGGCCGGCGCGAGCGTCGCCCTCCCCGTCGGCACGGGGGTCTACCGCCTCGACACCGATGCGCCGGTGCGCGCCGCGGTGTCGTACGCGGGGGCCGGCGCACTCGCGTCGTACCCGCTGTGGCCGGCGGACGCCGCGGCCTCGGCGGTCACCGTCCTGCCCTAGGCCCGGGGCGCCGGGTCACGGCATCCGGACCGGTCAGAGGAAGCGGAAGCGCTCGGGCCCGAGGTCCCACGGGTCGCGATCGAGGAACTCCGCGGCCGCGCGGAAGACGGCGCCCTCGATCATCATGCGACGGTGCAGGTCGTCGTCGTGGTGCGGGTGACCGAGCCGCTCGATCGGCACGCGGTACAGGATGATGCGCTTCTCATCGCGCAGCACCGTCCAGCGGGGGATGCCGTCACCGGCCGCCGGAGGCATGATGCCGATCTCGAACGAGACCTCGCGCAGCTCGGGCCAGGCGGAGCGCAGGAACTCCGCCGCCGTACTGACGGCGACGTCGAACCGCTCGACGCGGGTGTCGATCGGGGGCAGCGGCGGACGGACGACCGGGCTGCGGTTCTCGCGGCCGTGCCGACCGTGACGGGAGGGGCGGACGACCGGACGCGCTTCGCGGGATCGACGACGCATCATCCGCCCATCCTACGTTCGTCGGCGGGTCGCGCCGGGCGTCGGACAACGGTCGGGGCCGGCGGGGAGCCGTCCGCACGTCCGCTCCGCGTCGGTGCCCTCCGCCGCACGGCGATCGGCCCCGGGCCCCTGCATCGCCGGGGTATGCCTCTGCGCACCCCGCCTCCGCCGTCTACTGCGGCGCCGGTTACCGGCATCCGGGGTGCTCCTCATCCCGGCGCGGCGTCGTGGCGGTGTCGGAGGGGCTGGGTAGGCTGACCGCGATGCGCGACAGACTCTGCTCGAAGGTGGGATGCGCCCGCGAGGCGATGAGCACCCTCACCTACGACTACGGCGACCAGATGGCGGCCCTCGGCCCCCTGGGGCCTGCGGGCGACCCGCACGCGCACGACCTGTGCGCGATCCACGCCGACCGCCTGTCGGTCCCCAAGGGCTGGGTCGTCGTGCGCCACGAGACGCTGCGCGCCTGAGGCCGGCCGTGCCGCGCGTCTGACCCGATGCGCCCTTCGCGTCGTGGCGCCGGCTTTCCCGGTTCGGGGCGCGTTCGGCTCCGTGGGGCAGGGGATTCGTGCCCGGAACGCGGTGATCCGCCCCGATCCTCCCCGAAGGCGGCGCTCCCTCGCCCGCGACCCGCTGCTCAGGCGCGCTCGGTGAGGGCGGCGGCCCGCTCGTTCTCGAGCAGGAGGGCGCGATACTCGCGATCGCGTCGCACCGCCGACACCGCGCGGACCAGGCTCTCGGCATCCACCGCGGGGATCGGCGAGACGAAGGGCCGCACCGCCTCGGCGAGCGAGACCGCCACGCGCGCGCGTGCGGCGGGGGTGAGCGCGTCGGCCCCGCGCACGAACTGCGACAGTCGCGCGGCGAGGCGGTCGGGCAGACGCGAGACGTCGGCGACCTGCGCCCATGCCTCGAGACCGAGCGGGATGCCGGGGGCCTCGAGGGGCAGGCGCGGGGTGCGCGTCCGTTCGCTGGCGGTGCCCGCGAGGAGGTCGCCGAGGCGCTGAGAGCGCGGGGTGAACATCCCGACGACCGCGGCGATCGCGCCGAAGGTGAACCAGATCTCGAGCACCCCCGTCAGCGCGCGGATGAGCGCCTGACGGAAGCCGGAGGCGCCGCCGTCGGTGCGGACGATGCGCGCCCCCACCGCGAGGCGACCGAGGCTGCGCCCGCGCGACAGCGTCTCGACCGTGGTGGGCACCGCCACCATCACGAGGACGAGCAGCGTGATCACGCCGATGCCGAGGGCGGATTCCGGCAGCGAGCCCTGCGCCGTGAGGGTGGCGAGCAGAAGGGCACCGCCGAAGAGCAGCACCGCGCCGATCACGACGTCGATGACTGCGCCCACCGCGCGCAGGAAGAACCCGATCGGCTGGACGTCGAGGGCGACGGCCTCACCGGTGAGCGTCTCCTCGGCGGTGGTGTGCACGAGCGAGACCGCGGGGGAGGGGACCGGGGTCGATGCCATGCGTACAGTTGACCACATGGACCTCGACGCGCTCACGGCCGCGCGCCGCCGCGAGTGGGAGCGGCTCGACGAGCTCGGCAGACGCCGTCGCCTGAGCGGCGAGGAGGTCGACGAGCTCGTCACCCGCTACCGGGCGGCTTCCGCGGATCTGGCCGACATCAAGACCTCGGCCGGCCGCACCCCGCAGGGCGACTACGTCTCGATCCTGCTCGCGCGCACGCGTCTGCGTCTCACCGGCGTGCGCGAGAACGTGCTGAAGCAGCTTCCGCGCTTCTTCCTCCTCCAGCTGCCCGCGGCGTTGTACCGCGTGCGGTGGATGACGCTGGCGGTGACGGTGTTCTTCCTGGTCGTGGCCACCCTCGTCGCGCTGTGGATCTCCGGCGACCCGCAGGCCGTGGCCGCGCTCGGGGCGCAGAGCGATCTGCAGCGCTACGCCGACGAGCAGTTCGTCGACTACTACCGCGAGAACCCGAATGCGATCTTCGCCGGCACCGTGTGGACGAACAACGCCTGGATCGCGGCGCAGTGCGTGCTGTTCGGGGTGACGGGGTTCTGGCCGCTCATGGTCATCATGCAGAACGCGGTCGGCGTGGGGACCTCGGCCGCGATCATGATCGCCTTCGACCGGGCCGACGTGTTCTTCCAGTTCATCCTCCCGCACGGCCTGCTGGAGCTCACGGCGATCTTCGTCGCGGGGGCGGCGGGGCTGCAGATCTTCTGGGCGTGGGTCGCCCCGGGGCGTCGCACCCGCGCGACGGCGCTCGCGGCGGCGGGGCGCTCTCTCGCCACCGTCGCCGTCGGACTCGTGTTCGCGCTGGCGCTGTCGGGTCTCGTCGAGGGCTTCGTCACCCCGCGCGAGTGGCCCTGGCCTGTCAAGATCGCGATCGGCGCGGCCGCCCTCGGCGTCTTCCTCTTCTACATGCTGTGGGTCGGACGCCGCGCGGTCCGGGCGGGGGAGACGGGCGACCTCACCGAGTACGAGGCCGGCACACCCACGCTGACGGCCGGCTGACGGCATCCGGATGCCGACCCGGGGGCGCCGCGGAGGCTTCGGGTTCCCCCGGCGTTCCGCGGGGACGGGCGGCTCCGGCGCCGTGCGCGCAGCGCAGCGGAAACGCCCTGCGTCGTGCCGCCCGCACCCCGATCACGCCGTTCACCGGCGTGTCATTTTTGATTCATTCAAAACTAGGTAAGCTCGACGCATGCTCGACAGTCAGCCGGACGCCCCCGCGGATGCCCTCATCCGCGGGGCGGGTCTGCGGGTCACGACGACGCGCGTCGCCGTGCTCGAGGCCTTGCGCGCCCGGCCGCACGCCACCGCCGACGACGTGTTCGCACGGGTCAGCGGCACCCTCGCCGGCACGAGCAAGCAATCCGTGTACAACGCGCTCGGCGACTTCGACGACGCGGGTCTCGCGCGCCGCATCGAACCGGCCGGGCACTCCGGCACGTTCGAGCTGCGCGTCGGAGACAACCACCACCACGTGGTGTGCACCGGATGCGGACGCATCGACGACGTGGATTGCGTCGTCGGCGCGGCGCCGTGCCTGCACGTGCCGGAGGGGAGCGGTTTCGTCATCGAGACCGCCGAGGTGACGTTCTGGGGCGTGTGTCCCGACTGCCGGGCCGAGTCCGAAGCCGAAAAACCGAGAGGATCCCGATGAGCGACACTCTGAACGGATGCCCCGTCTTCCACGACGGCGCCGCCCCCGACGACAACCGACTGCCGGTGGGCGAGGCCCCCGCCGACAGCGAGCCCGCCGGCGCCCTGCCGCACCCGACCCAGGGATCCGCCAACCGCGTGTGGTGGCCCGAGTCCCTGAACGTGAAGATCCTCGCGAAGAACAACGCCCTCCGCGACCCGCTCGACGAGGGCTTCGACTACAAGGCCGCGTTCGAGGCGCTCGATCTCGAGGCCGTGAAGAAGGACCTGCAGGCCGTCATGACGACCTCGCAGGACTGGTGGCCCGCCGACTTCGGTCACTACGGCCCCCTCATGATCCGCATGGCCTGGCACAGCGCCGGCACCTATCGCGTGACCGACGGTCGTGGCGGCTCGGGCGCGGGCATGCAGCGCTTCGCCCCGCTGAACAGCTGGCCCGACAACGTCAACCTCGACAAGGCGCGCCGCCTGCTCTGGCCCGTCAAGAAGAAGTACGGCCAGTCCATCTCGTGGGCCGACCTCATGATCCTCGCCGGCAACGTCGCGCTGGAGGACATGGGCTTCCCCACCTTCGGCTTCGCCGGTGGCCGCACCGACGTGTGGGAGCCCGACGACGACGTGTACTGGGGTCCCGAGACCACCTGGCTCGGCGACGAGCGCTACACCGGCAACCGCGAGCTCGAGCGCCCGCTCGCCGCCGTTCAGATGGGCCTGATCTACGTCAACCCCGAGGGGCCCAACGGCAACCCCGACCCGCAGCTGTCGGCCCACGACATCCGCGAGACGTTCGGCCGCATGGCCATGAACGACGAGGAGACCGTCGCCCTCATCGCCGGTGGACACACCTTCGGCAAGACGCACGGTGCGGCGAGCGACTCGCACGTGGGTGTCAACCCCGAGGCCGCCGACATCGAGGACCAGGGCCTGGGCTGGAAGAACAGCCACGGCACCGGCAAGGGCGACGACACCATCACCAGCGGTCTCGAGGTCACCTGGACCTACCACCCGACCCGGTGGGACAACGAGTTCTTCCACATCCTCTTCGCCTACGAGTGGGAGCTCTTCCAGAGCCCCGCGGGAGCGCACCAGTGGCGTCCCGTCAACGGCGGGGGAGCCGACATGGTCCCCGAGGCGCACTCGGCCGGACGCCGCGAGCCCCGCATGCTCACGAGCGACCTGGCGCTGCGCGTCGACCCGGCGTACGAGAAGATCTCGCGGCGTTTCGCCGAAGACCCGGCGGCGTTCCAGGACGCCTTCGCCCGCGCGTGGTTCAAGCTGACCCACCGCGACATGGGCCCGCGCGAGCGCTACCTCGGTTCCGAGGTGCCCTCCGAGGTGCTCGTGTGGCAGGACCCGGTGCCCGCCGTCGACCACCCGCTCATCGATTCCGCGGATGCCGCGGCGCTCAAGCAGCAGATCCTCGACAGCGGCCTCACGGTGCAGCAGCTCGTCACCACGACGTGGGCGGCGGCATCCACGTTCCGCGGGAGCGACAAGCGCGGTGGCGTGAACGGCGCGCGTATCCGCCTCGAGCCGCAGAAGAGCTGGACGGTCAACAACCCCGAGCAGCTGGCATCCGTGCTCGAGGTGCTCGAGAAGATCAAGGCCGGGTTCGATGCTCAGGGGGAGAAGAAGGTCTCGATCGCCGACCTGCTCGTGCTCGCGGGCAACGCCGGTGTCGAGCAGGCCGCCCTCGCCGGCGGCGTCGAGATCGAGGTGCCCTTCACCCCCGGTCGCACCGACGCCTCGCAGGAGCAGACCGAGATCGAGTCGTTCCGCTGGCTCGAGCCGATCGCCGACGGGTTCCGCAACTACGCCTCGCGCGAGGCGCGGCTGCCCGCGGAGTTCCTGCTGCTCGACAAGGCCAACCTGCTGACGCTCACCGCGCCCGAGATGACGGTGCTGGTCGGGGGCCTCCGCGCGATCGGCGCGAACTGGGACGGCAGCGACTGGGGCGTGTTCACCGACACCCCCGGTGCGCTGACGAACGACGTGTTCGCGAACCTCCTCGACCTCGGCACGACGTGGAAGCCGCTCGACAGCGGCAAGCACGCCTTCGAGGGCACGAAGGACGGCTCGGGCGAGAAGGTCGGCATCGGAACCCGCGTCGACCTGGTGTTCTCGTCGAACTCCGAACTGCGCGCGCTCGCCGAGGTGTACGCCTCGGATGACGCGAAGGAGAAGTTCGTGCGCGACTTCGTCGCCGCGTGGCGCAAGGTCACCGAGCTCGACCGGTTCGACCTGGTCTGAGATCGACCCCCGCTGCGGCGGGGTTCGCGCTGCGGCTCGGTCGTCGCGGCATCCGGAAGGTCCGTCCCCTCGTCGGGGCGGGCCTTCCGTCGTTCGGTGGCGCCGCGGTCCGTCTCCGTTCCGCCCCGCCGGGGAGGTGTGTCCCACTTATGGCCGGTAGGAGGGGTGTGGGGTGACCATTTTCGGGACATCCACCGTCATATGTGGGACGAGCGCCGCGAGGAGTAGGACGCACTGCGGGGCCGGTGTGCAGCTTTGTCGGCGGTGGCTCGTCGGTGGCGGGGAGAGGGAGGTGTGTCCCACTTATGGTCGGTGCGAGGGGCGTGAAGTGGCCATTCTGGGGACATGCGCCGTCAGAAGTGGGACATGCGCCGCTAGGAGTGGGACGCGCGCCGCTGAAGGGGCACTGTAGGAGAGACACGCTGCCGGAGACGCGCGCTGCCGGAGGTGTGGCGGATGCCTGAGGTGTGGCGGATGCCGGAGGTGGGACGGATGCCGCCGACTCAGGCGCGCGACAGGCGGCGCAGGCCCTCGTCGATCGTCACGGAGGGACGCCAGCGCAGGTCGCGGCGGATCTCGGTCTGATCGAACCAGTGCGCGGTCGACAGCTGCTCGGCGAGGAAACGCGTCATGGGCGGTTCGTCCTGCCCCGGGCGCACGGCCCACACGCGCTCGATGAGCGACCCCGCGGCCTTGGCGAGTCCCGCGGGCACGCTGAACCGCGGCGGCGTCACGCCCGATGCGCGGCAGATCCCGGCGAGCAGGTCGCCCACGGGCCGCGGCTCGCCGTTGGTCAGCACGTAGGCGCGCCCGCTGACGTCCTCGACGCGGTCGAGGGCGGCGACGATGCCGGATGCCGCGTTGTCGACGTACGTGGAGTCGATGAGCGCCGTGCCGCCGTCCAGCAGTGGCAGCGTGCCGCGACGAGCGCGGTCGACCACGCGCGCGATGAGCTGGGTGTCACCCGGCCCCCACACCAGGTGCGGTCGGATGGCGACGAGCGCGGTGCCGTCGCCGGCGCGCGAGAGCGCGAGCAATTCGGCCTCGGCCTTGGTGCGGGCGTACTCGCCGTGCGCGGCATCCGGGTCGGCGGGCTCGGCGCCGACGCCCGCGAGGGCGTGTCCGGCGTGCGCGACCGAGGGCGACGACACGTGCACGATGCGCGAGAGTCCCGCGGCGGCAGCGGCGTCGAGGAGCGTGCGCGTCCCCTCCACGTTCACGGCGCGGAACTGCGCCGGGTCCCCCGCGAGGGAGACCTTCGCGGCGAGGTGCACGATCGCGTCGACGCCGTCGAGAGCGGATGCCACGGCATCGGCATCCGTCACCGAACCGAGACGGTCGTCGGCGCCGTCGACGCCCGAGGGGCGGCGCTGCAGCGTGCGCACGTCGTGACCGTCGTGCTGGAGGGCGCGGACGACGGCACGGCCGAGGAAGCCGGAGGCACCGGTGGCGAGGACCCTCACAGTGCCGACGCCTTCTCGCCCGCGAGCACCCGCTCGGCCCACGCGGCCACGCGGGAGCGGTCGATCTTGGAATTGTGGCGGATGTCGGTCGGCAGGCTCGGCACGGCCAGCACGGCGGCCAGCGACTGCGCGGTGGCCGCGCGGACGGCGTCGGTGAGCTCGGGGGATGCCAGGCCCGGACGCCGGACGCCGGACTCGACGACGGCGACGACGACCTGTCGACCGACCGGGCCCACGCCGACCGCGGCGGCGCGGACGACGGCGGAGACGGTCTCGACGTCCTGCTCGACGCCGACCGGGGTGACGGGCCCCTCCGCGGTGGTGATGACGTGGGGGAGGCGCCCCTCGACCCACAGGCGCCCCTCGGCGTCGAGGTGACCGACGTCGCCGGTGCGATGCCAGCGGGCGGGGAGGCCGCGCCGGGCGTCGCGGTCGGTCAGGTGCAGGCGGAAGTAGCCGCGCTTGAGATGCGGCGCCGAGATGACGATCTCGCCGGTGACCCCGGCATCCGTCGTCGTCTCATCGGCCGCGCGGCCCCGGTCGTCGAGGGGCGAGATGCGTACCTCGCCCGTCCCGAGGGGACGACCGACGCACACTCCGCGGTCTCCCGCAGCGGCCTCGATCTCGGGCAGGGTGACGTCGGCCACCAGCAGGCATTCCGTCATGCCGTAGGGCGTGTGCGCGACGGCGTTCGGCATGAGCGCCTGAGCCCGCCGCAGCAGGTCGACGCCCACGGGAGCGCCGGTCGAGAGGAACGTCTGCACACGCGCCAACGCCGAGCGATCGGCATCCGTCAGACGGTCGGCGGTGGCCACGACGTTGGCGACGGCGGCGGGGGAGAGGAAGACGATCTTCGCATCGGAGGCGCGCACGGCGGCCGCGACCGCGGCGGCGGTGAGGGTGCGCGGAGCCGAGACGTCCATGTCGGGCGTCGCCGAGCGGGTGCCGAGCGCCGGGCCCAACAGCGCGAAGGGCGCGAAGCCGGTCACGAGCCCCGTGTCGGCCGACACCGCGAAGTGCGTGGCGAGGGTGTCGCGCAAGGCTGTCACCTGCGCGTGCGTGTACACGACGCCCTTGGCGGGACCGGTCGAGCCCGAGGTGAAGAGCACCGCCGCCTCGGCGTCGGCTGCGGGCGGCTCCGGCAGCGTCCGCCCCCGACCGGCGCGCGCGAGATCCGACAGGCTGGCCTCGACCCCCAGTGCGCGCGAGGTCGCGGCGGGCAGGGACGCCGACGAGATGCGGCGCCCGGGCCACCCCAGGGCGCGCGCCGCGGCGAGCCCCGCGACCTCGCCGATCACCACGTCGGGGACGGCACCGCGCACCGCGCGCGACAGCCCCCGGATGCCGAGACCCCGGTCGGCCACGACGACCACGGCGCCGATGCGCAGGCACGCGTACAGCGCGGCCGTGAGCGTCGGGCCGGGCTGCACGAGCAGCGAGACGCGGTCGCCGGCGCGGACGCCGAACGCGTCGAGTCCCGCGGCGATCTCGTCGACCCGCGCGGCGAGCTGTCGCCAGCTCACCCGCAGCGGTCCGCCGTCGCCCGAGGCCGTGGTCATGTCGATGACGGCGGTGTCGTCGTCATCGCGGCGGGCGTCGAGGGCGTCCCAGAGGCGACCGGCAGGGGCAGTGCCGGTGCCGGTGCCGGCGCGCTTCGTCGGGGACGAGCGACGCGAGCGCGCGGGTGCCGTTGCGGCATCCACGATCTTCTCGTCGAGCCAATCGAGCACCACGTCGGCGTAGGGGCGCTCCTCGGCGATCAGGTGGCCCGCGCCCTCGAAGCGGTGCACGTCGGCGTGGGGGAGACGCTCGGTGAGATCGTCGAGGTGGTCCTCGCCGAACACGGGGTCTTTCGGACCGCGCAGGAGCAGCGCGGGCACCTCGAGCTCGCGCAGCCCCGCCGACATGCGGTGCAGGGCGGGGGTGCTGACGTGGTCCGGCGTCGCCGGGATGTCGGCGACGAATCCGCCGATGCCCCGACGCCGTGCCACGGTCGCGTACGGCGCGCGGAAGGCGGCGCGCACGGCCGGGTCGAGGTCGGCGAGGGCGAGGGTGACGTCGAGGAACGCCGTCGTGCCGGTCGTGCCCGCCGCGAGCATGCCGCGAGCGGTCGCGACGCGCAGCGCGAAGGGCAGCTCGGCGCCGTCGGGGTGGTGCACGGCGGTGTTCAGCGCGATGACCGCGGCGACTCGCTCGCGGTTCTCGACGGCCCAGCCGAGGGAGACGGGCCCGCCCCAGTCGTGTCCGATGGTGACGACCGGACCGCGGATGCCGAGCTCGGAGACGAGCGCGTCGAGATCGGCGATGCGCTGAGCGAGTGTGCGGCGCAGCGAGGAGCGCTCCGAGAAACCCATCTCGAGCTGGTCCACGGCGACGACGCGCCACGCGGCGCGGCCGTCGAGCGCGCGGTCGAGCGAGGCGGTCACGAGCGCGCGCCACAGGTACGACCACGTCGGGTTACCGTGCACGGCGATGATCGTGCCGAGCGGCTCGACGCCGTGCTCGGCGAGGGTGCCCCCGGTGTCGAGCACGTGCCAGAGGCGCGACGCTCCGCGGTCATCGAGGACGCCCTCGACGCTGACGAGCCGCGACAGAGACGGGTCGAGGCCGGGGAGCCCGGCCGGGGGGAGGGTGGCCTGCGGTCCGGTCACGCGGGGGTGGCTCACCAGGCCAGCTCCAGCATGCCGGTGTTCAAGCCGGAGCCCACTCCCATCAGCAGCACGCGATCACCTCGCCGCAGCGTCTTCTGCTCGGCGGCGAGGGTGATGGGGATGGATGCCGGGCCCACATTGCCCAGCTCGGGGTACGTGACCGGGACCCGGTCGCGGTCGAGCTTCGCGGCGCGAACGATCGCACCGGTGTGCACCGACGAGACCTGGTGGGTGACGTAGCGGTCCATGCCGGTCCAGTCGAATTCGCCCTTGGCCTCTTTCCACGCCGACACGACGAGGTCGAGTCCGCCCTTGAGCAGCGCCTTGGCGTCGGTGAACATGCCGTCGACGCTGCCCACGCACAGGTCGTAGAACTGCGTCGCGGCCCGCGTGACGCCGCCCACGATGCGGTGTCCCTCGGGGTGGTCGCTCGCGCGTCCCAGGACGGCCGCGGCGGCGCCCGATCCCAGGGTGAGCGAGGCGAACTCCTGCATGAAGGCGTCGCGGTCGAGATCTTCGCGCACGAGCCGGTTGATGGTGTTGACCTGGATCTCGTCGGCATCCTCGCCGTTGACGATGAGGGCGTACTTCACCTGCCCCGACTGGATCATGCCGGCTGCGAGGCTCATGCCGTTGATGAAGCCGAGGCACGCGTTGGCCACGTCGAAGTTGATGGCCGAGCTCGGCAGGCCGAGGCCGTGGTGCAGTCGCACGGCGACAGAGGGCTCGAGGTGCTTGCGGGTGACCGACGTGTTGATGATGAGGCCGATCTCGCTCGCGTCGACCCCGGCCTCGGCGAGGGCCTGCTTGCCGGCGGCGATCGTCGCCTCATCCGACGACTCGCCCTCCGCCCAGTTGCGGCGCTCGTTGACGCCCGCGACACGGCGCAGCAGACCCGGCTTGAGCTTGAGTCGCTTCAGCGCGGGAGCCAGACGCTCCTCGATGTCGTCCGACGTCGTGACGCGGCTGGGCAAGACGCTCGCCACCGACACGAGGGCCACATCGTCGAAGTGCGTGGTGGCGTTACCTGGCAAGAGAGCTCCCGCATCCTGTGCGTAGACGGCGAGGCCGCGCGCGGAGGGGACACGCTGACGACCGGAAGGGTACCCCCCAGGATAAGCCGCGTCGTATGTCGCGGGCTGCATGCGGGCTGGGTGTGCTACAGCCGCCCCGCCGCCTTCAGGGCGAGGTAGCGGTCGGCCACGAGCGGCGGCAGGTCGTCGGCGGACGCCGCCACCGCGTCGCCGCCCGCGCGGACGACGGCGTCGCGCACGCGGTCGGCGTCGTGGCGCGCTCGCTCGATCGCAGCGGCGGCATACACGTCGGCGGCGTCGCGGTGGGCGGGCACGTCGCCGGGGCCGTCGGTCGCGGTCGCCACCAGCAGGCGCGACCGCGCGGCGACCGCGGGCAGCGACGCGAGGAAGGCGCGGGCGGCCTCGGGGTCGTCGGCGGCGGTCAGCAGCACCACGAGGGCCGGGCGCACCGACAGGCCGCGCACGTGGGCGAAGACGGCGTCCCAGTCGGTGTCGATCAACTGCGGGTCGACCGGGGTCATGGCATCCACGAGGGCGGGGAGCAGCTGCGCGCCGTCGACGCGGGTCACGCGGGCGCGGGGCACGCGATCGAACATCACGAGGTGCACGTGGTCGCCGGCGCGACTGGCCAGGACCGACAGCAGGAGGGCGGCTTCCATGGCCGCGTCCAGCCGCACCCCGTCACCGACGCGCGCGGCGGCGGTACGGCCGGTGTCGATCACGATGACGACGTGGCGGTCGCGCTCGGGGCGCCAGGTGCGCAGCATGGTCGTGCCCGCGCGCGCGGTCGCGCGCCAGTCGATCGAGCGCACGTCGTCGCCGCGCACGTACTCCCGCAGGCTGTCGAACTCGGTGCCCTGCCCGCGGACCTGCAGCGTGGTGTTGCCGTCGAGTTCGCGCAGACGGGCCAGGCGCGAGGGCAGGTGGCGACGCGATGTGAACGGCGGCAGAACGCGGAGGCGGGCCGGGGCGTCGACCCGGGCCTGTCGACCCGCCAGGCCGAGCGGTCCGAGGGCGCGCACCACGACGAAGGCGCTGCGCAGCTCGCCCCGCCGACGGGGGAGCAGCGGCAGCGGCGCGGCCCGTCTCTCGCCCGGCGGCACCGTGAGGCGCAGACGCTCCTCGGGCGCGCCCGCCGTCGGCTGCCAGGCGTCGCGCACGTGCGCGCGCAGCAGGCGCGTACCGAGGTTGCGCACGCGCAGCTCTCCCGAGACGGGTTCGTCGCGCAGGGCGCGCTCGGGCAGGGTCCGCGTGACCTCGACCCGGCGCGGATCGGCCGCCGCCGCCGCATCGGCGGCCATCGCGAGGGCGCACAGCAGCACCCAACCGCCCGCCGCGATCCAGGCCGGCACCCCCGCGGTGCTGAGCAGCACGAGGGGGACGACGCCGAGGGCGACGAGGAGAGCGAGGCGGCCGGTGACGAACATCAGATCGGGACGCGGGTCTGCTGCAGGACGGAGGTGAGGATGGCATCCACCGAGACGCCCTCGATCTCGGCCTCGGGACGCAGACGGATGCGGTGGCGCCACACGGGGACGAGCATCGTCTGCACGTGGTCGGGGGTGATCGCGGGGTACCCGCCGAGCCACGCCCACGCCTTGGCGGCGGCGAGCAGGCCGGTCGTCGCGCGCGGGCTCACCCCGAGCTGCACGGACGGGCTCTGCCGCGTGGCCCGCGCGAGGTCGACGACGTAGCCGAGCACGTCGTCGGCGACGGCGACGGATGCCGCCGCCCGCTGCGCGGCGAGGATCTCGTCCGCCGTGACGGCAGGGGTGACCCCCGCCTCGTCGAGGCGCCGCGGGTCGAAGCCCTGCGCGTGACGGCGGAGGACGTCGACCTCGGCGTCGCGGCCGGGCAGATCGACGACGAGCTTGAGCAGGAAGCGGTCGAGCTGCGCCTCGGGCAGCGTGTAGGTGCCCTCGTGCTCGATGGGGTTCTGCGTCGCGGCCACCAGGAAGGGATCGGGCAGGGCGCGACTCACCCCGTCGCTCGACACCTGCCGCTCCTCCATCGCCTCGAGCAGGGCCGCCTGCGTCTTGGGGGGCGTGCGGTTGATCTCATCGGCGAGCAGCACGTGGGTGAACACCGGACCCGGTCGGAACTCGAATCCGCCCGCGCGGGCGTCGTACACCAGCGATCCGGTCACATCGCCCGGCATGAGGTCGGGCGTGAACTGCACGCGGTGCGTGTCGAGACCGAGGGCGCGGCTGAACGAGCGCACGAGCAGCGTCTTGGCGACGCCCGGCACGCCCTCCAGCAGCACGTGTCCGCGCGAGAGAAGGGCGATGAGCAGCCCGGTCACCGTGCCGTCCTGGCCGACGACCGCTTTGCCCACCTCGAGGCGCACGCGGTGCATCGCCTCGCGGAGGGTCGCGTGGTCGTCGGACGGGCCGGACGGATCGGGGCGAGCGGAGCCGGCCGCGGGGCTCGTGTCGGCGGTGCCGGTCGCAAGGCCGTCGGCGGCCGGCTCGGCGCCGGGGGTCTCGGGGCTCTCGGTCATCGGGGTGTCCCTTCGGTTCGGACGGCGACGCGCACGCTCTCTTCGAGGTCGCGTAGTCGGTCGGCGGCGGCGACGAGGTCGCGGTCGGTGCGGGGCACGTCGTCGACCAGGATGCCGCGCACGCGGGAGCGATCCGCTCCCAGGCGCTCGGCGACGGCGTCGGCGACGTCGGGCGGCGAGGTCCGTGCCGCGAGCCCCAGGAGACGCACGAGACGCGTGCGGCTCGCGCGGCGGAGCTCGTCGAGAGCGTGCGGGGCGTCGCGCGCCGTGGCGTAGAGGCGCGCGCGGCCCTCCGTGGTCTCGGTGGCGCGCACCGTCACGGGCAGGCGCTCGGTGACGAGAGGGCCGAAGCGCCGACCCCGCCAGATCGCGGCCGTGAGAGCGGACAGCAGCAGCAGCGCGATCGCGGGGGTGACCCATGGCGGCGTCAGGTCGCTGAGGGTCGGGGGAGCGGCGCCGGGGTCGGCGTCGGCGGGCGCGGGCACGTACCAGACGAGGGTGTCGGTCTTCCCCAGCACACCGAGGGCGAGGGCTGCGTCACCCTCGCGCGGGAGCGTGGAGTTGGTCAACGTCGAGAGGCCGTCGAGAGCGGTCACCGAGCGACCCCCGTCCTCGAGGGACAGCAGCCCGAACTCGCTCCCGACGGGGAAGCACCCGGTGACGCCGTCGCCGGCGACGAGGAGTTCACCGACACGCGCGGTCCGGGCGTTGTCGGGCGCCGCCACCGCGCAGTCGGCGGCCGCCGTGTCATCGACGAATCCTCCGAGCGACGACCCGTTCATCAGCACGTCGAGGGCGCGGGAGCGCGGCTCGACGAGCACGACGTGCCGGGCGCGCGACGACAGCTCGCGCAGCGCGTCGTCGGAGAGCATCGGTGCGTCCCGCATCACGAGCGTCGCGTCCGCTCCGGCCAGCGCGCGTTCGGCGGCCGGGCGGTCGCGCGCGACGATCACCCGCACGCCCTGCTGCTCGATGACCCGCACCACGGCTCGCGTGCCGTCGGGGCCGGCGGAGTCGGGGTCGAGCAGTGCGCGCTCCGTGTAGCCGCCGTAGACGAACAATCCGCCGACGAGCGACACGAGCAGCAACCCCACCACGAGGGCGATCCACCCGAGGGCGGCGCGGCCGCGGGACCGCGGTCGTGCCGCCGTCACCGCGCTCACAGGGTGCCCATCGGCGTCGGACGCGTCCGCACGGCGGTGTCGTCGAGATCGACGATGAGGCGGTAGCTCTGCGCCGTTCCCGGGCGCCGCAGGTAGCGCACGTCGTCGAAGGTCGTCGCGGCCGTCTCCAGCCCCTCCGCGAGGGCGGGGAGGGCGCGCGCGGCCTCGCGGGCGAACGCGCGTACCGTGGCCCCGGGTGGCGGGTCCACCAGCCCGCGCTCCGACAGGCCCCGCGCGACGGCGCGGAATCGCAGGACGACGGCGTCGTCCCAGGCTCCGCGCCGTGCGGCCGCCTCGGCCTCTGCCCGCAACTGCTCGGCCGACCGGGTGTCGTCGTCGTCGAAGAGTGCCCGAGCGGCCGGAGCCGCGCGCACGCTCCGACGCGGTCGCCCCCAGATCAGGATGCCGACCACGATCGCCGCCACGAGCAGCACCGCGAGCACGATGAGCGCCGCCGGTCCCCACCCGTCGGTGTTCGGGATGCGCAGCAGATCGTCGAGGAAGCGGGTGACCGCCTGTGCCGCTCGATCGATGATGCTCGGCTCGGCCGCCTGGTAGGAGGGGTCGGCCAGCTCACGCTCCGCCCACTCCTGCGCCTGATCCGGGTCGGGCAGCAGGGGTGCGAAAGCGGCGGCGAGCGCGGCGGGGCTCACGCGTCGCCGCTCGATCCCGGCGCGGCCCAGGTGGTCGGTGCGGCTCCCGGCGCGGCGTCCGGGGCACGGTGGGCAGGCGGGGCGTCGTCCGACGCGCCGTCCGCCGCGGGCGGGACCGGGGGAGCCGGCGGGGTCGGATCAGCCGAGGCCGCCCCGGAGGGCTGCGGTGCCCCATGGGCCGGGGTCGCTGCGTCCTGCGACGGTGTCCCGTACGCCTGCGCCGCCCCATACGGCTGCGGTGCCCCGTAGGCCTGCGGTGCACCATATGCGGGCGAACCCGTCGGCGCGGGATAGCCCGCGAAGGCCGGGGGAGCACCCACGGGCGTCGGAGCCGGGCGCTCGACGATGCGCCCGACGCCGACCAGGTACGGGTCGACGAGGTCGGTTCCGCCGGCGTCGCGCTGTTCGACGTAGGTGTTCAGGTCGTGGTCGAGCGCCTCCACCCGCATGCGCGCGTCGACGTACACGAGCACGGCGGAGGTGGACTGCACCACCAACGCGATGCACTGCACGAGGAGGATGCCGAACTGCCCGACGACCTGGAGGGCGATGACCCCGACGAGGGCGCCCACGGCATCTTCCCCGGTGGGGGCGAGGATGCCGGGGACGATGCCCGCGACGAGGCTGAAGGGCACGGAGATGATCTGCGCGACGATGCTGAAGGCGACCGAGATGATGACGACGACACCGAGCGTCGACCAGAAGCGGCCCCGCGTGAGCTGCCACGATCGTGCGATCGCGCGGAAGATCGGTGCCCGCTCGAGGATGATCACCGACGACACGAGGAAGAGCTTGGGCGTGAGCCAGAGGGAGACGACGATGAGCCCCAGCACGAACAGCACGCCCACCGCGACGCCGAGCCACAGCACGTTGATCACGAGGAGCGTGACGATCCCCGCCAGGACGCCGATGACCACGATCGTCGCGACGAGATAGAGCGCGCTGTACCCGATGAGACGCCACACGACCGGCTTCACGCGCGCCCACACGGCCTTCAGGCTCGGCTTCTCGGCGACGACCGCGTGAGCGACCTCCGACACCACGACGCCCTGGACGATCACGCTGAGCGCTCCGGTCGCGAGACCCAGGACCAGTGCGGTCGCCGCCGTGATCACGGCGGACCCGGCGAGGATCGCGTCGTAGTCGTCGCTGCCGATGAGCACCGTGTCGAGACGGGAGAAGCTCGCGATGGCGACGCCGCCGACGGCGGCGGTGAGCACGATGTACGCGGCGGCCTGCACGATGAGGGCGAAGCCCAGCAGCACTTTGGGGTTGTGTCGCAGCGCCACGAAGGAGCGGCCCAGGATGGTGCCGAACCCGTACGGGTGCAGCGGGACGATCCCCGGTCGTGATGCCGGAGTCCAAGCCGGGTACGCGGTCATGTGGGGCCCCTCCTCGTCACATGGCGGTGCCCTCATCGTGTCACAGACCTCCGACACGCACGCCTGGCGTGCAGGCAGGTCGACTACTCTCGATGAGACATGCCCCGACCCCGGGCCTGATGCCCGTCCCTGCGCGGGTTCGAGACGGAAGACGTACACCCGAATGACTTCACGGATCCTGGTTGTCGACGACGACACCGCGCTGGCCGAGATGATCGGCATCGTGCTGCGCACCGAGGGATTCGACACCGTCTTCTGCGCCGACGGTGCCCAGGCCGTCGACGCGTGGCGCTCGGAGCGGCCCGACCTCATCCTCCTCGACCTCATGCTCCCCGGCGTCGACGGCATCGAGATCTGCACGCGCGTGCGCGCCGAGTCCGGCATCCCGATCATCATGCTCACAGCCCGCACCGACACGGCCGACGTGGTCAAGGGGCTCGAGTCGGGGGCCGACGACTACATCGTCAAGCCGTTCAACCCGAAGGAGCTGGTCGCGCGCATCCGCACGCGCCTGCGGCCCGCCCAGGCTCCGGCCGACGAGACGCTGCGCATCGGCGACCTGGTCGTCGACGTCGCCGCTCACGAGGTGCGCCGCGGCGACGCGCCGATCGCCCTGACCCCGCTCGAGTTCGAGCTGCTCGTCGCGCTCGCCGAGAAGCCGCAGCAGGTGTTCTCGCGCGAGATGCTGCTGGAGCAGGTCTGGGGCTACCACTACAAGGCCGACACGCGACTGGTGAACGTGCACGTGCAGCGTCTGCGCGCCAAGATCGAGGCCGACCCCGACAACCCGCGGATCGTGACCACCGTGCGCGGCGTGGGCTACCGCGCCGGCGCGGTGGCCTGAGGTCTCCATGACGGGCGCCGTGCGCACCGTCTCCTCGCCGCGGATCGACGGATGGCGCGACTGGCGGGGTATCCGCGACCGCCTCGCGACGCTGTGGCGGCGCTCCCTGCGGTTCCGCACGATCGTCATCACGGTGACCCTCACCGCGGCCACGATCCTCGTCACCTGCGTCGCGATGGCCCTCGTCATCCAGAACGAGCTCTTCACCGCGCGCAAGGACCAGGTGCTCCTCGAAGCGCAGCGCGCCACGGCGGCCGCGCAGGCGACCCTCGACGCCGCGGTCGACTCCACCGACCCCGCCGCCGCGCAGACGCTGATGAACGGCATCGCCACCCGGCTGTCGCAGCAGTCCTCGAGCGATCTGATCGCGCTCTACCGCATCGGCCCGCCGTCGCCGCTCGCTCCCCAGCCGTTCATCTCACCCGCGTTCGAGTCGAACCTCGTCACCGAGGCCCTGCGGACGCAGGTGCAGTCGAGTCCCGATCTGCAGTGGTGGCAGTCCGTGTCCCTGCCCTCCGACAACGGGCGCGATGTGCCCGGCATCCTGGTCGGCCACCAGTTGCGCTTCCCCGCCGAGGACGGTGTCGACTCCTACGAGCTGTACATGGGATACGACCTCACGAGCGCCTCGCAGACCCTCGCCTTCGTGCAGGTGCTGCTGTGGGTCGTCGGCCTCGTGCTCGTGGTGCTCATCGGCGCGATCGCCTGGTTCGTGCTGAGGTCGGTGACGACCCCCATCGCGGATGCCGCCGAGACCAGCGCGAAGCTCGCCGCGGGCGACCTGGGGGTGCGCCTGCCCGTCCGCGGCGAGGACGAGCTGGCGACGCTGAACCGCTCGTTCAACGCCATGGCCGACAGCATCGAGTCGCAGATCAAGGAGCTCGCCGACCTCTCACTCGTGCAGCAGCGGTTCGTCTCCGACGTCTCGCACGAACTCCGCACCCCGCTGACGACGATCAAGCTCGCGGCCGACATGATCAACGACCAGCGCGAGGAGTTCGATCCCGTGACCGGTCGGGCCGCCGAGCTGCTGCACGCGCAGGTGCAGCGCTTCGAGGTGCTGCTGACCGACCTGCTCGAGATCAGCCGCTACGACGCCGGATCCGTGCAGTTGGAGCGCGAGGCGACGAGCCTGGCGCACCTCGCCGAAGACGTCATCGAGTCGATGGAGCAGCTGGCCGACGGGCACGGCTCCGACGTGCGGCTGGTCGCCCCCGGCGGCTACACGCCCGTCGACATGGACGCGCGCCGGGTGCGGCGCATCGTGCGCAACCTGCTCGGCAACGCGATCGAGCACGGTGAGGGGCGGCCGATCGTCGTCTCGGTCGACAGCGACCGGGATGCCGTGGCCCTGGGTGTGCGCGACTTCGGTCTGGGCATGAAGGGCGAAGACGTCGAGCGCGTCTTCGACCGCTTCTGGCGCGCGGACCCCTCGCGCGTGCGGACCATCGGCGGAACGGGGCTGGGGCTGTCGATCGCCCTCGGCGACGCGCGCCTGCACGGCGGGACCCTCGCGGTGTGGTCGGAGCCGGGGCGCGGGTCGAACTTCGTGCTCACGCTCCCGCGCGACGGCAGACCGGTCACCGGTTCGCCCCTCCCGCTCGTGCCCGACGACGAGCAGGGGGGAGCGCTCGAAGCGCTCGGGCTCACGCAGCCGATCTCGACCCGCCCCGGCGTCCGGAGGACGACATGAGACGCGCCCTCTCGCTGGTGACCCTGATGCTCGTGCTCGCCCTCACCGCGTGCACGGGATTGCCGACCTCGGGATACGTCAACCCGGGGCGCGGGCCGCAGGTCGACGACACGCAGGCGTTCGCCTTCGTGCCCGACGGTCCCCAGGACGACGCCACCCCCGCCGAGATCGTCGAGGGGTTCCTGCGCGCGGGTTCCGGTCCCGCCGACGACTGGGCCACCGCGAAGCTCTTCCTCGCACCCGGCACGCAGTGGGACCCCCGCTCGCGCGTGACGATCGACCGCCTCGCCGATCGGCGCGCGACTCCGAGCGCCGACGGCACGTCGGTCGCCGTGGCCCTCACCACGGTCGCGGCGGTGGATGCCGACGGTGCGTACGCCCCGACGGCCGCCGGCGCCGCGGAGACCCTGAGCTACACGCTCGCGCGCGTCGACGACCAGTGGCGCATCACCTCCGCGCCCGACGGCGTGGTGCTGTACGAGGAGGTCTTCCCGACCGTCTACCAGTCGGCATCCGTGGCGTACTTCGACCCGACCTACAGTTTCATCGTCCCCGACGTCCGCTGGTTCCCGCGGCCCCTCGTGGCGAGCCGGGTCGCGACCGCTCTCGTCGACGGTCAGCCCAGTGCGTGGCTGGCCGGCGCCGTGCGCAGCGCCTTCCCCGACGAGCTCTCGCTGGTGGGACGATCCGTGACCCTGTCCTCCGACGGCATCGCGCAGGTCCAGCTCCCGCGGGCGGCGCTCAGCCTCGACCGCACGACGCTCGACCGCATGCAGACGCAGCTCGTGCGCAGTCTCGCCACCGCGGGCATCAACGAGGTGCAGATGACCGTGGAGGGCACGCCGATCGCCGCGTCCGAGGTCGCGGTGCGCGTCACGCGCGTGGACCCGTCGCCGGCCGTGCTCACCACGGCCGGGGTGTTCGGCGCGCTCGCCGGAGACGCGGTGGAGCCGATCGACGGCCTCTCCGATGCCGTCGAGTCGTTGAACCCCGTCGCCGTCGAGCTGGAGGCCGACCGCAGCCTCGCCGCCGTCCGCACCCAGCAGGGGACGGTCGCGAGCGCCCTGAGTGACGGCCGCACGTTCCTGCTCGACGACCGGGCCGGGCTCATCGCCCCCTCCATCGACGGCCAGGGCGAGATCTGGAGCGTTCCTGCCAACGCCCCCACGCAGGTGCGCGCGATCACCGCCGAGGGGGTCCCCCGGGAGGTGGGCAACGCCTGGCCCGATGCCTCCGAGATCGTGTCGATGCAGGTCTCCCGCGACGGGACGCGCATCGCGGCCGTCGTCACGGTGTCGGGCGTGCGCGAGGTGTGGGTGGCCGGTATCGAGCGCGAAGGCACCGAGGTCAACCTCGGCCCGCCGCACGTGCTGTCGTTCAGCCAGCAGGGCGCCTTCGACCTGGCATGGCTCGACGACACGACGCTGGGCGTCCTGGTCGACGTCGAGGGCGTCGACCGTCTGCGCGAGCTCAACGTCGGCGGACGCGGCACCGAGGCGACCGCCCCCGACGGGGCCCGTACGCTGGCCGCCGGCAGTACGAGCGTGCGCGTCCTGGACGACCAGGGACGGCTCTACAGCCGGCGCGGCAGTTCGTGGACGCTCGTGGCCTCCGGCATCCGCGTCCTGGCGGCGCAACAGGGCACCACCTCCTGAGGTGATCCGCTCCTCCCCAGGCGGCGATCCCTCCACCGTGCGGGAATCGGGCCCCCGGACGGCGATCGGCTCCTCCAGGCTCGAGGAATGGATCCCCGGTCCCTCCTCGCCGACGCGGCGCGCGACGCGCTGACGTTCTGGCTCCCCGTCGCGTGCGCGGGATGCGACGCTCTCGATACGGCGCTGTGCGAGGGATGCCGCCGCGCCCTCGCTCCGCAGCCGGTGCGCCGCGTCCTCGCGCCGGAGCTGACCGTCACGAGCGCCCTCGTCTTCGCAGGACCCACGGCCCGGATCATCCGGGGCCTGAAGGAAGACGGCCGCACCGCCCTCGCGAGCGCTCTCGCCCCCGCCCTGCGCGCCGTCCTGGGCGCGATCCCGCCCGAGGCCGTGATCACCACCGTGCCCTCGACGCGTGCCGCTTTCCGCCGACGGGGGTATCGCCCGGTCGAGCTCATCCTGCGTCGAGCGGGGCACCGCGACCAGCGGGTGCTGCGTCTGCGGCGCGCCCCCCGCGATCAGCGCGGTCTCGATCGCGACGCGCGTCGCCTCAACGTCGGGGGAGCGTTCGTCGCCCGTGGTGTCACGGGGCTGCCCGTCGTCGTGGTCGACGACGTCGTGACGACGGGAGCCACCCTGCTCGAGGCGGCGAGGGCATTGCGCGACGCGGGGGCTGCCACGGTGGTCGCCGTAACGCTGGCGCACACGCCGCGACGCGGGGGTCTCTGAGGTGAACCGGAGGTGATTGACACGTGACACCGCGGTGCCGCAGCACTAGCGTAGGGATGACTGAAGGCGACGGACGTTCCGCCCTTAGACCGGGCGGAACCCGGAACAAGGAGGTCACGGATGGACACCAACATCGTCGGCGTGGGAGTCGGAATCACCGATCGATTCCGCTCGGTGGTCGAAGAGAAGGTCAGCCGCATCGAGCACCTGGCTCCCCGGGCGAACACCCTCGAAGTCAAGGTCACACATCGCTCCTATCGCAACGGTCGAATGGAAGACGATACGGTCGAGCTCACCCTCGACGGCAAGGGCCCCGTCGTGCGGGCCGAGGCCACGGACGCCGATAAATTCGCCGCTCTCGACCTCGCGGTCGACAAGATCTCGGAGCAGGTCCGCCGCGCGAAGGACAAGCGCGTCGACGCCCGCAACCACCCCCGCGGTGCGAAGTTCGAGAAGGGCACCGGGGAACTCTCCGGAATCGATGTCGAGCCCGCCTCCGTCGATGTTCTGCGCGCCGTCGCCACCGGGTCCGTGCCGGTGCAGGACGACAGCGTCGAAGAAGAGGACTACTGCCCCGTCGTCATCCGCCAGAAGGAGTTCGAGGCCGAGTGGATGACGGTCGAAGAGGCGGTCGACCGGATGGAGCTCGTCGGCCACGACTTCTTCCTGTTCATCGACGCCCGCACCGACCACCCGAGCGTCGTGTACCGCCGCAAGGGGTGGGACTACGGCGTGATCGAGCTGACGACGCAGGCGTCGCCGATGGTCTCCGTGGCATCCTGACGCAGGCATGAACGACGCCCTCGGCCGGATGGCCGGGGGCGTCGTCGTGACGGGCGAGAGCTCAGCCGTCGAAGATGTCGCCGAGCAGCGAGCCGATGACGAGACCGCCGAGCATGCCGCCGACCATGTTGCCGCCGCCCATGCCGCCTCCGCGTCCGTAGCCGCCGCCGCGCCCGTAGCCGTCCCCGCCCCAGTCGTTCGGGCGGGACTGCTCGATGTCGCGCTGGGCGATCTGAAGAGCCTCGGATGCCAGCGACCCGGCGCGTCGTGCGGTGGCGAGAGCCGTCTCGCGCTGGTCCTCCGCGATCGGCCCGAGCGGGAGGCCGGCGCGCAGGCGCTCCGCCTCGACGAAGCGCGTGCGCGCATCGGCGCCGATCCATCCCCGGTGCCCGGTGATGAGGCCCCGCGCGACCGCCAGCTGACGATCGGCGTCGTCGATCGCGTGCTCCACCTGCTCCTGCGACGGCACCGGACGCGCGGCACGTTCACGGGCGAGATCGAGGGCGGCGTTGGCCTGGCGCAGCGACGACAGCGCGGCGAAGGGGTCGCTGCGCGTCCCCGACGCGGGAAGGGCGGTGAGCGCCTGCTGAAGGGTCGCCATCGCCGCGGTCACCGCGGGCGTCTGTGCGCCCTGGCGTGCCTCGACCAGGTCGGTGCGCGAGTCGTCGACGACGGCGGCGAGGGTCGACTCGGCGCGCAGCGCCTCGATCTCGAACGTGTCGACGGCATCCAGAAGCGATTCCGCGCGTCGGACCGCCTCGGTCGCGGCCTCGAGGGCGACGGAGGCCTGCTCCCGTTGGCCGGCTTCGCGGCGTCGCTCCGAGACGCCCGCGGTGTGCACCGCGAAGTCGAGGAGCTGCTCGATCTCATCGGGGTTGCCGCCGATCTGGGCGAGAGCGGACTCGCTGTACCGGCGGGACAGGCGCTCGACGACCTCCCGCGCGCCGGGGATCCGTGCGGCGAGGCGGTCGCGGTCGGCGCGCACGCGCGCCAGGGTCTCGGGCGCGCGACGCACGGCGTCGATCTTCGGCTGCAGGACCTGCGTGCGCTCCTCGAGGAGGTCTTCGGCCCACTCCGAGAGCTGGATGATGCGGGCGTTGCGCGTGCGCAGCTCTTCTTTGGTGTCGGGGATCTCGTCGTGGTTCAGCTGGTGCAGCTGGAACGCCTCGGCGAGGTGCGTGCGGACGGAGTCGAGGGCCGCCGCGAGATCCTCCGTGGCCTTGTCGCCGAGTTCCGCGCGGGCGAAGTCGAGCTCGTCGGAGGTGAGCCGGACCCGTTCGTCGGCCGCGACGATCGCGAGCTCGGCTCGACGTGCCAGATCGGCATCCGCCGCGTCCTGCTCTTCGCGCTTCCTCTTGCCCCAGAAACCGGCCATGGCTCGATCCTAAGCGGCGGGTTCCCGGCCGTCGCCGTGTGTTCGCTACGGGCGCGCAGAGAGACGTCCGGATTGCGGCCTCCTCGCAGGTCACGAACGGGTAACACGGATAGCATGAGGGGCGTATGCCTGTTCGCAGGCCGGCGTCCGCGCGGGCGCCGCACCCGACAGATGGAGATTCTTCGTGGCAAATCCGCTCGAGAAACTGCTGCGCGCCGGCGAAGGCCGCATCCTGCGCCGCCTGCAGGGCGTCGTGAAGGCGACCGGCGCCCTCGAAGAGGACTACGAGCAGCTCACCGACGACGAACTGCGCAACGAGACCATCGAGCTGCGTGCCCGCTACGACGCGGGTGAGACGCTCGACCAGCTCATGCCCGAGGCCTTCGCCGCCGTCCGCGAGGCGGCCAAGCGCACGCTCGGACAGCGTCCCTACGACGTGCAGATCATGGGCGGCGCTGCCCTGCACCTGGGCAACATCGCCGAGATGAAGACCGGTGAGGGCAAGACCCTGACCGCGGCCCTCCCGGCGTATCTCAACGCCATCGCGGGCAAGGGCGTCCACGTCATCACGGTGAACGACTTCCTCGCCAGCTATCAGTCCGAGCTCATGGGCCGCGTCTACCGCGCGCTCGGTATGACCACGGGCACCGTCGTGGCGGGCCAGACCCCCGAGGTGCGCCGCGAGCAGTACGAGGCCGACATCAGCTACGGCACGAACAACGAGTTCGGCTTCGACTACCTGCGCGACAACATGGCGTGGCGCAAGGAAGACCTCGTGCAGCGGGGGCACTTCTTCGCCATCGTCGACGAGGTCGACTCGATCCTCATCGACGAAGCGCGCACGCCGCTGATCATCTCGGGTCCGGCGTCGGGTGAGGCCAACCGCTGGTTCGCCGAGTTCGCCAAGCTCGCCCGCACCCTCGAGGCCGGCGTCGACTACGAGGTCGACGAGAAGAAGCGCACCATCGGCGTGCTCGAGCCCGGCATCGAGAAGGTCGAGGACTACCTCGGCATCGACAACCTGTACGAGTCGGCGAACACCCCGCTCATCTCGTTCCTCAACAACTCGATCAAGGCGATCGCCCTCTTCAAGCGCGACACCGACTACGTCGTCATGAACGACGAGGTCATGATCGTCGACGAGCACACCGGCCGCATCCTCGTCGGTCGCCGGTACAACGAGGGCATCCACCAGGCGATCGAGGCGAAGGAGGGCGTGCCGGTCAAGGCCGAGAACCAGACGCTGGCCACCGTCACGCTGCAGAACTACTTCCGCCTGTACGACAAGCTCTCGGGCATGACCGGTACCGCCGAGACCGAGGCCGCCGAGTTCATGTCGACCTACAAGCTGGGCGTCGTCCCGATCCCGACGAACAAGCCGATGATCCGGAAGGATCAGGCCGACCTCGTCTACAAGAACGAGACGGCGAAGTTCGCCCAGGTCGTCGAAGACATCGTCGAGCGCCACGAGAAGGGCCAGCCGGTCCTTGTCGGCACCACGAGCGTCGAGAAGAGCGAGTACCTCTCCCGCCTGCTGGCGAAGAAGGGCGTCCGCCACGAGGTGCTGAACGCCAAGAACCACGCCCGTGAGGCCGAGATCGTCGCCCGCGCCGGTCGCCTCGGCGCCGTCACCGTCGCCACCAACATGGCCGGTCGCGGTACCGACATCATGCTCGGCGGCAACGCCGAGTTCCTCGCCGTCCAGGAGATGAAGGCGAAGAACCTCGACCCGGTCGAGACGCCCGAGGCCTACGAGGCGGAATGGGACGGCGTCTATACGACGATGCGCGACACCGTCGCGGAGGAGGCGGCGAAGGTCACCGCGGCCGGCGGTCTGTACGTGCTCGGGACCGAGCGGCACGAGTCCCGACGTATCGACAACCAGCTCCGCGGTCGCTCCGGCCGACAGGGCGACCCCGGCGAGAGCCGGTTCTACCTGTCGCTCACCGACGACCTCATGCGCCTGTTCCAGTCGGGCGCCGCCGAGGCGATCCTCGCGCGCACCAACTTCCCCGACGACGTCGCGATCGAGTCGGGCCTGGTGTCGCGGGCGATCAAGAGCGCGCAGTCGCAGGTCGAGGCGCGCAACGCCGAGATGCGCAAGAACGTGCTGAAGTATGACGACGTGCTCAACCGCCAGCGCGAGGCCATCTACGCCGACCGCCGTCACATGCTCCAGGGCGACGACATCGCCGACCGCGTGCAGCACTTCATCGAAGACGCCATCACGGCCGTCATCGACGACCACACCGGATCGGGTCACACCGAGTCGTGGGACTTCGACGCCCTGTGGACCGAGCTCAAGACCCTCTACCCGGTGAGTGTCACGATCGACGAGGTCGTGGCCGAGGCCGGCGGCAACAAGGGGCGGATCACGCCCGAGGGGCTCAAGCGCGAGATCATCTCCGACGCGCGCATCGCCTACGACAACCGCGAGAAGGCCCTGGGTGAGCAGGCTCTGCGCGAGCTCGAGCGCCGCGTGGTGCTGCAGGTGCTCGACCGTCGCTGGCGCGAGCACCTCTACGAGATGGACTACCTCAAAGACGGCATCGGCCTGCGCGCCATGGCCCAGCGCGACCCGCTCATCGAGTACCAGCGCGAGGGCTACCAGATGTTCCAGTCGATGATGGGGCAGATCAAGGAGGAGTCGGTCGGCTTCCTGTACAACCTCGAGGTCGAGGTGCGCAGCGTCGAGGGCGAGCCCGCGGCGCAGGTCGAGGCCAAGGGCCTGACGCCCACCCCGGTCGAGACGCAGCGCCTGGAGTACTCCGCGGCCAACGATGCCGGCGAGGTCGAGGTGCGCAACGACCGCGGCCAGGTGCAGCAGGCGGCGACCAACCGCCTCCGCCAGGCCCAGCCGGCGGCTCCGGCCGCCGAGGCCGCTCCGGCAGGCGCGCGCGGCGCCTTCGGCCAGCGCACCGACGCTCCCGCGGACGCCGCACCCGGCAACCGCGCCGATCGTCGCGCCGCGAAGAAGAAGTAAGGCCCTCGAAGAACGGATGCCGTGTCCCGCTGCCGGGGCACGGCATCCGTCGTTCACCCCCGCACGCGCAGTGGTCCCGTTCGGCGCCGCTTCGCAGCGGTCGCCGTCGTCACGGTCCCTCGCCCGCGGGATCCGCGCGACGATCTCCGCCGCCGGCGGGGACGACCGCATGCGGTCCACCCGGTGTCGATTGGCCGGATCGGCCCGGGGATATCCTGAACCGATGAGCCCGCTTCGCCCTCTCGACCAGTCCTCCAAGCTGAAGGACGTCCTCTACGAGATCCGCGGGGAGGCCCTCGTCGAGGCCGATCGACTGGAGGCCGACGGGCACGCGATCCTCAAGCTCAACACCGGCAATCCGGCGATCTTCGGGTTCGAGGCACCGCACCAGATCGTGCGCGACATGATCGCGTCGGTGCCGAACGCGCACGGGTACAGCGACAGCCGCGGCATTCTGTCGGCGCGGCGCGCTGTCGTGTCGCGCTACGAGCAGGAGCCCGGGTTCCCGCACCTCGACCCCGATCACGTGTTCCTCGGCAACGGGGTCTCCGAGCTCATCACGATGACGATGCAGGCCCTGCTCGACGAGGGCGACGAGGTGCTCATCCCTGCGCCCGACTACCCGCTGTGGACGGCGATGACGAGCCTCGGCGGCGGTACGCCCGTGCACTACCTGTGCGACGAGCAGCGCGAGTGGCAGCCCGACCTGGAGGACATCCGGTTGAAGATCACACCGCGGACCAAGGCGATCGTCGTCATCAACCCCAACAACCCCACCGGCGCGGTTTACTCGCGCGAGATCCTCGAAGGCATCGCCGACATCGCCCGCGAGAACTCGCTCCTCGTGCTCGCCGACGAGATCTACGACCGCATCCTCTTCGACGACGCCGTGCACATCCCGATGGCCACGATCGCGCCCGACCTGCTCGTGCTGACCTTCAACGGCCTGTCCAAGACGTACCGCGTCGCGGGCTACCGCTCGGGGTGGCTCGCGATCACGGGTCCCAAGGAGCACGCGCAGGGCTTCCTGCACGGCATCAACCTGCTCGCATCCACGCGACTGTGCCCGAACGTGCCGGCGCAGTTCGCCGTGCAGGCGGCGCTGTCGGGCGTGCAGTCCATCGACGCGCTGATCGCGCCCTCGGGTCGTCTGCACGAGCAGAGGGATGCCGCCTGGCAGGGCCTCGAGGCCATCCCCGGGGTGTCGTGCGTGCTGCCCCGCGGTGCGCTCTACGCGTTCCCGCGCTTCGACCCCGAGGTGTACGAGATCCCGGACGACGCGAAGTTCGTGCGCGACTTCCTGGTTGCCGAGCACGTGCTGCTCGTGCAGGGGTCGGGCTTCAACTGGCCCGCGACCGACCACGTGCGCATCGTCACCCTGCCCGAGGCCCGTGTCATCAGCGACGCGATCGAGCGGCTCGGCAACTTCCTCGCGTCCTGGCGCCCGTAAGGCGGCGCCAACCGCGAGGCGCACGGATCCCGACGCGCCCGCCGGTGGCACCAGGCCTCGGCGGCCACCGTGCGCCGGAGGTGCTCGATGTGCGGCCGGCCGCGCCACGTCGTGGGCCCCGCGCCGTGACGGCGAGCTCCGAGCCACGGCGAGCGTCGGCGCGCCCCGAAGGGGGCGGGCGTTCGGCGGCCCTGCGGAGGCGTCGCCGGTCGCGACGGGTGCCACGCGGCGACAGTGCTCAGAGCAGGCCCAGTGCCGTCACGCGCCAGCGTCCGTCCATTCCCTCCAGGCGCACGGCGATGGCACGCGTGCGGACGCGCGCGGACGCGGTGACGGTCGCCTCGACGACCCCGTCCGCGGGGGAGGAGATGTGGACGCTGCGGATCTCGTGGACGTCTCGACGGGCGGGCACGCGACGGGCGCTGCGGGCGCGGGTGGCGAGATTGGCGCGCGTCACGAGCGAGCGGTAGACCTCTTCCGACAGCCAGCGCGCGAGCTGCTCGACCTCGCGCACCCCGGCGAGGACCTCGAGGATGCCGCGGACGATGTTTCGCACGAAGACCTCGGGTGCGGGGAGCTGATCGGTCGAGGTCCTCTGCCGGGCGAAGAACTCCTCACCGCGCGGTCGCGATGAACGGGCACGTTCGGGGTCGGGTTCGGGTGCGAGTGACATGGGTCCCCTCCGTCGTGCGGATTCGGCGAGTGCGGATGAACGTGCGGCCGAGCGTAGGGGAGCGTGGGCGTACGACACCGCGCTTATGCGCCACCTGTGGATGACCGATGCGAGGGGTGAGGTGGGGAGGAGGCGCGGTCAGTCGTCGTGCCGCAGCTCGCCCCGGCCCCAGAGCTCGGGGAAGCTCGCGGCCTGCGACTGCCGCCAGAGCGCCGCGCGGCGGGCGTCCTCGATCCGGGCCTCGACGTAGGCGTCGACGCTGTCGCGGTCGATGCGCCACCGTGCGGGTGAGCCGAGGGCGGCTCCTCGCAGGTGCCCCTCGTGCACGAGGGCGACGATCTCGTCGGGCGTGAGCGCGAGGGCGGCGGCGGCGTGCTCGAGTGCGACGAATCTCTCTTCGGGTGAGGGATCAACCGGCATCCCGTCATTATGTCCCCCTTTCCGGGGGAGTGCGGGGTTCACCCGCGCCCGTGCGAAAGGGCGGTCGACCGGGGGAACGGCGGTGGTCCGAGGAATCCTCCGTGATCGGCTTTCGCCACCCCAGGGCGCCGGACACACAGGACCTTCCCCCGTCGCATCACCCGCGACGCGTCCGCCGCGTCGCGCGGCGCGCGACGACGCGGGAGCGGCCCCTAGGGTGGAGGGGTGTCGACACTCAGTGAACTCGTCTACGCCCAAGGTCGCTCCAGCGAGGCGGATGTCGAGTGGCTGCACCGCCTCGCCGGCGACGGGCAGCTGCTCGCCGACCTCGCCTTCGCCGACATCGTCATCTGGGTCCCGACCCCCGACGACTCCTTCGTCGCCGTCGCGCACACCCGGCCCGGGGGAGCGGCGACGCTGTTCTACCGCGACATCGTGGGCGACCGGGTACGTCCGCAGTGGCGCACCCAGGTGCGCGAGGCGTTCCAGAGCGGACGCATCGTCGACTCGGCATCCCCCGACTGGTTCGAGGAGACCCCCACGCGCGTGCGTGCGGTGCCGATCGTGCGTGAGCTCTCGCGCGAGGGCAACGCCGTCACGACGGTCGGCGTGCTGACCCGGCACACGAACCTCGGCGAGACGCGCACGCCGTCGCGTCAGCAGATCACCTTCAACGACTGCGCCGACGACCTGTTCGGCATGATCTCTTCGGCGGAGTTCCCCGACCTGTCCGCGCCGACCGCACCTCGTCGTGGAGCCCCGCGCGCGTCGGACGGACTGATCCGTCTCGACGTCGACGGGATCACGACCTTCGCGAGCCCCAATGCGCTGTCGGCGTTCAATCGCATGGGCTTCGACGACGAGCTCGAGGGCGAGTCGCTGGCCGAGGTCACCGCTCGCATCCTACCGGCGAAGCGACAGGACGTCGACGAGTCGCTCCCGGTCGTGGTGAGCGGGCGCGCACCGTGGCGCGCCGACATGGAGGCGCGCGGCGTGCAGGTCTCGCTGCGGACGATCCCCCTGCGCGATCGCGGCAACCGCATCGGCGCGATCGTGCTCAGCCGCGACGTCACCGAGATCCGCCACCAGGAGCAGGAGCTCATCACCAAGGACGCGACGATCCGTGAGATCCACCACCGGGTGAAGAACAACCTGCAGACCGTGGCGTCGCTCCTGCGCATCCAGGCGCGGCGCACGCACTCCGACGAGGCGCGAGACGCGCTCACGCAGGCCATGCGACGGGTCTCGGCCATCGCCGTCGTGCACGACACGCTGTCGGAGGGCCTCGCGCAGAACGTCGACTTCGACGACGTCTTCGCGCGCGTGCTCAAGCTCGTCGCCGAGGTCGCGGCGGCCCCCAACACCCGCGCGCGCACGCGCAGCACGGGCAAGTTCGGCACGCTGCCCAGCCAGTTCGCCACGCCCCTCGCGCTCGCGCTCACCGAGCTGGTGACCAACGCGGTCGAGCACGGGCTCGCCGGTCAGGAGGGCGACGTCGAGATCGCCGCCGAACGCACCGGCGAGATGCTCGAGGTCAGCGTCCGCGACACGGGCGTCGGCCTGCCCGAGGGTCAGGTGGGCCGCGGCCTGGGCACGCAGATCGTGCGCACCCTCATCCAGGGCGAGCTCGGAGGAACCATCGATTGGCACACGCTGATGGGCAGCGGAACCGAGGTCACCATCGAGATCCCGCTGCGCTACATCGGCGGCTCGTCCGCCTGAGGCATCGCGTTGCTCGCGGGTACGCGGGAGTCCCGCCGTTCTCGGGGCGAGGTCTGCGCGCCTCTCCCTCCCGCGGCACGACGAAGCCCGCCCCCGGAGGGACGGGCTTCGTCGAACGGCGGATGCCGTGAGGTCAGGAGGCGCGGCGGGCGCGAGCGGCGCGGCGCTTGAGCGCGCGACGCTCGTCTTCGCTCAGACCGCCCCAGACGCCCGAGTCCTGACCGGACTCGAGGGCGTACTGCAGGCAGACCTCGGTGACGGTGCAGCGCGCGCAGACCGACTTGGCCTTCTCGATCTGGTCGACCGCGGGGCCGGTGTTACCGACGGGGAAGAACAGTTCGGGGTCGACGGTCAGGCAGGCTGCTTTGTCGCGCCAATCCATAGGGGTGCTCCTTGTAACAGAAATTTCGACGATTCGGCACCGGGATTCGGGTCCGGTACCCTGGTGGGAACGCGAGCGATTGCTCGCCCCACTTCGCTGTGGGAGCACACGGCTTGTTCCATGCTCCCATAGCGATTCCGCCTGATCAAGAGGTAACCGGCAGGTTTCCGGATCGTAACGGCGCAGCCGCGCCCGTCGGGGAGGCTCTCGGATGCCCATTCGCCTGGCGGCCGCCGCCCTCCTCGGACTCGAGGCCGTCGGCATCCTGGCGCTCGCCGGATGGCAGACCGTCGCCCTCATCGGCGGCGACACCGACTCGGTGGTGAGCTCCATCGCCCTGATCGTCCTGACGGTGATCGGCGCCGCGATCGTCGCCGCCTTCGGGGTGGCCACCGCGCGCGACGTGTCGGCCGGTCGGTCGGGCGGCATCGTCACCCAGCTTCTCGTGCTGTCGGTCGCGATCGGTGCCATCACGGGGGAGTGGGCCGCGCCGGGCATCGCGCTCCTCATCGCCGTCCCGGCGGTGATCGGACTGATTCTGCTGGCCCTGGCGGTCCGCGCCGCAGCCCCGCGGCGTCGAGACGACGACTGACGTGAGAAGACCCCGCCGGCCGCGAGAGCGGGGCGGGGCCTTCGGAGCTCGGAGTCAGGCGGCGTCGAGACCGAGCGTCTTGCGCAGACGCGCGACATGGCCGGTCGCCTTGACGTTGTACAGGGCCTCGACGATCTTGCCGTCCTCGTCGACGACGAAGGTCGAGCGCAGGACGCCGGTGATCGTCTTGCCGTAGTTCTGCTTCTCGCCCCACGCGCCGTACGCCTCGTGGATCGCGTGGTCGGGGTCGCTCAGCAGCGGGAAGGTGAGCCCGTCGCTGTCGCGGAACGCGCGCAGCTTCTCGGGGGTGTCGCGCGAGATGCCGAGCACGGTGTACCCGGCGCCCTGCAGCGAAGCCAGGCTGTCGCGGAAGTCGCATGCCTGCGTCGTGCACCCGGGCGTCTGCGCGGCGGGGTAGAAGTACAGGATCACGCGGCGTCCGCGGAAGTCGCCCAGCGAGACGGGGTGCTCATCCTGGTCGAGAAGGGTGAAATCGGGCGCGGTGTCGCCCTTATCGAGGTTCGTCACCCGTCCAGCCTAGAGCGCTCGATGCCCTGGAACGTCGTCAGCAGGCGCTGCAGGGAATCGAGTCTCGCGGCGGCCCCCGGACCCAGGCGCCCGGATTCGACCGCCTCCACGATCGCGCAGTCGGGGGCATCGGGCAGGTGGGTGCACCCGCGGGGGCACTCCTCGGCGACCTCCGCGAGGTCTGTGAAGGCACCCAGCACGTGCGCCGGGTCGACGTGGCCCAGCCCGAAGGAGCGGACGCCGGGTGTGTCGATGACCCATCCCGAACCGGCGGGGCCGCGATAGCGCAGCGATACGGCCGAAGACGACGTGTGGCGGCCTCGACCGGTGACGGTGTTGACGTGTCCGGTGGCGCGCTCGGAGCCGGTGAGCGCATTCACCAGGGTGGACTTGCCCACGCCCGAGTGCCCGACGAACACCGTCGCGTGGCCGGCGATGGCCTCGCCGATCTCGTCGAGCGGCATGTCGCCCTGCGCGCTCGTGAAGACGCGGAGATCGAGGCCGGCGAAGTGCGAGAGGAACTCGCTCGGGTCGGCCAGGTCGGTCTTGGTGACGACGAGGAGCGGGCGGATGCCGGCATCGAGCGCCGCGACCAGGTAGCGGTCGACGAGGCGCTCCCGCGGTTCGGGATCGGCCGCCGCCACGACGATGAGCATCTGGTCGGCGTTGGCGACGATGACCCGCTCCACCTGATCGGTATCGTCGGCGCTCCGGCGCAGTAGCGACGTGCGCTCCTCGATGCCGACGATGCGCCCGAGCGTGCCCTCGTCGCCCGAGAGGTCGCCCACGACGCGCGCCCGATCGCCGTTGACGATGGGCTGCTTGCGCAGCTCGCGCGCCCGGGTGGCGAGCACGCGCCGTTCGTCGGGGCCGTCCTCATCGACCAGGACCGTGTAGCGCCCGCGATCGACTCCGAGCACGCGCGCGATCTGCGCGTCGGCGTGCGCCGGGCGCCGCTTCGTGCGCGGGCGGTTGGCCTTGGGGTTGGGACGCACCCGGATCGACGACTCGTCGAACTCCAGGTCGTCGTCGTCCGCGTCGTCGAGCCAGCTCACGCGTCAGTCCCCGGCATCCGCATCCGGGCCCAGCATCGCGCGCCAGAGACCCGCGAACTGGGGAAGCGTCTTGGCGGTGGTGCCGATGTCGTCGATCTGCACGCCCGGGACACGGAGCCCGATGAGGGCACCGGTGGTCGCGAGGCGGTGGTCGTGGTGGGCCTTCCACTCGCCGCCGTGCAGCGGCTGAGGCACGATGCGGATGCCGTCTTCGAGCTCGTGCGCCTCGCCGCCGAGCGAACGGAGGTTTCCCACGAGGGCGGCGATGCGGTCGGTCTCGTGCCCGCGGATGTGCCCGATGCCGTGCAGGGTGGTCGGGCCGTCGGCGAACGCCGCCAGTCCGAAGAGGGTGGGCGCGAGCTCACCGGCGGCGGACAGGTCGAGATCGACCCCCAGGATGCCGTCGTCGCCCGCCGCGACGGTGAGGGCACCGCCGCGGCGACTGACGCGGGCTCCCATCTCGGCGAGGATGTCAACGAGGAGGGCGCCGGGCTGCGTGCTGTGCAGCGGCCAGCCCGACATCGTGACCGATCCGCCGGTGACCATCGCCGCCGCGAGGAACGGCGAGGCGTTGGAGAGGTCGGGTTCGATGTGCACGTCTTTCGCGCGAACGGGCCCGGCCGGCACGATCCATTCGCCGGGGGCGGGACGCTCGACGTGCACGGCGCGGTGGGCGAGGGACTCGACGGTCATGTCGATGTGGGGGACGCTCGGCAGGCGCGAGCCCACGTGGCGCAGGTGCAGACCCACGTCGAAGCGCGCCGCCGCGAGAAGGAGTCCCGAGACGAACTGGCTCGACTGACTCGCGTCGATCTCGACCTCGCCGCCGCGCACGTGACCGTGACCGCGAACCGAGAACGGCAGCGCCCAGTGTCCGCCGTCGTCGATGTCGACCCCGACGTCGCGCAGCGCGTGGATCATCGCCCCCATGGGCCGGTGCAGGGCGCTCTCGTGCGCCGTGACGTGCACGTCGCCCCGGGCGAGACCGGCCAGCGGGGCGACGAAGCGCATGACGGTGCCGGCCTGGCCGCAGTCGATCTCGCTGTCGCCGCGGAAGGTCGCAGGCGGGGTGACGAGCAGGTCGGGGCCGAAGGGGGACCCCGTGTCGACCTCCTCGATGCCCACACCGAGAGCGCGCAGCGCATCGATCATGCGGGCGGAGTCGTCGGAGTGCAACGGGGCGTGCAGCGTGCCCGGGCCGTCCGCGATCGCAGCGAGCACGAGTTCGCGGTTGGTCAGCGACTTCGAGCCCGGCACGGTGACCGTGGCATCCACGGGGTGGTCGGCGACGGGCGCGTCCCACGAACCGCGGGGAGTGGCGGCGGAAGGGGAATACCCGAGGGGAGTCATCGGTTCCAACTCTACTGAAAGGGGACGACACGTGACCGCACTTCTGGAGCGCGACCGCACCGCGACGACCGTCCCGGTGGCCGTCGCGGCACGCGACGTAGACTGGCGCGCGATGAACGACACCGCAGACGCCGGCCCGCTCGAGGTGGAGCCCCGCGCACAGTTCGAGGAGCAGGCTCTGCCCTTCATGGATCAGCTGTACGCCGCGGCCATGCGCATGACGCGCAATCCCGCCGACGCAGCCGACCTCGTGCAGGAGACCTTCGTGAAGGCCTTCGGCTCGTGGGCCAGCTTCACGCAGGGCACCAACCTCAAGGCGTGGCTCTACCGCATCCTGACGAACACGTACATCAACACGTATCGCAAGAAGCAGCGCGAGCCCTACCAGAGCGCGATCGACGACCTGGAGGACTGGCAGCTCGGCGGGGCCGAGTCGACCACCGCCAGCAGCGCCCGCTCGGCCGAGGCCGAAGCGATCGACCACATGCCGGCATCCGTCGTCAAAGACGCCCTGCAGTCGATCCCCGAGGATTTCCGGATGGCGGTGTACCTCGCCGACGTCGAGGGTTTCGCCTACCAGGAGATCGCCGACATCATGAAAACCCCGATCGGCACGGTCATGAGCCGTCTGCACCGCGGACGACGCCTTCTGCGTGACCTGCTGTCGGACTACGCCAAGGAGCGCGGCATCCAGGCCGCGACGGGAGAGACGAAATGAGCGACTGCGGCTGCGACAAGGCGCGACGTGACCTCGAGGAGTACCTGCGCAACGAGGTCTGCAAGACCGAGGCGCAGGACATCCGCGAGCACCTGCAGAACTGCCCCGGATGCCAGGACGAGGCGCACATCGCCCGGACGCTGACCGAGGTGGTGGCGCGGGCCTGCAAGGAGACCGCTCCCGAGGAGCTCCGCGACCAGGTGCTCTCGCGACTGCGCGCGATCCAGTCGACCCACTGACCGCTTCTCGCACGCACGCGGCGCGTGTCGGAGGCGGTCCCTAGGCTGGGGTCATGGCATCCATCGACACGCTGACGCTGCCCCTCGACGAGACCTCCGCCGCCGAGGTGGCGGCCGTCGGTCTGGAATACGCCCGGGTCGACGCCGACGGCGGGGGTTTCCGCCCCTTCCAGCGCGCGGTGGCCCGAGGGTTCCTCGGCGGGGAGTCGACCGACGACGAGGCCGCGAACTCCCGCAAGACGCTCCGCACGCGCCGACTGACCGGGGTGTTCGACCGCTCGGGCAGTGAGCCCGAGGTCCCCGTCGGCACGATCGACTCGTGGGCGTCGACGTTGACCACCTCGCCCGGTCGCGCCGTCGATCTGTGGTCGATCAGTGCGGTGACCGTGGCACCCACGCATCGCCGGCGCGGGATCGCCCGCGCGATGATCGGCGGCGAGCTGCGGACGGCGGCCGCGGCCGGCTTCGCGCTCGCCGGGCTGACGGTCACCGAGGCGACCATCTACGGTCGGTGGGGATTCTCGCCCGCCGCGTGGGCCTCCGACGTCGTCGTCGACGCGCGGCGTGCCCGATGGACGGGGCCCACGGCGCCGGGGCGGCTCGACTTCATCCCGCGCGACGGCATCGCGGAGCGGCTGCACACGATCCACGAGCGCGTCCGCGTCCAACGGCCGGGTTCCGTCCCGGGGTGGGACGGGCGGTGGCGCGGGATGGCCGGGGTGGCGCCCGGCGACAAGGAAGCCGACAAGGTCCGGGCCGTCGTCTACCGCGACGTCGACGGCGCCGAGCGGGGCATCCTCGTCTACACCCTCGAAGAGACCGACGACTACTCCGCGCACGACCTGTCGGTACGGGCGCTCTTCGCCGACGGCGACGACGCCTACGCCGCGTTGTGGCGGTTCGCGATCGAGCACGATCTCGTCGGCAAGGTCAAGGCGTGGCTGCAGGCCCCCGCGCCGCCGGTGCAGTGGATGGTGTCCGATCGCCGCGCGGTGACGGCGACGCTCACCGACCACCACTGGTTGCGCGTGCTCTATGTGCCGGGTGCCCTGACGTCGCGGGTCTACGCGGCGCCGCTCGAGGTGGTCGCGCGGGTCGACGACCCGCTCGGCTTCGCCGACGGGGTCTGGGCCGTGCGCATCGATGAGGCGGGGGAGGCGGCCGTCGAGGCGGTGGCCGCGGGGTCATCGGTCGACGTCGACCTCTCGGTCGGCGCCCTCGGCTCCCTGCTGCTGGGCGGGGTCCGGGCCACCGAGCTGGCGTCCGCCGGGCTCGTCCGGGGTGAAGCCCGGACGCTCGCCGCGCTCGACGCCGCGTTCGCTCCCGCGGCGACCCCGCTGCTGGACATCTGGTACTGACGCTCGTTCATAGGATCCCGCCGTACGATTCCGCCGATGTCCGAAGCCCCTCCCTCCCCGCCCGTCACGCGCGCATCGGCGCGGCTCGACGCGCTGCGGGCGATCCTCCGCCGATACGCGCGCGAGAACCCCGTCGCCCTCATCGCGAGCGTGCTCATCGTGGCGTCGGCGGCGGCGACGGGCACCCTGTGGGGCGAGGATGCCTCCGCGTGGGGCGCGGGACCGCTCGCCACCGTCGCGAGCGGCCGCTGGTGGACCCTGCTGACCGCTCTCGCCATCCCCGATTCCACGGTGGATGCCGTGTCGTCGCTGCTGCTCGCCCTCACCGTGCTCGCGTACGCCGAGCGTCTGCTCGGTTCCCGGCGCACGGGGGTGCTGCTCGTGGTGCTGGGCGTCGCCGGACTGGCGGTCGGCATCGGTCTGCACGCGGCGGCCTGGACGTTGACCGACCTGCGCCCGGTGGTGGCCGCCGAGGTCCCGGTGCTCGATCCCACGACGCCCATCGCGGGCGTCGTGATGGCGGCGTCGGCGCTCGCGCCCACGCTGTGGCGCCGTCGTCTGCGGCTGGTGGGCTTCGCCCTGCTGGCCCTCTTCGCCCTCTACGCGGGCGATGCCGACTCCTGGTACCGCCTGACCGCCGCCGTCATCGGCCTGGGGGTGGGGTCGGTCCTCTCCCGCGGTCGCGAGCGCCGCTCGTGGCACCGCAGCTCCACGCGCGAGACGCGGACGCTGCTCGCGCTGTTGGTCGCCGTGGTCGGCAGCGGTCCGATCGTCGCGCTCGTCAGCGGTGGCGGTCGCGGGCCGCTGTCGCTCGTGGTCGACGCCTACACGCAATACGACGACGAGTTGCTCAGCCGGTGCGGCTCGGTGGCGCAGTCGGTGTGCGACGAACAGGTCGCGCTGCTCATGACCCGTGGCGCGGGGCCCGCGCTGTTGGCGATCACGCCGCTCGTTCTGCTGCTGGTCGCCGCGTGGGGCCTGCGTCAGGGACGCCGCTCCGCGTGGATCGTCGCATTGTTCGTGCTGACCGCATCGGCGGTCCTCCCGGTCGTCTCGCTGCTCGACGGTCGACTGCGCATCGACCCCTGGGTCGACGGCAGCGGGGCGGAGTACGTGCTGTGGGCCGTGGCATCCATCCTCATCCCGCTCGCCCTCGCCGCAGCCCTCGTGGTGGCCAGGGCGCGCTTCACCCTGCGGGCCACGCACACCGCGGCGCGAACGGTCGCCGCCGTGATCGGACTCGCGTTCCTCGCGTGCGCGGCGACGCTCTTCATCGTCGAGGCCGTCGGACGTCGCAGCTTCGACCGCGAGTTGACGGTGCTCGACCTTCTCGGTCTGACGTTGCGCCGATTCTTCCCTCCCGCGTTCACCAACCCCGGCGGGGGGACGGCGTTCCCGCACCACGGTCCGGCGTTGTTCGCCTATCAATGGATCGGCGTGCTGTTCTGGGCGATCGTGGTGGCGGCCATCCTGTGGCTGTACCGCCGCGTGCGACGACCCGACGCCGGCGGCGAGGCCCACTATCGCGACCTGCTGCGCCGCGGCAGCGACACCCTCGGGTTCCTCGGCACCTGGGAGGGCAACCGTCACTGGTACTCGGATGACGGCGAGTGCGCCGTGGCGTACCGCCTGGCGGGCGACGTGGCCCTGGCCGTCGCGGATCCGCTGGCTCCAGTGGGGCGGAGGCCCGAGGCGTTGAGCGGATTCTCCGACTACTGCGTGGAGCACGGGTGGACACCCGCGTTCTACAGCGTGCACTCCGAGACGCTCGACGACCTGGTCGAGCTGGGCTGGCGACACGTGCCCGTGGGCGTCGAGACCGTGATGGACCTGCCCGGGCTCAGCTTCGCCGGCAAGACGTGGCAGAAGGTGCGCCAACCGCTCACCCGCGCCGAGCGCGAGGGCTACACCGCCGTGTGGTCGCGGTGGCACGAGCTCTCCGTCGCGCAGGCGTCGCAGGTCGTGGCGATCGACGAGGAGTGGGTCGCCGACCGCGCTCTTCCCGAGATGGGGTTCACCCTCGGTTCCCTCGACGAGTTGCGCGACCGCGACGTGCGTCTGCTGCTGGCCGTCGGCCCCGACGAGCGCATCGAGGCGGTCACCAGTTGGATGCCGAGCTGGACCGACGGCGAGATCACCGGGTGGACGCTCGACTTCATGCGTCGGCGCACGGACGGTCCCAACGGGATGATGGAGTTCCTCATCGCCAAGGCGGCGCTGGAGCTGCAGGCGGAGGGCGCGGTGGTGCTCAGCCTGTCGGGCGCACCGCTGGCTGATGATCCCGACGAGCCCGTCGACGGCGACCCCGCTCCGCTGCGGTCGCTGCTGCGCTGGCTCGCGGAAGTGCTCGAGCCGGCGTACGGGTTCGCCTCCCTGTTCCGCTTCAAGGGCAAGTTCCGCCCGCGCTACCGCCCGCTGGCTCTGGCCTACCGCGATCCGCTGCAGCTTCCCGCGATCGGGGCGGCCGTCGGCCGCGCGTACCTGCCCGACGCCTCTCGCCGTGAGATGGTCGCCTTGGCGAGGACCGCGTGGGAGGGGCGCCGATGAACAGATTCATCCTGTCGTTCGAGTTGATCGACTCGCCGTTGCTTCCGATCGCGGCGGTGATCGCGGGTCTCGGCGTCGTGGCCGTGCTGCTGTGGCGGCGGCGACGTCTCGTGCTGACCGGCGTCGTGGCCGTCGCCGCGGCGATCGTGATGTTCGTCGTGGCGAAGATCCTCGAGGCGATGGACACCTTCCAAGGACCGCTGCCGTCGGGCGCGATCTGGTGGGCGACCGGAGCGGCGGCGGCGGTCGCCGTCGGCGTCGTCGGCCTCGTCCGCCGACCCTGGCCGCGGCGGCTCATCGGCGCGATCACGGTCATCGCCGCGCTGCTGGCGGGGGCCCTCGGCGTCAACGCGTCGTACGGCGTCACGCACAATCTCGCCGCGATCCTGGGCGTGCAGGCACTCGACCCGGCGTCCCTGCCGCAGCGCGGCGACACCGCCGGCGATCCGTCGACGCTCTACCAGACGTGGGAGCCGCCGGCCGGGATGCCGACGAAGGGATCCGTGAGCGCGCTGACCGGCAGCAGCAAGATCCCGACCGGACAGTACGCGGCGCGGGACGCCTCGCTCTATCTGCCGCCCGCCGCGCAGGTCGCGAACCCACCCGCGCTGCCGCTGTTGGTCTTCATGATGGGGCAACCCGGCTCGCCCGATCCGACCGCCCTGGCGAAGGCGCTCGACGCCTTCGCCGCGGCGAACAAGGGCCTCGCGCCCATCGCGATCGTCGTCGATCAGCTCACCGCGCCCGACGACGATCCCGCCTGCGTGGACTCGGCGAAGTTCGGCGCCGTGTCGACGTACATCAACGAGCTCGTGCCGAAATGGGCCGAACAGAATCTCAACATCATCACGGATCATCGGTACTGGACGATCGGCGGCTTCTCCAACGGCGGTTCGTGCGCGGCGCTCTACGGCACCAAGTACCCCGACACCTGGGGGCAGCTGCTGGACGTCATGGGTAACGAGTTCCCCGGGTCGGAGCACGTGGCGCAGACCGTCGCGGACGTCTACGGCGGCGATGCCGCCGCCTTCCAGGCGAACAAGCCCTCGGTCATCATGGCCGCGGCGCCGGCCGGCACGTACTCCGGTCACCTGGCCGTGTTCACCTGGGGCAGTGCGGATACGACCTACGGCCCCGGACAGCAGAACAATGCCGACGCGGCCACCGCCGCAGGCTTCACGGTGCTGACGCACATCGTCGAGGGCGCGGGCCACACCGGCGAAGCGCTCGATGGGAGCCTGGCGTACGCCATCCCGGCCATGGCGCCGACCCTCGGGCTCGCGGCGCCGGCATCCTGACAGGCGGGGCGACGGGAGCGGTTCCGTGCCCGCCCGCGATGGGCGGTGCCGGCATCCTGGCGTCCGTCCGGCAGCTCCCGTTTCCACGATCGGCGTTGCGGCGATGGTCCTCAGGGTCGACGTCGCCGCACGCGCGCCGTACGAGATCGTTCCTGCGCTCCGGGGAGGACGAGGAAGGGGCCCGGCCGACTTCCGTCGTCCGGGCCCCTTCTCGGCGGGAGGTCAGCGCGAGAGCGCGTCCTTCATGATCGCGGCGTGCTCGCTGGCGTGCACCTTGGGCGAGCCGGTCGCCGTCGATGCCGCCGAGGCGCGCGAGATGCGACGAACGGGGCGGTCGAGCTGGTCGGCCACCTCGAGCGCGATGAACGGCCACGCGCCCTGGTTCTCGGGCTCGTCCTGGACCCAGACCAGCTCGGCGTTCGGGTACTGCGCGACCACGCGCGTCAGCTCCTCGATCGGTGCCGGGTAGTACTGCTCGAGACGCACCAGGGCGATCTCCGGGTTCGGGTTCTTGTCGAGTTCCGCGCGCAGGTCCCAGTGGATCTTGCCGGCGTGCAGGAGCACACGCTTCACGGCGCCGCGGTCGATGCCGCGGTCGTCGTCGAGCACGGGCTCGAACCGGCCCTCGAGGAAGTCCTCGACCGGGCTGGTCGCCCCGCGCAGACGCAGCATCGCCTTGGGCGTGAACACCACGAGCGGGCGACGCGGACGCTGGTAGGCCTGGCGGCGCAGCAGGTGGAAGTACGACGCCGGGGTGGAGGGACGCGCGACGATCATGTTGTCCTGCGCGCACATCTGCAGGTACCGCTCGATGCGGGCCGAGGAGTGGTCGGGGCCCTGTCCCTCGTAGCCGTGGGGGAGCAGCAGCACGACGCTCGACTGCTGCGCCCACTTCTGGTCGGCCGACGAGATGAACTCGTCGATGACCGACTGCGCGCCGTTGGCGAAGTCGCCGAACTGCGCTTCCCACAGCACCAGTGCGTCGGAGCGCTCGACCGAGTAGCCGTACTCGAACGCCATGGCGGCGTACTCGCTCAGAAGCGAGTCGTAGACCCAGAAGCGCCCCTGGTTCTCGCTGAGGTTGGCGAGCGGCAGCCATTCCTGGCCGTTGTCGCGATCGTGCAGCACCGAGTGACGCTGCACGAACGTGCCGCGGCGCGAGTCCTGACCGGCGAGACGCACCGGGGTGCCCTCCATCAGCACGGAGCCGAAGGCGAGCAGCTCGCCGAAGGCCCAGTCGATGTTGCCGTTGCGGCTCATGTCGAGGCGCTTGTCGAGCAGCTGCTGGAGCTTCGTGTGCACGGTGAAGCCGTCGGGCTTGTTCACGAAGGCGTCGCCGATGTGCTGCACGACCTCACGCGAGACGCCGGTGGTCTCGGGCGCGCCGACGGCGGGCTCGTCGGCCGCGTCGGTGGTGACGACCGGGTTGGTCCCGGTCTCGGCCTCGTGCGTGTCCGCGAAAGCGACCTCGAGACGGCTCTGGAAGTCCTGCTTCGCCTGCTCGTACTCGTCTTCGGTGATGTCACCGCGGCCGACGAGCGACTCGGTGTACAGACGGCGCACCGAGCGCTTGGCCTCGATGAGGTTCGTCATCAGCGGCTGCGTCATCGAGGGGTCGTCGCCCTCGTTGTGACCGCGTCGGCGGTAGCAGACGAGGTCGATGACGATGTCGCGGTGGAACTCCTCGCGGTACAGGAACGCCAGTTCCGCGGCGCGCACGACGGCCTCGGGGTCGTCGCCGTTGACGTGCAGGATCGGGGCCTGGATGGTCTTGGCGACGTCGGTGGCGTACACGGAGGTGCGCGCATCGGTGGGCGTGGTGGTGAAGCCGACCTGGTTGTTGACCACGACGTGGATCGTGCCGCCCGTGCGGTAGCCGCGCAGCTGCGACATCTGCAGCGTCTCGACCACGACGCCCTGACCCGCGAACGCGGCGTCGCCGTGCACGAGGATGGGCAGCCACGAGAAGGTGCCGATGGGCTTGCGGTCCTGCTTGGCGCGCACGATGCCCTCGAGCACGCCGTCGACGGTCTCGAGGTGGGAGGGGTTGGCCGCCAGGTACACGGGGAGCTCGTCGCCGGCGTCGCCGACGAAGGTGCCCTCGGTGCCGAGGTGGTACTTCACGTCGCCCGAGCCGCGCTTGCTGCCCACGGCCACGGCGCCCTCGAACTCGCGGAACACATGACCGTAGGTCTTGCCCGCGATGTTGGTGAGAACGTTGAGGCGACCGCGGTGCGCCATGCCGATGGCGGCGCCGTCGAGACCGGCCGAGGCGGCGCCCTGCAGGATCTGATCGAGCAGGGGGATGAGCGACTCGCCGCCCTCGAGGCTGAAGCGCTTCTGGCCGACGTACTTCGTCTGCAGGAAGGTCTCGAAGGCCTCGGCCTGGTTGAGCTTGGAGAGGATGCGCAGCTGCTCGTCGTGCCCGGGCTTGGTGTACTTGACCTCGATGTTGCGCTGGAACCACTGGCGCTGCGCCGGGTCCTGGATGTGCATGTACTCCACGCCCATGGTGCGGCAGTAGGAGTCGCGCAGCACGCCGAGGATGTCGCGCAGCTTCGCGACCCGCTTGTTGCCGAGGCCGCCGGTGACGAACTCGCGGTCGAGGTCCCAGAAGGTCAGCCCGTGCGACTCGATCTCGAGGTCGGGGTGGGTGCGCTGGACGTACTCGAGCGGGTCGATGTCGGCCATGAGGTGGCCGCGCACGCGGTAGGAGTTGATGAGCTCCTGCACGCGGGCGCTCTTGTCGATGCGCTCGGAGATGTCGACGCTGATGTCGGCGGCCCAGTGGATGGGCGCGTACGGGATGCGCAGGGCGGCGAAGATGTCGTCGTAGAAGCCGCGCTGGCCGATCAGCAGCTCGTGCACCTTCTTGAGGAACTCGCCCGAGCCCGCACCCTGGATGACACGGTGGTCGTAGGTGCTGGTGAGGGTGATCGTCTTGCCGATCGCCAGCTCGTTGAGCGTCTTCTCGCTCGCGCCCTGGAACTCCGCGGGGTAGTCGAGGGCGCCGGCGCCGATGATCGCGCCCTGTCCGCGCATGAGGCGCGGGACCGAGTGGACCGTGCCGATACCGCCGGGGTTGGTCAGCGAGACCGTGGTGCCCTGGAAGTCGGCCGGGGTCAGCTTGTTGCCGCGGGCGCGGCGCACGAGGTCTTCGTAGGACGCGAGGAACTCCCCGAACGTCAGGGTGTCGGCGCGCTTGATGCTCGGCACCAGGAGCGCGCGGGATCCGTCGGGCTTGGGCATGTCGATGGCGATGCCCAGGTTGACGTGCGCGGGTGCCACGACGGACGGCTTGCCGTCGATCTCGGCGTAGTAGACGTTCTGGCTCGGGAACTCCTTGAGCGCCTGGATGAGCGCCCAGCCGATGAGGTGCGTGAAGCTGACCTTGCCGCCGCGCGTGCGCGACATGTGGTTGTTGATGACGATGCGGTTGTCGATCATCAGCTTCGCGGGGATGGTGCGCACGCTCGTCGCGGTGGGGACCGTGAGCGAGTCGTCCATGTTGGATGCCAGCGCCTTCGGCATCCCCTTCAGCACCGTCACGCGGTCTTCCTCGGTGCTCTCGGAGCCCGCCGAGGGAACGGCGTTCGGGGCCTGCGCCGGGATCGGCTGCGGCTTGGCCGGCTTGGCCGTGGTGCGGGCGACGGGCGCCTGCCCCACCACGGGAATCGGCGCCGTCACCGGCTTGGGCTCGGACGCCGGCGCCGAAGTCGGCGCGGCGGGCGGGGGAGCGGCGGCCGAGGATCCGTCGACGACCGGGTGGTACGCCTCCAGGATCGGCCACCAGGCCTTGTCTACGGAGTGCTTGTCGACTTTGAACTGTTCGTAGAGTTCGTCTACGAGCCACTCGTTCGCGCCGAACTCGCCCTCGCTCGAAGTACCGACGCCCGTCACCTGGCTCGACACAGTCGATCGCCTGCTTTCCTCGATGAAGATTCCTGTGGATGCGCCGACGTCGCCGTCGAAGACGCCGAGCGTCCAACGCATCTGCCAGCCTAGCCGAGGTTGGGAGAACGACCTCGGCCTGGATGAGGCCTTTACTTTCGGATCGTGTGATGGAGTGGATGCCATGGAGTTCTCCGGCGCGCAGCCCGATGTCGACCTGACGTACTCGGACGTCTTCCTCGTCCCCCGCCATTCGGAGGTGCGCAGTCGCCTCGACGTCGACCTGGCCCCGGGTGACGGCAGCGGCGCGACGATCCCCCTCGTGTCGGCCAACATGAACTCCGTGACGGGAACGCGCCTCGCCGCGACCCTGGCGCGTCGCGGCGGTCTGGGCGTGCTCCCGCAGGACCTCGCGCTGCCGCAGCTGGTCGAGGCGGTCGAGTGGGTCAAGGCGCAGCCCGTCGCCTGGGACGCGCCCCTCGTGCTGCCTCCGACCGCGACCGTCGCCGATGCGCGTCTCGTGCTGCCCCCGGTGCCCGGCCGGGGCATCGTCGTCGCCGACGCGCGCGAGGACGGTGTCGTCGACGTCGCCGCCTTCCGCGGGATCGTCCCGGCCCCGCGTCTGGCGACCGCGCTCCCGGATGCCACGCTCGGCGACATCGCCCGCAGCGACGCACCGGTGGTCGAGGTCGAGCGCATCGGCGACCCGCGCGAGGTCTTCGCGCTGATCGAGCACGCCGGCGTCGACATCGTCCCCGTCGTGGACGGCGATCGGGTCGTCGGCACGCTGTCGGGTCGCAGCGCCCTCCGCGACTCGGTCTACCGTCCCGCGGTGGACGCGGACGGTCGCCTGATCGTCGCGGCCGCCGTCGGCGTCAACGGCGACGTCGCGTCGAAGGCCCGGGCGCTGGCCGCCGCGGGCGTCGACGTGCTCGTGGTCGACACCGCGCACGGCCACCAGGCGCAGATGCTCCGCGCGTTGCGCGAGGTCGCGGCGCTGGAGCTCGGCATCCCGATCGCCGCGGGCAACGTCGTGACCGCCGAGGGCGTGCGCGACCTGACCGACGCCGGGGCCACCATCCTCAAGGTCGGCGTCGGCCCCGGGGCGATGTGCACGACCCGCATGATGACCGCGGTCGGCCGCCCGCAGTTCTCCGCCGTGCTCGAGACCGCGGAGGCGGCCCGCAGCGCGGGCGCGCACGTGTGGGCCGACGGCGGCGTGCGCTACCCCCGTGACGTGGCCCTCGCGCTGGCCGCGGGTGCGGCGTCGGTCATGATCGGGTCGTGGTTCGCCGGCACGATCGAAGCCCCGGGACTTCTCCGCACCGACGACGCGGGCCTGCTCTACAAGGAGTCGTGGGGCATGGCCTCCACCAAGGCGGTGCAGGGGCGCTTCGGTCGTCTCGACCCGTTCGAACGGGCGCGCAAGGAGCTGTTCGCCGAGGGCATCTCGTCGTCGCGCATCTACCTCGACCCGCAGCGGCCGGGCCTGGAGGACCTCCTCGACATGATCACCTCCGGCGTGCGCTCCTCCTTCACCTACGCGGGAGCGGCCACGGTCGCCCAGTTCCACGAGCGCGCCCGGGTGGGCCTGCAGTCGGCCGCCGGCTACGAGGAGGGCAAGGCGCTCCCGGTCAGCTGGTGAGCGCCCGCTCGAGGGCGACCTCGGCCTCGAGCGTGATCCAGGCGCCGACCTGGACCGACAGATCGAGATCGTCGCCGCCCGCGCGCGCGGGCCGTCGGGGGTCGGCGGGGAACGACCCGCCCCGACGGCCGTCCCACAACGCCGCCGCGTTGCGGTGCACGAGCCGGCGGGCGACGTCCGCGACCGGCCGGTGGGCCTCGCTCGAGGCGTCGTCGGCGAACCAGAGCGCGGCCTCGGCGAGATAACGGGCCAGGATGCCGGCGAACAGGCCGCCGTCGCCACCCCCGGCCGCGGGGAAGAGGTCGTCATCGGGAGCGCACCACCGGGCGACGGCACGCACGAGGGAGGCCGCCCGGGCCTCGTGCGCCTCCCGGGCGTCGGCGTCGGGCGCCGCCTCGGCGAGGGCGAGGGCGCTTCCGATCGCGACGCCCTGGTTGTACGTCCACAGGTCGGGGCGGACGACGCCGTGCTCGATCCCGTCGCGCACGAGCCCCGTCGCGGGGTCGTGGAGGGTCGCCGCGACCCACGCGTCGAGATCGACGGCCGACCCGCGATGCGCGGACGACGCCAGCGCGATCGCCGCGGGACCGTTCGCGGGGGCGTTGTACAGCGCGCTGTCGACGGCCCAGGGCAGGGCGCCCACCGCCGGGTCGATCGCCTCGTCGAGCCGCCGGGTGAGGCGGTCGAGGCGCCGATCGTGCGCGTCGTAGCGCTGCAGGGCGAGCGTCATCCACGCCACATCGTCGTAGAACGGCGTCGTCCAGCGACCGAGCGTGCGCACGGTGACGCCGCGGTGGAGCGCCCGCAGCAGGCGCGCCCGGCGCGGATCGGGGCGGTGCTCCTGCGCGTCGCGGAAGACGTGGAGCAGATGCGCGTGCCACCAGTAGTGCCAGGTGCGCGCGCCGTCCACGCCCGGCGTTGCGGCGTGCGCCCACGCCAGCGGGCCGTAGCGGTGGACGTAGCGGCGGACGACGGCGGACTCGGCCGCCATGGCGCGCGACTGCGCCGGGGAGGTGGCATCCATGTCTCCCATCCTCCCCAGGTCGGCCGTCTCGCGCAGACGGGTACCGTCGGTCTCCCGCTGCCATAGAATCGACGGCACGATGGACGACCCTCCCAGTTGTAGACCCAGGCCCCGACGACCCTCTCCCGCCGAACGCCCGCGCGGGGGTGATGCCTGATGGATTACGTCATGCTGGCCGTGGGGCTCCTGCTCACCGTGGGGACCGGACTCTTCGTCGCGAGCGAGTTCGCCCTCGTCAATCTCGACCGCGCCGACCTCGAGGCCCGTCGCGCGGCCGGGGAGACGCGCCTGTCGCTCACGATCGATGCGTTGCGCATCACCTCGACCCACCTCTCGAGCGCCCAGCTGGGGATCACCCTGACGACGCTGCTCACCGGTTACACGATGGAACCGGCCATCTCCAACCTGCTCCGACCGGCCTTCCAGACGTGGGGTCTGCCCGAGGCGCTCGTCGTCGGGCTCGCCGCGGTCATCGGCGTCGGCTTCGCGACCGTGCTGTCGATGATCCTGGGCGAGCTCGTCCCCAAGAACTTCGCCCTCGCGATCCCGCGGCAGACGGCGAAGCTCGTGATCCCGTTCCAGGTCGCCTTCACCGCGGTGTTCAAGCCCGCGATCCTCGTGCTCAACGGCAGCGCGAACGGCGTGCTGCGCGCGATGGGCGTCGAGCCCAAGGAGGAGCTGTCGGGAGCCCGTTCGGCCGAGGAACTGTCGAGCCTCGTGAAGCGTTCCGCCAGCGCGGGCATGCTCGAGAAGGACACCGCCTCGCTGCTCGACCGCAGCCTCACCTTCGCGCGCCTGAGCGCCGCCGACGTCATGACGCCGCGGCCGAGCGTGCACGCGCTCGCCGCGGGAGACCCCGCCGACGACGTCGTGCAGCTCGCCCGACGCACGGGACACAGCCGATTCCCGGTCTACGGGGAGTCGATGGACGACATCGTCGGGGTCGTGCACCTCAAAGCCGCAATCGGCGTGCCGCGCGACCGCCGCGCCGACGTGCCGGTGGCCGCCCTCGCCACCGAGCCGCTGCGCGTGCCCGAGACCGTGCACCTGGATACGCTCGTGTCCGAGCTGCGCTCGCGCGGCTACCAGATGGCGATCGTCGTCGACGAGTACGGCGGGACGGCGGGGGTCGTGACCCTCGAGGACCTCGTGGAGGAGATCGTCGGCGAGGTGCTCGACGAGCACGACCGCTCCCGCGCCGGCGTCGTGCGATCGGCCGCGTCGGTCACCTTCCCCGGCGACCTGCGGCCCGACGAGGTGCTCGACCGCGCGGGCGTCCGCGTCCCCGAGGGCGAGGTCTACGACACCGTGGGCGGATTCATCATGGCGGCCCTCGAGCGCATCCCCGCGGTCGGCGACACGGTCGACCTCGACGACGGCGTGCTCGCCGTGCAGCGAATGGACGGTCGCCGGGTCGACAGGGTGCAGTTCACGCCGACGCCGGAGGAGCACGACATCGACGATCTCGTCCGAGCGGCGAAGGGCGGTGATCAGCGATGAACGACTGGGCCGGAATCGCCTGGCTGGTCGTGCTCCTCGCGGCCAACGCCTTCTTCGTCGGCGCGGAGTTCGCCGTCATCTCCGCGCGCCGCTCGCAGATCGAGCCGCACGCCGACCGCGGGTCGCGCGCGGCCAAGACCGCGCTGTACGCCATGGAGCACGCCACCATGATGCTGGCGACGTGCCAGCTCGGCATCACGATCTGCTCGCTGTTGATCCTGAACGTGTCGGAGCCCGCGATCCACCACCTGCTGGCGGGTCCGCTGGGGCTCACCGGACTTCCCGAGGCCGCGGTCGACGTGGCCGGGTTCGTGGTCGCGCTGCTGCTGGTGTCGTACCTGCACGTGGTGTTCGGCGAGATGGTCCCGAAGAACCTGGCGTTCTCGCTGCCCGACCGCGCGGTGCTCATGCTCGCCCCGCCGCTGGTGGCGGTGTCGAAGGCGTTCCACCCGATCATCGTGGCCTTGAACTGGACGGCCAATCACGTGCTGCGTCTGTTCCGCGTGGAGCCGAAGGACGAGGCCGCCTCGACCTACACGCTGGATGAGGTCGCCACGATCGTGACGCAGTCGCGTCGCGAGGGGGTGCTCGACGACGCCGCCGGAACGGTGACCGCGGTGGTCGAGTTCACCGAGAAGAAGGCAGCCGACATCGCGGTGCCGATGGCCGATCTGGTGACCCTTCCCGAGACGACGACCCCCGCCGAGATCGAACGGGCCGTCGCGCAGCACGGGTACTCCCGGTATGTGATCGTCGACGCGTCCGGCATCCCCACCGGTTACGTGCATCTGAAGGACGTACTGCGCGCGGCGGAGGGGTCGGATGCCGACATGGCACGGCCGATCCCGAACAAGCGCGTGCACCACATGGTGTCGGTGCTGGAGACCACCGACCTCGAGGACGCCCTGGCGCTCATGCGCCGCTCGGGGCGCCACCTCGCCCAGGTGCGCGACGAGGCCGGAGACGTGCGGGCGGTCCTCTTCCTCGAGGACGTCATCGAGGAGCTCGTGGGCGAGGTGCAGGACGCCACCGAGCGTCGCCGCTTCGTCTGACCCCATCGGAACACCGGATGCCACGGGCCGCGGCCGCGTGGCATCCGGTGTCTTCGCGTGAGGGCGGGCGGAGTCGACGGCGCACGAACCGCCCGAGATCACGCGCTGCGGCGCAACCGTCGCAACGAGTGGGCGGCGCGGCGCGAGATCCCGCGAGCACCCGTCGCGGCGTGTGATCCGGGCGAGAACCGTGACCTGGACCGGGATGCGGCTCAGTACGCGCGCAGGTACTGCGCGGGGGCGGGGGAGTCCGCGCCCAGGGCGGCGGCCGCGCGCAGGGCGTAGTGCGGGTCGCGCAGCCACTCACGGCCCGACATCACGGCGTCGGCGCGTCCGTCGGCGACGACGTTCTCGGCGAGGGCCGGATCGTCGATCATGCCGACCGCGCTGACCAGCAGGCCCGTTTCGCGGCGCACGGTCGCGGCGTACTCGACCTGATAACCGGGCCCGGGCACGATGTGCTGGTGGGGGACGAGCCCACCGCTCGAGACGTCGATGAGATCGGCGCCGGCCGCGGCGACGAGTCGGGACGCGGCCACCGTGTCGTCGACGCTCCAGCCGCCCTCGGCGGCGTCGGTGGCGGAGAAGCGCACGAACACCGCGGCCTCGGGCGCGGCGCGGCGGACGGCCTCGGTCACGCGGACGAGCAGGCGTGCGCGGTTCTCGAACGAGCCGCCGTAGGCGTCGTCGCGGTGGTTGGTGAGGGGCGAGAGGAACTGGTGCAGCAGGTAGCCGTGGGCCGCGTGCAGCTCGAGCACCTGGAATCCCGCGCGGACGGCCCGGCGGGCGGCATCCGCGAAGTCGGTCACCACCTTCTCGACCCCCTCCGCATCGAGCGCCGCGGGCTCGTCGAAATCGGCGTAGGCCAGGGCGGAGGGGGCGACGGTGCGCCATCCGCCGTCGGCGACCGAGACCGAGCCGCGCGCGCCGGAGAGCGGCGCCGACGTCGACGCCTTGCGACCGGCATGGCCGAGCTGCACGCCCGCGACGGCTCCGCGGGCGCGGAGGGCCGTGACGATGGGCCGCCACGCCTCGGCCTGAGCGTCGGTCCACAGGCCGGCGTCCTGGGGGGAGATTCGCCCCTCGGGGGAGACCGCGGTCGCCTCCGCGATCACCAGCCCCGCCCCGCCCGCGGCGAACTGCGCGAGGTGAACGTGATGCCAGTCGTTCGGGACGCCCTCCACCGCGCTGTACTGGCACATCGGCGAGACCCACAGGCGATTGCGCATCTCGATACCGCGAATGGCCAGGGGAGTGAAGAGGGCGCTCATGGAAGACCTTTGCGTTCTAGGGTGACGCCATGACGGCGAAGGATTGGGACGGACACGATGCCGCCCACGTACTGCGGAGGCCAACGGCGGACGACGACAAGTATTCCCGCGGAGTCATCGGCGTGCGCACGGGGTCGACCCGCTATCCCGGAGCGGCGGTGCTGGGGGTCGAGGCGGCCTGGCGCACGGGCACCGGGATGGTGCGCTACCTCGGACCGCAGCGCGCGCAGGACCTCGTCCTGCAGCGTCGCCCCGAGACCGTGACCGCCGATGGTCGCGTGCAGGCGTGGCTGATGGGGTCGGGGACGGATGCCGCGGAGCGCGACGCCGCCGAGACCGCGGCGTTGCGCGGCATCCTCCGCGGCGAGGTGCCGGTGGTGGTCGACGCGGGCGCCCTCGACCTGGTGCCGGACGCCACCGCTCCGGTGATCGTGACTCCCCATTCCCGCGAACTCGACCGGCTGCGGGAGGCGCTGGGGCTGCCGCAGGCCGCGACCGACGACCGCGAGCGCGTCGCTCGCGAGACGGCCGACGCCTTCGGCGGGGTGGTGCTGTCGAAGGGCGCCGTCACCGTGGTCGCGGCGGCGGGAGGCTGGACCCGTCGGGTGTCGGCCGGGACGCCGTGGCTCGCGACCGCGGGCACCGGCGATGTGCTGGGGGGAGTGCTGGGCGCCATCACCGCGTCCGCGGTGGCGGCCGGGCGCACCGGCATCGACGACCTCGCGGCGTGCGCGGCGACCGCCGCCTGGGTGCACGGGCGGGCCGGGGCGCTGGCCTCCCTCTCGATCGGCGGCGAGGGCGGTCCGATCACGGCGCTCGACGTCGCCGAGGCCGTGCCGCGGGTCATCTCTGAGCTGCTGCGGGACTCGATCGCATAACGGTTGACCCCCTCCCGCTGCGCGGGCGCAGGAGCGGGGCAGGGGCCGGTGGGGACGCCCGCTTAGGATCGGGGGGTGCTGAGGCGTGTCGTTCCCCTGTTGATCGCGTTCGTCGCCGTGCACGTCGTGGTGGGGGTGCTGGGCTACCAGCAGCCCAACGAACCCATGGGCGACGTGTACCTGGTGTACGAGCCGTGGTCGCGCTGCGCGCTGTTCGGGGGGATCGACGTGACCTCCTGCACCCGCAGCGACACCTGGCAGTGGCCCGGGATCACCGAGAAGTGGATCTACCCGCAGCTCGCCTTCCTCCCGATGACGTTCGCCTGGCTCTTCGCCTGGGCGGTCGGCTACACCCCGGCCTGGGCGATCACCGTCGCCCTCTTCAACCTCATCGCCTTCGTCGTCCTCGTCGGTTCGGGTCGCTCCCGCGGTCGCGTGCTGGCCGCGTGGTTCTGGCTGGCGGCGATCCTGCTCATCGGCCCCGTCGGCATCTACCGCATCGACGGCATCACCGTGCCCTTCGCCATCCTCGGGGGGATCTGGATGCTGCGGCGCCCGTTCCTGGCCTCCGTCCTGCTGTCGGTCTCGGTGTGGATGAAGGTGTGGCCGGCGGCCATCCTCGCTGCGGGTCTCGTCGTGGTGCGCCGCCGCCTGGCCCTCGTCTGGGGCGCGGTGGCGGTGTCGCTGGCGACCATCGTCCCGGTGGTCGCGCTCGGCGGAGCCCCCTTCGTCTTCGGCTTCGTGGGAGACCAGACCTCGCGCGGCATCCAGATGGAGGCGCCCGTCGGCGGGCTCTACATGTTCCTCTCGGCGTTCTACGTCCCGGGTAGCGAGGTCTACTACGACGGCGACGTGCTGACCTTCCAGGTGACCGGCCCGGGCGCCGACGCGGTCATCGCCGCCATGACCCCGGTCATGCTGCTGACCATGGTGGGCGTGGCCGCCGTGGGCGTCTGGAAGCTGCGTCACGGCGCCACGTTCCTCACGCTCTTCCCGCCGCTGTCGCTGGCGTTGGTGACGGCCTTCATCGCGCTGAACAAGGTCGGCTCGCCCCAGTACTACGTGTGGCTGTTCGCCCCGGTCGTGCTCGGTCTCATGATCGACCGCCGACGGTGGTTCGGCTTCGCGGGCCTGACCCTGGTCATCGCCGGCCTGACCCAGTGGATGTACCCGCTGCTCTACGACGGGCTGATGGCGACGCACCCGAACCCCTTCCCGGTCGTGGTCCTCGAGGTGCGCAACCTCCTCGCCCTGGTGCTGCTGGTGTGGGCCATCGTGCGCGTCGCGCGCGTCCCCGTCGGTCGCGTCCGGCCGCCCGCCGGCCTGCGGGAGATCGTGACGGGTCGCCGCCCCGTTCCGCCCCGGGTGCCCACGGGACGCTGAGGCACGGGAGACGGCGGAGCGGCCGGCCGGAGCACGCCGGTTCCGCTCGGTCGGGGTGCGCCGTAGTCTCGACGCATGCTCATCGCCTTCTCCGTCGCCCCTTCCGGTGTCGGCACCGCCGCCGCCGAGAACCCCGACGCCTCGGTGCACGACGCCGTGGCCGCAGCGGTCGCCGTGGTGCGCGCGTCCGGTCTGCCGCACCGCACGACCTCGATGTTCACCGAGGTCGAGGGCGAGTGGGACGAGGTGTTCGCGGTCGTCAAAGCGGCGACGGATGCCGTGATGCCCTACGGATCACGGGTGTCGCTCGTGCTCAAGGCCGATATCCGCCCGGGGCGCACGGGCGAGATCGAGGGCAAGGTCGAGCGGCTCGAACAGGCCCTGGAGCGCCGGGAGGACCGCACGGACTGAGCCGCGGCGCGCCGGTCGCGCCGACGTGGACGGAACGGCGCACGCTCCCGCCCGGTGCGCAGACGCCCGGCGACGGAGGAGCGTCGCGGCCGACGAGATCGCGTCGTCAGACCCCGTCGGCTTCGCCCGGCTCGGGGGACCTGCCTCAGATCGCGGGCGGGTCGGTCCCGATGCGCTTGGTGATGGCGGCGACGTCGGCGTCGATGCGCGCGAGGTCGCCGCGCAGGCGGCTCTCGACGCTGTCGATCGTTGCTTTGAGCCCGGATTCGACGCTATCGATCTTGGCGGTGAGTCCGGCTTCGACGCTGTCGATCCTGGCGGTGAGCTCGATGCGCGTGACGCGCGACTCGGCGACGGTGTCGTGCCGCAGGGAATTGATGCGCGCCTCGAGGCGGTCGGTGTTCGCGGCGATGACCTTCGTCAGCGAGCCCATGATGAGGTTCGTGCTGAAGGTCATGCCGCCGAGGACGGCGGCGGCGAAGGTCCCGATCAGCACCCAGACCTGTGGTTCGGTCATCTCCGGCATCCTCTCATTGTGCGGTGAGGGGTTCGACAGTGCCACGGTCGAGGCGGGTGAAATCCCGTCGCCGCCGTGACGGGGGAGAGAGGGGCCGATCCGTCATCCGGGGAGGAGGGGTGGTCGGCACCCGGTGACGTCGGGGACGCGAGATCGACTCTCGAAACGATTCGGTCGGGTCGCGGAAGCCGACTAGCATCGTCGAGTGACCTCTTCGACTCCCTCGAGAGGTGCGGCGATGCGGGCGCTCCTTTCTCTCGCCATCGGCAGTTTCGGCATCGGCATGACCGAGTTCGTCGTGATGGGCCTGCTGCCCAACATCGCCCGTGAACTCCTGCCCGGTGCCTGGGCGGCCTCTCCCGACGACGCGATCGCCCAAGCCGGGTGGCTGATCTCGCTGTACGCCCTCGGGGTCGTCGTGGGCGCGCCGACCATCGCGGGGTCCGTGGCCCGGTTCCCTCGTCACCGCGTCATGATCGTTCTGGCGGCGGCGCTGGCGTTCTTCACGCTGCTGACGGTGATCGCCCCGACGTTCGAGCTGGTGGCGGCGTCGCGCTTCCTCGCGGGATTGCCGCACGGCGCCTACTTCGGCATCGGCGCGCTGGTCGCCGCCGATGCCCTCGGACCGGGCAACCGCGCCAAGGGCGTCGCGTTCGTGCTCACCGGACTGACCATCGCCAACGTCGTGGGCGTGCCGCTGGGCACGCTCCTCGGGCAGCAGGTCGGCTGGCGCGCGGCCTTCGCCGTGGTGACCGCGATCTTCGCCCTCGCGGCGGTCTGCATCGCCCTCTTCGTGCCGTCGCACCCGGGCTCGCCCGGGAGGCGTCTGCGCGACGAGCTGCGCGTGTTCCGGATCGGTCAGGTCTGGTTCGCGCTCGGCATCGGAGCGGTCGGCTTCGGCGGCTTCTTCGCGATGTACAGCTACATCGCGCCCATGATCACCGATGTCGCCGGCCAGCCGGAATGGGCGGTCTCCCTCGTGCTCGTCCTCGTGGGCGTGGGGATGACGGTCGGCAACATCGTCGGCGGTGCACTCGCCGACAAAGACCTCCGCTTCTGGTTGTCCGTGGGGCTGATCGCTCTGGGTGCGGCATCCGTGGGTCTGGCGCTCACGGCGACCTGGATCGTCAGCCTCGTCTTCTTCGCCTTCCTCGTCGCCTTCTGCGGCTCCGCGTTGAGCCCGTCGATCCAGACGCGGCTCATGGACGTCGCGGAGGACAACCAGTCCATCGCGGCCGCCCTCAACCACTCCGCGCTGAACATCGGCAACAGCCTCGGCGCGTTCCTCGGCGGTCTCGCGATCGCCGCGGGGCTCGGCCTCGTGGCCCCCGCGTGGGTCGGGGCGCTGCTGGCCCTGGGCGGGCTCGCGGTCGCGTTCGTGTCGTACCGCGTCGAGGACCGGTCCGGGCGTCATCCCGCGCATCGGATGCCGGCCGCCGAAGCCGCGCAGACCGCCATCACGGGCTCGATCCCGACGCATCGCTGAGTCCGGCGCCCCCGGGCGGGGCCGAGTGTCCAAGACACGCCGCAACGGCCGACCCGATGCGGCGTGTCCTGGACACTCGACGGGGCGTGCGGCGGGGTGGGGCGGATGCCGGGGGCGCGGCACCCGCGGTGCTCAGGTCGCGAACAGGCGGCGCAGGTGCGTCGCGACGGCGGCGGTCTCGATGAGGAAGCCGTCGTGCCCGAAGTCGCTCGAGAGCACGACGGCGGCATCGCCGTCGAGGGTGTTCGGGATGCCGCGGGCGATGCGGTGCTGTCCGTCGATGGGGAACAGGCGATCGCTGTCGATGCCCAGGACGAGGGTCGTGGCGGTGACGCGGGCGAGGGCGTCTTCGACACCGTCGCGGTCGCGTCCGACGTCGTGCGAGTTCATGGCCTCGACCAGGGTCAGGTAGCTGTTCGCGTCGAAGCGTCGCGTGAACTTGTTGCCGTGGAAGTCGAGGTACGACTCCACCGCGAAGCGCCCGCCGCGCCCGAGCGGGCTGACCCCCGACTGCCAGGAGCGCTGGAAGCGCTGATTCAGCTCGGTCGGGCTCCGGTAGTTCAGCAACGCCATGCGTCGCGCGAGGGCGAGGCCGCGGTGGGGTCCGTCGCCGTCGCCGGCGTCGTAGTACTCGCCGCCCGCGAAGCGCGGATCGACGCGGATGGTGTCGAGCTGCACGGAGTTCAGGGCGATCTGGTCGGCCGTCGTGATCGGCGGGGCCGACAGGATCGCCGAGCGCGCGACGCGGTCGGGGTGGCCCACCGCCCACTCCAGGGCGTGCATGCCGCCCATCGATCCGCCCACGACGGCGAACCACCGATCGACGCCGAGCGCGTCGGCGAGCGCCGCCTGCGCGGCGACCTGGTCGCGGATGGTGAGGTAGGGGAAGCGCGAGGCCCACTCGTACCCGTCGGGGGCGATGCTGGCCGGACCCGTCGAGCCCTGGCATCCGCCGAGCATGTTGGGGGCGACGACGAACCACCGGTCGGTGTCGATCGCGGCTCCCGGGCCTACGAGGTCGCTCCACCAGCCCGCCGTGGCGTGGCCGGGGCCCGCGGCGCCGCGGACGTGGCTGTCGCCCGTCAGGGCGTGCAGGATCAGGACGGCGTTGTCGCGCGCGGGGGAGAGCTCGCCCCACGTCTCGTAGGCGAGGCGCACGTGCGGCAGCGATTCGCCGTTCTCGGTCGTGAAGGGGCCGAACGAGACGAACCGTCGATCGCCGACCGGGTCTCCGTCGCGCCAGGCGCCCGTCGCCGGGGGCCGACCCAGCAGAGACCGCGCATCGGCCTCCGTCACCGGTGCCGAGGGCACGGTGTCTTCGGAGATCTGCCAGTCCATGGCATCCATTCTCTCCGGTGCGCGCGGACGGGCACGGTCTGTTACGACGACGGATGACTCGGATGCCGCTTGTCCAGCCCCCGTCGGCACCCGGGTGGGGTGGTCATGATCCCGGCATGGCGAACTTCCTTCTCATCGCGGCCTCGAGCGACATCGGCCAGGCGACGGCGACACGACTGAGCGACGCGGGACACCACGTCGTGACCACCGCGCGGGACTCCTCGCGCATCGACCCCGACTTCACCCTCGACGCCACCGACTTCGATGCGGTCGACAAGGTCGTCGCCGAGGCGGGGGAGCTCGACGGGATCGCGGTCTTCGCGGGGTCGATGCTGCTGAAGCCTGCGCATCTGACCTCGCGTGCCCAGTTCGACGAGCTCATCGCGGCCTCGCTCACCACCGCGTTCGCCGCGGTGCGGGCGGCCGGCGCGCACATGCGCGACGGTGGGGCGGTGGTGCTCGTCTCGTCTGCGGCGGCGCTGGCGGGCCTGCCCAACCACGACGGGATCGCCGCGGCCAAGGCCGGCGTGATCGGTCTGACCCTGTCGGCCGCCGCGAGCTACGCCGCGCACGGGCTGCGCGTGAACGCGGTGGCCCCGGGGCTCGTGCAGACGCGGCTGACCGAGAAGCTCACCTCGAGCGACATGTCGCGGAAGGTGTCGGAGGCGATGCACCCGCTCGGTCGCCTCGGCGAGCCCGACGACGTCGCGCGCGCGGTGGAGTTCCTGCTCGCCCCCGAGAACGCCTGGATGACGGGGCAGGTGCTCGGGGTGGACGGCGGCCTCGGCAGCCTGCGTCCGCGGCAGAAGATCTGACTCCCGCCGCGCGAGTCGCCGGGATTCGTCGCTTCTCGGCACCCCGAAGCGACGAATCTCGGCGACTCGCGCGGGTGGGACGCGAACGCCCCGTCCCGGGTCGACCGGGGCGGGGCGTCGCTGCGGGGATCGCTCAGGCGCGGGCGGCCTCCGACAGGCGGCGCGCGGCGGCGAGGGCCTGGTCGAGGTCGGCCTTCAGGTCGGCGATGTTCTCGAGGCCGACCGACAGGCGCACCAGCCCGGGCGTGACCCCGGCGGTCAGCTGCTGCTCGGGGGTGAGCTGCGAGTGCGTCGTGGATGCCGGGTGGATGACGAGGGAGCGCACGTCGCCGATGTTGGCGAGGTGGCTGAACAGGCTCAGCGCGTTGACGAACTCGCGGCCCGCCTCGACGCCGCCCTTGAGCTCGAACGACAGCACCGCGCCGACGCCCTTCGGGGCGTAGTTGTTGGCGGCGGCGTACCAGGGCGAGCTGGGGAGGCCGGAGTAGTTCACGCTCGCGACATCGGGGTGCGACTCGAGCCACTCCGCGATCTCCTGCGCGTTCTGCACGTGACGCTCGACGCGCAGCGAGAGCGTCTCGATGCCCTGGATGAGCTGCCACGCGCTCTGCGGGGCGATGGAGGCGCCGAGGTCGCGCAGCAGCTGCACGCGCGCCTTGATGATGTAGGCCAGGCCGTCGCCGACCGCCTGCGTGTAGACCGCACCGTGGTACGAGGGGTCGGGCGTGGTGAGACCCGGGAAGCGCTCGGAGTGCTCGGACCACGCGAAGGTACCGCCGTCGACGATGACGCCGCCGATCGTGGTGCCGTGACCGCCGAGGAACTTCGTCGCCGAGTGGACGATGATGTCGGCGCCGTGCTCGAAGGGCCGGATGAGGTACGGCGTCGCGATCGTGTTGTCGACGATGAGCGGCACGCCCGCCTCGTGCGCGACGTCGGCGACGGAGCGGATGTCGAGCACGTTGATCTTCGGGTTGCCGATGGTCTCGGCGAAGAAGAGCTTGGTGTTCGGTCGGACCGCCGCGCGCCAGGCCTCGGGGTCGTCCTGGTTCTCGACGAAGGTGGTCTCGATGCCGAGCTTGGCGAGCGTGTACTTGAACAGGTTGTACGTGCCGCCGTAGATGGAGCTCGACGACACGATGTGATCGCCCGCCTGGGCGATGTTGAGCACCGCGAACGTCTCGGCCGCCTGGCCGCTGGCGACGAGGAGGGCGCCGGTGCCGCCCTCGAGGCCCGCGACACGCTGCTCGACGACGTCTTGCGTGGGGTTCTGGATGCGCGTGTAGATGTTGCCGAACTCGGCGAGCGCGAAGAGGTTCGCGGCGTGGTCGGCGTTGTCGAAGACGTACGAGGTGGTCTGGTAGATCGGCGTGGCGCGCGCCTTGGTGACCGGGTCGGGCTGAGCGCCCGTGTGGATCTGCTTCGTCTCGAAACGCCAGTTCTCGGGTGCCGACATGGCTGCTCCTCAGGTTCTGGGGGGCCGAGCGGTCGCCCTGGCCTGCTGCGAGCGTAGACACGGGTGAAATCGCGGGCAACCGCGGAGGAAACGCGCCGTCACACGGCGGTCGCGCCGACTCCCGACGCGAGGCCCTCGTGTGTCGGAGGAGAGCAGTAGCGTGGACGCCATGACGCGACGTGCTGTGGTGACCGGGGCCAGTTCGGGGATCGGGGAGGCGACGGCGCGGCTGCTGCGCGCGCGCGGATGGGACGTCGTCGGCGTGGCCCGCCGCGCGGAGCGTCTCGCGGCCCTCGAAGCGGAGACGGGCGCGGTGGCGCACGCCGCCGACCTCACCGACGCCGACGCGGTCGCGGCGCTCGCCGCCTGGCTCGACGAGACCGGGGGAGTCGACGCTCTCGTGCACGTGGCCGGTGGGGCGCGCGGCAGCGACCGTGTCGAAGACGGCGATCCCGAGGACTGGCGCTGGATGTTCGAGGCGAACGTGCTGTCGGGGCAGCGGCTCGTGGCATCCCTTCTTCCCCTCCTCCGGCGTGCGGCCGACGCGGGCGGGCACGCCGACCTGCTGTTCGTCACCTCCACCGCCGCGCAGACGGCATACCCCGGTGGCGGCGGCTACAACGCGGCGAAGGCGGGCGAGGCCATGCTCGTGCACGCGCTGCGGCAGGAGCTCAACGGCGAACCGCTGCGCGTGATCGAGATCGCCCCGGGCATGGTGCGCACCGAGGAGTTCACCCTCAACCGTCTGGGCGGAGATCAGGATGCCGCCGACAAGCTGTACGAGGGTGTCGAGGCGCCACTGGTGGCCGACGACGTGGCCGACGTGATCGTCTATGCGCTCGACGCGCCGGGTCACGTCAACCTCGACTCGGTGACGATGCGCCCGGTCGCGCAGTCGGCGCAGCACCTGCTGGCGCGGGGCCCCCTGCGCACCCGGTGATGCCGAGTCTCGCGGAATGACCGAGTCGACGACGCTCGACGTCGAGGCGCTTCGCTCCCGCCCGAGCCGTGCGGAGCTCCAGGAGTTCTGGGCGCGGTTCCGGCAGCAGTACCCGCGGGTCCGCGATCCGGAGAGGCGGGGGCGACGGGCTGTCTTCTCCTTCCTCCTGATCACCTCGACGGTCGGTGCGCTGCGGATGGGGGCCACCATCGCGGCGAAGATCCGCGAGGGCGGGTCCGACGAGGTGCGACCCATGTCCCTGTTCGTGTTCTTGTTCGCGGGGGTGTTCGTCTTCAGCGTGTGGGGCATCGTCCGCACCGGCAGGGGACGCACACGCCCCCGCGAACACTGGGCGCTGTCCCGCTTCGCCGACGACAACGGGCTCGCGTACGTCCCGGGGCCGAAATCGGGAACCATGCGCGCCTGGTGGAGCATCACGGGGCACACCGTCTCCCGCGCGATGACGCGCGAGAATGGCGACGGGCGAACGGTCGAGTGGGCGAACTACGAGATCCGCAACGCCACGCGTCGGTTCACCTACCCGCCGGTGGGCGGATGGATCAGGATCGGCCTCCGGCGCCCACTGCCGCACATCATCGTGCGCGCCACTCGGCGCGGGACCCGGGCGTTCGCGGTGGCGGCCGTGCCCGATTGCGGGCAGCGGCTCTCGCTGGAGGGCGACTTCGACGAGCACTTCGACCTGTACTGCCCCGAGGGGTACGAGGCGGACGCGCTCTACCTGTTCACTCCCGACGTGATGGCGCAGGCCATCGACGACGCGGGCGGGTGGGACATCGAGATCGTGGACGATCTGCTCCTGCTCGTGCATCCGCGCGGTGTCGTCACGACCGACCCCGCACGATGGGTCGACGTCATGCGAACGGCCGATGCATTCGTCACGAAGCTCGAGCAGTGGGAGCGCTGGCGCGAGGGGCAGTGGCGAACGGAGCCCGCCGGGCAGGGCTACCGGGGAGACGCCGCCGTGGCGCCCGCCGGTCGGCGTCTGCGGACGTCGTGGGGACTCGCCGCCTGGGTGTCGTTCGGCATCGTCGTGGCGCTCGCCATCGGGTTCTTCGCCCTCGCCCGCCCGTGAGCGGCACAGCGCTCAGCTGACGTCGCCGCGCGCCGCGTGCGCGCCGACCTCGGCCTCCGCGCGATCGGCGAAGGCCACTTCGGGCACGAAGAACAGCAGGACCGCCGCCGCGAACCCTCCCGCCGCGCAGATCGACCAGACGGTCAGGTATCCCGCCAGCGGAGCGGCGGTCGCCGCCACGGCCGATCCCGCGCCCGCCGCGAGAACCACCCCGAACACCGCGGACGACATCGTTCCGCCCACGGTCTTGGTCGTGTTCGTGAGGGCGGATGCCACGCCGGTCTGCCCCCGCGGAGCCGCGGCCGCGGCGGCCGCGGGCATCGCCGCGACGAGCGCGCCCGAACCGAGGCCGGCGATCCCGAGGCACAGCAGCACCTGCCACAGCTCGACGTGGAGGGGGAGCAGCAGCGCGTATCCCGCCCCGACGAGGACCGCCGCGCCGATCAGCACCGCGCGGGGACTCGCGCGCCGCGAGGTCACGGCGAACAGCACCGCCCCGACGATGAGGGACACCAGGTACACCCCGATCACGTTCGACCGGTCGGTGGCGTCCAGTCCCAGTCCGTATCCGAGTGCGCGGTCCGTGCCGGCGTAGGTCGCGAGGGGGCCCTGGGCACCGAGAAGGCTGATTCCCACGAGGAAGGCGGTGGTCTGCACGGGCCACATCTCGGGGCGACGGAGCACGCGGATGTCGACCGCCGGGTCGCTCTGGCGCAGCTCGAACCACACGAACACCGCGAGGAGGGCCACCCCGGCGACGAGCAGGGCGGTGATCGCGAGCGGGCCGGGCCCCTCGGGCAGGCGCACGAACGAGAGCGCACCGGTCACGCACAGGAGCGCGCCGGCGAGGATCGCGAACCCGCCCACGTCGAGGCGGCGCTCGCCGTCGGCTCGCTCCGATTCGGGCACGCCGAGCCAGATGACGACGCAGATCAGGGTGACCACGATCGCGGGGATCGCGAGCGAGAGGCGCAGATCGCCGCCGGTCGCGGCGAACAGACGCCCGGCCGCGAGGGCGCCCAGGATCGCGCCGACCTGCAGCCCCACCACGAGCAGTCCCGCGGCCCGGCGCGTGCGCGAGACCCCGTGGGCGGCGCGACGGCCGCGATCGAAGACGAGGGCGATCTCGAGCGGCAGCCACACGACGTAGAAGCCCTGCAGCGCCCACGCGGCGAGGAAGGCGCCGAAGGAGTCGGCGAAGACGAGCCACCAGCTCGCGGCGGCCGTCGCCAGCGCGGAGGCGAGCAGGATGCGCTTGTGCCCGAACATGTCGCCGAGCTTGGCGAGCACGGGCAGCACCAGCGCGGAGAGCAGCAGCTGCGCGGCCTCGAACCAGTTGACGTCGGCGTCGCGGATGCCCAGGTGCACGACGATGTCGGGCAGCAGCGGGACGTAGAAGCCCTGCAGGATGCCGCTGGCCAGCTCGACCAGCACGAACCACCCGATGAGTCCCGCGGTCACGCCGAGGGCGGACGAGCGCACCCTCGCGACCGCGCCGGAGACGCGCGACATGGCGCGAGAGTAGCACCGGCCCTCGAAGTACGTTCGGCGGTGGTGCGCGACTCCCTGGCCGGCGTGCTATTTTCACTCGTAAACGTGCAGATCTGAGGGAGTACCGTGACGTTCCAAGCGCGACGGCCCTCCGTGCGCGGCGGGGAGGCGGGCCTGCGGGCCGGCATGAGCACCGCCGAGATGCTCGAGCGGTTCGCCCGCCTCAACGGCCTCGATCCGCGCGACGCGATGCAGCATATCGCCGACGCGACCGCGCCGGCGCCCTTCCTGCGCGCCCGCCTGGTCGCCGATCGTCTCGCCGCCGAGAGCGGCGCAGTCGGCGGAGCCGTCGACGCGGCGATCGCCGATCCGTTCTTCGACCGGTGGCTGGCGGTGCGGGGCCTCGTCGCCCACCGGGGCGTGACGTGGACGCGCGTGCGGACGCTCGGTCACCACCCGGTCGTGCTGACCCTGGCCGCGATCGCGCGGTTGCGCACCCGCGCCGAGCTCGTACGGCTCGACGACGACCTGCGGCGCGGCTGCGAGGCGCTCGGCGTGGACGTCCTGTCGCCCGGTGCTCCGGCTGTGCGTCGGGACGGTCTGCGCGGCTTCTCGCATCCGGCGCGCCCCTGGCAGCAGGCCGGCGTGCACGTGAGCGCGATGCGACCGTGGCGCTGGGTCGAGTGGGAGCGATTCGCGACGGTGCTGCACCACTACGGCCTCCGTGCCCGGTTCGGGCTCGAGGAGGATCAGGTCGCCCCCACGCCCGGCGTTCCCCTCGTCATCTGGAACCCCACGGCCGCGGCGATCCCCCTGGTGGGCGGGACCGCGGCGACCGTCGAACTCCGCGTGGTCGGTCGCGTCCGCGGCTGAGCGCCGCATCGCGGACGGGCGCCGCCGGCGGCCCGCCGGTGCGAGGCCAACGCCGGGGTCGATCCGGATACGGCCGAGACTCCTATGTGTGTTAGTTTCTGCTCATAAACAAGCAAAAACAGCAGGAGTCGTGATGTCGAGCACCGTCCTCCCCGCCGTTTCCGACGTGCCCCTCTCGGCCGAGCGACTCGCGCGGGAGAACCTCCCCCTGGCGAAGTACCTGGCGGTCGAGAAGGCGCGGACCGCGCTGCACGTCGACCTCGACGACCTGCTGTCGGCGGCGTACCTGGGCCTGGCCGTGGCATCCCTGGAATACGACCCGGCGCGGGGGGTGCCCTTCGGGGCGTACGCGCGGACGAAGATCACGTGGGCCATCCTCAGCGAGATGCGCGCCGCCGACCCGGCCGGCGAGCGCAGCCGCGACAAGATCGAGCGGGTGCGCGTGGCGACGGAGCTCGTCCGGGTGCGCACCGGACGGCCCGCCACGCTCGCGGAGGTGGCCGCGGAATCGGGACTGGATGCCGAGACCGTCGCGCGCATGCAGCTGCTCGATGAGATGGTGCGCACCGCGACGAGCTTCGAGGCGCGGTTCGAGGGCGACGACGGGCGACAGGCGGCCGACCTCACCGACAGCGTCATCCTGCCCGAGCACGCCGCCGAGCAGGCCGAGACCCAGCGCATGCTCGAGCGCATCGTCGCGGCCCTCCCCGATCAGATGCGGCAGGTGATCCGCGGGGTCTACCTCGAAGAGCGCATGGTCAAGGACGTCGCCCACGACCTCGACGTCAGCCACGCCTACGTCTCGAAGCTGCGCCGCATCGGACTGACCCTCATGCGCGAGGCCCTCGACTCCTGGGAGAACGGCACCGCGCCGGACCGCTCCACCAAGGCCAAGGCGGCGTTCTTCGACGGCGTCTTCGGGCCCGCCGCCGCGGCTCCCGTCGTCGCCGTCCCCGCCTGAGGCGGAGAGAGCGCGGAGCAACTGGCGAACGCGCGGGAGAAATCGCGCGGTCCCGGTTACCGCGATGCCGGCCCGTCGCGAAGGTGGGGGATGGAGGGCCACGGACGGCCCCCGCACGGTAATCCCATCCACGGAGGAACAACATGGGTCTTCAGATCGCAACCAACGTCGGTGCTCTCAACGCGTACCGCAACCTGTCGGCCAACCAGGCCGACGTCTCGAAGTCGCTCGAGAAGCTCTCGAGCGGTCTGCGCATCAACCGGGCCGCGGACGACGCCGCCGGTCTGGCCATCTCCGAGGGCCTGCGCTCGCAGGTCAACGGCCTCAACGTCGCCGCGCGCAACGCTCAGGACGGCATCTCGGTCATCCAGACCGCGGAAGGCGCCCTGACCGAGGTGCACTCGATCCTGCAGCGCGTGCGCGACCTCGCGGTGCAGGCGGGTAACGACTCCAACAACGCCGACTCGCGCACCTCGATCAAGACCGAGCTCGACACGCTGGGCGACGAGCTCACCCGTGTCGCGGCCAGCACGAACTTCAACGGCATCAAGCTGCTCTCGGGCGGCGACACCCTGACGTTCCAGGTCGGCGCCGGCTCCACGGCCGCCGAGGACCAGATCGCGGTCGCCCTGACCGACTTCTCGGGTCTCGGTGCGACGGTCAAGGCCCTCGACGTCGACTCGGCAGCCAACGCGCTCACCTCGATCGCCGCCATCGACGCCGAGATCGTGAACGTCTCGACCGCTCGCTCGGGCTACGGTGCCGTGCAGAACCGCTTCGAGTCGACCATCAACTCGCTGCAGGTCTCGGCCGAGAACCTCTCCGCCGCCAAGAGCCGCATCGTCGACACCGACATGGCATCCGAGATGGTCAAGTACACCGCCTCGAACATCCTGCAGCAGGCCGGTACCGCCATGCTCGCGCAGGCGAACCAGTCGGGCCAGGGCGTTCTCCAGCTCCTGCGCTGAGTCGCAGCACTGCTGCCCTCGGGCGCCCGGGCGGGGGAGTTCTCCCGCCCGGGCGCCTTCGCATAACCCCCCATCTCGAGAGAAGGAAGACGCAGGATCATGCAGATCGACGGCATCGCCTCGGGCCTGAAGACCAAGGACCTCATCGACGCCCTGGTCAACGTCGCGGCGATCCCCAAGACCCTCGTCGCCAATCGGATCACCGATCGCAACAGCGTCATCTCGAACCTCCAGTCGCTCAACACCGCGCTGCAGAGCCTGACCGACAAGGCCAAGGCCGCGGCATCCTCCACCTCCCTCGCCCGGTACACCGCATCGAGCTCATCGGAGGCGGTGACCGTCGTCGCGGGGGAGACGGCACGGGCGTTCTCGACCGACGTCGTCGTCGACACGCTGGCACGGGCGCACGCGGTGGTCACCGCCGCGGGCGACGCGTCGGCGTTCGCCGGTCCCTTCTCGCTGGTCGGAGCGGACGGCACCGTCACCGAGCTCGCGCCGGGTGGTGGATCGGCCGCCGATCTCGCCGCCGCGATCAACGCCGCCAAGGCCGGGGTGACCGCCACGGTCGTGCCCGGCGGGCGCGACGCGCAGGGGGCGGCGCTCTCGCGCATCCAGATCACCTCGACCCGCACGGGTGCGGAGGGCGCGTTCAGCCTGCACCGCGGCACCGCGGCCGAGGTCGCGGCATCCGCGTCGATCGACGTCTCGACCGAGCCGGGCGCGGCCGTGCTCGCGCGGGGGACGGATGCCGTCATCCGCCTGTTCGCCGGGACGGCGGCCGAGCAGGTGGTGACGAGCGCGTCCAACACCTTCACCGGCATCGGAGACGGGATCGACATCACGGTGAAGGCGGTCTCGGCCGACCCGGTCACCGTGACCGTGACGCCCGATGCGAAAGCGCAGTCGGATGCCGCCTCGGCGTTCGTGAAGGAGATCGCGACGCTGCTGACCCGCATCGACAACGGATCGAAGGCGACGGTCGCCGCTCCCGGGAAGACGACCACTCTCGGCGTGTTCACCGGCGACAGCACGGTGCGGTCGCTGCGGGCGGCACTCGCCTCCGCCGTCCAGAGCCCGGTCGACGGGGTCTCGCCCTCGACCATCGGCATCAGCGTCGACAAGGCGGGGGCTCTCTCCTTCGACGCCGACCGCTTCGCCGCGGCCATGGCCGAGGATCCGGAGGCGGTGCAGGCGGTCTTCGCCGCGGTCTCGGCCCGCGTGCAGGACACCACGGCGCAGTACTCCGACAAGTACGACGGCCTCGTCACCCAGCGCATCACGGGCCAGCAGAGCGAGGTCAAGACCCTCGAGAAACAGGTCGAGCGCATGGACCTGCGCCTGGACATGCGGCGGGCGACCCTCGAGCGCACGTATGCCGCGATGGAGGTGCGCCTGTCGGGCCTGCAGTCGCGGTCGGACTGGCTCACCTCGCAGCTGTCGGCGTTGACGCCGTCGTCGAAGTAGTCCCCGCATCCCGTCCCCCGAGAAGGAGAACCCCTCGTGCCCACCGCCCTCGAACGCGCCAAGCAGGAGTACCTGGAGCAGCAGGTCAACGCCGCCACCCCGCAGCGACTGGTGACCATGCTCTACGACCGGCTGCTGGTCGACGTCGAGCGGGCCGCCGCGGCGCAGGCCGGGGGAGATGCGGCATCCGCCGGCACCTACCTCACCCACGCGCAGGCCATCATCGCCGAGCTCAGCGGATCGCTCGACGACACGTGGGACGGCTCCGACGGGCTGCGGGCGCTGTACACCTACATCACCGGGCGCCTCATCGTCGCCAACGTCGCGCGCGACGCCGACGCCACCCGCGAGTGCCGCGACCTCATCGCGCCGCTCCGCGACGCGTGGCACGCGGCTGCCGACGCCATCACGCCGGTCTGACGCCCCGTGTCGACGAACCTCGCGGCGTGGAACCGGCTGCTCGACGCGTTCGAACGATCGCTCGACGCCCCCGACGATCCCGCCGACGGTCCGGTCGAGGAACCACCCGGGCCGCCGCCGCCCGAGGTCGTCGAGCGCGCCCGCCTCGTCCTGGAGCGCCAGCGGGCGAGCATCAGCGGCCTGATGGCGGCGCGCGAGAACGTCGCCCGCGAACTCGCCGCGATCCGACGGATCCCCTCGGTCGCCCCCGACGCACCGGTGTATCTCGACGTGGAGGGGTGACACCCGGTTACGCCGTCGCCGTGGCGTCGCGATAGTCGCGCCAGAGCAGGGATCGCTCGACCACACAGCCACGGATCGGCTCGTTCTTTCGACCGGAGTGCCGCGTGCTCGATTCCGTCACCTCAACCGCCCTGTCCAGCGCGCTGGACGGGCTCGCCCTGCGCCAGCGCTCGATCGCGGAGAACATCGCCAACGTCAACACCCCCGACTACCAGGCCAAGCGCGTGCTGTTCGAGGACCGCCTGCGCAGCGCCGTCGAGAGCGGGGTCGGCGGGGTCGCACCGACGGTGGAACGCTCGCTCGAGCCCACCCGCCGCAACGGCAACAACGTCAACCTCGACACCGAGACGCTGTCGAACATCGACACCGTGCTGCGCTACCAGTTCGCGGCGCAGGCGTTGAGCGGCCAGGCGGCATCCATCACCAAGGCGATCGGGCAGGCCTCGGCATGACCTTCGACACCATCGGCATCGCCGGCACCGGGCTGACCGCGCACCGCAAATGGATGGATGCGCTGAGCGACAACATCGCCAACGTCAACACCGCCACCCCGGCGGGGCAGGACATGTTCCGCGAGAAGTACGTCACCGTCGCCGAGGGCACCCGCAGCCCGGGCGTGTACGTCACGGGCGTGCAGGAATCGACGGCCGAGGGGCGCCTGGTCTACGAACCCGACCACCCGTACGCGAACGAGGACGGGTACGTGCAGTACCCCAACGTCGACCTCGGCGACCAGATGAGCATGCTGATCCTCGCCCAACGCGGGTACCAGGCCAACGCCGCCGTGGTGGACCGCGCGAAGACGACCTACGAATCCGCCCTCCAGATCGGGCGGTCGTGATGAGCACTCCGATCGACCCCGTCGCCGCAGGGGGCGTGAGCCCGCTCGCACCGCTCAGCTTCGAGACGACGCCGGCGCCGTCGGGCGTGGGCGCCACCGCGGGTGCGCAGCCGTTCGCCGTCTCGCTCACGGCGGCGGTGGAGAACCTCCAGCAGCTGCAGTCCACCTCCAACCAGCTCGCCGTGCAGGCGGTCACGGGCGACCTCGACGACATCCACAAGGCCACGCTGGCCTCGTCGCGCGCGGGAGTGACGCTGGACCTGATGGTGGCGGTGCGCGACCGCGGCGTCGCCGCCTTCAACGACATCATGAGGATGCAGGCCTGACATGCCCCCGTTCCTTGCGACGACCATCGGCCGCGCGAAGCAGATCGCGGGCGGCTTCACGGTCGCGCAGCGCACCATCGCCGTCATCGGCGCGGCGCTGCTGGTGATGGGCGTGATCGCCCTGGGCAGCTGGCTGTCCAAACCGCAGATGAGCCCGCTGTTCACGGGCCTGAGCGCGACAGACGCGTCAGCCGTGGTCGAGCAGCTGAAATCGGCGGGCGTGCCCTACGAGCTGACCGAGGGCGGAGCGACGATCCTCGTCCCCGACGCGCAGGTCTATCCCCAGCGGCTCACCGCGGCGGCCGCAGGGCTGCCCAGCGACACCAGCGGCGGGTACACGCTGCTGGACAAGATGGGCGTGACGGCGAGCGAGTTCCAGCAGTCCGTCACCTACAAACGCGCCATCGAGGGGGAACTCGCCCGCACGATCGGGGCGATGTCGGGAGTCACCGCGGCATCCGTGCAGCTGGCGATCCCCGAGCAGAGCGTGTTCGTCGCCGAGGAACGGCATCCCACCGCCTCGGTCTTCGTCAAGACGCAGGGCGGCGGATCGCTCACCGAGGACCAGGTCGCGGCGATCGTGCACCTCACGAGCGCCTCGATCCCGGGGATGACGCCCGAGGACGTCGCGGTCACCGACCAGTCGGGCAAGGTGCTCGCCGCCGTGGGAACCGGACTCACCGGTTCCGCGAACACGCAGGCCACCGAGTACGAGGCCAAGGTCGCCTCGACGGTGACGAAGATGCTCGAGACCATCGTCGGCCCGGGCAACGCCACCGTCAGCGTGGCGGCGGACGTCGCGAACTCGACGTCGGAGCGGATGGACGAGACCTACACCGCCCCGGAGGGCGGCGTGATGTCGAACGAGCAGACGAAGACCGAGACCTACACCGGCGGGCAGGGGACGGGCACGGGTGTCCTGGGTCCCGACAACATCGCGGTGCCGAACGCGGCGGGCGGCGGCAACTACCAGGCCGAGGAGTCCACGCGCAACAACGCCGTGAACAAGAGCACCGAGAAGACCACGACCCCCGCCGGCGAGGTGACCCGCCAGACCATCAGCGTCGCCCTGGACCGGGGCGCGGTGAACGGTGTGACCGCGGAGCAGGTGCAGGCGCTGGTCTCCACCGCGGCCGGGATCAACGCCCAGCGCGGAGACACCGTCACGGTCGAGATGGTCGAGTTCAGCCAGACCGGCGCGGCGGCGGCGCAGGCGGCCCTCGACGCGGCCGAGGCGGAGAAGGCGGCGCAGATGCAGGCCGACCTGCTGCGGGCGGCGATCATCGGCGGCTCGATCGTGCTCGCGGCCATCATCCTCGTCGTCGCCCTGCTGGTGCGGCGCCGGATGAAACGGCGCACCCTGTACACCGACGAAGGCCCCATCGAGTACTTCTCGACGATCACCGAGACCGAGGAGCAGAAGCTCAAGAGCCTGAAGGGCCTCGCCGAACCGATCGCCCTGCCCGCGGCCACCCCGCCGACCAAGGTGCTCCCGACCGTCCTGGACATCGAGGAGGAGCCCGAGGCCACGCAGGTGCTGGTGGAGCAGCGACGGCGTGACGTCGAGCTGCTCGCCAAGAACGACCCGCAGAACGCCGCCAAGGCGCTGGCGAGCATGATGGACGAGGCGAGGGTATGAGCCTGTTGCAGACGCGCGTGCCCGCGGAGGACGCGGCCACCGCGGTCAGCCCCACGGCGGCCACCGAGGTGATGCCGGTCGCTCCCGCCGCGCCGGCGATGTCGGGGGTGCGCAAGGCCGCGATCGTCATGCTCAACATGGACCGCGACGTCAGCGCCGAGGTGCTGCGGCACCTCGGCGAGGCCCGCGCGGAACTGCTCGCGGCGGAGCTTGCGCAGCTGGGCGGCATCGACACCGCCGCGATCGCCGCCGCCCTCGCCGACTTCCGCCGCATCGCATCCGGGGGATCCGCCGTCAGCCGCGGCGGCCAGGAATTCGCCACCGGATTGCTCGAGACCGCGTTCGGCCGGGAGAAGGCCGTCGGCATGGTCGGACGGGTGATGTCGCAGGGGGTGGTGTCGTTCGAGTTCCTCAACAGCGCCGACCCGACCCAGCTCGCCACGATCCTCGACGGGGAGATGCCCACCACCGTCGCGGTCGTACTGGCCAACCTGCGCGCCGACCGCGCCGCCGCGGTGCTGGCGGCCCTGCAGGACCCGCTGCGCACCGACGTCGCGCAGGCCATCGCGACCCTGGGGGCGGCCTCGCAGGAGGCGATCGCGGTCGTCGCGGAGTCGCTGCGCGCGCGCACCGGCATCTTCGGCATGCGCGAGGCGCACGAGGCGACCGGGGGCGTGCAGCCCCTGGTCGACATCATCAACCGCTCCGACACCGTGCTCGAGAAGGCCCTGCTGGCCAGTCTCGAGGATCGCGACCACGACCTCGCCGAGGAGGTGCGCAGTCGGATGGTGACCTTCGCCGACATCTCCCGGCTCGAGGACCGCGACGCCCAGCGCGTGCTCCGCGGCATCGATCTGCGCGTGCTCGCCCTGGCGTTGAAGGGCGCCGACGAGCAAGTCGGCGAGGTCATCCGGCGCAACATGACCGAACGCAATCGCGAGAACCTCGCGGAGGAGGCGTCGGCGCTCGGGCCGGTGCGCATGCGGCAGGTCGACGAGGCGCGCGCCGAGGTGGTGCGCATCATCCGCGAGCTCGAGGCGGCCGAGGAGATCACGATCTCGCGCGAAGACGACGACGAACTCATCGAGTGACGCCCTCGACGACGCGCGGAGCGCGACCACCGGTTACCGCGGACGAGAGGCGTCGCGATAGTGGGGCGCGAGCACGGATCGCTCGACGACCTGGCCACGGATCGGCTTCGCCACAACCCGCAGGGTGACCGCCGTGACCGATGCAACCTTCACACCGCTGGTGCCGCCGCGCCTGGGCGGGAGCGTGCCGGACGCTCGCGCGATCAGCGAGAAGGCGCGCGTGCGCGGGTACGCCGACGGGTTCGCGGAGGGGCGTCGGCGCGCCGCGGAGGAGCTCGCGCAGGCCCGCGTCGCGCTCGAGGCGCGCATCGCGCAGCAGGAAGCCGAGGCGCGGGAGACGCTGCGCACGGCGCTCGCCGCGGTGGACGCGGTCCGCACCGATCTCGACGGGCGTCTCGCGGCTCTCGTCGCCGCCGACGCCGAGCGGCTCGAGGAATTGGCGATCGACCTCGCCGAGACGATCCTCGACGGGGAGCTCTCGGATGCCGCGCGCTCGGCCGCGCACGCGATGCGACGCGCCGTGGCCGAGGCCCCCGTCTCGACGTGGGTGCGCGCGCACCTCGCCGAGCGAGACGTGCGCACGCTCCGCGACAGCGCATCGCCGGTCCTGGCGACGGCGGAGGTCGTCGCCTCGGACGCCGTCGACGCGGGCGGGGCGATCGTGGAGCTCGCGGACGCCCGCGTGGACACCCGTGTCTCCTCGGCCCTCGCCCGCGCCCGCGCGGCGCTGCGCAGCGCCGAGGGGGGTGAGCCCGCGTGAGCACCGCCACCGCGTCGTGGCGACGCGTGCTGACCGCCGCGCGACCGGAGCGCGCCGGCACGGTCACGGCCGTGGTGGGTCTCGGGGTCGAGGTGCTCGGCATCCGGGCCGCCGTCGGCGATCGCGTGCGCATCGCGGCGGCGAACGGGCGCGGCGTCGAGGCGGAGGTCGTCGCCGTGGAGGGGGCGCGCTCGCATTGCATGCCCCTGGCGCCGCTCGCCGGGATCACGGCGGGTGCGGCGGTGCACCACGTCGGCGCCGCGGCGCTCGTGCCCACCGGACCCGCGCTGCTCGGGCGGGTGCTCGACGGACTCGGACGCCCCATCGACGATCAGGGACCGCTCGTCGCCGCCCGGCGCGTCGCGCTGGGCAACGACGCGCCCAGCGTGCTCGGCCGCCGCCGCATCGATCGTCAGCTCGGCCTCGGGGTGCGCGTGCTCGACACCATGACGCCGGTCGGGGTGGGACAGCGCCTCGGTCTGTTCGCGGGCTCCGGCGTGGGCAAGTCGTCGCTGCTGTCGATGATCGCGCGCGGATCCACCGCGGACGTCACCGTCATCGCGCTCGTGGGCGAGCGCGGTCGCGAGGTGCGCGAGTTCCTCGAAGACGATCTGGGGCCCGAGGGCCTCGCCCGCTCGGTGGTGGTCGTGGCCACCTCGGATCAGCCGGCGATGGCCCGCCTGCGCTCGGCGTTCCTCGCCACGCGCATCGCCGAGGCGTTCCGCGACGAGGGTCGCGACGTCGTGCTGATGATGGACTCGCTCACGCGGGTGGCGATGGCCCAGCGCGAGATCGGCCTGTCGGCGGGGGAGCCTCCGGCGACACGGGGCTACCCGCCCTCGACGTTCTCGGTGCTCGCGGCCCTTCTGGAGCGCGCCGGTACGGGCCCGGCGGGCTCGATCACGGGGCTCTACACCGTGCTCGTCGACGGAGACGACCACAACGAACCGATCGCGGACGCCGCTCGCGGCATCCTGGACGGTCACGTGGTGCTCGACCGCGCCCTCGCGGTGCGCGGGCACTTCCCCGCGGTGGACGTGCTCGGATCGGTCTCGCGGGTGGTGGGCAAGGTGACCACGCCCGATCAACGGCAGCGGGCAGTGATCCTGCGCAGCGTCCTCGCCGCGCGTCGGCAGGCGAACGACCTGATCGACATCGGCGCGTACACGCGGGGGGCGAACCCCCTGGTGGATGCCGCTCTGCTCCACCAGCGCGGAATCGACGCGTTCCTCACGCAATCGATCGACGAGCACTCCACGACGGACGAATCCTGGCGGCATCTGACCGCCCTCACCGAGACCTTCGGAGGCCTGAACCCATGACCTTTCCCCTCGCGGGTCTGCTTCGCGTGCGCGGCGTCCAGGAACGTGTCGCGGCGGAGGACGTCGCCCGCGCACGCACCGAGGTGCGGGCGGCCGAAGCAGCCGCGGAGCAGGCGGTGTCGAGCCTGAGCGCGATCGCGACGCAGATCGACGACCCCGCGACGTTGCGGGCCATGGCCGCCGCGCGCGCGGCCGGGCAGGCGTCGCTGGCCGACCTGCAGGTGCTCGCGCGCCTTCGGCGGGACGAAGCGGCGACCGCCGAAGCGGCGCACGTCGAGGCCCGCCGCGAACTGAAGGGTCTCGAGCGGCTCGAGGGCGCGCACCGGGCGCGCGAGCTCGAGACCGAGGCGCGTGCCGAGCAGAACGCGCTCGACGAGATCGCCACCACGCGCGCCGGTCGCAGCGAGGGGAGCGCGGCGTGAGCGTCGACGGCGTGCTCGGGCGCATCGAGGCGATCACGGGTCAGATCTCCTCGCTGCACCCGTCGTCCGCCACCGCCAAGACCGCCCCCGCGCAGACGACCGCCGCGGGCGGCGTCGCGGAGACCACGGCCACGGCGACGGCCTCGTCGAGCGCGGCGACGCGATTCGCCGACCTCCTCGAAGAGGCCGCGGCGGCCGCGCGGGAGCTCGGCACACCGACCACGTCGGCGACCCCCGCCTCCGCATCGACCGCGACGCGTCCCGCGAGCCAGGGGGATCTCGCAGCGGCGCTGCAGACGCTGTTCGCCGCGGGCACGACCGGAAGCGGCGGGCTCGGCGTCTCGGGCATCGCGTCCACCCTGACGGGACGTGGCGCATGACGCTTACGCCTCCGCCGGTCTCCGCGCCGGCGAACGCGTTCGGCGCCGGGGCGGCGACCGCGCCCCCGTCGGGTTCCGGTTCCGACACGGCGTCGGCGTTCGGCGACGCCTTCGCCCGTGCGGCCGACGCGCTCGCGCGGGGCGCCGACGTCCGCGTCGTGCCGGTGTCATCGACGGATGCCGGGGGACCGGCGTCGCCGGAGACCTCCTCTATCGCATCTCCGGCTCGGTCGGGTGAGGCGGCGCCCCGCGGGGGAGCGACGTCGGCGGAGAGTGGGGTGGCGGCATCCGCTCGGACGACGTCCGCGGTCGGCGGTCCGTCGGCTCCCGCGACGACGCGCGACGCCGACACGACGGCGCCCGCGAGGGATCATCCGCCGCTGATGACGATGCCGGCGCCCTGGGTCATGCCGCTTCCGCAGGGGGCGGTGCCCGCCGGAGTGGGACCCGCGCAGGTGTCACCCGCGGAAGCGACGCCCGCGGAGGCGTCGACCACGGGCGGCGCCCCCGCGGCGGTCCCGGCCGCGGGGACCGTGCCGGCCGGGCTGACTGGTGCGACGACGGCACAGGAGAAGACCCCCCGGGCCGCGAAGCCTACGGTCGCCGCGGATGCCGCCGAGCCGCCGGTGCTGCGGACGATGCCGGTGTGGATCGACGGCGCGCTGCCCGGCAGTGCGCCGGGGGAGGGGGAGCGACCCCGCCCCGTTCTGCGGACGATGCCCGCCGAGGCGACCCTCAGCCCGACCCCGGGGACTTCCGGGGCCGGAAGGGATGCGGAGGCGACCCCGCCCGCGGACGCTCGATGGCCGATCGACGGCGTTCCCGTCGGCGGCGCCCGATTCGGCGGGCGTTCGGAGGACGGGATCATCGCCTCCGCGGAGCTGCCGGCGACAACGGCCACCGCCCCCGCATCGCCCGTCGGGCACGCCGTCGGGGTCGCCTCGCCTGCCGGCGCCGCACCCGCGCCCGCCGGCGTCGCGACCTCGCCCGTCGGGGTCGCCTCGCCTGCCGGCGCCGCACCCGCGCCCGCCGGCGTCGCGACCTCGCCCGTCGGCGTCGCGACCTCGCCTGCCGGCGCCGCACCCGCGCCCGCAGGCGTCGCGACCTCGCCCGTCGGCGTCGCCATCTCGCCCGTCGGCGTTACGACCTCGCCCGCCGCAGCGGCTCCCGCGCCCGTAGCGGTTCCCGTCGCAACGGTTCCGCCCGCGGCCGTGGTGCCGGGTCTCGCCGCGCCGGGGGTTCCGGCGTCCGGCCTCGGTGCGTCGGGTGTCGCTGCATCCGCCGCCCTGTCCGCCGCCGTCGCCGTGCCGGCATCCCTCCCGTCCGCCCCCGCCGGCGCACCCGCCCCCGCCGGCGCACCCGCCCCCGCCGGCGCACCCGCCCCCGCCGGCGCACCCGCCCCCGCCGCCGTCGCCGTGCCGGCACCCCTCCCGTCCGCCCCCGCTGACGCACCCGCCCCCGCCGCCGGGGCCGCACCCGCCGCCGGGTCTCCCGCGCTGACGGGGCGAACGGTCTCGCCCTCCGTCCCGCCCACAGCCGACCCGCGCCCCGCATCGACCCAACAGACGTCGGGGGCGCACGGAGCGTCGACCGTGCCCGTCGGCGATGCCGAGCCGCCCACCCCGGTCGCGCCGTCACCGGCACCCGTGCTCACCCCCGCCGGCGGCCAGTCGGCGCCCGCATCCGCCGTGGCACCCGCGCCCGCCCCCGCACCGGGCGCCGCCGTCGTCTCCGCTGCGGCATCCGCGCCCCCGCGCACCTCCGCGGGCTCCGCCGTCCCCGCGCCGCTCACGCCCGCCGTCGGCGGCGCCGAGACCGCGGGTACCGCCGCTGCTTCGGCGGTCTCCGCTCCCGCCGCGACCCCGGTCGCGCCCGCGACACCGCCGCCGCCGACGGAGGCCGCGGTCCCGCGCGTGGTCGCGGCGCAGGTCGCGCCCGCGATCGTGCATCTCGCCCAGCGTCCGGCGGGGGTGCACGAGCTCGTGCTCACCGTGCGCCCCGACGCCCTCGGCCCGGTCACGGTCCGCGCCCGCATCGGCGCGGGCGGAGACGTGCGCGTCGAGCTCTCGGGAGCGACCGACGCGACACGCGAGATCCTGCGGAGCATGGTCTCCGATCTGCGGCGGGACCTCGCCGCGATCGTGCCCCACGCCCACCTCGCGGTGGGGCCGGGGGTCGGAGACAGCGGTGCGGGCGATCGCGGCCCGTCCGCCGGGTCCGGCGGTGCGCCCTCCGATGCCCAGCCCGACCCGCGCGACCGCGCCCGCGCGTCTGCGTCCCCCGCTTCCGACCCCCGGATCCCCCCGATCGGCGCGGCCGCGTCGCTCGACGTCGCCCGCGCCGGCGGGCTCGACATCTTCGCCTGAGAGGACCCCCCATGACCGTCGACGCCGTCACCGCGACAGCGAGCCCGTTCGCGACCGCTTCCCCCACCGCCGCGGCTCCGAAGAAGGAGCTCGACAGCGAGGTGTTCATGAAGCTGCTCGTCACGCAATTGACGAACCAGGACCCGTCCACCCCGATGGACACCAACCAGATGATCTCGCAGACGACCCAGCTGGCCATGATGGAGCAGCTCACCGCGATGAGCCGCAACAGCTCCGAGGCGTTCGCCCTCAACATGCGGCAGGCGGCCACCGCCCTGATCGGCCAGCGGGCCGGCTACCTCGACGCGGCCGGCGCCCCGGCTTCGGGGATCGTCTCGAAGGTGTCCTTCGAGGGATCCATCCCGCAGGTCACGATCGGCGACGTCACCGTGGCCCTCGACGCGATCACCTCGGTCACCCCCGCCACCTCCGCGACCCCCTGACGACCACCGTCCTGACGACCACCCCCTGACCTCCACCGCTCGACCACCGACACGAAAGAGACCCTCATGCTCCGTTCGCTCTTCTCCGGGATCTCCGGACTCCGCTCCCACCAGACGATGCTCGACACCACCGGCAACAACATCGCCAACGTCAACACGGCGGGCTTCAAGGGCTCCTCGGTCCTCTTCGAGGACTCGCTCTCGCAGGTCGTCGGCGAAGCCGGCATCCCGGATGCCGCGAACGGCGGTCGCAACCCCGCGCAGGTGGGTCTCGGCGTGCAGGTCGGCGGCATCCGCACCAACTTCGCCCAGGGGGCGGCCCAGACCACCGGCCGCGGCAGCGACCTGATGATCCAGGGCGACGGGTTCTTCGCGGTGCGCTCGGGCGGGGAGACCCTCTACACCCGCGCGGGCGGCTTCTCGTTCGACGGTCAGGGCAAGATGGTCACCGCCGACGGCTCGCTCGTGCAGGGCTGGTCGGCGCAGAACGGGGCGGTCGACACCGGTCAGGTGCCCGGTACCATCTCGATCCCGCAGGACCTCGTCTCGGCCGCCCGGGCGACCACGACCTCGACCGCGACCGGCAACCTGCCCTCCACCGCCGCGGTCGGAACGCAGCTCGTGCGCGACATCGCGGTCTACGACGCCCAGGGCACGAAGACCTCGCTGAGCCTGACGTTCACGCGCACGGCCGCCGGCTGGGACGTCGCCGAGCCCGTCAGCGGAGCGACCGGTGCCCTCGCCTTCACCGACGGACGTCAGACCGCCGGTCTCACGCTGAACGCCGGGGGGATCGCCGTCGACCTCAGCGCGGTGACCGGCTTCGCCGACATGAGCACCATCGCCCTCACCGGCCAGAACGGCGCCGCCGCGGGCACGCTGAAGTCCTACGCGATCACCGCGGACGGCTCGGTCGTGGGCACCTTCAGCAACGGGCGCACCGAGACCCTCGCGAAGATCGCCATGGCGACTTTCGCCAACGCCGAGGGGCTCGAGAAGGTCGGCGGCACGGCGTACCGTGCGAGCGTCAACAGCGGAGAGGCGCAGATCGGCGAGGCAGGGCAAGCCGGTGTCGGCTCGCTGCTGTCCGGCGCGCTGGAGATGAGCAACGTCGACCTCTCGCAGGAGTTCACCAACCTCATCGTCGCGCAGCGCGGCTTCCAGGCGAGCGCGCGCGTCATCACCACGAGCGACGAGGTGCTGCAGGAGCTGACCAACCTCAAGCGCTGATCCCGCGATCGCCACCCGCGCGGCCCGCCCGAGTTACCCCGGGCGGGCCGCGTCGCGATAGTCCGCCCCGTCCCCTCCCGCAGCGAAAGCCGAGACCGTCCCCGAATGATCACGCTCACCCGCCTCGACCACACGCGGTTCGCGGTGAACCCCGATCTCATCGAGCGCGTGCACGAGTCTCCCGACACGACCCTGCACATGGTCGACGGCCGGGTGTACAACGTCGAGGAGAGCCTCGACGAGCTGATCGCGCGGATCGTGGCCTACCGGGCGCGCGTGCTCGCCGCGGCGTCCGCGCTCTCGGCTCCCGCCGCCCAGGACTGACCGACGTGGACATCGCATTCATCATCGGCGTGGTCGCCGCCTTCGGCGCCCTGTACGCCATGATCACGATGGAGGGCGCGTCGCTGAGCGCGCTGTTCCTCCCCGCCCCCATGATCCTTGTGCTCGGGTCGACCATCGGCGTCGGCATCGCCAGCCACACCCTGCGTGACGCGATCGCCGCCTTCGGCTCCCTCGGTCGTATGGTGCGCGGCCCGCGGTCCACCCCTTCCGCCGTCATCCCGGTCCTCGTCGGCTACGCCGAGAAAGCCCGCACCGACGGGCTGCTGCGCCTGGAGGAGGAGCTCGGCTCCGCCCCCGACGACTACACGCGTCGCGCGGTGCAGGCCCTCGCCGACGGGGTGGATGCCGAAGACCTGCGCACCCTGATGCTCGACGAGATCGACTCGGAATCGGCGCGCAACCGCGTCTCGGCGAAATTCTTCGCCTCGCTCGGCGGATACGCGCCCACGATCGGCATCGTCGGCACGGTCGTCTCGCTCACGCACGTGCTCGAGAACCTCAGCAAGCCCGACGAACTCGGGCACATGATCGCCGCGGCCTTCGTCGCCACGCTCTGGGGTCTGCTCTCGGCCAACTTCATCTGGAACCCCATCGCGGGCCGGCTGAACCGCATGGCCACCCTCGAGCAGGAGCGGATGACGCTGGTGTGCGAGGGCATCCTCGCGATCCAGGCGGGGAGTGCGCCCCGGTTGCTCGAGGAGCGTCTGCTCGCGATGACGACCTCCGCCCCGGCGAAGAAGAAGCCACCGCGCGCCGACGCCGCCCCCGCGGTGGAGGACGCCGCGTGACGAGCGCCCCGCGCGCGGGCGGACGGGGGCATGAGGATGCCGCGCACGACGAGCCCGACGAGCGATGGGCCGTGTCGTACGCCGACATGGTGACCGTGCTGATGTGCCTGTTCATCGTGCTGTACGCCGTGTCGGTCGTCGATGAGACGAAGTACGACCAGCTCAAGAACGGCCTCGCGGCTGCATTCGGCCAGTCGCAGGTGGAGGGCGGTGGCGATCTCACCGAGGGGCTGGTCATCCCGCCCGAGCTGCTCGACGACAACGGCGTGCGCGATGTCGCGGCACGCGCCGCGCAGGAGCTGGACGGCCTCGAGAAGATGCGTCAGCAGATCACCGACGCCCTGGCATCCCAGGGTCTGCAGGACACGGTCGACTTCGTCATCGACGACCGCGGCCTGAAGATCGGGCTGGTGGGGGCCGAGACGTTCTTCGCCGACAACCGGGCGGATCTGAGCGAGAAGGCCGATCGCGTCCTCAGCCTGATCGGCGACGTGCTCGCGGCCACCGACAACCAGATCAGCATCGAGGGCCACGCCGATCACCGCGCCGCCGTCCCGCCGTTCGAGAGCAACTGGGAGCTCAGCAGCGGACGCGCGACGAAGGTGGCGCGCTTCCTCGTCGAGCAGAAGAGCATCGCCGGCACGCGCGTCCAGGCGGTGGGGTTCTCCGACCAGCGTCCGATCGTCGTCGGCGACAGCGTCGAGGACCTCGCCGCGAACCGCCGCGTCGACATCGTCGTGCTGTCCACCGCCGACGAGCAGGTGCGCTCCCTCATCCCCGGCCTCGTGCAGGCCGCCGCGCAGAGTTGACCCGTGAACAATCCCCTGGAGGACAGGCCATGACGACAGCGGCCGTTCGCGACGACCCCCTTCGTCGCTATCCCGCGTACGACTTCAGTCGACCGGCGCAGCTGGGCCGCGAGCACACGCGCCAGCTCGAGGCGGCGTTCGAGACGTTCGCGCGCCAGTGGGCCTCGCAGCTGACGGCCAAGGTGCGCCTGCGCACCCACCTCGTCCCGGAGGGGCTCGAGCTGGTGTCGTACCAGGAGTACGCCGACACCCTCCCGACGACCACGGCCATGGTGGCCGGCTCCACCGCGGGGCGCGAGGAGCCCTGCGTCGTGCAGTTCGGTCTCGACAGCGCGCTGGCCTGGGTCGTGCAGATGCTGGGCGGGAAGCCCGGTGGAGGCGTCGAGGCGCGCACGCTCACGCCGATCGAGACGGCGCTGATCCTGCAGGTGATGGACGGCACCTTCGAACTGCTCAGCGCGTGCATGGGCCCGCTGCTGCCGGGGGCGGTGACCTTCTCGGGACTGCACTACAACCCGCAGTACATGCAGGTCATCTCGCCGGGGGAGGCCGTCATCGTGGCGCGCTTCGCGATGAGCGCGGGCGAGGCCCGCAGCACGGCGACGGTGATGCTCCCGGCCGCGATCGTCGTGGACCAGCTCGCCGAGAGCGACCGTCACGCCGCCAACGCCCACCGCGACGGCGCGATGCGCGACCAGCTGAACGACACCCCGCTCGAGGTGTCATTACGCATCTCGCCCCGGGTGATCGGCGCCGGCGAGGTCCTCGACCTGGCGCCCGGCGACCTGCTGCGCTTCGCCCACCCCGAGACGAAACCGTTCGAACTCGTCGTCGGCGACACCCCGATCGCCCGCGCGGTCCCGGGGGCGCAGGGCTCGCGCCTCGCCTGCACCATCACCACCATCCACGAGGAGAAGACCCGATGAGCACCTTCCACGCCGCCGCCATGGCCGCCGCGATCGCGGCGAAGCTCCCCTTCGCGTTCCCGGTGCTCCCCGCCCCCTCGACCGACCCGGGGGCCACCGGTCGCGCCGTGGCCGTCGCCTTCGCCGGTGCCCCCGGCGCCACCGTCGCGATCCAGGTCGCCGACGTCGCGACGCTCGACGACGGCTCCGCCGGGAGCGCCCTCGTCGACCGTCTGCATCCCGTGTTCGAAGCGGCGGTCGCCGTGCTGGGCGCCGGCACGCTCGGCGACGGCGAGGAGGTCGACGCGGCGGGGGTGTTCACGGTTCCCGGCGCCCAGGTCTTCGACCTCGTGCGCGAGGACGGCTCGGTCGTCGCGCGCGCGGCGATCCGCATCGACGACGCCGCCGCGGCGGCCCCGGCCGCCCCCACGCGCATCAGCCGCATCGCCGGCGTCGAGATGGAGCTCGTCGTCGAGATCGGCCGCACGCGCATGGCGGTGCGCGACGTGCTCTCGCTCGAACCCGGTCGGGTGGTCGAGCTCGACCGCGCGGCCGGCTCACCCGCCGACATCACCCTCAACGGACGCCTGATCGGTCACGGCACCGTCGTGGTGGCCGACGGCGATTACGCGGTGCGCGTCGAGCGCATCATCGACCAGGCGGAGACCGCATGAGCGGCGACGAGCTGCTCCTGGCGCTGCGCACGATCGTCTCGCTCGCGGCCGTCGTCGGGCTGCTGCTGTTCCTCGGCCGTCGGCTGCAGAAGGGGCAGGCCGCGGGCGGCAGCCCCTTCGCAGCGCTCGTGCCGCGTCGCCTGGGCCGTCTGCGCGAGCTCACCGGCGCGCGTGCCGCCGCCGCTCCGCGCGCCAAGGCGGAGAAGATCACGCTCGTCGCCCGCACCACCCTCGGCGCCAAGGCGCAGCTCGTCGTCGCCGAGTTCGGCGGCATCCGCTACGTCCTGGGCGTGAGCGAGAAGGGCATCGACGTCGTCGACACCCAGGAGGCCCCGACGGCCGCGGTCGACGCGTCCGAGGTGGACGCGTCCGGGGGCGACGCGTCCGAGAACGTGATCCCGCTCGCCGACGCCGGCGGGACCCGCGGGGAGGATGCCGGGACGAGCACCGCCGCCTGATCGGGCCGCGTGGTCGGTTACGCCCGCCGCCACCGTCGCGATAGTCGGTCGCGAGCACGGATCGCTCGCACCCCTGGCTACGGATCGGCCTCGACACCCTCGCGAAAGTGCCGTCGTGCCCGCATCCCCCTCCTGCGCCGTCGCGGTGCGCGTGGATCGCCGGGATCCGCGGCGACGGACGCACGTCGCGGGGTGGGCGGCCGCGGGCGTCGCTGCGCTCGCGCTCGTCGGCGCGCTCGACCTGCTCACGGCGCACAGCGCGTCCGCCGCGACCGGGGAGTCCGGCGGCATCAGCATCAACGGGATCAACGGGTCGCCCTCCGACAGCATCACCACGCTGCTCGGCATCACGGTGCTCAGCGTCGCCCCGGCACTGCTGCTGATGATGACCAGCTTCACGAAGATCTTCGTCGTGCTCGCGCTCACCCGGAACGCGCTGTCGCTTCCGTCCATCCCGCCCAACCAGGTGCTCGCGGGCCTCAGTCTTTTCTTGACGCTGTTCATCATGTGGCCGGTGCTCGCCGACATCAATCAGGTGGCCGTCACGCCCTTCACCTCCGGGCAGATCGACTTCGGTCAGGCCTTCGACGCGGCCCAGCAGCCGCTGCGCACGTGGATGCTGCACTTCACGCGCGAGGAGGACATCGCCCTGATGCACCGCGCGGCGCAGATGGACAACCCGGCGGCGCCCGACAGCATCCCGCTGTACACGCTCATCCCGGCCTTCATGCTGAGCGAGCTGCGGGCGGCGTTCGTGATCGGCTTCATCGTCTTCATCCCGTTCCTGATCATCGACCTCGTCGTCTCGAGCGCCCTGATGTCGATGGGCATGATGATGCTCCCGCCGGTCATGATCTCGCTGCCGTTCAAGATCCTGCTGTTCCTCCTCGTCGACGGGTGGGGGCTGGTGATCACCTCGCTGGTGCAGTCGTATCGGGGTGCCGGATGAAGCCCGAGGCGGTCATGGACATCGGCCTGAGCGCCCTGATGCTCGCGGCGAAGCTGAGTGCGCCGCTGCTCATCACGGCGCTGGTCGTCGGCTTCGCCATCTCGCTGCTGCAGTCGATCACGCAGGTGCAGGAGATGACGATGTCGTTCGTGCCGAAGCTCATCGCCGTGGGCATCGCGCTGCTGGTGTGCGGCAACTGGATGATCGCCGAGAGCATCGCGTTCACGAACGAATTGTTCGCGCGGATCCCCTCGTTGCTGAACGGCGGCGGATGAACCTCGCGATCGACTTCGCGTGGCTCGAGGCCACGGCCCTGGCCATCGTGCGCATCACGGCGTTCCTGGTCATCGCTCCGCCCTTCAGCCACGGGGCGATCCCGCTGCGCATCCGCGCCATGCTCGGCGTCGGCCTGGGCCTGGCCGTCTCACCCGTCGTCGTCGCCGGCTATCAGCGCCTCGACACCGGCGGATTTCTGCTCGCGCTCGCCGGTCAGGTGCTCGTGGGCAGCCTGCTCGGCTTCCTCGTGCTCGTGCTGTTCAGCGCGGTGCAGAGCGCCGGCTTCCTCGTCGACACCTTCGGCGGCTTCCAGCTCGCCCAGGCTTACGACCCCGGGATGAACGTCAACGGCGCCCAGTTCACGCGCCTGTTCCAGATGACGGCGATCCTGCTGCTCTTCGCCTCCAACGGCTATCAGCTCGTGCTCGGCGGTCTGTTCCGCTCGTTCGACGCCGTCTCCGTCGCCGGGACCATCGACCTCGGACGACCCGCCGAGGTGCTCACCGACGCGGTCGGGCAGATGCTCGTCAGCGCCGTGCAGATCGCCGGCCCGCTGCTGATCGTGCTGTTCCTCGCGGACGTGGGCCTCGGGCTCGTCTCCCGCGTCGCACCGGCGCTGAACGCGTTCGCCCTCGGCTTCCCCATCAAGATCGCGCTGACCCTGCTGCTGGTCGGATTCGTCTTCACCGCCCTCCCGGCCATCGTCTCCTCGCTCGCGGGCGACGCCGCGCAGGTGCTGATCGGGGTGACGCGATGAGCGGGACCGATACGGGGGAGCGCACCGAGAAGGCGACCCCGGAGCGCCTGCGCAAGGCGATCCGCAAGGGGCAGATCGGCCGGAGCCAGGACTTCACGGCGTGGGTGTGCATCGGCGCCGCGGGCGTGATGATCCCGTCGACGGTGGATGCCGCGTCCCGAGCCGTGTCGCAGCCCCTGGGGGCCCTCGCCGCGGTGGCGCGCGACCCGGATTCCGCGCGGGCGATCGAGGCGATCGGCCACGCCGTCGGCACGGTCGGCGAGGTACTCGCCCCGCTGCTCGTCGTGGTGCTGGTGGCCACGACCGCCACGGCCATCGCGCAGGGCGGCATCCGGTTGCGCGGCATCCCGACGCGCGTCGAGCAGTTCGACATCGTGGCGGGACTGAAACGCACTGTGGGCAAAGCAGCCCTGTGGGAGGGCGCGAAGGCGCTGCTGAAGACGGCCGCCATCGGCGCCGCCCTGTGGATCGTCGTCGCCGGCCTCGTCCCCGTGCTGATGGGCAGCGGCCGTCACACCGTCGGCTGGCTCCTGGAGCTGGCCGGCGGGGGAGTGGCGACCCTGTTGCAGGTCGCGGTGGCCGTGGGCCTGCTCCTCGCCGCGATCGACGTCTTCGTGGTGATGAAGCGCAACCGCCAGCACACGCGCATGACGAAGCAGGAAGCGCGCGACGAGCACAAGAAGAGCGAGGGCGACCCGCTCATCAAGTCGCAGCGTCGAGCGCGTCAGATGGCGGTGAGCCGCAACCGCATGATCGCGGCCGTCGCCGACAGCGACGTCGTCCTTCTGAATCCGACGCACATCGCCGTGGCCTTGCGCTACGAGCCGGGCCGGTCGGCCCCGCGCGTGGTCGCGAAGGGCGCCGGGGTCATCGCGCAGAAGATCCGCGAGCGCGCCGAGAGCGCGAAGGTGCCGATGGTGCGCGATGTCGCGCTCGCGCGGGCGCTGCACGCGGCGGTGGACGTGGGGCACGAGATCCCCGAGCACCTCTACACCGCGGTCGCGCAGGTGCTCGCCTTCGTGCAGCAGCTGCACAAGAGGGGGTCGCGGGCGGGAACGCACACCATGCCCCCCGCGGCCCTCGTCGGGCGCGAGCTGTGACCGCGCGCCCCGAGGCCGCGCGCCGAGCGACCGCGCGCCCGGCGACGAACCGACCCGGCCACGGGAACACCACGAGAGAGCGGGAATCATGATCGGTGGAGTGCTGTCGAAGGGCGCCGTCCCCCTCGGCGTCGTGGGGATCATCCTGCTGCTGATCGTGCCGATCCCGGCGGCGCTGCTCGACGTGCTCATCGTGTCGAACATCGCCTTCGCGCTGCTGATCCTGCTCACGGCGATGTTCGTGAAGAAGCCGCTCGACTTCTCCGTCTTCCCGAGCCTGCTGCTGGTGGCGACCCTGTTCCGGCTCGGTCTGAACGTGGCGTCCACGCGCCTGATCCTGGGCGAGGCGCACGCCGGCCAGGTCATCGCGGCGTTCGGTCAGATCACGATCAGCGGTTCGTTGGTCATCGGTGCGGTCATCTTCCTCATCCTGGCCGTCATCCAGTTCGTCGTCGTCACCAAGGGCGCGGAGCGCGTCGCGGAGGTCGGCGCCCGCTTCACCCTGGATGCCATGCCGGGCAAGCAGATGGCCATCGACGCCGACCTGAACGCGGGCCTCATCACCGACGAGGAGGCCCGCCGCCGGCGCGCCGAGGTCGCCGCCGAGTCGGACTTCTACGGCGCGATGGACGGAGCCAGCAAGTTCGTCAAGGGCGACGCGATCGCCGGCATCGTCATCCTGATCATCAACTTCGCCGGCGGCATCGTCATCGGCATGACCATGCACGGCATGAGCATCGACAAGGCGCTCGAGACGTACAGCCTGCTGACGATCGGCGACGGGCTCGTCACCCAGATCCCGGCTCTGCTGATGGCCGTGTCGACGGGCATGATCGTCACGCGCGAGAACGCCGAGGCCGAGCTCGGCCGGGCCGCGGGGCGCCAGCTGCTCCAGTCGCGCAACGCGCTCATCATCACGGCGATCGCGGCGCTGGGGATGGGGCTCATCCCCGGGATGCCCTTCCTGGCCTTCCTCGCGATCGGTGCGGTCCTGCTCTTCGCGGCGTCGCGCGTGAAGGCGAACGCGGATCGGGCCGCGGCCGACGAGGCCGACGCGCAGGCGCAGCTCGCCGTCGAGGCCGCGGCGGAGCGGCCGGACGACCTCATGGACACGATGCGCGTCCACGCGCTGGAGATCTCGCTCGCCCCCGACATCGTCGACCTGGCCGCGGGAGGGCAGGGCGACCTGCTCACCCGGGTGAAGGCGCTTCGGCGCAAGGTCGCCCTCGAGCTCGGCGCCCTCATGCCGCCGGTGCGCACGCGCGACAACGTCGAGCTGCCGTCCGAGACCTACGCGATCCTCGTCGCCGGCGTCGAGGCGGGCCGGGGGATCGTGCCCCGCGGGCACGTGCTGGCCCTCGGGACGGGGCTGGAGGGCCTGCCCGGGACGGCGGTGGTCGACCCGGTGTTCGGCCTCGAGGGCAAGTGGGTGCGCACGGAGATGTCGCACGCGGCCGACCTGGCCGGGGCGACGGTCATCGACCGATCCAGCGTCATCATCACCCACCTCTCCGACATCGTGCACGCGCACGCGCACCGGCTGCTCTCGCTCGAGGACGTGCGTCAGCTCACCGAGCACCTGAAGCAGACGAACCCCGCAGCCGTCGAGGAGCTCACCCCGACCCTCCTTCCCCTCGCCGTGGTGCAGCGGGTGCTCGCGAGCCTCCTCGCCGAGCGCGTGTCGATCAACGACCTCGGACGCATCTACGAGGCCCTCGCCCTCCGCGCGAAGTCGTCGACCGAGATCCCCTCCCTCGTCGAGGCCGCCCGCAGCGCCCTCGGCCCGGCGATCGCCGCGCGGTTCGCCCGCGAGGGGCGCCTGCGCGTCGTCATGTTCGACCCCGTGCTCGAGCAGCAGATGCTCGAGGGGCTCCGGCAGGTCGAGGGGCGTCCGCAGATCGTGCTGAGCGCCGAGGCGACGATGCAGCTGCTCGAGGGCATCCGCCGCACCGTCGGCGAGCTCGACCCCGCGGGCGCGGAGCCGATCCTGGTGTGCGCGCCGTCGCTGCGCCAGGGGGTGCGCGCCCTCGTGTCGGGTCAGGTCGCGGGGATGCCGATCCTGTCGTACGACGAAGCCGCGATCGGCGGTTTCGCGACCGACGTCGTCGGCGTCGTGCGCCTCGAGCAGGTCGCCATCGGCTCCGTATGAGGTGCTGAATCCGCTCGTCATCGAACGGAAAAGGTATATTCGTCGGCAGGACGGCGCTCCGCGCAGAAGCCAGGGAAGGCGGTCACTCCGACATGCTCGTACTCACACGACGACCCAACGAGAGCATCATGATCGGCGACGACGTGACGGTCACCGTGCTGGGGGTGACGGCGACGGGCGTGCGCATCGGCATCGACGCTCCCCGCGACACCCGCATCCACCGCAGCGAGATCGTGGTCGCCGTCGGCACCGAGAACCACGACGCCCTGAGGGCGGCCCGTTCCGACGAGGCGCAGAACGCCCTGCTGACGGCGCTTCGCGCGTCGACGCCGGCCGAGTAGGCCGCGCGCCGGCGGGCCGTCGCAGCACGGGCCCCGGCCGGGGCGGGTTACTGGGGCGTCGCCGCGTCGCGATAGTGGCTGTCGTGACGGGTGGACCTGTCACGACGACTCGACCCGAACGAGGAGACCCCGTGGCCGCCACCGACCTGAGCATGCAGCTGCTGCGTCAGCGTGAGCTGCTCGAGCTCATGCTGTTCAAGCTCGAGGAGCTCGAGATGCTCGTGACGACCGGGCGCACGCGCTGGGTCCAGCACGCCACGACCGAGGTCGAGCGCGTCGCGAAGGCCCTCGCCTCGGGGGCGATCCTGCGCGACACGATGTTCGTCGACGTCGCGACGGAGTGGGGCGCTCCGGAGGCGACCACGCTGCGCGAGCTCGTCGAGATCGCGCCGACCGAGGCGTGGCGCGAGGTCATGGGCTCCCACCACGCGGTGATGACCGGACTCGCCGACGAGATCGCCCAGAAGAGGAACACCGTCAATCAGCACCTGCGCACGGCACTGCGCGTGACGCAGGAGACGATCGCCGGGCTGGGCGAGCCCACCGGCGAGTACGCCGCGAGCGGGGCGCTCGTCGGCGGTGGCGGATCGCGTCTCCTCGACGTGCAGGTCTGAGCGCATGTCGACCTTCGCCGGACTCCAGGTCGCCGCGTCGGGCCTCGCCGCCGCGCGCGCCGGCATGACCGTCACCGGGCAGAACATCGCCAACGAGACCACCACCGGGTACACCCGCCAGCGCCTCGAGCAGACCTCGGTCGCGCCCGCCGGCACCGTCGCGGCGTGGGGATCGGGCCTGAACGTCGGCGGCGGCGTCGCGGTGACGGGCGTGGCGCGGCTGGGCGACGAGGTGCTGGACGCACGCGTGCGCGATGCGCTGTCGGCATCCGGGTTCTGGTCGACGCGCGCCGCCGCTGCGAGCGCGGCGGAGGCCGTGCTCGCCGAGCCGACGAAAGACGGTCTCGCCGCGAACCTCAACCGATTCTGGGCGGGCTGGGCCGATCTGGCGAACACCCCCGAGCCCGCCGCCGCGCAGGTGGTGCTGACCAACGCCTCGGTGCTGGCCGCGCAGATCGCCTCGGGCTACGACAGCGTGGTGGGGCAGTGGAGCGACCTGCGCGCTCAGGTCGATCGGCAGATCGCCGACGTCAACGTCACGGCGGCCCAGGTCGCGACCCTGAACGGGCAGATCCGCACGGCGCTGCAGTCGGGGCGCTCGGCCAACGAACTGATCGACCAGCGCAATGTGCTGGCGCAGCAGCTGTCCACCGTCGTGGGGGCCACCGGACGGCTCGAGGACGACGGCACGATGACCCTCCGCCTCGACGGCAACGCGCTGGTCGCGGGCGATTCCAGCCGCGCCCTGGTCGTGGCGGGACCGCGCGAGATGACCGATCCCGCGCGCCTCTCGATCTCCTGGACCGACCGTCCCGACGTCCCCGTCGCCGTGACCGGCGGGTCGGTCGGAGGTGCGCTGAGCGTCCTCGCACCGGCCTCCGAGGGGGGCACGCTGGCGGCGGTCGCCGACGCGTACAACGCGGTCGCGACCTCGCTCGCGACCGCGGTCAACGGCATCCATCGCTCCGGTCAGACCGCGACGGGCGCCGCCGGTGGGGATTTCTTCTCGGTGGATGCCACGGGTCCGGCCGCACGCGGACTGCGGGTCGTGCCGACGGGGCTCGACCAGCTCGCCCTCGCGGCACCGGGAGCGGGTGCGCGGGACACCTCGATCGCCGATCGCCTCTCGGTGCTCGGAACCTCTCCCACCGGTCCGTCGGCGACGTGGTCGAGCTTCGTGACGGGGTACGGCGTGGCGGTCGGGGGAGACGTGCAGCGCGCTGACACGGCGGATCGCAGCGCGATCGCGGCGATCAGCGGGCAGCAGTCGCAGGCCTCGGTCGACGGCGACGAAGAGACCATCAACCTCCTGAAGTACCAGACCGCGTATCAGGCGGCTGCCCGCGTGCTGACCGCGGTGGACGAGGCCCTCGACCTGCTCATCAACCGCGTCGGCCTCGTGGGCCGCTGACCCCGGAGTGGCCATGATCGGACGCATCACCAGCAGCACCGTCAATCAGCAGGCGCTGCGCACCCTGCAGGCGGGCCTCGCCGACCGGGCGCGGCTGCAGGATCAGGCGACCTCGCAGCGCGCCATCCGCACCTCCAGCGACGATCCGGCGGCCGCCGCCGCGATTCTGGGGGTGCACGGCGAGCAGGCGCGCACGTCGCAGTACGCTCGCAACATCAGCGACGGTCTCGCCTGGGTGACCACCGCCGACACGGCGCTGGGAGCGAGCATCGACCTGCTCAACCGCGCGCGCGACCTCACCGCCCAGGGCGCCAACTCGGGCGCGTTGAGCGCGTCGGCCCGGGAATCGATCGCCGCCGAACTCGACAGTCTCAGCACCGAGCTGCTGTCGCAGGCGAACACGACGGTGCTCGGACGTACGGTCTTCGCGGGGACGGACGACAGCGGCTCGGCCTTCGACCCGGCGACCTTCGCGTTCTCGGGCACGAGCGGTGCGGGGGTCCAGCGGCGCCTCTCCGACGGCGAGCAGGTGCGTGTCGACCTCGACGGCGCGCAGGTGTTCGGCGAGGGTACCGACAGCGTCTTCGCGGCTCTGCGCGCGATCGCCGCCGATCTGCGCGCGGGCGAGGAGGTCGGACCGCGATTGGCCACGATCGACGCGCACCTGAAGGAGTTGGCGACGGCGCGGGGTGTCGCCGGGGCCCGCCAGGCCCAGATCGAGAGGGCGTCGGCGGCGAACACCAGCGTCGCCGTCGACCTCGAGGCGCGCCGCGCCGAGGTCGAGAACGTCGACACCCTCGAGGTGTACATCGCCCTGCAATCCGCCGAGCTCGTGTATCAATCCGCCCTGCAGGTGACCGCGAAGACCCTGCAGACCAACCTCCTGGAGTTCCTGCGATGACCACCTCCCCGACGACCGCCCCCGGGACCACCGCCGAGCTCGGCGATCTCGACGTGGAGTTCGCGGCATCCCTTCCGGGGCTCGGCCCGCTCACCTCTTTCCGTCTCGCGCGCATCGAGGGCGCCCGGGGGCTGTACTCGCTGCGCTCGAGGGGCGACGAGGTGCGGCTGTTCCTCGTCGACCCCGCGACCGTGGTCGCGGACTATCGCCCGCGCATCACCGCCGGGATGCGCGGAGAAGTCGGCGCCGACGAGGAAACCGTCCGCCTGTTCGTCGTGGCCAATCCCTCGGAGGAGGGGGTGTTCGTGAACCTGCGTGCGCCCGTCCTCATCAACGCGCGGACGGGATCGGCGGCGCAGCTGATCTTCGAGGACACGTCGTACCCTCTGCGCGCGCAGCTGGGGACGGCCTGACCGCCGGCGTACCCCGAGCCGCACGGGCGACCGCGGAGATCCGCGGCGAAACATCTCGCGCGGAAGGTGCTGCGAGGCGCTAAGATCGTCACGAAAACGAGCAGAAACCGACGAGCACCGCAACCCGAACGCGGTGTGCGCCCTCCCGAAGGGGCGCGGGTCGGAGTCAGCCCGCGGTGCGTGACCTCGGTTCCGAGGGGGCGTCGGCGGCGAGACCGGCAGTGCGCACGCGCCGCCGGAGCGTCCGTCGCGTCCGCGGAGACGGGCCACCTCGGCGGGCGACGACGCGTACCGCCGGCGTCTTCACCCGAAGGATCCGCTCACGCGTCGCAGCACGGTCCACCTGTCGTCCCCGTTCGGCAACCCCGATGCCGGTCGGAGGGTCGACACATACGCTCGTTCACGAGCAAGAGCATTGGATGGTGAAGATATGCCTGTCACGAGGTCCGAAGAGCCCAAGGTGAGCAAGCGCGAGTTCGTCCAGCGGGTGTCCAAGCGCGCGGGTCTGTCCCTGCGGACGACCCAGCTCGCGTACGACGCGATCTTCGAGGAGATCCTCGAGCTGGTCAACGCGGGCAACCGCGTCACGCTGACCGGGTTCGGCAAGTTCTACGCACAGCCGCACAAGGGGCACGACGTCGTCCTGAACATCCGCGATGACCCCCACACCCGCGGGCACGTCGACGATTACGCGGTGCTGAAGTTCTCGGCGACGCGCGACGTCAACAAGAGGGTGACGGTTCCGCCCCGCTCCCGCGACGACTCCTAGCCCGTGCGGCGCGCATCCTCGACCCCACGCCGACGCGTGGGGGATCGCGCGAAGCGCGGTGTCGTGTTCAGCGATCGAACGAGTAGCTGACCTGGCCCACGAGGGTCAGAGTGATCCGCGCCGGAAGCTCGTCGGGCATCTCCTCGTCCTCGTCCATCGCGTCGATCGTGTGGACGGGGATCGAGATGCTGCCGTCGTCCTCGAAGACGACGTCGCGCGGGGCGAACGAGAAGAACAGCGTGCGCTGGGTGCTGCGCAGCTCGATGGTGCGCTGCACATCGCTGCGCTCGTGCAGGTTGAGCACCGACTCGTCCGCCAGGATCGTGCCGTCGGGGTACTTCGCCTCGACGCGATAGGTACTCGGTTCGATCGCCTTGATGTTGAGGTCTTCGACGATCTCGGAGAACTTCGCCTCGGGGTGATTCATCTCGAAGGCGATCGCCCGCAGGTGGTCGTACGTCAGGTTCACCCGACGCGAGAACAGTGCGGCGTTCTCGACCTCCGAGGGCGCGGCGTGCGGGGCCTGGTCGGCGAGGTACTCCCGCACCTCGTCCGGGCCGGGGTAGTCGAAACGCATGTGGTAGTGGAAGCGACCGGGCCGGTTGACGATGTAGTGGCTGACGTCCTGCACGTCGTTGACCGTCACGCAATAGATGCGTCGCACCGACGACATCCCGTCGAAGAGCGTCAGGAACTGATTCTGGCGGTTCGGCTCCGCGAGGTGACCGCGACCGGATGCGAAGACCTTCTCGAACTCGTCGAAGATGACGAGGCATTCGTCGAGGGTGTCGAGGAAGTCGACGATGCCGTCGGCATCCTCGGTGACGAGCACCACCGGCAGCTCCTGGGCGATCGCCCGTTCCGCCACCATGCGGAGGAACATCGACTTCCCCTGACCCTTGTTCCCCGACAGCATCACGCCCAGGTTGCGGTCGAGTCGGGCGTAGGTGCGGAAGATCTTGTCGACCTTGGCTTCGCGCTGTCCGTACACCTTCTCCGCGCCGACGGCGAGATCCGCCGTGCGCACGAGGCTGAAGCCCTCTTTGCTGCTGAAGCGCACGCGATAGGTGCCGAGGGGAAGGCGATCGTGAGCCTTGACGGCGGAATCGTAGACGCGGACCTGACCGCCGGTCTCGATGTAGGTGCTGCTCACGTGGTCGTGCTCCTCTAGGGGGGAAGGGGCGTTCCGAAAGGGCTGTCAATACCCTAAGAATGAGATGAGTACTTTCTAATGTAAGCCCCGGAAGGCGTGCCGCAACACCATTTGCGGTGAAGGAACGGGAGACGGGAGCGTTGCGGGGTCGGCTGAGCGCGGGGGGCGCGAAACGACTCGAAAAGGAGAGGAAACGCGGTGGGGGTGTGAGAGGGCCGAATGCGACGACCGGCGCCGCTCACGGCCCTGCGGTACTCCTGCGTGCAGTGCCCGTGAAAGACGAAGAACGATGGATCGAATGACGAGGGGCGGCGACCGGATGACGCGCGACGACCCCTGGGGGGCACATGCACGATGACGCCGACGTCGGAGCGATGGCGCTCCATCTCACCGTCCGGATCGACGAGCGACGGACCGAGCCGGAAGTCTGGCGTGCGGTCATCCGCTCCGGCGAAGAGGCGGATGCGGGCGCCCGTGTCCTGACGGCCGCGACGCTCCACCGCGTCCACTACGCCGATCCGTCCTGGGCCGAACAACTGCGCGAGGCCGTGCCGGACCTGTCGTCGATCGGATCCGCGTTCGCCGATCGCGAGCTGATCTCGATGATCGACGAGTCCTCGCTGTTCACCGACAGCCTGTGCGTGATCTCCTCCGTCGACATCGACGCCGCGGTCGGCTCGCTCGTGAGCCACGCGCTCGTCCGCGGCGTCGCCCGCGTCTTCGACGGAGACACGATAGCGATCCTCCTGACGGCGGCGTTTCCCGCCGCGATGGGTGGACCGGTGGTCGATCCGGCCGATGTCGCCGCCCGCCGTGCTCATTGGGCGAGCATCGGCTTCGTCGACATCCCCGGAACCGCGGCGATGCTGCTGCCCGTGGGCTCCCGACCGTGAGCAGCGCCCCCGCACCTCCGTCTCCGGACGGGTGCGGGAGGCCGTGCGCCCTAGGGTGAGGGGAGACGATGAGAGGGGCCCGCGGGTGGCTGATGAACGCGAACGGTTGAGCTGGGACGATTTCGGGATCGCGACGAGGGACATCTCCCGCGCGATCGTCGCCGACGGATTCCACCCCGAGGTGGTCGTCGCAATCGCGCGCGGAGGTCTGCTGCCCGGCGGGGCGATCGCCTACGGCCTGGGCGTGAAGAACTGCGGTGCCCTGAACGTCGAGTTCTACACCGGTGTCGGCACGGTGCTGGATGCCCCCGAGGTGCTGCCTCCGGCGCTCGATCTGTCGTACCTCTCGGGGCGCCGTGTGCTGCTCGTCGACGACGTCGCCGACAGCGGCCGCACCCTCGATCTGGCCATCAAGCTGCTCGATCGTCACGGGGCCGAGGCGCGCTCAGCCGTCATCTACACCAAGCCGACGACCGTGGTGCAGCCCGATTACGCCTGGAAAGACACCTCGCTCTGGATCGACTTCCCGTGGTCGCACCAGGGATCGGTGCACGAAGAAGACGCCGCGTGACGGCGAAGTCGCTCGCCGAGCTCGCCGACGCGGGACTCATCGACGCCTCGTGGGTCGAGCCCCTCGCCCCCGTCGCCGACGACATCGCGGCGCTGGGGGAGCGACTGCGCGCCGAGAAGGCGCCCTATCTCCCGGCCGGTGAGCTCGTCCTTCGGGCCTTCCGCACCCCTCTCGATGCCGTGCGGGTGCTCATCGTGGGGCAGGACCCCTACCCGACGCCCGGCCATCCGATCGGGCTGTCGTTCGCGGTCGACCCGCACGTGCGGCCGCTCCCGCGGAGTCTGGCGAACATCTACCGAGAGCTGCACGACGACCTCGGCATCGCCCCCGCGCCGCACGGCGACCTCTCCGCCTGGTCGGCGCAGGGCGTGATGCTGTTGAACAGGGTGCTCACCGTGGCGCCCGGGCAGCCGGCATCCCACCGCGGGTGGGGGTGGGAGCGCGTGACCGAGCACGCCATCCGGGTGCTCGTCGCGCGCGAGCAGCCGCTGGTCGCCGTGCTCTGGGGGAAGGATGCCATGAACCTGGCGCCGCTCCTCGGCGCGACGGCGACGGTGTCGTCACCGCACCCGTCACCGCTGTCGGCGAGCCGCGGATTCTTCGGATCGCGCCCGTTCTCACAGGTGAACGCTCTGCTCGAGCAGCAGGGCGCGGATGCCGTGGACTGGCGGCTTCCGGCCTGACGCCCCCGCGCCCCGCGGGACGGATGGCGGACACACGCCCGAAACCGCCGCGCCCGTAGAGTGGCGGGGTGCTGGAAGAGGAGTACGAGAAGAGCCGTCGGCGTCTGCCCGCGCACCTGCGCCGCGCGCCCGAGCCGGAGAGGCCGTTCTCGTTCGAGATCCGCCCGGCCACCGAGGCCGATATCCCCGACATCCGCGAGATCTACAACTACTACGTGCGCAATTCCGTCGTGACCTTCGACGAGAAGGCCTGGACGATCGCCAAGTGGCGCGACAAGTTCGCCACCCTGCACAAGCTCGGCCTGCCCTTCCTCGTGGCGCAGTCGCCCAGCGGCCAGATCCTCGGCTACGCGCTCGTGCAACCGTGGCAGTCCAAGTCGGCCTACCGCTACACGGTCGAGAACTCGATTTACCTCGGGCAGGCCGCGGCGGGCAAAGGGCTGGGGCGAGCGCTGCTCGAGGCACTGATCGCCGCGTGCCAGGACCTCGGCATCCGCGAGATGGTCGCGGCCATCAGCGACAAGGGCGCCGACGCGTCGATCGCCCTGCACGAGAAGCTCGGCTTCACCGAGGTCGGGCGGATGGGGCGCGTGGGCTTCAAGTTCGGACGCTGGCTCGGCGTCGTCTACCTGCAGAAGAGCATCCCGTCGAAGAAGAAGCGGCGGAAGCTGTTCGGCTGAGCGGTCGGGATACCCCGATCGCCGCGCGCCGTGCCCTCGGGAGGGCGGACTCAGCGCAGCGACGATCGCGTCGCGCCCGCACGCGTCGGTTCGCGGTGTCCGCCCTCGCGTCGCGCGAGTGCGCCCGTGTTCGCGGTGTCCGCCCGCGCCGAGCGCTCGCGCGTCTGTGTCCGGTGTCCGCCCTCGTGTCGCGCGATTGCGCTCGGGCCCACGCCGCCGAGGTTCAGGAATCTCGCGATGGAGGCGCCGCGGCCTGGCGCACCTCATCGACGAGCGCGCGCCACGGTCCCTCGATCTGCCCGTCGCCGAGGCGCGCGCGATGCACGGCGGTGTCGCCCCGGTGGACGTCGATGCGCCACTGATACCGGTCGGCGCCCGTCGACGGGGCCTCCGCGGCGTCCCACGGACAACGCTCCACGAGGTCCCGCCAGTGCGGGACACGTTCCGGTGCGGGTTCGGCGCGCCACTGCTTCGACAGTCCGGCGATGCCGCCCGACCGCACCACCACGACGACGAGACGCTCGTGCTCGGCGGTGTCGGCGTCAGGCTGCGGCATCCTTCACGACGCCGACCCCGGCCCATGCGGCTCGGACGGCGGCGACCTCCTCGGACTCCTCACCGTACTCCGTGGCGGCGGTGCGCAGTGTCGCCGAGGCGAAGGCGAGGAAATCGGCCGTGGACGACAGCGCGCCGCCGGTGAGCGTGCGATACCAGATGAGCCCGGCGCGCTCCCAGGCGAAACCGCCGAGAGCCGTTGCGGCGAGGTAGAACGCGTGGTTGGGGATGCCGGAGTTGATGTGCACGCCCCCGTTGTCGTCCTCGGTCTCGACGTAATCCCGCATGTGGCCCGGCTGCGGGTCTTTCCCGAGCACGTCGTCGTCGTATGCGGTGCCCGGGGCCTTCATCGATCGCAGGGCTTCGCCCTGCACCGCGGCGGCGAAGATACCCGCGCCGATGAGCCAGGACGCTTCGTCGGCGCGTTGGCCCCGATGATGCTGTTCGGCGAGGGCGCCGAACACATCGGACAGCGACTCGTTCAGGGCCCCCGATTGCCCCTGGTACTCGAGTCCTCCGGCGGCCTCCGTCACCCCGTGACCCAGCTCGTGGGCGATGACGCTGAGCGAGCGCGTGAAGCCGACGAACACGTCGCCGTCGCCGTCGCCGAAGACCATGCGCTCGCCGTTCCAGAACGCGTTGTCGTAGTCGTCGCCGTAGTGCACCGTGGCCAGCAGGGATCCGCCCGCCGCGTCGATGCCGTCGCGCGCGAACGCGTCCCAGAAGAAGTCGTAGGTCTCGCCGAGGCCGTCGTACGCCTCGTCGACGGCGCTGTCACCGGTGGGCGCGTCGTCTTCGCTGCGCACGCGACGCCCCGGCAGGTTCTCGGTGTTGGCGGCGTCGGAGATGACGCGATCGGGGGCGGGGCCGGTCTCGGCCACGAGCGCGTCGCCCTCGATGGACAGGCGCAGGCGCGTACGCGTGGGGCGGGGCGGACGCGGCAGGGCGAGGGTCTTGCGCGCGGCGGCCGCCGCCCGCGCGAGGCGGGGGTCGTCGGTCTGCGCGAGGCGGTCGAGCAGGAACGGGGGGACGATACCGGGGGTCATGGGGCGAGGCTAACGCCGACCCCCGACATCGCGGCATCCCTTGCCCATGACCTGTGAGCGGATTCCCACTCACGCGGACGGGGGAGGAGCCTCAGGCGGGCAGCGTCGGGATCGACGCGAGCAGCTGGCGGGTGTAGGCCGCCTGCGGCTGCAGCAGCACCTTCTCGGTGGGACCCTGCTCGACGATGTGCCCGTCCTTCATGACCACGACCTGGTCGCAGACGCTCTGCACCACGCCGATGTCGTGCGAGACGAGCACGAGCGTCAGCTGCTCCTCGGCGCGCAGCCGCGCGATGAGACGCAGGATCTGCGCGCGCACGGTGACGTCGAGGGCGGACAGCGGCTCGTCGCCCACGAGGATGCGCGGACGATGCACGATCGCCCGCGCGAGGGCGATGCGCTGCCGCTGGCCTCCCGAGAACTCGTGCGGGAAGCGCGCCGACATGTCGGCGTCGAGGCCCACCTGCTCGAGCACGTCGCGAACGCGCTGCGAACGGTCGCCGTCGATGCCGAGCGCCCACAGCGGCTCGCCCACGATGCGCCCGACGTTCATGCGGGGGTCGAGGGAGGCGTACGGGTCTTGGAAGACGATGCCCGTCGCACGCCGCAGCCAGTGCAGCGAGCGCGCGGAGCCGCGTCCGTCGACGACACGCCCCTCCACCTCGACGCTCCCGGCGCTCGGCACGTCGAGACCCAGCAGCAGACGCACGAGGGTCGACTTGCCCGAGCCCGACTCGCCGATGATCCCCACCGCGGAGCCCGCCGTGACCGACAGATCGACGTCGGCGAGTCCCGCGGTGCGCTCGGCGCGACCGAAGCCGCGGGTGCGCGGCGCGAGGTAGTCGCGCGAGAGCCCGCGCGCCCGGATCACCGTGTCGCTCACCGTTCCCCCTCGCCGTCGCTGCGGTCCGCCGCCGCCGGGATCTCGGCATCCGGTTCGTTCGACGCCGGAGCGCGTGAGACGGAGCGCTCCGGATGCCAGAGGGTCGCCGTCGCATCGCGCAGCAGCGCCTGCGTGATCGGCGACGACGGTGCGCGGAGCAGGTCGGTCACCGCGCCTTCCTCGGCCACCCGCCCGCGCTCGAGCACGACGGCGTGGGTGGCGACCTGGGCCAGTACCGCCAGATCGTGCGTGATGAACACGAGCGACATGCCGGCATCCTGGACCAGGGTTCGAAGCAGCGACAGGATCCCGGCCTGGATGGTGACGTCGAGCGCGGTCGTCGGCTCGTCGGCGATCAGCAGGCGCGGGCGGCACGCGAGGGCCATGGCGATCGCGACGCGCTGGCGCTGTCCGCCCGACAGCTGGTGCGGGTAGCGCGAGACGAGCCGCTCCGGGTCGGGGAGGGCGACCCGCTCGGCTTCGACGACCGCACGGCGCAGGGCCTCGCGGCGGGAGACGCCCTCGTGGATGCGGACGGACTCGCCGATCTGGCGGCCGACGGTGCGGATCGGGTTGAGTGCCGTGCGCGGCTCCTGGAACACGATGCCGATGTCGTCGCCGCGCAGGGCCGCGAGCCGGGCGTCGGGCAGGTTCAGGATCTCGCGGTCGTCCCAGCGCACGCTGCCCGTCGCGCGCGCCCCCTCGGGCAGTAGGCCCAGGATCGCGAGGGCGGTGAGCGACTTGCCCGAACCGGATTCGCCGATGAGACCCACGCGGGCGCCGTCGGGGACGTCGAACGACACACCGTCCACGACGGCATGCCCGCCGATCTCGACGCGCAGGTCTTTCACCGCGAGGCTCACGCGACCACCCCCGGAACGGGTGTCCGCGCCGACGGGGTCCGCTCGGCGAGGGTGGGGTCGGCGGCCTCGCGCAGAGCGTCGCCGAGCAGGTTGAGTCCGAGCACGGTGAGGGTGATCGCCACTCCCGGCCACACGACCGTGAGGGGGTGCACGGCGATGTACGCCTGCAGGTCGCTCAGCAGCACGCCCCACGACGGCTGCGTCACGGGGGCGCCGAAGCCGAGGTACGACAGGCCCGCCTCCGCGAGCACGGCCACCGCCATCGCCCACGACAACTGCACGATGAACACCGGGGCCACGTTCGGCAGCAGGTGACGGGTGAGGTTCTGCCACGTCGACAGCCCGCTCGCCCGCCCGGCGAGCACGAAGTCGCTGTGCAGCACTCTCCGCAGCTCGGGGCGCGTGACGCGGGCGACGTTGACGCCGAACCCGATGCCCACCGACCAGATGACCACCGCGAGGGACCCGCCCCAGACCGCGGAGATCATCATCGCGATGATCAGCACGGGGAAGGCCACGAGGATGTCGACCAGAACCGCGACGCTCTCGCGGATCCACCGGGCGGTGAGCGCACCGAGCGCCGCCAGGGCGATGCCGAGCAGGGACGCCACGATCCCCGCGCCGGCCGCGACGACGACCGTCGTGCGGGCTCCGGCCATGAGGAGGCTGGCGATGTCGCGTCCGCTGTTGTCGGTGCCGAGCACGTGCGGCCACGAAGGGTCGGCCCACCGGTTGCGCGCATCGACCGCCCCCGGGTCGAACGGGGTCCACACGAGCGAGATCAGGGCGACCACGACGACCAGGCCCGCCACGAGGATGCCGAACCGGCCGGTGCCCAGCGCGAGGAGGCGTTTCAGGGTGCTCATGCGGCCTCCCGTTGGCGGGGGTCGATCAGGCGGTGCACGAGGTCGACGACGGCGCCCACGATCAGGACGACCGCCGTCAGGGCGAGCAGCTCGCCCTGCACCTTGGGCAGATCGCGCCCGGCGACGTCGGAGACGAGCATGCGGCCCACCCCGGGCAGCGTGAACAGCTGCTCGATGACGACGGCTCCCACGATGATGCCCGCGATCTGCAGACCGAGCACCGTGATGACCGAGAGGCCGACGTTGGGCAGACCGTGGCTCAGCAGCGCGCGCGTGCGGGTGAGCCCCTTGGCCGCGGCCGTGCGGACGTAGTCCTCGCCCAGCGCCTGCAGGGTCGCGCTCCGCACGAAGCGCAGCAGCATCGCCCCCTCGACGACGCCGATGGTCAGGGCGGGCAGGATCAGGGCGCGCACCGCCGCCCCCGGATCGTTCCACCCGGCGCGCGGGAAGCCCTGCGGCGGCAGCCATCCGAGCCACACCGCGAAGACGACGACCAGCATCATCCCGGCCCACACCACCGGGACCGCGGCGAGGGCCTGAGCACCGACGCTCAGCGCGGTCCCCCCGGCCCGGCGACGGCCGAGCGCCGAGACGACACCGAACGGGATGCCGACGACGAGCGCCACCGTGAGCGACATCGCGGCGAGGGGGACGGTGACCTGCGCCTTGTCGAGCAGCTCGGTGGCCACCGGCGTCCCCGTGAGCAGCGAGGTGCCCAGATCGCCGCGGAACAGGCCGCCGATCCACGCCGTGTACTGCTGCCACAGCGGCACGTTCAGACCCAGGCTCTCGCGCAGCGCCGCGATCTGGTCCGGGCTCGCCTGGGTGCCCCCGACCAGCTGCGCGACGTCGCCGGGGAGCACGCGGAGCGAGAGGAAGATCAGCACGCTGGCCACGGCCAGGCCCAGCACGAGCAGGCCCAGCCGTGTCAGCGTGTAGCGGATCACTCCGCCGCGACCGTCACGCCCGCCAACGGCAGACGCACATTGAGCGAGTTCTTCGGGAAGCCGGCGACGTCGTTCGCGACCGCGGTGCGCGGGGTCGACAGGAACAGCCAGTCGGCGGCATCCTCGTCATCCACGATGCGGGCGGCCTCGGCGAGCAGGTCGGAGGACTGCTGCTCGTCGGTGGTCGCGAGCGCCTGGGCGTAGAGGCTCTGCACCTCGGGGTTGTCGTAGCCGAAGTAGTACGAGGGGTTGGCCCAGTTGCCGAAGTCGCGCGCCTCGACGTGACGCACGAAGCTCAGGTCGTAGTCGTGGTTCTGGTAGACGTCGGTCAGCCAGGTCGAGAAGTCCACCTGGTCGACCTTCAGCGTCACGCCCACGTCGGCGAACGACGACACCAGGAAGGTCGCGAGGGTGCCGGGGTAGACGTTGGGGATGGTCAGCGTCAGGTTCAGGTTCTCGGCACCGGCCTCGGCGAGCAGCTCGCGCGCGCGGTCGGGGTTGTACGAGATGCTGCCGGTGAGGTCTTCGTACCCCGGGTCGAGCGGGGGGATCGGTCCGTTCAGAGGCTGCGCCGTCTCGAGCGTCTCGGCGAGGGCGTCGTGGTCGATCGCGAGGCGGAGGGCCTCGCGGACGCGCTGATCGGTGAGCGGGGCCTTGGCGTTGTTGAAGGCGAGGGTGCCCTTGTCGGTGGTCAGGCCCGACTCGATCGAGAAGTTCCCGGTGCCCTCGATCTGGCTCTGCAGCTCCGGGTCGATCTCGAGCGCGACGTCGACGTCGCCGCTGACGGCGGCGTTCGTGGCGGCGCTCTGATCGGGGATGTAGTCGAGCACGACCTCGGCGACGCCGGCCTTCTCCCCCCAGTAGTCGTCGAAACGGGTGAGGGTCAGGCTCTGCCCGGTGCTCCAGCTCTCGACGCGGAACGGCCCGGTGCCGTTGGCCGCGGTCTGGAAGTTCGTGGTGTCGCCGTTCTTGAAGATCAACCCGGCACGGCCGGTGAGCGCGAAGAGGAAGTCGATGTTCGGCTGCGCCAGCGTGACGACGACGGTCGTCGCGTCCGGCGAGGCGATGGAGGCGACTCCGGCGAGGTCGGCGCTGTTCTGGACGGTCGCGTCGTCCTTGGCCGTCTGCAGCGAGGTCACGACGTCGTCGGCGGTCAGCGCGCTCCCGTCGTGGAAGGTCACGCCCTCGCGGAGGGTGAAGGTGTAGGTGAGGCCGTCGGGGGAGACCTCCCAGGCCGTGGCGAGGGCGGGGACGATCGCGTTGTCCTGGTCGCCGTCACGGGTCACGAGACCCTGGTAGACGTTGTCGATCAGCGCCTGCTCCAGCGACGCGCCGCTGGTGCGACGGATGTCGAGGTTCGACGGCTCCAGCGACAGGCGCACGGTGAGGGTCGCGTTGGGGTCGGGGTCGCCGACCGGTCCGGGCGAGGTGGTGGTGCCGGTGCACGAGGTGAGCAGAAGCGCTCCGATCAGGAGCGCGCTCGAGGCGAGGGCGGTGCGGCGCAGCATTGCGGGGTGTCCTTTCGCAGGCCGAGGGCATCCGAGTGCTGTGGATGCCGTGCAGGGGTGGAAACAGCCTACTTTCACCGGCATTCCCTCATCGCCCCGTGTGACGATGAGCGACGGTGTATGACGGTGCGCGCACGCGAGGTTCTCCGCCGACCGCCTCACGCGGAGGCGTCGGCGACGACCTCGCGGATGAGCGCGGCGAGGGCGGCGGGATCCTCCTCCTGCGCGTTGTGGCCGGTGGCGAGCACGCGGACGCCCGCACCGGGCACGCGACGCCGGAGCTCCTCGGCATCCGTCTCGGTGACGAAACCGCGCTCGCCGCGGACGAGGGTCACCGGCGCGCCGACCTCGGCCAGGTCGTCCCACCCGGTGCTCGCGAGCACCGCGCGCACGGCATCCGGGGTCGTGGGCTCGGTGCCCGCGTCCGCGGCGGGGTCGGTCCGGGCGGCCGCATTCGCGGCGGCCGCGGCGAGGTGGGCGAAGTGGTGCTTCCACTCCACGCGTCCGTCCTCGCGCACACGGGAGTTGAGGAAGACCCCGCGCGCGGCGGCCTCGGGTGAGCCGCCGAGTCCGAACGACAGGGCGCGCTGCACCAGCTCCTCGCGCGACGACCAGTCGGTCGGGCCGGCGAAGAACGCGCGGATCTGCGCGGGTCCCGCGTTCGGATCGACGCCGGGGGTGATGTCGACGACGACGAGTCGTGAGACCAGGTCGGGACGGGATGCCGCGACGGCCGCCGCCGTGAGACCGCCGAGCGAGTGGCCCACCAGCACCTGCGGCCGATCGGTCCAGGTCTCGAGCGCGCGCACCACGTCGGGGGCGAGGACGCGCGCGACGTAGGCGGCGTCGTCGCGCCAGGAGGAATCGCCGTGCCCCGGCAGATCGAGCGCGAGGGCGGGCACCCCGAGGTGCAGCAGGGTCGTGTCCCACGTGTGCGCGTTCAGTCCGGCGCCGTGCAGCAGCGTCACCGCCGGGGGAGCGGCGCCCCACCGCAGCGCGCTCAATCGACGCCCGTCGGCGAGGGCGAGGTCGACGCGGGAGACGGCGGGGACGGCGGCGCCGAGACCGGCGGCTTGGGCGGGGAGGAACGAGAACTCGTCGAGCTCGGGCATGGGGTTCAGCCTGTCACCCGTCGCCCGGATGCCGCCACCGGGGTGCCGCGCGGCGTCACGCGGTGCGCGGCATCCTGCGCGCGGTGGCCCGTCCCCGGTTCCCGCGGCTCGGGCGGATGCCGAGGTGTCGCCGACCGTTCCCGCGCCGGTCGACCACGGTCGTCCTAGGCTGTCGCCATGGGCGAGGAACGGCGTGTGCACCTGTCGAAGTCGGCTCCGGAGGCGTACGCGGCGCTGCGCGCGTTCTCGACGACGGTGGGCCGGCTCGCCGCCGACGCGGGCATCGATGCGCGGCTGCGCGAGATCGTCCAGATCCACGCCTCCCAGCTGAACGGCTGCGCGTATTGCGTGCGCGTCCACGTCGACGGCGCCGTGAAGGCGGGGCTCGACGCCGACGTCATCGCCCAGATCGCGACGTGGCGCGAGTCGGGCGTGTTCGACGACCGCGAGCGGGCGGCGCTGGAGCTGACGGAGTCCTTCACGTTCATCCACGAGGACGGCATCCCCGACGAGGTGTACGACCAGGCGGGCGGCATCCTGAGCGAGGCCGAGTACGTCGCCCTCAGCTGGGTGCTCGTGGCCATCAACGCCTTCAACCGCGTCGCGATCGCGGGCCGTTATCCGGTGCCGCCCCGCACACCCGCGGGCGCTGTCGTCGCGGACGATGCCGCTCCTCCCGCGACGACCGCGCCGCGCGCTCCGCACGTGCACGTGGACGGCACCGCGTGAGCTCGCTGGTCTCGGGGGCGGTCAACTTCCGCGACGTCGGCGGGCTCCCGGCGGGCGCGGGCCGCACCAGGGAGGGCGTCCTGTTCCGCTCGGGCAACCTGGTCGCGGTCGACGACGACGGCATCGACACCCTGCGCGCGATCGGCCTGCGTCGCGTCGTCGATCTCCGCGACGAGAGCGAGCTCGCCGTCGACCCCAGCCGGCTCGACGATCTGCCCGTCGAGGTGCAGCACGAGCCCCTCTTCCTGGGATCCGTCGCTTCGTTCTTCGCGCGCGACCTCAGTCTCGAGCAGCTCTACACCGAGATCGCCGACGCCTCCGCCGACCGCGTCGTCGCGGCCATCCGCGGCATCCTGGTCGATCAGCCCGTGCTCGTGCACTGCACGATCGGCAAAGACCGCACGGGCGTGACGGTCGGGATCGCGCTCGCCGCGGCGGGCGTCGACGCCGAGGCCGTCGTGGCGGACTACGCGCGCACCGAAGGCCTGCTGCCCGCCGGTCGCAACGCGCGGGTGCTCTCAGCGATCCGAGCGCTGCACCCCGAGAACGTGCACGCCGAGGATCTCGCGACCCGCTCACCGGCGCGGGCCATGCGCGCGCTGCTGGCGCATCTCGACGGCACCTACGGCTCCGCCGCCGGGTATCTGCGTGCGCACGGCATGACGGATGCCGAGATCGACCGTCTGCGCGAGGTGCTCGTGGAGTGATCCACGTGTGGATCACCAGCCGGAACACAGGTTAGGCAACCCTTCGTCGGGGGTATACTCGACCTCATCATGCCCACCTCTTCCGAGCACAACGACGCCGCCTGCCGTGCGTCGCGGCACACCCGCGTGCAGCACCTCGTGACCGCCGACGAGACCTCTCTCGCGGAGCTCGAGGCGCTCCTGGCGACGCTGCCCATCTGCTCGACCGGGCGCGTGTTCATCGAGGTCCCCGACGAGTCGTGGATCGGTCGCGTCGCCGCACCCGCGCGCATGACGATCGCGTGGCTCGACCGTTCGCGCCGCGGCGGAGCGCCCGGTACGGGTCGTGGCTGCGCTCCGGGGCAGGCCCTCGCTCGTGCGGTCTCGGGCTGGGCGGGCGAGATGCTCTGCTGCGACGACGACGCGACCCGCGTCATCCTGCTCGGCGGATACCTCGGCACCGCCGAGATCGTCGACGATCTGATCTCGCGCCACGGCGTCGATCCGCTCGCCATCCACACGCCCGAGCGTTTCGGCCTCGCCACCGCGCGCTGACGCTGCCGCCGCGCGATCCCGTCGCCCTCGGTCGAGTGTCCACGACACGCCGGATCCTCGGGGTGAGGGCGGCGTGTCCTGGACACTCGATCCGCGGTAGCGGACGCGGTGAGCGGGGCGGGCGGTGAAGGGAGGGCGGGTCAGCTGCCGCGGGGCACGTAGTTGCCCTCGATGAGCCCGGCCTCGATCTCGAAACGGTTGCGCAGCGGATCCCGTCCCGCGAGCGCGTAGAGCAGGGGCATGAGGAAGCCGTAGCGCTGCCACTGCCGCCGGTGCACGGCCTCGTGTCCGAGGACCACGTCGGTGGGCCGGTCGTCGCCGGTCAGGAAGCATCCGCCGACGCACACGCCCCCGCGGGGGAACGCCCACGCGGGCAGACCGCGGAACACCCACAGGCCGCCGCGCCTCTCGATGCGCCCGGTGCTCCAGATCGAGCCCCACACCCATCCCACGGTGCACCCGTACCAGTAGCCGACGCGGCTGATCGGGGAGTCGAGCAGGATGCCGGGGATGAACCGGTCGAGACGGCGCCCCCGAGCCACGGCGCGATCGGCGCGCTCGCGCCAGCCGGCCGGCGGGCGGGGGATCGGGCTCACGCGAGCGCTCCGATCAGACGGAGGATGGTGCCCAGGTCGTCGACGGCCGCCGCGGGACTCGACGGCGAGAACTCGGTCAGCGTGGCCCCCGCGAGCGGCAGGCGTTCGCGCAGACGGCGGACGGATGCCACGACGTCGGCCGCGCGCGCACCGAACGGCTCGGGCAGGGCGACGCCCGTCATCTCCGCCGGGTCGAGCACGTCGAGGTCGACGTGCACGTGGACCCGCGCGGCGCCGGTCGCGAGGACCGCGTCGGCGAGGGCATCGGGATCCGCCAGGTCGGCAGGGGCGAGGACACGCATGCCGTGCTCCGAGATGTAGCGCTGCTCCTCGGCATCCAGGGCCCGCGTTCCGGCGAGGACGATGCGGGAGGGGGAGATTGCGGGCTCGAGACGGTGGGGTGACTCGCCCTCGCCGGCGATGGCGCGCAGCACCATGCCGTGGAACGCCCCGCTGGGGGAGGACTCCGGGGTGTTCAGGTCGGCGTGCGCGTCGATCCACACCACCGCCAGGTCGTCGCCCGCGACGGCCGAAACGGCCCCGAGTGCGACTCCGCAGTCGCCGCCGATCACCACGGCGGGCCCGTCTGCTCCGCGGACGGCGTCTTCGATGCGTTCGCGCATGCGGACGAGAGCACTGAGACGGTGCACACGCGTGCCCTGTGCGTCCCCGGCCTCGGTCGGTGCGTCGAGCACCGTCGTCGAGGCGCGGGGGAGGTCGCCGGCGATGGCCTCGGCGCCGTCGACGAGTTGCATCGCACGCGACGACGAGGAGCCCTGCCACTGCGGGGCGACGATGAATCTGGCCATGGTGTCCTCGCCGGAGACGGGAGCGCGCCGCCCGGTGGACGGACGGCGCGCTCGAGGGTCGATCAGAGCTGGTCAGGGCTGGGGGCGTCGATCGCCGCGCGCTGCGGGCCGCCGACCTTCAGAGCGGCAAGACGCGCCTCGACCTCGGTCAGCTCGCCGACGTCTTCGAGCGCGTTGAACTGCGCGTCGATGCTCGATGCGGCCAGCTCCTGCTTGCCCGCGGCGAGGGCCTCTTCACGGCGGATCTTGTCTTCGAAGCGCCCGAGCTCGCTGGTGGGGTCGAGGACGTCGATCGACTTGACCGCGTCGTGCACCTTGTTCTGCGCCTCGGCGACCTTGGCGCGGGCCGTGAGCTCGTTGCGCTTGGCCTTGAGCTGCTCGAGCTTGGTCTTCATGCCGTTCAGGCCGTCTTTGAGCTTGTCGACGACCTCGGTCTGCGACGCGATCGTGGGAGCGGCGGCCTTGGCCTCGCCCTCGGCGGTGATCTGACGCTGCAAGGCGATCTTCGCGAGGTTGTCGAACTTGTCGGCCTCGCCGACGTTGCCGGCCGCGCGCAGCTCGTCGCCCTTGCGGCTGGCGGCGAGGGCCTTGTTGCCCCACTCGGCCGCGGCCTGGACGTCTTCCTGGTGGTCCCGCTCGAGCAGACGCAGGTTGCCGATGGTCTCGGCGATGGCGGACTCGGCGTCGGCGATCGAGTTCGAGTAGTCGCGCACGAGCTGGTCGATCATCTTCTGCGGGTCCTCGGCCTGATCGAGGAGCGCGTTGATGTTCGCGCGGACGAGGGTCGAGATGCGACCGAAGATGGACTGCTTGGCCATGCGGGGTGTTCCTTCCTGAGGGCGACGATGTCGAGTCTGGTGTCGGATGCTACGAATTCTCTGTGATCGGCGGCCGTGCCGCGAGGGGATCAGCGGCGTCGGCCTCCTCCGCCCCCGGCGCGGCCGCGGCCGCCTCCGCTCGAGAAGCCGCGGCCGCCTCCGCTGCGCGATCGTCCGCCGCCCGAGAACCCGCCGCCGAACCCACCGCCGCCGGAACGCGAACGTCCGCCGGAGAATCCGCCGCCGCCCAGGCCGCTCAGTCCGCCCAGCCCGCCGAGGGTGCCGAGACCGCCGCCCCCGAAGCCGCCACGGCGTCGTCCGCCGCCGGAGAGCGCGTTGATGGCGATGCCGCCGAGGATGGCGCCCATGAGGTCGCCGCCGCCCCCGCTCCCGCCGAACGACCCCACGTCGTTCTGGGCGAGCGAGGCGGCTTCGCCGGCTTTCTGCGCCGCACGCTGGGCCGTCGTCAGCGCCGCCGCCGGATCACTCGCCCGCAGCTGCTCGGCCTGCACCAGCGCGGCACCGGCCTCGGCGAGGCGGGTGCGGGCGGTCGGCCCCACGGCGCCTCGCCGCGCCGCGATGAAGTCCTCGGTCGCGTTGACCTGCGCGCGGGCCTGGGCGAGCACGGTGTCGAGCTGGCCTTCGGCGCGGCGGCGGCGCTCCGCGGCGTCGCGCGCGGCGTCGAGCACGCCGTCGATGGTGGCGTTCGCCTGCTGCAGTCCGTCGACCGCGCGCAGCGGGCTCGGACGCTCGGCCGAGAGGAGCGCACGCGCGGCGTCGAGCTGCGAGCGCGTCGATGCGGCCGCGGCGGCGACCCGGCCGTCAGGGTCGGGCAGGGCCTCGGCGGCGACGAGGTCGCCCTCGATCTCGGCGACGAGGGCCCCTGCGCGCCGAGCGGCGTCATCGAGGGCGGTGCCGAGGGTGGTGATCGCCTTCTCGAGCGTGTCGGCCTGGGCGACGGCTGCCTGGGCGGCGCGGATGGCGACCGCCGCTTCGCCGGCGCGTCCCGCGGAGAGGGCGGCGTCGGCCTCCGTCTCCTGGGCGGCGGCGAGGTCGAGACGCGAGCGGGCCTGGGCGGGATTGTCGGCGACGGGGCTGAGCGCGTCGTCGGCGAAGCGGGCGCGCAGGCGTTGCAGCTCGAGCTCCGCCGCGGCGAGGGCGGAGGCGACGGCCTCGCGCCGGGTGCGGGCGGTCTGCAGGGCGGCCGGGGCGTCCGCTTCGAGGGCGCGGAGCTCGTCGAAGGCCGCGGCTCTGGCATCCAGGGCCTCGTCGGCGCTCTGGCACAGGCGCAGGATCTCGGCGTAGCCGGCTCGTCGCTGATCGGGGGTCTCAGGGGTGTCGTCGTCGAGCTGCTGCTGCAGGGCGAAGGCCCGGTCGAGGTCGGCTTTGGCCTGAGCGAGGGTGTCGGCGAACGGGGCCGCGGCCTCGTCGCCGAACTGGGCGCGGGCGAAACCGAGCTCCTGCTCGCTGGTCTTCACGGCGTCGTCGGTCGCGACGAGCGCGGAGCCTGCGCGCCGGGCGAGGTCGTCGACGCTCTCCGCGGGCGGCGTCGCGGTGGCGGCCGACCGGTGCTTGCGGAGGAAGAGCCACAGCAGCACGCCGGCGATGGCCAGCAGGAGCACCGCGACGAGGATGATCGGCCCGAGGGCGGGCCCGCTGTCGGTGGCGGGAGTCGGAGGGGGAACGGGCATGTTGCCCCCGGCTTGCGCGTGCGCGGTGCGGATGCCGTCGGCGGCGGCGATCGCCGCGCCCGCGTCGTCTCCGGCCTCCAGTGCCGGCTGGATGCGTTCCTGCTCGATCGACGTCAGCTGGGCGGCCGAGAGCTCCCCGTCGTCGACGTCGCCGGAGAGGTAGAACGAGAACGTGTCACCGTCGATGGCGATCGCGAGCACGTACTGGTGCGGTCCGAGCTTGTTCTGATTGGCCGTGTCGTTCGCCCAGTCCTGCGCGTCGGCGGGATCGGTGAAGGCGTCGACGAAGACGACCCACAGATCGAGGTCGGTCTGCTCCGACAGCGCCACCAGCCGCGACTGCACCTCTGCCTCCTGCGCATCGGTGAGCGCGTCGATGCGGTCGACGACGTAGCTCGAGCCGAGGGAGGGAGGGGGGACGGCGACCGCGGCGAGCGGCACCCCCAGGATCGCGACGAGCGTCAGGAAGGCGACGGCGACCGCCCGGACCACTTTCGGCACCCGCATGCATCCCCCTTCGGTGCGCAACGGATCCACCCTATAAACGACCGCCGACACCGGGATAGGCGCGGCGCGTCCGCTGCCGGCGGACAGGCGCGACGCCTAGGCTCGAACGCTCGGAGGTACAGCACCATGGACGACCGGTACGGAACGGACGTGCTCGCCCGCGGATGGCGCGACGCCGGACGCGTCAAGGCCGCCGAGGTCGCGGCATCCGCGGATCTCGTCGTGGAAGTCGCGGGCGACGGCTACGTCGGCGCGGTGACGCGGGTCGAGGGCATGAACGTCGAGCTCGAGGACCGCTTCGGCAAGCGCCGCCTCTTCCCGCTCGGCGGGGGGTTCCTCGTCGACGGCAAGCCCGTGGTGCTCACCGCGCCCGCCGCGGCACCCAAGGGGCGCACGCGCACCGCATCCGGTTCGTTCGCGGCGCAAGACCAGCGTGCCCGCACCGCCCGCGCGAGCCGCATCTTCGTCGAGGGAAAGCACGACGCCGAGCTCGTCGAGAAGGTCTGGGGCGCAGACCTGCGCGCCGAGGGCGTCGTGGTCGAGTTCCTCGAGGGCGTCGATCTGCTCGAAGAGAAGCTGGATGCCGAGCCCCCGACCGCAGAGCGCCGCTACGGCGTGCTCGTGGACCACCTCGTCCCGAACTCCAAGGAGTCGCGCATCGCCGAGAAGATCGCGCGCGGCCGCCACGGCGCCCACGTGCGCATCGTCGGCCACCCCTTCGTCGATGTGTGGCAGTGCGTCACCCCGCGCGCCCTCGGCATCGCCGCGTGGCCCGAGGTGCCGCGCGGGATCGAGTGGAAGGTGGGCATCTGCCGCGCCCTCGGCTGGCCCGCCGAGGAGCAGGCCGACACCGCCCGCGCCTGGCAGCACATCCTGTCGAAGGTCACCACGTTCCGCGACCTCGAACCGGCCCTGCTCGGCCGCGTTGAGGAGCTCATCGATTTCGTGACCGTCCCGTGAGCGGCCGCAAGGTGCCTGTGCGCCACACCCCCGAGGGGCAGCCGAATACCCTGGATGCCATGGACTCCGCCCCCGTGTTCCGCGACAAGCCGGTGTCGTTCGTGCGCCGCAGCGGCCGCATGTCGGAGGCGCAGGACCGCGCGTGGGCCGAGCTCTCGCCGTTCTACCTGCTGCCGGTCGAACGCGCCGCCGCTGCCACGAGCGTGAAGGCCGGCACCGCGGTCGACCTCGCCGCCGTCTACGGTCGCGCGGCGCGCCTGGTCGTCGAGATCGGCTCGGGGCAGGGACACCAGATCGTCTCGGCCGCAGCCGCCGACCCCGACACCGACTTCCTGGCCGTCGAGGTCTTCACCGCGGGACTCGCCCGCACGATGCTCGACGCCGACCGCGAGGGCGTGAAGAACCTGCGCCTGGTCGAGGCCAACGCGCCGGAGGCACTCGAGCATCTGTTGCCCGCGGCAAGCGCCTCCGAGCTCTGGGTGTTCTTCCCCGACCCCTGGCACAAGAACAAGCACACGAAGCGCCGCCTCGTCGCCCCCGACTTCACGCGCATCGCCGCCCAGGCGCTCCGCCCCGGCGGCACCCTGCGCCTCGCGACCGACTGGCAGGACTACGCCGACCAGATGCGCGAGGTGCTCGACGCCGCGCCCGGGTTCGAGCGGGCGTTCGCGGGGGAGTGGGCGGAGCGCTTCGAAGGGCGCGTTCTCACCGCGTTCGAGCGCAAGGGGCTGCGGGTCGGCCGCGACATCCGCGACCTCACCTACACGCGGGTCTCGCCGTGACCGCGCACACCGCGGTGCCGGTCCGCGAGCGTTCCACGTGGACGCCGAAGCTCGTCCCGGCGCTGTTGGTGTGCCTCGCCGCCCCGGTGCTGTTCGTCGTGCAGGTCGTGTGGCTCGGGTGGGTCCTGCTCGCTCTCGCCGTGGCATCCGCCGTTCTCGTGGATCGCCGCAACGGCGTCGCCCTCGCCCGCTCCGATGAGCCGAGCATCGCCCGCGACGTCTCGCTCGTCGCGATCGGCCAATTCATCGTCAGCCTGATCCCGCTGCACGCCGAGCTCGACAACGCGGCCTTCGTGCGGTTCACGCTCGCTCTCGGCGGGGCGGTCGTCGTGCCGTACGTGATCTCGCGCTTCGTCTACCGGGATCGCGCGATCGCGTTCCCCTGGCGCGGCGGCGGACGCTGGACCTGGTGGCAGTGGGCGTGGCTCGCCGGCGTCATCGTGCTCGGCTACCTGATCCTGCCGTTCTACTTCATCACCTCCGGTGTCTACATGAACTGGCCCGAGGTGACGACGCCGGAGCTCATCGCGCGGCTGTTCGTCGGCGTCGGCGCGGTCGGCATCTGGGACGAGCTCTTCTTCATCTGCACGGTCTTCGTGCTGCTGCGCCGGCACTTCCCCGACCTGACGGCGAACCTGCTGCAGGCCATCGTGTTCGTCTCGTTCCTGTGGGAACTCGGCTACCAGGCCTGGGGACCTCTGCTCACGATCCCGTTCGCGATCGTGCAGGGCTTCCTCTTCCTCAAGACCCGCTCGCTCTGGTACGTCGTGACGGTGCACCTGCTCTTCGACGCCGTGGTCTTCGGCGTGCTCGTCCACGCCCACAACCCCGGCGCGGCATCCATCTTCCTGATCTGAAGCCGGACGCCGGATGCCGGGAGCCCGTCTGCGGCCGAGGCCCGGGCGACCCCGTGTGAACGCTCCGGCGTGGGGGAAACGCCCGGCCGGAGCGTTTCCCCCACGGGGCGGCGTTCACTCGAGTCGTGCTGCACGGGTCCTGCCCAGGCGCGGACGCTAGCCTGGGCACCGGACGCCCACCGCGCCCCCGGACGAGGGATCAGTACCCGGACAGCGACAAGACTGGCCAAGGAGCTGCATCGTCATGTCGTGGATCATCCTCATCCTCTCCGGTGTCCTCGAAGCCGTCTGGGCCACCGCCCTCGGTCGGTCGGAGGGCTTCACCAGGCTCTGGCCGAGCGTGATCTTCGGCGTGGCCCTGGTGGCATCCATGGGTGGGCTCGCCGTGGCGATGCGCGAGATCCCCACCGGCACGGCCTACGCGGTCTGGGTCGGGATCGGGGCCGCGCTGACGGTCGTGGTCGCCATGGTGACCGGCACCGAGGCGATCTCGGTCGTGAAGGTGCTCCTGGTGCTCGGCCTGGTCGGCTGCGTGATCGGCCTGAAGCTCGTGGGCGACACCCACTGACCTGGGGTTTCCGCAGAAGTCAACCGGATGGAACGGTCAGTTTGATCCGGTACGATCACGCCCAATTGCACTTCTCCGGGCCAGACACCGTCGTCACTCGCCCTCGTCTTCCCCTGTGAAAGGTTCCGAGTGAGCGCACCGCCGAGCGAGCTTGTCACCCCGACGCAACCGTCGAGGGTCATCGGGCGTCCGTCGCGACGTCTCGATCGTCTGCGCGAATCCCGCGTCGGTCGCGCGCTGCGGCAGTACGGCAGTGACGTCCTGCGCCGGCCCGAGGGCATTGTCCCCATCGAGCGCGGGGCCTTCACTCGCATCCTGATCCTGTGGGCGATCGCGCGCACGGTGAACTTCGGGCTCCTGTGGGGCTTCTACTCGATCGCCAAGGCGGCGCGCTGGGGCTTCGGCCCCGACAGCGAGCGTCTCGGCACGTTCTTCGACTACCTCACCGGGTGGGATGCCGATCGCTACGGCCAGATCGCCGCCCAGGGCTACCCGATGTCGCTGCCGATGAACGTCTCGGGCGACATCCTCCCCAACAACTGGGCGTTCCTGCCGGTGTTCCCCACGATGGTGCGCGTCATCTCGGGCACGACCGGTCTCGGCTGGCAGCCGGTCGCCATCCTGTTGAGCCTCGGGGCCAGTCTCGGCGCCACGTGGCTGCTGTTCGTCCTGCTGCGCACCGTCGCCAAGCCGCAGCCGGCGTGGTGGGCCGTGGTGTTCTTCTCCTTCGCGCCGATGTCGTTCCTCTTCGTGATCGGCTACAGCGAGGGCCTGTTCATGCTGCTGATGTTCGCCGGCATGCTGCTGGCGATCAAGCGGCGCTATCTGTGGATCCTGCCCATCGGCCTCATCACCGCGTACACGCGGCCGGGGGTGCTCGCCCTGGGCCTGGCCCTGGGCATCGTGTTCCTCGTGCGCTTCTTCCGCCGTCGGGTCGACCCGTTCCCGGTCCGCGAATGGGCGTCGCTCATGGCATCCGGGCTGGTCATCGCGGTGGCGGGGCTCTCCTGGAACCACATCGCCCAGTTCGTCACGGGAACGCACAACGCCTACATCCGCACCGAGCTCGGGTGGTGGCTCGACTACGTCGGCAACGACGAGTTCACGCCCTTCACTCCGTGGTTCCGTCAGGCGGGTACGCACCTGGGTGTCGTCGGCATCGTGCTGGTGATCGCCCTCATCGTGGCGTTCCTCGCGCTGATGTGGTCGCGGCCCGTCCGCAAGCTCGGCCTCATGGTCGTCGCGTACGGCTTCAGCTACGGCGTGTACATCTTCGCGGTGTTCCTGCCCCAGCAGAGCACGTTCCGTCTGCTCATGCCCATGGCGCCGCTCATGGGCGACGAGCGATGGTCGTCGACGCCGCGCCGGCGCACCGCCATCCTCGTCGGCTGCCTCGTGCTGCAGGCCGTCGCGATCCTCCTGCTGTGGACGCGCGGCAACCCGTGATCCTCGCCTGAACGGCGGAAGGGGGCGGTGCCGATCCGGCATCGCCCCCTTCCGCGTGTGTTCGGATTCAGTCCGGCCGTCCGCCCGGGTCGACCGCGTCGACCACGGCCTCCTCGACCGCGTTGTCGGCGACCGTCTCGGCCGAGCCGATCGCCTCGTCGTCGTCCTCGGCGAAGGCGCCGGCTGCGTCGGACCCCTTCGCTTCGTCGCCGACCCCACCCGCCGGGGCGGGCTGCGTCTCGGGCGGGAGGGGGACGGTCGGTTCGGACGGCGCCGGCGTGGTCGGCTCCGCGGGAGTCGGTGCGCTGGGCTCGGACGGGGTCTGGGGGAAGGTCGGGGTGCTCATGCCGCGACTCTGCGCTACGTGGCCATCGCGCGCGAGCCCCTTCCTCTCCCGGCCGTCCCGGTGTAACCCGCAGCCGCTAGGCTCGTCGGCGAGAACACCAGGGGGATGCCGTGTCGACTGCGCACGATGTGACCAGGCGAGACGCGATCGCTCAGTACCGTCTCGTGGGCGAGCCGTCCGAGCCCGACCTCCAAGGGCTCGTCGAACTCGCCGCGACCGTGTGCGGGGTCCCCACCGCCGTCATCAACATCATCGACGACCGGATGCAGCATCAGGTCGCCGCCGTCGGCATCCGGGCTGCGTCATGCGAGCGCGAGGACTCGATGTGCGCGGCCGTCATCTCCCAGCCGGGCCGCGTCGTCGTCGCCGACGCCCGGCTCGATGACCGCTTCGCCCTCAATGCCTTCGTCACCGGCGAGGTCGCGAACGTGCGCTTCTACGCCTCCAGCCCGCTCATCACGCCGTCGGGAGTGGCGATCGGCACGCTCTGCGTCTTCGACGACGAGGTGGGGGAGCTCTCGGATGCCAGCGCTCACGCGCTCGACCTGCTCGCCCATCAGGTGATCGACGTGCTGGAGCTGCGCCGCGTCCAGCGCGACCTCGTCGAGTCGAACCAGCAGCTGGAGAACTTCGCGACCCAGGTCAGCCATGACCTGCGCAACCCGCTCACGGCGTTGACGGGTTTCCTCGAGCTCGCCGCGGACAGCCCCGAGATGGCCGACGCCCCGCGCGCGGCGCAGTCCCTCGCCCGCGCCGAAGCCGCGGCCGGTCGGATGACGTCGATGGTCACCGACCTGCTCGACTTCGCCCGGATAGGCGGCGCCCGCCCCCATATGACGCAGGTCGACGTGGCCGAGACCGTCGACGCGGTGCTCGAAGACCTCGACGGCGCGCTGGTGCGCACGGGCGCGGAGGTCACGGTGGTCGCCTCGACGTTCGTCCGGGGCGACGACACCCTGCTGCGCGTCCTGCTGCAGAACCTCATCGCCAATGCCGTCAAGTTCACCGTCGCGGCCGAGAAGGTGCCCGACGTCCGAGTGAGCGTCGAGACCCTGCCCGACGGCTGGCGGATCAGCGTCGACGACAACGGCGATGCGGTGCCGACGGAGTTGCGCGAGCGCGTCTTCGAGCCCATGCAGCGCGGGCACGGCGCCGACGTGCAGGGCATCGGCATCGGCCTCGCGACATGTCGACGTATCGTCGAGGCGCACGGCGGGACGATCGGTCTCGACGCCTCCCCGGCGGGTGGGACGCGCGCGTGGTTCGTCCTCCCCGCGGCCGCGTGAGCCGACCGCGGCGCCGATATCGGCCGAGGCGCTGAGGCGCAACCACCGCGACGGATGTCGGAGGCGGACCGTAGCGTGAGGGCTGTCGGGGAAGTCCTCGGCATCCGTCCGCATCCGAGACGACGAGGAGGAGCGACGCATGGCCCGCAACGTCCGTCTGCTGCACTGCACCCCGGAAGACGTCTTCCGCGTCCTCGAGAACGGCTGGCTCTACCCGTTGTGGGTGGTCGGCACCTCGCGGATGCGCGATGTGGGGGAGTCCTGGCCCCAGGTGGGGGCGACGCTGCACCACTCGTTCGGGTCGTGGCCCCTGCTCGTGAACGACACCACGATCATGCGCGTCTGGGATCCGCCGCATCGCGCGGTCCTGGAACCGCACGGCGGCCCGATCGGCGTCGCGCGCGTCGCCATCGACGTCAAACGACGGGGCGAGGGATGCGTCGTGCGCATCCAGGAGGAGCCCGTCACGGGGCCGACCCGGCTGTTGCCCGACACCGTCTTCGATGCCATCACCCGCTGGCGCAACGCCGAGACGCTGCACCGTCTCGCCTACCTCGCGGAGGGCGGCGCACCCGGCACCGAGGGCGGTGCCGACGCGATCGGCCACGAGTCGACCGCCGAGAGGGAGCCGATCCGACGATGAGCGAGACCTACGACGCCGTCATCGTCGGTTCCGGTCCGAACGGCCTGGCCGCTGCCGTCACCCTCGCACGCGCCGGGCTCTCGGTCGGCGTCTACGAGAAGGCGCCGACCTTCGGCGGAGCCGCGTCCACCGCGGAGCTGACGCTCCCGGGCTTCCACCACGACGTGGGGTCGGCGGTGCACCCCCTCGCCCTCGAGTCGTGGTTCTTCCGCGAGTTCGGTCTCGACCGTCGCGTTCCCCTGATCGTGCCCGAGGTGTCGTACGCGCACCCGCTCGACGGGGGGCGCGCCGCGCTGGCGTTCCGCGATCTCGCGCGCGCCGCCGACGGTCTCGGCGTCGACGGGCCCGCCTACGAGCGGCTGATGCGCCCGCTCGTCGATCATCTGCGCGGCGTCGCCGACTTCACGGGGAATGCGCTGCTGCGCATCCCCGGCGACCCTCTCGCGGCGTTCTTCTTCGGCATCCGGGCCCTCGAGCAGGGCGGTCCGTGGTGGAACGCGCGCTTCCGCGAGGAGGCCGTGCCGAGCATGATCACGGGCGTGTCCGCGCACACGATCCTTCACCAGCCGAGCCTCGCGGCCGGGGGAGCGGGTCTGGTGCTGGCCACCTACGGGCACGGTCGCGGGTGGCCGATCCCGGTCGGCGGCAGCCAGGCGATCGCGGATGCGATGATCGCCGACATCCGTGCGCACGGCGGCGTCCTGCACGCGGGGGTCGAGGTGACCTCGCTTGACGAGCTCCCCTCCTCGCGTGCGGTCCTGCTCGACACCACCCCGCGAGCGTTGATCCGCCTCGCCGGAGACCGGATGCCGGCGGCATACCGCCGAGCGCTGCAGCGGTTCCGGTACGGCGGGGGCGTGGCGAAGGTCGACTTCGCGCTGTCCGAGCCGGTGCCGTGGGCCGATCCCGACGTCGCGCGCTCCGGGACCGTCCACATCGGCGGTACCCGGGCCGAGATCGCCGCGGCCGAGAACGCGGTCGCGCGCGACGAGCTCCCCGACGCCCCCTATGTCCTCGCCGCTCAGCCGACATTGTTCGACCCCACGCGCGCGCCCGCGGGCAAGCACGTGCTGTGGGCGTACACGCACGTGCCGTCCGGGAGTCCGGCCGACCGCGAAGAGGCCATCGTGCGGCAGATCGAGCGTTTCGCGCCGGGTTTCCGCGACACGATCCTCGCCTCGAGCTCGCGCACCGCGGTCGACATCGCCACGTGGAACCCCAACTTCCCGGGCGGTGACATCTCCGCCGGTGCCCCCACCCTGACGCAACTGCTCGGCCGGCCGGTGTACAGCCCCGACCCCTGGCGCACCCCGATGAAGGGCGTGTACCTGTGCTCTTCGTCGGCGAGTCCGGGGCCCGGCGTCCACGGTCTTGCCGGGTGGCAGGCCGCGCTGAGCGCCCTGCGCCACGAGTTCGGAACGCGCCTGCGTCCCGATCTCGCCCCCCGCGGCGACCAGCTCCTCCCCGCGGCGCGCTAGCCGTGCCGGAGGGCGACAGCGTCTATCGCCTCCGTCAGCGGTTGGATGCCGCGACGACCGGCGCCCGTGTGGCCGATGGGGAGGTGCGCTCCGGCAATGCCGCCGGTCTCTCCCTCGCCGGCCGCACGATCGTCGGCTACGACACGCACGGAAAACACCTGCTCACGCGCTTCGATGAGGGCGACACGCTGCATACGCACCTGCGCATGCAGGGATCGTGGACCATCACGCGAGCCGGCAGATCCCTTCCGACCGCGGTCCGGGAGAAGGCCCGCGTGCGCCTGCGACTCGACGACGGGCGGGAGGTGTGGGGACTGGATCTGCCGGTCGTCGAGCTCGTGCCGACCGCGCGCGAACGCGACGTCGTGGGGTTCCTCGGTCCCGATCCGCTCCGCGCGGACTGGGATGCCGCGGAGGCCGTGCGCCGGCTGACCGAACGCCCCGATCGCCCGTTCGTGGCAGCGCTCCTCGACCAGCGTCGGGTGGCGGGGCTCGGCAACCTCTGGGTGAACGAGCTCGCCTTCCTGCGCGGCATCCACCCCTTCGCGCCGATCGGTGCGACCGATCTGGACGCCCTCGTGACGCTCGCGGCTCGATGCCTTCGCGTGTCGGCGACGGTCCCGGGGATGTACCAGGTCACCACGGGGGATCGTCGTCGGGGCGCCTCGCACTGGGTGGTCGGCCGCGCGGGGCGTCCGTGCCTGCGCTGCGGAACGCGCGTCCGCGTGCGCGACGAGGTGGCGAACGACCCGGAGCAGCGCCGCACGTGGTGGTGCCCGCGGTGTCAGCCGATGCCGGCGAACGTCGATGTCGGAACCCCGGAGTAGAACGGAACGATGGCCGTCGAACGGGAGAACCTTCTGCGCGTCACGCGCATCTACGCGGAGGACGCCGCGCTCGAACTCGAGCGCGGACGGGAGATCGTCGCGCGCTGGCCCGACGCCGACATCGTTCCGGTCGCCTCGCACTGGCAGATCCCCGAGGTTCACGGCGATGAGACCAACGTCGCCCGCTGGGTGCGCATCAAGACCGAAGCGCTCGTCTTGGGCGTGAAGAAGAGCGTCACCACGCGCGTGAACGGCCGCTCGGCGGACTTCATCGCGCCGTCGCTGTCGAACGGCTGCGCGATGGCGTGCTCCTACTGCTACGTTCCGCGCCGCAAGGGCTACAGCAACCCCATCACGGTGTTCGCGAACATCGACCAGATCACGCGTCACCTCGCGCGCCACGTCGCGGCCCGGGGGCCCAAGACCGAGCCGAACCAGTGCGACCCCGACGCCTGGGTGTACGACATCGGCGAGAACGGCGACTGCTCCGTCGACGCGCTCCTCAGCGAGAACGTCCGCGACGTGTGCGATCTGTTCCGCATGACGCCGACCGCGAAGGCGTCGTTCGCGACGAAGTTCGTCAACCGCGATCTGCTCGAGTGGGATCCCGCGGGCCGCACACGCATCCGCTTCTCGCTCATGCCGGCGGGCACGGCGCGCGTCACCGATCTGCGCACCTCGCCGATGGCGGAGCGCATCGCCGCGATCAACGACTTCGTCGATGCCGGGTACGAGGTGCATGTCAACTTCTCGCCGGTCATCCTCACCCCGACGTGGCTCGCCGACTGGGAAGAGCTCTTCGAGCAGCTCGACGCGGCACTGCATGCGCGGGCCAAGGCCCAGCTGGCCTGCGAGGTCATCTTCCTCACGCACAACGAGGGCCTGCACGAGGTGAACCTCGGCTGGCACCCCAAGGGGGAGGAGCTGCTGTGGACACCCGCCGCGCAAGAGGAGAAGCGCTCGCAGAACGGCGCGGTCAACGTCCGCTATCGGCATCCCCTCAAGGCGCAGAGTGTTGCGGCTCTCACCGATCTCATCGCCCGGAAGCTTCCGTACTGCCGGGTGCGCTACGCCTTCTGACGCGCAGACGCAGCAGCCGGCGCGCTCCCGTCGGGAGCCGCGCCGGCCGTCCAGGCGGTCTCAGCCGATGTCGCCGGTGGGGGAGTCGCTCGTGGTCGCGGCCTCGTCGGCGTCGCGCTGCGCGGCCGCACCCTCCTCGGGCGACTCGCTGCCAGCGCCGTTCGACTGCTCGTCGGGAGCGGCGCCGGAGTCTCCGCTTCCGGGGTGTCCGTTGTCGATCGTCATGGGGTCTCCATCCGTTGGTGAAGCGCCGACGGTGTCACGTCCGAACCGTGACGTCCAGGGGGTCGACGGCGATCAGAGGGGAGTGACGCCGTAGCGAGCGGCGAACTCGGCGCTCGCCGCGTCCTCGAAGTCGTCGGCGTCGTCGCGCAGCTCGACATCGTTCACGTCGTTCACAGGTACGGCGCCAGGGCGCCCGCGGTGAGGGCGAAGGCGAGGGCGGTGCCTCCGACGGCGGTTGCCGCAACGACCGAAACGCGCTCGGCGCGCCGGCGACGCGACACGTTGGCGGGGTGCATCGTCGAGCGCAGCGACGCCTTCGCGGCATCGAGGCTGTCGTAGCGGCCGATGGGGATGCCGTGCGCGTCGCGCGACACGAACCCGCCGGCGACCGCGTCGACGCAGCCGTCGTATTCGCCGCCGCGGTGGGCGACCCAGAAGCCGGTGTCGACCTTCGCCCACAGCACCCGGGCAGGGGCGAGCGTCGGCACGACGGGAAGAGTGGGAGCGCTCATGTCAGGCGGCGACCGAGAGCGAACGGCGGCGGGTCGCAGCGGGGGTGCGCGCGGGTGCCACACGGGTCGGGTGAGCCTCGGGGATCTCGACCCGCAGGTCGACGACGAGTCCCGCCGAGGAGTTCGCCATCTCGGCCATGCTCTTCAGCGTCGTCGCGTCGAGGGTCTCGGGCTCCGCCGAATCGAACACGAATCGCAGGGGGATGGCCGGCTGCAGCCAGAGGGTGGAGCGGCCGGGGGTGCCGTCGACGTGCGTCCAGCTCAGGGTGAAGCTCTCGCTGCGGCGAAGCTTGGTCGTGGTCACGACCTTGAGGTGCGAGAGGAGACGGTCCGGGATGCGGATCGGTTCGGTCGACGTGCCGTAGAACAAGTGGCCCATGGGAACTCCCTTCGTGAGCGATTAGCTGTGTGTAGAACATACTCGCTTAGTAACTAGTTTGTCTAACTATTATTAACGAGGTATAGTCGGCGGACGAGCGGGGAGGAGTGTGTCATGACCGACGTCGAAACCACGTCCCGCGGACTCACGAGCACGGGACCCACCGAAGAGGTCACCTACTGGTACGGCGACGAGCCGACCGATCGCCGACGCCGGAGCAAAGCCGTCCTCGAAGCGCTGCGCATCTACCGGGCGGCCGAGGTCGCCATGCGACGCCGCACCCGCGACTCCATGGCGATGGGGGAGAACGAGCTCCTCGTCCTGCGCTATCTGCTCCGGGACCCCACTCGGCGGGTGCGCCCGGGGGAACTGACCCGGTACCTCGGGCTCTCGACCGCGTCGACCACGGCGATCCTGGACCGCCTGGAGCGGTCGGGCCACATCACGCGTGCGGCGAACCCCGAGGATCGTCGCAGCATCTTCATCCAGGCCACCCCGCGCGCCGACGAGGAGGTGCGACAGACCCTCGGCAACATGCACGACCGCATGCTCGCGGCCGTGATCGACATGTCGCCCGAGGAGTCCGCGGCCGTCGTCGCCTTCCTGCACCGCATGAGCGACGCCGTCGACGGAGTGGCGGTCGACAAGCGGGCGGTCGATTCCCCGTGATCTACGTGCTCGTCGGCGGACCGCGCGACGGACAGCACGTGGATGACCTTCCTCGCGGTTACCGCCTCTCTCTGACCGATCCTCAGCCGGAACCGTTCGCCGAGTTCGACACCGTTCGCGCGGTCTGGTTCGAACTCGACGAGTCGATGTTCCGTTCGGCGCAACGCCGCGACTGACGCGTATCCCACGCGCGCGGCCGGGGCAACCCGCCCCACCCTTGCCGGGTGGGACCGCAGAGTGGGGGCATGCGATGCGTGACCTATGCCGGCGAAACCGTGACGACCACCGACGACGTGGCCGCGTCACTCGTGGAGCTGACCGCGGCAGTGGCGAAAGAGGGGCAGGCCGAGGCGGTCAGCATCCCCATCGTCACCGGCGACAAGAAGGTCGCCCAGGCGGAGCTGGTGATCGGCGTGGGCAATGATGTGCTGTCCGCGCCCGTCGACTGGCATGACGAGGAACCGGACTTCGCTCACGCGGCCGCCGAGTTGAAGAACCACCGCCTGTTCCCGCGTCCGCACCTGCGGGCGGTCGAGCCCACGTCCGACGTGGATGACGACGAGCCCATCGACTGGGACTTCGACCAGCCCACGCAGGCCTGATCGCCACCAAAGAGGGCCCACGAGCCGGTCGATCGAAGGACGGCGGATGCCGCCGAGCCGGCGATCGTGCTGCACACGTTGCACCGGATCGTCGCCCTGGACGGCGACGGCACCGGATGCCACGATCCCGACCGTGCGATTGTGGCATCCGCCGTTCACCGTCGGGAAATAGTCCTCAGGGATGATGTGCGACGACCGGCCGTCGGTGAGGCTGGAGGAGTGCTCGCAGCCGCGCGAGCCGGACGCTTCCCCCCGGAGTGGAGATCATGTCGCCCGACCAGCTGCGAATCGCCCCGACGACCGACGCCCCCGACGGTCGAGAACGTCAGCGCCGGAGTATCCGTCATGCGCAGGCGCAGCTCGCCGCCTTCGTGCGCAGCTCAGCCGACGACGTCGCCGAGGCCGCCCATGCCGCCGAAGCGGCGCTGCGCAGCGCATTGTCGTCGGGGGCGGGAGTGGAACGCGTGTCGGCGGAGCTGGAGGTCAGTCCTCGCGCTCTGCGAGCGATCGCCGATGGATCGGTGCCGTTGCGCAGCCTCCACCCCGACGACCGCCTGCGCTTCGCCTGAGCCTGCGCGCCGGTCGAGCCGTTCGGCTCGGGCCGGTCCGCGGAGGCCGGTCCTGTCAGGCCAGGCGCTCGGGACGGTACTTGTCGTCGCTGAAGCCGATGACGAGATATCCGATGACGTAGAAGATCACCAGCAGGAGCAGCGAGAACAGCCACCCGTGGCCGAATGCCCGGCCCACGCGGATGTGCACGATCACGTGGAAGACGAGGTTCACGATCGGCACGAGGTAGAGCAGGGTCAACCACCCCGAGAAGCCGGCGATGCGCACCGTGACGACGAGGTTGACGATCGGGATGATCGCGAGCCACCCGGCGTGCCCGGCTTTGGCGAAGACGCGCCACAGCGCGACCACCATGAGGACGTAGATCGCGAGGGCGATCAGGGAGTTCGTGGCGCTCAGCGCGAAGATCGACGTCTGGTCGGTGATAGACGAGGGCGAGGAGGTCAGCATGCGCTCATCGTAGGGGTTCTCCCAGCCGACGCTCAGGTTGGCCGCCCGCACGGCACGCCATGGTCGGGCGGGTTTACGCTCTCAACGAGGAGGCGGCCGAATGGGCGAGCGCAAGTTCGAGTGGGGCGGGCTGAGCGCCGACCGCGCCGATTACGTCACGGCCGCCGAGGCGCTCGCGATGCTGGAGGTCCTCGTCGTGGCCCAGGCCGATCTCGACGTCGCCACCGAGCTGCGCGACGGCGCCGCATGGGCCCGCTTCTCGCGCGGGCCGCGGTGGGCGCTCGTATCGACCCCCGGCTCGCGGTGGTTCTCGGTCGAGACCGACACGGGTCACCGCATGCAGCTCGTCGACGCGTCGTCGTCGAAGGACCAGAGCGCGCAGTTGCTCGCCGTCTACGTGGACGTGGCGGAGGCCTACGTGCGCTCCGACGTCGCCCCCGTGCCCGGTCGAGGGCTGGGCGGGTCGGTCGTCACCGTCGATGTCGACGGGCGCGAGGTGCTGCTTCACCTTCCGATCTCCCGACGGGTCCGGGGGATGTTCCGGCACTAGGCCGACGCGCCACCCCGGTCAACCCGGTGCGCCGGGCCGGGGCGGGTTGCGACGCTGGTGATCTCGACGAAGGGAACACCATGAGCGACCCGCAGCACACCCCGGCCGACGACGCGTCCGACCTCGGAGACGACCCCACGGTCAAGCCGAGCCAGGAGAACGACGTCGACGAGGCATCGAAGGCACCGTCCGCCGACGACCCGAACGCCGATCACCAGGCGAGCGGCATCGGCGTCATCGGCGACGAGTGATCGGGATGCCACGGATCGGCGTCGTGCTCCGCGTCGTCGGTCCGTGGCCGTGCCCGCGGAGCCGTGCCTGCAGCGACGCCCGGCCGTCGGGACCGCCGCCGGTGCGGTGATAGCCTGGACCGGTCCGCCTCCGTAGCTCAGGGGATAGAGCGTTGGTTTCCGGTACCAACGTTCATGCCTGTACTATGGCGGAAACACGCGGAAAAACCAACATCGGGTCGTCCACAAAGGTGCCCGATGTGATTTCCCTCCGTAGCTCAGTGGATAGAGCACCGGTTTCCGGTACCGGGTTTTGCGCAGGTTCGACTCCTGTCGGGGGGACTCATGCGGTCGCTGCCGCGAGCTTTGCAGCTCGCGCGGCGGCCCGCTGTGCTGACCGCTTGGCGACGAATGCCGCGTTAGGCCTCTCGCCGCGCGCCACTGCCTCGTGGTACGCCCGCCGAGCGTAAGCGCGCTTGCACTCGACACAGACGTTCTTCACGTGCCCGTTCTTGCGGACTTGGACACGGACGTTCTCCGGCGTTTGTGGGTGCTTGTTGACGCAGTAGATCAACCCATCCGATCCTGTGCGCTCACGATCCTTGCGCAGCCGCGCACGGCGATTGTTCTCGGCTTGGGTGACGGGCTCGAGGTGGTCTGGGTTCACGCAAGCCGTCTGGAAGCACAGGTGATCGATAGTCAATCCCGCGGGAACGGGCCGGCCATTCGCCTGCTCCCACGCTTTTCGATGGGCGAGCATCGATCTGCCACTGCCATCTCCCACGGCGGTGGATCCGTAGCCTCGTGACTGTATGGCGCCGGTCCAGAGGATGCAGGGGGTGAGGGGGACGCGGGGACGGTTAGACTGCATGACAGCCGCTCCAATCGGTTAGGTCGATTGGCTACCGGTCAGGCCCCAGGTTGAGTGTTGACGCACTCCCTGGGGCTGTTTCAGTTGTGATGCCGGTAGCTGTTATCTGTACCGATCACAGTCTACCGCGCAAAGGTGCGCTTATGCCTTCGAATCTGCCCGAGGGCACACACAGAAACGCCCCGGCGACCATCACGGTCAGCCGGGGCGTTCTGCTGGGTGTCTTCCTAGGGACGGTTACACCGTACCGTAGGCGTTCACCCAACTGAGGTGTCTTGGCAGCGGTTCGATCTTAAGAGCCGCGCGCGCATTTCCAGAAGAACTGTGGGGCGGTGTTGTAGATCACCAGCGTTGCGGTCATTGATTCGAACAGGCACACGGGGCACATCTTGCCCGTTGGCAAAATGCGCCCGTACTGCACATGCACAGTGAACACACTCTCACGCATGCGGCTGAATCTTTCGTCGTCGGAGGATGCGATTTTCTCGACCACACGCGCCAACATTTCCGTCGCGGAAAGTGACGCTAACTGAACGACCATAGCGTCGTCCCCCGGTCTCCACTGTTGTGACAATATGTCCGCTTGCCAGAACGTCCCCGCATTCAAGATCGATTGCCCGGACCGCCTCAAGCTCGGAGGGTGCGGCCCCCAAACCAACCATCACGTCCAGCCCGCTTCCGTCAGCTCGGCTCGGTGAGCGATTGCCGCTCGCGCAGCAACCTCGATCGCCCGCCATTCCTGCTCGGTGACGAAAATCCCGAGCGCAATGTCTCCCTGAGTGAAGCTCACGAACAAATCGCCCATGTGCTGGCTCATCGCTGAGTCGATGTACACCTCAGTCGGGCGAGGGCGACCGTCGCTCCATTGCCATGCGGCGCTTACTTCATTCGGATCAAATCTGGGTGACGCGGCGCTCACCAGCGGCCCTCCCGTTTGTCTTCGATGGCTATCCGCATCCACTCCTCCCACGCCGCCTGATACTCCGGTGTCCCGCCTTTGCCCTCGTCTATGAGGCGGTTCACGTTGTCCCACGCTTCCTGCCTGGTCACGGGCGGACCTCCCGTGCAGCTTCGAGCACCCGTCGAGCGTCCGCGCGCCAGATGTCCGCGCGCGGCGGCGCGCCGTGCTCGACGAGCGCGAACGATGCGTGCGCCATCACGCCACCTCTCCGTCTTCGCCGTGCTGCGGACAGTCCACGCTTGGCCCTTCACGAAGATATTCGAGAGGGGCTGGGACTGTGATCGCCAATCTCTGGTCGCTGTCAATATCGTCGGCAATGGACCGCAACAGTGTCGCCAGCGAGTGAGGATTTCCTCGCGTCTTTGCCGAATAGTTGCCAGCACTGTCAATCAGCACGCCCGCATGATCATCAAGCAAGTACGCGCCACCGCGGCGGGCGTAAACGGCAGGTGTTTCGGTAGGTGTTTCGGTAGACTGCATGGCAGCCCTCCAATCGGTTTGGTCGATTTGGTGGGTGGCCCGGGTTGAGTGATTGACGCACTCCCCGGGCCATTCCTGTATCTGTACCGATCAGCCTACCCGTGATCCACACTGATCACAACGGTGGGGCGGGCTCACCAGCGGCGACTACTGGTGTCGACTACTGGTGCGCTGCGTCATCCGTTCCCCCACTTGCGCACAGCGGCTTAACCCCTCCACTGCTCCCAGGGTCCGGGCGCACAATGTCGGAACTCGCCTGTACAGTCTCGAACAAACATTCGAACCAAGTGGGGGACCCGATGACCAACACTGCCGTTGACCACATGACACTCACGCAACTCTGCGCGCACGCCAAAGAAGCCGACATGACACCGGCCGACTACTACAGAGCCGCTACTTCTTGACCGTGGCCTTCGCCGCTGCGTCGAGGACCTTATCGACAGCGACGTCGAGAGCCTCGGCCAGCCGGCGAAGGTCACTCATCCGCACATCCACCGTCCCGTAGAAAATGCGGGACACGTTCGCTCGAGACACGCCCGACATCTCCGCGAGGTCGTCGAACGTCAGCCCGATCTTCTCCTTGCGGGCCTTGAGCGCGTCACCGATCGCTTTCGCGTAAGCCTTCTCGGCGTCGGTCATCTGTGCCTTATCCATACTGAGCATCGTACGCGGAATGACCCATGTGGGTTGTGCTCGGTACGGAGCACATGTACTGTGCTCAACATGGATCAGACCACCGACCCGGTGACCGCCGCAGTCAGAGCAGCAATCGAGGAATCCTTCCCCTCGATCCGCCAGGCCGCCGCCGCCTCCGGCATCCCCTACACCACCCTCGACCGCCGCCTCCGCAACGGAGACTGGACCCTCGCGGAACTGCGCAGACTCTCCGCAGCCACCGACAAGAACCTCATCGAGGCCGCAAAATGAGCGCCCCCACGGGCCGCGGCTTCACCAGACAAGCCGCCGCAGAACACTGCGGAGTGTCCTTCGACAAGATCAAGCGCGCAATCCGCGCCAACGAACTCCCCGCGTACCGCAACGGACGCGACATCATCCTCCGAGAATCCGACCTCGACGCCTGGATGAACACCTGGGAGGTGGCGTGATGACCACCACTACCGACCACGTCACGGTTCGAGCGATCACAGCCGGCATCCGTGAGCTCGGCCACTACATCGAAGACCACCCCACGTTCGGTGACGGGATGAACGTTGATGGTGGCCCTCGAGTCGCCATCCGCCTCAACAGTGAGGGGGAGGTTCACGCGTTCGCTGACCACTTCCACGTCGAAACCACGAAGGCCCCGGTTGATGGGGGCTGGTACATGGTGGCGACGGCGCATCTTGAGGGTGTTGCTGTGGCGGCGTGGGCACGCACTGACAACGAGGTGACCGTATGAGCGAGTTCACCGCATCGAACGGCATGATCGTCTCGCGCGACTCGGATGGCGATTTGCGGCTCCTCTCCCAGTACCGTCGCAACACTCTCGACCAGGCGCCGTTCCTGGATGGGGATGATATCGACGCTTTGCGTGAGTTCTTCCAGGCGGAGAATGACGCACGCCTCGGACGGTGGCGCTGGCCCGAGAACCCGGGCTACGTCGTCTACCCGCGTTTGAACCACGTTGCCGTCGTGCACGAGGAATCCGGGAACGCGCTCCAAGCCACTCGGGACCAAGCCGACATCAACACGGGACTGTGCCGAGCCGCCCGCGCCTACTTCGATGCTCACCCGGAGCCGAAGCCGTGGCACGACGCAAAGCCCGGTGAGGTGTGGGAGCTCACCGTCGAGGGTGCGACGCGCACCTACGCGTCGATCGCGTCCGAGGGTCAGAACGACGTCTACGTCCGGTTCTTCCCAACCCACGAGGTGCACGCCGTGACCGTAGGCACCAAGGCGCCTGTTATCTCGGCCGGCCGTCGCATCTTCCCGGAGGTGTCGTCATGAAGGGGCTGGTCCGGTGGGCCGCTCTCATGGTCTTCATCGTCGTCGCCGCTCAGTGGTGGGAGGGTTCCCGGTCGTGGGAACTCGTGACCATCGGTGCCATCGCCGCTCTGGCCGTGTGCTGGGCGTGCGGAGGATTCGACAAGAGCGTCTGGTTTGGAACGCCGGACGTGGATGCGGAGTGTGTTCGCGTCGACGCTGAACTGGACGCCTTGGACGCATCCGTTCCGATCGGGTTCGAGGTTCGTTCGTGACTGGTGTCGTGTATCCCACCGCCGACATGGACCGTATCCGCATCGACTACGGCTACCAGCAGCAGGCCCGCGAAGACCTGTTGTGGAAGCAGCGTGGTCACACGTTCGGTCTTGGCACGCAACTCAAGCAGGGGCACCGGGTCGCGTTCTGGCAGGCCATCGAGTGGGTACTGAACCTGCAACACAGCATCGACGACCTCACCCAAGGGCAACTCCTCGCCGAACTGCGAAAAGGCACCGGTTCGATCTACGCACCCGTCATGGCCGACAAGATCCCCGCCGACTGCCCCAGATGCAACCGCCTCGTCAACATCGACGCCGAGGGCCTGTGCCCGGAATGCGCGTACGAATTTCAGGAGACCGACTGATATGACGATCATTCAGGGCATGTCCGACGAGGACTACCACGCCAGATCCGAGCTCTCGAGCACGGGTGCTCGGGCACTGCTTCCCGAGTTCGGTGGGTCGCCGGCCAAGTTCCAGTGGAATCTCACCCACCCGAGAACAACTAAGTCTTACGACATCGGGCACGCTGTCCACGCCCGCGTCCTCGGCACCGGACTGCAGGCCGTCGCGTACCCGGAAGAACTACTTGCCGCGAACGGTGCAGCATCCACGAAAGCCGCTAAGGACTGGGCAGCCGAGCAACGAGACGCCGGGTTCGTGCCCATGAAAGCCGTCGAAGTGAACGTGGTCCGCAAGATCACGGACGCCGTACTTGCGAACGAGGAAGCGCGACGCATCCTCGAGCAGCCGCATCGGGAAACTTCCGCCTTCGCGTCCAGCCCCGAAGGTGTTGACGTGCGTGCACGGTTCGACATTTACGGCGAGACCGAAGCGGCCGACCTCAAGACAACGACGGACGCGTCACCTCGCGGGTTCCTGCGTCACGTCGTCGAGTACGGCTACTTCGTCCAGGAGGCGTGGTATCGCGACGTGCACAAGTTCGCGACCGGGCGCGCGCTCGAACGGTTCCGGTTCATCGCCGTCGAAACCAGCGGCCCCTATCAAGTCGCCGTGCACACCCTCGACGACCTGTTCGTCGCCATCGGGGCGGATCTCGCCCGCATCGCCCGCGAAACGTACGCCACCTGCCGAACATCCGGCATCTGGCCTGGCATCACCGGGGAAATCCTCGGACCCCCCAACTGGATGCTCTACCAACACGAACAGGAGATCAGCGTCTAATGGACATCGGATCAACGCTGACACCAAACAGTCAGCAGGTGAACGCAGAAGACCTCATCGCAGGCCCGAGAACCGTCACCATCACCGCCGTCGAAGGTGGCACGCAAGAACAGCCAGTTTTCATCTCGACAGCCGAATTCGAGGGCCGCACGTACCGCCCTGGAAAGTCGATGAGGCGCGTCTTGGCGGCGATGTGGGGCACCGAGAGCGCCAACTACGTGGGTCGCCGGTTGACGATCTACAACGACCCGTCTATCCGCTTCGGCAAGGAGCTGACGGGCGGCATCCGCATCAGCCACGCATCACACATCGACAAGCCCATCACCGTCTCGCTCACGGTCACGCGCGGTCGCAGGTCACCGTTCACCGTCGAACCGCTCAAGGCTGACCCGCTCGTGGAACTCCTGCAGTCCGCCGACACTCTCGACGCTTTGAAAGCCGCGTGGGAACAGGTGGCACGACAGGGCAAGTCGAACATGCCCGAACTCATCCAGGTAAAGAACGCACGGAAAGCCGAACTGACCGCGGTACCGGGGGTGTCGGCATGACGTTTATCGAGTCCGCTCATGCTGCGGCAAAGACCGAACTCACTCTCCTAGACCAGGGCGTGACTCCCGGATGTGACACCACTGAGGCACTCCGCGATCTGGCCGACGCAGTTCAGTCGCTGGATTGGCGTGTGTTGGGTGGTGTCATCCCCGGCCCCATCCCCGCCGAATGGGCCCGTCAAGGTGACACCATCCGCGACAACGGCGTCACCGGCACCATCACCCGCATCGTCAACACCGGGCGCATGGTGCACCTGTACATCAACTCCGGGCACGTCTGCTTCGCGAAAGTCACCCGACACGACTGGGTACGCGTCATCAGCGCCGGAGAAACGCAATGACGACCGTGGGTGAGAACCGGCGCCGCTACTCGATCGAGGTTGAACGGCAACCGTCCCGCTACTTCGAACCCCGCGCATACCGGGAATGGTGCGCGAGGGCCGACGCATGGGCAGCCGAAAACCCAGCCCACACATGAGATGGGCCGACGCGTGCGCCAACACGCCCCGGCCCCACCCACAGAACAGAAACCCCTACCAAAAGGAAACCAACCATGAGCGCTGCTCACCCTACCGAGCAACCCCAAAGATGGACACTCACCTTCGACTGGACCAGCCCACCCCTCACCGCCAACCAACGCCTCCACTGGCGGAAGAAAGCTGAAATCACCCGCAAGGTGCGAGCCGCAGCAGAGAAGGCTGCACGGGACATCCCGTTCCTCGACAAGATCCGCGTCGGCATGACGTGGGTTGTTCGAACGCAGCACCGCCGAGACGTCGACAACACCGTCCCAACCCTCAAGGCCCTCTGCGATGGGCTCGTCGACGCCGACATCGTCCCCGACGACGTGCCCGCCTTCATGGCCAAGACGATGCCGGAGATCCGGTACGCACCGAACGAAACGCCCCGCATCGAATTGTGGATCGAGGCGATCGCATGAGCGGCCCGATCCTGCTCGACCTCTACTGCTGCCAAGGCGGCGCATCCCGCGGCTACGCCGACGCAGGATGGTCACCCGTGGGCGTGGACATCGACCCACAGCCTCGATACCCCTTCCCCTTCCACCAGGGCGACGCAGTTCGAACGATGGAAGTCCTTGTGCGTGGTGAGGCACTGCCCTTCACCAACCCGGACGGTTCCGTCGTTCACCTCTGCCTCGGCGATATGAAGGCGGTGCACGCCTCCCCGCCCTGCCAGTCGTTCCTCAATCTCGGCGCCGTCAACCGAGCTCTGGGCCGCGACTACAGCTATCCAAACCTCATCGGCCCCACACGAGAGTTTCTGATTGAGGCAGGCCTGCCGTACGTCATCGAGAACGTAGAGGACGCCAAGGCTCACCTCGTCGACCCGGTGCGCATCTGTGGCACGGGCCTCGACCGACCGATTCGCCGGCACCGTCTATTCGAGTCGAACTTTCAGATGGCTGGCATCCCCTGCGCACACGGTCGATTCCTTGAGCCGAAGTACTGGACGGGATGGCGACCGAACGGGGAGAAGCGCCTGTCGACGGTTGTGCAGGTCTACGGCAACGCCGGCGGGCAGCACGAGTGGCCCGCAGCAATGGGCATCGACTGGATGGACAGGCACGGTTTCGTCGAGGCAATCCCGCCGGCATACACGGAACACGTCGGCCGACAGATGCTTGCCCATCTCGAGGCGGTGGCCGCATGAGTACCACCACGGCCACGGTCCTCCGCTGCGACCACACCGGATGCCGCGCAACCATCGCCCAAGAACCCCGCGAAACCCTCCTCGAACTCCGCATCCGCGTCAACAGGGTCAACGGGTGGCGATGCACACCCTCACTCGCACAGGGCGGCCACACGGACTACTGCGCGGTGCACGCATGATCGCCTACCAGGACGAGTTCATCACGCTCGTGCACGGCAAGTACCAGGACTACGCGTCATCCGTGATCGGTGATCAGCGGGTGGACGCGATCGTGACCGACCCTCCATACGGTGAGACGTCGCTTATCTGGGACCGGTGGGTGGATGGTTGGCTAGCCGACGCTGCGGAGATCACCGACTCGCTGTGGTGCTGGGGGTCGTTCCGCATGTTCCAGGAGCACGCCGCGGAATTTGCCGCTCACTGGAAGCTGTCGCAGGACTTCGTGTGGGAGAAGCACAACGGTTCCGGCTTCCATGCCGACCGGTTCAAGCGTGTTCATGAACTCGCCGCACACTGGTACCGCGGGGACTGGGCGGGCATACACCATGTCGTGCCAACCACCGCCGATGCAGCCCCGCGGACGGTACGCCGTAAGACGCGGCCCACGCACACCGGGCACATCGAAGAATCCGCCTACGTGTCTGAGGACGGCGGCCCCCGGCTTATGCGCTCGGTGCAGTACGCCCGATCTGAGCACGGTCGGGCGATCCACCCGACGCAGAAGCCCCTAGGCGTACTCACCCCACTGATCGAGTACAGCGTTCCTGCCGGCGGACTGGTCGTTGACCTTTTCTCCGGGTCTGGGTCCGTCGCCCTCGCCGCGAGGCAGTCGGGGCGGCGGTGCATAGCTTTCGAGGTTAGCGGCGACTACATCGGGCGATCAGTCGAGCGCCTATCGCGCCGAGAGCTGTTCGAGGGGGTCCACGGATGATCTGGGCGCCCGATACACAACCGCGCGACCAACCCCGCGAACCGTGCAAACCCTCGTGCTGTTGGGTGCCGTACGCCTGGTGCGGGCGGGACGAGAAATGCAACTGCCACCGGAGAGAAGGGAGACGCTGATGCCGTACTTCCCCGTAGACGACAACATGTCGTTCCACCCGAAGGTGCTCGCTGCTGGCAACGAGGCAGTGGGTATGTGGACGCGGTGTGGTGCACTGGCGAAGAAGTACACCACGGGCGGTTTCGTTTCGAACGAAACGGTCGACGCGGTCGGCAACAAGAGACTCGCCACACGCCTCGTCAACGCTGGCCTATGGGTTGCCGTAGAGGGTGGGTTTCAGTATCACGACTGGACTCAGCAGGCCGGTAACGATGATGCGGCAAAGGAGAAGGAGCGGGCTGCTCAGGCCCGTCACCGTAACGCTGAGCGTCAGCGTGAGTGGCGGGAGCGTGACAAGGCCCGTAACGCCGGCCGTAACGGCGTTAGTAAGGCAACGGTCACAGGTGGCCCCAGTCCCAGTCCCAGTCCCATTACTGGTGACGTTTCAAAAGTCCCCTCTAGTTCCGTAACGCGAGGGCAGGACGAGACGAATGAAAGCCCTGCAAGATCCGTCCTCGCGGGGCTGCGGATTGACCCGGAGCGGCTCGTCAAGCACATCAACGAGCACACCGGCCGCACCGTCACAATCACCGGGGCAATGCAGATCGCACTCGACCGACTCGACCGCGGAGCGAACGTCGAGAAACCGCAGGCGTACGTCCTCGGCTCGGTGAAGAACTCGTGGCAAGAAGTGCAGCAGTTCATCGACCAGAACGGACTCAGCGCATGAAGGTCACAGTGGACATGGACCCGCGCGACGTGTGGCGCATCCAGCAGCTCGCCGAAGCGCAGCACGTCACCCCGGGCGAAATCCTCCGGTCCGAGCTTGCTGCTCGACGGGATGGTCTCGAGTTCCGCAACCGTGTCCGAGCCCGCGTCATCGCCGGCATGTGCGACGCGGACATCGCCGCCGAACTGAACCGAACCCCGGGAGCCATCGCAAACGTGCGTCGCGACATGGGCCTACCCGCAAACCCCCGATACCCCAAAACCCCTACCAAGGAGACCAAATGAGTACCCCGATCGCCATTCGTGGCAACATCACCAGCCCTGTGGAGATTCGTTTCACGCAGGGCGGTAAGGCAGTCGGAAACGTCACCGTCGCCGTCAACCGCGGCAAGGACGACAACAAGCAGACCGACTTCCACCGCGTAACCCTGTGGGAGTCGCTCGCGGAGAACGCGGCACAGCTCGAAAAGGGCACATCGGTTTTGGTCATCGGCCGGCTTGAGTCTCGCGACTATCAGACGCAGGAGGGCCAGAAGCGCACGGCGTGGGAGATCACCGCGGACGCGTTCGGACCCGACCTGAGATTCCAGACGGCTCAGGTGACGCGTGCAGCGTCGAACGGGAGCAAACGCAACACGGCACAGGACGGGTCGTGGTCGGCCCCGCAGGCACCCGCACAGGACGCGTTCGGGGGTGGCAACTATGGCGACGACAGCCCGTTTTGAAGGTCGCGTCCGCTGCTCATTCGAGTTTGCTCCTGGCGTTCGTTGCCAGATGATTGCGGGGCACGATGAGCCGTACTATCCGTACCTCGACCGTGGGCAATTCGGGTACTACAGCGACATCTTGTCCAAGGGATCTGCTCACCAGGTTTTTGCTCCCGCCCCTGATTTGCCTGATCGCGAGACGTGGACAGGTAACGAGCGACGCGACTCTGTCGAGTCGTGGCCGGTCTTTCAGGCTTCCGACTGGGAAACGAAGCGATGACTGCGCGTTCTGAGTTGCGTTCGTGCCCGCGTTGTGGTGTGCAACGTGAAGCACGGAAAGCATCCGTGCTGTGCAAGTCGTGCCGTGACGTGTTGACGTCACACGAACGGAAGAAGTGGGCCCGATGAGTCGTGAGCGTGACTGTGTTCGCGGGTGTGTGACGTTCGAGGTGGGGGAAGACGGGAAACGCCAACCCCTCCACTACGCCGCCTGCACCAACCCGGAGACGTGTGGGGGGTGTGTGCCTCGGGAATGCCGCGAAGGATCCCTCATCTGCGACCAATGCTTCGGGAAAGCACGCGCACTCCTCAGCGACGCACCCGACCTCCTTGGCCGTCTCCGATCCGAAGCCGACGCCGGTAAATCCGGGTGGAACTGGGACAGTGGCCCCGTCGTCAGATCCACGGCTGTCCACGCAAACGGACCTATCGGAGACGACCTCCTCGACGCGATCACCGCCGTCGAATACGGCATGTGGTTCTACGCGGCCGGCATCGAAACCCTCGCAAACAACGCAGCCGCCATGTCCCAACTCGGGCCCCTCCTCCTCGACATCCACAAACCGGATGAGGACGGGGTGCGTGAAGCGTGGTCAATGTTGGACGCGTTGAAACGGTGGGGGCTCGAGCGGCGGGGTACGCACCGGCATGTGTTCCCGGGTAAGTTGCCGAATGCACCGTTGGGGTCGTACGCGAAGTTCGACGAGGAAGAACAGGGCGAACCGGTAGGGGAGTGGTTTGACCCGATTCTTTCAGTCGCTCAAGTCGCCGAAAGAACGAAAGTCGGTGAGCGCGACATCCGCCGATGGATCACAAAGGGACTCATCACGCCGGTAGCTCGCATTCGTGAAGGAAGCGCGGTTAGGACTTACCTGCGCGCTTCGGAAGCCGACCGTGTAGCGGCCGATTGGATTCGGCAGAAAGTCGAGTGAGATTGGTATCGGGTGTTTGCCGATGGATGTGTTAGGCTGACGCCTAGGACATAACGTGTAGGAAGCCCCGGAACCCAGCAATGGGCCGGGGCTTTCTCCGTTAACCGAACATCCCACCTCGTGTGGGATCTCGTCTCGCATGCCGCACGCTGTCATCTGACGCACGAGCGGCGCACCCCGAGCCCCCATTGTGCGGGCTGGTTGAGCGCACCACCTTCTGCATGTGGAGCCGTAGCCGTGCGTGCGAGACGCAGACGTGAAAGGTCGGGGCGCCCGGGTGATTAGCAACCCCGGGCACCCCAACCTCAAACACCGACGCACAAACACGCCCCGGGACCCGCGGGCGTCAAACGCGCAAGCCGGTACGGCCGCGGTGCGCACAACCAACTGAATATGGCCCAGACGGCTCACCGCGAACGGACATAAGTCAGTGGACATCAGCAAGCTCAAAACCCCCACCCGCGGACCCGTCCGCAACCGATCCATCTACGACGACTGGATCGCCACGCTTTCCACCGTCGAACAGGACGCGGTTCTCGAAGCCGTGAAGGACCCCCGCTGGGGACACGTCGCCCTCCTCAAGGAACTCGTGTCCGAAGGAGCACCCGACATCTCGTCATCCTCCTTCCAAGCGTGGCGGCACAAGAAGGGACTCACCCGGTGAGCCTCCTCCACAAGCTCAACCCCGCTGTACGAAACCGCATCCTAATCCTCGACGTCGAGCGAGTATCCGGCATCACACAGCAAGCCTGGTGGGACCGCAAAGACCTGCAAAAGCGGTACATCCACCACGAAACCGTCATCCGCGAACCCCGCACCACCATCGTCTGCGCCAAATGGTACGAAGACGACGAAGTCATGCGATTCGCCGAATGGGACCGCGGCGGCCGAGGAACCTTCCTCAAGCGCATCCACACGCTCATGGCATCCGCCGACATCATCGTCGGACACAACGTCGACAACGCCGACATCCCCTGGCTCCTCGGCGACCTCTACATCCCCCGCATCGGGCACAAACACAAGCCGAACCTGCCGCCGCTGCCGCCGTTCAAGACCATCGACACGCTCAAGGTCATGCGGCGTGAGTTCAAGTCCGGCGCCCCGTTCAAGGGCCTCGACGCGCTCTGCCAGATCCTCGGCATCCCAGCCAAGACCGACGCATACGACCGCGCCGCAATGGACCGCGCAGTAGCCGGCTCCGTCGAAGACCGGGAACGCCTCACCGAATACTGCGCCGGAGACGTCATCGCCACACAAGGGCTACTCGACGCACTCCGACCGCACATCAAGAACCACCCGCACCTGTTCGTCGACGGCAAGGACAAGCTCACGTCCTGCAACCGCTGCGGACACGAAACCGAACCGACCGGACGCCGCTACATCGCAAACGTCCTGTCCTACTCCATGCGCAAGTGCGTGAGTTGCGGCGGATACACCCGCATCAGCATCGAACCCGAACGCATGTCCGTAGTTCGAGGAGTGTGACCATGCTCGACGATCGCGTCGAAAGACTCCTGGCTAAGGCAGAGCAGGCAACTGACCGCAACGACCTCGATCAGGCCGAGACATACCGGGTCTTGGCCGGACACGCTGCGTACCTCAGCCGCAGGGAAGCCCGCGACCTCAACCGCACATTTGCATTCCGAACGGGAGCTTTTGATGAATGACATCCTCAGCAGCAAGGTCTGCATGTGCAAAACGGTCATGCGCCGCACCAAGTCCGGCTACTCCATCTGCGACAACTGCGACACCTGCCAGGACGTCGAACGCACCATGGACAATGGCCGCCCCGGCAAGCGTCGCATCACCCCCGAAGACCGCCGATTCAACGTCGGCTGGGAAGCGCGCAAGCGCACCATCTACGGGGTCTAACCATGGACCGGGAAACGTTCGGTGTTGAGCGAGTTCTCGAGCCGCGCCGCCGGGTGGACTGGGTCGAACCAGCCGCAGAAGGCGAATGGTGCCTCACCGCCGAGCACAAGGTGGGTGACGATGACTGACGCCATGGGCGAAATCCCTTCCGAGATGGAACAGGCGCGACGGATGGCTCGAGCGTCAATAGAGGCAGAACGCTCTCAGCCTGCATGGATTCAAGACGCGCGCCGCAGAGCATTACTCAGATGGCTTGATGACGAGTGACGATCGTCGCATTCCTCACCGGCACACTCACCGGAGCCACCGCGATCATCTTCGGACGACGCGCGTGGCCCCGATTCCTATGGTGGCTGTTCTCCCGAGGAGACACATGACCTACCAATGCACCGAATGCGGCACCACCTACAACTCCCCACTCGCAGCCAACCACTGCTGCACAGACGATGGGGACACCGTCATCCGAGGAAGCGACTAAATGCGGATCCTCGAACGCATCCGCTGGTGGTGGCGTCAACTCACCCAACCCAAAGCCCGCTAACCAGGCGGTAGAATAAAGACGGCCCCGGAGAGTGCGCTAACACTCAATCCGGGACCTGACCGAATCACCTTGGCTTAGAAGGAGATCGGCTGTGACTCAGTCTATCTGCACCGTGGACGGCTGCGAACGCGGCATCAAAAACAAGATCCACGGTCTCTGCGGCCCGCACTACAAGCGGTACTGGCGGACCGGGGATGTTCAGGCCGACGTCCCCATCTTGGCGCCACGCCGCCGCCCTCAACCTGTCACAGACTACGAAGACGGCACGCGCGACTGTCAAATCTGCGAACGCCGCCTCCCGCTTGACAAGTTTCACAATGACGCCAAGGCGCCAGCAGGTAAGCGCAAAGAATGCAAGGCATGCCGCACCTCTCGGGAAGTTGTGCGGTACCACGCCGATGCTCAAAACGTCCGAGTGAGGATGGCGCGTTACCGTCAGGAAAATCTTGAGAAAGTGCGCGCCGCAGACAACGCGCGCTACGAACGCGACAAAGACAAGCGCATTGCACTTGCGATAGCCAACACCCACGTCCGGCGAGCACGCCTTGCAAACAACGGCTACGAGCCAGGTATCACAGTGTCCGCACTTCGAAAGAGGGACGGTGACCGTTGCTACTACTGCGCGTGCGAGATGGTCTTCAAATCATTCCCCAAGGGCGAGCGGCACGACAACCAAGCCACGCTTGAGCACATGACGCCCATCAGCAGAGGCGGATCCCACACCTGGGACAACTGCGTCTTATCCTGCTGGCGCTGCAACATCACAAAGGGAACGCGGCTCGACTTCTGGCAACTCACGACATAGGAGTTTGCGACTCACCCCAAGGGGGACTGGTAGGAGGACAGAGGTCATGACCTCATCCCGCACGGGCCTAACGCCACACCTCAACTTCAGGCGGAACGTTCTGGCGCGGGACAAGCACAACGGCATCACGAACTGCCCCGACTGCGGCGTCACTCTCGACTACGACGTATCACGCCAACCGAACAGTGCTGAGCCCGACCACATCATCCCCATCGCTCGAGGTGGCACCAACGCCACCAGCAACGGCCGTACCATCTGCCGCCGCTGCAACCAACGCCGCGGCTCCAAACCCATCAGAACGACCGAAACGGCACGACCCACAGGCAAGGTCGAGGCGTCACCCATCTGGTAGGTGGGGGGCACCCCCGACCGACCGCGCACGTTCGCTCCCTCGGCATTGCGAGATCTCTCCCCGTACCCCCCTCCCCCCCTAGGCGGTGAAGAACATGGCAAAGGGTTTGCGAGCGGTCGGTGAGGACGAGCGGCCGGCGGACGACTGGAAGACGATGAGCATCCAGGAGGCGGTCCTCACCGGCGACGTGCTGTTGATGCTCCGGGTGCAACGGCGTGAGACGGCGGATTCGTTCGCGAAGGCGGGGGACAACACGCGCCCTCAGTTGAACAACGAGCTGAACAAGCTGCATGGGCTGATCGCGGCGGAGGAGGCGCTTCGCGCGCTGGCTGCCGAGGAGGAGCGTCGTGGCGAAGGCTCTGGTTCTCGACGAACGTTCAAAGCGACCGCTATCTGAGGTTGCCCGCTTCGTCGTCGCCCCGACTGGGATCGTGGACTCGACGTGGTTCGACCTCGAGGAACGCTACGACGAGTGGGGCATTCGGTTTGATACCTGGCAGGACGGCGCCGGTCAGCTTCTGCTCGGCACTCGAGCTGACGGGCGCTACGCGGCCACTGTAGGCGGTTCCACCTTCTCGATAGCTAGGCAGGTGGCCAAGACTTTTCTTGTCAGTCGTGCCACGTTCGGTTTGTGCGCGTACGAGGATGACCAGACATGGCTGTGGACTGCTCACCGCGTCCGCACGGCCACGCAGACGTTCCAGAAGCTCGCGGGATTCGCGCAGAGCAAGCGTGTGCGTCCTTACATGGCCCCTGGTGCGACGAACGGGATCCGCTCGACCAACGGCGAGCAGGAGATCAGGTTCCGGAATGGGTCTCGGATCCTTTTCGGTGCTCGTGAGGCCGGGTTTGGCCGTGGCTTCGACGAGGTCGACGGCGAGGTCTTCGACGAAGGCCAGATCCTCACGGAGAAGGCGCTCGAGGACATGATCCCGGCCATGAATCAGTCCCGGAACCCACGCGGCGCGTTGGCGATCTTCATGGGCACGCCGCCGCGGCCTGTCGATCCCGGTGATGTGATGAAGGCGCGGCGTCGGAAAGCGCTTGGTTCCGATCGTCGGGAGTTTGAGGTCGTTACGCGCGGTGATGCGCTCTACATTGAGTTTTCCGCGGATCAGAATGTGGGTCGGCCGGGTGGCCCGTCACTGGATGACCCGGAGCAGATCAAGCTTGCGAATCCGTCTTACCCGCATCGCACGCCGCCTGAGTCGGTGGCTCGTATGCGGGAGAACTTGGCTTCGGATGAGGCATGGCGTCGTGAGGCGCTGGGCGTGTGGGATTCGGACGAGTCCGGCACGCGCGCTATTTCGACTGCGTCGTGGGATGCCACGGCCGTAGAGCGGGCTCCGGGTTCGGATAGCCGCTCGTACGGGGTGGCGTTTTCTGCAGACGGTGATCGCATCGCTGTGGGCGGCGCGGTGCAGCACGAGGCCGGCGAACACGTCGAGCTCATCGACGCGGTCGATGGTGACGTCGAATCGGCTATTTCAAACCTTGCCGACTGGTTTGTGGCTGTCGGTCCGACCGGTGAACCGCGGTGGAAAGCTGCCGACTCGATCGTTTTCTCTGGTGGGTCGGGAGCTCTTGTGCTGCGTCAGTTGCTGGTTGAGCGGGGTGTTTCGCACCGCAGTATCCGTGTTGCGACGACTCCGCAGTACCTGACCGCATGCGGGATGTTCGATGAGGGCGTTCGGGCTCGCACTGTGACCCATCTTGCTTCGGAGGGTCAGGGCCGGCTGGATGCTTCCGTTGCTGTGACGGATAAGGACAAGCGTGGCGGTTGGTCTGCCAGCACCGCTGATGGGGATGAGACGCCGTTGGAAGCGGTGAGTGTCGCGCTGTGGGCGTCGAGGACGAGCAAGAAGAAACGGTCGCACGCGGCTGTGTTCCGTTGAGAGGGGTGTCCTTGTGGCGTTGAGCAAGAAGGATGCGCTGGAAGCCGTCCGCACGGTGCTTGAGAATCAGCGGACGCAGGAGCTTCCGCGTCTTCAGCGGATCGCTAACGCTCTGGATGTGAACCCGGATCGTTCGTTCGTTCCGACGGTCCAGATCCCGGAGGATGCGCCCCCGCTGATGAAGGCGTTGGCTGCAGAGTCAGAGACGAACTATTTACCGCTGCTGGTGAAGACGTTCTCGCAGGTGATGAAGGTTGACGGTTACGAGTCGCAGTCCGCTGCGGATGCTGTTGAGCCGTGGGATTGGTGGCAACGCAACCGGATGGACTCGCGGCAGACAGGTCTGACTCGCTCAGCGATTTCGTTTGGCGCCGCGTATGCGACAGTCCTTCCCGGTGAGTACGGGCGTGGCCTCAAGGGTCCGTCGATCTCGTTGTACTCCGCACGGAAGATGACTGGCCTGTACCAGGACCCCGAGGCGGACGAGTGGCCCATGCTCTCCGTCGCGGTTGACGAATCCTCACGCGGTTTGCAGACCCTCACGCTCTTCGACGACGAGATGGTCTACCGCTTCGGCGTGGAAGACCGTGTCCCGTCGTTGATGTCGGACATCTGGTCTGTCCCGTACGGTTCCCGGTCGCTGGTGTTCATCGAGGCTTCCTCACACGGGCTCGCTGTTCCGCCTGTGGTTCGGTACCGCGACCGCAACCTCCTAGCCGGGGAAGAGCAGTTCGGCGTTGTGGAGCCGCTGCTGCGGATTCAGGAGCGCATCAACGAGACCACATTCGAGATGCTGGTGGCACAGTATTTCCAGGCGTTCAAGCAGCGTTACGTTCTCGGGTGGGTGCCGAAGGATCAGCAGGAGGAGCTCAGGGCTGGGGCCGCGCGCATCTGGTACCTCGATGAAGACCCTGCCGATGTGAAGATCGAGGAGTTGCCGGGCGGTTCTCCTGAGCCGTACATCAAGACGCGTGAGTCTGCGCTGCGCGATTTCGCTGCGATCGGGCAGGTTCCGGTGCAGACCCTCGGCATTGATGGCATTTCGAACATCTCGGATGCCACGTTGGCTGGCCTCGAGGCGGCTAAGAACCGTGAGGGCGGGGAGATCATGACTTCCCTTGGGGAGTCTCATGAACAACTGCTCCGTCTCTGCGCGCTCGTGGACGGCAACACGGTCGCTGCGGATGATTACGGTTCCGAGGTTCGCTGGCGCAACTTTGAGGCGCGTTCGTTTGCCCAGACCGTGGATGGTCTGGGGAAGCTCGCAACCATGCTGGGCATCCCGGCCGATGCGCTGCTCGAGGACGTTCCCGGCTTCACCGGGCAACGCCTCGAGCGCGTGAAGACGGCGATGCAGCAGCAGGGTGCCACTTCTCGGGTTCAGGCGTTGGTTGAGGCGGCACGGGGGTTGCGTAATGGTGACGCAGGCTCGGGTGGAGGAGTTCCGGCAAGCAACGGCGGCACTGTCTGAGCTGACACAGCAGCAGATCCTTGAGGTGCTATCCGCCTTCGGGGAAGGGTCTAACCCACTGCGAGTTAGGGACGTCCTGTTGAGGTACTTTCCGGACTTCATGACCGCCTATGGCGATACTGCGGCTGTCCTGGCGGCGGATTTCTACGATTCTGCGCGGCAGGTGCCGGGGAGCGCTTCGGGTGCTGTGACCACGGTGTTCGCGCAGCCAGCGAAGACGAAACAGTCCGAGGGTGTCATCCGTTGGGCTGTCGAAGCGCTCGTCGGTGAGACACGCGATTGGGAGGGCTTCCAATCGCGTGTACTGGGGGCTGCTCAGCGTCTGCTCCTGCAGCCGGCTCGGCAGACGGTCGATTCTCTTGCGCAGGTGGATGCCCGCTCCGGGAAGGTCGCTGCGGTGTCTTGGTCGCGCAAGCTCAGCCCCGAGCGGGCCAAGTCGGGCAAGTCGTGCAACTTCTGCAAGATGCTCGCGGGTCGCGGCCCGGTGTACCGATCCGCTTCGGCCGCTGGCGCCGTCATTGGCCGAGGTGTGGACCCGTCGATAGCTCTAGACGAGTCGGGCAACAGGCGAGCTGGCTATGTCGGCGGCGTAGGTGGAGGAACGAAAACGCGCGGCGTAGCGGAGCTCGCTTCCGACTACCACGACAACTGCCACTGCGTCCCCGTGCCGACCTTCTACACGCGAGAGACACGCGAATTCTCGGTGCGCGGATACCCCCGCACCGAAAGCGTTCTGGTGCCCATCTCGTGACACAGACCTCCGATCCCGCAACGGGTATCGGTCCTTCCGAAACGGAGAAAACTCATGTCCGACGCCCCTGAGACCGCAACGGTCGACGAGAGCATCAACCCCACCGTCGAACCTGCCGCTGAAGCGCCCAAACCGACCGAAACGGTCGATTTCTGGAAGCAGAAGGCTCGAGAGCAGGAAGCACGCGCCAAGTCCAACGCTGAGGCCGCAAAGCGGCTGCAGGAGTTTGAGGATGCGCAGAAGACGGAGTCGCAGCGTCTTGCTGACGCCGCCGCAGCGGCTAAGCGTGAAGCCGATGAGGCACGCGCGGAGGCCGTGCGGTACCGAGTCGCCGCCACGCACGGGGTTGGCGAGGACTACTTCGACCTTCTCGGGTCGGGCGATGAAGAGAAGGTGACCGCACGCGCGGAACGCCTCGCGCCGCTGCTTGCGGCCGCTTCTGAACTCGCGCAGGTGAAGGCCGAACTCGAATCCCTTCGAGCGGGAAAGCCTGCGCCATCGCAGATCCGCCCGGTAACCGCCCTCAAGCCGGGCGCCACGCCGGACGGCAACGCCTCCGAAGGTGACCTCATCTACTCGTCCCTCTTTGGGGCGAACTAAACCAGAAAGTGAGAACCAGCCATGGCTGAGTATCTTCCGCTGTACCTCCCGGGGCAGGTGTTCACGCGCCAGGCTTCGGCATCCATCACGGGCGGCCAGTTGGTCATCGTGTCCGGTTCGGGCACCGTCGCCCCGGCGTCCGCTGCCACGCACTCGTGGATTGGCGTCGCCGGATTCGACGTCGCCAACGGTGACAACGTGACCGTCTTCGCGGGTGGCGTGCAGCGCCTCACCGCATCCGGGACGATCACCGCCGGAGCCAACGTCGAGGCTGCTGCTGCTGGCGCTGTCGCGTCGCACACCAACGGCACCAACGATCAGAACATCGTCGGTGTCGCCCTCACGTCGGCCACCAACGGTCAGACCGTTGAAGTCAAGCTCGCACGGTAACGGCTGAGAAAGGAAACAGACAATGCCTTACGTTTACCCTCCGGCCGGCCCCACCATCTCGGGAGACTCGGTCACCATCTCGCGGTTCCTCAACGACCCGACCCTCATCGCGCGTCGCCTGCGGACCATTCTCGAGCAGCGGTTCATCGCTGACACCATCCTCTCGGGCCGTTACACGGTCTCGGGCGGTGCGGTGCAGTACGAGACCGGCGAGACCATCTACACGGCGGACAACCCCCGTGCGGTCACCCCGGGTTCGGAGTACCCGCTGACGACCGCTCCGACCGGCACGGCGAACATCGCCAAGACGGTCAAGTGGGGTCAGGACACCATCGTCACCGACGAGTCCATCGCCCGGCAGAACATGCAGCCCGTCAACCGTGCTCTCACGAAGCTGGCAAACCAGAACGTGAAGTACGTGGACTCCGTCGCCCTGTCGGCGATCTCGTCGGCGGTCACGCAGAACACTGCTGCGGCCGCCGCGTGGACGTCCGCCACCGCTCAGCAGATCCTCACGGATGTTGCGCTGGCGAAGGCGAACATCGTGTCGCTGAACCAGGGCTACGACCCTGACACCGTGGTCGTGTCCGACCTGGCCTGGGCGAACGCCTACGCCAAGTTCGCCACCGCCGGCCTTCTGCCGCGAGAGAACAACGGATCGAACCCGGTCATCACCGGCGAGTTCCCTGTCATCGCCGGTCTGCGTTGGCTGGCCTCGCCCAACCTCCCTGCCAACCAGACCGCCCTCGTCCTCGACTCGAAGACGCTCGGTGGCATGGCTGACGAGAATCTCGGTGGCGAGGGATACGCCTCTGCCGACGGTGTCGGCGTGCAGGTCAAGTCCATCCGTGATGAGCACAAGGACGCCTACCGGCTCCGCGCTCGTCGCGTGACCGTTCCGATCGTTGTCGAGCCTTCGGCTGGTTGGAAGATCACCTCGGTGGGTGCCTGATGCCCGCCCCGCGCAAGAAGGACGAGATCGTCGCTCTTGCCGCACTGGTGATCGCAAAGGACGCGTCGGGTGCCGACGTGTACATCTACCAGGGTTCCGCAATCCCGGAAGGGATCCCCGCGGCTGAGGTCAAGCGCCTCACCGACGAGGGTTTCGTCGGCACGATCGCCGACGAGCAGGACGACAAGTAAGTAGGGGAGAGGGCGCTGATGATCTCAGTAAACGTCAGTGACGTGGAGGCGCGTTGGCGCCCTCTCACCTCCGCCGAGCGGCCCATTGCGGAGACCCTGATCGGCGACTCCATTGACATTCTGCTCACACGCTGGCCGAGTCTCGAAGGTCATGTGAATAGCGGTTCGGTCCGAAACGCGACCGTTGTCCGCGTAGTGTCCAACATGGTGCGCCGCGCGATGCTCAATCGCGATGCCGAAGGCGTGTCCCAAATTCAAGACACCACCGGCCCGTTCTCGCAGGGGGTCACGTACGCGAACCCCAACAACAACCTGTATCTCAGCGCTGACGAGGTCGCCATTTTCGACCTGCTGTGCCCCTCCGCGCCACGAATGCGGAACGGGTGGCTTGCATGATCGGGGAGACCGTCACGATCGTCCGTGAAGTTCCGGGCGGTGAGGATTCGATGGGTAACCCCGTATTCACGACTGTCGACGTCGATGTGCCGGGTTGCGCATTCGCCCCGGGATCCTCCGCTGAGACGGCCGCCACATTCGGCGCCCGGACCGAAACAGATGGGACCGTCTACGCGCCGTCCGGGACGGTGTTCTTCCCTAGTGATCAGATCCGGATCCGCGGCGCTCTCTACGTCGTTGATGGCGAGTCCGAGCAGTGGACAAACCCCTACAACCTGCGCGGCGCGGGTGTCGTCGTGAATGTGAAGCGGGCTTCCTGATGGCGAAGTACGGGTGGAAACCGACGCGTCCGATCAAGGACATTGCCGTGTCGGATGAGCTTGAGGAGCTGTTGATGCGGCTTGCTGCTCCCGTGATGGCGTCGGCTGAGGCGGACCCGAACCCGGAGTATGTGGCGTCGCTGCAGTTGCGGGCTTTCCGTAGCGGCGGGCGGCGTGGTCGTGTGTCCGCGAACGTCACCGCGGCGCCGTACATCGGGTCTGCTGTGGAGGCGAAGCGGGGAACGTTGGGGAGGGCGATTAGTCGTGCAGGCGAATGACATCACCTACCCGGCGACTATCGGGCCCTTCGTGTTCGGTATGCGTGCCTACCTGGCTGGGGCGGGCTGGTCCGGTGTGACGGTGACCCCGAAGCGCGGTACAGCGGCATCGGCAAGGATGGTCACCGTTCGTGACGATGGTGGGACTGGGCGTGATGGTGTGTCTCGCCGCCGGCATGGGTTCAACATCTGGGCTAACGACGCGGTTATGGCGCAGGATCTCGCGATCGCTGTGGCAAACGGGTGCCGTCAAGCGTTCCACGCTGTCGAGGTGTCGGATCCGGTCGACGTGACCGACGACACCGATACCCGAACTCTCGTCGACGGGAAACCGTTGACGCACTACTTCCTGTCCACCGTTACACCGGTGCGTGCACGGAACCTCTGATCTGTTCCCGCGTTCTCCCGCGCGGGGGTCAACCGGCCTTTAGGCCACCAACCCTCTGAAGGAGAACCCCATGGGTAAGAACATCGAAGAGGTCTACGTGGCCGTCGATGGAATCGTGTCGGTCGGCGTTTTCAACACCGCGCCGGCGCCGACGTCTGCTGTCAGCGTGCTCGGCTCCGGCTGGACCGACGTCGGGTACGTGTCCGAGGACGGCGTCACCGAGACCTCGGAGCAGTCGACCACGGCGCTGCGTGCCTGGCAGAAGCGCAAGAAGGTCCGAACGATCGTCGAGGAAGGGTCGGTGCGTTACCAGCTCCGCCTCATTCAGACGAACGCGGACACCGTCGCCCTCTACTACGGCGGCACTGTCGCCACGGATGGGTCTATCGTCATCGACCCGACAAAGGAGCGCCCCGTCATCGCTCTGAACCTCGATGTCATTGACGGTGACAAATCGATCCGTGCGTACGGCCCGGAGTCGCAGGTCGTCGAGGTTGGTGACCAGGTGTACTCCAACGGTGAGGCGATCGGTTACGAGGTGACGATCGAGTGCTCGTACAACGAGACCCTCGGTGGTGCCGTGAAGAAGTGGTACAGCGCCCTCGAGGACTGACCCCATATGCCCCGGGTGGTCGTCGACGGGAGACGGCGGCCACCCGGCACTCTCCTCATTCTCTCCCGCACGTGAAAGGCATCTCCCATGAAGGATTACTCAAGCAAGCCGTTCCAGTTCAAGATCGCCGATAAGACGTTCGTGCTGCAGGTAGCTACGTTTGACGATCTCGCCAAAGTTCCCAAGTTCGGCGACCTTCTCCAGCAGGACGTTGACGCAGGCGTGGCTGCTATCCACGACCTCATCAAGGCGAAGTCGGACAAGCGGACCGCCGACGCGGTCTTGCAGTCCGTTGCTCCTCACAAGATCCTCGAACTCATCAAGGACTGGACGGGGCTGAACCCGGGGGAATCGCAGACCTCCGGCGACGAGTAACCCGGCGTCTGCCGGAGGTCGTCGCAGACTTCCGCACCATCTACCACTGCTCCCTCTACGACCTCCCACTACGTGAGGTCTACCTGCTCCTGCACCAACTCGGCACAAACCCCGAGTCGCGGTACACCGCTGCGGAGCAAGGGTGGGAGCGTCCGGTCAGCTTTGAGTGGCTCATCCTCGCTGACTTGTACGACCTGCAACGAGCTAAGGCATCGAAGCGGCGCTCCCGGCCGTATCCGAGGCCCACAACGAAGCGCACTCGTCTTGGTGGTTCTAGCCGCCGCCGCACCGCCGCTGAGGTGCGTGACCTATTGCGTCGACCCCGGGAGACACCTCCCGACTAACCGGGAGGTGCCGTGGCGGACAAGAGCTTTTACACGGCGTGGGCTGAGATTGCGCCCGACTTCTCAGGCTTCGGCCGGAAGGTAGACCAGGGCTTCAAAGACGCTCTCGAGCCCGCCGGGCGCAAGGGCGGCGAAGACGCCGGCAAGGGCGTTCAGGGCGGCATGCTCGCCTCCGTCGCGCGCCTCGCCGGCCCCCTTGCCGCCGCATTCGGCGCGCTGAAGCTTGGCGAGCTCGTCGGGTCCACGATCCGCGAAGGCATCACCCAGGCCAATGACCTGGATCAGACGGTATCCGCCATTCGCACCGTGTTCGGTGATGCGTCGGGCGATATCGAGCAGTTCGCGAAGGACGCTGTTCAGGGTCTCGGTATCACGCAGCAGCAGGCGCTTGAGGCGTCGCAGATGTTCGGCGTGTTCGGAAAGGCCGCAGGTCTTACCGGTACCGACCTGTCCGGTTTCTCCAATGAGCTGGGCGGGTTGGGTGCCGACCTTGCGGCGTTCTACGGCGGTGACGTGCAGACCGCGCTTGACGCGATCAGCGCCGGCCTCCGTGGCGAGTCGGAACCGCTCCGTCAGTACGGTGTTCTTCTCGACGACGCGACGCTCAAGGCGCGTGCCATGTCGATGGGTATTTTCGACGGCACGGGCACGCTGACTCAACAGCAGCGCGTGTTGGCGGCGCAGGCGGAGATCCTCGCGCAGACGACGGATGCTCAGGGTCAGGCGGGTCGTGAGGCTGACACCTTCGACGGTCAGTTGAAGCGGCTCAACGCTGGTTGGGAATCGGTCGTCACCACGATCGGTCAGTTGTTCTTGCCGATCGCTACACAGGTCGTTTCGTTCCTGAACGCGAACGTCATTCCCGCCGTGCAAGGGTTCTTCAACGCGCTGCAGACGGGTGACTTCGGCGGGTTCATTAGCAGCCTCGCGTCGGTGCGTGACGGCCTAATCCGCAACATCGCCGACGCGTTGCCGGAGATCATCCCCGCCGTGGTAGGTGGGGTGCTCTCCCTCATCACTACCCTCGCGGACGTCATCCCGCAGGTGGTGGACACCGTCGTCCAGATGGTGCCTCTCATCCTGGCTGGCATCCTGGCAGCTATCCCGCAGCTCATCGCGGGCGTGCTGAACGTGTTGGACCGGATCGTCGAAGCAATCCCGGTGATTCTTCCGCAACTGGTGACGGCTGTGGTGGGGCTGATCCCCGTCATCATTACGGCGTTGATCTCAGCTATCCCGCTGCTTATCAACGGTGCCATTGCCCTGTTCATGGCGATCGTGCAAGCGATCCCCATGATCGTCACGCAACTGATTCAGGCGCTCGTAGATCTGCTGCCGGTGCTCGTCAACGCGCTGGCGACGCTCATCCCGGCGCTTATCAACGGTGCGGTGTCCCTGTTCACAGCGATCGTCAATGCAATCCCCATCATCATCCCTGCACTCATCAACGGTGTAGTGGATCTGCTGCCCGTCCTGATATCCACGATCATCGGGCTGATACCCATCCTGATTCAGGCAGCAGTTCAGTTGTTCACCGCCCTCATCGACGCCATTCCGGTGATCATCCCGGCGCTGATCGACACGCTCATCGAGGTTGGCCCGAAGCTGGTCGAGGCGATCATCGGGATCATCCCGCAACTGTTCGATGCTGGGCAGGCGATCATCCAAGGGTTGATCGACGGTATCGGGTCGATGTTTGGTGCGATCGGCGACGCGGTCGGCGGGATCATGGACTACATCGGTGGGTTCTTCCCCCACAGTCCCGCGAAGCGCGGACCGTTCAGTGGTTCGGGGTGGACGGGTTTGAAGGCGTCCGGTGGGGCACTGTACGACCAGTTCGTGTCGGGGTTCGACGGGCAGGATCCGACGCTTCCCGCGTTGCCTTCCCTGTCAACGGGTGTGACGATCCGCCGGCCGGACTCGCTCGACCCATCAGGGTTTGGCGTAGCGGGATCCGGTGGTGCCCTTATCCAGCAGACGAACCACTTCCCCGAGATGGACCCGACGAGCGCAATCGCGGCGGCTAACCAGCTTGCTAACAGCGCGGCCGAGAAGGTGGGTGTCTAATGAGCGACGGACTCACCATTCGGGGCCGGGGCGTCACGATGCGTGGCACTCTCGGCCCCGAAGAGTTCGGCTTCGTGGTCAAGGAGAACGGGCTACAGGGCTGGGAAGGGCTGCCCGAGGGGCGTCGCGAAGCAGTACAGCGCGCGCTCTCCCACGGCGAGTTCGACGTGCCAGTCAAGCTGCCCGCTCGAGTAATCACGCTCGACGGTCACATGATCGCCCGCACGCCGTTCGACCTCAATCGCATGGCCCATCAGATCAACGGGTGGGGTGCGACGGGGGACCGGTTCCCGCTAGTTGTCGAACTGCAAGGAGAGACGCTCTCCTCGACTGTGCGGTGCGTGCGCCGCGAAGCGGTCGACAGTGGTTCCCGGGGAGGCGAGTTCTGTACCGGGGAGTTCCAGGTGCAGTTGCTCGCCGCGGACCCGCGGAAGTACGCGCCTTGGCAGACGTACTCAGCGTCACCGTCTGTGTGGGTTCCGTCTCGGGGCAACTTCCCCGCGCACCCGGTCATCGAGATCCCGTCCGCGCCGACGTCGTACAGCGTCTCATCGCCGGGGGGCACGTTCTCTGTAACCGGGGCGCCTGCTGGGGGAACGCACCGCATTGACATGGCCACGGGGCGTGTCACGCGGGATGGCGTGTGGCTTCCCGATGCCGGCCGCGGCGACCTGTGGGCCGTCCCTGACGGCACTCGATGGCAGCACACGCTTTCCACGCCAGGGAGGGTGCTGCTGCGCGACACATACGTGTGAGGAGGCGTAATGCCGGAATGGTCACTGACCGTGAACGACGCCATCACAGGCCAGTTCCGGGCACACATCACCACCAGCGCTTCATCTTGGTCGACGAGTCTCACCGGCGACGGGGAGAGCACGGAAACCATCGTCGTGAACGACGAGGACGCCCCTTGGGGTCCGGGGACGGTCGATCAGGTATTCGAGGGCAACGCCCGCATGATCGTGCGCTGGTGGGGCGATACGCCCATCTACGCGCACAAGATCGATGAGTACGAGTACGACGATGACAAGGGCGCTGTCGAGGTGAAGGCGTCGGAGTTGATCCGTGAAGCGGACTGGCGAATGGTGGACGGCGTCCTCGCCCCGTTGGACTCGAATCTGACGATTGCGGGTAAGTCGGCGTCGGGTGCGATCCGAGCTGTCCTTGCGCGGATGATGCAGTGGGGCCCCGAGTGGGTGTACCCGATTGACCTTCCCCCGGATGGTTCTGGGGATGTGGGTGGCGGTTGGGCGTTCTGGGAGAAGTACCGGATCTCCGACATCATCAAGCAGATTGAGGATCGGACTGGCTCGGAGACGTTCCTGCGCGTGTATAGCACGGGCGGGCGCGACGTGCGCTTCCAGGCTGTTGTGGGTGCGCCTGTGCGTTTCGGGCGTACGGCGTTCAAGCTGCATGCGGAGCAATCACCCCTTTCGGGCGTGAAGTTCCGCAAGAGCTGGCGCCGCACCGTCACTGGCATCCTCGGCGTCGGGAACGGCACGGGAAAGGACCAGGAGACCCGGTGGGCGGGCTCTCCACGGGGGCCCATCCGTGACACCAAGGAGTCGTTCCCGGACCTGACAGGGGATGCGTTGCAGCAGGCGGTTACGCGGTACTACAACGCAAACTCTGGCCCGCTCACTCAGTGGTCTGTGGGGGCTTTCACGATTAGCGATGACTACCCGCCGACCCTGGCGCTTCCGGGTAGTGGGTGGTTGCTTGAGTCCAAGGGCAAAGCGCCGATTCCGGATGGTGAGCACGAGTTGCGTGTCATCAAGCTGTCCGGGTCGAACAGCATTCAGGTGAAGACGGAGGTGCAGGGTGCAGCTTCGTGACCTGTCGGATGCGTTCTTTTGGATCCGCCGGCTGATTTTCCGTGTCGACCGCCTCGAGGGCGGGGCGATGCTTGAGAACTCTTCCATCAGCAATGGCCGGATGCGCTTCATCGGCGGTCTTCTCCGCGTTGATTCCGGTGGGCGGGTGGAGATCGTCGGCACCCTCCAGGTGGATGGTACCTCCACGGTAACGGGAACCTTCAACTTGGTAGGTCCGTGGAGTTTCACCGGTAACGGCGAGATCTCTGGCAACGTGCGCGTCCTCGGTCAATTCAATGTCGAAGGCCCTTGGAAGCTCATCGGAGACGGTGAGATTACCGGCAAGGTGACTATCGCGGGTGAGATCGACCTGACGGGCATCATGAAGGTCAAGGGTCGGATCGAAGTCGACGAGACAGGCCGTATCCGCGTCGGCGGGATGGAACTGAACCCCGAGGAACATGGCGGCGCAATCACATTTCCAAACGGCGCCCAGGTCTTCACTGATGCCGAGACCATTCAGGTGTTCAAGGGCAACAGCGTCGCACAGGTCAGCGACGACTACGCACGGATTCAACACGGCGGCAGTGTCATCGAGATCGACGGTGACGGCGTGCGGATCAGCCCTGGTGCTATAGCGACAGCGCTCAGCACTGAGGGCCTGCAGTGGATGGCGATCGAGGTGGCCACGGGGCGCCTGAAGCGCGTGCCGCCGGGCGTTGGTGGTCCCGGTACGGGCGACTTCGACTGGCCTTTCCCGATCAGTTCGAAGACGTACGGTTTCCGCCCGCCGGATAGGCCCACACATAACGGTGTCGACCTTGCTGGGCCAGACGTGACGGGCCACGACATTCCGTCAGCTGGGCGCGGTGTGGTGACTTTTGCTGGGGGCAACGCTTCGACGGGTTACGGCTACTACGTGATCGTCAATCACGGTCAGATCGATGGTGTGGACGTGGAGACGCTGTACGGCCATATGGCCACTCCGCCGATCGTCTCGACGGGGCAGACGGTTTCCAAGGGGACGCTGCTTGGTCCGGTCGGAAACACCGGAAACAGCTTTGGGGATCACCTGCACTTCGAGGTTCACCTGGATGGCGAGCCGGTCGACCCTGAACCCTGGATGGCCGCGCACGGCGCTTAGCGGACGGGGCAGTATTCGTCCGCAGCGAGCTGGACAAGATCGAGGTTCGCTTGCTCCGGGATGTCCCCTGTGAGCGCGACGATCGAATCCTGAGTCGCCCCGTTTGCGAGTTGGTCGCAGGCGTAGTCGGATGCCGTTTTGATCTGCTCGGCGTTGACGTTGAGACCGTAACTGCTCATAGCGAGCTGGATTCCAGTCAGAACCGAAGTTGCTTCACGGTTTGCGGGCGGAGTGGCGGATACCTCGACCGGTGTGGCTGGCGCCTCTGTCGGCTGCACCTCGACAGTGGTGCCTCCGTCGCTGTAGGTGCCTTCCGCGCCGGGTGTGACGGTGACCGTCTCGGCGGTAGTGGTGCTCGTGCAGCCGGTGAGCAGCAGAAGTGCCGCGATTCCGGTGGCGACGAGTGCGCGTTTCATGGCCCCGATCCTACTCACTTGTGTGCCTGTGGCCTATGCCCGGGACTACTGAAAGGCGGTGCCCGTATGGGGTATCAGCGTCCTGTTCCTTATTCGCGGTCTACGTCGTGGGCGGCTCATCGGCGTCGTAATCCTCCGTCGAGTGAGCCGGGTATCGACATGTTCTGTCCGATTGGTACGCCTGTGTTGGCGGCTGAGTCGGGGCGTGTTGCGGATACGGGCGATTCGATTGGTCCTGCTACGGGCCGGTTCGTGACGATCGACCTTGATGATGGCCGGCGTGTGCGTTACCTGCACCTCAAGAGCCGGACGGTGAGCGTCGGTAACCGTGTCCGCCGTGGTCAGGTCGTCGGGTATTCCGGGGCGACGGGGTACGGCGAGGAGGACTGGTCGTGGAACGTCGCCGAGACCGGTGGCGCGCACGTCCACATGACCTTGTGGCCGCTGCATTGGTACGTGTTCGGTTCCAACGGGACTCTCGACCCGGAACCGTACTTCGACGCTGATGGCGTGGCCGCATCTGAAAGCGCAAAACCTATTCCGAAACGGAGAGCACCCATGAACTACATCCGCATCACTGGTAAGGCTGGCGAGCGTCGTGGCGGCACGTACGCCGTGTTTGCTGCGAGCGACGGCACGTATGTGGCCGAGTTCGTTGGCGATTCGGGGCCGGACAACCTCGTCGAGCTGAACGATGAGGGTCAGATCGGTCGTCTGCAGAACATCATCCGCGGCCTGCGATGATGTCGTGGCTCGCCGCGGTCGGGCGTGCGAGCATCTGGCACCCGGATGCGATCCCGGCTGGGGAACGAAAGTACGCGTCCCCCCTGAAACGAGTGCTGTTTCCCGTCTTCGACGCCGCGATCATCCTGTTCGGCATTGCGGGCTTGCGGGTCGGGTTTCAGGCCATGACACTCACCTTCCCCATGCCGGTGCCGTCGATCATCTACGGGCTGCTCATAGCGGCCGGTGCCATCTGCTTCATCGGGTGTGCGTTCCCTCGCCTGTGGGTGCAGGAGATCGTCGGGAAGCTAGTCATCCTGATGACGTTGGGGGTGCTGCTGGTTGCCATGCTCATTGCGGGCACGACAATCCCGGGACACACGGGTGTTGCTGTCGCTCCGATGGTGTTCGTGATGACACTTCCCCCTTTCCTGCGTCTCTGGCTTCTCGGGGTGGAGTGGGGCGATAGGGGGACTAGTTGATCCCCGAGGGTCTCGCCGGCATCCCCGCGTGGGTCTTCTGGCTCATCGGTGGCGGCGGTGCGACTGCCCTCGTCGGTTCGGTGCTGGTGTTCATCGCCACGCGAAAGCGGGATAACTCGACGGAGATTTCCGCGCGGTGGGATGACGCGTCTGAGTTGTCGCAGTACATCCGCAAGGAGATTGAGCAAGAGGTTGAGCGTCAGGTGGCGCCGATCCGGCAGAAGCTCGAGCGGGTTGAGTCCGAGTCGCATGAGATGAACGTTGCCGTGCGGGCCCGGGAGACGCAGCTCTGGTTGTGGGATCAGCGTGGCCGCCCGGGGTCTTTGCCTCGCCTGCCCGACCCGATCCTTCATCGCCTGGGCCTCGGGTACTTGACCGATGACGACTGGTCGACCGAACCACCTATCACTTAGCCATCCTGCGGGGTGGCTTTCGTCTTGAAAGGACAACCCATGACCATCAACGATGACTTCACGACTGGCCCCGGCTTCGTCGCCCGCGCCCGTAAGGCACTGGTCGCCGGTGTTGGCGCGGCGGCTGCATCGTTCGGCCCGGCGCTCGCGATCGCCGGTGCGGACGGCGTCATCAGCTTCGCAGGGGAGATCGTCCCCATCGGCGTCGTCGCGCTGACGCTGGGCGCTGCTGCGGCGCTGGCGGTGTACGCCACCCCTAACGCCCGGTGATGCGTGTCCTGGCGGCGGTCCTCATCGTGTGGGCCGCCGCCGCCATCTACTCCCACATTCCCCGCCCGACAGTGGGCTGAGAGGAGCCGTCATGGCCTTGGTAACCGTGGTCGGGTTCGTCCGTGACCACTCCCTCACCCCAATCCAGGGGAGGGCGGCACGACTGTTCTTCCGCCCCAACAACGCAAACATTGGCGCCGGTCTGATGACTGGCACTGAGGTGCAAGCCGAACTGAACGACACGACGGGACGCTTCGAGGTTGAGCTCGACAACTCCCCGGGGGTGTCGTACACGCCGGTCATGGATTGGCTCATCTCGAGCGGCAGTGACTCGCCGGAGATGTTCGTCCGCGGGTTTGAGGAGTGGCAGTTCCGTGTCCGCCCCGGTGTCGGCGGGAACATTCAAGACCTTGTCGACCGCACCCCGGTTGATGCCGTGGCGTGGGGGTTTGGGCCGCCCACGCAGGACACACCCGCGTACATCGACATTTCCGGTGATTTTCCGGTCCTGTACCTCCTCGGGAAGGAAGTGACCGCATGACCAAGATGGTCCTCATTGGCGATTTTCAGGCGCTGTCGGACGGTACTGCGGCGACGCTGGTTGCGACGGATGGCACGGAGACGCAGGGCGCGGTTGATGCGCGTGTGCAGATGGTCGCGGTTGACATCATCTCGTCTGATCCGACTGTGATCGCGTCGGCGCAGGCGGCGGTGGATGCGCGTGCGACTGAGCTTGGTTTGGTGAAGACGTCTGCTGATTCGGAGCCGGCGGAGACGTACTTCCGTGGTTCGGATGCGGCGAAGAAGTCGTGGCTGGGTTTCCGACGCAAGGACGGTGGTATCGCGTCGCGCACGGTGTGGGCAATCGTGAACGCCATCCACGTTTACGCGGGGTACGAGGCCCCGTTCGTGTATCCGGGCGGGTTTGTCCTGTGGATCGATTTCAACGAGTCCGGTGCGGACATGTTCAAGAAGGTGGAGGCCTGACGTGGCGACCATTACCCCCCTGTTCGGCTCCTCCGCCGGGTCGGCATTCGACCCGCTCGCGTTCGACCTCACCCGCAGTAAGAAGGCCAGCGCCCGGCTCCTTCGCCGCGGCGACGTGCTCAACCACGACACCTTCTCGGGTGGGTCGTTCAACGGTTGGCGCGACCACTTCGCGTACGCCACCCCCCGCGGTGTCCTGGGGCTCACGCAGTACCCGCTGATCGACGGCGACCACGCCCTCATGCTCTCAACCGGCGAGGGCCCGTACAGCGCCGACTCGGTGTGGAACAGCCACGGCACGTACAGGAACATGTCCGTGCTCAACAACGACTGGGATCTCATCTCGGTGTCGGGCTTCATCATGCTCGCCGGCGACGGCGACCTGACGGCGAAGAAGTACCCCTGGGGCACGGTCGAGATCGGCCTCGACACCCAGTGGCCCGGTTCGACGCAGCGATCGTTCTTCAAGGCGTACCTGAAGGACGGCATCGGTGGCACCGCCGGCTCCACTGGCTGGATGCTGCGTCGTTCCGACGGCTCGGACGTGATGGTCGCCGGTTCGGCGGACGTCTTCACCGGCGGTAACGAGCGCAAGTGGAACTGGATGTATGTCCGGCTCACCATCTCCCGCTTCGCAAACGGCGGGAAGGGCGGCTACGTCGAGCTGCAGGTCAACGACACCATCTTCGACCTGCAGGCCCAGTTCGGAACCATCCTCGCCGAGGACCTCATCCTCAACAACGGATCGCACGACCAGTTCCGATACGGCCTCAACGAGATGTTCGCGACTACCCGGTCGCCGTTCAACACCGACTACCGCTACAACGCGATGGTCGTCCAGCACCCCATTACCACCGTCAACGATCGGAGGGCCGCCTGATGGGCAAGACCCACATCGTCCTCGCCGGGGTGGTCGATCACCGCCTCACCGCAACCGGCGGCAAGGTCGGGCTGCAATTTCCGCCGAACCGCATCGAGTTCGCCGCCGAGGGGGACGAGGTCACCTGGCAGATCCGCGTGCTCGACGTCGCCGGCAACCCGGACTCCTGGTCGCTGAGCGCGCGGTTCCTCGACGTGATCGAGCACACCACGGGCCCGCAGTACGCGAAGCCGGAGATGGTGCCCTTCACGGCGCTGCAGACGCAGTACGACGTCGTGGAACGCGTCGGCTGGCACCGTAACGCACCGGGCGCCGTCGTTCCCGCGACGGCCGGAGAGTTCGGCGTCATCGCCCAGTCGGGCGACGCTCTCCCGACGCAGCTGTCGCGCACCGTGCGCGTTCGATCGCTTCGTCACAAGATCGAGTTCGCGCCGCCCGCTTTCGTCGGCGGCACGAACCCGAGCTTGGGCGTCGCGCTGACGTACACAGTGAGGAGCGGTCGTGCCTGACGTCGTCATCCCCGGGCTCACGTTCGACGACCCGCTGCCCGACGCGCCCGTCGACGGCCTGCTGAACGCCGGTTCGCTGCTGCTCTACGACCCGGCGCACCCGACCGTCCCGTGGGCCGCGGGCGTGCCCGTACCCGGCGACACGATCCCCAACCTCGCGTGGAAGCAGGCCGCGGCCATCATCGGCGCCGGCACGGAGACCTCACTCAAGGGTGGGGTGTCGTCGACGTTCGTGCAGGGCACCGGGTCCGGCAAAGACGGTGTCATCGAACGCACCGCGAAGGGGGCGCTGCACTTCATCCCCTCCCAGGTGAACGACACCGCCGGGCACCTGTACTCGCTGCTGATGTCGGAGGACATCCGCGGATGGCTCAACTCCCACCCCTCCGCGACGGTGTACCTCGGCGCGTCGATCCGCGTCACCCGCAAGGGTGGTGCGTCGGCGCTGCAGAACATGATCCGCATCGGTCAGAACGGGTCCACCCTGCGCCAGTCGATTGCTGAGCTCACGAACAGTGTCGTGTCCGGTAACCCGACGAGCGGTGCTACGTTCGTGGGCCGCAACTTCATCTCATCCCCGGGTGAGGGTGTCGTTGCGGTGACCACTACGGCGGCTGCGGTGACGACGATCATCGCGTCCCTGACGTTCGCCGGCCCCGCGTCGGCGACGTACCTGCACAAGGCGCCGTCGTGGATCCTCGAGGATCTATACATCGAGCTGCCTGCCTTGTCCGGGTTGACACATGATCAGATCCTGGCTCGTCAGCAGGAGCGCCGCGCGAACCGGTACAAGCCGGGTGGCGTCCTCTACGGAGACACCTGGACTAACCCGACCGCTGTTCCTTAACTACAACGCCCCCGGCGCCCCTCGCAATGAGGGACGCCGGGGGCGTTTTGTCGTTCAGGCGTGAATCACCAATGCGCCTGCATGGCACAGCACGATGATCTGGTTGCCGGTCTCGATCACGTGCCAGCCGTTCGCCTTAGCTCGGTCGACGATCTCGTCGAATGCGCCATACGCGGCTACGTCGGCGACGTTGCGCCGAACTACACCGCCTGAACCGACCTGACCTGCGCCGAATATCTGATCTACCCATGCGGACACAGCCGCCCCCCTCTGTGAATGGATCTTGAGGTTATCGACATGTGATCGCGTCACGCCATAGCGCGTACGGTGACGGCGTTGCGCCAGACGACGGGCTGCCAATGCCCACCCTCACACGGCACCTCAAGGATCACGACGCGATCGTTAGCGCCGACAGCCCACGCCGGTTCACGGGTGGCGGCACGGTTCGGCCACTGCACCCACGCCCACACCGGACGCTTCCCCTCGAACCATTCGATGGGTTGCCGGCCGTACGCCTGATGGGGGAGCGTCACCGGCTTCACCGACGACAGCACTTGTGACAGTTTCTCGTCACTGACTTTGGTGGACCCCACGCCAGGAACCATACCCGCGCCCGCCGACACTGGATATGCTGACCCCCAAACCAAGGGGGAACACATGAACACCGACCCGCTGTACCAGTTCACGTCGCACATCGCCGGGAAGAACGCGAAGGTCAGCATTTACGCAGACCGTGTCGAGTGGGACAAAGCGCGGGGAGTATCGGGGGGCAAGATTACGGCCGGTGTCCTCACAGGTGGCCTCTCGATGCTGGCTACCGGCGTGAAGAACGGCAAGGCTGGCACTGAGATGATCCCCGTTCAGTCGATCACTTCGATTACGACATCGAGGGACGGGATGATGAACTCGAAGGTTTCCGTCATCACGGCGGGTAACACTGTCGACTTTCGGGTGTCTCACGCTGAAGCGAAGATTGTGAAGGACACGCTCACCCGCTTGATGTTGGGGTCACACCCGGCGCAGGCTCCCGCCGCACCAGCCTCTGCCGTGCCGGCGGCTCCCGCACCGGACATCACTGCACAGTTGCAGCAGCTTGCGGGCCTGCGTGACGCAGGCGTGTTGACGGAGGAAGAGTTCGCGACGAAGAAAGCTGAACTGCTCGCTCGCTTCTGATAAAGACGAACGCCCCTCCTGCAATCACGCGGGAGGGGCGTAGTTCGTCGTTCCAGGGAGATCTATTCGGGCTCATGCGTAGGAGCAAAGGCCGCGCCGAGAGCAACCATCTTCGCGCTCACCGTCTCGGCGTACTGTTCCATCGCTCGACCGACCTCACCGAACGCTTCTGCGATCTCCGCTGCCCTGTCACTCATCTACTCATCTTCTCTCAATGTCGGTGGTTGGGTGCAGCATGTGGTTCATGCCAACCCCAGCCGAGTTACTAGCGTTCGAGGGGGAGTGGCCGGTCTGGTCGGGTCGGAAGGATGAGGCGATCCGGGCCACGTTCGGCATCCCACCCGCCCGATATTTCATGCTCCTCTTCGATGCGGCTGCTTCGATGGAAGGGCAAGCCGCCCAACCACTCGTCGCACACCGCATAAGCGCAAGGCTTATGAAGCCGAAACGATAAGCGGATCACTCATCGGAGCGGCGCCAGTCATCCGCGTACGGAAAACTGCCCACGTACTTCACCGTGAATCCGGCCACCTGCTGCGGCCCGGGATTGCGACGCAGCCATTTCGCTAGCTCGCCCATCGTAGGTTCGCTCGACCCGCCCACGTAGCAGGATTCTCCATCGTCGGGGTGGCAGTACCACTGTTCCTTGCCGTCGCGGTAGACCGACGCGAACCCCTCTGCGGGATCCTTGCCGCAAGATACACACTTGCGCTTGCTCATCGTCGTGTCGCTTCCTGCCGCGTGTGTGCGGCGTTCGTTCTTCTGTGCTGATGCTGTCCCACAGGTCAATCCTTCAAGCGGGGGGATGGGTTCTCGTTGCCGTTGGCGCGGACCCCGTTGTCCGCTGGACTTCTTCTGGGGGTGTGCGGTTCTGCGTTCACCGCCACCGGCCTGGTGGTGTTGTGCTTCATATTGAGCACGCTACACATGATCCGGCTGGATCACAAGTCATGACTCCAACACACCAAACCCCAACACCGAAGAAACAGACCGCATCGCATCCCGATCACGCGCATCATCCACACCCGACGCATACGAACGCGACATCGCCCGCGTCGAATGCCCCACAATCCGCATAATCACGTCCTCAGGCACCTTCGCCGCATACAACAGGTCAACAGCCGTGTGACGGGCATCATGCAACCGCACACCCGGCTTGTTGATCCCCGCCGCCTTCAACGCGAGCGGCCACGCCTTCGACGCCTTATCCGGGTCGATCGGCCCACCATCCGCATCCGTGAACACCAACCCCCACTCATTGCTCGACGTGTTCGCCTTCACCCACGCGAGGTACGAGTACAGGGGTTCCACGAGGGGGATGACACGCCACCCTGCCTTCGACTTCGGGCGCGTGAGATACATGCCGTTGCTGAGGTGTTCGTACTCGTAGTCGGCCGGCACGTCCAACCAGCGTGAGTGGCAAGCGTGGCCGCGGATGAACCCGCACGGCCACCTGTCACTCTTCTCCGGCTTCTCACCGCACCCGTGAGCCCACCCGAGACGCTGCAACTGCCACGAGAGCTCGATACGCGGTTGCCCGTCGAATTGGATGCTGTCCCACCGGAAACCGAGCACTTCACCCCGCCTCGCCCCGGTGAGGATGTACGTCGCCCACAACGCCCCCTCGAGCGTCCCCGATAGCGTGTTCAGTAGCCGCCGGGCTTCGTCCACGGTCAGCACGTCAAGCTTCGCTACGGCCTTCCTGGGGGCGTCCATGAGGTCGCACGGGTTGCGGGGAATCCTGCCCTCACGCTCCGCCGTACGGAGCGCTGCGGAGAGGATGCTGAACGCATTCCGCTGCGACGTCGACGACGCACCAGCCGAAGCCATCCGAGCCGTCACCTTCCGCACATCCGCCGGCGTCAGCTTGTCCAGCCGCACCCTCCCGATGACAGGGATGATGTGTGTCGCCATGACCGACCGGTATGACACCATCGTCTTCGGGCGCCGCTCCCTGGGTGCAATCTCACGCAACCAATACGACAACCACGTGCCGGTCGTCTGCGAAGCCGTGGGTAAGTCGCCGCGGTCCTCGAGCTGCTTCCGAAGCTTCTGCATCTCGCGCATGACTTCGGACTTGTCCTTGCGGCGAATGATGCGCCGCCGACGCTTCGGTACACCGTGCTCGTCGAAGTCGTGCGCGGGTAACTCGATACGACCGACCCACAAGCGCTTGGCCTGGTCGAACGCGATCGAGCCCTCTCCTTTTCCGCGGGTCAATCGAGCCACCTCAGCTTCGCTCGACGACGGGCCGCTATGGCATAAGCCGAAAGTGGAGGTTCGATCGGTACTTCGTCCACTGCGCGGAAGGTGAGTGTGCCATGCCCGCGGGTGACGCTATGTTTGCTCCGTCCGGTCGCCCACATCACGGCTGCTGCCGCTTGCCACTCAGCACGCTCCGGGCGGTTGCGCCGCTGGTCTGTCATTTCGCCAGGCTCCGCTCTTCCACGACATCCAAGACCAACTCCGCCATACCAAGCCGCATAGCCGCCGGGCCAGCGCAGGCCAGGCACGGTCGCAACTGTTCACGGGAGACGACCGGCGAGAATGGCGGCAATTTCCCGCACAGGGACGGGCCGGATCCTTCGACAACGTGGATGACGACCGTGCCGGGCACTATGCCCAGGAAAGGGTCCGAGAGGGGCTCCACCTCGCCCCTATGGCGGGCGCGCACCCGGGCCTGACGTTCTGCTCCTGTCATTCCCATCGAACGCCCTCCTTCTCTTCCCGAGGCGTTAGCTTCAGCTTTTGCTCGAACCACACAAACTCGCTCTGGTCAAAGACGTGAATGTCGTGCACCCCGTCTGCATCGACGCCGAGGGTTACTCGCTGCGCAGGACCGTAAGCCACGGTCAGCAGGCGTCCGAGGTCGCAAACTTGACGTCCCAGATCGGACAGAGTGAGGCCGGCAACACTTTTGCGGGAGACGCGCGTTCGTGTCTTCCATTCGGGTACGTCGGGGGAGCAAGTGCCGCACCTCTTGTAGGCGTGGCGGTCCGTCTCGGGGTCGAAGTTGGCATCCACCCAGTGGGCAAACTCCTCGCCGTCGTACTGCACCGGCCGGCGACCTGCCTGGTAGTGCTTGATGCTTGGGCAGGAGTAGCGGTGCACAGTCCGGGAACTGCTGATGAGGAGAGTCTCGGGATTGCTGGGAATCATGGCTTACTGAGCCCTTCCGCCAGGTCTTCGGCGTCCCTGGCGACTTGCTCTGCGATGCGCAGTCGGTCCTCGTGTGAGAGTCGACCGAAGTAGTGGAAGTCCAGGGCGCGGAGTACCGCCGCCCGCAACTCGAACCAAACGCTGGGCTGGCTCACGGCGCCACATCCTCGCCGGGGGAGCGGCGCCAGTGGCGCGTCTGGTCCCAGTCGTCGTCGCCTACCTCCTGCATTGCGTCCCTCATGCGTCGGAACGCTGCCGCCTCGCGGAAAGTCTGCGGGTCCGGTGTTACGAACAGTTCGAGCATGATGACCTCGGCCAGCGCGTAAGCCTCAGAAACGCGGAGGGGCCGCTCGCCGTTCTCAACCATCCCGACAGTCGCCTGGTGCCATGAGAACCCGCGTCCCCGCATGTTTGTTGCGAGGTCTTTCTGCCGCAGTCCGGTGAGCTCACGCGCTTTGCGGACGGCTGCGCCAATCTCAAGGTCGGCCTGAGCGATGCTCACGACGCCACCTCCGGAATGCCGTGGATGTCCGCGTAGCGGCATGACATCCCGTGCCCGAACCACCACTCGCCATCCTCGAGTACGCAGAACCGATGTTCGCTGGTTCGTTCTTGACGGGCCGGGTCGTAATAACTAAGCCGCGTGACTTGTTCATCGGTGGATACGAGTTCATCGGCGAAATCGGAAGCGGCCGTCTCCCAAGCGTTATGACTGTGCTTACCGTCGCAGAATCGCTCCTCGCCCGTCGACTCGCGGAACACGCGGTAATTGCCGTTCTCAAGCCGGGAAACGATCACGTCCTCGTTCTGGGGCCAGCGCCAGCCGTTCACGACGCCAACTCCGGCCAGATGCGACGAGCCGACTCGATGCGGCTGTCGACCTTGGGAACGCCATGACCTTGACCGACAAATAGCCAGTCCCCAGCGACGTAAGCCGCCGTATCGAGAGTGTCGGGGAGGAAGGAAAGTTCCCACACCTCTCCGGGCTTCGCGTCGTGCCATGCGGGCTTAGGTGCAGGGTGAGCCTCGAAGTAGGCTTCTGCTGCATGTCGGGCCATCATCTGGTTGCCGCTGTCCTTCCTGAGATGCGCGAACTCCTCCGCGCGGCCCTCCCAGACGGTGTAGAGGCGAGGAAGAGCCTCATCCAACACGGTCACACCACGACCCCGAGCAGATGACGGGCGGAGGTCTACGGTGTGCGGATAGACGACGTATCCCGGATATTCGGGCCAGCGCCACCGGCCCAAACGCTCGTCGTCTTTCGAGCGGTAGTGGTCGACTAGCGAGACCTCGGTTCCGTCAGCGCTGTCGATGATGAAGAGCTCACCCTGAACGTTCATGCGCAGGTACTTGTCGATGTGCATTGTTATCTCCTTCCGAGAGTGGGTAGGCCAGCGGCGACGAGACGCGTCTTGGGGAGCACCGGGGCACGACAAGAATCGTGAGACGGTGCGGCGGGATGCAGATCGAGCGTTATCGGCAGTCCGCAGTCGACGCAGTCGGGGACCGTAACGTTTCCAAGCGAGCACCGGGAGTAGTGCGAACGGACCAAGTCCAACAAGGATTTGCGGTCCCTCAAGTCGTCGGGGGCGGGCCAGCCGCACGCGCAGAATGTCACTGGACACTCCGCAAGAACCATTCGCGCAGTGCTACCTCGCCGTCGCGCGTGGGCATCTTCATCCGCGCCAGCGATGACCAGAGAGCCCGGTCCGAGACGGTCGGCGTGTTTGCCGAACTCTCGATCGACTCTTTGTGCTCCTGGATCGCGCCTACGAGACCAAAAATGAGCGCACGCATGGCTGCGCCGTTCTCGGTGGAAGCCTCAAATTGATTGGCCAGAAGTCCCGCGTACGCTTCATCTGCGCGTCGCTGTCTCGCAACCTTCATGTGCGGCTTCACAAGCGCAAGAGCTGTGGTGATGGCCGACGACTTACTGCCGAGCTTCGCTCGCTTCTCCTTGTGCTCAAGCTCATACTTGAACCAGTCACTGCTGCCGGCTTTCCCCCGCGCCCAGCATGAAGCTTGCATGCGTGAGCGTTCGAGATTGAGGTCGCGCAGCTCGTCCTCTACCTGACGCTTGAAACTAGCAAGAGTGGTGTAGGTGCGATCCACCCGGGCCTCTACGACTAGTGGTTCCCAGCGGGGCGAGCCCGAGATAACGTGCTGAAGCAGGCGCGACTCGAATACAGGTGCGTCGGCGTCAGCCCAGGAGAGTGCGTCTGAAGGTACTGGTACTGCTCGGGCAGTTCTTGCTCCCGAGACATCTTGTTGCGTGTCCATATGGAGCACAGTACCTGTGATCTACACGGATAACAAGAGGGTGCCATCGGGTGTACCCATCCACCACACGATGGTGCCCGATGGCGCCCACCCAAACCCGCGAAAAGACGGTGGATTTCGCGTGTTTCTGTGCTCAGTGTAGATCAGGCGTAGAGTTCCGGTACCAAAGGTCGCAGGTTCGATTCCTGTCGGGGGCACATGTGACGAAGGCCGCGGTCGATGACCGCGGCCTTTCTGATTCCCGGGGCCGTCAGCCCTCGTCGGTCGGCGCGCCGGTCGGCTCGGCGTCCTCGACGAGGTGCCGCGAGCCGAGTTCGTCGGCGGTGGCGCGCCCCTGGTCGACGGCTTCCTCCTTGCTGGAGAAGCTCGCCGACAGCTCGGGTCGGCCCTCCACCGCGTTCTCCCACTGGCCCCGGTTCGATCTGGTCGTCACGTCGTTCTGGCTCATGGCATCCAGCAGACACCGGTCGTTCTTCGCGCGGTGCGGGGTTGACACGTGAAGGGGCGGGCGGGCGGGCGACAGGGTCTTTCACCCCTCACGTCACCTCCCGAGGCGGTGTCCGCGGATGCGGCCATGCCCGGGCGGCGGAGGCCCGGCACGGCGTCGCGGCGTCGTCGTCAGGGGCGCTCGGCGATCAGCCCGGCGTCGCACAGCGCCGTCAGGGCGGCACGGACGGCATCTCCGGCGTCTCCGCCGCGCGGTTCGCCGTGCGCGTGCACCGCGGCAGCCACGAGGTCGTCGAACGAGGCGCCGTCGGCTGCCCGCCAGAGCACCGGTCCGATCCCGTCGACGAGGTGGATCGTCGTCTCGTCGTCCGGTGCGCGGCGCAGCAGCGCGAGACGCGCGCCCGAGAGAGCCACGGCATCCACCACGGGCGTGCGGGTGAAGCCGCTCGCGCCTCGGGTGGCCTCGGCGCGTTGCGAGACGATCGGCTCGCGTGACGCCGGCCGTGGCACGGCGAACAGATCGCGGATGAGGGGAAGCACGTCCGCGGCTTCCGCGTAGCGCAGACGCAGCGCTCCGCCGACCGCGCTGACGTGGCCGATCAGCGTCTCCAAGGGACGCGGCAATTCGGCGAGATAACTGCACTGCGGCGCGATCGCTGCCACGGCATCCGCGATGTCGAGGGGCTCGAGGGCGGCCTCGGTGCTCCGCGGCTGACGATCGAGCGCCACGACGGCGTGCAGGCGGAGCGGGGTGGGCGGGAGATCGCGCAGACCGAGACCGCGGGGCGACACCTGCTTCTTGGCGCGGCCGGCACCGTCGACGATCGACAGAGGTTTGCGGTAGGGCAGGACGCTCCCGTCCGGTGCGACGCCGACGCTCTCGTCGCTCAGGTAGGCGTAGTCGCGCGCGAGGCTCGACATGAGGGTGGTCTTGCCCATCCCCGACCGACCCGAGAACAGCACGACGCGTCCGTCATCGTCGGCGATGGCGCCGGCATGGACGAGCCACAGGTCTCCGCGCCGCGCGGAGAGGGCGGAGAGCGTCACCTGGGTCGACAGGTCGGACATGGTCTCGTCGGAGAGGAAGCGCGGGCGCGGGGAGACGATCGCGGCAGCGAGCGTGGCCTCGTCGTGCCGGGCCCCGGACCAGGCTTCTCCGATCGAGACGCGGTCGGCGGGGGGCACGCCGTCGAGGTCGATGCGCACGGTCACCCCGAGGGCGTCGACATGCAGATGATCGGCTTCGCCGGTACGACTCGGGAGGGGCTGTTCGCGGGACATCGTCGGTCAGTCTCCCGGGGCGCGGGATGGTCGCGGGTCGCGGCATCGCGTCGGGGGCGGGTGAAAGACGCGTCCGCCGGATCGGGCATCGCCCGTCCCGACCTCTTGTCAAGACCTGCCGCTCTTTCGCGGACGGTTGGGATGCTGAGACCTTCCGTCGAAAGGATCTGCCATGAGCATCGGAGCCGGCATCGCGCTGTTCGTCATCGGCGCCATCCTCGCCTTCGCCGTGAACCTGCCCAACGACTACGTCAGCTTGAGCATGGTCGGCTACATCATGATGGGAGCCGGCGTCGTCGTGTTCCTGATCGGCGTCGTGCTGCTCGTGCGTCGTCGGCAAACCGATACGGTCACCCGCACCGAAGGAGTGGGGGGCGCCCAGGTCACCCGCTCGACCACGCGCTCGTCCAACGACGACCTCGTCTGAGTCCCCCGGGGTCGCCACCCCGGAGGTACACCCATGACCGAACCGACGCGCACCGTCGCCGACGACTCGCCCGCGGGCGACCTGTTCGACGGACGCTACCGCCTCGGCCGTCTGCTCGGCCGGGGCGGTTACGCGCGCGTGTACGAGGCGGTCGACACCGCTCTCGAGCGCACCCTCGCCATCAAGGTCATCGACGGGGACGGTGCCGATCCCTCCGACGTCGCCCGCGTCCGGTCGGAGATCCGCCTGCTCGCCTCGCTGTCGCATCCGTCGCTCGTCACCCTCTACGACGCACGGCTCGACGCGACGCCCGCCTATCTGGCGATGGAGCTCATTGCGGGCCCGACGCTCACCGACCTCATCGCGCGGGGTCGTCTCGGCGGGCCCGAGGCCGCGCGCGTGGGGCGCGAGGTCGCGGAGGCGTTCGCCGTGATCCACGGGCGAGGGATCGTGCACCGCGACGTGAAGCCGTCGAACATCCTGATGCGACCCGCCGCGCACACGGGGGAGACCCCGCGGGCGACTCTCGCCGACTTCGGCATCGCCTCGCTCGTCGGGGCCACCCGCGTGACACGGGCCGACACCGTGATCGGAACGGCCGCTTACCTGAGCCCCGAACAGGCGCGCGGGATGCCGGCCGCACCCCCGAGCGACGTGTACGCGCTCGGACTCGTGCTGCTGGAGGCCCTGACCGGTTCACGCCCGTTCGGCTCCCGCACCCCGCATGAAGCGCTCGCCGCCCGGCTCGTCTCCCCGCCTGAGATCCCCGCGCACATCCCCTCCGGGTGGCGGGACGTGCTCGAGCGGATGACGGCCATCGACCCCGCCGAACGACCGGATGCCGCGGGCGTCATCGTCGCGCTGCGCACGTTGTCGAACGTGGCGGTGCCCGCCCCGGGAGGGGGAACGACCGCGCGTATGCCGGCGGTGTCCGGAGCCACCGCCCCGACGCGCGTCTTCGACGCCTCGACGCCGGGGGGATCCCCGGTGCCCCGTTCGCGGCGTCGTCCGTCTCGACGTGCTGTGGTGGTGGCATCCGTCGTCGCCGCCGTCCTCGCCGCGGGGGGAGTGACCGCCGCCGTGGCAGCCGGAGCCGGGGGAGCCCCCGAGCCCGATCTGCCCGCACTGCCCCAGCCGCTCGATCAGCACGTCGACGACCTGTGGAAGGAGGTCGGGGAATGATCCGTCGCGCTTCCCTCGCCGGCGTCGTGGCCGTGGCCGCAGCCCTGGCCCTCGCCGGCTGCACCCCGCCCGCCGCGCCCACCGCGTGGCAGCAGAACGTGCAGACGATCGCGGAGCAGGCGTCGGCCGGCGACTACGCCTCGGCGCTCGCGAGCCTCGACGCGCTCGAGGCCGAGGTCACCGCCCGCCGCGACGCGGGGGAGATCACCGCCGAGGAGGCGGACGCCATCCTGACGCGCATCGCGACGGTCCGTGCCGATCTCACCGGTCTGGTCCCCACCCCCGCACCCACGCCCGAGCCCGAGCCGGCGCAGACGACCGAGCCCGCACCCGACGACCAGCAGGACGTCGTCGACGACGGCACGGATGACACCGGCGGAGGCGGGAACGGCGGGGGCCCGTCCGACAAGAAGCCGGGCGACGAGAAGGGGCCGGGGAACGGCAAGGGGCCGGGCAAGAAGGACGGGTGAGCATGCCGGCGGCGGCGTGTCGCGGAACAGGTGCGCGGGGATGGCCCCCACGCCCGCGCGCCGTGCGAGGATTGCCCGGTGCCGCGCCGCGTGACCGCTGAACTGGACCTCGATCTCGGGGCATCCGTCGACCTCATCTTCCAGATCTCCGCCGCCCAGGGGGTCCCTCTGCTGAGCGAGGACCTGACGTTCTCGCAGGGTGATCGCGTGTACACGCCCACCGAGATCGTCGACCAGTCCGGCAGCCGCCTTCACCGCGTCACCGGCGAGCAGGGCCCCCTGACGGTGCGGTACGACGCCGTCGTCGCCGGTCCCGCGCAGAGCCCCCGCACGAGCGACCTCGAGACCATCACCTACCTGCGCCCGAGCCGCTACTGCCAGTCCGACGAGGTGTTCTCGCAGGCACGTCGCCAGTTCCGCGGGCTCGCCGGTGAAGAGCTGCTGACCGCGGTGTCGTCGTTCGTGGCATCCACCGTCACCTACACCCCGGGCCTGAGCCTCGGCACCGACAGCGCGGTCACGACGCTCATGACCGGCCAGGGCGTGTGCCGCGACTACGCCCACGTCGTCATCGCGCTCCTGCGGGCGATGGACATGCCGGCACGGTATGCCGCGTGCTACGCCCCCGGCCTCGAGCCGATGGACTTCCACGCCGTCGCCGAGGCCTACATCGACGGCGCCTGGTACGTCGTGGACGCGACCCGTCTCGCGGATCGCCGCTCGCTCGTCCGCATCGCGACGGGGCGCGACGCCGCCGACTGCGCCTTCCTCAGCTACCACGGGGGATACGTGGGGCTGGAACGCCTGCACGTCGACGCGGTCTTCGACGACGAGACTCCGGATGCCACGACCCCCGACGACCACGCCGCGCTGGTGCAGATCGGCTGACGCGCTCCGCGGTCGCCTCCGGCGGTTCGTCGTCACGGAGGGGGTCCCGCCCCGCTCCGCCTAGACTTGCAGGGTTATGGATCCCGCAGCCCTCTCCGCAGCCCTCCTCGTCGTCATCGCCCCGCTCGCCGAGGCGCGACGAGAGGGCTCCTCGGCGGGGATCACCGCCGCCGACCTCCCGCTGGAGCGGCCGAAGAACCGCGACCACGGCGACTGGGCGTCCAACGCGGCACTCAAGCTGTCGAAGGTCGTCGGAGCGAACCCGCGCGAGTTCGCCGCGGAGATCGCCGCCGGTCTCGAGGCGGTCGACGGCGTCGCGAGCGTCGAGGTCGCCGGCCCCGGCTTCATCAACATCCGACTGGATGCCGCTGCCGCCGGCGCGCTCGCGAAGGTCATCGTCGAGCAGGGCGCCGCGTTCGGAACGAACGACTCCCAGCGCGGGAACACCATCAACCTCGAGTTCGTCAGCGCGAACCCGACCGGACCCCTGCACATCGGCCACACCCGGTGGGCGGCTCTCGGCGATGCCATCGCCCGCGTGCTGCTCGCGAGCGGTGCGACGCTCGTCCGCGAGTTCTACATCAACGACGCCGGCGCCCAGATGGAGCGCTTCGGCCGCTCCGTCGTGGCCGCGGCGCACGGCGAGCCGACCCCCGACGACGGATACGGCGGGGCGTACATCGGAGCGCTCGCCGAGCGGGTGCTGGCGGAGCGCCCCGACCTGCGCGATCTCGATCGCGCCGAGCAGGTGGCCGTCGCCACCGAACTGGCCTATCGCTTCCAGCTGGGCGAGATCCAGGCCTCTCTCGAGCGCTTCAACGTCCACTTCGACGTCTGGTTCTCCGAGCGCACGCTGCACGCGCACGTCGATGCGCAGCCGAGTCTCGTCGACGAGGCGGTCGACCGTCTGCGCGAACAGGGCCATGTCTTCGACGACGAGGGCGCCGTCTGGGTGCGCACCACCGATTTCGGCGACGACAAAGACCGCGTCATCCGTCGCTCCAACGGGGAGTACACGTACTTCGCCGCCGATGCCGCCTACTACCTCAACAAGGGCGACCGCGGCTTCGCGCACAAGATCTACCTCCTCGGCGCCGATCACCACGGCTACGTCCACCGTCTCAAGGCGCTCGCCGGCGCCGCGGGCGACGACCCCGAGAAGGACATCGAGGTGCTCATCGGACAGCTCGTGTCGATCAACGGTGCCAAGCTGTCCAAGCGCGCGGGCAACATCATCGAGCTCGACGACCTGCAGCAGTGGCTCGGCACCGACGCGCTGCGCTACTCGCTCGCACGGTATCCGGCCGACTCGCCGCTGACGCTCGACCCCGAGATCCTGCAGAAGCGCACCAACGACAACCCGGTCTTCTACGTGCAGTACGCCCACGCGCGCACGCACAACGTCGCACGCAACGCCGCCGACTCGGGTGTCGACCGCTCGGAGTTCGCCCCGGAGCTTCTCGATCACGAGACCGAGTCGGCGCTTCTCGGAGCCCTGCAGGAGTACCCCCGGGTCGTCGCGTTCGCCGCCGAGGTGCGCGAGCCGCACCGCGTCGCGCGCTACCTCGAAGAGCTCGCCGGCCTGTACCACCGGTGGTACGACAACTGCCGCGTCATCCCGCTCGGTGACGCCCCGGTCGAGTCGGTGCACCGCACGCGCCTGTGGCTCAACGACGCCACCGGTCAGGTGCTCCGCAACGGCCTCACGCTGCTCGGCGTCGGCGCTCCGGAGCGGATGTAGTCCATGACGGACGCGGATGCCGTGGCCCCCCGCCGCCGTTCAGGTCGATGGATCGCGATCCTCCTCGTGGTCGTCGTGCTGCTGGCGGGTGCCGTGGTGGCCGCCGAGTTCATCGCACGCTCCCTCGTGACGAACACGGTCCGCTCGCTGGTCGTGAAGAACGTCGGCCTGGCCGACGACCAGAACCTCGACGTGTCGGTGAGCGGAATCGTGCTCCCGCAGCTGATCGCAGGGCGCCTCGACGACGTCACGGTCAGCTCGGACGACGTGACCTTGGGCCCCATCACCGGTGACGTCCTCGTGGAGATGCAGGGCGTGCCGGTGTCGGGTGAGGGTCCTGCCGACGGAGGATCGGCCTCGGTGCGTCTCGATGAGGAGCAGTTGCGGGCGCTGCTCGCGCAGATCCCCGATTTCCCGTCGGGCACGGTGGCGATGGCCGCGCCCGATCTCACCTTCACGAACGAGCTGTCGCTCTTCGGCGTCGGCATCCCCGTGGGCGTCTCGGTCACCCCGGGCGCAGCGTCCGGCGACCTGACCCTCACCCCGACGTCGTTCGAACTCGGCGGCAACACCATCGACGCCGACACGCTGCGCGCGCAGTTCGGCGGCGTGGCCGACGCGGTCCTCGGCCCGCAGAGCCTGTGCATCGCCGATCGCCTCCCGGCCGGCCTCACGCTGACCTCCGCGACGGTGCAGGGCCAGAGCCTCGTGGCCGCCTTCGACCTCGCGGGCGGCATCCTCGACGACCCCGCGCTGCAGGCCGACGGCTCCTGCAGCTGACCGGCCGCGCATCGCGATCACCGACCGCGTCACCCGTCCTCCGCGTCGGTGAGCGCGACCGCCGACCGGCGTGAGCCTGCCTATGGTCGGGGTCGACGGACGGATGCCGCGACCGCGGCGCGTCATGAGGAGGTCGGCATGTCCGCGGTGTCACGTCGCAGGGTTCTCACCGCAGGCGCGTGGACGATTCCAGTTCTGAGCGTGAGCGCGGCACTGCCTGCGCACGCGGCGGCGAGCCGGACCGACCGCGTGACGCTGACGTCGTCCCGCGCGGCCGCCTACCCCGATGAGACGGCGACCGTGAGGGTCACGAGTATCGACGCCGATGGACGGCCTCGCGCCGGCGACGCCGTGTCCCTCTCGCTGGACGACCCCGCCCGCGCGATCATCGAACGACCGACGGGCGTCACGGACTCCTCGGGCGCGTACACGACGTCGGTGCGCGTGCGCACCGATGCCGCCCCCGGGAGCCTCGGCATCACGGCATCCACGTCCTCGGGGGCGACCAGCACGGCGCTCGAGGTGCGGGAGGCGACCGTCATCCGGCATGACGAGACGGGCGCCTCGACCCGCGTCCTCGCGCTCGCGCACGGGTATCAGGACGACATCGCGACCGTCGAGAACCGGGGCTTCGCACACAGCGATCTGCAACCCACCGGACGACACGTGCGGGCGAAGCAGGTGCTCCAGGTGGAGGTGCCGGACGGGGCCCCGGCGACCCTGTCTCTGGCGATCGGCGCGCGCGGGCCCTGGAAGGCGTTCAACGGCGGCACGGGCACCGATCTCTCCGTGACGACGTTGACGACGGGAAGTCAGAGCATCACCGCCGCCCAGGACGGAATCGTCTACGTCATCAATCACTCCGACAGCCAGGCTGTGGAGCTGACGGTGTCGGGCGGCTCCGCGCAGCCCGTGTGGGTGAAGGACCGGACGACATCGGCTGAGTTCGCCTCCCGACTGGCCGCGTCGTCGGTACCCGTCGTCACGCTCGTCGGCGACCGGGTGTTCGTCGACGTCCAGCGACGGGTGATCGACGACATGGCCGCCCGGAACGTCGCATGGGATCCCGCCGACACCGTGGCGCGGCTCGATCGGGTGCTCTCGTCGACCTGCGACGTCTACGGGTTGAGCTATGCCGCGGTCGGGGTCGGACGCAAGCACGCCGGTCGCGTGTATTTCAGCGGAGCGGACAGCGGGGCGGGGTGGGCCTTCGCGACGAGTCAGTGGCTGTGCTTCCAGGTCGACACGGGTGCCAGTGAGGCGCTGCTCGCCGACTCCGACTCGTGGGGCATCTGGCACGAGGTCGGACACACGTTCCAGACCCCGTCGTACACGTGGAGCGGACTGGGTGAGGTGACGGTCAACATCTCCTCGCTCGCCCTCCAACAGCGTCATACCGGCCACCACCGTCTGGACGAGTGGCCCGAGGCCGAGGACCGGATCGCGCGGTACTTCGCCCAGGCCGTCGGGGACCGGAGCTTCGCGCAGCTGACGGACGAGGATCCGTTCTATCCGCTCTTCCTCTTCGATCAGCTCCGGCAGTCCTTCGGCGAGGGGTTCTATCCGGCGGTCGATCAGGCGTACCGCGTCCGACGGATCCGCGGGCTGTCGATGCCCTCTTCCGACCAGGACAAGAAGGACCTCTTCGCCCAGGTGGCCTCCCAGGTGGCCGAGCGCGACCTCGGCCCGTTCTTCACCGCGTGGGGCGTTCCGATCACGTCAGCGGTTCTGACGACGTTGAGCGCGCATCCCGCGCTGCAGAACCAGATCTGGACCGCCATCGACTCCCGAGACGCGCACCGCGAGCGGGACGCGGGGTACGACCTCCCCATCGGCACGCTGACGGCGGAGAACGTGAGCCTGTACCTGGGCGACCGCACGGCCTCGTCAGGCGAGGTGACCGGTCTGTCGACGCTCGCCGGGTCGACGAGCACCCTCGTCGCGCGCGAGTCCGTCGCGATCAACGTCGGTTCGATGGAGGGGCGGCTTCTCGCGATCCTCCAGTCATCGGATGCCACGCGGGAGGCGCTGACGCGGACGGTTCCGGTCACCGTCACCTCGGCGCTCGGATTCGTGGGCATCTACGACGTCCGTTCCGGATGGATCGGCATGAGCCGAGACGGGAAGCGCCTCGTGGTCACCTCGACCGGTGTCGCCCCGCACGACTACTACTTCACGGGGAAGCTGTACTACCAGGTCGCTCTGCAGAACGCGCGGGGCCGGACGCTCGTCACGGTGACCGTGAACGGAGACGACACCCACGACAAGGTCGTGACGGCGCTCGACGGCATGTCGGTGTCGAACGGGTACCGGCTCCTCGTCACCGCCGCGGAGCCCTCCCGGGTGCGCGTCTACGCGGACAGCGTGCAGACCGGGTCCCTGTCCATGACGCCTCAGACGCTGACCATCCGCGGGGGGCGGTTCGTGGTCTGACGGCCGCCCGGAGCCCGGCGGCTGCGGACGCGGGGCGGCGCCACCGGACACGGGAAGGGAGCGGCATACGCGGTGCCCTAGACTGATCGGGCTGCCCGCCGCGTGACTCTCCGCGGGGGTGGCAGCCGTGATCCGCGGCCGTCGCGTCGCCGCAAAACCCGATTGGTCCCTCTGTGTCCGCCTCGCACTCCGCGCTCGTGCCCGAGTGGCTCACCACTCCGGCCGAAGCGAACGAGCTCGTCGCCCCCGTCTGGCCCGCGTCCGCTCGTCGCGTCGACGACGGCTCCGTCGAGATCGGAGGCGTCTCCGTCTTCGATCTGCGTGACCGCTTCGGCACCCCGCTGTACGTCCTCGACGAGGACGAGGTGCGCGAGCACGCCCGCCGCGCCCGCGCCGCGTTCGACTCGGCGGCGGCGCGTCACGGGATCCGGGCTCGCGTCTACTACGCCGGAAAGGCGTTCCTGTCGACCGAGGTCGTGCGGTGGGTCGTCGACGAGGGACTCTCCGTCGACGTGTGCACGCGCGGCGAGCTCGAGGTCGCCCTCGCCGGGGGAGCAGCCCCCGCGCGCCTCGGCTTCCACGGCAACAACAAGAGCGTGCGCGAGCTGGAGCGCGCGGTCGAGGTCGGCATCGGCTCGGTCGTCGTCGACAGCCCCATCGAGATCGAGCGCCTGGCCGCGATCGCCGAGCGCCGCGGCGCCGTGCAGTCCGTGCTCGTGCGCGTTCGCACCGGCGTGCACGCCGAGACCCACGCGTTCCTCGCGACCGCGCACGAAGACCAGAAGTTCGGCTTCTCGCTCGACGGCGCGGCCGAGGCCGTCGCGCGCATCCGCGAGCTCACCAGCCTGCGCTTCGTCGGCCTGCACGCCCACATCGGCTCGCAGATCTTCGACTCGTCCGGATTCCGCGAATCGGCCGCACGCCTGGTCGACCTGCACGCCGACCTGCTGGCCGGGGGAGAGATCCCCCTCCTCAACGTCGGCGGCGGCTTCGGCATCTCCTACACCTCGGTCGACGACCCGAAGCCCATCGAGGAGATCGCCGACGGCATCCTGGACGCCATCGCCGACGAGTGCGCCGTGCGCGGCATCCCGATGCCCGACGTCGCCACCGAGCCCGGTCGTGTCATCGTCGGCCAGGCCGGGGTGACGCTGTACGAGGTCGGGACGGTCAAGACGGTCACGGCCGCCGAGGACCTCGAGCGCACCTACGTCAGCGTCGACGGCGGAATGAGCGACAACGCCCGCCCCGCTCTCTACGGCGCCGATTTCTCCGCGCGCATCGTCTCGCGCACGAGCTCCGAGACCCCGGCGCTCTCGCGCGTCGTCGGCCACCACTGCGAGTCGGGTGACATCGTCGTGGATGCCGAGTACCTCCCCGCCGACGTCACACCGGGCGACCTGCTGGCCGTGCCCGCCACCGGCGCCTACTGCTTCTCGCTCGCGAGCAACTACAACTACACGCCCCGCCCGCCCGTCGTCGCGGTGCGCGGGGGACAGGCCCGCGTGATCGTGCGCGGGGAGACCATCGACGATCTGCTCTCGCGCGACGCCGGCATCCCGGCATCCGCCCCCACCGCAACACCCCACGGAGACACCGCATGACCGACTACCGCACGCTCCGCGTGGCGCTCCTCGGCGCCGGCGCCGTCGGCTCGCAGGTCGCCGACCTGCTGCTCAAGCACGGCGACGAGCTCGCCGACCGCGCGGGCGCCAAGCTCGAACTCGCCGGCATCGCCGTGCGCAACGTCGACTCCAAGCGCGACGCCGACCTCCCGCGCGAGCTCTTCACGACGGATGCCGAGACCCTCATCGTCGGCAGCGACATCGTGATCGAACTCATGGGCGGGATCGAGCCGGCCCGCACGCAGGTGCTGCACGCGATCGCCTCGGGCGCCGACGTCGTCACCGCCAACAAGGCGCTGCTCGCGACCCACGGCTCCGAGGTCTTCGAGGCCGCCGACCAGGTCGGCGCCGAGGTGTACTACGAGGCCGCCGCCGCCGGTGCCATCCCGATCATCCGCCCGCTGCGCGACTCGCTCGCCGGCGACCGCGTCGTGCGCATCATGGGCATCGTCAACGGCACGACGAACTACATCCTCGACCGCATGGACACCGAGGGCGCCGACTTCGCCGATGTCCTGGCCCAGGCGCAGCAGCTCGGGTACGCCGAGGCCGACCCCACCGCCGACGTCGAGGGCTACGACGCCGCGCAGAAGGCCGCGATCCTCGCGAGCCTGGCCTTCCACACGACGGTTCCCCTGGATGCCGTGCACCGAGAGGGCATCACCTCGGTCGACGCCGCGATGATCGAGTCCGCTCGTCACGCGGGGTACGTCATCAAGCTGCTCGCCGTGTGCGAGCGTCTGACGGCCGCCGACGGCTCGGAGTCCATCTCCGTGCGCGTCTACCCCGCCCTCGTCGATCGGTCGCACCCGCTCGCCAGCGTCCACGGCGCCAACAACGCCGTCTTCGTCCAGGCCGAGGCGGCCGGCGACCTCATGTTCTACGGCGCGGGCGCCGGCGGCGTGCAGACGGCCTCCGCCGTGCTCGGCGACGTCGTCTCGGCGGCGCGCCGGCACATCGCCGGAGGCGTCGGGGTGGGCGAGTCCACGCGCGCGAACCTGCCGGCCGTGCCGATCGGGCACGTCATCACGCGTTACCAGATCACGCTCGAGGTCGACGATCAGCCGGGCGTGCTGGCGACCGTCGCCGGCATCCTGAGCGAGGGCCGCGTGTCGATCGCGACCGTCGAGCAGACCGTGATCGAGGCGGACGAGAACACCCAGACCGGCGGTTCCGCCCGGCTGGTCATCGGAACACACAAGGCCCGCGAGCAGGACCTGAGCGAGACCGTCGAGCGTCTCGCCGCGAGCGGCGTCGTCGAGCGCGTGGTCTCCGTGCTGCGCGTGGAAGGGAACTGACATGGCTCACCTCTGGCGCGGAGTCCTCCGCGAATACGCCGACCGTCTGGGTGTCACCGACGCCTCCACCGTGGTCACGCTCGGCGAGGGCGGCACACCCCTCATCCCCGCCCCGGCGCTCTCGCGCCGAACCGGCGCCGACGTGTGGGTCAAGTTCGAGGGCATGAACCCCACCGGGTCGTTCAAGGACCGCGGCATGACCGTGGCGCTCTCGCGCGCCGTCGAGCACGGCGCCAAGGCCGTCATCTGCGCCTCCACCGGTAACACCTCGGCCTCCGCCGCCGCCTACGCCGCGCACGCCGGTATCACCGCCGCGGTGCTCGTGCCCGAGGGCAAGATCGCCATGGGCAAGCTGAGTCAGGCGGTGGCGCACAACGGCCGTCTCATCCAGATCCGCGGCAACTTCGACGACTGCCTCGAAATCGCGCGGGAGCTCGCCGATCACTACCCGGTGCACCTCGTGAACTCGGTCAACCCCGACCGCATCGAAGGGCAGAAGACCGCGGCCTACGAGGTCGTCGAGCAGCTGGGCGATGCCCCCGACTTCCACTTCATCCCCGTCGGCAACGCCGGCAACTACACCGCCTACTCGCGCGGCTACCGCGAGGAAGCAGCTCGCGGCGTCGCGACGAAGGTGCCCCGCATGTTCGGTCTGCAGGCAGCCGGGTCCGCGCCCCTCGTGCGCGGCGAGGTCGTGAAGAACCCCGAGACGATCGCCAGCGCGATCCGCATCGGCAACCCGGCGTCGTGGGAGCTCGCTCTCGAGGCCCGCGAGGCCACCGACGGCTGGTTCGGCGCGATCGACGACGAGGGCATCCTCGAGGCGCAGAAGATCCTCGCGGGCGAGGTCGGCGTCTTCGTCGAGCCCGCGTCGGCTATCAGCGTCGCGGGTCTGCTCAGCCGTGCCGAGGCGGGCGTCGTCCCGTCGGGTGCGAAGGTCGTGCTGACCGTCACCGGGCACGGCCTGAAGGACCCGCAGTGGGCTCTGCGCAAGGCCGACGGCACGACGGTCGAGCCGACCGTGGTCGACGCCGCCACCTCGGAGGTCGCCTCCGTGCTCGACCTGCAGCCGGTGACCGCGTGAGCTCAGGCCCCGGTCGCCGGGTCGCCGTCCGCGTTCCCGCCACCAGCGCGAACCTCGGTCCCGGCTTCGACACCCTGGGCCTGGCCCTCAGCGTCTACGACGAACTCGTCGTCGAGCAGCTCGACGGCGACCGCCTCGAGATCGAGGTCGAGGGGGAGGGGACGGCCGACGTCCCCCGCGACGCGTCGCACCTCGTCGTGCGCGCGATGGCGCACACCTACGCCTCGGTCGGCCGCACCCTTCCCGGTCTGCGGCTGAGCGCACGCAACGTCATCCCGCACGGGCGCGGCATGGGCTCGTCCGGTGCCGCCGTGGTGGCCGGCATCCTGGCCGCCACGGGCCTGCTCGAGGGGGAGGTCGCCTTCAGCGACGTCGACCTCCTGCGCCTGGCCACCGAGATGGAGGGCCACCCCGACAACGTGGCCCCCGGACTGTTCGGCGGTCTGACCATCGCCTGGATGGATGCCGAGGGCCCGCAGCACAAGCAGCTCATCGTGCACCGCGGTGTCTCGCCGCTGGTCTTCGTGCCGAGCTTCACGATGTCGACCGCCGTCGCGCGCAGCCTGCAGCCGCTGCAGGTGCCCCGCGAGGACGCCGTGTTCAACGTCTCGCGTTCCGCCCTGCTGATCGCGGCGATGACGCAGAGCCCCGAGCTGCTGATGGCGGCCACCGAGGACAAGCTGCATCAGAACTACCGCGCCCAGGCGATGCCCGAGACCGACAGGCTCGTGCGGGCGCTGCGGGCCGAGGGCTATGCGGCGGTGGTGTCGGGGGCGGGCCCCAGCGTGCTCGTGCTCGCGGACGGGCCCGGACAGCGACTCGCGGCGGCGGATCTTATGGCATCCGTCGTCGACACCCCGTGGCAGGCCCTCATGCTCGCCGTCGACGTCAAGGGTGGTACAGTGAAAAACGCAGAGGGTTCCGCGTAAATTCGCGAATCTGAGCCTCTGCACACCTGCGAAATCCGCAACACATCGCGAACCCGGTATCGGCTGCAGTCTTCCGAACCGCTGGTGTCTCTTCGTCTGCGTTCTGCATGGCGAAGCGCGATCTGATCACGTTTCATTTTCTGAGGAGCACTCGTGGAGTCCATCTCCGAGACCCAGCCCGTCGACGCGCCCGAGAGCGCGGAGAACCCCGCCGAGGAGCAGCCCACGGCTGCGGCGGACGGCACCGACACCGCGGCGGCCGACGCGCCCGCCGCCGACGCACTCGAGGCGGACGCCACCGACGGCGAGGGCGCTGACGCCCCGGCCGACGACGCCGCCGCCGACGCGCAGCCCGAGGCGCTGTTCCCGGCCGATGCCGTCGAGACGCCCGCCGAGGAGCCGGCGGCTGACGCGCCGGCCGCGGACGAGCCGACCGCGGATGCGCCGGCTGCTGACACCGCCGCGGCTGCGGACGCCGCCGCCGCCGACGCGCCCGCCACGGAGGAGCCGGCCCCGGCCGAGAAGCCCGCCCGCGCCCCCCGCAAGCGCGCGCCGCGCCGCGCCAAGAGCGCAACCGCCGAGGAGAAGGCCGCCGCCGAGGCCGCCGCTGCCGAGGCTGCCGCTGCCGAGGCCGCCAGCGCGCCCGCCGACACCGAGACCACCGCGCCCTCCGACGAGGCCGCCGCGGAGGCCACGGCATCCGAGGCTCCGGCATCCGAGGCTCCGGCCGCCGACGCCCCGGCCGAGGAGCCCACCACGCCCGTCACGAACGCCGCCGACGTCGCCGCCGACGCGGCGCCCGATGCCGACGCCGAGAACGCGACCGAGCAGTCGGAGCAGGCCGCCGACGCGAGCGACTCCGCCGAGCAGACCGACGAGACCCCCGCTCGCGGTCGCGGTCGGAGCCGGTCGCGCAACCGCAACCGCAACAAGGCCGACGCCGCCGAGAAGAACGACGCCGCGGCCTCCACGTCCGCCGACGAGGCCGAGGCGCCGACGCAGAGCGGCCAGCGCGACGCGGGCTCGCAGAGCGGTCAGCGCGAGAACAGCGGCCAGAACGGTCAGCAGGCCCAGCAGCAGCAGGGTCCGGCGAACAGCCGCAACCGCCAGCGCAACAAGCGCCGCGGGCAGAACACGACGGGCGACGAGTTCGAGACCGAGATCGGCGAGGACGACGTCCTCGTCCCGATCGCCGGCGTCCTCGACGTGCTCGACAACTACGCCTTCGTGCGCACCACCGGCTACCTGCCCGGTCCGAGCGACGTCTACGTCTCGCTCGGCCAGGTGAAGAAGTACAACCTGCGCAAGGGCGACGCCGTCGTCGGCGCCATCAAGCAGCCCCGCGAGGGCGAGCAGCAGGGTCGCCAGAAGTACAACGCCCTCGTGCAGGTCGACTCGATCAACGGGCTGTCGGTCGACGACGCAGCCGCCCGTGTCGAGTTCAACAACCTCACGCCGCTCTACCCGCAGGAGCGCCTGCGCCTCGAGACCGGTCCCGAGAAGCTCACGCAGCGCATCATCGACCTGGTCGCCCCGGTGGGCAAGGGTCAGCGCGGTCTCATCGTCGCGCCCCCGAAGGCGGGCAAGACGATCGTGCTGCAGCAGATCGCCAACGCGATCGCGCACAACAACCCCGAGGTCCACCTCATGGTCGTGCTCGTCGACGAGCGCCCCGAAGAGGTCACCGACATGCAGCGCACGGTGCGCGGCGAGGTCATCGCCTCGACGTTCGACCGTCCGGCGGAAGACCACACCACCGTCGCCGAGCTCGCCATCGAGCGCGCCAAGCGTCTCGTGGAGCTCGGTCGCGACGTCGTCGTGCTGCTCGACTCGATCACCCGTCTCGGCCGCGCGTACAACCTCGCCGCCCCCACCTCCGGCCGCGTCCTCAGCGGTGGCGTCGACGCGTCGGCGCTGTACCCGCCGAAGCGCTTCTTCGGCGCCGCGCGCAACATCGAGAACGGCGGATCGCTCACGATCCTCGCGACCGCGCTCGTGGAGACCGGGTCGAAGATGGACGACGTCATCTTCGAGGAGTTCAAGGGCACGGGCAACAGTGAGCTGCGTCTGAACCGCCAGCTCGCTGACAAGCGCATCTTCCCGGCCGTCGATGTCAACGCGTCGAGCACCCGCCGCGAAGAGATGCTGCTCTCGCCCGACGAGGTCAAGATCACCTGGAAGCTCCGCCGCGCCCTGGCCGGTCTCGAGCCGCAGCAGGCTCTCGAGGTCGTGCTCGGCAAGCTCAAGGAGACGCAGTCCAACGTCGAGTTCCTCGTGCAGATGCAGAAGTCGATCCCGGCGCCCGCGCGCGGCGGTGACGACAACAGCATCCGCTGATCGGGGGAGCTGGCGCGATGGCGGAGCCCGCGATGTTCGAGTCGGTCCGCGGCCTGCTCGAGGAGCACAAGGCCGTTCAGGAGGAGCTCTCCGACCCGGCCGTGCACGCGGACGCCGCGCGCGCCAAGCGCGTCAACCGGCGCTATGCCGAACTGTCGCGGATCGTCGCGGCCCACGAAGCGTGGACCGCGGCGTCCGACGACCTCGACGCGGCACGCGAACTCGCCCGTGAAGACGAGGCCTTCGCCGAGGAGGTCCCCGCCCTCGAGGAGCGCGTGGCGCAGACGCAGGAGCGCTTGAGGCGCCTGCTCATCCCGCGCGACCCCGACGACGCGCGTGACGTCATCATGGAGATCAAAGGCGGCGAGGGGGGAGCGGAGAGCGCCCTCTTCGCGGCCGATCTGCTGCGTATGTACCTGCAGTACGCGGCATCCATGGGGTGGAAGACGGAACTGCTCGAGCGCACCGAATCCGACCTGGGCGGGTACAAAGACGTCCAGGTCGCCATCAAGGGCTCCTCGAGCGATCCCGCGCAGGGCGTCTGGGCGCACCTGAAGTACGAGGGCGGCGTGCACCGCGTGCAGCGCGTGCCCGCGACCGAGTCGCAGGGCCGCATCCACACGTCGACGACGGGTGTTCTCGTCTTCCCCGAGGTCGACGAGCCCGAAGAGGTCGCGATCGACCCCAACGACCTGAAGATCGACGTCTTCCGCTCCTCGGGACCGGGTGGGCAGTCGGTCAACACGACCGACTCCGCGGTGCGCATCACCCACGTGCCCACGGGCATCGTGGTGTCGATGCAGAACGAGAAGTCGCAGCTGCAGAACCGCGAGGCCGGCATGCGCGTGCTGCGCGCCCGGTTGCTCGCCAAGCAGCAGGAGGAGCGCGACGCCGTCGCCGCCGACGCGCGGCGCTCGCAGATCCGCGGAATGGATCGCTCCGAGCGCATCCGCACATACAACTTCCCCGAGAACCGCATCGCGGATCATCGCACCGGGTACAAGGCCTACAACCTCGACCAGGTGATGGACGGCGCGCTCGGCCCGATCATCGAATCGGCGATCATCGCCGACGAAGAGGCGCGTCTCGTCGCCCTCGCCGACGGCTGACCTGCCGAACCCCCTCGCCGGCGGCCGACCGGACGCTTCGCCCCGTCTGTCGTAGGGTCGGTGGGTGCCCTCCGCTGCCCGCATCGTCGCGTTCGACGACACGCCCCCGCCTCCCGGTGCCTCGCCGTGGGTGGGGGAGCCCGCACAGGCACGGCGGATCGAGATCGTCGACGCGGATGCCACCTGGCCCCTGACCTTCGCGACGGTGCGCGATCGCATCCACGACGCTCTCGGGCAGCGGGCGATCCGCGTCGACCACGTCGGCTCCACCGCGGTGCCCGGGCTGGCGGCCAAGCCGGTGATCGACGTCGATCTCACCGTCGCCGACACCGACGACGAGGATGCCTACGTGCCGACCCTCGAGGCCGCGGGCTTCGCCCTGCGCGTGCGCGAGCCGTGGTGGCTCGGGCACCGGCTCCTGGTCGCGAGCGAGCCCGCCGTCCACCTGCACGTCTGGCCGCCCGACAGCCCCGAGGCCGCCCGCCACCTGATCTTCCGCGACCATCTGCGGGCGGATGCCGACGACCGGGCGCTCTACGCACGCGTGAAGCGCGAGGTCGCCGAGGACGGTCTCATGAGCGCCTACAACGAGCGCAAGCAGGCCACCGTCCGGGCGATCTACGCCCGTGCGTTCGTCGCCGCGGGGCTGATCTCCGGATAGGTCTCAGTCGATCCACGCGGGCGGGTGGGGGAGAGGCCCGCGTCGCGCCTCCAACTGCGACGCGAGCGACAGCAGCACCGCCTCGCCACCGGGCCTGCCGACGAGCTGCGCCGACACGGGATGGCCCTCGGCATCCGCGGTCACCGGCATCGTCAGCGCCGGGAGGCCCGCGACGTTGACGAAGCTCGAGTACGGCGCGTACTCGACCTGCATCGCGAAGGTGCGTTGGGGAGAGTGCCCGGCGTAGGACCCCACGGGCTGCGGAGGCTGGGCGAGGGCCGGGGTCAGCACGGCGTCGAAAGCCGAGAAGTCGGCGATCGTGCGGCGCTCGAACGCCCGCGCGGCGGCGAGCCCGTTCAGGAGGTCGAGCGCCGACAACCGTCGGCCCTCCCGCACCAGCCACGCGGTGAGCGGCTCGACGAGGTCCATGTCGTCGTCGGTGAGCGGCACGCGAGCGGCGCTGGCGCGCCAGAGCACGTGGAATAGCTCCGCGTATCCCCACGGATGCCAGTCGGCATCCGTCACCGCGTGTCCGGCGTCGCTCAGCCAGGCGCTCGTCACCTCGACCGCCGCGCGGGCGTCCGGATCGAGCGCGATGTCCTCGTCGTCGTCCCACGGTGAAACGGTCGTGACGCCGATGCGCAGCTCCCGGGGCTCGCGCCGGGCCGCGTCGACGAAGGGTCCGCCGCCCGGCGCCGTCGTGGCGTACGAGAAGGGTGCGAGATCGATCAGAGCATCGAGGAGGAGGCCGGCGTCTTCCGCGCTGCGCGCGATCGGCCCGGTCACCGACAACCCGTCCGGCGAATCGAAACCGGAACCGAGCGGCAGGCGCCCGCGCGACGGCTTCAGGCCCAGTACGCCGACCGTCGCCGAGGGGATGCGGATGGACCCCCCGCCGTCCGATCCCACGGCGGCGGGCAGCAGGCCCGCGGCCACCGCGACGGCCGCTCCTCCGCTCGAACCGCCGGCTCCGGCGGAGAGGCGCCAGGGGTCGCGCGCCGGGGCGTGGATGAGGGGTTCGGTGAAACCGGTGAGGCCGAACTCCGACGTGGACGTCTTGCCGATGTTCACGGCGCCGGCGGCGTCGAGGGCGGCGGCGAGGGGGTCGGACGCCGTGGGCACGTGATCGGCGCGCGAGCGCGAGCCGTAACGGGTGGGCACCCCCGCCCGCGCCACGAGGTCCTTGTCGGCGAGGGGGACGCCCCAGAGCGCTCCGCGCGGCGACGGCGGCAGCTCGGAGATACGCTGCCGCGCTGCATCGGGGGAGACCTCGGCGAACGCGCCGAGATCGGTGAAGCGCTCTGCTCGGTCGAGATAGTGAGCGGTGAGGTCGGCCGGCGCGAGCTCGCCGCGTCGAAGGGCGTCGACCTGGGCGGCGAGCGACAGATCGTGCAGACGGGTCATGTCTCGAGCCTAGGGCGAGCCCCGGTCACCGCAGCGGGCGGGAGGTGCACCGACGCGTCGGCGTGCGAACGAGCGGGCGGCGCCGGCGCCGAGCGTCGCGGAACCGACCCTTCGCCGGCCGCGCGCCACGCGGCGTGGGGCGGCGCGGAACCGGCCGTTCACCGGTCTCGCGCCGCGCTCGAGGATGCGGCTCAGATCCAGTACTCCGGGGTCGTGAGCAGAGCGCGGGTGTCTTCGCCGCTGCGCCGCGTGCGCGCTTTCGCGGGCACGCCCACCAGCACGCTATCGGCCGGGGCGTCTCGGGTGACGACCGCGTTCGCGCCCACGACGGTGCGCGCGCCGAGGGTGATCGGCCCCAGGATCTTCGCTCCCGCGCCGATGGCGACGCCGTCGTGCAGCGTGGGATGACGCTTGCCGCCCTCGCGCTGCCGACCCCCGAGCGTCACGCCGTGATACAGCATGACGTCGTCGCCCACCTCCGCCGTCTCGCCCACGACGACACCCATGCCGTGGTCGATGAAGAAGCGTCGACCGATCATCGCTCCCGGGTGGATCTCGATGCCGGTGAGCCAGCGGGTGACCTGTGAGAGAGCGCGCGCGGGGAAGCGCAGCCCACGCGACCACAGGCGATGCGCGACGCGGTGCGCCCAGACGGCGTGCAACCCGGGGTACAGCAACGCGATCTCGAGACCGCCGCGCGCCGCGGGGTCGCGGAGCTTGGCGGAGGCGATGTCTTCTCGGATGCGGGAGAGGACCCCCACGTCAGTCTTCGCGCAGGTGCTCGTACAGAGCGGTCGAGAGGTACCGCTCGCCGTACGAGGGGATGATGACGACGATGTTCTTGCCCGCCGCTTCGGGACGGCGCGCCACCTCGAGAGCCGCCCAGATGGCGGCACCCGACGACATCCCGACCAGGATGCCGTCCTTCGCGGCCGTCTCCCGTGCCAGGCGGATCGCGTCGTCGAACTCGACGTCGATCACCTCGTCGATGATGTCGCGATCGAGGATGGCGGGCACGAAGTTCGGGCCGATGCCCTGGATCTTGTGGGGCCCCGGGTGCCCCTTGGTGAGCACGGGGGAGTCGGCGGGCTCGACGGCGACGATCTTCACGTCGGGGTTGCGCTCCTTGAGCACCTGGCCGACGCCGGTGATGGTGCCGCCCGTGCCGATGCCGGCCACGAAGTAGTCGACCTCGCCCTCGGTGTCGCGCAGGATCTCCTCGGCGGTGGTCTTGCGGTGGATGGCGGGGTTGGCCTCGTTCTCGAACTGGCGGGCCCACACGGCGCCCGGGGTCTCGGCGACGATGCGCTTGGCCTCGTCGACCGCGTGCGACATGCCCTTGGTGGGGTCGGTCAGCACGAGTTCGGCGCCGAACGCCTTGAGCAGGATGCGACGCTCCTTCGACATCGAGGCGGGCATGGTCAGGATGACCTTGTAGCCGCGCGCGGCACCGACCATGGCCAGAGCGATGCCGGTGTTGCCGCTGGTGGACTCCACGAGCGTCCCGCCGGGCTTGAGCTCGCCCGAGGCCTCCGCCGCGTCGACGATCGCGATGCCGAGGCGGTCCTTGACGCTGGAAGCGGGATTGTAGAACTCGAGCTTCGCGAGGATCTGCCCCCCGGCGCCCTCCGCCACGCGGTTCAGCCGCACGAGCGGCGTGTCGCCGAATGCAGAGGTGATGTCGGAGTGGATGCCGGGCATGGCTCGCCTTTCGCCGTCGGTCGGGACGAGATCATTTTAGGCGAGCCTTCCGACGGGCCGGCTCGTGTGACGCCGCTTGACGACACGACCCGCCCCCGTCCACCCGTCGGCCCCACGCGAGCCCGGACCGCGCACACCGCCCGACTAGGCTGGGCTCCCGTCATGCCTGAGACCGCCCCTCTCCCCGCCCCCACGGCCGCATCGGTCGCCGACGTCGTCCGCGACACGGCAGCCCGCCTCCGCACAGCGGGCGTCCCCGACCCCCACGTGGATGCCGAACTGCTCGTCGCCCATGTGCTGGAGTCCTCGCGAGGCGGTGTGCAGGCCGCGGCGATCCGCGGCGACCGCATGCCCGACTGGGCGGCCACCGCCCTCGCGCCCCTCGTCGACCGCCGCTGCGCGCGCGAGCCCCTCCAGCACCTCACCGGACGCGCCCCCTTCCGGTCGATGGAGCTCGCCGTCGGCCCCGGCGTGTTCGTCCCGCGCCCCGAGACCGAGATGGTGGCCCAGCTCGCGATCGACGCCCTGCGAGCGGCGGCCTCCGACGCCCCCGTCGCCGTCGACCTCGGCACCGGCAGCGGCGCGATCGCGCTCGCGATGGCGACCGAGGTGCCGCACGCGCGCGTCTACGCGGCGGAGAACAGCGTCGATGCCTTCATCTGGACGAAGCAGAACCACGCCCTCATCGGCGCCGACAACCTCTCGCTCGCGTTCGTCGACCTCGCTCACGCGTTCCCCGAACTCGACGGGACGGTGTCGGTGGTCGCGTCCAACCCGCCGTACGTGCCCGACGACGCCATCCCTCGCGATCCCGAGGTGCGTCTGTTCGACCCGCCCGCCGCCCTCTACGGCGGCCCCGACGGCCTGGACGCCGTTCGCGAGCTCAGCCGGGTGGGTCTCCGACTCGCCCACCCCGGCGGCACGATCGTCATCGAGCACGGGGAATGGCAGGGGGAGGCGATCCGCGCCCTCCTCACCGCCGATGGGTGGCGCTCGGCATCCACTCATCCCGACCTGACCACGCGCGACCGCGCGACGACCGCGATCCGCCCCTGACGCACCGGGTGACGACGCGCCGCGCACGGCGCGACTAGACTGGCGCGCGACATGTCACCCGTCTACGACTGCCGTGACGAGTCGCAGCTGCTGTCCGGGATGCGCCACGCGCGTCAGGCGATCGGCCGAGGCGAACTCGTCGTGCTCCCCACCGACACCGTCTACGGAATCGCCGCCGACGCGTTCAACACGCGCGCCGTCGCGGGGCTCCTCGAAGCGAAGGGGCGCGGACGTCAGCAACCGCCGCCCGTCCTGGTCGCGGGCGTGAGCACGCTGCGCGCCCTGGTCGCGGAGATCCCTCCCGCGGTCGACGACCTCGTCCGCGAGTTCTGGCCCGGCGGCCTCACGATCGTGCTCCCCGCGCAGCCGTCGCTGTCGTGGGACCTGGGCGACACGCACGGCACGGTCGCGGTGCGCATGCCGGCGCAGAAGCTCACCCTCGAACTGCTCGAAGAGACCGGCCCCCTCGCGGTGTCGAGCGCCAACCTGACCGGCATGCCCGCCGCCGTCGACATCGACGCCGCGCGCGACATGCTCGGCGACAGCGTCTCGGCCTACCTCGACGCCGGTGTGAGCGAGACGGGGGTGGCGTCGACCATCGTCGACGCCACGCTGCTCGTCGGCGGCTCCGAGCCGGTGGTGCGCGTCCTCCGCGAGGGCGCCGTCTCCCGCGAACGCCTCCGCGAGGTGCTCGGCGATCTGCTCGAGCCCGACCCGGTCGACGACCGCGACGCCCCGACCCCGGCGGGCGCGCCCTCCGACGTCTCCCCGGACGACGCAGCCCCGGATGACGAGGCTCCGGGTCCGTGACCCAGTACCTCCTCACCATCCTCTTCACGGCGGCGGTCACGCTCGCGCTGTCGTGGGTGGTGTGGAAGCTCGCCCTGCGCTTCAAGCTGTATCCCGGCATCCGGGATCGGGATGTGCACAAGACACCCACGCCCCGCTTGGGCGGGGTCGCCATGTTCCTCGGCGTGGTCGCCGCCTTCGCCCTGTCGAGCCGGAACCCCTACTTCTCGATCTTCTGGACCGATCCCGTCCCGGTGCTCTCGCTCCTGGGCGCGGTGCTGCTCATCGTCCTGGTCGGAGTGGCCGACGATCTGTGGGACCTCGACTGGATGATCAAGCTCGGTGCGCAGTTCGTCGCCGCCGGGATCATCGCGTGGTTCGGGCAGCTGCAGATCCTCTCGCTGCCCATCGGCGCCCTCACGGTCGGATCGAGCTGGGTGAGCTTCCTGCTCACCGTCTTCGCGCTCGTCGTCGTCATGAACGCCGTCAACTTCATCGACGGACTCAACGGCCTCGTCGCCGGTGTCTGCCTCATCGCCAACGGCGTCTTCTTCGCCTACTCCTACCTGCTGGTACGCGACACCGGCGCGAGCACGTACTTCAACCTCGCCTCGTTCATCGCGGCGGTCCTGGTCGGCGCCTGCCTCGGCTTCCTGCCGATGAACTGGACGCCCGCGAAGCTCTTCATGGGCGACGCCGGTGCCCTCATGCTCGGCCTGCTGATGGCCAGCTCGGCGGTCGCCATCACCGGTCAGCTCGACCCGGCGGTGCTCGACCCCGAGAAGATCGGTCGCTCGCAGCTTCTGGGTGCCTTCATCCCCATCCTGCTGCCGGTGGTCATCGTGCTGCTGCCCCTGCTCGACTTCGGTCTCGCCGTCGCCCGGCGGCAGTGGGCGGGGAAGTCCCCGTTCTCGCCCGACCGCAAGCACCTTCATCATCGGATGCTCGACATGGGGCACTCCGACCGCGACGCCGTCCTGATCTTCTACAGCTGGACGGCGGTGGTCAGCCTCGCGTTCCTGCTGATGTACATCGGCACCCAGCAGAGCTGGCCGGGCGACTACGCCATCGGGATCGCCTTCGGCGTCACCGGGGTGCTCGCCTGCGCCGTCCTGACCCTCCTTCCTTCATCGCACCGTCTGCGGCGGCTCTCCCGTCGCGTCCGACCCACCCGACCGGAGTCCCCTTCATGAGCAGCGTCTCTCCCGCCCCCCGTCGACCTCTCTCCAGTACGCCCGTGCTGCGCACCGCGCTGGTGTGGGGCGGTGTCGTCACCGCGGTGCTCCTGGTCGTGGGCGGCGTCGTCGGCTTCCTCGTCGGGGGAGCGGGCGGCCTCGGCAGCGCCCTCGCGGGGATGGCCGTGAGCGCGATCTTCCTCGCCGTCACCGCGACGAGCATCCTCGTCGCGAACCGGTGGTTCGGCGACCCGCTCTACGTGCCCATCTTCTTCGGCATCGTGCTCGGGGGGTGGCTGCTCAAGCTCATCCTGTTCATCGTGGCGATCGTCGTGCTGCGCGGACAGGACTGGGTCGATCCGGTGGTGTTCTACGTCGCGCTGGTCGTCAGCGTGATCGCGTCCCTCGCCGTCGACGTGGTGGTCCTCCTGCGCATGCGGATCCCCAGCGTCAGCGACATCACGCTCCCCACCGACCCCGAAGCGGGCGACCGGCGCGCCTGACCGGCCCATAACCCACCCGCACGCCCCGTCGCGCACGTTAGTCCGGCGGCGAGACGATCACCTCCCGCGGACTCATGGATTCGCCGGGAGTTTGATAGGGTGGCATAAGTACCCGCCCGCGATGGGAAATCTTCTCCAGGTTCGCACTTCGGGTACCATCACCGACCATCGTCGCAACGGTTCACACCGATGCCCCGAAGCTGGAGCCAGCGCTGTCCACTCAAGCTGCGACCCTGATCACGAACTTCGCGTCTGCGGGTGCGGAGTTCCACCCGCCCTCCATCTCCGAGTTCTTCCCCGACGCGGTCCTGTTCGAGGGCACGATCTTCGCGATCACCCGCATCAACCTCACGCAGATGCTGGCGACGCTCGCGCTGGTCCTCTTCCTCGTGCTGGGCACCCGCCGCATGAAGGTCGTCCCCGGCCGCTTCCAGAGCATCGCCGAGATGGGCCTCGACTTCGTCCGCGTCAACATCGCCGAAGACATCCTGGGTCGCAAGGACGGCAAGCGGTTCCTGCCGATCCTCACCACGATCTTCTTCATGGTGCTGTTCATGAACATCACGGGTGTCATCCCGTTCCTGAACATCGCCGGTACGAGCGTCATCGCCGTGCCGCTGCTGCTCGCGATCGTCGCGTACGTCACCTTCATCTACGCCGGCATCAAGAAGAGCCCCGGCGGCTTCTTCAAGAACGCGCTGCTGCCCTCGGGCGTGCCGTGGCCGCTGTACATCATCATCGTCCCGCTCGAGTTCCTCTCGACCTTCATCATCCGCCCCGTCACCCTGACGCTGCGTCTTCTGATGAACATGGTCGTCGGCCACCTCATGCTGGTGCTGTTCTTCTCGGCCACCCAGTTCTTCGTGGTCGGGCTCAGCGGCTGGTGGACGGCGCTCGGCGCCGGCTCCCTCGCCTTCGGCTTCGCCTTCACCCTGTTCGAAATCTTCGTCGCCTTCCTCCAGGCGTACGTCTTCGCGATCCTCACCGCGGTCTACATCCAGCTCGCGGTCGCAGAAGAGCACTGAGCGGCCCGGCGCACGCCGAGCCACCCAACGAAAGGAAAAAACCCGTGGACGCAACTACGGTTCTCGCCCAGGTCACCGGTAACGTCGCCACGATCGGCTACGGCCTCGCCGCCATCGGCCCCGCCATCGGCGTGGGCATCGTCGTCGGCAAGACGATCGAGGGCGTCGCCCGTCAGCCCGAGCTCGCGGGCCGCCTGCAGGTCCTGATGTTCATCGGTATCGCCTTCACCGAGGCGCTCGCCTTCATCGGTATCGCGACCGGCTTCATCTTCACCTGAACCGGCCGCTCTCGACTCACTGTAAGGAGACAGGATGCTGAACGCTCTTGTCACACTCGCCGCGGAGCCCGCGGGAGAGGCGCACAACCCGCTGATCCCGGCGTGGTACGACATCATCTGGTCGGCCGTGTGCTTCGTCGTCATCATCTTCGTGGTGTGGCGTGTGGCCCTGCCGCGGATGGCGAAGCTGCTCGACGAGCGCAGTGCTGCCATCGAGGGCAACATCGCCAAGGCCGACGAGGCTCAGCGACAGGCCGAGGCCGCACTCGAGGAGTACACCGCGCAGCTCGCCGAGGCGCGCCGCGAAGCCGGTGAGATCCGCGAGTCCGCAACCCAGGACGGTCGTAAGATCGTCGCCGAGGCCAAGGAGACCGCTGCGTCCGAGGCAGCCCGCATCACCGCCAGCGCGCACGCGCAGATCGAGGCCGAGCGTCAGACGGCCCTCGTGCAGCTGCGCTCCGAGGTCGGTACCCTCGCGGTCGACCTCGCCGGCAACGTGATCGGTGAGACCCTGTCGGACGACGCGCGCGCCAACGCCGTGGTCGACCGCTTCCTCGCCGAGCTCGAGGCCTCCGAGAAGGCGGCCAAGTAATGGGCAGCGCGACCACTCAGGCCCGGACCGCGACGTCGGAGGCCCTGGCCTCCGCGTCGGGTGTCGATCTCGACGTCGCACGCGAGCTGTTCGCTGCCGTGGCCGCCGTGAGCGGATCGGCGCAGCTGAGCGGCGCGCTGTCCGACTCGTCGGTGCCGGCGGAAGCCCGGGCGGGGCTCGTCTCCGCCGTGTTCGGTCCGTCGTACCGGCCTGCCACGGTGGAGCTGCTCTCGCGCGCCGCTCAGCAGCGCTGGTCCAGCGCCGCGGAGTTCGTGGAGGGACTCGAGGAGCTCGCTGTGCGGGCCACCTCGGTCGCCGAGACCGGTGACATCGAGGCCGAGCTCTTCTCGTTCTCGCGCACGGTCGCCTCCAACGGCGAACTGGAGCTCGCGCTCGGCGGTCGTCTCGGCGACGCGTCGGCGAAGGGCACGCTCGTCTCGACCCTCCTCGATGGGCGCGCGAGCGCCGGCACCGCCCTGATCGTGTCGTCGCTCGTCGAGCACGCGCGCGGTCGTCGGGTCCGTGCCCTGCTCCGCCGCGCGGAGCGCATCGTGGCCGATCAGCGATCGCGCATCGTGGCCACCGTGTCCGCCGCCGCACCGCTGAGCGCCGACCAGCAGACCCGTCTGCAGAACGCTCTCAGCGCACGTTACGGCTCGGCTGTCACGCTGAACACCGTGATCGACCCGACCGTGCTGGGTGGTCTGCGCGTGCAGGTCGCCGACGACGTCATCGACGCGAGCGTGTCCGCACGTCTCGCCGACCTCCGCCAGCGGATCGCCGGCTGAAGACTTTCCGCCCGAGCGGGCGTGATCTTGGGGGCCGAGGGCCCCACGAACGAAGGAAGACAATGGCAGATCTCTCTATCAGCCCCGACGTCATTCGTGACGCGCTGAAGGACTTCGTCAACGCCTACGAGCCCACCGGCGCCGCGGCGACCGAGGTCGGCGCCGTCGTCGACGCGGCCGACGGCATCGCCCACGTCGAGGGACTCCCCGGCGTCATGGCCAACGAGCTCATCCGCTTCGCGGACGGCACGCTCGGCCTCGCCCAGAACCTCGACGAGAACGAGGTCGGTGTCGTCGTGCTCGGCGAGTTCTCCGGCATCGAAGAGGGCCAGAGCGTCACCCGCACGGGTGAGGTGCTCTCGGTCGGCGTGGGCGAGGGCTACCTCGGTCGCGTGGTCGACCCGCTCGGCAACCCGATCGACGGTCTCGGTGAGATCGCGACCTCGGGTCGTCGCGCGCTCGAGCTCCAGGCTCCCGGCGTGATGCAGCGCAAGAGCGTGCACGAGCCCCTGCAGACCGGCATCAAGGCCATCGACGCCATGATCCCCGTCGGCCGCGGCCAGCGTCAGCTCATCATCGGCGACCGTCAGACCGGCAAGACGGCCATCGCGATCGACACGATCATCAACCAGAAGGCCAACTGGGAGTCGGGCGACGTCAACAAGCAGGTTCGCTGCATCTACGTCGCCATCGGCCAGAAGGGCTCGACCATCGCTTCGGTGAAGGGCGCGCTCGAGGACGCCGGTGCGATGGACTACACCACCATCGTCGCGGCCCCCGCGTCCGACCCCGCCGGCTTCAAGTACCTCGCGCCCTACACCGGTTCGGCCATCGGCCAGCACTGGATGTACGAGGGCAAGCACGTCCTGATCATCTTCGACGACCTGTCGAAGCAGGCCGAGGCCTACCGCGCCGTGTCGCTCCTGCTGCGTCGCCCGCCGGGCCGCGAGGCGTACCCCGGCGACGTCTTCTACCTGCACTCGCGTCTGCTCGAGCGTTGCGCGAAGCTCTCCGACGAGCTCGGCGCCGGCTCGATGACGGGTCTGCCCATCATCGAGACCAAGGCCAACGACGTCTCGGCGTACATCCCGACCAACGTGATCTCGATCACCGACGGCCAGATCTTCCTGCAGTCCGACCTCTTCAACGCCAACCAGCGCCCCGCGGTCGACGTGGGTATCTCGGTCTCGCGCGTCGGCGGTGACGCTCAGGTCAAGTCGATCAAGAAGGTCTCCGGAACGCTGAAGCTGGAGCTCGCGCAGTACCGCTCGCTCGAGGCTTTCGCGATGTTCGCGAGCGACCTCGACGCGGCCTCGCGTCGTCAGCTCGCGCGCGGTGCGCGCCTCACCGAGCTGCTCAAGCAGCCGCAGTACTCGCCGTACCCCGTCGAGGAGCAGGTCGTGTCGATCTGGGCCGGCACCAACGGCAAACTCGACGCGGTCGAGGTCTCCGACGTGCTGCGCTTCGAGCGCGAACTGCTCGACTACCTGCGCCGCAACTCGACCGTGCTCGACACTCTGCGCGAGACCAACGTGCTCGGTGACGACACGCTCGCGGAGCTGGAGCAGAAGATCGACGCGTTCTCCAAGGAATTCCAGCCCGGCAAGGACCAGAGCGTCGTCGGCGCCGAGAAGGTCGACGCCGCCGAGGCGGAGGACGTCAACCAGGAGCGGATCGTCAAGGGCCGTCGCTGATAGCGACGACACGAGAACGGAATCATGGGCGCACAACTGCGGGTCTATAAGCAGAAGATCAGTTCTGCTCAGACGACCAAGAAGATCACCAAGGCGATGGAGCTCATCGCGGCTTCGCGCATCCAGAAGGCGATGGCGCGTGTGCGCGCGGCATCGCCCTTCGCGCGGGCCGTCACGAGCGCCGTCTCGGCGGTCGCCACGCACTCCTCCGTCGATCACCCGCTGACGACCGAGCGCGAGAACATCCGTCGGTCGGCCGTCGTCATCTTCACGTCCGACCGCGGCCTCGCCGGCGCGTTCAACTCGCAGATCCTCCGTGAGGGTCTCGAGCTGGCCGAGCTGCTCCGCTCGCAGGGCAAAGAGGTCGTCTACTACCTGGTCGGACGCAAGGCCGTCGGATACTTCCAGTTCCGTCGCATGCCGAGCGTCGCCCAGTGGGTCGGCGACACCGACACCCCGCAGTTCTCGACCGCCGAAGAGATCTCGGATGCCGTGATCGAGGCGTACCGCGCAGGCGGGGAGAACGAGGGCGGCGTCGACGAGATCCACCTCGTCTACAACCGCTTCGTCAGCATGATGACGCAGTCGCCGGAGTCCGTGCGCCTGCTCCCGCTCGAGGTGCTCGAGGCCGATGAGGCTCCCGCGCAGTCCGAGGTCTACCCGCTCTACGAGTTCGAGCCGGACGCCGAGACCGTTCTCGACGCGCTCCTGCCGACGTACGTCCAGAGCCGTATCTTCAACGCCCTGCTGCAGTCGTCGGCCGCCAAGCACGCCGCGACCCAGAAGGCCATGAAGTCGGCCAGTGACAACGCCGACAAGCTCATCACCGACTACACCCGCCTGCGCAACAACGCGCGCCAGGCGGAGATCACGCAGCAGATCGCCGAGATCGTCGGCGGCGCCGATGCCCTGGCATCCGGCAAGTAAGTTCCCAAGGAGAGAAGAAGCCATGAGCCTCACCGCCGAGAAGACCGACGCGGCCGTCGTCGGACGCGTCGCGCGCGTCACCGGCCCGGTCGTCGACATCGAGTTCCCGCATGACGCGATCCCCGAGATCTACAACGCGTTGAAGACCACGATCACCATCGGTGACGAGTCGACCGAGATCACCCTCGAGGTCGCTCAGCACCTCGGCGACGACCTCGTCCGCGCCATCTCGCTCAAGCCCACCGACGGCATGGTCCGCGGTCAGGACGTCCGCGACACCGGCGGCCCCATCTCGGTGCCCGTCGGAGACGTGACCAAGGGCAAGGTGTTCGACGTCACCGGTCAGGTGCTGAACGCCGCTCCGGGCGAGACCATCGAGGTCACCGAGCGCTGGGGCATCCACCGCAAGGCGCCGAGCTTCGACCAGCTCGAGTCCAAGACCGAGATGTTCGAGACCGGCATCAAGTCGATCGACCTCCTGACCCCCTACGTGCAGGGTGGAAAGATCGGTCTCTTCGGTGGTGCGGGCGTCGGCAAGACGGTCCTCATCCAGGAGATGATCCAGCGCGTCGCGCAGGACCACGGTGGTGTCTCGGTGTTCGCCGGTGTCGGCGAGCGCACCCGTGAGGGCAACGACCTGATCGGCGAGATGGAAGAGGCGGGCGTCTTCGACAAGACCGCCCTCGTGTTCGGCCAGATGGACGAGCCGCCGGGGACGCGTCTGCGCGTCGCCCTGTCGGCGCTGACGATGGCGGAGTACTTCCGCGACGTGCAGAAGCAGGACGTGCTGCTCTTCATCGACAACATCTTCCGCTTCACGCAGGCCGGCTCCGAGGTCTCGACCCTGCTGGGTCGCATGCCTTCGGCCGTGGGATACCAGCCGAACCTCGCCGACGAGATGGGTGTGCTCCAGGAGCGCATCACCTCGACGCGTGGTCACTCCATCACCTCTCTGCAGGCGATCTACGTCCCCGCCGACGACTACACCGACCCGGCTCCGGCGACCACGTTCGCCCACCTCGACGCCACCACCGAGCTCTCGCGTGAGATCGCGTCGAAGGGTCTGTACCCGGCCATCGACCCCCTGACGTCGACGAGCCGCATCCTCGACCCGCGCTACATCGGTGCCGACCACTACCGCGTGGCCACCGCCGTGAAGCAGATCCTGCAGAAGAACAAGGAACTGCAGGAGATCATCGCCATCCTCGGTGTCGATGAGCTCTCCGAGGAAGACAAGATCGTCGTGTCGCGTGCACGTCGCATCCAGCAGTTCCTCTCGCAGAACACCTACATGGCGAAGAAGTTCACCGGCGTCGAGGGCTCCACGGTCCCGATCAAGGAGACCATCGAGTCGTTCGACGCGATCGTCAAGGGCGACTTCGACCACGTCGCCGAGCAGGCGTTCTTCAACGTCGGTGGCATCTCCGACGTCGAGGCCAAGTGGGCGCAGATCCAGAAGGAGAACGGCTGACATGTCGTTGCGCGTGAGCCTGGTGTCGGCAGACGCCGAGGTGTGGACGGGGGAGGCCACGCTCGTCGTGGCCAAGACCGTCGAGGGTGAGATCGGCTTCATGCAGGGGCATGAGCCGGTGCTCGCGATCCTCGCCCAGGGCGAGGTGCGCATCACCCGCGCCGACGGCACGAAGATCCTGGCCAACGCCGAGGACGGCTTCCTCTCGATGGCGAACGACGAAGTGACGATCGTCGCCGGGAACGCAGCCCTGGTCTCCTGACACCGCTTCATCGCTGACGCGCGTCGCCCGATATCGGGCGGCGCGCGTCGCCTTTTCCGGGAGGATCCATGCTCGTCCTGCTGCCGCCGTCCGAGACCAAGAAGCCGGGCGGCGACGGTGCTCCGTTGTCGCTCGCGTCGCTGTGGGCGCCGTCGCTCCTGCCGCAGCGCGAGAGCGTGCTCGACGCCCTCGTCGCTCTGAGCGCCGACGAAGACACGGCGGCGCGCGTGCTGAAGCTCAGCCCGAAGCGTCGGCACGAGATCGCCGACAATGCCGCGCTCCGGTCGGCGCCCACCCTGCCCGCCGTCGACCGCTACACCGGGGTGCTCTTCGACGCCCTGGATGCCGGAAGTCTCGACGACGACGCCCGCGGCTGGCTCGCGGAGCACGTCGTCATCCATTCCGCGCCCTTCGGTCCGGTGGGTGCTCTCGACGGCATCCCCGCCTATCGCCTCGCGGCGGGGACCTCGATTCCCGCTCTGCCGGCACTGCGCCGCGTTTGGGCCGGCGCCGTCGGCGAGGCTCTCGCCGACGCCGGTGCGTCGTTTGTCCTCGACCTTCGTTCGGAGGCGTACGTGGCGCTGGGGCCTGTACCCGACGGCATGTCGTCGGCGTACGTACGCGTGGTCACGGAGGGGGAGGGAGGCGCCGTCCGCGCTCTGAACCACTTCAACAAGCACGCGAAAGGCGAGCTCGTCCGCGCGTTGGCGTCGAGCGGGGCGGAGCTGTCCAGCCGCGAGGACTTCCTCGGGTGGGCGAGGAAGAACGGGTGGACGGTGCGGCCGTCCGGTGAACGGGAGTTGCTCCTAGCAGTCTGAGACGGATGTCGACGAGGGGATGTCAGCGAACACTCAGGTTCGCTAGCATGACACGCGCGGGAGACGCCCGCCGGCTCTCGTGACCGCGGGGGCCGCTCGAGAGGATCGACGTGAACATCTCAAATCTCGCTTACTCCGACTACGGGACGACCAGTGCCGGCGAGGCGGCGGTTCTGGCCGTGGTGTACCTCTTCATCTTCCTGTTCAGCATCTTGGGCTACCTCATCAGCTCGTTCCTGCTCATGAAGGTCTTCGAGAAGGCCGGTGTCCAGGGCAAGTGGCGCGCCTGGGTCCCCGTCTACAACGCCCTCGTCTACGCCAAGCTGGGTGACTTCTCGCCGTGGATCCTTCTGGGTCTCGCCGTGGCCTCCGCCATTCCGATCCTGAACTTCCTCGCCGGTCTCGCGATCGTCGTCGCGCTGATCATGATCTCGTACCGGGTGGCCGCCAAGTTCGGACGCGACTGGCCCATTCTGCTGCTGTTCCTGCTCGGCCCTCTCGGTCAGTGGATCTTCCTCGGCATCCTGGGCTTCAGCAGCAACCGGTGGAACCCCGCCGCCGCCTCGCCGTCGCCGTGGGGCTCGTCGTTCCTCGCCGACAAGACGTTCTGGAACGGCATCCCCGCGCAGCCCGCGCAGAACGTCCAGGGTCAGAACGACGGCGGATACGGGGCGCCGGTCGCTCCTCCCGCGCAGGGCTACGCCCCGCCGGCGGCCCCCGGGTACGCGCCGCCGCAGACGCCGCCCGCCTCGGGCAGCACGCCGCCGCCGCCGGCACCCCCGGCCGGTCCGCAGGTCTGATCTCCGACCGGATCGTCGAGGGGCTCTCCGCCGTGTGCGGGGAGCCCCTCGTGTCGTCACGGGGATAGCGTGGAGTCATGACCCCCACCGATCTGCCCCTTCGCCCCGTCGGCCGCTCAGGACTTCGGGTGTCCGCCGTCGGCCTCGGGTGCAACAACTTCGGTCGTGTGGGTACGCCCACCGAAACGCTCGAGGGGACGAGGAACGTCCTCGACGCCGCCCTCGATGCGGGCGTCACGTTCCTCGACACGGCCGACATCTACGGCCGCTCCTTCGGCCTGTCCGAGACGCTCATGGGCGAGGCGCTGGAGGGGCGCCGCGACCGGGTCGTCCTCGCGACCAAATTCGGCCACGCGGACCTCGCGCCGGCGATCGTCGGCGGCGCGAAGGGCTCACGGGCGCACATCCGGCGCGCCGTCGAGGATTCGCTGCGGCGCCTGCGCACCGACTGGATCGACCTCTATCAGATGCACACGCCCGATCTCGAGACGCCCGTCGACGAGACGCTGGACGCGCTCGCGGATCTCGTCCGCGAAGGCAAGATCCGATACATCGGTCATTCGAACTTCTCGGGTTGGCAGATCGCCGAGGCGGATGCCGCGGCGGCGGGCGTCCGGTTCGTGTCGGCGCAGAACCAGTACAGCCTCCTCGCGCGAGCGGCCGAGCGCGAGGTGCTCCCCGCCGCCCGCCGCTTCGGCCTCGGCTTCCTCCCCTTCTTCCCGCTGCACAACGGCCTGCTCACCGGGAAGTTCACGCGCGAGGGCGGTCCGCACGACAGCCGCATCATGCGCCAGCGCCCGCACCTCTGGCGCGACGCGCCGTGGGACGCCCTCGAGCGGTACCAGGCATACTGCGACGCGCGGGGGATCTCGATGCTCGAGGCGACGTTCGGGTGGTTCCTCGCGAACCCGCTCGTCTCCAGCGTCATCGCCGGAGCCACCAGCGCGGCGCAGGTGCGCTCGAACGCCGCCGCCGCCACGGCGTGGTCGCCGAGCGTCGATGATCTCGCCGAGCTCGACGGAATCCTGGGGCTGCCGGCCGATCCCGCCGCGGGATGAACGCGGCACGGGGGAGGGGGCGCTCCGGCGCGTCCGCTGGCGATGCTCGCGTGTCGACTAGGATGACAGGGCCGCGCGGTTCCGCCGGCGCAGCTGTCGGCCAACCGGAGGATCATTCGTGCCCGAGGTGACCACCCACACGCGTACCGTCCCTCTCGGCGACGGCTCTCTCGAACTGCGCTGGGCGGCGAGCACCGACACGGGGCGTCGCCGCGAAGTCAATCAAGACGCGTTCCTCGCGGAATACCCTCTCTTCATCGTCGCCGACGGAATGGGCGGCCACCTCGGCGGCGAGATCGCCAGTGCCAGTACCGTCGACCGCCTGCGTGCCGTCGTCGAGTCGGGTGCGGTCTCGACGAAGAACATCGAGAAGGCCCTTTCCCGCGCCGTGAAGGACATCGTGGCGCATCCCGAGACGACGGACGAGGGGACGGGGACGACCCTCACGGGCCTCTATCTCGAGACGCACACCGAGGAACCGCACTGGGTGACCCTCAACATCGGGGACTCCCGCGTGTACCTGGTGCGAGATGAGGAGATCGTCCAGGTGACCACCGACCACTCGGTGGTGCAGGAGCTCATCGCGGCTGGCCGACTGAGCCCCGAAGAGGCCGAGAACCACCCCTACGGCAACGTCATCACGCGCGCCGTCGGGCCGAGCGACAGCGTCAAGCCCGACTACCTGCGTCTCGACGTGCTCGACGGCGACCGATTCGTGGTCTGCTCCGACGGTCTGACGAAGGAGCTCACCGATTTCGGCATCCGTCACTTCCTCGCGGCCAACGCCGACCCCGCGGCAGCGGTCGACGCCATGATGGCCGCCGCGCTCGAGAACGGCGGCCGAGACAACGTGACCATCGTCGTCCTCGACGTCGCGCGCCGCTCCGCCTGAGATCCGCTCTTGACCGCGCCTGGGCGCGGATTCTACGTTCGGCATATGACCTCCGCACCCGAACGGACGGCCGGTAAGGGCCTCGCCTCCGGAACGCTGGGCCTGTGGGGCTCGACCGTGATCGGTCTGGCATCCACCGCCCCCGTCTATTCCCTCGTCGCCACCCTCGGTTTCGTCGTCCTGGCCGTCGGTGCGCAGGCGCCCATCGCCTTCGTCATCGCATTCGTGCCGATGCTGTTCATCGCCTTCGCCTACCGTGAGCTGAACAACGAGATCCCGGATTGCGGAACGACCTTCACCTGGGGGACCAAGGCCTTCGGCCCGTGGATCGGGTGGATGGGCGGCTGGGGAGTGGCCGTGGCCGGCATGGTCGTGCTCGCCAATCTCTCGCAGATCGCCGGCATCTACCTCTGGTCGCTCATCGGCGACGGCTCGCTCGCCGAGAACGTGCCGCTCGTGACCGCGACCGGTGTCGCGTTCATCGCCGCGATGACCTACATCAGCTACCGGGGCGTCGAGATCGGCGAACGGATCCAGAACATCCTGCTCGGCGTGCAGTACCTCGTGCTCGCCCTGTTCGTCGTGCTCGCGCTGTGGAAGTTCTTCGACGGCACGGCGCCGAACCCCACCCCCTTCGACATCGCGTGGTTCAACCCGCTGGGCTTCACCGACTGGAGCGGCTTCACCGAGGCGGTGCTGCTGGCGCTGTTCATCTACTGGGGGTGGGACACCTGCCTCGCGCTGAACGAGGAGACGAAGGACCCGAAGCGCATTCCGGGCCGCGCGGCGCTGCTGACCACCGTCATCCTGCTCGGGACCTACGTCACCGTGACCGTCGCCGCGATGATGTACGCCGGAGTGGGGGAGGACGGCTCGGGGCTTGCGAACCCCGAGAACGCGGACGACGTGTTCCTGGCGCTGAAGGACGGGCTGTTCGGACCGTTCGGGTGGGTGCTCATCGTCGCCGTGCTCATCTCGGCGGTGTCATCGACGCAGACGACCATCCTCCCCACCGCTCGCGGGACGCTCGCGATGGCGGCCTACAAGGCGCTGCCGGCGCGGTTCCGGTCGGTGCACCCGCGCTACAAGACGCCGTCGTTCTCGACCCTGGTCATGGGGATCGTGGCGAGCGTCTATTACGTGGGGATGACGCTCATCAGTGACAACATCCTGCAGGACTCGATCCTGTCGCTCGGACTCGCGATCGCGTTCTACTACGCCATGACCGGGTACGCCTGCGTCTGGTACTACCGTCGTGAACTGTTCTCGTCGGGCAAGAACCTCGTCTATCGCGGCATCTTGCCGCTGCTCGGGGCCCTGATGCTGACATACGCATTCGTCCAGTCGGCCATCGACATGTACGACCCCGAGTACGGCTACACGGTGCTGTTCGGCGTCGGGGGCACCTTCGTCGTCGGCATCGGGGCCCTCGTCGTCGGCGTGGTGCTCATGGTGGTGTGGTTCGCGTTCCCCGGCTCGAAGCCGTTCTTCCGTGGCGAGAGTCTCAACCGAGAGACCGAGGTGCTCGTCCCGGACGAGCCGATCGCCTATCCGCGGTCGGTCGACGGCGGGATCTGAGGCGCGCAGCCGGGCCGCTCACGCGGTCGGTCGGGCGGCGAAGGGCATGCCCGCCCGGCGCGCCGATGGATCAGACCACGGCGCGGATCGAGCCGACGACACCCGCGCCGCCCGACACCGTGAGGGGCAGGAGCGCCAGCGTCTCATCGACGGCCTCGGTGGACAGGGCCCCGGCCCGCTCCAGCAGGCGCAGGGCCACCGCCCAGCCCGCACGGTTGGAGCCGTCGAGCATCTTCAGGGCGACGGTCGTTCCATCGGGCGCCGTCATGACCTGGACGCCTTCGGCGCCCATCTTGGAGAACACGCCGAGTCGTTCGATCACGATGGTGTCGGGACGACCCGGGCCGTCGACGGTCCAGGGGTGCTCCTTGACGGCGCGGACGAGCGCTCCCGCGCTGCGGTGCAGGGCGAAGGGCGAGCGCTCCGAGGAGGTGGCGATGCGCTGGATGGCGCGCGCGAGACCCACCAGGCTCATCGCGTAGACGGGGGCGCCGCAGCCGTCGATCGCCGTCGTGGTCATGCGCTCGCCGACGAGGCGCTCGAGCACCTCGCGGATGTGCACCTGCAGAGGGTGCTGCGGGTCGAGGTAGTCGGCCGTCGACCACCCGTTGGCCACGCACGTCAGCAGCATCGCGGCGTGCTTTCCCGAGCAGTTCATGCGCAGCGGGGAGGGGGCGCCGTGATCGCGGACGAGCTCATCACGCGACGCCGTGTCGGTGGGCCAGGCCGCGGGGCAGCCCAGGTCGTCTTCGGTGAGCCCGGCCGACTGCAGGATGTCGCGCGCCAGCTGGGCGTGGCGGTCGGTGCCGCAGTGGCTGGCCATGGAGATCGCGAGGCGCTCGTCGGCGAGATCGGCTCCCGCGGACAGGCACGCGAGGGCCTGCAGGGGCTTCATGCTCGAGCGCGGCAGGAATGCCGCCGTCACGTCGCCCAGGGCGAGCTTCTCGGTGCCGTCGGGAGCGAGCACGACGGCGACGCCGACGTGGCGTGATTCGACGAAGCCGTTGCGGTCGACGACGGCGAGTTCGACGGAGGCGGGGGGCGTGGTGGGCATCCCTTGATCGTATCCCGCCGACCCCCTTCCGCCCCGGTCGAGCCGCCCGTGCGAGTCGCCAGGATATGTCGCCTCCGACACGTTTCCGGCGACGGATTCCGGCGACTCGCGCGCGGGTACGGGGCAGACTGGGGGCATGTACGGAGAGCATCACTACCGCCTGCGCGCGACCTGGACCGGCGACCGAGGGACCGGGACGAGCGGATACCGCGACTACGACCGGTCCGTGACCGTGCAGGTCGACGGCAAGCCCGCGATCGCGGCATCCGCGGACACGCCCTTCCGAGGCGATCCGGCGAAGTGGAACCCGGAGGAGCTGCTGCTGGCCGCGCTGAGCGAATGCCATCTGCTGTCGTACCTGCACGCGTGTGTCACGACCGGCGTGGTCGTCACGTCCTACGAGGACGACGCCGAAGGGACGATGAAGGAGGACGGCAACAGCGGGGGAGCGTTCACCGACGTCGTGCTGCGCCCGCACGTCACGGTCGCCGAGGAGTCGATGGTCGAGGCGGCCACCGCCGCCCACCGTCAGGCCCGTGAGTGGTGTTTCATCGCGAACTCTGTCAACTTCCCGGTGCGTCACGAACCGGTGGTCACCGTCGGCTGAGCGGCGCCGTGGACGGCGGCGGGGCGACTCGTCGTACAGTGAGCGCATGCAGCTCGAACCCGCCCTGCGCCGTCTCGATCGGATCGCCGGGGGCCGGCAGGCCGATCATCGTGTCGCGGCGTCCGACGATCCGAAAGTGCGCCGGGCCTTCCGCGCGATGACGGTGCTGCTCGCCGCGGGGTTCGTCCTCGGGGTCGCGACGGTCGTCGTGGCGCTGTGGATGAGCCTGAGCGGTCAGGACGTCGGATTCGCGGTGTGGATGCGCTGTTTGGTGGTGCTGGGCATCACGACGACGCTGTTCTACTTCCTCTGGCGTGCACACGCGGGGTGGTACTGGGCCTTCCGGCGCCTGCAGCTGTTCAGTCGCATCTTCCCGGTGGTGGCGCTCGTGCTGGCGGCCATCCCCGGGCTGTACCCGTTCTGGGTGGTGACGGAGCAGATCCTTTTCGCCCTCCTGCTCATCGGGGTGTCGGATTACCTGCAGTCGGACGCGATGCGCGCGGCCTATCCCAAGCCTCGGCGCTGAGGTCTCGGCGTCCGGATGCCGCGGGAGCCGGCGTGCGGGAAGGGGACCGGTCCCTTCGACGGACTCAGGGACCTCGGGGTGCGGGCTCAGGGACTTCGGGGGGTGGGCTGAGGGCCGTGCGGGAGGCGGGCGGGAACGACGGAACCCCGCCGGCACGGGGCCGACGGGGTTCCGTTCGTGGGGGCGGGATCAGCGCACGTCGTCGTCGATCCAGTCCATCGACTTGGTGACGGCCTTCTTCCACAGGCGCAGCTCGCGCTCGCGCTCCGCGTCGTCCATGCTCGGCTCCCAGCGCTTGTCTTCCTGCCAGTTGGCGCGCAGGTCGTCGAGGTTGTTCCAGAAGCCCACGGCCAGACCCGCGGCGTACGCGGCACCGAGGGCGGTGGTCTCGGCCACGACCGGACGCACGACCGGAACACCGAGGATGTCGGCCTGGAACTGCATGAGCGCGTCGTTGGCGGTCATGCCGCCGTCGACCTTGAGCTCGGCGAGGTCGACGCCCGAATCCGCGTTGACGGCATCCAGCACCTCGCGCGACTGGAAGGCGGTGGCCTCCAGCGCCGCGCGGGCGATGTGGCCCCGGTTGACGTAGCGGGTCATGCCGACGATCGCGCCGCGGGCGTCGGGACGCCAGTACGGGGCGAACAGGCCCGAGAACGCCGGCACGAAGTACACGCCGCCGTTGTCGTCGACGCTCTCGGCGAGCTTCTCGACCTCGGGGGCCGAGGAGATGATGCCGAGCTGGTCGCGCAGCCACTGGATGAGCGAGCCGGTCACGGCGATCGATCCCTCGAGCGCGTAGCGGGCGGGCTGGTCGCCGAGCTTGTAGCCGAGGGTCGTCAGCAGACCGTTCTTCGAGTGGACGATCTCCTCGCCCGTCTGGAAGATGAGGAAGTTGCCGGTGCCGTAGGTGTTCTTGCTCTCGCCCGGGTCGAAGGCAGCCTGACCGAAGGTCGCGGCCTGCTGGTCGCCCAGGATGCCGGCGATCGGGGTCTCACGCAGCAACGACGACGACTCGACGGTGCCGTAGACCTCCGAGGAGGAGCGGATCTCGGGCATCATCGAGCGGGGCACGCCGAAGTCCGACAGGATGTCGTCGCGCCACTCGAGCGTCTCGAGGTCCATGAACAGGGTGCGGCTGGCGTTGGTGACGTCGGTGGCGTGCACGCCGCCGTCGATGCCGCCGGTGAGGTTCCACAGCACCCAGGTGTCGGTGGTGCCGAAGACGAGGTCTCCGGCTTCCGCCTTCTCGCGGGCTCCGTCGACGTTCTCGAGGATCCAGACGATCTTGGTGCCCGAGAAGTAGGTCGCCAGAGGAAGGCCGACGATGCTCTTGTAGCGCTCGGGGTCACCGTCGGCCAGGCGGTCGACGATCGACTGCGTGCGGGTGTCCTGCCACACGATCGCGTTGTAGACGGGCTTGCCGGTGTTCTTGTCCCAGACCACCGCGGTCTCGCGCTGGTTCGTGATGCCGACGGCGGCGATGTCGTGGCGGGTGATGTCGGCGCGGCTCAGGGCGAGGCCGATCACCTCCTGGGTGTTGCGCCAGATCTCGAGGGGGTCGTGCTCGACCCAGCCCGCGCGCGGGAAGATCTGCTCGTGCTCCTTCTGTCCGACGGAGACGACACTCCCGGACTTGTCGAAGATCATCGCGCGCGTCGAGGTCGTGCCCTGGTCGATGGCGAGGACGTAGTCGGCCATGGATGGACTCCTTTGTCTTGTTCAGTGAACGGGTGAAGAGAGGAAAGGGGAGGCGGGGGCGCCGGGCGACGCCCCCGCGACGGTGTTACTTGCCGAGGCTGAGGAGCACGGGGGCCAGCAGACCCGCGAGCAGGCCACCCACGAGGGGGCCGGCGACCGGAACCCACGCGTAGCCCCAGTCGCTGGAACCCTTGCCCTTGATGGGGAGGATGGCGTGGGCGATACGGGGGCCGAGGTCACGTGCCGGGTTGATCGCGTAGCCGGTGGGGCCACCGAGCGAGGCGCCGATACCGACGACGAGCAGGGCGACCGGGACGGCGGCGAGTCCACCGATGCCACCGGGGACGCCGATGTCGGCCACGCCGTAGTCGCTGAAGCCGAAGATCACGAAGACCAGCACGAAGGTCGCGATGACCTCGGTGAGGAAGTTGAAGCCGTAGGAACGGATCGCGGGGCCGGTCGAGAACACGCCGAGCTTCGCGGCGGGGTCGGGCTCGTCGTCGAAGTGCTGCTTGTACGAGGCCCAGGCGAGCACGGCGCCGATGATGGCACCGACCATCTGCGCGGCGACGGCCACGAGGAACTGGACGAAGGCGATCTTCCCGGCGACGAGGAGGCCGATCGAGACGGCCGGGTTCAGCTGCGCACCGGAGTACGCGGAGACGATGACACCGGCGAAGACGGCCAGGCCCCATCCCCAGTTGACCATCAGGGTGCCGCCGGCGTTGCCCTTGGTCTTGGCCAGGGCCACGTTGGCGACCACGCCGCAGCCCAACAGGATGAGCATCGCGGTGCCGACCACCTCCGAGAGGAAGTACAGCCCCAGGTTCACTTCTTGCATGTCGTCATCGACCTTTCTTTTCTCGCCCGGCCACCTTCGGCTCGAGCGGTGATGCGGCTCGGTGTTCCGAACCTATGCGCGTCGTGCGGGCGCGCGACAGGTGGCGCGCCCGCACGTTCTCTCAGATTCGCGCGACCCCGGCCTGAGCCAGGTCGACCCGGTGCGCGGAGCGCAGGATCTCGGTGGTGCGGCTGATCTCGTCGTCGACTCGATCGGCGTCCCAGCCGAGGGGACCCGCCACGGCCTCGGCGACCTCGCGGAGCGTGCGCTCGGTCATGCCGCCGACGAAGGCCAGGTGGGTACGGCGCAGCAGGACGTCGATCAGGTGCACGACCTGCTCGTTCGCCGCGATCCACTCGAGCTCTTCGCGGTAGTACCCGGGGGCGTCTTCGACCGGGGTCGGATCGGCCGGCAGCACGTCGAGGATCGCGTCGGCCCGCGTGCCGTAGCGCTCGAGCATGGCATCCACGAGTTCCGCCGAGTGAGCATTCGTGCGCGCCGAGATCCACCGGCGACGCTGCTCGGGCGTCGCGGGGAAGCCGGCGCCGCCGCCGATCGACAGGCCCTGCGTGCTCACGCGGTGCGGGCGACGGAGCTTCTGCAGCGTCTTCATGCTGAGGTGCTCGGCGAGGGCGCGGAAGGTGGTCCACTTGCCGCCCACGAGGCTCATCGCGGGGGTTCCGGCGATCTCGTCCTCGACGATGCGGTAGTCGCGCGAGACGAAGCCGGGTGCGGTGTCGTCGTGGCGGGGGAGCGGACGGATGCCGGAGAACGTGTAGACGATCTGCGAGCGGTCGACGCCGACGGTCGGGAAGACGTGGCCGATGAGGTCGAAGAAGTACTCGATCTCGTCGTCGGTGCACACGACGGGCTTCGACGGGTCGGCGTCGATGTCGGTGGTGCCGACGAGGACGCGGTCCTTGAGCGGGTAGATGAGGACGATGCGGCCGTCGGAGTGCTCGAAGAAGATCTCGCGTCCCCCGGTCGCGGCGAGCAGTTCGGGGTTGTCGAGCACGATGTGCGAGCCCTTGGTGCCACCCATGAACTGGGTCTTCAGTCCCATGGCCTCGTTGGCCAGGTCGGTCCAGGGGCCCGCGGTGTTCAGGATCACCTTGGACTTCACGGTGAACTCCTCGCCGGACACCTCGTCGCGCACGCGCACGCCGTTCGCGTCGGCGCCGACAGCCGAGACGTAGTTGACCGCCTGCGTGCGCCCGGCGCCCGCCTCGATGCCGTCGCGCAGCACGTCGAGGGCGATGCGCTCGGGGTCGTGCATCGAGGCGTCGAAGTAGGTGGCCGTGTAGGCGAGATCGTTGTTGAGCTTGGGCAGCTCGGCGAGCGACTTCTTCTTGCCGAGGAACTTGTGCCGGGGGACCGATCCGCCGTCGCGCGAGAAGGTGTCGTACATGATGAGGCCGACCTTGATCAGCAGGGCGCCGCGCTCGTTGGGCTTGCCGCGTCCGTGCGTCACCAGCAGGCGGAACGGGGCGGACAGGATGCCGGAGAACGTCTTGTAGATCGGGATCGTCGTCTCGAGCGGCTTGACGTAGTGGGGGGCCGTCTTGAGCAGGTCGTTGCGCTCGGTGACGGCTTCCTTGACGAGACGGAACTCGCCGTTCTCGAGGTACCGGATGCCACCGTGCACCATGTGGCTGGAGGCGGAGGACGCACCCGACACGAAGTCCCCGCGCTCGACCAGGGCGACGCTGACGCCCTGCAGGGCCAGGTCGCGCAGGGTGGCGAGGCCGTTGATGCCTCCACCGATGATCAGGACGTCGAGGTCTTCGGCGTCGCGGAGCGCCTGGACGTCGGGGCGGAGCGCCGGGACATCCGCGCGGGGCGAAGAAGTGGGGGACGACATGTCGACTGCGACCTTTCGTTGTTGGTACGACGATCAGGATGCGCTCGTCTGCACGTTGTTGCAAGCCCCTTGAACAAACGTGCAGAATGGTGTTCATGAAGGTGTCCAGACAGTGACGACGCAGGCGGAGGAGCGCTCCCGAGACGCGCTGCGCGCGGCTCAGCTGTACTACATGCAGGACCTCACGATGGATGCCATCGCGCACGAGATGCGCGTCTCGCGGTCCTCGGTGTCGCGGTTGCTGCAGCACGCCCGCGATGTGGGGCTCGTCACGATCTCGATCAGTCCGCCCGACGACGCGCGCGGCCAGATGGCTCAGCGCATCGCGGACCGCTTCGGCATCACCGCGCACATCGTCCCCACACCCCCGCGCACGTCCGAGGCCGAGCGTCTGGAGCGAACCGCCCTCACCGCGGCGCGCATCCTCGCCGAGCGGGTCGAGTCGTCGATGACGGTCGGGGTGGCCTGGGGATCCACCCTCTCCGCCATGGCGCGCCACGTGCCGCAGAAGGACGTGCACGACACCCACATCGTGCAGATGAACGGCGCCGCGAACGTGCGCACCTCCGGCATCCCCTATGCGGGGGAGATCCTGTCGAAGTTCGGTGCGGCATGGTCGTCGTCGGTGCACCAATTCCCGGTGCCGGCGCTCTTCGACGATCCGCGCACGAAGCAGGCCATGTGGCGCGAGCGCTCCGTGCGCTCGGTCCTGGAGATCCAGCAGCGCGTCGGTCTGTTCGTCTTCGGACTCGGCTCGCCCCACGCGGACGTGCCCTCGCACGTGTACAGCGGTGACTACTTCGACGAGCGCGACCGCGCGGTGATCGAGCGCGAGGGCGTCGTCGGCGACTGCGCAACGGTGTTCTACCGTGCCGACGGCTCGAGCGACATCCCCGAGCTCAACGCGCGCTCCAGCGGGCCCGATCTCGACACGGTCCGTCGCATCCCCCGGCGCTTCTGCGTCGTGTCGAGCCTGTCGAAGCTCGACGGGCTGCGCGGGGCGCTCGCTGCGGGCCTGGTGACGGAGCTCGTCGTGGAGGAGTCGCTCGCGCGACGCCTGCTCAGCGTCACGCGCTGACCGGTCGGAATGCCAGGCCGCCCCGGCGTGGAAGGAGCCTCAGCGCTCGCCGAAGCCGTCGTCGATGAGAGCGCGCAGCTCATCGAGGGCCTGCTGCGCCTGCGGCCCGGAGGCGCTCACGCGCACGCGCGCCCCCTGCCGCACGCCCAGCGCCATGAGGGCGAGCAGACTGCGCCCCGAGACCTCGTCGCCGCCGGTGTCGAGATCGATGATGCGCACGTCGGCGTCGTAGCGCGACGCCGCCTTCACGAAAGTCGCGGCCGGCCGGGCGTGCAGTCCCGACGGGTTGACGATCTGCGCCTCGAACGACGCGGTGTCGGGGGGAGCGTCATCCTCGACAGGCCCCGCATCGGTCGACGGCGCGGAACTCCGCGGGGTCGGAGGGGATGTCGAGGCGTCGTCGTCGCCGAGCTGGTGCCGCTTCGCGTCGCCCGCCCCGCGCACTTCGGCGGCCACCGCGTCCAGACCGGCCCCGCCGGCGGCCGTGACCACCGCCGCCACCAGACCCTCGACGAACGGAGCGGGGCTGAGCCGCACACGGTCGGGGGCGGAGACGAACTCGAGCGCCGTCTCGGCGCTCAGGAGGGCCGAGCCCAGGTCCATCAGCACGAGCACGCCGTCGCTCGAATCCGCCTCGTCGATCGCGGCGGCGATGGCCACGGCATCCGTCCCGAGGTCGCCGTCGGGTCCGCCCGCGGCCACGCGCACGACGGGGGGTTCGGTCCCGCCCATCTGCAGCGCGAGCTCGACCGCGGCCTCCGCCAGGGCGCGACTGTGCGAGACCGCGACGATGCCGATCACTCGGCGGCCGCCAGGGTGTCGCTCAGAGCCTCGAGCAGCAGCGTCGCCGAGGCGGCGCCCGGGTCGAGGTGTCCGGCACTGCGCTCGCCGAGGTAGCTCGCGCGGCCCTTGCGGGCCACGAGCGGCTCTGTCGCATCACGTCCGCGCGCGGCGGCCTCGGCGGCGGCGCGCGAGGCGGCGGCAGGTGACGCGTCGTCCCGCGCCGCGGAGTCCCAGGCCTCGAGGGCGGGGGAGAGGGCGTCGATCATGGTCTTGTCGCCGACCTCGGCCTTGCCGCGGGCGATGACGCCCTCGACACCGGCCCGGAGCGCCGCACCCAGGGCTGCGGCATCCACGGGGTCGGCCTCGGCCAGGGCGGGTCCCATGCGCAGGAAGAGGGTGCCGTAGAGCGGGCCGCTGGCCCCGCCGACCGTGGAGACGAGGGTCATGCCCACCGTCTTGAACAGATCGGTCGGAGTGGACGGCTCGGGGTCGAGCTTGGCGACGACCGCGTCGAGACCGCGGGCCATGTTGGAGCCGTGGTCGGCGTCTCCGATCTCGGAGTCGAGGCGCGTCAGTTCGTCCTTGTGCTGCTGCACCGCGTCGCGGAAGGCGCGGATCCAGGCGACGAGGTCGCCGGTCGTGACGGAGGCGGCGCTCATGCGCCCCACCGCAGGCCGGGGGTGACGACGGGGGCGTCCCACAGGCGCAGCATCTCGTCGTCGGCCTTGACGACCGTCAGCGAGGCGCCCGCCATGTCGAGGCTGGTGATGTAGTCGCCGATGAGCACGCGCTGCACGTCGACCCCCGCCTCGGCGAGGAGCGGCGCGATCTCGCCGTACAAGAGGTACTGCTCGATGAGCGGCGTTCCGCCCAATCCCGACAGCAGCACGATCGCCGGCCCCACCGCGTCGCCGAAGTCGTGCACGATCGGCTCGACCATGAGCTTCGCGACCTCGTGAGCGGATGCCAGCTTCACGCGCGAGCGGCCGGGTTCGCCGTGGATGCCGACACCGACCTCCATCTCGTCGTCGGGGAGGTCGAAGGTGGGGCGACCGGCCGCGGGCACGGTGCAGCTGGTCAGCGCGACGCCCATCGAGCGCCCGGCGGACGAGACGCGGCGCGCGAGCGCGGCGACGGCGGCGAGATCGGCGCCCTCCTCGGCGAGGGCGCCGACGATCTTCTCGAGGACGACGGTGGTTCCCGTGCCGCGGCGGCCGGCGGTCCACGTCGAGTCCTGCACGGCGACGTCGTCGGCGACGACGACGGACTCGACCTGCACGCCCTCGGCGGCGGCGAGCTCGGCGGCCATCTCGAAGTTGAGCACGTCGCCGGTGTAGTTCTTCACGATGTGCAGGACGCCCGCGCCCGAGTCGGCGGCCTGCGTGGCGGCGAGCACCTGGTCGGGGGTGGGGGAGGTGAACACCTCGCCCGCGGCGGCGGCGTCGAGCATGCCGCGTCCGACGAACCCGCCGTGCATCGGCTCGTGCCCGGAGCCCCCGCCCGAGACGAGGGCCACCTTGCCCGCGCGGGTCGGTTCCGCGCGCAGGATGACGCGGTTCTCGGCATCCACGCGAAGATCGGGATGAGCCGCCTGAATACCGCGCAGGGCCTCGGCCAGCACATCGGCCGGGTCGTTGACGAACTTCTTCACGATGCCTCCTCGTTGTGGCTCCGACGGTTCGGGCCGTCGGTTTCGACCCTGGTCGTCGGGGGGCGTCGCGTCAAGGGCGAGGAGGCGCGTCAGAGGCGTTCGTGCGGCAGGACCTGCTTGATGCGTTCGATGGGGTTCTGCGCCGGGGCCTCGTTGTAGGCGTTCGCGAGCTCCTGGCCGCTCAGGGCGTGGATGGCGGCCATGATCTCGTCGGTGGCGCCGCGTCGCGCGCGCCCCGAGGTCGCGGGACCGTGCGGCGAGAGGTCGAGGGGCTCGCCGAAACGCACCGTGATGCGCTCGCTCGTGCTGGGGAACTTCGCCCCGACCGGCATCGCCTTGTCGGTGCCGATGAGGCCGACCGGGACCACCGGTGCACCGGTCTGCAACGCCAGGAACGCCACTCCCGTGCGGCCCTTGTAGAGCCGGCCGTCGAGGGAGCGCGTGCCCTCGGGGTAGAGCGCGACGGCGCGACCGTCTTCGAGGAGCACGCGCTGCTGGTCGAGGGCGTCGAGGGCCTTCTGCCCGGCCCCGCGCTCGACCGCGATCGCCCCGATGGCGGTGAAGAACTGCCGCGAGGCCCACTTCTCGAAGTACGCCGACTTCGCCATGAAGTGCACGGGGCGGGGAGCGGCGACCGGGATGGCGATCGAGTCGATGAACGACAGGTGGTTGCTGGCGAAGATCACCGGACCCGTGCGCGGGACGTTCTCTCGCCCCTCGACGTGCGGGCGGTAGACGGCGCGGGCGAGGGGCGCGATGAGGAATCGTCCGAGTCCGTAGGCCGCGCCCATCTGCTGCGGCGGAGCGGCGGCGGGGGGCTCGGCGGGCAGGTCGGAACTCACTCGACGAGGCTACTAGCCGCCGCATGCCGGGGCGTGCATGGGGCGGCGTGCGTCGCGGACGGCCTCTCTGCCGGCCTCCTTCCGCCGTGCTCTCCCAGCCGCGCCAAAGCCGGATGCGCGAGGATGGGAGCTTCCCGTCTTCTTCCGAGAGGTCTCCCGTGCGTTTTCGCCCGATCGCTTCCCTGTCCGTCGCCGCCGTCGCAGTGCTGCTGCTGGCCGGATGCTCCGGCTCGTCCACCGACGCGCAGACGCCCGATGCCACGGCGACCCCGGATGCCGGAGCCTGCCAGACGCCGTTCACCGGCGACGTCCCCGCGGGGCTCGAGGTGTCGGGCGACTTCCAGGGCCCTGTCACCGTGACGCGCCCCGATGGCTTCGCCCCCAGCGACATCCAGCGCAGCACCTTGATCGAGGGCAGCGGCGAGGAGATCCAGGCCGGCGATATCGTCAAGGCCAATTACACGGTGATCGACGCCAGCACGGGTGACGTCGTCCTGGACTCGCTGTCGTCCGATCCGTCCGGGATGGACATGATCGTCAACTCCCAGCAGATCTTCGGCGCGGCCGTGTCGTGCGTGCCGGTCGGCTCGCGCACCGTCTCGACCTTCCCCGCCGGCATCCTCGGCGAAGGCTCTCCCGCCTACGTTCTGGTGGCGGACGCGATCGCGGAGCTCCCGACGCGCGCGGACGGCACCGAGGTCGCCCCGGCCGACGGCATGCCGACCGTGACCTTCGCCGACAACGGTGCCCCCACGGTCACCGTCCCGAGCACCCCCGCGCCCACCGAGACGCGCATCGAGAACCTGCGCCAGGGCTCGGGCGACGTGGTCAACCCGGGCGACACCGTCATCGTGCAGTACACGGGTGTGCTCTACGACGGCGGCACCGTCTTCGACTCGAGCTGGGACAAGGGCGCGCCGACCCAGTTCGCGACCACCGCGGTCGTCCCGGGCTTCAAGAAGGCGCTCGAGGGACAGACGGTCGGTTCGCAGGTCGTCGCCGTCATCCCGCCCGCCGACGGGTACGGCGACCAGGAGCAGGGCTCGATCCCGGCGAACTCGACGCTCGTGTTCGTCGTCGACATCCTCGGCGTGCAGCACGCTCCCGCCGCGCAGTGAGCGACGTCCGGGGCGTCGCGCCTCGCACGAAGGCGTGCGGCGCGCGACGCCCCGGGGTGGCGGCTCAGTAGGCTGACGGGATGCGCCGCGTCCTCATCCTCGGTTCCACCGGTTCGATCGGCACCCAGGCGCTCGACGTCATCCGCGCCAACGCCGACCGCTTCGAGGTCGTCGGTCTCGCGGCCGGTACCGACCGCGCCGGCGTCGAGGCGCAGGCCGAGGCCTTCGGCGTCGAGCACACCGCTCTCGGTGCCGTCGAAGCGGAGCAGCTCGTCCGCGACGTCGACGCCGATGTCGTGCTCAACGGCATCACCGGATCGGTGGGTCTCGGGCCCACCCTCGCGGCCCTCGAGGAGGGCCGCACCCTGGCGCTGGCGAACAAGGAATCGCTGATCGTCGGCGGTGAACTCGTCACCGCGCTCGCCGCGCCGGGCCAGATCGTCCCCGTCGACTCGGAGCACTCCGCCATCGCCCAGGCGCTGCGCGCGGGAGCGTCGAACGAGGTGCGCCGTCTCGTGCTCACGGCATCCGGGGGTCCGTTCCGCGGGCGTTCGCGCGACGAGCTCGGCGCCGTCACCCCGGCCGAAGCGCTCGCCCACCCCACCTGGGACATGGGCCGGGTGGTGACCACCAACTCGGCGACGCTCGTCAACAAGGGCCTCGAGGTCATCGAGGCGCACCTGCTCTTCGACGTCGCCTACGACCGCATCGCGGTGACCGTGCACCCGCAGTCGATCGTGCACTCGATGGTCGAGTTCGTGGACGGCTCGACGATCGCCCAGGCGTCTCCGCCCGACATGCGGCTGCCGATCTCGCTCGGCCTCGACTGGCCGCACCGTGTGGGCGGCGTCGGGGCGCCGCTGGATTGGACCACGGCGTCGCAGTGGACGTTCGAACCGCTCGACGAGAAGGCCTTCGGCTCCGTCGCTCTGGCCAAGCGCGTGGGGCGCGCGGGGGCGACGTTCCCGGCGGTCTTCAACGCGGCGAACGAGCAGGCCGTCGACGCCTTCCATGAGGGCCGGCTGAGCTTCCTCGGCATCGTCGATCTCATCGAGCGCGTGGTCGATCGGCACGAGCCCCCGGCGACCCTCACCCGCGAGAGCCTCGCCGAGGCGGAGACGTGGGCGCGCCGTACGGCCGACGAGATCATCGCGTCGCGCTGACGTCCCTCGCCGGATGCGGAGGTCCCTGAGCCTGTCGAAGGGACCGGGGTGACGCGGGTTGCGGTGGCTTCGGCGGGCTCAGCCACCTGGCGTCGGGGTTTGGGTGCAGCGATGGTCGGGGGTCCCTGAGCCTGTCGAGGGGACCGGGCGTGCGCGCGCGGGCGCCGGTGGCTTCGACGAGCTCAGCCACCTCGGATGCAGGGAGTTGCGCGGCTTCCGGTGGCTTCGACGGGCTCGGCCCCCTCGGGGCGGGTGGGAGGCGATGAGCTGCCGTCGCCCGGTCAGGCGGGGAAGTCGACCGGGCGCTCGGGGTCGGACGACGGCGTGCTGTCGGCCGGGTAGGGGACGGGCCACTGCGGGTCGGGCACGGCCCAGCCGGCCGCGCGCAGGGCGCGTCGTGAAAGCTCGCGGGCCGAATAGGGCGTGCGGACGCCGCGGACGTCGCGGTAGTCCTGGTGTCCGGGCCCTGCCCACAGGATCGCGTCGCCCTCGCCGACGAGCTTCACGGCCTCGAGGATCGCCCGCTCCGGAGGGGTGAACTCGTGGATCTCGGCGTCGGGCCGCGCGCGCCGCGCGCCCTCGACGAGCACCGCGCGGATGGCATCCGGGTTCTCGTGTCGGGGGTGGTGGTCGGTGACGACGAGGATGTCGCTGCCTTCGACGGCCGTGCGTCCCATGTCGTGGCGCTTGGTCGCGTCGCGGTCGCCGTCGGCGCCGAAGAGCATGACGACCTTTCCCGGCGTGACGCGTCGCACCGCGGCGAGCGTCTTCTCGAACGCGTCGGGGGAGTGACCGAAGTCGACGTAGACGGCGGGGCCCTCCGCCCCCGAGACCAGCTGCGTGCGGCCCGGGAGGGCGGCGTCGATGTGCTCGCCGTCGAGGGTGCTGAACAGGTGCTCCCACGTGTAGCCGGTCTCGAGCAGCATGACGATCGCGAGGCCGGCGTTGGCGGCCATGTGGCGACCGATCACGGGCACGACCGTGGTGAGCGAGCGTCCCTTGCCGTCGGACAGTGTGAACTCGGTGCCCTCCTGGCGCTCGTCGACGATGTCGACCGTCCAGTCGGCGGATGCCACCGCCGCGGGGTCGTGTGCGATCGCGGGCGTCGCGATGGTCACGACCGGGATCTCGGCGCGCGCCGCGATCTCCGCACCCGCGGGGGAGTCGAGGCACACCACGCCGCGTCGCGCGCGGTCGGGGCGGAACAGCGGCAGCTTGGCCTCGAAGTACTCGCGCATGTCGGCGTAGTCATCGAGGTGGTCGTGCGTGAGGTTGGTGAACCCGGCGACGTCGAACACCAGCCCGTCGACGCGGTGTCGGGTGAGGGCCTGCGCGCTCACCTCGACGGCGACCGCCTCGACCCCGCGCTCGCGCATGAGCGCGAGCAGGGCGTGGAACTCCGAGGCCTCGGGGGTGGTCAGGCGCGAGACGATCACGTCTCCCGCGATGTGGCGCTCGGCGGTGGAGGACAGGCCCGTCACCACGCCGAGCTGACCGAGGATGCCCTCGAGCAGGTGCGAGACGCTCGTCTTGCCGTTGGTCCCCGTGGTCGCCAGCAGGCGGGGGAGGTCGTCGTCGGGGCCGGTGCCGTAGACCCATGCCGAGAGGTCGCCCAACAGGGCGCGGGGGTCGTCGACCACGACGATCGGCAACCCGGTGGGGGCGGCGATGTCGGCGCCCGCGTCGTCGGTGATGACCGCGACCGCGCCGCGCTCGGCCGCGGTGGCCGCGAATTCGGCGCCGTGCCGGTTCACTCCGCGGATCGCGACGAAGGCCTCTCCCGCACGCAGATCGGCGGTGGCCAGCGTGATGCCGGTCAGGACGGTTCCGTCGACGTCTCCGACCGTGCGCACGCCCCAGCGGCGGGCCAGTTCCGCGAGGTCGCGGCGGGGCGGACGCTCCGGACGGAGGACGGGGGGCAGGTTCGAGGGGGCGTCGCTGGGCATCGCGTCCATTGTCGCATCCGGTGCCGCACAGACACCGCATCGCGGCCGCACGGGCCGTTCAAAGCCTCCCGGCGGTATCGTCACGAAGGTGACCGCGATCGCCTTCCTCATCGGCGTGCTCGTGCTCGTGATCGGCCTCGCGATCTCGATCGCCCTGCACGAGATCGGGCATCTGCTGCCCGCCAAGCTCTTCGGCGTACGCGTCGGGCAGTACATGATCGGGTTCGGGCCGACACTGTGGTCCAAGCGGATCGGCGAGACCGAGTACGGCTTCAAACTGCTGCCGCTCGGCGGGTTCATCTCGATGGCCGGCATGTATCCGCCGGCGCCCGACGACGCCGAGCCCGGAACCAAGCGCTCGCGCTTCTTCGCCACCATGGTGCAGGACGCCCGCGACGCCAACGCCGAGACCCTCATCGCCGCCGACGACCGCGTCTTCTACAAACTGCCCGTGTACAAGCGCATCATCGTCATGCTCGGCGGACCGATCATGAACCTCCTGCTGGCGTTCGTGCTGTCGGCCGTCGCCGTGAGCGGCATCGGCATCGCGCAGGGGACGACGACGGTCGCCTCGGTGTCGCAGTGCGTCATCCCGGCCACCGCCGATCGCTCGGCCTGCGAGGCGAGCGACCCCGTCGCCCCCGCGGCCGCCGCCGGACTGCTGCCGGGCGACACCATCGTCTCGATCGACGGCACCGCGGTGTCCACCTTCGACGAGGCCGCCGCCGTCATCCAGCGCTCGCCGGGTCGGGCCCTGCCCGTCGTGATCGAGCGCGACGGCTCCGAGCAGACGCTCACGATCACGCCCGTGCAGACCGACCGGGCGGTCACCGGCGCCGACGGACGACCTGTGCTCGATGCGGCCGGGCAGCCCGAGTACCAGAGCGTGGGTTTCGCGGGACTCACCCCGCAGTCCGCGCTCGTGCCGCAGCCCCTCTGGGCAGGGCCCGAGGCGACGATCCAGCAGGTCGGGGCGGTCGCGCAGATCATGACGCAGCTGCCGGTCCGCGTCTACGACACCGCGGTCGACCTCGTCACCGGTCAGCCCCGCGACCCGAACGGCCCCCTGAGCGTCGTCGGCGCCGGACGCCTCGCGGGCGAGTACGCCGCCGTGGACGCGCCGATCGCCGCGCGCGTGCAGTCGATCATCGGCCTGCTCGCCGCCCTGAACATCGCCCTGTTCGTCTTCAACCTCATCCCGCTGCTGCCCCTGGACGGCGGGCACGTCGTCGTCGCCCTGTGGGACGGCCTCAAGCGACGGATCGCGCGTCTGCGCGGCACGGTCGCACGCCCGGTGGATGCCACGAAGCTCGTGCCCGTGACCTTCGTCGTCGTCGTGCTGCTGGTGGGCATGGGCGGCGTGCTGTTCCTCGCCGACGTGTTCAATCCGATACAGCTGCTGTGACGCGGGGCCGGTTCGCACGGGCGGGGGCTCTCGGCGTCGTCGTCGTGGCGGCCCTCGCCGTGTCGACCGGCTGCGCCCCGGCATCCGGCCCGCCGTCGACCGGGGGCGCGGTGCGCCTCCCCCCGCAGGGGGCGGGCTTCGACTACCAGCTCGGCGGTGCCTACCCGCCGTCGGACGGGGTCGACATCGTCGTCCGCGATCGCACGGCCCCACCCGCGGGCGCCGGATACGACGTCTGCTACGTCAACGGGTTCCAGACGCAGCCCGAGGATTCGGCGGCTGTCGCCCGGGATCGGCCCGAGCTGCTCGTCGCCGGAGTCGACGGCCCCCTCGTGGATGCCGGATGGCCCGACGAGTACCTCTTCGACACGTCGAGCGAGGCAAGCCGATCACAGCTGGTCGACCTCGTGGGGGAGCAGATCCGCGGCTGCGCCGCCGACGGCTACGCGGCCGTCGAGATCGACAACCTCGACTCGTACACGCGCAGCGATGGCGCACTCACCTGGGGCGACAACCGGTCCCTCGCCGAGGCGTACGTGCGCATCGCCCACGACGCAGGGCTCGCCGTCGCCCAGAAGAACACCGCGGAGCACGCCGAGGAGCTGGCGGCCGCAGGGTTCGATTTCGCCGTCGCGGAGTCGTGCGCGGCCTTCGCGGAGTGCGACGACTACAGCGCCGTCTATCCGGCGGTGCTCGACGTCGAGTACGTCGACGAGACGTCGCGCGACGACTTCCTCGCGGCCTGCGGCGACGCCGATCCGCGCGTGTCGATGATCCGGCGCGACCTGCAGCTGGTCGCGCCGCCGGCATCCGGCCACGTCTTCGAGGCCTGCGCCTCCTGAGCGCGCCGCCCCGGCGTCAGGACGCGTCGGTCAGCGCATGCGCGATGAGCCGCTCGAGCGTCCGCATGCCGTCGCGCGACAGGATCGACTCCAGGTGCCCCTGCACGCTCGCGAAACCGGGACCCTGCAGGGCGTAGACGTCTCCGGTCAGGGGGTCGGCGGCGACGTCGACGTCGAGGGGGGCCACGACCTCGCCCCGGTCGTACGCGATGCTCCGACTGTCGCCGGGGTGCACGCGCGCGGTGAAGGTGTTGTAGAAGCCGATCGAGGCGTCCTCGCCGAACACGTCGACGCTCTTCTGCAGTCCCTGATGCGGGCGGTCGAGCGGCGTGAGCTCGATACCGAGGGAATCGGCCAGGATCTGGTGGCTCAGGCACACGGCGAGAAGGGGGTCGCGCCGAGCGGTCCGGCGTCCGACGACGCCGCGCATGGCCTCCATGCGCGGGGTGTCGTCGCGCGGGTCGCCGGGTCCGGGTCCCGACACCACGAGGTCCGCGGCATCCACCTCGGTGTCCGAGACGTCCGCCCAGTGCACGATGCGGGTGTCGAGCCCGAGGTGGCGCAGCTGGTGGGCGAGCATCGTGGTGAAGCGGTCCTCGGCATCCACGACCAGGGCCGTGCGGCCCGCGAACGGGCCCGATCCGTCGGGGTCCTGCGGGTTCATCCAGAACGGTGCGAGACGGTCGTTGCGGGATGCCAGGAGCTCGGCGATCGCGGGATCCTCCGCGAGCGGTCGGCGCTCGGCCACCGGGGCGTCGGGATCCGCATCGGCGGGGACGACGGGGACGTCACGGGGGATCGCGCCGATCGCCCCGAGGACGCCCGCGGCCTTGCCGTGCGTCTCGCCGACCTCGCCGTAGGGGTCGGAGTGGCGCACGAGCGTCGCACCCACGGGTACGCGCAGGCGTCCGTCGACGAGGTACGCCGTGCGGATCAGGATGGGCGCGTCGAGGTCGTGCGTGGGTCCCTCGGCGTTGCCGTTGGGTGTGAACAGTGCCGCGACGCCCGAGTAGTACCCGCGCGGGGTCGTCTCGTGGCGGGCGATCACGGTGCAGGCGTTCTGCATGGGGGAGCCGGTGACCGTGGGGGCGAACATCGTCTCGCGCAGGATGTCGCGGGGGTCGAGGTCGCTGCGCCCGCGCAGCATGTACTCGGTGTGGGTGAGGCGCGACATCTCCTTCAGGTGCGGGCCCGTGATGCGCCCCCCGTCGCTGCACACGGCGCTCATCATCTTGAGCTCCTCGTCGACGACCATGAAGAGCTCCTCGGTCTCCTTCGTCGAGCGCAGGAACTCCGCGAGCGTGTCGGCGGTGGCGCCGCCCGCGGGGTGGCGGAACGTGCCCGAGATGGGGTTCATCGTGACGATGCCGTCCTGGGCGCTCACGTGCGCCTCCGGGCTCGCCCCGACGGCGACGTGCCCCTCGGTGACGATCGCGAAGGTCCAGTACGCGCCCTTCTCTTGCTCGAGCAGCGCGCGGAACCAGGTCAGCGCCGCGGCGCGGGGATCGGCGTCGACGCCCGCGACGAAGTCCCGCCGGATGACGAAGTTCGCCCCCTCGCCGCGACCGATCTCCTCGGCGATCACCCGCCGCACGATGTCGGCGTACTCCTCGTCGGCGATGTCGAACCCGGCGTCCGCGAGGTCCACGGGGGCGGAGGGGAGGGATGCCATGACCCCGGCACGGGGGAGGACGACGCGCTCGCCGATGACGAGGCAGCGAAGCGGAGCGCCGTCGTCGTGACAGACGAACCCGCGCTCGCGCACCTGACGGAACGGCACGAGCGCCAGTACCTCGCGGGCGACGCCGTCGACGTCGGTCAGCGGGATGTCGGCGAGGAGGTCCACGTCGACGAAGTCGCCGGTGAGCACCTCGACGGTGGCGTCGTCACCCGCGGCGGGGCCGCGTGCGATGAGCGCGAACGGCGCGGAACCTGCGAGCAGATCGTGGATCAGAGAGGAGGGGTCGGGCCCGGTCATCGAAGTACTTCCGTCTGTGAGCGAGGGTCCTACGCGGCCGCCGAAAACACGAAGACCGCCCGGATCCCGAGGGAGGGCGGTCTGTCGCACGCGTGCTCACCGCCTAGACGGTGGGCCACCAGCTGAGTTGCGCGCGCATGGCGCCGAACCTACCACAGGGAGCATTCGCAGCCTGTTCCGGCTCCGTCCAGCGACGGCGGCGTAGGCTGAGCGCGTGCCTGCTGTGAATCTCGGAATGCCCCGCGTGCCGGAGACCCTCGCTCCCCGTCGCAAGACCCGTCAGATCCGGGTCGGGAAGGTGCTCGTCGGCGGCGACGCCCCCGTGAGCGTCCAGTCGATGACCACGACGCCGACGACCAACATCAACGCCACCCTCCAGCAGATCGCCGAGCTCACGGCATCCGGCTGCGAGATCGTGCGCGTCGCCGTGCCGTCGCAGGACGACGCCGATGTGCTGCACATCATCGCGAAGAAGAGCCAGATCCCCGTCATCGCCGACATCCACTTCCAGCCGAAGTACGTCTTCCAGGCGATCGACGCCGGGTGCGGCGCCGTGCGCGTGAACCCCGGCAACATCCGCAAGTTCGACGACCAGGTCGGCGCCATCGCCAAGGCCGCCAAGGATGCCGGCGTCTCCCTGCGCATCGGCGTCAACGCCGGGTCGCTCGACCGCCGCCTGCTCGAGAAGTACGGCAAGGCCACCCCCGAGGCGCTCGTCGAGAGCGCCGTGTGGGAGGCCTCGCTGTTCGAGGAGCACGACTTCCACGACTTCAAGATCTCGGTCAAGCACAATGACCCGATCGTCATGGTCAAGGCCTACCGCCTGCTCGCCGAGCGGGGCGACTGGCCGCTGCACCTCGGCGTGACCGAGGCCGGCCCCGCGTTCCAGGGCACGATCAAGAGCGCCACGGCGTTCGGCATCCTGCTCTCGGAGGGGATCGGCGACACGATCCGCGTCTCGCTGTCGGCACCTCCGGCCGAAGAAGTCAAGGTCGGGCACCAGATCCTGCAGTCGCTGAATCTGCGCGAGCGCAAGCTCGAGATCGTCTCGTGCCCCTCGTGCGGTCGCGCGCAGGTCGACGTGTACACGCTCGCCGACGACGTGACCGAGGGTTTGAAGGACATGACCGTTCCGCTGCGCGTGGCCGTCATGGGCTGTGTCGTGAACGGACCCGGCGAGGCGCGCGACGCCGACCTCGGCGTGGCGTCGGGCAACGGCAAGGGCCAGATCTTCGTGAAGGGCCAGGTCATCAAGACCGTGCCCGAGGCCGAGATCGTGCAGACCCTCATCGAAGAGGCCAACCGCCTCGCCGACGAGATGGGTCCGGATGCCGCGACCGGAACGGCGCAGGTCATCACGGCCTGAGCCGACCGCCCTCCCACGCGCGGTGCGCCCCGACCGATGGGCGTGACCGGCGACGCATGAGCTGCCGCGGAGGACTGCACGCCGCTCGATCCGGCACGGCTCACCCGCGCCGCACCGACCCGCGGGCCGACGTCCGATAGCGTCGGGAGTCCCATGACCGAGATTCCCGCGCCCTCGCTCGCCCGTCCGCTCGTCGCGGGGGTCGTGACCGCTCTCGTCGGCTTCACCAGCACCTTCGCCGTCGTGCTGACGGGTCTCGGCGCCGTGGGCGCGTCTCCCGCGCAGGCGGCGAGCGGGCTGCTCGCCATCACGCTGGTCGTGGGCGTCGGCTGCATCGTCCTCGCGGCGCGGTACCGCATCCCGATCACCGTGGCGTGGTCCACACCGGGCGTCGCGCTGCTCGCGGCGACGGGCGCCGTCGACGGCGGGTGGCCCGCGGTCGTCGGCGGGTTCCTCGTGTGCGCCGCGCTCATCCTCTGCACCGCGCTCTTCCCGCCCCTGGGCGCCCTGATCGCCCGCATCCCTCCCTCCATCGCGCAGGCCATGCTCGCCGGCGTCCTGCTGCCGCTGTGCGTGGCGCCGTTCGTCGGCCTCGTCGACGACCCGTGGAGCGTCGCCCCGGTGCTGATCGTCTGGCTCGTGGCATCCCGCCTGCTGCCCCGCTGGGCGGTGCCGCTCGCGTTCGTGGCGGCGATCGTCGTGGTCGCGGTCGAGCTCGCGCGCACCGGGGTCGACACGGATGCCGCATCCCTGCTGCCCCGCCTGGAGGTCACCGCCCCGACGCTCACGGTCGGCGCGGTGGTGGGCATCGCCCTGCCGCTCTTCGTGGTGACGATGGCGTCGCAGAACGTGCCCGGCGTCGCGGTCATGAAGAGCCTCGGCTACACGATCCCGTGGCGGCCGGCGATGCTCGTCACCGGCCTGGGGTCGGCGGCCGCGGCCGGCTTCGGCGGGCACGCGATGAACCTCGGGGCGATCAGCGCGGCCATCGCCGCGGGACCGGACGCGCACCCCGACCCGCGACGCCGGTGGGTGGCGGGCGTGTCGGCCGGCGGCACCTATCTCGTGCTGGGCGCCCTGTCGGCGGCCTTCGCGGCGATCGTCCTCCTGGCCCCGGCGGGCGTCATCCCCGCCGTCGCGGGCGTCGCTCTCTTCGGCGCGTTCGGATCCGCGGTGCAGCAGGCCATCGACGACCCGGGCGAGCGGTTGCCGGCGGTCGTGACGTTCCTCGTCGCGGCATCCGGGATCGCCGTGTTCGGGGTCAGTGCGGCGTTCTGGGCACTGCTGGCCGGTCTCGTGGTGCGCACGGCGCTGCATCTCGGCCGGCGGGCCGGCTGACAGCCGTCACCGTTTCGTTATCGTCCGCGTTGCTCGTGCGGGAACCGAACGGAGTCTCACGGACACTACTGAGTGTGGATGACGACGACGCCGGACTGTGGGGCCGGGTTCGCCAAGGGGACGAGCTCGCGCTCGCCGCGCTGTTCGACCGCTACGAGGCGCGCCTGTTCCGGCACGCCTCGCGACTGCTGACCGCACGGGAGGATGCGAAGGATGCCGTGACCGTGGCGTTCTTCGAGCTGTGGCGCAAGCGCGCCTCGGTCCGCCTGGTCGAGGGGTCGCCCCTGCCGTGGTTGCTGACGACGGTCGCGCACTGCGCGCGGAATCTCGAGCGGTCGGGCCGGCGGTATCGGGCGCTGCTCGACCGGGCGCCGGTCCCCGAGCCGCGGGCGATGCACGGGCAGGACGACAGCGGCGTGCTCGCGGCGTTGAAGAGGCTGCCGGAGCGCGAGCAGGCCGTCGTGGTCCTGGCCGTGCTGGAGGGCTATGCGGAGCGCGAGGTGGCGCAGGCCCTCGGCATCCCGGCCGGGACGGTCAAATCGCGGCTGGCCCGCGCCAAGGCGAAGCTGCGCGACGAGGTCGCGCTGGAAGGGGCACGGGCATGAACGACGAACTGACGCCCGAGGAGCGCGCCGCTCTGCGCGCGCGGATCGTGGGCGCTGCTCGCGAGATCACCCCGGTCGGCGCGCACCGGGGGGCCTGGATCGCCGGATCCATCGCGGCGGTGCTGGTCGTCGGCATCGCCGGGGGAGTGGCGGTGACCTCGACCCTCGGCGCGCCGCAGGTCGCCACGTCGCCCTCACCGACCCCGACGGCCTCGATCGTCGAGCCCGCGCCCACCCCGACCCCGAGCGCGTCGACGGTCTTGCCCCCGGAGCGGCCGGAACCCGCTGTCGTGCTCGGCGGTCGGTGCGAGGCTCTGCTCGACGCCGATGAGGCGGGCGGATTCATTCCGGAGGCGGTCGCATCGCCGTTCGCGAACAGCAGCCAGTCGACTCCGCCGCGGCAGAACGACATGCTGGGACTGCTCGGCGGGCTCTCGTGCGCATGGTCCACGGACCAGGACGGGTTCAGCGTCACGGTCGTTCCGAGCGCGGCGCTTCCCGACGGCACCGTCGATGCCTGGCGCGCCGACGAGCGTTGCGGGCCGGGCGAGCTCTGCCTCGCCGAGAAGACGATCGGCGACCTGTGGGTCGGGGTGAACTGGTGGGACCCGGCGTACAACCGCGACCCGTCGCCGGAGGTCACCGCCGCGGTGGAGCGCGTGCGCGCGGCGGCCCAGGACGTGCTCTCCACCGTCGAACCGCGCCTCGCGGGCGCCGTCGGCGTCCCCCGTGACGAGGTGGCCGGAGCGCCCCTTCCCGCGTGCGCAGAGCTCGACGCGCTGGTGTCGGACTGGGCGGGTGCCGACGTCGAGACCGGATACCCCAGCGACAACGTCGCGTCCGGGCCGGTCTGGGACATCGCCGTGGCCGCGGGGGTCGCCCGCTTCTGCGGGTGGTCGTCGTATCCGACCGACGGCTCCGGTCGGGCCCTCGCCCTCGGCTTCTACACGCAGCCGCTCCTGGGCGAGCCCGCCGCCGCCGACCTCGAGGAGCGCTCCATGCGACCGATCGACATCCCGGGGACGTCGGCCGCCTGGATCGAGGACGGCGCACCGAACGGTGTGTCGACCACGATCATCGCCGTCGTCGGGGAGACCCGGCTCACCGTCTACGGGAACGGAAGGGACACCGGCGAGTGGGTCGACCTCGTCTCGCGGCTCGCGGCCGATCCGGACCTGGCGGCGTGAGGCGCCCGGCATCCGTCCTCCCGGTCCGCGCGGCCTAGACTCGACTCTCGTGGTCACCCGTCTGTCGAACTACTTCCTCCGCACGCTTCGCGAAGACCCCTCGGATGCCGAGGTCACGAGCCACCGCCTGCTCGTGCGCGCCGGATACATCCGTCGCAACGCCCCGGGCATCTTCGCCTGGCTCCCTCTCGGTCTGAAGGTCAAGGCCAAGATCGAGACGGTCGTGCGCGAAGAGATGGCGAACGCCGGAGCCTTCGAGGTGCACTTCCCGGCGCTGCTGCCGCGCGAGCCGTACGAGGTCACCGGCCGCTGGGAGGAGTACGGCGACGCGCTGTTCCGCCTGCAGGACCGCAAGGGCGCCGACTACCTCCTCGCTCCCACGCACGAGGAGATGTTCACGCTCCTGGTGAAGGACCTCTACTCGTCGTACAAGGACCTTCCGCTGACGATCTACCAGATCCAGGACAAATACCGCGACGAGGCGCGTCCCCGCGCCGGTCTCCTGCGCGGCCGGGAGTTCACGATGAAGGACGCGTACTCGTTCGACGCGACGGATGCCGGGCTCGACGCGTCGTACCAGGCCCAGCGCGACGCCTACGAGCGCATCTTCACCCGCCTCGGGCTGGAGTACGTCATCGTCGCCGCCGACGCGGGGGCGATGGGTGGCTCGAAGTCGGAGGAGTTCCTGCACCCGACCCCGATTGGCGAAGACACCTTCGTGCGCTCCGCCGGCGGGTACGCCGCCAACGTCGAGGCCTTCACGACGGTCGCGCCCGAGGCGCTCCCGATCGAGGGACAGCCGGATGCGGTGGTCTTCGACTCCCCGAACACCCCCACGATCGCGACCCTCGTCGACCACGCGAACGCGCACCTCGACGCTCCCGCGCCCGGCATCGCCGGCCCCGCGACGGACGGGGCCACCGCGTGGACCGCGGCGCACACGCTGAAGAACGTCGTGCTGGCACTGACCCACCTCGACGGCACGCGCGAGCTCGTCGTCGTGGGGCTTCCCGGTGACCGCGACGTCGACGACAAGCGCGTCGAGGTCGCCTTCGCCCCCGCCGAGGTCGAAGCGGCCACCGAAGACGACTTCGCGAAGAACCCGCTGCTGGTCAAGGGCTACATCGGCCCCTGGTCGCCCACCGGTCCCGTGCTCGGCGAGGAGTCGGCGACGAAGATCCGCTACGTGCTCGACCCCCGCGTGGTCGACGGCACCGCGTGGATCACCGGCGCGAACATCGACCAGAAGCACGTGCACTCGCTCGTCGCCGGCCGCGACTTCGTCGGCGACGGCTTCGTCGAGGTCTCGACCGTGCGCGCCGGCGACCCTGCCCCCGACGGCTCGGGCCCCGTGGAGCTGGCCCGCGGCATGGAGATCGGCCACGTCTTCCAGCTCGGCCGCAAGTACGCCGAGGCGCTCGGACTGAAGGTGCTCGACGAGAACGGCAAGCTCGCGACCGTCACGATGGGCTCCTACGGCATCGGCGTGACCCGCATCCTCGCGATCATCGCCGAGCTGAACAACGACGACAAGGGCCTGATCTGGCCGGAGTCGGTCGCCCCGTTCGACGTGCACGTGGTGGCCACCGGCCGCGACGCCGCCGCGTTCGAGCTCGCTGCATCCGTCTCCGACCAGCTCGAGGCGGCCGGCCTCGACGTCCTGTACGACGACCGCCCCAAGGTCTCGCCCGGTGTGAAGTTCGGCGACGCCGAGCTCGTCGGCATCCCGCGCATCCTCATCGTGGGCCGCGGCGCCGCCGAGGGGCAGGTCGAGCTGTGGGACCGCCGCACGGGCGAGCGCGAGACGCTCTCCGTCGCCGACGCCGTTGCGGCGCTGACCCGCTGACGCTCGTCCCGTCTCTCCTCGCGAGACGGCATCTCGCTGACCACACGGTTGCAGAGTGCAGCCGGGTCATCAGCGGGATGTCGTCTCGCGGTCTCTCACGCTGCCGGCCGCGGCGGGCGGTCAAGAGACCCCGACGGACGAGGAGGACTCGGTAGCGTGGATGCCATGATCTCGGCACCCCGCCTGTCTCTGTCCGACGGCTCCACGATCCCGCAGCTCGGCATCGGCACCTACAAGGTGCCCGCCGACGTCACCGCCGGTCTCGTGGCGGGGGCGCTCGCCGCGGGTTATCGCCACGTGGACACGGCCGCCCTGTACGGCAACGAGACCGAGGTCGGCGAGGGACTGCGCGCCTCGGGGCTCGACCGCGACGAGGTCTTCGTCACCACCAAGGTGTGGAACGACGACCAGGGGTTCGACCAGACGCTGCGCGCGTTCGACGCGAGCGCCGCGAAGCTCGGTCTCGACCGGGTCGACCTGTACCTCATCCACTGGCCCATTCCCAGCGCCGACCGCTACGTCGAGACGTGGAAGGCGCTGGTGCGCCTGCAACAGGAGGGACGCGCGACCTCGATCGGCGTGAGCAACTTCGCGATCCCTCACCTCGCGCGCCTGCGCGACGAGACCGGCGTGCTGCCGTCGATCAACCAGGTCGAGCTGCACCCCCGGTTCCCGCAGAACGAGCTGGTCGACTGGGATGCCGCGAACGGCATCGTCACCGAGTCGTGGGCGCCGCTCGCCCGCGGTGGCTTGCTCGACGAACCCGTGTTGGCGCAGATCGCCGAGAAGTACGGCAAGACCCCCGCTCAGGTCGTCATCCGCTGGCACCTCGATCGCACCCTCGTGGTGTTCCCCAAGTCGGTCTCCCTCGATCGCATCCGCGAGAACGGCGACGTGTTCGACTTCACCCTCGACGCCGACGACCACGCGCGGATCGCGACGTTGGAGACGGGGGAGCGCACCGGTCGTGACCCCAGCCTGGACTGAGCGCCGCTCGGGCGGAACCTCTCACGCGTCGAGACGGGCGTAGCGCGCGCGGAAGATCGTGAACACCCCGTAGGAGAGGAATCCGAGGCCGACGAGGCACGCGAGGAACGGCCCCGCGGGCAGGGCGATGACGGCCGCGACCGCGCCATCGAGTCCGCCCGCGGTGTCGGGTTCGACCGTGATGGCGGCGACCGTCAGAAGGACTCCGACGATCACCAGGGCGACGCCCTTGGCGAGGAATCCGATCATCCCGAGTGCCGTGAGGGCGAGGCCGCGTCGACCCCGGGGCACGCGGACCTTGGAGTGGAACGAGCGTCGGATCCCCATCCACACGAAGCCGATGCCCACGCCCGCCACGGCGAGACCGACGACACCCAGCAGGAAGCCGCCGATCGGCCACATCAGGACGCCGCGGCTGAGGTCCTCGGTGGTCTGTTCGGCTCGGGGACGGGCGCCGAGAGCGACGGATGCCGCGACGAGACCGATGAAGACGAACACCAGGCCCTGCGGTGCTTCCGCCGCGATGCGCGCGAGACGGCGCCACACGGTGAGGTGCCGTGGAGCGAAGGCCTGCAGCAGATGCCATGCGCCGAGGGTGACGAGCCCCACCGCCAGGGCCCACAGCGCGACGGCGCCGAGCGGCACCGCCGCGAGGGCGCGGAAGGCGCCCGTCTGGTCGCTGTCCTCCGTCGCTCCCAGGCCCACGGCGATCACGAGCGCGCCGATCAGCAGGTGCAGCGCGCCGTTTGCGGCGTAGCCCGCGCGGGCGGCGAGCCGGAAGGCGGGGTTCGCCTCGGCCTCCCGGGCTGCGGTACGAGCGGTCGAGGGCATTCCGGCACCGTATGCCGTTCGGGCCGTCGCCGCCACTCGCTTGCGCGGGGGCGTCCACCGGACCGTCGCGCCGGATGACGGTGCCTATCATGGCCTGATGCCCGCCACCCGCCGATCGCGCCCGAGCCGGTGGAACGCCCTTCCCGCACTCGTGCGCAACGCCCCGCCGCGGGTGCTGCTCGTGATCGGTGCGGTGGTGGTGGCGCTCGGCGTGCTGATCGTCTCGCGTCCGCTGACCTCTCTCGTGCTGCTGGGCATCTACGTCGGTGCGAGCGCGGTGGTCATGGGGATCGTCGAGCTCGTCGGACGACCGGCGAACTGGTGGGCGCGATCGGTGTCGTCCGCCTGGATCGTCGCGGGCCTCGCCGTCCTCGTCTGGCTCGGCCGCAGTCTCGAACTGCTGCCGCCGGTGCTCGCCGTGCTGCTGGTGATCGGTGGACTGGCCTCGATCGGCCGGGCCGTGAGTCGTGGCGGCGCGAGCGCGCGCATCCTCTCGCTGTCGTGGGGCGTCGCGCAGATCGCCTTCGGGGTGCTGTCCTTCACCTGGCCCGACGTGACGGTACTCGTGCTCGCCGTCGTCTTCGGTGTGCGCACGATCGTGTTCGGCCTGGGAGTCCTCGCGCGCGGGGTGGCCGGCATCCGTCGTCCTCGCGTGCGGAAGACGCCGTTCGACGCGCAGCGTGCGCTGCGACGCCGGCGCATCCGCGCCGGATGGGCCGCCGCGGGTCGGTACGCCCTGTCGCTCGTGCTCGTCGCAACGGCCGCGGGCGGGTGGTGGCTGAACGACTGGCTCGACGCCGGAGCCCCGGTGGTGGATGCGTTCTACGACCCGCCCGCGCAGGTGCCGAGCGGCCACGGCCGGCTCATCCGCTCCGACGCCTACCTCGGCCGCCTCCCCGAGAACGGCGCGGTCACGCGGATGCTCTACACGACCCGGGATGCCGCGAACCGGCCCGCCGTGGCCAGCGCCCTGGTCATCGTGCCCACGGATCTGCCGCCGGGCCCGCGTCCCGTCATCGTCTGGAACCACGGAACGACGGGCGTGGCCCAGGGGTGCGCACCGAGCCTGCGCGACGCGTCGGCGACGAAGTGGTCGATCCCCGCTCTCGAACAGGCGCTCAAGGCCGGGTGGGTCGTCGTCGCCTCCGACTTCTCGGGCCAGGGCGCTCCCGGCGCCTATCCCTACCTGATCGGCGCGGGGGAGGCCCGGTCGTCCCTCGACGCCGTGCTGGCCGCGAGCGAGCTGCGCACCGACCTCACGCTCTCGCCCGACACGGTGGTGTGGGGGCACTCGCAGGGCGGCCATGCGGCGCTGTGGACCACCGCGATCGCGAAGGACTACGCCCCGGGCATCGACGTGCTGGGCACCGCCGTGGTGGCCCCCGTCGCCGATCCGCCCGCGCTGGCGCGCGAGCTGCTGTCGGGCCCTCCGAACGCCATGCTGTCGGTGATCACGTCGTGGGTGCTCGTGCCGTACTCCGAGACCTATGCCGACGTGCACCTCGACGACTACATCGCCGAGGGCTCCCGGTCGATCGTGCTCGAGATGACCCAGCGGTGCCCCAGCGAGCCGGGTGTGGTCGTGTCGGTGCTCACGGCCCTCGGGGTGAGCGAGGACCGCCCGCTCTACAACGCCGACCTCACCGACGGCGCACTCGGACGCCGCCTCGCCGAGAACGCGATGACCGCGCCGCTCGGCACCCCGATGCTGGTCGCGTGGGGCGCCGATGACGAGGTCATCCCGCCGCAGCTGCAGCGCGACTACGTGCAGGAGCTGTGCGCCGAGGGCCAGCCGGTGCGGTGGGCGACCTACGCCGGCTACGACCATCTGCGACCGATCCTGCCGAAATCGCGCTTCCTCCCCGTGCTCTACAGCTGGACGAAGAACCTCATCGAGGGCCGCGACCAGGTCGTCGACGGGTGCGGCCTGCGCTGATCCGCTCCGGTGCACCCGGGCGGTTCCGCCCGTGCGGCGAACGGGTGAAGATCGTGTGTCGTGGCGGATGCCGTCTTGGCAGTGATGACGGTTCTGATTACGGTCGGAGGGTGCCCGAGAACACTCCTGAGCTGCGCCCGACCCACCCCCTGGCCCTCGCGCCCGTCGTCGCCCCGGCGGCATCCGTCGACGGCTTCGCGAAACAGTTCCTGCAGAACCTGAACTTCGACCAGGGCGTGACGCTGTCGAACTCCGACGTCAACGACCAGTACCTCGCGCTCGCGTACACGGTGCGCGACTACCTCATGGCGCGGTGGTTCGACGACCGCGCGCAGCAGAAGGCGCAGCAGAACAAGACCGTCTGCTACCTCTCGGCCGAGTACCTGCTCGGTCGCCAGCTCGACAACAATCTGCTCGCCGCGCGCCTGACCGACATCGCCACCGAGGCGCTCGCGCAGTGCGGCATCGACATCGACGATCTCCGCGCGGTCGAGATCGAGCCGGGGCTCGGCAACGGTGGCCTCGGCCGCCTGGCCGCGTGCTTCGTCGACTCGCTGGCGACGATGAGCGTCCCGGCCATCGGCTACGGCATCCGCTACGAGTACGGCATCTTCCGCCAGGCCTTCGCCGACGGCCAGCAGGTGGAGCAGCCCGACGCCTGGCTGCGCATGGGCTCGCCGTGGGACTTCGCCCACCCCGAGGCCGCGCAGACGATCTCGTTCGCCGGCACCACCGAGACCTACGACGATGAGGGCGTCGAGCGCACGCGCTGGGTGCCGGAGTGGAACGTGCTCGCGGTGCCGTACAACATGATGGTTCCCGGCTACCACAACGGCCGGGTCAACACCCTGCGCCTGTGGCGCGCGGTCGCGACGAACGCCTTCGACCTGCACACCTTCAACTCCGGCGACTACGTGCAGTCGGTCCGCGCACAGACCTTCGCCGAGAACATCTCCAAGGTGCTCTACCCCGAGGACTCCACGCCACAGGGCAAGGAGCTGCGCCTGCAGCAGCAGTACTTCTTCGTCGCGGCTTCCATCGCGGACTTCATCGAGAACGTCCTCCCCGACGACTTCGACCTCGAGAAGCTCCCCGAGCGCGTGATCTTCCAGCTCAACGACACGCACCCCGTGATCGGCGTCCCCGAGCTCATGCGCGTGCTCGTCGACGAGAAGAAGATCGAGTGGGATGCCGCGTGGGCGATCACGCAGAAGTGCTTCGCGTACACGTGCCACACGCTGCTGCCCGAGGCGCTCGAGGTGTGGTCGGTCGATCTGCTCGGTCGTCTGCTGCCGCGCCACCTCGAGATCATCTACAAGATCAACGACGCCTTCCTGCTCGAGGTTCGCGAGCGCTTCGGCGACGACGAGCTGCTCATCCGCAACATGTCGATCATCGGCGAGCACCCGTTCCGTTCGGTGCGCATGGCCTATCTCGCCACGGTCGCGGGATCCAAGGTCAACGGCGTCGCCGAACTGCACTCGCAGCTGCTGCGCGACAACGTGCTGAAGGACTTCGCCACGATGTGGCCCGACAAGTTCACCAACGTCACCAACGGCGTCACGCCCCGCCGCTTCCTGCGCCTGGCCAACCCCGAGCTGTCGGCGCTGATCACCGAGGCGCTCGGCGCGGGATGGACCGTCGATCTCGAACGCCTCCGGGGACTCGAGGCGCTCGCCGACGACGCCGACTTCCGCGAGCGGTTCGCCGCGGTGAAGGCGTCGAACAAGCGCCGGCTCAGCCGCGTGCTCGACGCCCGCGGGGAGCCGGCGCTGTCGGACGACCACCTCATCGACGTCATGATCAAGCGCCTGCACGAGTACAAGCGGCAGACGCTCAAGGTCCTGCACATCGTCAGCACGTACGAGGGCATCGTCTCCGGGCGCCTCGATGTGGATGCCGTGCAGCCGCGCACGTTCCTCTTCGGCGCGAAGGCCGCCCCCGGCTACGGCATGGCCAAGCGCATCATCCACCTGATCAACGCGGTCGGCGACGTCGTCAGCGCCGACGAGCGCGTCCAGGGCAAGCTCAAGGTGCTCTACCCGGCGAACTACAACGTGACGCTGGCGGAGAGCATCATCCCCGCCGCCGACCTGTCGGAGCAGATCTCGCTCGCCGGCAAGGAGGCCTCGGGCACGGGCAACATGAAGCTGGCCCTGAACGGTGCGCTGACCATCGGCACCGACGACGGCGCGAACGTCGAGATCCGGCAGCTGGTCGGCGACGACAACTTCTTCCTCTTCGGCATGAGCGAGCCCGAGGTCGAGGCGCTCTGGGCCGACGGCTATCGTCCCGCGGACTTCTACCAGCGCGACGAGCGGCTGCGCAGCGCCATCGACCTGATCGCCTCGGGTGCGTTCTCCGACGGCGACCGCACGGTCTTCGAGCCCCTCGTGTCGAACCTCCTCTACGAAGACCGCTTCATGGCGCTCGCCGACTTCTCGTCGTACCTCGACGCGCAGGAGCGCGTCGACGCCGCGTACGCCGACCAGGACGGATGGGTGCGCTCGGCGATCCTCAACGTCGCGCGCAGCGGGTACTTCTCCTCCGACCGGGCGATGCGCGACTACCTCGACCGCATCTGGCACGCCACCCCGATCGGCTGAGCCGTTCCGGATGCCGCGGCCCCGCCGTCACGGCATCCGGAACGCCCTGGCAGGAAGACGACGGCGGCTGGCCGTCGCGACACGGCGGAGCGGGGCGTCGCGCGCGATGCTGGGGGGACCCGATCCTGGAGGCTCCGTGCGACCCGCCGATTTCCCCGTGCCCGACACCGCCGCCGCGCGTGCGGCCCTGACGCTCGCGCGGGAGTACCAGTCGGCGGCGATCACCGCCCACGGCCTGAGGTCGTGGCTGTGGGCGGAGGGCTTCGCGCGCGCCGGCGGATTCGACGGCATCGACCACGAGCTGCTGTACGTGTCGGCTGTGCTGCACGACATCGGCACGGTGGCCGAGTTCGACAACCACACGCTGTCGTACGAGGACGCCGGGGGACACGTCGCCATCGCCGTCACCGCGGGAGCGGGCTGGGCGCGGGAGCGTCGTCGGCGCGCGCTCGAGGTCATCGTGCGGCACAACTGGACGAGCGTCGACCCGACGATGGATGCCGAGGGCCATCTGCTCGAGATCGCCACGGGCCTCGACATCTCGGGCGCACGCGCCGACGTGCTGCCGGAGGGATTCCTCCGCGAGGTCCTGGCGGCGCATCCCCGCGGCGACCTGGCCGCCGACTTCGGCGCCTGCGTCCTCGACCAGGCCGCGCGCAAGCCCGACACCGCCGCTCGGCGGCTCGTCGATGGGGGAGTGGTCGCGAAGCTCGCGGCCAACCCGCTCGAGCGTCTCTGAAACGACTGTGCATCGGCCTCCGTCATCGGTCCCGAGTCGCGAGGCGGATGGCATCCCGGGTATCGTAGGAGGGTTGTCGGCGCCGGTCGCGTCGACGAGAGCTGAATAACGGAGGGCCTTGTGGACATCGATCTCGCACTTTTGAAGACGATCGAACGCGAGAAGGAGATCCCCTTCGACGAACTCGCGCGCATCATCGAGCAGGCGATCCTCACCGCCTACGCCAAGCACATCTCGCCCTCCGGCGAGATCCCGGCCGGTGCGCGGGCCTCGCTCGACCGCAAGACCGGTCACGTGGGCATCTTCACCCCGGTCACCGACGACGAGGGTGCCGTCATCGGCGAAGAGGAGCAGGCGCCCGACGACTTCGGCCGCATCGCCGCCTTCGCGGCGAAGCAGGTCATCAGCCAGCGTCTGCGCGACATCGCCGACGACGCCGTGCTGGGGGAGTTCCGCGGCAAGGAGGGCGACATCGTCGCCGGCGTCGTGCAGCAGGGCCCGAACCCCCGCATGGTGCACGTCGATCTCGGCACGGTCGAGGCGATCCTCCCGCCCGAGGAGCAGGTCCCGGGCGAGACCTACCCGCACGGCTCGCGTCTGCGCGTGTACGTGACCAGTGTCGCCAAGGGCAACAAGGGCCCGCAGATCACCGTCTCACGCACGCACCCGGGTCTGGTGCGCAAGCTCTTCGCCCTCGAGGTGCCCGAGATCGCCGCGGGCCTGGTCGAGATCGTCTCGCTCGCTCGCGAAGCCGGGCACCGGTCCAAGATCGCCGTCAAGGCGAACGATCCGACGGTGAACGCCAAGGGCGCCTGCATCGGTGAGCTCGGACGCCGCGTGCGCGCGGTGACCGAGGAGCTCGCCGGCGAGAAGATCGACATCATCGACTACGACGCCGAGCTGCCGCGCTTCGTCGCGAACGCGCTGTCGCCGGCGAAGGTCACCTCGTCGTTCGTGCTCGACGCCTCGACCAAGGCCGTCCGCGCCCTCGTCCCCGACTACCAGCTCTCGCTCGCGATCGGCAAGGAGGGCCAGAACGCCCGCCTCGCCGCGAAGCTCACCGGCGCCAAGATCGACATCCAGCCGGACAGCATCCTCGAAGACAACTGAGGGTCAGATCGTCCGGGCGACCGCGAGGTGTAAGATGGAACCCGTACGAACGTGCGTCGGATGCCGCGCACGCGCCCCCCGATCATCGCTTCTGCGTGTGGTCGCCGACGGATCGGTCCTCGTCGCAGACGAGCGAGCGGTGCTGCCGGGCCGGGGAGCGTGGGTGCACGAGACGGACGCGTGCGTGAGCAAAGCCCTCACGCGTCGCGCCTTCGTACGAGCATTGCGTGTGTCAGGCCCGCTTGACACGCAGACCTTCGAATCAACCCTCCAGCGAAAAGGCTGAACGGCTATGGACACGAAGTGAACGGCTCGAAATGAGACCCGTCCGCAACTAGCGGTCTGCCCTGTCCGGGGTAGGCCCTCAGACAGGAGAATTGTGGCAAAACCACGCGTGCACGAGATCGCTTCCGAGCTCGGCGTCGACAGCAAGGTCGCGCTTGCGAAGCTGAAGGAGCTCGGCGAGTTCGTCAAGAGCCCCTCATCCACCATCGAGCCCCCCGTGGCTCGTAAGCTCCGCGCCGCCCTCGCGGCCGAGGGCTCGTCCGGTTCGTCGAGCGCCACGTCGGCCGCCCCCGCGGCGCGCCCCGGCGCCGGCGCCCGCCCGGGCCCCGCCCGTCCGGCGGCCACCCCCGGTGCCCGTCCCTCGGGCCCCACCCCCGGACCGGCCAAGCCCGCCGCTCCGGCGGCTCCCGCTGCCGCCCCGGCTCCCGCGGCATCCGCCCCGGCCGCTCCGGCTCCCGCAGCGTCGACGCCCGCCCCCTCCGCCCCGGCCAAGCCCGGTGCGAAGCCCGCGGCTCCGTCGTCGGCCCCCACCCCCGGTGCCGGTGCGCCCAAGCCCGGTCCCAGCTCGCCCCCGCGTCCCGGTGGTGCGCGTCCGGGCAACAACCCGTTCGCCTCCTCGCAGGGCATGGGCCAGCGTCCCGCCGGTCCCCGCCCGGGCAACAACCCGTTCGCGTCGGCGCAGGGCATGGGCCAGCGCCCGACCCCGGGTAACATCCCGCGTCCGCAGGCTCCGCGCCCCGGCGCCCCGCGTCCCGGTGCCCCGCGCCCCGGCGGTGCCGGTCGTCCCGGTGGTGCCGGTCGTCCCGGCGCTCCGTTCCAACAGCGTCCCGGCGGTCCCGGTCGTCCCGGCGGCGCCGGTGGCGGCTTCCAGCGCCCCGGTGGCGGTGCTCCCGGTGGCGGTTTCGCCGGTCGTCCCGGTGGCGGCGGTGGCCGTGGCCGTGGTCCCGGCGGTGGTACCGCGGGTGCCTTCGGTAAGGGCGGCGGCAAGTCCAAGCAGCGTAAGTCGCGTCGGGCGAAGCGGCAGGAATTCGAGATGCGGTCGGCGCCGGTCGTCGGCGGCGTCAACGTCTCGAAGGGCAACGGCGAGATCATCCGCCTGCGCCGCGGTGCCTCCATCGCGGACTTCGCGGACAAGCTCGAGGCCCTGCGCGGCTACACCGTGCAGCCCGGCACGCTCGTGACCATCCTGTTCAACCTGGGTGAGATGGCCACTGCGACCGAGTCGCTCGACGAGGCGACCTTCGAGGTCCTCGGCGCCGAGCTCGGCTACAAGATCCAGATGGTCTCGCCCGAGGACGAGGACAAGGAGCTCCTCGAGGGCTTCGGTCTCGACCTCGACGCCGAGCTCGAGGCCGAGAGCGAGGACGATCTCGAGATCCGTCCTCCCGTGGTCACCGTCATGGGCCACGTCGACCACGGTAAGACGCGACTGCTCGACGCCATCCGCCAGACGAACGTGGTCGCGGGCGAGGCCGGCGGCATCACGCAGCACATCGGTGCGTACCAGATCTGGACCGAGCACGAGGGCATCGAGCGCGCGATCACCTTCATCGACACCCCGGGTCACGAGGCGTTCACCGCCATGCGTGCCCGCGGTGCGCAGGTGACCGACATCGCGATCCTCGTGGTCGCGGCCGACGACGGCATCATGCCCCAGACGGTCGAGGCGCTGAACCACGCCCAGGCGGCGAACGTGCCGATCGTGGTCGCGGTCAACAAGGTCGACAAGCCCGACGCCAACCCCGCCAAGGTGCGCCAGCAGCTCACCGAGTACGGTCTGGTCGCCGAGGAGTACGGCGGAGACGTCATGTTCGTCGACGTCTCGGCCCGACAGAACCTCAACATCCAGGCCCTCCTGGATGCGGTCCTGCTCACCGCCGACGCCGGTCTCGATCTCACGGCCAACCCGAACAAGGCGGCCCGCGGTGTCGCGATCGAAGCGAAGCTCGACAAGGGTCGCGGTTCGGTCGCCACGGTGCTCATCCAGTCCGGAACGCTGCGCGTCGGTGACGCGATCGTCGCCGGCACGGCCTACGGCCGCGTCCGCGCGATGATGGACGAGAACGGCGAAGCGGTCGAAGAGGCCTACCCGTCGCGTCCCGTGCAGGTGCAGGGTCTCAACTCGGTTCCCCGCGCCGGCGACGTCTTCATCGTCACCGAGGAAGACCGCACCGCGCGTCAGATCGCCGAAAAGCGCGAGGCCGCCGAGCGCAACGCCCAGCTGGCCAAGGCCCGCAAGCGCATCTCGCTCGAGGACTTCACCCGCGCTCTCGAAGAGGGCAAGGTCGAGTCGCTCAACCTCATCATCAAGGGTGACGTGTCGGGTGCCGTCGAGGCGCTCGAGGAATCGCTGCTCAAGATCGAGGTCGACGACAGCGTCCAGCTGCGCATCATCCACCGCGGTGTGGGTGCGATCACCGAGTCGGACATCAACCTGGCCACGATCGACAACGCGATCGTGATCGGCTTCAACGTGCGTCCCGACACGAAGGCCCGCGAGCGTGCCGCCCGCGAGGGTGTCGACGTGCGGTTCTACTCGGTCATCTACAACGCGATCGACGACGTCGAGCAGTCGCTCAAGGGCCTGCTCAAGCCGGAGTTCGAAGAAGTGCAGTCGGGTGTCGCCGAGATCCGCGAGGTGTTCCGCTCCTCGAAGTTCGGCAACATCGCCGGTGTCATCGTGCGGTCGGGAACGATCACGCGCAACGCCAAGGCCCGCGTCATCCGCGACGGTGTCGTGCTGGCCGACGGCCTGGCCATCGAGTCGCTGCGCCGCTTCAAGGACGACGTCACCGAGGTCCGCACGGACTTCGAGTGCGGTATCGGCCTGGGCAAGTTCAACGACATCCAGATCGGTGACGAAATCGAAACGACGGAAATGGTCGAGAAGCCGCGAGGCTGATCGTCGTGCGGGGGTCGCGCCATGTGGCGCGGCTCCCGCTTCGGCCTGCGGGGGTGTGCATCTCCCCGAGCAGAGCGGGGCCCTTACCCCGATGCTCGGGGAGATGCACACCCCCTCCGGCCTACGCTGGTGCGGCTGCCCGTGACGGGACTCCCGCCCGGCGATGAGCCACGGGGGCACTCGTACTCGCGGCGGTATGTGAAAGAAGGAGAAGGCAGTGGCAGGGGAACGACAGGCTCGAGTGGCGGACCGCATCCGCGTGGTGCTCGCCGAACGCCTCGAGAAGGGGCTGCGCGACCCGCGGCTCGGATTCGTCACCATCACCGACGTGCGGGTCACGGGTGACCTCCAGCGCGCCTCGGTGTTCTACACCGTCATGGGCGACGAGGCGCACCGCGCCGACACCGCCGCGGCGCTGAAGTCCGCGACCGGCATGTTGCGCAGCGAGGTCGGCAAGCACCTCAACACGCGGCTCACCCCGTCGTTGGAGTTCATCCTCGACGGCATCCCCGAGAACGCCGACCACATCTCGGCGCTGCTGCGCGAGGCGCGCGAGCGCGACGAGTCGGTGGCGGGTCTCGCCGCGTCGGCCGCCTATGCCGGCGAGGCCGACCCGTACGTCAAGCCGCGCGACCTCGACGACGACGATCTCGACGAGGACGACGACCCCGACGAGGGCGATCTCGATGAGGACGGAGAAGCCGCGCGGATCTGATGCCGCGTGTGAAGAGGCCGGATGCCACCCCGAGCGGGTCGCATCCGGCCTCTTCGTCATTCCGGGTGGGCCGCGAGTCCCCGATCAGGATGTCGGGTGGCCCGGCAGGCGCAGGTGTTCGTCGATCGCTTCGGCCAGGCCGTCGGCGATGAGCGAATCGATCGCGCGGTCGCGCTGTGCGGCGTCCGGCCACGTCGGAAGCACGGCGAACAGCGGCACCGACGCCGGCGCGGCCTCGCGAAGGGTCTTGAGCACGGCACCGCGCGCCTGTCGGTCGCTGCCCTCGTAGGTCGCCTGTCTGCGGCGGCGGTCCTCGGACTCGGGGTATCCCGCCGCCCGCCACGCGCACCGCGCGGCCAGGGGGCACGCGTCGCACCGCGGTGATCGCGCCGTGCACACGATCGCACCGAGCTCCATGGCGGCGGCGTTCACGATCGCGGCCTCCGCGATGTCGTCCGGGAGTTCGGCATCCATGCGCTTCAGGTCGCGACGGTGCGGCGGGCCGGGTTGCGCGCGTCCCTCGACCGCGCGGGCGAGCACGCGACGCGTGTTCGTGTCGACGACCGGATGCCGGTCCCCGTACGCGAAGACCGCGACCGCGCGCGCGGTGTAGTCGCCGATGCCGGTGAGGGAGAGCAGAGCCTCGACGTCGCGGGGGACGACCCCGTCGTGACGGTCGCGGATCTCCACCGCGGCGCGGTGCAGCCACAGCGCGCGGCGCGGGTAGCCGAGGTTCGCCCACTGGGTCACCGCGTCGCCCGGGGGAGAGGCGGCGAGATCGGCCGGGGTGGGCCAGCGGGTCAGCCAGGCCTCGAGGTGCGGGATGACGCGCGCCACGGGGGTCTGCTGGAGCATGAACTCGCTCACGAGGGTTCCCCAGGCGCCGAAGCCCGCGCGTCTCCACGGCAGGTCGCGCGCCGCGTCGCGGTACCAGTCGATGAGCGGCGCGGCGAGTCCTGGCATCCCTCCAGCCTACGGTCGCGGGAACGCCGCGGTGCCCCGATGCGGACCTCGGTCGCGGGCGGGACAGGGACGCGCCGCGGACGGCGATCTCGCGGGGCGGGCCGCGACGAGGAGGGCGGGTGTCGGTGGGCGAAAGTAGGCTGGAGGCATGGCCTCGACCGAGAACACCGTCCCCGAACTGCAGCGGAGCCTCCGCGACCTGATGCGGCAGAACAGCCGCGCGGGTCGAGTGGTGGTGGCGGTCGACGCACTCGACGCCGACGCGGCCGGATCGTTCGCCGACGCCTTCGCCGCGGCCGTCGGTGAGGACGGCACCGCGGTGGTCCGCGCGTCGCTCGCCGACCACGCCGACGACGTCCGCGAGAGTGTCGTCGCGCCCTTCCGCGCCGGTGAGCCGGTCGGCGACTCCGCGGGGGCACCGGCCGACGCGGTGCTCGTCGTCTCCGGGCGCTTCCTGCACGCTCCCGAGGTGCGCGGGCTGTGGAACTTCTCGATCTGGCTCGAGAGCAACCCGCCGATCGGCGCCCCGCGACCGGAGCTGCCCGATGCCGAGAAGCACTACCTGCGCACGGTCCGGCCGAAGGCGGCGGCCTCGGTCATCGTCGAGAACTCCGACCCCGCCCACCCCGTCCAGGTCTTCGGAGATTTCTGCTGATGGTGCGCCCCGGCATCCTCCTGGTCGACAAGCCGGGAGGCATCACCAGTCATGACGTCGTGTCGCGCGCGCGACGCGCGCTGGGCACGCGCAAGATCGGTCACGCCGGCACTCTCGATCCGATGGCGACGGGGCTGCTCGTGCTCGGCGTCGAGGGCGCGACCCGTCTGCTCACCTACATCGTGGGCGCCGACAAGACCTACGAGGCGACGATCCTCCTCGGGGTGTCGACCGACAGCGACGACGCCGACGGGGTCGAGACCGAACGGGCGGATGCCGACGCGGTCGCGGCCGTGACGGATTCCTCGATCCACGAGGGCATCGCCGCTCTCACCGGCGAGATCGACCAGGTGCCGAGCACCGTGTCGGCGATCAAGGTCGACGGGCGCCGCGCGTACGACCTCGCGCGCGCGGGGGAGCAGGTGGAGCTGAAGTCGCGCCGGGTCATCGTCTCGCGCTTCGACGTACATGCCACGCGCCGCGGGCAGGGGTCCATCGAGCTCGACGTGGTCGTGGACTGCACGAGCGGCACGTACATCCGCGCCCTCGCGCGCGACCTCGGCCGGGCCCTCGGCGTGGGCGGCCACCTGACCGCCCTGCGTCGCACGCGCATCGGGGCGTTCGACGTCGCCGGCGCGGCGTCGGTCGACGACCTCGCCGAAGACACCCTGATCGAGCCCGCCACCGCCGCCGCGGTCGTCATGGGAGCGATCGCGGTGGGCCCCGACGAGGCGCGCGACCTGCGCCACGGCAAGCGCATCGACGGCGGGGGGCGGCTGACCGGCGCCGTCGCCGCCGCGATCGACCCCGACGGGCGCCTCATCGGCGTGGTCGAGAAGCGCGGTACGCAGCTGAAGAGCGTCATGAACATGCCCGAGGAGAGCGTCCGATGATCCTGTGGTTCACGCTCGTGCAGGTGGGGATCGCGGTGCTCGCGGGCGTCGTCGCCGTCGGGGCCGGTCTGGTCGGCCGGCGGCCGGGAGACGTCACGGTCGGATCGCTCGCCCTCATCGAGCTGCTGCTGATCGTGCAGATCGTCGTGGCGATCATCGCGCCGTTCGCGGGCAACCCGCCCACGGGGAGTCTGCTGGAGTTCTGGACCTACCTCGTGTCGGCGGCGCTCGTGCCGATCGCGGGCGTCGCGTGGGCGCTGCTCGAACGCAGTCGGTGGAGCACCGTGGTCATGGGTGTCGCCGCTCTCGCGGTCGCCGTGATGGTGTGGCGCATGCACGTCATCTGGACGGTGCAGCTGGCCTGAGGGGTCAGGGGATGCCGCGGCTTGAGGCGGCGCGGTGGTCCCGGTCCCTTCGACAGGCTCAGGGACCTGAGCGGGCAGGGACTCACGCACCTGGGCGGGAGGGGGCTGAGCCTGTCGAAGCCACCGGGGCCGGATCCGGCGCCCACGGTCGCCGCCGCGCCGCTCGGTCGCGGCCGGGGCGAACTAGAATCGAGGGGTCATGGCATCCACCACTCCTACCCGTTCCCGGGGGATGACCGGCATCGGCCGTGTCCTCGTCGTCGTCTACGGCATCATGGCGCTCGCCGCCACGGGTCGCTCCTTCGTGCAGATCGTGCGCGAGTTCGACGATGCCCCGCTGGCGTATTCGCTGTCCGCCCTCGCCGCGGTCGTCTACATCCTCGCGACCCTCGCGTTGGTCTTCTCCGGGCGCCCCGCCTGGTACCGCGTCGCCTGGATCGCGATCGGCTTCGAGTTGGTCGGCGTGCTGGTGGTCGGCACGCTGAGCCTGGTGCTGCCGGCGCTGTTCCAGCACCCGACCGTGTGGTCGGTGTACGGATACGGCTACCTCTTCATCCCGCTCGTGCTGCCCTTCCTCGGACTGTGGTGGCTCGTGCGGCACCGCCGGACCACGTCGTGATCGTCTTCCGCGACCCCGCTGAGGTCCCCGCCGGCTTCGGTCCGACCGTGGTGGCGATCGGCAAGTTCGACGGCGTGCACACCGGCCACCGCGCGGTGATCGACCGCGCGCGGGTCGACGCGTCCGACGGTGCGCGCGTGGTCGCCGTGACCTTCGACCGCAATCCCCTGAGCGTGCTGCGTCCGGAGAAGTGCCCCGCCGACGTCATCGGCCCGCACCAGAAGCTCGACCTGCTGGAGCGGGCCGGAGTGGATGCCACGCTGCTGCTGACCTTCGACGACGCCCTGGCGGCGATCCCGGCGGAGGACTTCGTGCGCGGCATCCTCGTCGACGCCCTCGACGCCCGCACCGTGCTGGTCGGGCGAGACTTCCGCTTCGGCGCCGGGGGAGCGGGAGATCCCGCGCTTCTCGAGCGCATGGGAGCGGAGCACGGTTTCCGCGTCGACGTCGTCGACGACGTCCGCGCCGTGCACGCCGACCGGCGCGTGTCGTCCACGTGGATCCGCGAGGCGCTGTCGGCGGGCGACATCTCGACGGCCGCGCGCCTGCTCGGTCGTGCTCCCTCGGTGTGGGGCGAGGTCGTGCACGGACTCAAGCGCGGGCGCGAGCTGGGGTATCCCACCGCGAACCTGTCGCCCGACCTCGAGGGCTTCGTGCCCGCCGACGGCGTCTACGCCGGGTGGCTGGTCGACGTCGACGGGGCGCGGCGCACGAGCTATCCCGCCGCGATCAGCGTCGGCACCAATCCGACCTTCGACGACGTGAACGCGCGGCAGGTCGAGGCGTACGTCATCGACGAGACCGGGCTCGACCTCTACGGCCATCACGTCGAGGTGCGCTTCGTCGAACGCGTGCGCGGGATGACGGCGTTCGACGGCATCGACGCGCTCATCGTCCAGATGGCCGACGACGTCGAGCGCTCGCGCGCGATCCTGCGCTGAGCAGCAGGGGCGCAAGCCACAGGCGTCGCCACGTGGGGGTAGGCGTCGCCACGCGGCACTGACGTCGCCACGCGTCGCGGGCCATCGCGGGGCGGTGATCGCGACCCCGAGGCGACCCGCGTCCGCGCCGCGGCGCCCCGACCGCCGCGGAGGTCAGTCCTGCCGCGACAGGCGGTTGCGGATGCCGAGGAACGACGCCGCCGCCCCGAGCGCCATCAACGCGGCGGTGAAGATCGCGGCCCGGTGGAATCCGTCGAGATCCAGCGATCCGCCGACCACGGCGGAGACGGCGGCGATCGCGAGAAGACCGGCGACGCGCGAGACGGCGTTGTTGACCGCGGAGGCGATGCCGGAGCGCTCGGAGTCGATCGCGCCGAGCACCGCGGCGGTCAGAGGGGAGACCGTGGCGGTCAGGCCCAGGCCGAACACGATGACGCCGGGGAGCACCTGCGTCCAGTAGTCGAAGTCGTCGCCGACGAGCAACAGGAGCAGCGCGCCGGCGGCCATCACGAGGGGGCCGACCGTCATGAAGAGTCGCGGCCCGAGACGCCCCGACAACGCCCCCATGCGAGAGCTCAGGACGATCATGAGGACGGTGCTCGGCAGCGATGCGAGCCCCGCGAGGGTCGCCGGCAGCCCGGCCCCCTGCTGCAGGTACACGCTGAGCACGAAGCCGTTGAGCGACAGCGCCGCATAGACGAACACGGTGGCGAGGTTGCCCGCCCAGAAGTTGCGCGCCCGGAAGAGGTCCAACGGCATCATCGGTTCGCGCGCCGTCTTCTGACGCACGAGGAAACCCGAGAAGGCCAGGATGCCGATGATCCCCGGGAGCCAGATGACGGGGGAGGCCCACCCGAGGTTGGGCTGCTCGATGAGGGCGAACACGATGCCGCCGAGGCCTGCCGCGCACAGGACGGCGCCGAGGATGTCGACGCGAGCGCCGGGGCGGCGGTGGTCGCGATGGCCGAGCCGGGTCAGCAGCCACATCGTGACTCCGATGGGGAGGACGTTGACGAGGAAGACGAGCCGCCACGACAGGGTGTCGACGAAGACCCCGCCGATCAGGGGGCCCGCGAGCATGGCGACGGTGGTCGCGCCGGTCCAGATGCCGATTGCGCGCGCCTGCGCGGCACCGCGGAAGGTCGAGGTGATGAGGGCGAGCGAGCTGGGCACGAGGAGGGCGCCGGCCACGCCCTGGAGCGCGCGGGCCACGATGAGGAACTCCGCGGTGGGGGCGGCGGCGATCGCGAGGGAGGTGACGCCGAAGCCGATGAGGCCGATGCGCAGGACGACGACCCGCCCCAGGACGTCGCTGAGCGAACCGGCGACCAGGATGAACGCCCCCAGCGTGACGAGGTAGGCGTCGACGACCCACTGCTGCGTGCTCAGCCCGCCGCCCAGGTCGGCGGCGATGGCCGGGAGGGCGACGTTCACCACCGTGCCGTCGAGGAACGACACGAACGAGGCGAGGACCGCGACCGCGAGCACCGTGCGCTGCTCGCGCGTCATCGTCTCGGCCATTCCCCCAGCGTAGGGTCGGTCGCTCGGGGGCGGGGCGGCTTGCGAGGAGCCGCTTGCGCCGCGACCCTACGGGCGCGTCCGCGGGACATCGACCCGGGGAGGCGATCACGGCCCCGGACGTGGTGCAGGAATACCCCCTGGGGGTATCCTGTTGAGGACGGGGTGACCGGAGGAGGAGCCATGAGCGACCAGACGGATGCCGCACCGACCGCCGAGGCGGTGCTCGACATCGACGGGATGACGTGCGCGAGCTGCGTCGCGCGCGTTGAAAAGCGCCTGGGGCGGGTCGAGGGCGTGGAAGCGGCGGTCAACCTCGCGACGGAGACCGCGCGGGTGCGCTACCCCGCCGACCTCGACACGACGGCCCTGGTGGATGCCGTGCGCGCCGCCGGCTACGACGCCCGCGTCCGCACCCGCACCTCCACCCCGCCGCCCCCGGTGCCCGTGCCCGCCCCCGGGGGAGCGGTGGATGCCGTGACCGGGCGCGATCTCGCCGCGACCGCCGCGCAGCCCGACGGTGCCGCCTCGAACGCGCCGGGCGCCTCCGCGCCCGCGCCGGCGGGTACTCCCGCGCACGCCTCCGCCGCCCAGGCTGCCGATGCGCACGCCCCCGACGCGCCAGCCCCCGACGCGCACGCCGACTCCGCGAACGCGCCCTCCGGGCACGTGCACGACACGACCGATGCGCCCGGCTCGACCCCCCTGCGCGTGCGCCTCTGGGTGTCGCTCGGCCTGGCGGTTCCCGTGGTGGCGCTCGGCATGGTCCCGGCCTGGCAGTTCCCCGCGTGGCAGTGGGTGTCGCTGGTGCTCGCGACTCCGATCGTCCTGTGGGGCGGGTGGCCCTTCCACCGCGCCACGCTGCGCAACGCGCGGCACGGCGCCGCCACGATGGACACGCTCATCACGCTGGGCACCTTCGCCGCCTACCTCTGGAGCGTCTGGGCGCTCGTCTTCGGATCGGCCGGGCGGATCGGCATCCGTCACGAGGTGATGCTCTTCGGGCCGGTGCACGACGCGACCTCCGTGGTCTACTTCGAGGTCGCCGCCGCGGTCACCGTCTTCCTGCTGCTCGGACGCGTCATCGAGCAGCGCTCCACCCGCCGAGCCGGGGGGGCGCTGCGGTCACTGCTCGACCTCGGCGCGCGGGAGGCGGAGCTCGTCGACGGGCGTCGCATCGACATCGCGCAGCTCGCCGTCGGTGACGAGTTCGTCGTGCGCCCCGGGTCCACCGTCGCCACGGACGGAGAGGTGCTCGAGGGGAGCGCCTCGGTGGACGAGAGCATGCTGACCGGGGAGTCAGTCCCGGTCGACGTGGGTCCCGGATCGACGGTGACCGGCGGCACCATCGCTTCGGGCGGACGGCTCGTCGTGCGTGCGACGGGGGTGGGCGAGCAGACGCGTCTCGCGCGCATCGCCCGTCTCGTCGAGGACGCGCAGCTCGGCAAGAGCCGCGTGCAGCGCCTCGCCGACCGCATCTCGGGCGTCTTCGTCCCGGTCGTGATCGTGCTGGCCGTGCTGACCCTCCTCGGCTGGCTCCTCGCCGGGCAGCCGCTGTCGGCCGGCTTCACTGCCGCTGTCGCGGTGCTCATCATCGCCTGCCCGTGCGCGCTGGGCCTGGCCACCCCGATCGCGATCCTCGTCGGTACCGGCCGCGCGGCCCAGCTCGGCATCCTGGTGACGGGACCTTCGGCCCTGGAATCCGCGGAGCGCATCGACACGATCGTCCTCGACAAGACCGGCACTCTGACCGCCGGACGCATGAGCGTCGTGAACATCACCGCCGCCGACGATCAGGACGCCGAGGAGGCCCTGCGTCGGCTGGCCGCGCTCGAGCGCGCGTCGGAGCATCCCGTGGCGCACGCGATCGTGGCGGCGGCGGCCGATGGACCGGTGGCCCGTGACGTGGAGGCGCTGCCCGGCCGCGGGATCGTCGGTCTCGTCGACGGCATCCGCGTGTTCGCGGGGCGTCCCGCCCTCGCCGCCGACCTGGGGGCGCCGCTGCCGGTGGCGCTCGCCGCGGCCGTCGAGGAGGGGGAGCAGCGCGGAACCGTCGTGGTGGCGGGATGGGCCGACGCCGACGGCGCGATGCGTGCACGCGTCGTGGTCGAGGTGGCCGACACGGTGCGCCCCGAGAGCGCCTCCACCGTCGCCCGCCTGCGCGAGATGGGTCTCGAGCCGGTCCTGCTCACCGGCGACAATGCGCACATCGCGCGCGCCGTCGCCGACGAGCTCGGCATCGAGACGGTGCGCGCGGGCGTCCTGCCCGAGGGCAAAGTCGACGAGATCGCCGCGCTCCGGGCCGCGGGGCGCACCGTCGCAATGGTCGGCGACGGGGTCAACGACGCCGCCGCCCTGGCATCCGCCGATCTGGGCATCGCCATGGGAGGGGGGACGGATGCCGCGCTCCACGCGAGCGACGTCGCCCTCATGCGCGACGACCCGCGCGGCATCGTCACCGCGGTGGCCCTGAGCAGGCGCACGATGCGCGTGATCCGCGGCAACCTCTTCTGGGCCTTCGCGTACAACGTGGCGGCTCTGCCGCTGGCGGCCCTGGGGCTGCTGAACCCGATGCTCGCCGGAGCCGCGATGGCGTTCTCGAGCGTCTTCGTCGTCCTCAACAGTCTGCGGTTGCGGCACGCGGCCTGAGCGGCGCCGACCGGGGAAGTGCGCGGATCGTCCACGACCGCGCGTCTTCGCCGTCGGTCCGGGGGCGAAAGCCGCTAGAATGATCTCGATCCCGCCATCCGCCCCAGTCGTGAACCGTTCCGGTCGACGCGCTCTCGGGCCACAGGCACCGCCGCTTCGGCGGCGTGCCGGGTGATGTTCCCCGGGGTCACTGATCCACCGGCCTCGCGCCGGAACGTTCCGGACTACTTCCGGACGACACGCTCAGGAGGAGCATGCCGACCACGGCAACCGCCGCCCGTAGCTCGAGCCAGCGGCGCAGGAAGACCACGTCATCCCGACGCGACGACGAAGCACCCGTCATCCCGATCCTCGCGCGCAAGGTGCGCGAGGTCGAGGCGAAGGCGCAGCGCGGCAAGCTCGGGCCCACCAACCGCGTCAAGTTCCAGGTGATCGCGTTCCTCGTGCGCGAGGAGCGTGCGCGGGTGAAGGCCGACACCGAGATCACCGACGCCGCGCGCGCCGAGTTGCTCAAGCGCCTCGACGGCGTGGCGACGATCCTCGCGAAGACCGCCGCGCGCGACACCTCGCTGATCCAGCTGCTCGAGGTCGACGCGGCCACCTCGCCGGTCGCCCGCCGCATGCGTCGCGACTGGCTGCTCGAGTCCGGCGCCGAGCTGCCGCCGGACGAGCTGATCATCACCGACAACACGCCGAAGATCACCCCGGTCGTCTCCGCGGCTCTCGCCGACAAGCAGGTCGTGCCGGCATCCATCGAAGCGCGCCAGATGGCGAACCCGTTCCGCGCCCCCGACCTCACGCCGCGCCCCAGCGGAGACGCCCCGCGCCGCCGCCTCGACGGGTGGGAGCTCATGGGCCCGCTCTACAAGGCGTTCGAGACCGGCGCCGGCGGGTCGGCCGCGAGCATGGAGCTGCCGCCCGTGCCCGAGTTCGACCGGCTCTCGCCGCGCGGGCTCGAGGTCATGCCGCATCAGTCGCGCTTCCTCGAGGCCGTGCGCCTCGGCCACCGCGAGTTCCTCCTCGCCGACGAGCCCGGCCTGGGCAAGACCGCGGAGTCGGTGCTGGCGGCATCCGTCGCCGACGCCTACCCCCTGCTGGTCGTCGTCCCCAACGTCGTGAAGATGAACTGGGCGCGCGAGGTGCAGCGGTGGACGCCGCAGCGCCGCGCGACCGTCATCTCCGGCGGCGGCGCCGACATCGACGCTTTCGCCGACGTGTTCATCGTCAACTACGAGATCCTCGACCGTCACCTCTCGTGGCTGTCGTCGATCGGTCTCAAGGGCGTCGTCGTCGACGAGGCGCACTTCATCAAGAACCTCACGTCGCAGCGTTCGCAGAACGTGCTGGCCCTGGCATCCCGGGTGCGCGAGCAGACGCGCGACCCGCTCATGCTCGCCCTGACCGGGACCCCGCTGATCAACGACGTCGAGGACTTCGACGCGATCTGGCGGTTCCTCGGCTGGACCAACGGCGAGAAGCCCGGCCCCGAGCTGATGGAGAAGCTGGATGCCACGGGCCTGACGCCCGCCGACAAGGCGTTCTACCCCGAGGCGCGCGAGGCCGTCATCTCGATGGGCATCGTGCGACGCAAGAAGAAGGACGTCGCCGCCGATCTGCCCGACAAGCTGGTCGCCGACCTGCCCGTCGAGCTGGACGACGAGTACGGCCGGTCGATCCGTCAGGCCGAGCGCGAGCTCGGCGCCCGACTGGCCGCGAAGTACCGCCGCATCATCGAGGCGCGCGGCGACCGCGGCCTCGCCGCCGGCGAGATCGACGACGACATCGTACGTCTGGTCGCGCACGGCGAGCTCGAGGAGTCGAAGGCCGCGGGATCGGGCAGCGAGAACGTCTTCACGATGGTGCGCCGCATCGGTCAGGCCAAGGCCCACCTCGCCGCCGACTACGCCGTTCAGCTGCAGCGCTCGGTGGGCAAGGTCGTGTTCTTCGCCAAGCACATCGACGTGATGGATGCCGCCGAGGCCCACTTCAAGGCCTCCGGTCTCAAGGCCGTCTCGGTGCGCGGCGAGCAGACCTCGACCGCCCGTCAGGCCGCGATCGACGCCTTCAACAGCGACCCCGACGTCGGCATCGCGGTGTGTTCGCTCACCGCCGCCGGTGTCGGCCTCAACATGCAGGCCGCCTCCAACGTCGTGCTCGCCGAGCTGTCGTGGACCGCGGCCGAGCAGACGCAGGCGATCGACCGCGTGCACCGCATCGGCCAGGAGGAGCCCGTGACCGCGTGGCGCATCATCGCCGCGCACACGATCGACACGAAGATCGCGGAGCTCATCGACTCCAAGGAGGGCCTCGCCCAGCGCGCCCTCGACGGACAGTCGGTCGAGCCGGGTTCGAGCGACTCCGTGCAGCTCTCGGCGCTCATGCACCTGCTGCGTCAGGCGCTCGGCACGGCCTGATCCGTCGCCCTCGAACGCCCCGGCCCTGTGCCGGGGCGTTCGCGTGTCGTCACGAGAACAGGCAGTTCGACGAGAACAGGCCGTCACCGGCTGTAGCAGCCTGTTCCCGTCGCACGCCCTGCTTCCGTGACGCCGGCTCCGCGGAACGGGTCGGGCCCGCGGCGTCCGGTGTGCTCGTCTCGCCGGGCATGGCGGACCGTCAGGCGGACCACGGCGTCGGGGTTCCGGCATCCTTCGCCCCTCCGTCACCGTGTGGCAGCGTTCCCGCCCGCGGCGATAGGGTCGAAGACGGCAACGGCGCCGACCCTCCACCCGAATCACAGCACCAGAGGACTCTGCCCATGAAGATCGGCATCCTGACCAGCGGCGGCGACTGCCCCGGTCTCAACGCGGTCATCCGTGGCGTCGTGCTGAAGGGCACGACCAACTACGACATCGAGTTCGTCGGCATCCGCGACGGGTGGCGCGGAGTCGTCGACGGCGACTTCTTCCCCCTGACGCGTCACGAGGTGAAGGGACTGTCCAAGGTCGGCGGCACCATCCTCGGCACGAGCCGCACCAACCCGTACGAGGGCGTGCGCGGCGGCGCCGAGAACATCTCCAAGACCATGTACGGGCACCGGCTCGACGGCATCCTGGCCATCGGCGGCGAAGGAACCCTGGCCGCGGCCGACCGTCTGTCGAAAGACGGCATCAACGTCCTCGGCGTGCCGAAGACGATCGACAACGACCTGCGCGCGACCGATTACTCGTTCGGCTTCGACACCGCCGTCAACATCGCGACGGATGCCATGGACCGCCTCCGCACCACCGGCGACTCGCACCAGCGCTGCATGGTGGCCGAGGTCATGGGCCGCCACGTGGGCTGGATCGCGCTGCACGCGGGTATCGCGGCGGGCGCTCACGTCATCTGCATCCCCGAGGTGCCGATGTCGATCGACGAGATCGTCGAGCAGGTCACTCGCGCCCACGACCGCGGTCGTGCCCCGCTCGTCGTCGTTTCCGAGGGTTTCAAGCTCAAGGGCATGGACGAGGCGTTCAGCGACAAGGGTCTCGACGCCTTCAACCGTCCCCGCCTCGGCGGCATCGGCGAGCTGCTCGCCCCCGAGATCGAGCGCCTCACCGGCATCGAGACCCGCGCCACCGTGCTCGGTCACATCCAGCGCGGTGGTTCGCCGTCGGCGTTCGACCGCGTGCTCGCGACGCGCCTCGGTCTGCACGCCGCCGACGCCCTGAACGAGGGCGCCTGGGGTCAGATGGTCGCCATGCGCGGCACCGACATCGTGCGCGTGCCCTTCGCCGACGCCCTCGGCGAGTTGAACAGCGTCCCGCTGTACCGCTACGAAGAGGCTGCGGCGCTGTTCGGCTGAGCTCGTCGCTCCGACGCCCCGTCCCGCCTCGCGCGGGGCGGGGCGTTCGCGTGCGCGGCGAGTGGGCGCGGTGAGCGTGTGCAGCGTATGAGGCGGGCAGTGTGAGGGACGCACGCGCAGCGTGGGATGCGCGAGCAGGCGTGGCGAGCGTGCGCCGTGTCCCCGCGGCCTCGTCCCACATATGGCGGTGCGTGTCCCACTTATGGCCGGTCCAGGTGCGCTGAACCGGCCATAAGTGGGACATGGTCGGGGCGGTGGCGGCTGAGAGGCGTCCTCCACAGGTGCAGAGCAGGCGGAAGGGCTGTGGAGAAGGCTGACGCACGGGTCAGCGGTCGGGATCCTGGAGCATGACCCGCCGCCAGCCCCTGCCGGACGACCTGCCCGACCGATTCCACGTAGCGGAGGCCCTGGAACGGGGTGCGAGCAGGACCCGCCTCCGCGCATCCGACCTCGTCACGCCCTTTCATGGCGTGCGGTCTCGCCCGACCGGCGACCAGAGCATCCTCGAGAGGTGCCGGGCCTATGCGCCCCGCCTCGCCGACGGGCAGTTCTTCAGTCACGAGACGGTGTTCGCCCTGCGCGGTCTCAGCACACCGGAGTGGCCCTACACGCCGCGCCTGCACGTGTCGGCGCACCGCCCCGCGCGCGAGCCCCGCACCCGTGGTGTCGTCGGTCATCGATTGCAGACCCGAGAGCCGGCCATCGAAACCGGACCCGAGGGGATGCCGATCGAGAACGCCGTTCGCGCATGGCGGCAGCGCGGCCGGCTGTGGCGTCTCGACGACCTGGTCGCGGGCGCCGACGCGCTCCTCGCCGGGCGAAGGCCGCTCGCCACCGCCGCCGACCTGGATGTCGAGATCGCCCGCATGGGGGATGTCCGGGGCGGCATCCTCCGGAGGGCGCTCGCTCTCGCCCGCCCGGGCGTGAGGTCACCACGCGAGACCCACCTGCGGCTCCTCCTCGCGCGCCACGGACTTCCGGAGCCCGGCGTCAACGAGGACATCTTCTCGACTCGGGGAGAATTCGTCGCGGAGATCGACCTCACCTTCGAGGCGTGGCGCGTCGCCGTCGAGTATGACGGCCGCGTGCACGCGGAGGATCCGCGGCAGTTTGCTCACGACGCGGATCGCTGGGCCGCAATTCGCGACGCGGGGTGGGATCACGTCCGCATCCTGAGCCACCACCTCCGCGGAGACGGCGCAGCCGCGGCATCCCTCGTGCGCGCCGCGCTGCTCAGAGCGGGCTGGCGGCCCGGTCAGTGACCCCTTGTCCCACTCACCGCTGGTTGAGGGGCTCGCAACCGGCCACAAGTGGGACGAGCACCGTCACGAGTGGGACATGCCGCAGCCGCCGCGACCGCGCAGCCGCCGCGACCGCACAGCCGCCACGACCGCTCGCCTACCGTGGCCGCGCCGCCGCTCTTACTCCGCCAGTCCCAGCACATCCAGCAGCCACGCGAGCTCGAACGCGCGCTCGCGCCAGGCGTTGTAGCGGCCGCTGACGCCGCCGTGGCCGGCGACCATCTCGCACTTCAGCATCGCGTCGGCTCCGACCTCGCGCAGGCGTTGCACCCACTTGGCCGGCTCGACGTAGAGCACGCGCGTGTCGTTCAAGGACGTGACCGCGAGGATGCGGGGGTAGGCGACACCGTCGCGCACGTTCTCGTACGGCGAGTACGACTTCATGTAGGCGTACACGTCGGCGTCGTGCAGCGGGTCGCCCCACTCGTCCCACTCGATCACCGTGAGCGGCAGCGACGGGTCGAGGATCGTGGTCAGCGCATCGACGAAGGGCACGTCGGCCAGGATGCCGGCGAACATCTCGGGTGCGAGGTTGGCCACCGCGCCCATGAGCAGGCCGCCGGCGCTCCCGCCCTCGGCGACGATGCGGTCGGGTGTCGTGTAGCCCTCCGCCACGAGGTGGCGGGCGGCGGCGACGAAGTCGGTGAACGTGTTGCGCTTGGCCTGCAGCTTGCCGTCCTCGTACCACTGGCGACCCATCTCGCCACCGCCGCGCACGTGCGCCACGGCGAAGACGACTCCACGGTCGAGCAGCGACAGTCGCGGAACCGAGAAGCCGGGTTCGATCGAGTGCTCGTAGGAGCCGTAGCCGTACAGGTGCACAGGGCGCGCCGCCGTACCGGGCTCGCCGAACGAGCGCTTCCAGACGAGCGACACGGGCACCTGCGTCCCGTCCTCGGCGGGTGCCCAGACGCGCGCCTGTCCGTAGTCGGAGGGGTCGAAGCCGCCGAGCACGGGCTGGCGCTTGCGCAGAAGCAGTTCGCCGGTATCGATCACGTAGTCGAAGACGGTGCCGGGCGTCACGAACGAGCCGTACCCGAGGCGCAGCATCGGCGGCGCCCACTCCGGGTTGCCCCCCGTGCCGACGCTGTAGAGCGGCTCGTCGAACGCGATCTCGGTGACGGCCCCGTCGGCGTACGACAGCATGCCCAGGCGCGCGAGCCCGTCGCGGCGGTACGCCACGACACCCCAGTCGCGGAACGTGTCGACGCCCAGCAGACGCTGCCCCGTGCGGTGCGCGATGACCGTCTCGCGCGGCCCCTGCGGTGCGGATGCCGGCACCCGCACCAGTTCGAAGTCGAGGGCGCCGTCGTTGTGGAGGATGTAGAGCACGTCCTCGCCGTCGACCACGGCGTGCGAGCTGGAGTACTCCACGCCTTCCGTGCGCGGCCACACCACGCGCGGCTCGCCACGGAGGTCGTCGGCGTCCACCAGCCACTCCTCGCTCGTGATGGAGGAGCCCATCTCGATGACGAGGTATTTGTCGCTGCGGGTGAAGTCGGCGCCGACCCAGTAGCGGTCGTCCGGCTCGTGGAACAGCTTCACATCGGCATCCACACCCGTCCCGATCTCGTGCAGCCACACGGTGTCGGGGCGCCACGCGTCGTCGACGGTGGTGTAGACGATGAAACGGCCGTCGGGCGAGAAGGTCGCGCCCGAGAAGGTGCCGGGGATCTCGTCGGCGAGCGTCTCGCCGGTCGTCAGGTCGCGCACGCGAACCGTGTAGCGCTCGTCTCCGGCGACGTCGATGCCGTACAGCATGCGCGTGCCGTCGTTCGAGATCTCGAAGCTCCCGAGCGAGAAGAAGTCGGTGCCCTCGGCCTCGATGTTGCCGTCGAACAGCACCTGCTCGCCCGGGACCGGGCGGTCGGGGGAGAGGGTGGGCGGCGTCCAGTCATCGGGAGAGTCCAGCGGGGCGCGGCACTGGATGCCGTACTGCGCGCCCGCGACGGTGCGTCCGTAGTACCACCAGTCACCGCGGCGGGCGGGGACCGAGAGGTCGGTCTCGAGCGTGCGGCCCTTGATCTCGCCGAAGATCGTGTCGCGCAGACGCGAGAGGTGAGCGGTGCGCGCGGAGGTGTAGGCGTTCTCGGCCTCGAGGTGGGCGACGACCTCGGCGTCGTCCTTCGCGCGCAGCCATTCGTAGGGATCGTCGAAGGTGTCGCCGTGGTGGGTGCGGGCGATCGGACGGCGGTCGGCGACGGGAGGGGTGGGCTGCGGGTCGAGGTCGGTCACCGTTCCACGCTAGTGCGCCGCCGCGGCATCCGGCCGAAGACGCCGACGGATGCCGACCTCCCGCGCCGCCGCGCGTTTGACCCTCACAGGTCCGAATGAAAGGATGTCGTCGCGTCTTTCGGTGAACGAAAGATCAACGCCAGGTGAACTCTTCGTTCGTCACGCCGATCCCGTCGGCATCCCTTCCTCCTTCTCACGGAAAGCGAACGGTGGAGAGCGCAGCCCTCATCATCGTGCTGGTCATCGCGCTGGCACTGTTCTTCGATTTCACCAACGGGTTCCACGACACCGCGAACGCGATGGCCACGCCCATCGCCACCGGTGCGCTGAAGCCGAAGGTGGCCGTCCTTCTCGCCGCCAGCCTCAATCTGGTGGGCGCGTTCCTGTCGACCGAGGTCGCAAAGACGATCTCGGGCGGCATGATCCGCGAGGATCAGCTGAGTCCCGACATCTTCCCGCCCATCATCTTCGCGGGTCTCATCGGCGCGATCACGTGGAACATGCTCACGTGGCTGCTGGGCCTTCCCTCCAGCTCCTCGCACGCGCTCTTCGGCGGCCTGATCGGCGCGACGCTCGTCGGCGTCGGCGCCTCGGCCATCGACACCGGGGTCGTGCTGAGCAAGGTGATCCTCCCGGCCCTCATCGCCCCGCTCACGGCCGGCTTGATCGCCTTCGTCGTGACGAAGATCGCCTACGGCGTCACGCGTCGCTACGACGCGAAGGCCGACGGCCGCGACGGCTTCCGCTGGGGCCAGATCTTCACGTCGTCGCTCGTGGCCCTCGCCCACGGCACGAACGACGCGCAGAAGACGATGGGCGTCATCACCCTCGCCCTCATCACCGTCGGGTGGCAGTCCACCGCCAACCCCGACCCGCAGCTGTGGGTCGTCTTCGCCTGCGCGATCACGATCGCCCTGGGCACCTACATGGGCGGGTGGCGCATCATCCGCACGCTCGGCAAGGGCCTCACCGACGTCAAGCCCGCCCAGGGCTTCTCGGCCGAGACCTCGACGGCGGCGACGATCCTCGCCTCGAGCGCCCTCGGTTTCGCCCTGTCGACGACGCAGGTGGCATCCGGGTCGGTCATCGGGTCGGGCCTGGGACGCCGCGGCTCGACCGTGCGCTGGAACACCGTCGGCCGCATCATGATCGGCTGGGTGCTGACGCTGCCCGCGGCCGGCGCAGTGGGCGCCGCCGCCGCCCTCATCGTCGTGTGGCTCGGTGGGTGGGGCGTCGCCGTCGACGCCGTCATCGCCGTCGTGATCGTGCTGGGCCTGTTCCTGCGCTCGCGCCGTGACTCCGTCACCTCCGCGAACGCGATGAGCGAGGTCGCCGATTCCGGCGCCGCCGTGAAGGTGCCGCGCAAGCCCGGACCCACGCGCCGCCAGCGCCGCCTCGAGCGCGAGAAGGCCGGGAAGGACGCCTGATGCTCATCAACTGGGGAGCCTTCCTGCAGGTCTTCGCCGCCGCCCTCATCGGGGCGTCGGTCGTCGTCACCTTCTACGCCCTCGGGCTGCGCCTGCTCGTGCGCGGCGGTCGACCGCCGCTGGTCGCGCCCGCGGAGTTCACCGACGCCATCACGGTGCTCACCGACAAGCAGCGTCGCCGCGCCGAGAAGGCCGTCGCCAAGGCCGCGAAGAAGAACCCGCTCAGCGACGGGCAGAAGCGCCTGTCGCTCGTCGGCGCCTACGTGTGCTTCGCCGTGTGCGCGGCGGCCGTGCTGGGTGCGCTGCTGCTGATCCTCTTCAACCACTGACGCCCGCAACCCGGTCCGACTCCGCGGGGGGGTCGGTTCCGGATGCCGGGCCCTCGGCGCGGCCGGACGCGATCCCGTACGCCGGGGTCGCCGGTCGTCCCGCGCGGTGGCGTACGGGACACCCCGCCCGGCCTGCCGATGTCGGAACCCCCTCCTAGGCTGTGGGCATGGCATCCGTGCAGTTCGGTCAGCATGCGCCCGCCGCGCGCGTCATCCTCCACCTCAGCGATACGCACCTGCTCGGTGGGGAGCGCCTCCTCGGCGGCCGTTACGACACGGCCGTGCACCTCCGTCGCACGCTCGCGGCGGCCGAGGCGACGGGGGTCCGACCGGATGCCGTGGTCTTCACCGGCGACCTCACCGACCTCGGCGAGCCCGAGGCGTACCGTGCCCTGCGGGAGGCGGTGGAGCCCTGGGCGGAGCGCTTGGGGGCGCCGGTGGTGTGGGTGGCGGGCAATCACGACGAGCGGCCCGCGATGCGCGCCGAGCTCCTCGACGCCGAGGCCACCGAGGATCCGATCACCAACGTGCACGACCTCGACGGCTTGCGGCTGATCGCGCTGGATTCCACCGTGCCCGGCTGGCACCACGGCGACCTCGACCCGGCGCAGCTCACATGGCTGCGGGCCGAACTGGCAACGCCCGCCCCGCGGGGGACGATCCTCGCGCTGCACCATCCGCCGCTTCCCACCCACATCCCCTTCTTCGACATCCTCGAGCTGCGCGATCAGGCGGGCTTGGCCGAGGCGATTGCGGGCAGCGATGTGCGCGCGATCCTCGCGGGCCATCTGCACTACTCCACGTCGGGCACGTTCGCGGGGGTGCCCGTGAGCGTCGCCGCGGCATCCTGCTACACGATGGACCTCGCCCGACCGGCCGACGCCGTCAACGGGATGGATGCCGGGCGTTCGTTCCATCTCGTCCACGTGTGGGACGACACGATCACCCACGCCGTCGTCCCGGTGGTCGACGCGGAGGCGACGGGGTACTTCACGCCCGAGTGGACGGCCGAGATGGCGGCGCTCAGTCCGGAGGAGCGACTCGAGGCGTTCTCGCGCAAGCGTGCGACCGGGCAATAGACGCGGCGGACGGTACTGATCCGACGACCGGCCGCCGTGTCCAGCGACCGCTCCGCCCGCCGTGGTTAGGCTCGTGGCATCCCTGCTCGCCGTGACACCCACGAGGACCCCCACATGGCTTTGGACGCAATGACGCGCACCCGTATCGAGACCGACTCCCTGGGATCGATGGAGATCCCCGCCGACGCGTATTGGGGGATCCACACGGCTCGGGCCCTCGAGAACTTCCCCATCGCGAAGCGCCCGATCTCGGTCTACCCCGACCTCGTGAGGGCCCTCGCGATGGTCAAGCAGGCCTCGGCCCGGGCCAACCGTGAGATCGGCGTGCTCGATCACGCGAAGGCCGACCTCATCGACCGCGCGGCGCAGCGCGTCATCGACGGCGAGTTCCACGACGAGTTCACCGTCGGCGTCATCCAGGGCGGCGCGGGCACGTCGACGAACATGAACGCGAACGAGGTCATCACCAACATCGCGCTCGAGATGGCCGGTCGCGAGAAGGGCGACTACGCGTTCCTCTCGCCCATCGACGACACCAACCGCAGTCAGTCGACGAACGACGTCTACCCGACCGCGATCAAGATCGGCCTGTCGCTCACGCTCCAGAGCCTGCTCGAGGAGCTCGCGCTGCTGCGCCAGTCGTTCCTGGCGAAGTCGGAGGAGTTCCACGACGTGCTCAAGGTCGGCCGCACCCAGCTGCAGGATGCCGTGCCCATGACGCTCGGGCAGGAGTTCCACGGGTTCGCCACCACGCTCGGCGAGGACTACAACCGCCTCACCGAGAACGCCTACCTGCTCTTCGAGATCAACATGGGCGCCACCGCGATCGGCACGGGCATCACCGCCCACTCCGGCTACGCGGGGGCGGTGCTGCGGCACCTGCGGGAGATCACCGGCCTCGACCTCGAGACCGCCACCGACCTCGTGGAGTCCACGAGCGACACGGGCGCCTTCATGTCGTTCTCGTCATCGCTCAAGCGCAACGCCGTGAAGCTGTCGAAGATCTGCAACGACCTGCGCCTGCTCTCGTCGGGTCCGCAGGCGGGCCTCGGGGAGATCAACCTCCCGCCGCGCCAGGCGGGCTCGAGCATCATGCCCGGCAAGGTCAACCCGGTCATCCCGGAGGTCGTGAACCAGGTCGCCTTCTCGGTCGTGGGGGCCGACATGACGGTCACCATGGCGGTGGAGGGCGGCCAGCTGCAGCTCAACGCCTTCGAACCGGTCATCGCCCACTCGATCTACCAGTCGATCACGTGGATGCGCCAGGCGATGTGGACCCTGCGCGTGAACTGCGTCGACGGCATCACGGCCAACCGCGAACGCCTGGGCGCGATGGTCGGCTCGTCGGTCGGCGTCGTGACCGCCCTGACGCCCTTCATCGGGTATGCGGCGGCCGCGGCTCTGGCCAAGACCGCGCTGCTGACGCACCGCAACGTCGCCGACCTCGTGGTGGAGGCGGGCCTGATGACCCGCGAAGAGGTCACGAAGCAGATCTCGCCGGCCCGTCTGTCGGGCCTGCAGGCCGTGACCGCGGCGATCCCGATCGTGCGCGCCGCCGACAGCGTCGTGGAGGACTGAGGCCGGGTACGGCGCCCGCGTCGGGTCGCGGCATCCGGAGGAGCTTCCGGATGCCGCGTCAGTCGAGGATGCGGCAGTGCGTGGTCAACTCGCCGATGCCGTCGATGCCGACGGTCACCGTGGAGCGGTCGCGCAGGAAGATCTGCGGGTCGCGGGAGTAGCCGGCACCGCCCGGGCTCCCGGTGGAGATGAGGGTGCCCGGCAGCAGCGTCACCGACTCCGACAGCTTGTTGATCAGCGTCTTCACCGAGCGCACCATCTGGCCGGTGCTGGCATCCTGCACGGTGTGTCCATCGACCACGGTCCAGATGTGCAGGTCCTGCGGGTCGGGGATCTCGTCGGCCGTGACCACGAACGGACCGGTCGGGGTGAAGCCGTCGAACGACTTGCACCGCGACCACTGCGCCTCGGAGAACTGGATGTTGCGCGCGGTGATGTCGTTGACGACCGTGTAGCCCCACACGTGGTCGAGGGCGTCGGACTCGGGGATGTCGCGGCCGGGCCGGCCGATGATGACCCCGAGTTCGGCCTCGTAGTCGACGGCTTCGCTGAGCGCCCGGGGCCACGACGTGGTCGCCTCGTGCGCGGTGAGCGAGTTCGGCCACAGGACGAACACCGTCGGGCCCGCGTCGGTCTTGAGTCCCAACTCGCCCGAGTGCGCGGCGTAGTTCAGCCCTACCGCGAGGATCGACGGGGGAGCGAGCACGGCCGAGGCGAAGCGGATGCCGGCGAGGGGCTGCCGCGGGGCGGTCGCACTGGCCTCGCGCACGCGGTCGAGGAGGGCGTCACCGCCGGCGATCAGCTGCTCGAGCGTGGCAGGGGCGCCGTCGAAGAGCTCGTCGACGAACGAGAACTCCTCACCGTGGACGCTGACGAGACGGGGGGCTTCCGCCCCTTCCTGAGACCGGACGTGGGCGAAACGCATGCCTCCACGCTACCGGCCCGCGCCCCGCAGCGGAGGCCGCAAGCCCCGGATGCGCCGTCCCCGGCCCGCTCTAGGCTGAGCCCATGAGCTCCCCCTCGCCGTTGTCCCGGCCCGGTTCGGTCGAACCGACTCGCATCACGACGGCTCCGCAGGTAACGGCATCGGCCGCCCCGCCGCGGTCGCGCGGCGGGGGCGTGGCGCTGTGGGTGGTGGCCGTGCTGCTCGTTCCGCTCCTGGCGCTGCTCGTGCGGTACTTCACCGGGTTCCTGGGCACAGCGGCGACGTTCCTCGGGCTCGTGCTCGCCGCGATCCCCTTCGTGATCGTGTGGTTCGCCGTGCGCTACATCGACCGGTGGGAGCCGGAGCCGCGCCGCCTGCTCGTGTTCGCGGTGGCCTGGGGGGCGATCGCCGCGGTCGTCATCGCCCTGGGCGTCGACCTGCTGCTCACGCTCGTGGTCGGCCGACTGCCGGAGGCGTTCAGCGCCGTCGTCCAGGCGCCCATCGTCGAGGAGATCGCGAAGGGTCTCGGCGTCCTGCTCATCTTCGCTTTCGCCCGCCGGGCGTTCGACGGCCCCGTCGACGGCATCGTGTATGGAGCGCTCATCGGAGCGGGCTTCGCGCTCACCGAGAACGTGCAGTACTTCGCGATCAGCTACCTCGAGGGCGGCCCGGCTCAAGTGGCGAGCACCTTCTTCCTGAGGGCCGTCCTCTCGCCCTTCGCCCACGTGATGTTCACCAGTCTCACCGGGTTCGCGTTCGGCCTCGCCGCGCGTCGCGGCCTGCGCACGGGCGCGGCCCTCGCCTACGGCATCCCGGGCCTCGTCGGGGCGATCGTGCTGCACGGCCTCTGGAACGGGTCGGCCACGTTCGCGAACTTCTTCGAGGTCTACGCGGCGCTGCAGGTTCCGCTGTTCGTGCTGTTCATCCTCGGCATCCTGGCCCTGCGCCGTGAGGAGTCGCGCCTCACCCGCGCCCGCCTGGGCGAATACGCCGCCGCCGGATGGTTCACCCCGCAGGAGGTCGACATGCTCGCCACGGGGCCGGGGCGGCGGTCCGCCATCGCCTGGGCGCGCACGCTGCCGGGCGACCGCTCGCCGGTGATGAGGACGTTCATCGTGGATGCCACGGCGCTCGCCGCCGCGCGCCAGCGCACGCTGTCGGGGCGCGATCCCCAGGCTCCGGCGACCGAGCGCTACCTGCTCGAGCGCACGACGGCGGCGCGGGCGGCCCTGCTGTCCCGGTGACGGACCGCGGCTGCGTGTGCCCGGGCGGGCGCATCGCCGCAAGCACCTGCGCGCCGCCGCCGTCCCTTCGTCACGGGCCGGCGCCACTGGTCCTCGTCGACGGGGGTCTTGACACCGCCGTGGGGTGGGAGCACCATCGATACAGGCCAACTCAGCGCCCGGGAGACACGCAGGCATCGCCGCGGCACCGGGCGCTGAGTCTTTCCTCCGGCGGTGTCCAGAGGCTGCCGCGCACGCGCGGGCGTGCTTGGATGGATGCATGACTGATCGCACCAAGCCGGAGTTCGACGCTCCCAGCGGCCCCGCCCCCTCCGACCTCGTCATCCGCGACATCATCGTCGGCGACGGCGACGAGGCCAAGCCCGGCGACACGGTCACCGTGCACTACGCCGGTGTCGAGTACGAGTCGGGCGAAGAGTTCGACTCGTCGTGGGGTCGCGGCGAGAGCATCCAGTTCCCCCTGCGCGGCCTCATCCAGGGCTGGCAGGACGGCATCCCGGGCATGAAGGTCGGCGGACGCCGCGAGCTCGTGATCCCGCCGCACCTCGCCTACGGCCCCGCCGGTGGTCACTTCCTCGGCGGCAAGACCCTCATCTTCATCATCGATCTGCTCAAGGTCGGCTGACGACACCCGATGTTCACGAACCCGAGGGGGCTGCGGCACCCTCGGGTTCGTTTTTTTCCACGATCGTGGAATACATTCGTGTGAATGGGAGTTTGACCTCCCCAGGACGCCGACGCGGCTCCCCAGACCTCTAGGAGTGACATGACCGACACCACCACCCTCGACATCCCCGGCTACAAGGCGGGCACCTGGGTCCTGGACCCCTCGCACAGCGAGGTGACCTTCACCGTCCGTCACATGATGATCTCGAAGGTGCGCGGCACCTTCGGCATGAAGAGCGCCACGCTCGTCGCGCCCGAGAACCCCCTCGCGGCCACCGTCGAAGCCTCCGTCGACGTCACCTCGGTCGACACCAAGGACGAGGGCCGCGACCAGCACCTCCGCTCGGCCGAGTTCTTCGACGTCGAGACCTACCCCACGATGGACTTCCGTTCGACCGGCGTCCGTGTCGAGGACGGCGACTACCTCGTCGACGGCGAGCTGACCATCCGCGGCGTCAGCAAGCCCGCCACCTTCTCGATCGACTTCGGCGGCTTCGGCACCGACCCGTGGGGCAACTACAAGGTCGGCGCCACCGCGAAGACCGTCATCAACCGCGAGGACTACGGCCTCACCTGGAACGCCGCCCTCGAGACCGGCGGCGTCCTCGTCGGCAAGGACGTCACCATCGAGCTCGACCTGCAGTTCGCGCACCAGGCGTGATCGCTCCGCAGCGCTCGCTGCGGTCGTGATCCCCACGAAGACCCCGGATGCCACACCTCGGCATGCGGGGTCTTCATCCGTCCGGGCGCGACGCGGGGTCCGCCGCGTCGACTCAGGCCCGCGTGCGGCGCGGCAGGCGCAGGCGCTGCTGCACGAGCAGGATGCCGAGGAAGACGACGGCGGCCCCCACCGGCTCATTCCAGGAGATTCTCTCGCCGAGGACGAGGATGCCGAGGGCCACCCCGACGACGGGGGTGATGTACGTCACGGTGGACGCACGGGTGGGGCCCCAGGCGCGCAGGGTGTTCTGGTTCCAGACGTAGGCGATGCCCGTGCCGAGCACGCCCAAGGCGATGATGCTGCCGACGACGGGGAGCGAGAGGTCCATCGGCTCCGCGAGGATCAGCGGGGAGAGCACGACCATGAAGGCCGCAGCCGGACCGATGTAGCCGAACGCGAACGCGATCCCCGACAGGCCCGTGTCGCCGAGGAAGCGGCGCATGTAGGCGAGGCTGAAGCCGTAGCAGGCCGTCGCGCCGAGCAGGGCGAGCTGGGCGACGATGCTGTCGCCGACCTCGGACACGGCGCCGGGGGCGATGATCACGACGACACCGGCGATACCCACGGCGACGCCGAGCAGTTGACCGAGCTCGAGGCGCTCGACGCGGAACACCGCCCACGCCATGATCGCTGTCATGATCGGCGTGGTGGCGTTGAAGATGCTCGCCAGTCCCGACGACACGTGCTGCTCGGCCCACGCGAACAGCAGGAACGGCACGACGCAGAAGCTGAAGGCCAGCACGCACAGGTGGGCCCAGACGCGCCGGTCGCGGGGCAGGCGCTCCCGCCGGATCGCGACGATGGCACCGAGGGCGAGAGCGCCGAACAGCAACCGGCCGCCCGCGACCTGCGCGGGCGTGATGCCGGTGAGGGCGATCTCGATGAAGAGGAAGCTCGACCCCCACACGATGCCGGTGAGCACGAATTGCACGGCGATCGAGACGGGGGAGGGGGAGGGAGCGGATGCCACGCTCCCGACGATAGGGCGATGTTCCGACATCGATCGTGTCGCCGGGATGCGACGTCCGGAATCCGCCGACGATCGGCAGTCCGGTCGTGTTCGGCCCGTCCCGCTCAGGAGGGCTGCCGTGCTGCCCGACGGGGGCGACGCGCCCCCGCGAGGTGCCGCGGGACTCAGGGCTGCGGGTCGAGTGCGTCGTAGTCGCGGAAGCGCGGGGACAGACGCACGAGGGTGCCGACCAGGGCCAGGATGACGATGCCACCGAGCAGGGGCGGGACCCACAGTGCCGCGAGGGTGGCGAGGGTGCCGGCGTAGAGCGCCCCCACGCGGGGGCCGCCGGCCACCACGACGATGAAGATCCCCTGCAGACGCCCGCGCATGGCATCCGGGACCGCCGCCTGCATCATGGTCGAGCGGTAGATGGCGCTGATGTTGTCGGCGGCGCCCGAGACGGCCAGGACGAGGGCCGCGAGAACGATGAGGAGCACGGCGCCCCGGTCTTCGCCCGTGTCGGTGGGGCGACCCCACCCCACCGCGGCCGCGAGCAGCACGAGGCCGAAGAGCCCGATGGACAGGCCGTAGACCTGGATCGACCGCTCGATGCCCAGCCCCTGGCGGCGCACCCGCCCGACCGGACCGGAGAACAGACTCGACAGGAACGCTCCCGCCGCCACCGCCGCCGTGAGAACGCCGGTCGTGATCGCGCCGCCGCCGAGGAGCACCGCACCGATCGCGGGGAACAGGGCGACCGGCTGGCCGAAGGTCATCGCGACGATGTCGAGGATGTACTGCAAACGGATGTTCGGGGCGCGGCGCAGGAACCGTGCGCCGTCGCGCAGCGACGCGAGGCCGGGGCGCACGACCTCGCCCTCGGGCCGCAGCCGCGGCAACGACCACAGGCCGAGGAACAGCGAGGTCATCAGCAGCACGTCGAGCGAGTAGGTCCAGGCGTATCCGGCGAAGGCGACGAGCACGCCCGCGAGGGCGGGGCCGGCCATGACCATGATGCCGACGGTGACCCCCTGGAGGGCGGCCGCCGCGGGGAGCAGGTCGCGGGGAAGCAGGCGCGGAGTGATGGCGGACTTCGTGGCCATCACGATGGAGTTCGCCGCCGAGTTCACGACGCTGAGGACGAAGAGCCACCCGACCGTCTCGAGGCCCGTCCACGCGAGGGTCGCGAGCAGGGCGGTGGAGGCGAAGGTCACCACCGCCGCCAGGAGGGCGACCGTGCGGCGGTCGAATGCGTCGGCGAGCATGCCGCCGTAGAGCCCCGCAGCCACCATCGGCAGGAGGCCCGCCACGGCGATCATCGACACCGCGAAGGTGCTCTGCGTGAGCTCGAAGACGTGCAGCATGACCGCCACGACCGTGAGCTGGCCGCCGAGGCCCGCGAGGGTCGACCCGATCCACAGGCGCGCGAAGGCGGGGGAGGTGGTGAGGGGGCGCACGTCGATCAGGGCGCTCTGCCGTGTGCTCATGCGTCGACGTCCACGCGCTTCACGCGGGCCGTGTGGCCGCGGACGATGTCGACGTCGCGCGGGGCCACGCCGAAGTGCGCGGCGAGGGCGCGGACCACGCCGCTGTTCGCGGCGCCGTCGACGGCGCGTTCGCGCACGTGCACGACGAGGCCGTCGGCGGTGTCTTCGACGAGGGGGCCGCGGCGGCTGCCGGGCTTGACGCGGACGGTGAGCTGCACGGATCGAGGCTACGCCAGCCCTCCGACGCCCCCGCTCGCCGGAGCGCGCGGGGGCCGCGGGACCGCCGGGGCGCAGCGGTTCGTTCGCGGCATCCGGATGCTGGTAGACTCATGCGGTTGCCGTTCGATCGGCCGCGGATAAAGAGAGCTCGCACATCGTGTGACGGGCGCCGCGCAATGAGAAGGAAGGGGATCCCATCTATGGCACTCGAAGCAGACGTCAAGAAGGCGATCATCGAAGAGTACGCGACGCACCCCGGTGACACCGGATCCCCCGAGGTGCAGGTCGCGATGATGACGCAGCGCATCAAGGACCTCACCGAGCACCTCAAGATCCACAAGCACGACCACCACTCGCGCCGTGGACTCTTCCTGCTCGTCGGTCAGCGCCGTCGCCTGCTGGGTTACCTGCAGGACGTCGACATCAACCGTTACCGCTCGCTCATCGAGCGTCTCGGTCTGCGTCGCTAATCGCACCAGCGTTCTATCGCGCAAAACATTCTTGGAAGGCCGCCCCACGGTGTGGGGCGGCCTTCGGCGTTCCCACGTGCATCGTCGTCGGAGGTCCCTGAGCCTGTCGAAGGGGCCGGAGCCCACGCGCACCCCGGTGGCTTCGACAAGCTCAGCCACCGCGGCGCCGAGAACCGGCCGCCTCAGCGCCGAGAACCGGCCACCTCCGGCGTGCGAACGGCGAGCGGCGAATGGCGAACGCCCGCCGCCGGGTCGGCCGGACAGCGGGCGTTCGTCGAGCGGGTCAGGACGCCGTGCGCGCGGCCAGCAGGTCGGAGTGCCACCGCTCCGCGACGTCGGGGTGGGCCCGCAGGCGGGACTTCAACGCGTTCTCGCCGTAGGTGGCGTGGATGGGGTTGGTCGGGTCCTGCGAGACGCCGCGTGCCTCGGCGGCGAGATCGGCGGGCAGGTCGATGATCGGCAGGCGCGCGTCGAGCGCCGGGTTGAAGAAGAACGGCACCGAGATGCGCTCGTCGGGGTACCTCGGCGAGATCACGCGGTGGTTCGTCGCGGTCAGGTAGCCCTGAGTGGCGTACTCGAGCAGCTCGCCGATGTTCACCACGAACGCACCGGGCACCGGGGGGGCGTCGACCCACTCGCCGTCGCGCTCGACCTGCAGGCCGCCCTTGCCGGGCTCGACCCACAGCAGCGTGAGGACGCCGGAGTCCTTGTGCGCCCCGACCCCCTGTTGAGGCGTCGGGTCGTCTTTGCCGGGGTAGCGGACGATCTTGATGAGCGTCTGCGGGTCGCCGAAGTGCCGGTCGAAGTACTGCTCCTCGGCGCCGAGGGCGAGAGCCCACGCGCGCAGCAGCTTCCGGGCGACGCCGGTGAGGTGGTCGTGCCACTCGGTCACGACCTCGCGCAGCTCGGGCTGGGCGGCCGGCCAGAGGTTCGGCCCGATGAGCCGGTTGTAACCGGGGCCGTCGGCATCCGGGATCGCGTCGCGCTCGGGCCCGATGTCGATCTGCTCGCGCCAGTCCACGCGCCCCTGCGTGCGCTCGCCGCCGACACGGGTGTAGCCCCGGAAGTGGGGGCTGGTGACGTTCTCGATCGCGAGCTTCTCGGCCTCGGGGAGGGCGAAGAAGTCGTGGGCGGCCTGCAGCAGGCGCTCTTCGAGCGCGGGCGTGACGCCCGTGCCGGTGAGGTAGAAGAAGCCGACGTCGTGGGTGGCGGAGCGCAGGTCGTCGCGGAAGCGGGACGCGGCCTCGGGCCCCTGATCGAGGAGCGAGAGGTCGAGGATCGGGAGGTTCAACTCGGACATGGATCGAGGCTAGGTCGGGGCGCGCGCTGGTGGGCGAATGTTGCCGAGCGTTACCGGGGATGCCCGCGGCGTCCGCATCCGGTCGACATCGGGGATGCGCGAACCGGCGAAAGTGCGTAATCTGTCACAGTCAGGTGAGGCTGTCCTTACCTGATCCGCAGCGTCGCGGTCCTTCCTCCTCGTGAAAGTCGGAACTCCCGCCCGTGCTTGCCAGCTTCTTCGCCACCTTCCTCATCGGCCTTCGAGAAGGCCTCGAGGCCGCACTCGTCGTCGGCATCCTCGTCGCCTACCTCACGCGCCTCGATCGCCGCGACGCCCTGCCGAAGCTGTGGACCGGCGTGGGGCTCGCCGTGGCCCTGGCGCTCGGCGTCGGGGCGATCTTCACGTTCGGGGCCTACATGCTCACGTTCGAGGCGCAGGAACTGCTGGGCGGGGGACTCTCCCTGCTCGCGGTCGCGATGGTCACGTGGATGATCTTCTGGATGCAGAAGGCCGGCCGCACCCTGAAGGCGGGCCTCGAGGGCGGCATCGACAAGGCACTGCGCGGCGGCGTGTGGGCGCTCGTCGCGATCGGGTTCGTATCGGTGGCCCGCGAGGGTGTGGAGACGACCCTGCTGCTCTGGTCGATGGTGCAGTCGTTCGGCGAGTCGCCCGTGGCGCTGCTCGGCGCGCTCCTGGGGCTCGCCACCGCCGTCGTCCTCGGCTGGTTCATCGCGCGCGGCATGCTGCGCCTGAACCTCGGCCGCTTCTTCACCTGGACGGGCGGGTTCCTCGTCGTCGTCGCCGCGGGCGTGCTGGCCTACGCCTTCCACGATCTGCAGGAGGCGGGCGTGCTCCCCGGTCCGTTCGGCGCCGGCGCGCCGATCGACGCCGCGACCGGTCTGGTCGCCACCGGCTGGGCGGGCTTCCCCTTCGGCTGGGCGTTCGACGTGTCGGCCACCGTCGCCCCCGACAGCGCCCTGGCGGTGCTCCTGCAGGCGACCGTGGGCTTCATGCCCCAGATGACCTGGATCCAGGTCATCGCATGGGTCGTCTACGTCGCCGTCGTCGCTCCGCTCTTCGTGCGCGGGGTGCGTGCGGGCCGCCGTCCGCGCCCTTCGGCGTCGCCGCTCACTCCTCTGGCGGAGTCCCGGCCCGACGCCGCGCCGGCGACGGTCGCCACCTCCACCGCCCCCTGAGACCCCTTTCCTTCCGCGCGCACCCGACGCCGCGGCATCCCTTCCTCGAACGGAGCACAGCACCATGAATCCGACACGCCTCCTCGCGGCCGGCGCCGCGGCCGGCGCCGCCGTCCTCATCCTCTCGGGCTGCGTCGCCAAGACCGACGCGGCGGCCTCCGGCGCCCTCACCGTGACCTCGACCGTCGACGGCTGCGCCGTGTCGGCCGGGAGCGCCCCGAGCGGCACCGTGGCTTTCACGGTCGACAACAAGAGCGACCAGACCACGGAGTTCTACCTGCTCGCATCCGACGGCCTGCGCATCGTGGGCGAGGTCGAGAACATCGCCCCGGGCGCCTCGCGCGATCTCACCGTCGTCGCGCAGCCGGGTGACTACTTCACCCTGTGCAAGCCGGGGATGGTCGGCGACGGCGTCGGCAAAGCCGCCTTCACGGTGACCGGCGACGCCGTGGCCGTCGAGGGACCGGATGCCGAGCAGAAGCAGCAGGCCGTCGATCTGTACGCGGCCTTCGTGAAGGACCAGGTCGGGCAGCTCATCCCCGCGGTGCAGACCCTCGCCGCCGCCTATGAGAGCGGCGACGACGCGACGGCGCGCGAGCAGTTCCCGCGCGTCCGCGCGTACTACGAGCGCATCGAGCCCATCGCCGAGGCGCTCGGCGACCTCGACCCCCGCATCGACTACCGCGAGGTCGACGCCGTGGCCGAGGGCCTGGACTGGACCGGGTTCCACCGCATCGAGAAGGACCTCTGGGTCCCCGCACAGGACGCGCTGAATGCGGACGGCGAGACGCCCGCCTGGAAGGACTGGGCGCCCTCCACCCCCGCCGAGCGCGCCACCTACGGCGACAAGCTCATCGCCGACACGCAGGAGCTGTACGACTACGTCCACTCCGACGCCTTCACCCAGGCGCTCGACGCGCAGGGCGTGGCCGGCATCTCGAACGGCGCCATCGCGCTGCTCGACGAGGTCGCCACGGGCAAGATCAGCGGCGAAGAGGACTGGTGGTCGGGGACCGATCTGTACGACTTCGCGGCGAACGTCGAGGGCTCCAAGATGGCCTTCTCGCTCGTGCGCGACTTCGCCGAGTCGAAGGGCGACAAGGGCGCCGAGCTGGTGACGCGCATCGACAAGGGCTACGCCGACCTCGAGGCGGCCCTCGCCGCGCACGGCTCCGCGGACGCCGGCTTCGCGTCGTACTCGCAGCTCACCGAGGCGGACAAGCGTCAGCTGACCGACCTCATCAACGCCCTCGCCGAGCCGCTGTCGCAGCTGACGGTCACGGTGCTGGAGTGAGCGTGAGCGACGACAAGACCTCTGCTGCCGCCGGACCCTCGGGTTCGGCGGCAGCCGCGTCGCCGTCCGGCCGCGACGCGTCGGCGGGAGTGTCCCGCCGCGACCTGATGGGCCTGGCCATCGGCGCGAGCGCGACCAGCCTCGTCGTCGGCGCGGGCGGGGGTCTCGTGGGGGGAGCGGCGTACGGCCAGGATCAGGCGCGACGGGTGATGGATGCCGTGGCCCCGGCATCCGGCATCCATCAGCCCGGCATCACGACCCCGGTGCAGGAGCACCTGCATTTCGCCGCGTACGACATGATGGCGCGGACGACCCGCGACGACCTCGCGGAGCTGCTCGCGGACTGGACCTACGCCGCGAACCGCCTGATGCAGGGCCTCGACGTCAGCGCGACGGGTGCCCTGGGTGGTTCGCCCGAGGCCCCGCCGGACGACACGGGGGAGGCCGTGGGCCTTCCGGCGAGCAACCTCACGATCACGTTCGGCTTCGGGCCGTCGCTCTTCGACGCCCGCTTCGGGCTCGAGGGGCAGCGCCCGCCGGGCCTCGAACGGCTGCCGGCGTTCCTGGGCGACGACCTCGACCCGCTGCGCTCCGACGGCGACCTGTGCATCCAGGCCTGCGCCGACGATCCGCAGGTGGCCGTCCACGCGATCCGCAACCTCAGCCGGATCGCCTTCGGCCGTGCGACGATCCGCTGGTCGCAGCTCGGTTTCGGCCGGACCTCCAAGACCACCGCCGCGCAGACGACGCCCCGCAACCTCTTCGGGTACAAGGACGGCACCGCCAACATCCTCGCCGACGACACGGCCGCGCTCGACGAGAACGTGTGGGTGTCGGCATCCGAGGGTCCGGCGTGGCTCGCGGGAGGGTCGTATCTCGTGGCGCGGCGCATCGCGATGCTCATCGAGACGTGGGATCGCACCCGCCTCGCCGAGCAGGACCGCGTCGTCGGTCGCGACAAGGGCGCGGGGGCGCCGCTGTCGGGCGGCGACGAGTTCACCGCGCCCGACTTCGGGGCGACGGATGCCACGGGCAAGCCCCGCATCGACCGGCGCAGCCACGTGAGCCTCGCGCATCCCGACAACAACGGCGGGATCCGCATCCTGCGCCGCGGCTACAACTTCGTCGACGGCACGACCGACCTCGGTCGACTGAATGCCGGGCTGTTCTTCCTGTCGTTCCAGAAGAGCCCGGATCGCTTCATCACGCTGCAGAAGGCGCTGTCGACGGATGCCATGGGCGAGTACCTCCGCCATGTCGGCTCGGGGCTGTGGGCGGTGCCCCCGGCTCCCGCCTCGGGTGCGTCGATCGGGGCGGGGCTGTTGGGCGCGTAGGGAGCGGGCGGTGTGGGCCTGCGCGGCGTGGGCCCGTGCGGGCGCGGTCACACGTTCCGCGCGAGATCACGACGTGCGGCGTCGTCGAAGCTGCGCTCTCGGGCCGATCCTGTGATGTCGCGGGTCGCGGGCCGCGGGGGTGCGTCAGCTCCCGCGACCCGCGCCGAGCTCGCGGTCGCGGAAGAGCCACGGCATCCGGGGCTCCACCAGCGGGCGCGTCAGACGCCGGACCGGGCGGCTCGACAGCGCCACGGCGATGCCGACGCTCGCGACGACGACGACAGGGATCCACAGCCCCATCGGCTCGAGGCCCCGCAGCACTCCCGACTGGCGGAACGGGTAGAGCACGAACGTGTGCAGCAGGTAGACGTACATCGTGTACCGACCGAGGTGCGTCCAGCGGGTTTCGCGGCGGGGGATCAGCACCAGGAACGCGGCCATCAGCACGAGCGCGAGCGCGATGATCGCGAGCCGCACCCCGCCCGCCCACCACTGCGGCGCGTCGAGGTCGGCATAGGCATCGACGAAGAAGAACCAGGTTCCCAGCCGCACGTCGCGCCAGGTGTCGACGAAGACGAAGGCGAGCGCCGCGGCGGTGACCAGAACGGTCGCGGCGGCCGCCCGTAGCCACACGGGCCGCGCGGCGAGCAGCCCCGCGCGCGCGACGACGTCGTGCTCGCGCAGCCACCATCCGAGGGTGAAGAAGGGCAGCAGGCCGAGGAAGCGCGAGAGCGAGAACGTCGAGTCGATGCTCGGCAGGTATCCGGCCACGATCGAGATCGCCAGGGCCCACACCACGGGCGCGCGCAGCAGCGCGAGATACGGCAGCACGAGCCGGAACAGCGCGAGGGCGAGCAGGAACCACAGCGTCCATGACGGTTGCGCGGGGTCGAGGTTCGTCCTCCCCGTGACGAGGAACTGCGTGATCGTCCACAGGGTCTCGAAGATCAGGTAGGGCGCGATGAGGTCGGTGAACAGGCGAGCCATCCGGCGCCGCGTCGGCTCGGCGGACGATGAGAAGAACCCCGCGACCAGCGCGAACAGCGGCATATGGAACGCGTACACGAGCAGGTACAGCGCCTCGGCGGCATCCGAGTCGTAGGTCAAGCGCTGGATCGCGTGGCCGAACACGACCAGGACGATCGCGGCGAACCGGGCGTTGTCCCAGAACGCCGTGCGTGTCTTCGGGGTCGAGGTCGAGGCATCCGTCATCCCCGGCGACGATAATCGCGTTGCGGAGAGGGGGCCACGGGGGTGGATTCCGGATGCCGATGGGGTACGGCGGAATAAACCCCGGCGTGGTGCGTTCCACCATGTATATTCAGATGCATACAAAACAGGAGGCGCATCATGGGTGAGACGAACAACTGGCCGGGCATGCAGTTCGGTGTCATGACGGTGAGCGACATCACCCAGGACCCGACCACGGGCAAGACGCCCAGCGAAGCTCAGCGCATCACGGACACCCTGACGATCGCGAAGCACACCGAAGAGGTGGGCCTCGACGTCTTCGCCCTCGGCGAGCACCACAACCCGCCGTTCTGGTCGTCGTCGCCCACGACGACGCTGGCGTACATCGCCGCGCAGACCGAGCGCCTCATCCTCACGACGTCGACGACGCTGATCACCACGAACGACCCGGTGAAGATCGCCGAGGATTTCGCGATGCTGCAGCACGTGTCGGGCGGCCGCGCCGACCTCATGCTCGGCCGCGGCAACACCGGTCCGGTGTACCCCTGGTTCGGGAAGGACATCCGTCAGGGCCTGCCGCTGACGATCGAGAACTACGACCTGCTGCACAAGTTGTGGCGCGAGGACGTCGTCGATTGGGAGGGGAAGTTCCGCACGCCGCTGCAGGGCTTCACCTCGACCCCGCGTCCCCTCGACGGCGTGCCCCCGTTCGTCTGGCACGGCTCGATCCGCACGCCCGAGATCGCCGAGCAGGCCGCGTACTACGGCAACGGTTTCTTCGCGAACAACATCTTCTGGCCCAAGGAGCACTACCAGCGCCTCATCACCCTCTACCGCGAGCGCTTCGCCCACTACGGCCACGGCACGCCCCAGCAGGCGATCGTCGGTCTCGGCGGTCAGGTCTTCATGCGCGCCAACTCGCAGGACGCGGTGCGGGAGTTCCGCCCCTACTTCGACAACGCCCCCGTCTACGGCCACGGCCCGAGCCTCGAGGACTTCAGCGAGATGACCCCGCTGACCGTCGGATCGCCGCAGCAGATCATCGACCGCTACGCCGCGATGCGCGAGACCTTCGGCGACTACCAGCGTCAGCTCTTCCTCATCGACCACGCAGGGCTGCCCACCAAGACGGTGCTCGAGCAGCTCGACATCCTGGGCGGTGAGGTCGTGCCGGTGCTGCGCAAGGAGCTGCAGAAGAACCGCCCGGCAGAGGTGCCCGACGCGCCCACGCACGCCAACCTCGTCGAGAAGATCTACGCCGGTGCCGCCCCGCGCCAGGCCGTCCCCGGTGCGAACCGCGGCGACAACATGGTCTCGGGAAGCCCCTACCAGGATGCCGCGCCGCGCTCGGGCAGCGCGTTCGGCGCCGCGGCGACGAAGGTGGGTGCCTGAGATGGCCGCCCGTCGCATCGCGGTCGTGACCGCGGGACTGTCGACGCCCTCGTCGACGCGGATGCTCGGTGACCGCCTCGCCCACGCGGCGCTCGCCGAACTGCGCGAGCGGGGGATCGAGGCCACGGCCGACGTCTTCGAACTGCGCGACTACGCGCACGACCTCACCGACAACCTGCTGACGGGCTTCGCCCCGCCGGCGCTCGAGCAGATGATCAACACGGTCGTCTCGGCCGACGGCCTGATCGCTGTCACGCCGATCTTCTCGACGAGCTACTCGGGCCTGTTCAAGTCGTTCATCGACGTGCTCGACCCGCAGGCCCTCTCCGGCACTCCGGTGCTGATCGGCGCCAACGCCGGCACTGCCCGTCACTCGCTCGCCATCGACTACGCGATCCGTCCGCTGTTCACCTACCTGCACGCGAATCCCGTACCGACCGGGGTGTTCGCGGCATCCAGTGACTGGGGCTCCAACGCCGACGAGGTCGCCCCGCTGGGCTCGCGCGTCGACCGCGGCGCCCGCGAGTTCGCCGACGCGATCGCAGCCCGCGAGCCCGTGCGCGACGCCGACCCGTTCGACCCCTCCTCGTACCTCGGCGAGGGCCGCTCGTTCGGTCACCTCCTCGGCGGCTTGTCGGGGGAGTGACCCGTCTCGACGCCCCGTCGCCCTCGTGGGTGGCGGGGCGTCGTCGTGCGTGGGGCGTGATGGGCGTGATCTCCGCGGAATTCGGGGTGCGGGTATGCGCGTCGCGGAGGGTGTGCACGGGCCGGTTCGAGGGTGCGGGGGCGCGAACTCGGTGATGCGCGTGACCTCCGTCGTTTCTGGGGCGTCCGAGCGGAAGGTGTACGCACCACGGAGAGCTCGTGCGCGGGCGACGAAGCAACGCTCCGCCTAGGGTGGGGGCGAGCAGAAGGAGTCGGGATGGATGCCGCGCAGTGGGACGAGCGATACCGCGCCTCGGCCGGGGGAGTGTGGGCCACCCAACCGCCCGCGGTCGTGCGGGAGATCGTGACCCCGCTGCCGTCGGGAACCGCGATCGACGTGGCCACCGGCGACGGACGCACCGCGCTGTGGCTCGCGGAGCGGGGCTGGGCGTGTACCGGTCTCGACTTCTCGAGCGCAGGACTCGCGCTCGCCGCGGCTCGGCCCGGTGGTGACGCCGTCGAGTGGGTCCAGGCCGACGTGCACGAATGGGAGCCCGACGCCCCCGTGGATCTCGTCGTGTCGTGCTACCTCCACCTTCCCGACAGCGCGGCGGCGATCGCGAGAATCGCGCAATGGGTGACGCCCGGCGGCACGCTCGTCGTCGTCGGTCACGACGTCGAGAACATCGCCGCGGGAGGTCACGGGCCCTCCGACCCCGCGATCCTCTACACCCCGGAGGTGCAGCGCGGCGCGCTCGACGACCGGTTCCGCATCGCGCGGTGCGAACGGATCGTGCGAACGAGCGCCGATGCGGAACTCCGCGAGGGCCACCCCGCGGCGGCGGTCGACTCGCTCCTGCACGCGGTGCGCGTGCGCTGACGCGCGCGGCCCGCGGCGGTGAGCGCCCGGCGATCCGCGACCGCAGCGGCGCACGGAGCGACCCGTCCGGGAAGCGGATGCCTCAGAGCACGATGTCGTCCGCGCCGCGGAGCTCGCGCGCGGCGACCGGGCGGAGTCCGCGGCGGACGAGGGTATCCGCCGCGACGAGCGGCCCCACGTCTATCCCCGTCTCGGCCGCGATCCCGGCGATCGGCACCTGGAACGTGCGGAACGCCCCCAGCGGGGGCACCACCAGACCCTGCCGCGTATCGACCAGGTCGGTCTGATCGAGCACGAAACCGGCGGCCGCCAGGGCGTCGCCCTCGCGCCACGCCGCGATCTTCCAGAAGCGAAGCGGCACCCGAATACCGCGGTACGGCGGATCGTCGTCGGCGAGCACCGGCGCGGTGAACACCGCCATGCGCTGATCGGTCGTCTCCGCGTACGCGAGCACATGGTCCTCGAGCCCGAGCCAGAGCTCCTTCGACTGATTGAAGCCGGCCGCCTGCGGTGCGGCGTTCGTGTAGAAGAACGTGGCCTCGGTGGCATCCTGCGCCTGGTCGGTCGTGCCCCAGCCCGGGTCCCGGCGTCGCACGAGGTGCCCGCGGTCGAGGTCGTTGCGGCTGTAGATCTCGGCCCCCGCCTGCGCGTCGGCATCGACGCGCGGGTCGAGACGCCATTCGCCGGTGCGGGGGAGGTCGCGCAGCGTCGCGCCGTCGATCACCACGGCGGTGACGGCCGCGAACCGTCGCCCCTCGTCGAGCAGCACCGAGAAGCGCGGGTAGTCGAGCCGCGTGGTCGCCCGTGCGGGCGAGGGGAGGGGCAGGGGGATGCCGAGGAAGTCCGGGTCGTAGCCGTCGCTCATACGCCCATGGTGCCTGGGCCTTCCGACATCGCGACAGACTGAGGCGATGGAACAGCACGTGAAGACCCGTTCCGACGCGCCCGCGGGCTTCTTCGCCGCGGAGGCGGCCGGACTCCGCTGGCTCGCGGAGGCGCGGGGAGCGCGCATCGCGCGTGTCGCCGAGGTCGCCGACGATCGCATCTGCATCGAGCGCATCGCCGAGACGGGCGCGACGGCCGAGGCCGCGGAAGCCTTCGGTGCCGCGCTCGCCGCGACCCACGACGCCGGCGCCCCGGCCTTCGGCTCGCCGCCGCCCGGGTGGGAGGGCGACATCTTCATCGGACGCCGCTCCCAACCCTCCCGCCCGACGGCGACGTGGGGCGCGTTCTACGCCGCGCAGCGCGTCGAGCCCTTCCTGCCGGTCGCGCTCGCCGCGGGGGCTCTGTCGTCATCCGGAGCCGAGGTGGTCCGGCGCGCGTGCGCCCTCGTCGCGGACGGGGCCTTCGACGACGAGGAGACGCCCGCGCGCCTGCACGGCGACCTCTGGGCCGGGAACGTGCTGTGGGCCGCCGATGGCGTGGTGCTCATCGATCCCGCGGCGCACGGCGGCCACCGCGAAACCGACCTCGCGATGCTCGCCCTCTTCGGCGCTCCGTTCCTCGACCGCATCATCGCCGCCTACGACCGCGCGCATCCGCTTCGCGGGGGATGGCGCGACCGCGTGCCGGTCCATCAGCTGCACCCGCTTGCGGTGCATGCCGCGGGTCACGGTCCGTCGTATGGTCGAGCGCTGGTCGAGGCGGCGGAGGAGACGCTCGCGCTGGTCTGAGCGCCGGTCTCGGCATCTGGAATCTCGGGACCCTCGAAAGGATCGGGCGGAGAAGCCCGAGGCGCGCGGGATCGGCGGGTCCGCGCGAGGGCGCCGTCGCGGCCCCGCGTCAGCCCCGCGCGGCCGTCCGACGCTTCGCCCGGCGGGCGAGGACGAGGTCGACGCCCACGCCGATCCCCACCGCGACGAGGATCGAGACCACCACCGCCACCACCGGACCGCCGGGCACGACGGCGGCCACCACCGCGCCGATGACCGCCTGATACGCCGCCCAGGCCAGCGCCGCCAGAGCGGCGACGCCCAGGTACCGCGCCGGATTCACGCGCGCAGCCCCGGCGGCGAGGTTCACCGCGAGACGCGCGAACGGGACGAACCGCGCCGTGAACAGCACGAGTGCGGCGTTTCGGTCGAGGCGCCGGCGTGCCCACTCCAACGCGGCCGACACGCGAGGCCCGCGCATCCACGGCCACCGTTCGACCCCCACCGCGCGCCCCACGAGGTAGCAGCACAGGTCGCCGGCGAACGCGGCGGCCCCGGCGACGAGGATCACACCGCCCAGCGGCGGGGTGCCGTGCGCGACGGCGAGGGCGCCGAAGGCCGTGACCGCCGCCTCGCCCGGAACGACGACGAGGAACGCGTCCGCGAACACCAGTATTGCCATCGCCGGCAGGGCCCACGGGCTCGCCGCGATCGCCTGCAGCCACGCGTCGACCCCGTCCATCCCGTCACTCTCCGCCGCCGATCGAGACGCCCCGCCCACGCGGCGGTGACGCCCCGCGGAGCATCCGGTGAACATCGCGAACGTCGACCCATCACGCGCCCCGCGAGGGCCGCCGAGGTCGCACCCTGGTGTCGTGAGAGTCGCGCTGCTGGCCGAATCCTTCCTCCCGCACATGAACGGGGTCACCGGTTCCGTCCTCCACGTCCTGCGCCACCTGGCCGACGCGGGGCACGAGACGCTGGTCATCGCCCCCAGGTCGGGAGACGTCACCGCCGACCTGCACGGCGCCCGCACTGAGCTCCTGCGCTCGGTGCCGCTGCCGTCCTACCCCGAGGTGCGGGTGGTGTTCGCCCGAGCGGCACGCCTGGGCGCCCTGCTGCGCGACTTCGACCCCGATGTCGTGCACCTGGCATCCCCGTTCGTCCTCGGGTGGCAGGGGCTCGCCGCGGCGGACGCCCTGAAAATCCCCTCCGTCGCCGTCTACCAGACCGACGTCGTCGCCTACTCGCAGAAGTACGGCCTGCCGCACGCCACGGCCCTCGTCGCCGCTCACGTCGCCCGCCTTCACCGTCGGGCCACGCTCACCCTCGCTCCCTCGTCGGCGTCGACACGTCAGCTCGAGGAGCTCGGCGTGGATCGCATCCGCCGCTGGAGTCGGGGAGTGGATGCCGTGCGCTTCGCCCCCGAGCACCGCGACGACGCGTGGCGCGCCGAGGTGGCGCCGCACGGCGAGCGCATCATCGGGTACGTCGGTCGCCTCGCGCCCGAGAAGCAGGTCGACGACCTCCGCGTCCTCGCCGGCCTGCCGGACACCCGCGTGGTGATCGTCGGCGATGGTCCCTCGCGCCCCGCGCTCGAGAAAGCCCTCCCGGATGCCGTCTTCACGGGCCACCTGTCCGGAACGGCCCTGTCATCGGTCATGGCCGGGTTCGACGTCTTCGTGCACCCGGGCGAGAGCGAGACCTTCGGGCAGACCATCCAGGAGGCCCTGGCCAGCGGCGTCCCGGTGGTCGCGACGGGAGTCGGCGGTCCGCTGGATCTCGTGCGCTCGAGCGTCGACGGCTGGCTCTACAAGCCCGGCGACCTCGGCGACCTGCGCGCGCGCGTCGCCGATCTCGTCGGCGACGAGGCGAAGCGCCGCGCCTTCGCGCGCGCCGCGCGCGGCGCCGTGCAGGGGCGCACGTGGGCGGCCCTGACGGGCGACCTCGTCGGACACTACGCGGATGCCATCGCCCTCCGCCGCATCGACGACAACCTCCTCCTGCGCGGCGGGCCGCGCCCGGCGGCCGTCGAGGCCACGCGCACACGGGGTCGCTGGACCCGCTTCGTCGCCCTCGGCGACTCGTTGACCGAGGGGCTGTGCGACGCGTCGCGCATGCCCTCGGGCCAGTTCCGCGGGTGGGCGGACCGCCTCGCGGAGCTCCTCGCGCACACGAGCGACGAGGGGCCTTTCCGTTACGCGAACCTCGCCGTGCGCAGCCGCCGCGTGCGGCACCTGATCGACGAGCAGATCCCCGCGGCCCTGGCCCTGCAGCCCGACCTCGTGTCGATCCTCATCGGTGCCAACGACCTCGTCGGGCCGGCCCCGGTGATTCCCGCCCTCGTGGCGGAGGTCGAGTCGGCGGTGCGCGCGGTACGTCGCACGGGCGCCGACGTCCTGCTCGTCACGACGTTCCTCCCTCGACGGCCGGCGGCTCGCATCTTCGCCCGCCGCTTCGCGGCCTACAACGTGCATCTGCGCCGCATCGCCGCGGACCAGGGCGCGATCCTGCTCGACCTGGAGGCCGCCGCCGAGATCGGGGAGCTGCCGCTGTGGGCCGACGATCTGGTGCACCTACGCTCGTCGGGGCACCGGCTCGTCGCCTACCGCGCGGCGGAGGCGCTCGGCGTTCCCGACGCACGAGCCCTGCTGGGCCTCGATGAGGCGCTCCACGCCGACGACGATGCCCCGCGCGGCGGATGGCTGACCCGTGACGCGCTGCCCTGGGTGTGGCGCCGAGTCCGCGGTCGCACCGCGGGTGACGGCATCCACGCGAAGCACGAGGGATACGTCGAGCTCCCCACCCGCGGCGATCGGGAGCGCACCCCCGCGTCGTGACGCACGCCGATGCCCGGGGCGGCTGCCCGGGAAGGACCCTGGGTTCGTCGAGGGGTCCGGTGGCTTCGACAGGTTCAACCACCTCGCGCGCGGAGGACTCCGAGCTCGTCGAAGGGTCCGTGATCGGCGCCCCGCGCCGAGCCGGCGCTCAGTACCAGCCGGTCTGCTCCGAGTGCGCCCATGCTCCGCAGGGAGAGCCGTAACGCGCGCTGATGTACGACAGTCCCCACGAGATCTGCGTCGCCGCGTTCGTGCGCCAATCCAGACCGGCGGATGCCATCTTCTCGCCCGGGAGCGCCTGGGGGATGCCGTACGCGCCGCTCCACGGATTGAGGGCGTCGGCGCGCCAGCCCGACTCGCGATTCCACAGCGAGACGAGGCAGGAGAACTGATCGTCGCCCCACCCGTAGGAACGGATCGCGCCGCGCGCATGGTCGCGGGCCTCGCCCGGGCTCATGATCGGGCCCGCGGGTGCCGTCGAGCCGCCGCCGGAGCCGCCCGACCCGCCGCCGTTCGAACCGCCTCCGCCGGAGCCGCTCCCGCCGCCCGAGCCTCCGCCGCTGCCGCCGGACCCGCCGCCCGAGCCGCTGCCGCCCGACCCGCCCCCGCCGGAGTTGCCGGACCCGCCGCCTGCTCCTCCCGACCCGCCACCGGACCCGCTGCTGCCGGAGCCGCCCGCTCCCGAGCCGCCGGATCCGCTCGATCCGGAGCCGCCACCGGTCGCGCCGCCGGCCTCGGCGGCGTCGCGTGCGGCCTTCTCGCGTTCACGGGCTGCGCGCTCCTGGGCTGCGGTGGTCTCTTTCAGGGCGGCGAGTTGCGCGTACAGCTCGTCCAGTCGCGACTGCGCCGCCGCGACACCGGCCGCTTCGGCATCCGCTTCCCCGCGGGCCGCGGCCGCCGTGGTCTCCGCTTCGGCCGCGAGCCGAGCCGCTTCGGTGCGCGCCGCCTCGGCCTGCGTGCGGAGTGACGTCGCGACGTCGGCGGCCGATCGGGCGTCGCCCGCGGTGCGCGCGCTGACGGAGGTGACGTGGTCGAGGAGACCGAGCCGCTGCAGCAGCGAATCGGGATCCGCCTCGGTGAGCAGCTGAGCGACCAGAGGCCCGGCGCCGACCGTCCGATAGAGGCGGGCGGCGCTGGCCCCCGCGCGGCTGCTCGCCTGCGACAGGGCGGCATCGGCCGCCGTACTCTGCTCGGTCAGGGTCTGAGCGCGCGCGGACGTCGTGTCCGCGAGACGGCGCGTGCGCTCGGCGGCGGCGGACGCGTCCAGCGCGCGACGGGAGGCGGACGCTGCCGCCGCCTCCGCGGCATCCAGCTGGTCCTTCAGCGCCGCCACGGCCGACTCGTCGACAGCGGCGGGACGTGTGCTCGTCGCGGTCGACGCGACCGAGGCGGAGGCGGAAATCGGCAGGAAGGTCGCGCCGACGACCAGGCACGCGGCGAGCGTGTGACTGGTGAGACGCGTGAGACCCATGAGGTCACGCTAGAGCACGAAGGCGTGGCGCGGCCACCCCGGGGCGGTCGTCGCTGGTAGGGTGAAGCCCGAATGCCGTCTTGGCATCCGCTCAACTACATATGAGCTCACGGAGCAGGCCGGCAGACGCTGGTCCCCTGTGGTGGACTCCCCGTCGGAACGCCGGGTGGTCGTCTACTGGTGGCCAGTCGCCGGGACTTCCGGGTCGATTCGTCGGCGCGCCCTTTCTGCCTGTTCCTGCTCCTTCGCATGTCAGCTCGTCGCCCACACGGGGCGGCGAGCCTAAACAAAGAAGGAGGGACCTCTTGGAAGGTCCAGAAATCACCGCCGCCGAGGCCGTTCTCGACAACGGCCGCTTCGGCACCCGTACCATCCGTTTCGAGACCGGACGCCTCGCCCAGCAGGCCCAGGGCGCCGTCGCCGCCTACCTCGACGAGGAGACGATGCTCCTGTCGGCCACCAGTGCCGGCAAGCACCCCCGTGAGGGCTTCGACTTCTTCCCGCTGACCGTCGACGTCGAAGAGCGTTCGTACGCCGCAGGAAAGATCCCCGGCTCGTTCTTCCGTCGCGAGGGCCGCCCCTCGACCGAGGCCATCCTCGTGTGCCGCCTCATCGACCGCCCGCTGCGCCCGTCGTTCGTCGACGGCCTGCGCAACGAGGTCCAGATCGTCGTCACCGTGCTGTCGATCGCACCCGGCGAGTTCTACGACGCCCTCGCCATCAACGCGGCATCCATGTCGACCCAGATCTCGGGTCTGCCGTTCTCGGGCCCCATCGCGGGTGTGCGCCTGGCGCTCATCCCGGGCCAGGGCGAGCACGCCGACCAGTGGGTCGCATTCCCCACCGTCACCCAGCTCGAGGACGCCGTGTTCGACCTCATCGTCGCGGGCCGCGTGCTCGACGACGGCGACGTCGCCATCATGATGGTGGAGGCCGAGGCCACCGAGGGCAGCTGGAACATGATCAAGGGCGGTGCGACCAAGCCCAACGAGCAGGTCGTCGCCGAGGGTCTCGAGGCCGCGAAGCCGTTCCTGCGCCAGCTCGTCGACGCGCAGAACGAGGTCGCTCGCACCGCGTCGAAGGAGATCCAGTCGTTCCCCGTCTTCCCGGCCTACAGCCAGGAGACCTACGACTTCGTCGCCGGTCGCGCCTACGACCGTCTGGTGCCGGTGTACCAGATCGCCGACAAGCAGGAGCGTCAGAACGCCGACGACGAGGTCAAGACCTCGGTCAAGGAGCAGCTGCTCGCCGCCGTCGAGTCGGGCGAGCTGCCCGCTGTCGCGACGCTGGAGTTCAACGCCGCGTACAAGTCGGTCACCAAGACGATCGTCCGCGGTCGCATCCTCGCCGAGGGCGTCCGTATGGACGGCCGTGGCCTGGCCGACATCCGCCCGCTCGACGCCGAGGTGCAGGTCATCCCGCGCGTCCACGGCTCGGCGATCTTCCAGCGCGGCGAGACCCAGATCCTGGGCGTCACCACGCTGAACATGCTCAAGATGGAGCAGCAGATCGACTCGCTCTCGCCCATCACGAGCAAGCGCTACCTGCACCACTACAACTTCCCGCCGTACTCGACCGGTGAGACCGGTCGCGTGGGGTCGCCGAAGCGTCGCGAGATCGGCCACGGCTTCCTGGCCGAGCGCGCGCTCGTGCCGGTGCTGCCCAGCCGCGAGGAGTTCCCCTACGCGATCCGTCAGGTGTCCGAGGCCCTCGGCTCGAACGGTTCGACGTCGATGGGCTCTGTCTGCGCCTCGACCCTGTCGCTGCTGAACGCGGGTGTGCCCCTTCGCGCTCCCGTCGCCGGTATCGCCATGGGTCTGGTGACCGACGAGGTCGACGGACAGACCCGCTACGCCGCGCTGACCGACATCCTCGGCGCCGAAGACGCCCTCGGCGACATGGACTTCAAGGTCGCAGGTACCTCCGAGTTCATCACCGCTATCCAGCTCGACACCAAGCTCGACGGCATCCCGTCGTCGGTGCTGGCCGCCGCCCTCACCCAGGCGAAGGAGGCTCGTCTGACGATCCTCAACGTCCTGAACGCCGCGATCGACGCTCCCGACGAGATGGCGCCCACCGCGCCCCGCGTCATCAGCGTGCAGATCCCGGTCGACAAGATCGGTGAGCTCATCGGCCCCAAGGGCAAGACGATCAACGCCATCCAGGATGAGACCGGCGCGCAGATCTCCATCGAGGAGGACGGCACCGTCTACATCGGCGCGACCGACGGCCCCTCGGCCGAGGCTGCCCGTGCCCAGGTGAACGCGATCGCCAACCCGACCAACCCCGAGGTGGGCGAGCAGTTCCTCGGAACGGTCGTGAAGATCGCGACCTTCGGTGCGTTCGTCTCGCTGCTCCCCGGCAAGGACGGCCTGCTGCACGTCAGCGAGGTCCGCAAGCTCGCCGGTGGCAAGCGCGTCGAGAACGTCGAAGACGTGCTCTCGGTCGGCCGCAAGATCCTCGTGCGCATCACGAAGATCGACGACCGCGGCAAGCTCTCGCTCGAGCCCGTGCTCGACGAGGAGGCCACCACGCCCGAGCCCGCCGACACGCAGAGCTCGGCCGCCGCGAGCGAGGGCCCCGAGGCTCCCGCCGAAGGCTGATCGCGCGATCACCGGATGCCCGTCCCGCTCGATGCGGGGCGGGCATCCGTCGTGTGACGCAAGTGGTCAGCGGGGCTCATGTGACAGCGCCGCGCGCAAGCGTTACGCAATGTTTATCGCCGGGCCGGGTGAAACCGCAGCCTCGTCAGGGCGAACGCATACGCTCGAAGAACGTCGGGGGGCGAGGGCGTGCGGCATATCCGCACCGGTTCCCGGCGCGAGAGGGGATCTCACCATGAGCGGCTCGGGCGTCGACGAGACGGCCTCGCCGCGCCTGCGTCGGGATCGCGCTCCGCACCCGTCCGCCCCCATCACCCTGCAGGGGCCGGGCCTCGGCTCCCACGTGCGCGTCCCCCTCGGCGAGACCGGCTTCGACGTCTTCCCGCTCTTCCTCGGCGGCGGGGAGTTCGGCTGGAACGTCGACGCCGGCGCCAGCCACGAGATCCTCGACGCCTACGTCGAGCTCGGTGGCAACGCCGTGCACACCGCCGACAGCTACGCGGCCGGCCGCAGCGAGTACATCATCGGCGCGTGGATGCGGTCGCGCCGCCTTCGCGATGACACCGTCCTGACCGTGCGGGTGGGCGGTCATCCCGACAACCCCGGTCTCGACTCCGTGAACCTCGTGCGGGCGGTCGAGGCGTCGCTCACGCGCCTGGGCACCGATCGCATCGACGTCCTCTCGCTCGACGCCGCCCGTGGCGACACGGCGATGCTGGAGGACACCCTCGCCACGAGCGAGTGGCTGGTCGACTCCGGCAAGGTGCGCGCGATCGGCGCCCACGGATACACCGCCGCCCAGCTCGTGGAGGCGCGCATCCTGTCGTCGGCGGGGTATCCCCGCATCACGGTGCTCGACGTGCCGTACAACGTGCTGCGGCGCTCGGAATTCGACGGAGATGTGCGTCTGATCGCGTCCGCCCAGAACATGGCGGTGACCCCGTCGCATCCTCTCGCTCACGGTTTCCTCGCGGGCGAGACGCGCACGCGCGGTCAGTCGACGCAGTCGGTGCGCGGCTCCCAGGTCGCGGCCCACCTGAACCGGCGCGGCTCGCGGGTCCTGCGCGCGCTCGACACCGTCGGCAACGAACTCGGCATCCCGGATGCGGCGGTGGCGGTGGCATGGCTGCTCGCGCAGAAGATCATCACCGCGCCCATCGTCAACGCCTTCGCTCCGCGCCACGTGGTGGAATGCATGCGCGCCGTGGGCGTGCGGCTCAGCCGCTCCCAGCTGTCGGACATCGCGCGCGCCGCCGGGTGAGGGCCGCCCCCACCGGGGCGTGACGTAGGCTGGGAGGACCGGCCGGGGGACGGCAGATCGACAACGGGGTGAGCTGACGTGACGCACTACATCTACCTGGTGCGCCATGGCGAGCACCAGGATGCCGAGCACGGCCTCTCCGACGGCCCCCTGTCGCCGCGCGGCCAGCGTCAGGCGGCGTTGCTCGCCGATCGGCTGTCGGGTCTTCCCCTCGACGCGGTGTGGCACTCGCCCCTCGAGCGCGCCGCGCAGACCGCGCGCGCCGTCGCCGACCGCCTCCCGTCGGTCTCGCCGGAGTCGTCGGCGCTGCTGTTCGACTGCGTCCCCACCGGAATGACGCCCGAGACCCCGGCCGCGTACGAGCCGTTCTTCGGCTCGGTGACCGAGGCCGAGATCGACGCGGGACGCGCGCAGATGGCCGACGCGACCGCCGAGTTCCTCGCCCGCAAGGCGGGGGAGGTGCACGAGCTGGTGATCACCCACAACTTCGTCATCTCGTGGTTCGTCCGCGAGGTGCTGCAGGCTCCCGATTGGCGTTGGATGACGATCAACCAGGCGTACTGCGGACTCACGGTCATCGCGCAGAAGAAGGGCCGCCCCTGGACGCTGCTGTCGCACAACGACCTGGCGCACCTGCCGGTCGAACTGCGCACGGGACTGGTCGACCCGCTGCCGGTCTGACCGGGCTGCCGGTCCGATCGGGCCGCCCATCGGGTCGGGCTGCCGCGGACCAGACGGCCGGTCTGATCCGGCTGTCGGTCCACCCCGCCGCCGGTGCGCTGCCGGCGGCACTCCGCTCCGGATGCCGCTCGCGCGGCGCGTCTGCGGACAGTGCCCGACCCGCGACGGCGCCGACGCCTAGGCTGGTGGCATGACCACACGCGTTGCCATCGTGGGCGGAACCGGCAAGCTCGGCGGAGTCATCCGCGAGGTCGTCGAGGCCGAGGACGGATACGAGGTCGCCGCCGTGCTCGGCTCCCAGTCCGATCTCGCCGAGCTCGACGGAGCCGACCTCGTGGTCGACGCCTCGACGCCCGCGGTGTCCATCGACGTCGTCCGCGCCGCCATCGACCGCGGACTCAACGTGCTCGTGGGCACCTCGGGGTGGTCGAACGAGCGCATCGCCCTCGTCCGCCCGCTCGCGGAGGCGGCCGGGACGGGTGTCGTCTTCATCCCCAACTTCTCGCTCGGGTCGGTCATCGGCAGTGCCCTGGCGGCCGCCGCGGCCCCGTTCTTCCCGTCGATCGAGATCGTCGAGGCCCACCGCGACACGAAGGTCGATTCGCCCAGCGGCACCGCGGTGCGCACGGCCGAGCTCATCGCCGCGGCCCGCGCCGACGTCGGTCCCGTCGAGTCACCGCACGTCGACCAGCGTGCTCGGGGCCAGCGCGTGGCATCCGTTCCGATCCACTCGCTTCGACGTCCGGGCGTGATCGCCCGCCAGGAGACCGTGCTCTCGGGCGCGGGAGAGTCGCTCACCATCGTGCACGACACGATCGACCCGACCACGGCATACGCGCCGGGGGTCCGCATCGCCCTCGCGGCGGCTCGCGAGGCGCGCGGCGTGACCATCGGTCTCGACAGCTTCATCGACATCGGCGTGCGCACGCGGCCGGTCGAGACCGGCGCCCCGGTGTCGGACGGCGACGTGTCGGGTCAGGTCGCGAGCGCGACGAGCGCATGAGGGTCCGCATCGCCGTCGCCGTCATGACGGTGCTGCTTCTGCTCTACGTCGTCCTGGCGGGGCAACGGGCGCTCGTCCTGCTCGCCAGCGGCGAGACCGTCGGCGTGGTCATGGGCATCGCCCTTCTCGTCCTGCCGTTGCTCGCCCTCTGGGCCATCGGGCGCGAGCTGTGGTTCGGTGTGCGCGCGCAGCAGATCGGCGAGAGGCTCGACGCCGAGGGCGGACTCCCCGCCGAAGACCTGCCCGTGCGGCCGAGCGGGCGCGTCGAACGCGCCGACGGCGACGCCCTGTTTCCGCGCTATCGCGCCGAGGTCGAGGCTGATCCCGCCGACTGGCGCGCGCGCTACCGTCTCGCTCTGGCTTACGACGCCGCGGGTGACCGTCGGCGTGCGCGCGAGGCCGTGCGCACCGCGATCCGTCTCGAGGCGGCGGAGCGACGCGGGCGCTGAGTCCGCGCGGTCGCCGCTCCGCCGTCGCTCGTCAGTCGGCCGCGGGGACGGCGGAGGCGACCGCGTCCTCGACCGTTCGGTGCGTGAAAGAGAAGCCCGTGTCATTCAGGACCGTCGGTTTCACGTCGGCGTCGGAGGTGAGGAGGGCCTCGGTGGCATCCGTCCCGAGAGCGAGCTTGACGCCCCAGATCGGCGCGCGCAGCACGTACGGGCGGTTCATGCGCCGCGCCAGGGCGAAGCCGAGGTCGTTCGCCGTCGCCCGGGTCGGGCCCGTCAGGTTGACGGGGCCGTCGATCCCGGAGTCGATCACGTGACGGATGGCGCGCACCTCGTCGTCGAGCGAGATCCACGGCCACACCTGGGTCCCACGTCCGATGGGCCCTGAGATGCCGAGCTTGGTGAGGAGCAGCAGGGGCTTCAGGACGCCCTGCTCGTGCACGACGGGGGCCGTGCGCAGCAGGGCGACGCGCGCCTTGTCACCCGCGTCCCGGGCGGCGGACTCCCACTCCACGCAGATGTCGGCGAGAAGGCCCGTGCCGCGGGGCGAGCCCTCGGTGAGCTCGACGCGCGGCTGCGAGCCGTAGAAGCCGGTCGCGCTCGCGTTCACGAGCGCCGGGGCATCATCGCCGAGAGCGCGGACGGCGGCGGCCAGCGTGCGCGTCGGCGTCACCCGCGACCACAGCAGCGTCGACTTGTACGACGGGGTCCACGGGAAACGGCCGATCGAGGCACCGTTCAGACACACCACCGCGTCGGCCCCGGCGATGACCTCGGGGTCGAGAGGAGTGGCATCGTGAAGCCACTGCCGCTCGTGCGGGGCCGAGGGGGCGTGGCGCACCAGCGAGGTGACCTCGACGCCGTCGCTTCGCAGGGAGTCGAGAAGCGCCGAGCCGATGAGGCCCGACGCGCCGGCGATGACGACGCGTCGGGCCGGGGTCTCAGGCAAGCGTCGCCTCGAGGGTGATGTCGATACCGGCGAGGGCCTGCGACACGGGGCAGTTCGCCTTCGCGTCGGCCGCGATCTTCTGGAACGTGGCGTCGTCGAGGTCGGGCACGACGGCGTTGACGTTGAGGTGGCTGCCGGTGATACCGGTGCCGGGCTTGAAGGTGATGGATGCCGTGGTGTCGACCGACGTCGGCGGGGTGCCGTTGTCGGCGAGGGCGTTCGACAACGCCATGCTGAAGCATGCCGAGTGGGCGCCCGCGAGCAGCTCCTCGGGCGTGGTGACCGAGCTCGAGCCTTCGCTGCGCGCCTTCCAGTTCACGTCGAACGTACCGATGCCTGACGAGGTGAACGTGACCTCGCCCGATCCCTCGAACAGGCTGCCTTTCCAGGCGGTGGTGGCTTCGCTCGTGACGGCCATGGGGAACCTCCGTTGATCCGGCGCGATCGGGGGTGACCGCGACGCGGCCAGCCTAACGAGGGGTTCCGACGCTGCGCGGGACTTGACAGCCCCGTCTCACGGACCGCTCAGGCAGTGGTGGGTCCGCGGCGGCCGAGCAGTCCCGCGCGCTGCAGGACGAGGTAGAGCTGACAGCCGAGGCACAGTCCGAAGACGGCGTTCAGGAACGCGGCGACGAAGGCCATCGCCGCCGCGACCGGCAGCGCCCAGGGCACTCCGGCCAGGTGCAGCAGCAGACCCACGGCCGTCACGAACAGTCCCACGCCCTGCGCGAAGCGCGGCGGGCGCGGGTCCTCGAACTCGGTGGGGGGAGCGAGGCGCGGCTGAACGACCCGGCGGTACAGCACGCTCCACGGCGCCGTGCGCGGAGCGGCGACGCCCCACACGAACAGGAGGGCGACCACGAGCAGGAGCAGGAAGCCGGGGTCGGACGCACGCTCGAGCACCGACGCCTGCCCAACCGCGGGGTACGAGGGGGAGAAGCTGTCTCCCGTCAGGGGCTGATACGCGGTGAACCCCGGGGCGGCGCGCGTGGAGATACCGACGAGGCTCAGCAGCGTCGCGACCAGCAGCAGAACGGCGGTGACGGATGCCGCGAACCGCGGGCCGCGGGCATCGATGCGCGAGATGTCAGGCACGGGCCGTCTCCTTCTTCAGGGTGTCGAGTTCGAGCTCGACGACCGACCGGCCGGGCGTTCCGCCGAAGCGCGTGCGCACGACCCCGCGACGATCGAGCACGAGCGTCGTGGGCGTCTGCAGCACCCGGAAGTGCTGCGCGATGTCGGGGCGGTGCGTGAGGTCGACGTCGAGATGACGGACGCCGTCGCGGGCATCGGCGACCTCGCTGAGCATCCGGTGGACCCCGGGGCAGCGCGCGCACATCTCGGTGCTGAACTGCAGGAGGGTCGCCTCCTCGCCCAGGCCGTCGGCGCCGAGACGGCGCGGGTCGACGACCTCGGCCGAGTCGATGGCGCGTGCGCGTCCGTCGCGGCGGCGCCAGAGGAGTCCCGCGGCCGTCGCCACGACGACGAGAGCCGCGATAGAGATCAGGGCGATGGTCAGGTCCACGACGCACAACGGTAGTGCGCCGTGACGGGCCGCGGGCCGATGAGTCCTCGCATGACGCACCCGCTCAGCGTTCTCACGGCCGGGCCTCTGCGGCATCCCCCTCCTCCCCAGGCCCGGCCGCCGCGGGGCGGGTGTGGACGATCGGCGTGACGGGGGCGCACGCGGGTATCGTGAAGCGCGTGACCGCCGACACCTCCACGCCCTACGAAGACCTGCTCCGCGACGTCCTCGAGCAGGGCGTGCACAAGTCCGATCGCACCGGTACGGGCACCACGAGCGTGTTCGGCCGGCAGATCCGGTTCGACCTCGCCGAGGGGTTCCCTCTGGTGACGACCAAGCGCGTGCATCTCAAGTCGATCGTCTACGAGCTGCTGTGGTTCCTCCGTGGTGAGTCGAACGTGTCGTGGCTGCGGGAGAACGGCGTCACGATCTGGGACGAGTGGGCCGACGCCGACGGCGAGCTGGGGCCCGTCTACGGCGTGCAGTGGCGCTCCTGGCCGACCGCCGACGGCGGCACCATCGACCAGATCGCCCAGGTCGTCGAGCAGATCCGTCGCGATCCCGACTCGCGTCGCCTGATCGTGTCGGCGTGGAACCCCGCCGACATCCCCGACATGGCGCTCGCGCCGTGCCACGCGCTCTTCCAGTTCTACGTGGCCGACGGCAAGCTGTCGTGCCAGCTGTACCAGCGCAGCGCCGACATGTTCCTCGGTGTCCCCTTCAACATCGCGTCGTACGCGCTGCTGACGCTGATGATCGCGCAGCAGACGGGCCTCGAGCCGGGCGAGTTCGTGTGGACCGGCGGTGACTGCCACGTCTACGACAACCACCGCGCGCAGGTCGCCGAGCAGCTCACGCGCGAGGCGTACCCTGCCCCGACGCTGCGCTTCGCGCGCACCCCCGACTCGATCTTCGACTACACCTACGACGACATCGTCGTCGAGGGGTATCAGCACCACCCCGCCATCCGCGCGGCCGTCGCCGTATGACCTCGGTCGGTCTCGTCTGGGCCGAAGCCCATGACGGCATCATCGGCGCCGAGGGCGGGATGCCGTGGCACGTCCCCGAAGACATGGCGCACTTCCGCGAGGTCACGGGCTCGCACGATGTGATCATGGGGCGTCGCACGTGGGAGTCCCTCCCGCCGCGATTCCGCCCCCTCCCGGGGCGGCGCAACATCGTGGTGACCCGCTCCGACGTGTGGACCGCTGAGGGGGCCGAGCGAGCAGGATCGCTCGACGAGGCCCTCGCGGCGGCCCGCGGAGCCGAGGTCTGGGTGATCGGCGGAGGCATACTGTACGCCGAAGCCGTCGACCGCGCCGACGTCCTCGAGGTGACGCGTCTCGACCTCGCGGTCGACGGCGACACCCGCGCTCCGTCGACGCGGGGGTGGTCGCGGGTCGCCGCCGACCCCGCCGAGGGATGGCACACCTCGCGCAGCGGCATCCGGTATCGCTTCGAGACGTACCACCGGGGAGACTGAGATGACGCGCACCGCGGTGATCACGGGGGCGAGTTCGGGCCTCGGCGCCGAGTTCGCCCGGCAGCTCGCCGCGCGCGGCGCCGACCTGGTTCTCGTCGCCCGCGACGCAGCCGCCCTGGAGGCCGTCGCCGCCGAGGTGCGCGATCGTCACGGCGTCGCGGTCGAGGTCCTCAGCGCCGACCTCCTCGAGCCCGACGCTCTTTCGCGCGTCGAGGAGCGCCTCCTGGTCGGCGACGTGGCCGTGCTCGTGAACAACGCGGGATTCGGGCTCGACCTCGCCTTCGAAGAGAACGACGTCGACGCCGAGGTGCGCCACCTGCGACTGCACGTGGAGGCCGCCATGCGGCTCACGCACGCAGCGCTGACCCCGATGCTCTCGCGGGGGAGCGGCCGCATCGTCAACGTGGCCTCCGTCGCCGGGTTCGTGCCGCGCGGAACCTATGGCGCCGCGAAAGGGTGGCTCATCTCGTTCAGCCGCTGGGCGAACGTCGTCTACCGTCCACGGGGCGTGACGGTGACGGCGGTCTGTCCGGGCTTCGTGCACACGAACTTCCACGAGCGCCTCGGCCTCCCTCCGGGGCAGGAGGGAGTGCCCGATCGCATGTGGCTCGACGCGGCCACCGTGGTGCGCGAGGGACTGCGCGACGCCGCACGGGGGCGCTCGGTGTCGGTGCCGTCGTGGCGGTACAAGCTCCTGGTCGCCGGGTCGCGCCTGCTGCCCGACGCGGTGGTCGTGCGCGCGGCGTCACGCGGGCGCTGATCCCCTTCGCGTCTCAGCGGAACCGACCCAACCGGATCCCGGCGAAGGCGAGGGCGGCGATCGTCTCCCCGTCGGTGATGCCGCCGCCCGCGATCAGCGCGAGCGCCTCGGCGAACGGGATCCACCGCACGGCGTCGATGCCCTCCTCGCTCTGCGAGGCCGTGGCATCCGTCATCGACAGGCCGCGCGCGAGGAAGACGTGCTCGGGGGCCTCGGCGATGCCGTTCAGGGCGTTCATCGCTCCCAGATCGTGCCACTCGGATGCCGTCACCCCGGCCTCCTCGAGCAGCTCACGTCGCGCCGCGAGGAGCGGATCCTCTCCGTCGGACCCGCCCGCGGGGATCTCGAGCGAACGACCCGTCGTGTACCTCTCGAGCTCGACGAAGCAGACGCGCTCGTCGTCATCGAGCGCGACGACGAACACCGCGGGGTTCTGCATACGCACCACCCCGTAGATGCCGTCGCCGTGCGGGCCGGTCACGTCATCCTCGCGGACGTTGATCCAGGGATTCTCGTACACGGTGCGCGTCGCGCGGGTCGTCCAGGCCATGCGCTCACCCTAGGACGCCCTCGCCGTCACGCATTGTTCACACCGACTGCGGGGGAGGCCGGGGGAGGACGCCGCCGAACCGATAACCTGGGATCATGACGCACTCCGGCAATCCCTTCGGTCAGGTGCTCGTCGCGCTCATCACTCCGATGACCGCCGACGGCGAAGTCGATTGGCCCGCCACCGAGAAGCACATCGACGACGTCATCACCGCCGGGGCCGACGGCATCGTCGTCACCGGCACCACGGGCGAGACCTCGACGCTCACCGACCCCGAGAAGCTGCGTCTGGTCGAGGTCGGCAAGAGCGTGTCGGCCGGTCGCGCCAAGATCATCACGGGCGGCGGCTCGAACGAGACCGCGCACGCGATCGAGCTCTACAAGGCCAGCGAGAAGGCCGGCGCCGACGGCATCATGATCGTCACGCCGTACTACAACAAGCCCACGCAGGCCGGCATTCTGACGCACTTCCGTCTCGTCGCCGACGCGACCGACCTGCCGGTCATCCTCTACGACATCCCCGGCCGCACGGGTGTGCCCATCAAGTACGAGACGATCCTGCGCCTCGCGAAGCACCCCAACATCCTCGCGATCAAAGACGCCAAGGGCGACTTCAGCGAGGTCAGCCGGGTCCTGAACCAGACCGACCTGATGTACTTCTCGGGCGACGACGCCAACGTCCTCCCGCACCTCTCGATCGGCGCGTCCGGCCTCATCGGCGTCACGGCGAACATCGCCGCCGCGCCCTACCGGACGATCGTGGATGCCGTGAACGCGGGCGATCTGGCGTCCGCCACCGCTGCGCACAAAGGCCTCGAACCGCTCGTCCGCGCCGTCATGACGCACGTACCGGGCACGGTCGCGGCGAAGTACATCCTGCACGGCCTCGGCCGCATCGGCAGCCCCCGGGTCCGCCTGCCCCTCGTCGGGCCGGAGGAGTGGGAAGCCGCCGTCATCGAAGACGAGTTGGCCCTCGTGAAGAACGTGGCCGGCGCCGACTTCTCCAACTTCCGCCCCGACCGCAACGCGGCCGCCGGCGGCGCGCTGCCGAAGGTGCACGGCACCACGAGATAAGCATCGGCGTCCGCCGAACCGCGGCCAGGGACGCCACACAGAGGGATGCCGCACGGCGGCATCCGAGGAGGCACATATGCCCACTACCCCGTTCGATCCGCCCGCGCTCGCCGCGGGCACCCTCCGCGTCATCCCGCTCGGCGGCCTCGGCGAAGTCGGTCGCAACATGACCGTCTTCGAGTACGACGGCAAGCTGCTCGTCGTCGACTGCGGCGTGCTCTTCCCCGAGGAGCACCAGCCCGGCGTCGACCTGATCCTGCCCGATTTCGAGCCCATCCGGCACCGTCTCGACGACATCGTCGGCGTCGTGCTGACCCACGGCCACGAGGACCACATCGGCGCCGTCCCCTACCTGCTCAAGCTCAAGGGCGACATCCCCCTCATCGGCTCGGGGCTCACCCTCGCTCTCATCGAGGCGAAGTTGAAAGAGCACCGCATCCGCCCGTACACCCTCACGGTGGCGGAGGGGCAGCGCGAGCAGGTCGGTCCGTTCGATCTCGAGTTCGTCGCGGTCAACCACTCGATCCCCGACGCCCTCGCCGTCGCGATCCGCACCCCTGCGGGTCTCGTTCTCGCCACGGGCGACTTCAAGATGGACCAGCTGCCGCTCGACGGTCGCATCACCGATCTCCGTGCGTTCGCGCGTCTCGGCGAGGAGGGCGTCGACCTGTTCCTCGTCGACTCCACCAACGCCGACGTGCCCGGGTTCACGCCCACGGAGCGCGGCATCGGCCCCGTGCTCGACCAGGTGATCGCCAAGGCGCCTCGCCGTGTCGTCGTCGCGAGCTTCTCCAGTCACGTGCACCGCGTGCAGCAGGTGCTCGACGCCGCCCACGCGAACGGTCGCCGTGTGGCGCTGCTCGGGCGCAGCATGGTGCGCAACATGGGGATCGCGGCCGACCTCGGCTACCTGAACGTGCCGGACGGCGTGCTCATCGACTACAAGAAGGCGCGCGACCTGCCCGACGACAAGATCGTCTACATGTCGACCGGGTCGCAGGGCGAGCCGATGGCCGTCCTCAGCCGCATGGCCAACCTGGATCACGCGATCGAACCCGGCGAGGGCGACACGATCATCCTGGCATCCAGCCAGATCCCCGGGAACGAGAACGCGATCTACCGCGTCATCGACGGGCTGACGAAGCTCGGTGCGACCGTGGTGCACAAGGGCAATGCCAAGGTGCACGTCTCGGGTCACGCCGCGGCGGGCGAGCTGCTGTACTGCTACAACATCCTCAAGCCCAAGAACGTCCTCCCCGTGCACGGCGAGTACCGCCACCTGATGGCGAACGCCAAGCTCGCTCGCGAGACCGGCATTCCCGAGAAGAACACCATCCTCGGCGAGAACGGCACGGTCGTCGATCTGCGCGACGGCGTGGCCGAGGTCGTGGGCCAGGTCGACATCGGCTTCGTGTACGTCGACGGGTCATCGGTGGGCGAGATCACGGATGCCGACCTGAAGGACCGACGCATCCTCGGCGAGGAGGGCTTCATCTCGGTCATCGTCGTCGTCGACTCCGCGACCGGCAAGATCGTGTCGGGACCCGAGATCCATGCCCGCGGCGTCGCGGAGGACGACAAGGTCTTCGACAGCGTGAAGCCGAAGATCGCGGCGGCACTGGCCGAGGCGGCGAAGTCGGGGGTCCGCGACAACCACGCGTTGTCCCAGGTCGTGCGTCGCACGATCGGACGCTGGGTCAACCAGTCGCTTCGTCGTCGGCCCATGATCGTACCGATGGTCATCGAGGCCTGAGCAGCCGAGCAGAGCGGAGCGCCGCGGGGATCCCCCCGCGGCGCTGCGTCGTTCCCGGGTTCCGTCTGCGATCACGCCGTGAGGCGAGGCGGGCCTGTTCGGGGCGCCCGGGCGGTCGTCGTGGTCACGCGGGTATGCCCTCGCTCGCTATCATGCGGGCATGCCCGGTCTCTCGATCCGTGCGGCTGTCCGTTCCGACGGCGCCTTCCTCGCCGATATGACCGTCGAGGCCGCCAACTGGCGCGCCGGTGGTGCCCGCCCTCGTCACGAGGTGCTGAGCAGTCCGGACCATCGCCGATACATCGCCGGGTGGCTGCGGCCGGGCGACGCGGGCTTCGTCGCCGAGTCGCCGACGGGGGAGCCGATCGGCGCCGCCTGGTATCGGATGTTCCCGCGCGACGAGCCCGGATTCGCCTGGATCGGAACGGGCGTGCCCGAGCTGATCATCGGCGTGCGGCCCGTCTGGCGGTCTCACGGAACGGGACGAGCCCTGCTGCAGCACCTCGTGGACCACGCTCGCGGCGAGGGGTATGCGCGCCTCAGCCTCAGCGTGGAGCGAGACAACTTCGCCGTGTCGTTGTACCGCTCGGAGGCGTTCGCCGTCGTGCGGCGGGGGATCGGCCGCGACGTCATGGTCAAGCGCCTGCGCTGAACCCCGCGTCGGTACCTGCGAATGTCAGGGGTCGCGCCTACCGTGGAGGCATGGCTCGTACCTCGTCCCCGTCCGGCGGTCGCGCCCCCGCGAAGGGGTCGTCGCGATCGAAAGCCTCGGCGCCCGCGCCGAAGCGCTACGTCGACGAGCCCGAGAAGCCTCCCGTCGCCGCCCGCGCGTGGATGGCGGTCGCCCACGGCGTCGGCGGGATGTTCCGGGCGTTCGGCCCCGAGAACCTGGAGCGCGATCAGCGACGCGACGGCTTCCCGTTCTTCCTGGTCGTGCTCGCCGTCCTCGGTGCGGTCGTCGAGTGGTTCTTCATCGGCACAGAGGCCGCTGCCCTCATCAGCGCCTACAGCTTCGGCGCGCTCTTCGGCCGCGTCGCGTTCGTGCTCCCCGTCCTGCTCCTGCTGCTGGCGGGCTGGCTCTTCCGGCATCCCGCATCCGTGCACGACAACGGCCGCGTCGGCATCGGATTCGGGCTCTTCATCGTCACGCTCGCCGGCTTCTGTCACGTCGCCGGTGGTCGTCCCGTGCCGAGCGAAGGCGGACTGCCCGCCCTCAGCCCGGCGGGCGGCATCGCGGGCTGGATCGTGGGGGAGCCCCTGGCCTTCGCGCTCACCGACGTGGGCGCCTACATCGCGCTCTCCCTGGTGGCAGTGCTCAGCGTGCTGATCCTCACCAAGACGCCCCCCAACCGCATCGGACGTCGGCTCGGCGATCTCTACGCCTGGATGTTCGGGGTCGAGCGCTCCGAGCAGAGCGATGCCACCACGAAGGTCCTCGCCGTCGACGACGCCGACGACGAGCCCGCCGAGAAGTCGCTGCCCTGGTGGCGACGCAACAGGTCGGGCCGCGAAGAGGACGCCGACGGATCCCTCGGCTCCGACGACCTCACGACCCTGCTCTCGCCCGGAACGACGCAGGGTGGTTTCGAGTCGGCGATGGTCGAGCCGGAGCCCGTCGCGCCCCGTGCGAAGGCGCCGACCCCGCCGCCGGTCCCGCCCGCGCCCGATGCCCTCACCGAGGTCTTCGACGCGAGCGCTCTCGCCGGTGCCGTATCCGGCCGCGGTCTGCACGACGACTCGTCGATCGATCTGGGCGACGACGACGATCTGCCGGGCATCTCGGGGCTCGGCGGCGACAGTGCCGGTGCGCCGCCCGCCGCGAACTACCGTCTGCCCGCCGTGACGGCGCTCGCGACCGGGACGCCCCCCAAGGCCCGCTCCGCGGCGAACGACGCGGTGGTCGCCGCCATCGAGAGCGTGATGGAGCAGTTCAAGGTCGACGCGCGGGTGACCGGGTTCTCGCGCGGTCCGACCGTCACGCAGTACGAGATCGAGGTCGGGCCCGGGGTGAAGGTCGAGCGCATCACCGCGCTGACCAACAACATCGCCTACGCCGTCGCCTCCAACGAGGTCCGCATCCTCGCCCCGATCCCCGGCAAGAGCGCGATCGGCGTCGAGATCCCGAACGCCGACCGCGAGATCGTGACGCTCGGCGACATCCTCCGATCGGATGCCGCGACCTCGTCGACGCATCCCATGACCATCGGCGTGGGCAAAGACGTCGGCGGCGGCTTCGTCGTGGCCAACCTGGCCAAGATGCCCCACCTTCTGGTCGCCGGATCCACGGGTTCGGGCAAGTCGAGCTTCGTCAACTCGATGATCACCAGCCTCCTGATGCGCGCCAAGCCGTCCGACGTGCGCATGGTGCTCATCGACCCCAAGCGCGTCGAGTTGACGTCCTACGCGGGGGTGCCCCACCTCATCACGCCGATCATCACGAACCCCAAGAAGGCCGCCGAAGCGCTGCAGTGGGTCGTGAAGGAGATGGACATGCGGTACGACGACCTCGCGTCGTTCGGCTTCCGTCACATCGACGACTTCAACAAGGCGGTCGTCGCGGGGGAGATCCAGCTGCCGGCCGGGAGCGAGCGGGTGCTCAAGCCCTATCCGTATCTTCTGGTCGTCGTCGACGAGCTGGCCGACCTCATGATGGTCGCCCCCCGCGACGTCGAGGACTCGATCGTCCGCATCACCCAGCTCGCCCGCGCGAGCGGCATCCACCTCGTCCTGGCGACGCAGCGTCCGTCGGTCGATGTCGTGACCGGCCTCATCAAGGCGAACGTGCCCTCGCGCCTCGCCTTCGCCGTGACGAGCGTCACCGACTCCCGCGTCATCCTGGATCAGCCCGGTGCCGACCGGTTGATCGGTCAGGGCGACGGTCTCTTCCTGCCCATGGGGGCGTCCAAGGCCGTCCGCGTGCAGGGAGCGTGGGTGAGCGAGCAGGAGATCGAGAAGGTCGTCGCTCACGTCACGCAGCAGGCTCGGCCCGAGTACCGCGCCGACGTGCAGGCGGCCGCCGAGAAGAAGGAGATCGACGCCGACATCGGTGACGATCTCGAGCTCCTGCTCGCGGCCGCGGAGCTGGTGGTCTCGACGCAGTTCGGGTCGACCTCGATGCTCCAGCGCAAGCTGCGCGTCGGTTTCGCGAAAGCGGGGCGCCTGATGGACCTGCTCGAGTCGCGCGAGATCGTCGGTCCCTCCGAGGGATCGAAGGCCCGCGACGTGCTCGTCACCAACGAGCAGCTTCCTGCCGTCCTCGCGCGTCTGCGCGGCGATGAGGCGCCCGAGGCCCCCGCGGCCGTCGGCGACGACGACCGGTACGGCGAGGACCCGATCGAGGCGCAATACGAAGGGCTGCCTGTCGTGGAAGACGACGAGGGCTCCGAAGACGCCTGGCAGCTGACGGGACGCGACTGATGGCCGTGCACCCGCAGCTCCCCAACGCGATCACGATCGTGCGCATCCTGTGCGCACCGGTCTTCCTCTGGCTGCTTCTGGCCGACGCGGGGGAGGGCGGTGCACTCCGCTGGGCCGCCGCCATCCTGTTCATCGTCGCCATCGCGACGGACGGGGTCGACGGGTACATCGCCCGGCGATACGAGATCGTGAGCGATCTCGGCAAGCTGCTCGACCCGATCGCCGACAAGGCCCTCACCGGAGTGGCCTTCGTCGGGCTGTCCATCCTCGGCGAGCTGCCGTGGTGGGTGACCATCATCGTGCTCGTCCGTGAGATCGGCATCACGATCTACCGGTTCATCGTCGTCAGCAACCACGTGCTCGCCGCGGCGTGGATGGGCAAGCTCAAGACCGTCTTCCAGGCCGTCGCGCTCTCGATCGCCCTCATCCCGTTCGCCGGCCTCTCCGACGCGGGAGCATGGCAGGGCACCGTGTGGTGGGTCTCGGTCGTGACCATGACGATCGCCGTCATCCTGACCATCGCCTCGGGCATCGACTACGTCGTGACCGAGGTCCGTGCTGCACGGCGGAGCCGAGGGCGCCGGTGATCGACGGCGTTCCCGACGACCTCGACGAGACGCTCGTCCGCGACCCGCGCGAGAGCGCGGCGGTGCTGCTGGACCGTCTCGCCGAGCTCGGGTGGACGATCGCCGTTGCGGAATCCCTCACCGGAGGTCTCGTCGTCGCATCTCTCGTCGATGTGCCGGGCGCTTCGCGGGTGGTGCGCGGGGGAGTGGTCGCTTACGCGACCGACCTCAAACACAGCGTGCTCGGAGTCGATCACGCCCTGCTCGACGCGCACGGCGCCGTTCATCCTCGCGTGGCACGCCAGATGGCGCGCGGGGTCAGAGATGTCCTCGGTGCGGACGGCGTCCCCGCCGATGTCGGCGTCGCGACGACGGGAGTGGCGGGTCCCGACGAGCAGGACGGACAGCCCGTCGGCACGGTGCACATCGCGGTCTCGACGCCGCTGGGCACCCGCGTCGACTCGCTGGTGATCGCGGGGGACCGCGACCGTATCCGCCGGGAGACCGCCCATCTGGCCATCCGGCGGGTCCTCGCGGCCCTGTGAATCCTCGTCCGTGGAGGATCGACGCCGAGTGCGGGAACAAATGATCGCACACTCCGGTTTCGTCCAGCGATTCCCATCCGGTGCACAGCGCGCGGCATTAGGGTGACCACAGATGGTGTTTTACAGTTGCTCATCCGGGCAGCGACGGAATCAGCAGTGAGGAGGGCCCCAAATGATCCTGGTTCGTCAAGAGATCGGCGAAGTCCTGCGTGACCTCCGCCAGCAGAAGGGCCGTACCCTCCGCCAGGTCGCCAGTCGCGCGAGCGTCGCCCTCGGCTATCTCAGCGAGGTCGAGCGCGGTCAGAAAGAAGCCTCGAGCGAGATCCTCGCTTCGGTGGCCGAAGCGCTCGACGTCCCCATCTCGACCATCATGCGCCAGGTGGGCGACCGGCTCTCCGTGCTCGAGGGCCTCCAGACCTTCCCCGACGTCGTCCCCGACGAACTCGTCGCCGCGGTCGAGCCCGAGCTGTCGCTGCGCTGACGTCGCGTCCGCATGCGTCGTAGCGAATTCGATCGCGCTGTCGCCGATGAGTTCGGCGCCCGCGGTGGCTCCCTGCTGACCGATCTCGTGTTGTCGGCGGTGGGGGGACGCACCAGTGCCGATGCTCTCGCGGCCGGCGTCGATCCTCGCGACGTGTGGCTCGCGCTCTGCGCTGAGACCGACGTACCGGAGAACCGTCGGTACGGCGTCGGGCGGCTCGAACCGCGTCGGTCCTGAGACGTCGATCTCGGTATCGCCTCGGTCGGCCACCCGTGAGGCCGGCTCCCTTCGGCAGCGCGGATCGGGGCCGAACGGGTGCGGGCTGATGCACGCGCCCCGCAGGGCAGCGCGCCGCCGGGCTTTCGGGACTCGCAGACGAGATCCCGGCGTGTCATCGAATCTACGTTCGATTCGGGCGTAGGCTCCTTCACAACGAGCTTCGTGCCCCGTTCATCCACAGGAAGGCCGTCTCCCGACACCAATGTCGGAGGCCCTCTCTAACGTGAGGAACGTCGAACGACACTCTGAACGCCTTGTCGGGTGCCCCCATCGTCGATGGGGGACGCGACAGCCTATAGGCGACCGGAACGCGAGCAGAAAGAAGACGTCATGCCCTCACCCGCAGAGCGCGAAAAGGCCCTCGAATCCGCCCTGGCGCAGATCGACCGGCAGTTCGGAAAGGGCTCGGTCATGCGACTGGGCAGCGACGACCGCGCCCCGATCGAGACCATCCCCACCGGCTCCGTCGCCCTCGACGTGGCCCTCGGTATCGGCGGCCTGCCGCGCGGTCGCATCATCGAGATCTACGGACCGGAGTCGTCGGGTAAGACGACGCTGACGCTCCACGCCATCGCCAACGCGCAGCGTGCCGGCGGCATCGCCGCGTTCATCGACGCCGAGCACGCGCTCGACCCCGAGTACGCCAAGAAGCTCGGCGTCGACATCGACGCTCTGCTCGTGTCTCAGCCCGACACCGGTGAGCAGGCCCTCGAGATCGCCGACATGCTGATCCGCTCCGGCGCGATCGACCTCGTCGTCATCGACTCCGTCGCTGCTCTCGTGCCCGAGGCCGAGATCAAGGGCGAAATGGGCGACTCCCACGTCGGTCTCCAGGCGCGCCTCATGTCGCAGGCGCTCCGCAAGCTGACGGGTGGTCTGAACACGACCAAGACCACGGCGATCTTCATCAACCAGCTGCGCGAGAAGATCGGTGTCTTCTTCGGTTCTCCCGAGACGACGGCGGGTGGAAAGGCGCTGAAGTTCTACGCCTCCGTGCGCCTCGACATCCGTCGTATCGAGACCTTGAAAGACGGCACCGAAGCGGTCGGAAACCGCACCCGCGTCAAGGTCGTCAAGAACAAGATGGCGCCGCCCTTCAAGCAGGCCGAGTTCGACATCCTCTACGGCGTGGGGATCTCACGCGAGGGCAGCCTGATCGACTTCGGCGTCGAGCACGCCATCGTGAAGAAGTCCGGCGCGTGGTACACGTACGAGGGAGAGCAGCTCGGGCAGGGCAAGGAGAACGCCCGCAACTTCCTCATCAAGAACCCGGATGTCGCGGCCGAGATCGAGTCGAAGATCAAGACCAAGCTCGGCATCGGTGGAGCGCCTGCTGTGGCGGCACCCGCCGACGACGAGCTCGCCCAGCGCCGCCCGGCGTGATGAGCGACGACACCAAGGGCCCCGTCCGTCCGCGTTCGGCAGGCGGCGAAGACGGGCGGGGTTCCTCGGCGTCGGATTCGCCGGATTCGCCGTGGGCCCATGTCACCGATACAGGGGCCGCAACCGCGAGCGATGACGGCAGCGCGCCAGCGGATCCACCCGCTTCGCGTCACGACGACACCGGCGCGCGCACAGGTTCGACCGCCTCGAGTGAAGACGCCGACGCGCCCACAGATTCGACCGCGTCGCGTGACGGCGCCGACGCGCGCGCGGGCCGGACGGCTTCCCTGTGTGCTGTCGACACCGATCTCGCACCGGTCATTCCCCTGTTCGGGGTGTCGGCGGCGACGCGCTCCGGCCGCGCCTCCGAGGGCGCCCACCCGTCGCGCGGTCGTGCCGCTGCCGCGGATCCCACGACGGCGGATGTCGCGGTCCCTCGGTCGACGCGTCCGCGACTGAGGGCGCTGAGAAGCGACACATCGTCCGGCGAGTCCGCTCATGATTCCCCCGCCGCGGCGTGGAACCTCCCCGGGGGTGATCCGCTTTCGCTCCGTGCGACAGACTCACGCGGAACCGGTGCAGACGCCGACGTCGACGATGCGCTCGAACGTGCCGAAGCGCTTCTGCTTCGCAAACTCCGTTCGCGCTCGTTGTCACTGGCGGAAGCGCGAACGGCCCTCCGCGGCGTCGACGGCGCGGACGAGGTCGTCATCGAAGAGCTGATCGCCAAGTTCGTGGATCTCGGCTATCTCGACGACGCGGCGTTCGCGGAACAACTCGCGATGTCGGCGATCGAGAAGCGCGGCGAAGGTCGTCGGGCTGTGGCCGAGACGCTGCGCAAGCGCGGCATCCCTCGAGACGTCGCGGAAGCCGCACTCGCAGAGCTTCCCGACGACGACGCGGAGCGCGCGCTGGAATTCGCCCGCACCAAAGTCCGCGGCGTGGACGGCAAAGACTACGATGCGTCGCTCCGGCGACTGGCCGGTCAGCTGGCGCGGCGGGGATATCCGTCGTCGGTGGCTCTGTCGGCCGCGAAGACGGCGCTGAGCGAGGCGGGGATCGGACGGTCGCGGTCTTTCAGCCGGCCGACGTCAGGCGTGCGTTTCACTCCTGACGACTGACCGGGGTGAGGCGTGCGTTCGCCCTCGACCCGTATGGGGCGTGGGTTCGCCGCTGACCGGCGTGCGTTCGCCCCTGACCGGTGTTCATCCCTGACCGGCGTGAGGGGAGCGTTCAGCCCTGACGACTGTTCCCGTCGGCATCCTGCGGGTCAGGCAGACGCGCGACGACACCCTGCGCCACCATGCGCGCGAGCTCGCGCCGCGACGGTGCTCCGACTTTCGAGCGCGCCTGGTACACGTGGGACTCCACGGTCCGGACGGAGAGGAACAGACGAGCGGCGATCGCCCGGTTGGTGAGCCCTTCGTTCGCGAGGAGAGCGATCTCACGTTCTCGGGCTGTGAGCTCCTCGGGCGGCGGGGAGGCAACGGGCGACGGAGCGGGCGCGGGAGCGGGGATCACCGCTTCGGCGGCGGGCGCCGACCACAGTGCGTGGAGCCGAAGCTCATCGACGGGTCGTGCGTCGTCGGCTCCGACTGACCGGGCCGACGCCCGGCGAACCGCGTCCGTCGCGAGGGGGAGGTCCGTCGTGGCGGCCAGCTGCACGAGCTCGTCGATCTCGTCCTGCACGGCGATGTCGAGACTCACGAGCCGGTACAGGTCGCGAATCCGCAGGGCCGCTGCCGTGCAACCGCGGCTGAGATCGGCGGCGGCGCGCGCGGCGGCACGCGCCTCGGCGACCCGCGCCTCCGCGACCAGGACGGTCGTCTCGACGTAGAGGCGGCTGCGACGCACGATGAGCGGCCCGTCCTCATCGACATGCGCGAGGATGGCGCGCGCCTCCTCCAGCCGCTGCGCAAGAGCCAACTCCTCCGCGACATCCAGTCTCAGCATCGCGGCCGTGGAGTCGCCCACCGCGGCCGGGTCCCGGCGCATGGCCGAGACCACCTCGCGATACGCCTGCACGGGTCGCCCGGACGCAGCGAACGCGATGGCCGCGGCGACGCCCGCGACGGTCAGTTCGGAAGAGCCGCCCTCACGCGCGGCCGGACCGAGCTCGCGTTCGAGGCGGTGCTGAGCCGCAGTGCCGTCGGCCCCGGCGATCTGGTGCCCCACGAGGAGCGAGAGCAACGTCGCCAGCCGATCTCGGGTGGTGATCCCGGGTGGGCGTGGGTCCGCGTCGAGCAGACGTTGCGCGTCGCGGTAGTGGGTTCGAGCGACGGCCCAGCGGCCCCGAAGAGTCTCCATGGTGCCCGCCGTCACGAGAGCCCGCAGTCGCCCCAGGGGCGAGGCGCCGGGGATCGAGATCGCCAGCTCGGCGAGTTCGCTCGCCTTCGCGGAGTCGAGCCGGTCACCCGCCCGCGCCGCCTCGCCGAGCAGGCGCTCCACCTGGGCGTCCGCCTCGGCCTGCTCGGGCGAGATCCGCGCCGCATCGGTGGAGAGCGGCATCCCCGCCGCCGCTCTGTACGCCTGCAGACGAGCGATCCGGCGGCGGGCGGAACCGTCGGCGACGACGCCGTCCGGGTCGACCACGTCGTGCCGCGCGAGAGCGGTTTCGATGTGCAGCGCGGGGTCATCGACGGCAGCGAGGCCGCGCGCGGCGTGGGCGGCCGCATGGGCGGGGTCCCCGCGGTCATTCGCCTCTCGCGCCGCGTCGAGTGCCACCCGGGCGCGAAGCGCCGGGTCATAGGCCGTTTCGCCCGAGGCGTCGAAACCGAGACGGTGCCATCGTTCGGAGACGGCGACCGCGATGGTGGAGCTCCACCAGCGGTCGGCCTCGGCGAGCATGCGTCTGCCGGCGCCGTCGATGATCGCATCGACGACATCGTCGCCGAGTTGCCGGTGCGCCTGGAGCGCGAAGAGATCGTTGGCCGTGAGGCGCTGTTCCGCCGAGGAATCGGCGTGGAGGAGGCCGCTGCCGAGAAGCGCGCCGACGGCCTCGGGGTCGAACAGGCGTGTGGCGACCGCGAACTCGAGGTGGGCCAAGCGGCGCACACCGGCGAGGCACTCGAGGTCCTGCCGCAGAAAGCCGGCGACGTGGCGTTCCACCGCGACGGCGAGTCGGCTGTCGGGGGCGACGGAGCGGACCGCCCGGAGCGGATCGCGGCCGTCGCGGGCAGCCCGGAGCGCCTCCAGCACGAGCTGACGCAGCAGTGTGCGGGAGCCGTCCGCGCGCCAGATGAGGCCCGCCCGCGTCGGCACGTCGAGCAGATCCGCGTCAGGGAAGAGCGCGATCATGCGCCGTGCGTCGTCGTCGGTGAGCTCCGACAGGTCGATGCGTCGAGCGAAGCCGTCCATCCAGAGGTCGAGGAACGTGCGGCGCACCTCGTCGGCGTCATCGGGGCGGTACCGCGACCGAGGGCGAGCGGTGCGCAGCCCGACGGCAGCGGTCGCCCGGCCTGCGGCCACCGCATGGGCGAGCGCACGCGCTGAGGCGGGATCGAGGGCGTCGACGTCGTCGATGACGACCACGCCCTCGATCCGCGTCGGTGATCCTTCGCTCAGATTGCGCAGGGCGGGGTGGCCGGTAGCGACCAGGGCTCCGAATGGGACGGCCCTCAGCGCTGAGGCCGGCCGGACGATGATGACCTCGCGTCCGCGCTTCTCGACCTCCGCCGTGATGGCCCGGAGGACGTAGCTGCGGCCGCTTCCACGTGGCCCCGCCACCACCATGGAGACGCCGGCCTGCACACGGGATGCCAGGTCGATCACATCCCGATCGGAACCGATCACTGCGCGCGACCACGAGGTCGCCTGTTCTGTCCGCATACTTCTCCCCCCGGATACCCGCAGGCGGACGGGTCAGCGTGGGCACACACTATCGATCAGCTATGCGCGCCGCTAGGTCGATGAGCGAAGGGATGTGCGCGTTTCGCGATGAGCGTCGTCCGACGGCACGCGTCGAGGTCAGGGGGGACGGGCTTTAGAATTGCTCGCATCATGACCACCCCAGTCTCGACCCCGACGCTCATCGTGCCCTCCGCCGCCGCCGCCCAGGGCGACGCCGGTGCGCGCACCTACGAAGTCCGCACGTTCGGATGCCAGATGAACGTGCACGACTCCGAGCGCCTCAGCGGGTCGCTCGAAAGCGCCGGCTACGTGCGCGCCGAGGCGGGCACCGAGGCCGACGTCGTGGTCATCAACACGTGCGCGGTGCGCGACAACGCCGCGGGAAAGCTCTACGGAACGCTGGGTCACCTGAAGTCGCGCAAGGACGCGCGCGCGGGCATGCAGATCGCCGTCGGCGGCTGCCTCGCGCAGATGGACAAAGAAGCCGTCCAGCAGAAAGCGCCGTGGGTCGACGTCGTCTTCGGAACACACAACATGGGCTCGCTCCCCGGCATGCTCGAGCGTGCCCGCCACAACGGCGAAGCGGAGCTGGAGATCCTCGAGTCGCTCGAGATCTTCCCGTCCACGCTGCCCACCAAGCGCGACTCGGTGCACAGCGGGTGGGTCTCGATCTCGGTCGGCTGCAACAACACCTGCACGTTCTGCATCGTGCCGAGCCTGCGCGGCAAGGAGAAGGACCGCCGCCCGGGCGACATCCTGAACGAGATCCGCCTGCTCGTCGACGACGGCGCGATCGAGGTCACCCTGCTCGGCCAGAACGTCAATTCGTACGGCGTCGAGTTCGGCGACCGTCTCGCGTTCGGCAAGCTGCTGCGCGCGGCGGGCGAGATCGAGGGCCTCGAGCGCATCCGGTTCACCAGCCCCCATCCGGCGGCCTTCACCGACGACGTCATCGTGGCGATGGCCGAGACCCCGGCGGTCATGCCGCAGCTGCACATGCCCCTGCAGTCCGGTTCCGACCGCATCCTCAAGGCGATGCGTCGGTCGTACCGCAGCGAGAAGTTCCTCGGCATCCTGGACCGCGTGCGCGAGCGCATCCCGCACGCGGCGATCACGACCGACATCATCGTGGGATTCCCGGGCGAGACCGACGACGACTTCGAAGAGACCATGCGCGTGGTCGAGGCCTCGCGGTTCTCGAGCGCCTTCACGTTCCAGTACTCGATCCGCGAGGGCACACCGGCCGCGACCATGGCCGATCAGGTGCCGAAGGCCGTCGTGCAGGAGCGCTTCGAGCGGCTGATCGCCCTGCAGGACCGGATCTCGGCCGAGGAGAACCAGAAGCAGCTCGGCCGCACCCTCGAGGTCCTCGTCTCGGCGGGGGAGGGCAAGAAGGATGCCGAGACCCACCGCCTGACCGGCCGCGCCGAAGACAACCGCCTCGTGCACTTCGAGCTGCCGGCGGGCTCGGCCGTGCCGCGTCCGGGCGACGTCGTGTCGGTCACGGTGACCCACGCGGCGCCCTTCCACCTGCTCGCCGACGCCGTCGACGGCGCGCCGCTGCGCATCCGTCGCACCCGCGCCGGCGACGCGTGGGACCGGTCGCAGGCCGAGTCGTGCGCAGTGCCGGCGCCCGCCGGCGAGGCCGGCGCGCCGCGCGCGGTGTCGCTCGGACTCCCCACGCTGCGCGTGGGCGTGTGACGAGCCCGTCCCTCTGGGCGGTCGTCGGAGCCACCGGCACCGGCAAGACCGGTCTCTCCCTCGCCCTCGCGCAGGCTCTCGCGGCCGAGGGGCGGCCGGCCGAGATCGTGAACGCCGACGCGATGCAGCTGTACCGCGGCATGGACATCGGAACCGCGAAGATCCCGGTCGCCGAGCGCCGCGGCATCCCGCATCACCTCTTCGACGATCTCACGGTGACCGACGAGGCCGCGGTGGCCTGGTACCAGGATGCCGCCCGCGCGGCGATCTCCGAGATCCACTCCCGGGGCGCCGAGGCGATCCTCGTCGGCGGCTCGGGGCTCTACGTCTCGAGCGTGCTGTGGGACTTCCGTTTCCCCCCGCGGGATGAGGCATTGCGCGCCCGCCTCGAGGCGGAGCTCGAGCGCGAGGGCCCGGGTGCGCTCTTCGCGCGGCTCCGCGAGGCCGATCCCCGTGCGGCGGCGAACATCGACCCGCGCAACGGGCGACGCGTGGTGCGCGCGCTCGAGGTGCTGGCCCAGGGCGGCGAGACGCACGGCGGTGCCCTTCCGGATGCGCCGGAACCGTGGCATCCGTCGACGCGCATCGTGACGACGCACGTGGAACGCGAGCAGCTCGTGTCGATGCTCGACGAGCGCGTCGAGGGGATGTGGGCCGCGGGCCTCGTCGACGAGGTCGAGAGGCTGCGCGGCGACGGACTCGAGCGAGGCGTCACGGCGTCACGAGCGATCGGGTACGCGCAGGCGCTCGCCCAGCTGCGCGGCGACCTGACGCGCGCGGAGGCCATCGCGCAGACGCAGGCCCTCACCCGGCGGTACGCGCGCCGACAGGTGTCGTGGTTCCGCCGTTACGCCGATGCCCGCGTCGTCGACGCCCGGACGACGGATGCCGCGCACCTCGTGCGCGCGACAGTGGGAGATGATCGATGACCATCGCGATCCGCGCATTCGTGCCGTCCGACGAGGACGCCGTCGTCGCCCTGTGGGAGGACGCGGGGCTGACCAGGCCCTGGAACGACCCGCGCGCCGACATCCGCCGGAAGCTGACCGTGCAGCCCGAGCTCTTCCTCGTCGCCGTCGACGGGGACGCGCTCGTCGGCAGCGTGATGGCGGGCTACGACGGACACCGCGGGTGGCTCTACTACCTGGCCGCCGCGGCCTCGCACCGCGGGCGGGGAGTGGGGCGGACGCTCGTGGCCGAGGCGGAGCGGCTGCTGGAGGCGATGGGCTGCCCCAAAGTGCAGCTCATGGTGCGCCCCGACAACACCGGAGCGCGGGGCTTCTACGACGCGCTCGGCTACGAGCCGTTCGAGACCTGGGCCACCGGCCGGCGACTGATCGTCGACGGTCCCGGACGACCCGACTGAGGCCGCCCGGCCCTGGCACGGCGGATGGCCGGCTGCGGGTCGTCCGTAGACTGGGCGCATGTCCTCTCTCGCGTTCACCAAGGGCCACGGCACCGGCAACGATTTCGTGGTGGTCGCCGACCCCGACGGCGAGCTCGACCTCTCCGACGCGCAGGTCGCCGCGCTGTGCGACCGTCACTTCGGCATCGGCGCCGACGGGTTGCTGCGGGTCGTGCGCTCCGCCGCGATCCGCGACGGCGCCGAGGCGGCGGCATCCGGGGCCGAGTGGTTCATGGATTACCGGAACGCCGACGGATCCGCGGCCGAGATGTGCGGCAACGGCACGCGCGTCTTCGCCCGGTACCTCACCGACACGGGTCTCGCCTCCATCGACGAGGGACTGCGGATCGGCACGCGAGCGGGCGTGAAGACCCTCACGCGCAGCGACCGCGGGTTCGAGGTCGACCTGGGAGCGTACGCGGTCGAGGCCGACGAGACGCTCGTGCGCGCGAAGGGCCTGAGCGTCGCGCGCCCGGGGGTGGGCATCGACGTCGGCAACCCGCACGTGGTCGTCGCCCTGTCGTCGGATGCCGAGCTCGAGGGGCTCGATCTGACCTTCCAGCCGGTACTCGACCCCGCGCCGCGACACGGCGCCAACGTCGAATTCGTCGTCCCGGCCGACCCGCTCGTGCGCGACGGCGTCGGGGCGATCCGCTTGCGCGTGTTCGAGCGCGGGGTCGGCGAGACCCTCAGCTGCGGAACGGGCGTCGCCGCCGCCGCGCTCGCCGTGCGGCACTGGGCGGGCGCCGCCGCTCCCGATCACTGGGTCGTCGACACCCCGGGCGGCACGCTCGGCGTGCGCGTCGCCGAGGGGCGGGTCTTCCTGTCGGGTCCCGCATCGCTGGTGTTCACGGGCGAGGTCGCTCTCGCCTGACACCGGAACGGGGCGTCGGAGCGGAATCGCGTGACGTCAAACGTCGCGGGGAGACGGCGCGTGCGCGCTCGAGCCGTGGCAGCCGGATGCCGGCTCGCGGGCGCGAGCGGATGATTCCACCGCGGACGGGAATCCGCTCCCGTGCGCGCCCCCTCCGGCGACGGCGCGGCGGAAGCCATCGGCTCAGCGGACGACGTCGATGAGTTCGCTCGGGGGCGAGCCGTGGCGGCGCACCCGCAGGACACGGTACCCGCGGCCGGTGGCGGCGCGTTGGACGCCGTAGCCCTCGGGGAAGGTCGCCGCGAGCCAGCGCTGCAGGGAATCGGAGCCGAGGTTGCGCTGGACGACGAACCAGCCGTCGCTGCGCTCCTGCAGGCGCGGGATCCAGTGCTGGAGCATGCCGTGCAGCTCGTTCTTGCCGACCCGGATCGGCGGGTTCGAGCGGATGGTGCGGAACGTCACGTCGTCGGGAACATCTTCCGGGCGCACGGCGTTGATGTTGGTGAGGCCGAGCGACTCGGCATTGCGCCTCACGAGATCGAGAGCACGTTCGTTGACGTCGACCGCCCACACGGTCGCGTGCGGTGACGCGAGCGCCAGCGACAACGAGATCGGACCCCACCCGCACCCCAGGTCGAGGAAGTTCCCACCGGCGGGCGGGGGAGGCGTGTTGGCCAGCAGCACCGAGGTGCCGGCATCCACGTGCTCGGGGCTGAAGACGCCGCCCGCCGTGACCACCTCGAGTTCGCGACCGGCCAGCGTCACGCGGATGCGGCGGAGCTGCTCAGGACTCGACGGCGATGCGCTGAAGTAGTGCTCGCTCCCCATCCGCACAGGATATCCGACCGGAGCCTCGGGCGCCGGGCCGGATAAAGTGCCAGAACATCAGTACCACCGCGGGCCCCGCCCGCGACGAAAGGAACACATGACCGAACAGACCACACCCCCGAGCATCGACGCGTCAGCCGTGGATCCGGTCGACCGTGTGCTCGCGCGCGCCGAAGCGCACCGCGGGGTCCGGGTCTTCGGTGCCGCTCAGGCCCTTCAAGACAGCACCACCGCGTACGGCGGCGACAGCGACGGCGACCAGTGGGACCGCGAGGAACGCGCGGCGCTGCGCCGTGTCGTCGGCCTGTCGACCGAGCTCGAAGACGTCACCGAGGTCGAGTACCGCCAGTTGCGCCTCGAGAACGTCGTGCTCGTCGGCGTGCACCCCCAGGGGGAGCAGACGGATGCGGAGAACTCGCTGCGCGAGTTGTCGGCGCTCGCCGAAACGGCCGGAGCGGTCGTGCTCGACGGCGTCCTGCAGCGTCGGCCCCACCCCGATCCGGCGACCTACGTCGGCCGGGGCAAGGCCGCGGAGCTTCGCGACATCGTCGCCGCCGTCGGCGCCGACACCGTCATCGCCGACACGGAGCTCGCGCCCAGCCAGCGGCGTGCGCTCGAAGACGTCGTGAAGGTGAAGGTGATCGACCGCACGACGGTCATCCTCGACATCTTCAGCCAGCACGCGAAGAGCCGTGAGGGCAAGGCCCAGGTCGAACTCGCGCAGCTCGAATACCTCCTCCCGCGACTGCGCGGATGGGGTGACTCGATGTCACGTCAGGCCGGCGGACAGGTCGGTGCAGGCGGAGCGGGCATGGGCTCCCGCGGACCCGGTGAGACGAAGATCGAGCTCGACCGTCGCCGCATCCGTACGCGTATGGCCCAGCTGCGCAAGCAGCTGCGCGACTTCGCCCCCGCCCGTGAGGCCAAGCGCGCCGAGCGCAAGCGCCACACGATCCCGTCGGTGGCGATCGCCGGGTACACCAACGCGGGCAAGTCGAGCCTGCTCAACCGCCTCACGAGCGCCGGAGTGCTCGTGGAGAACGCCCTCTTCGCGACCCTGGATGCCACGGTCCGCCGCTCCGAGACCACCGACGGGCGCGTGTACACGCTGACCGACACCGTGGGCTTCGTGCGCAACCTCCCGCATCAGCTGGTCGAAGCCTTCCGCTCCACGCTCGAAGAGGTCGGCGACGCGGACGTCATCCTGCACGTGGTCGACGCGTCGCATCCCGACCCGGCCGCCCAGCTCATGACGGTGCGCGACGTGATGGGCGATGTCGACGCGAACTTCGGGCAGGAGATCGTCGTCTTCAACAAGTCCGATCTCGTGAGCGAAGACGACCGGCTCGTGCTGCGGGGTCTCGCTCCGAATGCGAAATTCGTGTCGTCGCGCACCGGTGAGGGCATCGCCGAACTGCGTGCCGCGATCGAAGAGGCGCTGCCGTTGCCGGCGGTCGAGGTGCAGGCGGTCGTTCCGTACGACCGCGGAGACCTCGTGTCGGCGGTGCACGAGAGCGGCCTCATCGTGGCGCAGGAGCACCGCGAGAACGGCACCTATCTGCACGCTCACGTCGGCGCGCGGCTCGCCGCCGAGCTGGCGGCGTTCGAGGGCTGAGGCCCGCGCGGCACGATGGGCCCCTGCGCGTACGCGCGGGGGCCCATCGCCGTGGGGGCGCTCTTCGGCGCGTCGGCGCCGCGGGTGAGTCGCCCGGAAGGCGTCGGCTCAGTCGAGCTCGAGCGCGGGGATACCCGGGGTCTCGAAGCCGAACACCGCGCCGAGGAAGCCGAGTTCGCGCTCGAGGGAGTCGATCACCGTCTCCGACCGGCGGAACCCGTGCCCCTCGCCCTCGTACAGGACGTACGCGTGCGGGACGCCGTGCGCCGTCAGGGCGTCGCGGATGGCCTCCGCCTGCGACGGGGGGACCACCCGGTCTTCCGATCCCTGCAGGATCAGCAGCGGCACACGGAAGAGCTCCGGGCGGCTCAGGGGTGAGCGCTCGACGTACACGGCCTCGGCATCGGGCAGAGGCCCGATGAGCCCGTCGAGGTAGCGCGCCTCGAAGTCGTGGGTGTCTTCCGCGAGGGCGCGTGCGTCGCCCACCCCGTAGCGGGAGATGCCGGCTGCGAACACGTCGGTGCGCGTGACGGCGGCGAGCACCGTCCAGCCCCCGGCCGAGCCTCCCGCGATGGCGAGGCGCTCGGGGTCGGCGAGTCCCGCTTCCGCGAGGGCGGATGCCGCGGCGGCGACGTCATCGACGTCGACCGCGCCCCACTGTCCCTTCAGGCGGTCCCGATAGGCGCGCCCGTAGCCGGTGGAACCGCCGTAGTTGACGTCGAGGACGCCGATACCCCGGCTCGTGAAGAACGCCGTCTTCGCCGACGGAGCGGGGCCGACGTGCGAGGTGGGTCCGCCGTGGACGAGCACGACGTACGGCGGGCGCTCGCCTGTCACGGGGGCGACGTCGGGGTTGGTGGGGGCGTAGGCGAAAGCGTGCACCGGACCGTGCGGTCCGTCCGTCGACAGCGCGCGGGCCGTCGGCATCCATTCGTCTCCCCACGGGCCGGCGCCTCCCGTCACGAGGTCGACAGCGCCGGAATCGAGGTCGACGAGCCAGAGGCCCGATCGCCCGCCGGCGTCCGAACCCGAGACGAGCACCTGCGACCCGCGGGCGTCGTCGATCGCGGCGCCGGCGACGACGGGGACGTCGAGGGGACGGACGCCGCTCGGTGCGATCTCGACGACCTCATCGGCCCCGTTCGTCCGGACGGCGACGACGCGCCCGTCGTCGGCCGCTCCGAACCACCGGGTTCCGAGTACCCACAGGCCCCCGCCGGTGTCGGCGTCCGCCGGGGCGAGCGGCTGCGCATCGCCGTCGAGGGGGCGACGGAAGAGGTTCCATCGGCCTTCGGGATCGTCCGCGTAGAGGAGCTCGTCGTCCGCGATCCACACGGGTTGCACGGGCGCGCGGTGCGCACCGCCCGCGACGTCGTGGACCTCGCCCGTCTCGAGGTCGGCGACGCGGAGGACGGTGGCATCCCACGGCATGTCGGGGTGATCCCAGGCCACCCAGGCCAGGCGGCGACCGTCGGGCGAGAGGGCCGGCTGGGCCAGGAAGTCACTGCCCTCGGCGAGGACCTCCGCCGGCCCGTCGAGGGGGATGCGGACGATGGCCCGGGCCGGGACCCGCGACGACCCGTGGGTCTCGCGCACGGCGAGGAGGACCCCGTGCTCCCAGCGCAGTCCGCCGTGTCGCACGGCGTCGTCGGCGGGGGTCAGCGGGCGCGAGGTCTCGCCCGGGCGGAGCGCGTAGACCCGCTGGTCGGCCTTCTCGACGTAGTACAGCTCCCCGTCGTCGGACGCCGTCCAGGCGCCGCCACCGTACTCGTGCACCGCGGAGCGCGCGTCGGCGGGTGCGGGAAGCACCGTCTCGACGGAGCCGTCGCCGCGGCGACGCTTCACGGCGACGCGACCGGCCTCGTGGGGGACGGACTCGCCCCACCACACCTCGTCTCCGACCAGTCGTGCGCCGTCGACGCGCGGCGAGGCCTGGGCGACGGACGCGGGCGTGATCGGGGAGGGCCAGGAACCGTAGGGGAGGGTGTCAGCCATGACTCCAGCCTAGGCAGGGCATCCGACATCGACGGAGATCCCCGGTACTCGCGACGAGCGAGCCGAGAGGGGCGGATGCCACGCCCGAGCGCGCATCCGGCCCCGGGGCGGGGAAGGTCAGACGGCGCGCAGGACGGCGACGACGCGGCCGAGCACGACGGCCTCGTCGCCCAGGATCGGCTCGAACGCGCTGTTGCGGGGGAGCAGCCAGGTGTGGCCGTCGCGGCGGCGGAACGTCTTCACGGTCGCCTCGCCGTCGAGCATCGCGGCGACGATCTCGCCGTTCTCGGCCGTCGCCTGCGATCGCACGACGACCCAGTCGCCGTCGCAGATGGCGGCGTCGATCATCGAGTCGCCCGACACCTTGAGCATGAAGAGCTCGCCCTTGCCCACCAGTTGGCGGGGAAGGGGGAAGATCTCCTCCACCTGCTGGTCGGCGGTGATGGGCACGCCGGCGGCGATGCGGCCGACGAGGGGCACGAGGGCGGCGTCGCCCAGCGCGGGAGCCGTGTCGGCCGGGTTCTCGGCGGCGGCACCGGGGAGGTCGATGAGGACCTCCATGGCGCGCGTCTTGCCCGGGTCGCGCCGCAGGTAGCCGCTCAGTTCCAGCTGGTTGAGCTGGTGGGTCACGCTCGACAGCGACTTCAGGCCGACCGCGTCGCCGATCTCGCGCATGCTCGGCGGGTAGCCGTGCCGGGCGATCGATCGCTGGATGACCTCGAGGATGGCGAGCTGCTTGTCGCTCAGGTTCTTGCGTCGCCGAGTCTGCGGACGTTCGCGGCCGGCGGCGGTCGTCGCGTCGGTCATCTGTGCTCCCCTCGCGCCGCTGTCGATGCGGCGGAAATTCGAATGTCGGAGGTTGGTGATGAGGTCTCCGTGTCGAAACCGTATCCGGTGAACGAGCCGGAAGGCAGGGAACGGCGCGCGTGTCGCGTTCGATCCGTCTCCGATATCCGCGGTCTTGACACATCGAAAGTATCGAAGATAGATTCGGAATACAGATTCGCACCCCCGCCCTCCCGGCCGAGGGCGGGGTGCGAATCTCTCCCCACCGAGGAGCACATCATGAGCAGCATCGCCATCACCGTCCCGACCACCCGCCTGCGCATCACCGCGCGCGGCCGCCGTGTCGTCGCGTTCCTGGTCGCCCTTCCCCTCGCCATCGCCCTGAGTTTCGCCGTCGTCGGCGGGGGAGCCGCGCTCGCCTCGAACGAGGCCGGGGCGCCCGTCGGGTCGTTCACCGAGATCACCGTCATGAGCGGCGAGACGTTGTGGTCGATCGCCGAGGAGCTCGCGCCCGCGGCCGACCCGCGCGATGTGGTCGCCGAGATCTCGCGTCTCAACGCCCTGTCCGGCGGTTCCGTCACGGCGGGTCAGCGCATCGCCATCCCCGCCGAATACGCTCCCGCGAACTGACCGTCCGCACGGGATCGACGCCGACGGCAGGGGCGATCCGCCCGACCCGCGAGCGTGATCCGTCGGTGTCACCGCCGCCTACGATGGGTGAGGTGAACGTACGCCTCGACGACCTCCCGCTTCGCGACGATCTCCGGGGCATGACGCCCTATGGGGCACCGCAGGCCGCGCTGCCCGTGGCGCTGAACGTGAACGAGAACACGCACCCCGTTCCGTCCGAAGTCGCCGACGACATCCTGGATGCCGTGGCTCGCGCCCTCCGTGATGTCAACCGGTATCCCGACCGCGAATTCACCACTCTCCGTGAGGCCTTCGCGCAGTACCTCGGGCACGGACTGAACCCCGATCAGATCTGGGCGGCCAACGGCTCGAACGAGGTCCTCCAACACATCCTCCAGGCGTTCGGCGGTCCTGGCCGCACGGCGATGGGATTCGCCCCCACCTACTCGATGTACCCGATCCTCACCCGCGCCACGGGCGCCCGGTGGATCGCCGGGGAGCGCGCGCACGACTTCACCCTCTCCGCCGAGTCCGCGGCGACGCAGGTGCGCGAGCAGCGTCCCGACATCGTCTTCCTCTGCGCCCCCAACAACCCCACGGGCACCCCCCTGCGCCTCGACGTCATCGAGGCCGTGTACGACGCCTTCGAGGGGGTCGTCATCGTCGACGAGGCCTACGAGGAGTTCGCCCCGCGCGATGAGCCGTCGGCCATCTCGCTGCTGCCCGGGCGCCCGCGGCTGGTCGTCTCGCGCACCATGAGCAAGGCGTTCGCCTTTGCGGGAGCCCGCGTCGGCTACCTCGCCGCCGACCCGGCGTTCGTCGACGCGCTCCGCCTGGTACGGCTGCCGTACCACCTCAGCGCGCTGACGCAGGCCGCCGCGACGGCCGCTCTCGGGCACGCCGACACCATGCTCTCGATGGTCGACGAGATCGTCGCGCAGCGCGACCGCATCTCGGCGACCGTGTCGGCGCTGGGGTACACGGCGCACGAGTCCTGGACGAACTTCGTCCTCTTCGGGGGCGTCGACGATCCCGCCGCGACGTGGAAGGCGCTCTACGACCGGGGCGTGCTGATCCGCGACGTCGGCATCCTCCACCACCTCCGCGTCTCGGCCGGAACGGCCGACGAGACCACCGCGTTCCTGGACGCCCTCGCCTCGATAGGATCCCGAGCATGACCGCCCCCGCCACCCCCCGCACCGCCTCGATCACGCGCGAGACGAGCGAGTCCCGCGTCGAGCTCGAGCTCGACCTCGACGGTCGCGGCGTCAGCGACATCTCCACGAGCGTCCCGTTCTTCGATCACATGCTGACGGCGTTCGCGAAGCACTCCCTGACCGACCTGCGCGTGCGCGCGACGGGCGACACCCACATCGATGCGCACCACACCGTCGAAGACACCTCCATCGTCCTGGGTCAGGCCATCCGCCAGGCGCTCGGAGACAAGTCCGGCATCGCGCGGTACGGCGACGCGCTCGTTCCGCTCGACGAAGCTCTGGCGCAGGCGGTCGTCGACATCAGCGGACGCCCCTACCTCGTGCACACGGGGGAGCCCGCGGGCTTCGAGCACCACCTGATCGGCGGACACTTCACCGGCTCGCTCGTGCGCCACTCGTTCGAGGCCATCTCGATCCACGGCGGCCTCACCGTGCACCTGCGCGTCGTCGGGGGACGCGATCCGCACCACATCGCCGAGGCGGAGTACAAGGCGTTCGCGCGTGCCTTCCGACAGGCCAAGGCCCTCGACCCGCTCGTCGACGGCATCCCGAGCACGAAGGGCGCGCTGTGACGGCCAAGCCGGTCGTCGCCGTCCTCGATTACGGCTCGGGCAACGTCCACTCCGCGGTCAAGGCGCTGGTCGAAGCCGGAGCCGACGCGCGGCTGACATCCGACCGCTCGTTGCTGATGGACGCCGACGGCCTCCTCGTCCCCGGCGTCGGCGCGTTCAGCGCCGTCATGGGCGCCCTGAACGCCAGTCGTGGGGGCGAGATCATCGATCGCCGGCTCGCGGGCGGTCGTCCGGTGCTCGGCATCTGCGTCGGCATGCAGGTGATGTTCGAGCGCGGCATCGAGCGCGGCACAGACACGCCCGGACTCGGTGAGTGGCCGGGCACCGTCGACGAGCTCGCCGCCCCCGTGCTGCCGCACATGGGTTGGAACACGGTCGCCGCGGGGGAGGGATCGCGTCTTTTCGAGGGCATCGAACGGGAGCGCTTCTACTTCGTCCACTCGTACGCGGCGCAGGAGTGGTCGCTCGAGGTCACGCCGCCGTTCCCGCAGCCCGCGGTGACGTGGTGCACGTACGGTGCCCCCTTCATCGCCGCGGTCGAGAACGGTCCACTGGCCGCGACGCAATTCCACCCCGAGAAGTCGGGAGATGCCGGCATCCGTCTTCTCGCCAATTGGATCGACGGACTGCGCACGACTACTGTGTGACCTCGTGCCCGGGGCTGGCGAGAGGCGCCTACCGGCACGAGGAGCCATGAACGATTTCGCGTCCACGCCCGAGCTTGTCCTTCTTCCCGCGGTCGACGTGGCCGATGGGAAGGCCGTCCGTCTGACCCAGGGGGAGGCGGGCACCGAGACCAGCTACGGTGACCCCGTCGACGCCGCGGCCGACTTCGCGCGTCAGGGCGCGCAGTGGATCCACCTCGTGGACCTCGATGCCGCCTTCGGACGCGGCAGCAACGCGAATGTCATGCGCAAGGTCATCAAGCAGGTCAAGGGCGTGCAGGTCGAGCTGTCGGGCGGCATCCGCGACGACCGCTCCCTCGAAGCCGCCCTCGAAAGCGGTGCGACCCGCATCAACCTCGGCACGGCCGCGCTCGAGAACCCCGAGTGGGCCGCCGACGTCATCAACCGCTACGGCGAGGCGATCGCCGTCGGGCTCGACGTGCGCGGCACGACCCTCGCGGCGCGCGGTTGGACCCGCGACGGCGGTGACCTGTGGACCGTCCTGCAGCGCCTGGAAGACGCGGGCTGCAGCCGCTACGTCGTGACCGACGTGACGAAGGACGGCACGCTGCGCGGTCCCAACATCGAGCTTCTGCGCGAGATGACCCAGCGCACCCCCAAGCCCATCGTCGCCTCCGGCGGCGTGTCGAGCCTCGACGACATCGCGGCGCTCCGCGAGCTCGTGCCGCTGGGCGTCGAGGGCGCCATCGTGGGCAAGGCCCTCTACGCGGGACAGTTCACCCTCGCTGAGGCGCTGGATGTCGCCGGACACTGACGGTCCTCGCGCCGGCGGTCCCCACGACCACGGGCACCGCGGCGATTCCGCGGGCGTTCCCTGGGAGGGGCGTCGTTTCGAGTCGAACCCGCACTCCGGTGACGACGGCTCGGCCGACCCGGCGCTGCTCGCTGCTCTCGTCGCGTTCCGCGCGGGCGACGGCGACGCGCGCGCCGTCGTCGACGCCTATCGCGACGCGCGACTGCTGATCCCGCTGGTCGCCGAGAAGGGCGACCACGGTATCGGTGCTCACGGCCTCGAGGTCGACAAGACGCAGGAGTTGTCGATCGTGACGGTCGCCGCCCCCGACGGTCGCAAGGTGCTCCCCGTGTTCACCTCGGTGACCGCCCTGCAGACCTGGGATGCCGCAGCCCGCCCCGTGCCGGCCGACGGGCGTCGCACGGCTCTGGCTGCCGCGTCCGAGGACACCGAGCTCATCGTCATCGACCCGGCGTCGGAGACGGAGTTCGTCATCCGGCGCCCCGCCGTCTGGGCGATCGCGCAGGGGGAGTCGTGGGAACCGGCCCACACGTCTCCCGCGATCTTCACCGGCCTGCAGGAGAGCATCTCGGGCGAACTCGCGGTGCTCGACCTCGCCGTCGAGTCGGGCGACCCCACCGGCCGCCTGCGTGGTCCCGAACTGGTGGTGCACCTCCAGCTCATGTCGGGCCTCGAGCAGGAGGAACTGGATGCCGTGCTCGCCCGCATCGCACGCCGATGGTCGGCCGACGACCGCATCGCGGTGCTGGTGGATTCCCTGACGGTGAAGCTGCACCGCAGCAAGGACGTCTGAGGAACACGTTCCCGCCGGACGTCACCAGAACAGGGGATGCCACGGCGACAGGCCGTTTTCGACGCGATCGACCTGTTCTCGTGGCATCCCCTGTTCTCACGACAGGCCAGGCCCCCGCGGGTGTCACGGCGGAGCCGGCCTGCGGCACAGGGCGCAGTGATGCCCCCTTCCCCAGGCAATCGGGGTAGGGGCCCTATACGCCCGCGGGTGTCACGGCGGAGCCGGCCTGCGGCGGGAGAGGGCGGAGGGATGCCGCTTCGCTGGGCAATCGGGGCAGGGTCCCATACGCCCGCGGGTGTCACGGCGGAGCCGGCCTGCGGCACAGGGCGCAGTGATGCCCCCTTCCCCAGGCAATCGGGGTAGGGGCCCTGCTCTTGCCTGGGGGAGGGGGCATCACGGAGCCCGGTACCCCAGAACGAACGACTTACGTGACGGGACCCGTCCACTTCTCGCCCGGCCCCTTGCCGATCGGGTCGGGGATGACGGAGGCCTCGCGGAACGCCAGCTGCAGCGAACGCAGCCCGTCGCGCAGTGAGCGCGCGTGCATGTCGCTGATCTCCGGGGCGCCCGCGGTGATGAGGCCGGCGAGGGAGTTGATGAGCTTGCGGGCCTCGTCGAGGTCGAGCTGTTCGGCGGGGTTGTCGGCCAGGCCGGTCTTGACGGCGGCGGCGCTCATGAGGTGGACCGCCGCGGTGGTGATGACCTCGACCGCGGGCACGTCGGCGATGTCGCGCGTGGCGGAGGCCGAGGCGCGCTCCTGCTCCTCCCAGCGCGCGAGCCGCTCGTCTTCTGCGCCGTGGCGGTGCGCGGCCTGGTCGTCGGCGGGCTGGTCGGAGGGGATCGTGTCCACGTGAATCTCTCTGCTAGACTATGGCGGGCTTCGGAGTGTCTCACTCCGTACGAAAGAGGATCACATCCCACCCGCGCTTGCCGCTCCAGGCTACCGGGTTCCCGCACTCCGCTCCGTTTCGCACGGAGTCGCCAGGGTGCAGAAGCCGGTGCTGACAGCACCGTGCCGGGTGGCGTGTGTACTCCTCTTCGCCCGCGATTCGATCGGATCGCGGCGGCCACCACCCGCACACAAGAGGAGTTCCGCATCAGCGATCCCCGCACCAACGAGCGCATCCGAGTCCCGGAGGTCCGTCTCGTCGGACCCAACGGCGAGCAGGTCGGCATCGTCCGAATCGAAGCTGCGCTGCGCCTGGCCCAGGAAGCGGACCTCGACCTGGTCGAGGTTGCGCCGAGCTCGAAGCCGCCCGTGGTCAAGATCATGGATTACGGCAAGTTCAAGTACGAGGCCGCTCAGAAGGCCAAGGAAACGCGTCGTAACCAGGCGAACACGGTCCTCAAAGAGGTTCGTTTCCGTCTGAAGATCGAAGCCCACGACTACATCACCAAGCTCAAGCGCGCCGAGGGGTTCCTGCAGGCGGGCGACAAGGTGAAGGCCATGATCCTGTTCCGTGGTCGTGAGCAGTCGCGTCCCGAGCAGGGTGTGCGCCTGCTCCGCAAGTTCGCCGAAGACGTCGCCGAGTTCGGCACGGTCGAATCGAACCCCACGATCGACGGCCGCAACATGGTGATGGTGGTCGCTCCTCACAAGAACAAGTCCGAGGTCAAGACTGAGCAGAACGCGCAGCGCGCGGCGAACCGCGAGGCGGCGCGCAGCGCGGCCCGCGGCGATTCGGCCCCGGAAGAAACGCCGACCTCGGCCCCCGCCGAGTAAAGCTCCCCAGACTCCCGCTCCGCCGGGAACACCAACGAAGGAAGACAGATGCCGAAGCAGAAGACCCACTCGGGTGCCAAGAAGCGCTTCAAGCTCACCGGTAGCGGCAAGCTCATGAAGCAGCAGGCCGGTATGCGCCACAACCTCGAAGGCAAGGCCTCGAAGCGCACCCGCCGCCTCAACCAGGAGCAGGTCCTGGCCAAGGGTGACTCGAAGGTCGCCAAGAAGCTCCTCGGTCTCTGAGCGCCGACGCACGTTAGGAAGAAACAGAAATGGCTAGAGTCAAGCGGGCAGTAAACGCCCACAAGAAGCGTCGCGTCATCCTCGAGCGCGCCTCCGGTTACCGCGGACAGCGTTCGCGCCTGTACCGCAAGGCCAAGGAGCAGGTCACCCACTCCCTGGTCTACGCGTACCGCGACCGCCGCAAGCGCAAGGGCGACTTCCGCCGTCTGTGGATCCAGCGCATCAACGCCGCATCCCGTCAGAACGGCCTCACCTACAACCGCTTCATCCAGGGCCTCGGCCTCGCGGGTGTGCAGGTCGACCGCCGCATGCTCGCCGAGCTCGCGGTGAACGAGCCCGCCGTGTTCGCCTCGCTCGTGCAGACCGCCAAGGCTGCGCTGCCCAGCGACGTCAACGCTCCGAAGACCGCGTAAGTCGCATCTTCTCCCGAAACGGGCGTCCTCCTCGGAGGGCGCCCGTTTCGTCGTCCGCGCGCGGCATCCCGGGCCCCATGCCATCAGCGCCATACACTGGTCACGTGCTGGAGAACCCCCGTTCGCCGCGGGTGCGCGCCGTGGCCAAGCTCAGCAAACGCGCTGCCCGCCAGGAGACCGGCCTGTTCCTTCTCGAGGGTCCGCAGGCTGCCAGAGAGGCGCTCGCCTACGCGCCCGAGACCGTTCTGGAGCTCTACGCGACGCCGACGGCGATGGAGAAGCACACCGACGTGCGCGAGGCCGCGGAGCGCGCCGACGTCGAGGTGCAGTACACGACCGAAGCGGTGCTGGACGCCATGGCCGACACCGTGACGCCGCAGGGGATCATCGCGGTCGCCCGGCAGTCGCCGACGGCGTTGAAAGACGTGCTCGCAGCCGGCCCCCGTCTCGTCGCGATCTGCGAAGAGGTGCGCGATCCCGGCAACCTCGGCACGATCATCCGCGCCGCGGATGCCGCCGGGGCCGACGCCGTGATCCTGACCGGTCGCACCGTCGATCCGTACAACCCGAAGGTCGTCCGCTCGACCACCGGATCCTTGTTCCACGTCGCCGTGGCCGTCGACCTCGAGCTCCCCGACGTCGTCGCCCGGATGCACGAGGCGGGGCTGCGCGTCGTCGCGGCCGACGTCGACGGAGACGACTTCCTGGCATCCCGCGATCGCCTGGCCGAGCCCACGGCCTGGTTGTTCGGCAACGAGGCACGCGGACTCGACGACGATGCCCTGGCTCACGCCGACCTCGCCCTCCGCCTGCCGATCTACGGTCGTGCGGAGTCGCTGAACCTCGCGACCGCCGCGAGCGTCTGCCTCTACGAGACCGCTTTCGCCCAGCGGGCCGTCTGAGTGCGGCAGAGTTCGCGCCGCTCCCGGCTGTTACAGAACGGTTAAGGCGCGCGCCGGAATGTGGTCCGACGCACAACATCCTCATAGGGTGAAGGCATGGCATCCGTTCCCCCGGCGGGCTCTGCGCCCCTCGTCGTCGTCTCCGATGTGCAGAAGCACTACGGCCAGTTCCAGGCGCTGAAGGACATCGACCTCACCGTCGACCGCGGCGAGGTGGTCGTCGTGATCGGCCCGTCCGGGTCGGGCAAGTCGACGCTGTGCCGCACCATCAACCGTCTCGAGACCATCACGAGCGGCTCGATCACCATCGACGGCAAGGAACTTCCCAAGGAGGGGAAGGGCCTGGCCGAGCTGCGTGCCGATGTCGGCATGGTCTTCCAGTCGTTCAACCTGTTCGCCCACCTGACGATCCTCGAGAACGTCATGCTCGGTCCCCTCAAGGTCCGCAAGATGAAGAAGGCGGATGCCGAGAAGGAGGCGCGGGCGCTCCTGGAGCGCGTGGGCGTCGGCCACCAGGCCGACAAGCTCCCCGCCCAGCTCTCGGGAGGTCAGCAGCAGCGCGTCGCGATCGCCCGTGCCCTGGCGATGAAGCCCAAGGTCATGCTGTTCGACGAGCCCACCTCGGCGCTCGACCCCGAGATGATCAACGAGGTGCTCGACGTCATGGTCGGCCTCGCCAAGGACGGGATGACGATGATCGTCGTCACCCACGAGATGGGCTTCGCCCGCAAGGCCGCGAACCGCGTGGTCTTCATGGCCGACGGGCAGATCGTCGAGCAGGCAGCCCCCGAGCAGTTCTTCACGCAGCCGGAGTCCGACCGGGCGAAGGACTTCCTCTCGAAGCTCATCACGCACTGACGCGTGACCCCGGACGGCAGAGGACGAGGAGGTTCTGGCCGAGATTCGAGCCTCGCTCCACCTCGTTCCGATGACGCGCGCCGTCCCCGTTGACCCTTATTCGCACAGCACACATTCGTTACCAAGGAGACATCACATGCGTAAGACACGTTTTCTGGCCGGCGCGAGCATCGTCGCCGCCGGCCTGCTGGCACTGACCGCCTGCAACAGCGGCGCCCCGGGCGCCGCCCCCGCCGAGGGCGACGGCGCCGACACCACCCAGCTGTGGGAGGTCGCGTCCGACGTCTCGCTCGACGGCAGCCCCACCTACGACCGCATGGTCTCGGCCGACAAGGTCGTCGTCGGCGTCAAGGAGGACCAGCCCGGTCTCGGGTTCAAGGACCCGATCAGCGGCGACCGGGGCGGTTTCGACGTCGAGATCGCCCAGTGGATCGCGGCTTCGCTCGGCTTCGACGCCGACAAGATCGAGTACAAGACCATCCCCTCCGCGAACCGCGAGCAGGAGCTGGTCAACGGCAACATCGACTACTACGTCGGCACCTACTCGATCACCGACAAGCGCAAGGCGCAGATCGACTTCGCGGGTCCGTACCTCATCACGGGTCAGGGCCTGCTCGTCGCAGCCGACAACGAGGACATCACCGGACCGGACGACCTGGCCGGCAAGATCGTCTGCTCGGTGACCGGTTCGACGCCGCTGCAGCGCATCCGCGACGAGTACAACCCGGGCGACACGGTCGAGTACGACACCTACACGCAGTGCCTCGAGCAGCTGCGCGCGGGCTCGGTCGACGCGGTCACCACCGACCAGGCGATCCTCGCCGGCTACGTGGCCCAGGAGCCCGAGACCTTCAAGATCGCCGGCGACACCTTCAGCGAGGAGCGCTACGGCGTCGGCCTCCCCAAGGGCGACACGGTGCTGAAGGACCACATCAACACCCTGTTCAACGACGGCGGCGACGTCTGGACCGCGCTGTTCGAGAAGAACCTCGCGCCGGCCGGCATCAAGGGCGAGCAGCCCACCGCCGACGAGTGATCCGATCGGGGGCGGTGCGGCTGTCCGCGCCCGCCCGCCCCCGATTCCCTCCTTCGAGATAAGGACCCTGCATGGGTGTCATCACCGACAACCTCGACATCTGGAGCCAAGCGCTCGTCGGCACGCTCGTGCTGTTCTTCGCCGGCGGCGCGCTCGCGCTCGTCCTCGGGATCATCGTCGGCGCGATGCGCGTGTCGCCCGTGCCGATCGCGCGCGGAGTCGGGACGTTCTACGTCAGTGCCATCCGCAACACCCCCCTCACGCTGGTGTTCTTCGCCTTCGTGTTCGCTCTGCCCCCTCTTCTCGGACTCCGCCTGACGGGTGAGGTGTCGCTGGTGCTGGGCATCTGCGCCCTGGGCATCTACACCGCCACCTACGTCGCCGAAGCGATCCGATCGGGTGTGAACACGGTCCCGGTCGGTCAAGCCGAGGCTGCGCGCGCCCTGGGCCTGACCTTCGGGCAGGTCATGTCACTGGTCGTGCTGCCCCAGGCGTTCCGCTCGGTCATCCCCCCGATGGTGAGCGTCTTCATCGCCCTGCTGAAGAACACCACCGTCGCCGCGGGCTTCTCCATCGTGAACCTGGGATCGGTCCGCAACTACCTCAGCGAGCGGGGAGAGAACGCGTTCATCGTGATCCTGTGGATCATGATCGTGTTCGTCGCGCTCGTGCTCCTGCTGTCATGGGTGCAACGAACGCTCGAGAACCGATGGAGGGTCGCCCGATGAGCAGCGTCCTGTACGACGTCCCCGGCCCCAAGGCCGTCCTGCGCAATCGCATCCTGGGCGTGCTCACGATCCTGGTCGTGCTCGCCATCGTGGGCTTCTTCGTGTGGCGACTCGCCGACACGGGCCAGTTCACGGCCAAGAAATGGTCGGCGTTCACCTACACGAACGTGTGGGCGAGCATCCTGGATGCCACGCTGGCCACGCTCGCCGCCTTCGCCGCCGCCGCCGTCGGTGCTCTCGTGCTCGGTTTCGTCCTCGCGATCGGGCGTCTCTCCGATCACGCGTGGGTGCGCTGGCCCTTCACCGCCGTGATCGAGGTCTTCCGCGCGATTCCGGTGCTCGTCTTCATGTTCCTGCTCTACTACGGGTTCCCCGTCATCGGGATCCGCATGGAGCCGTACTGGGCGGTGGTCATCGCCCTCGTCTGCTACAACGGATCGGTCCTCGCGGAGGTCATCCGCGCCGGCGTCGAGTCGCTGCCGAAGGGGCAGTCGGAGGCGGGATACGCGATCGGTCTGCGCAAGGCCGGCGTGATGCGCCTCGTGTTGCTGCCCCAGGCGATCCGCGCCATGATGCCCGTCATCATCGCGCAGCTCGTGGTGACCCTGAAGGACACCGCCCTCGGCTTCGTCATCACCTACCCCGAGCTGCTGTTCTACGCGAAGTACATCGGCGCGCAGCCCGTCGTCGGTTCGCCGATCGTCCCGGCGACGATCGTGGTCGGCGCGATCTACATCGCACTGTGCCTTTTGCTGTCGTTCGTGGCGACCCTCGTCGAGAAGCGGCTCCGTCGCTCGTCGCGCGGCGACGTCGCCGCGCCCGTGCAGCCCCTGCAGCAGGGAGCGACCGACACCTCGCTGATCGTCGCCCAGCGCGGCGGGTCAACGATCTGAGTCATCGCACCGACGGGCGGGGGAGTGTCCCCGCCCGTCGGTAGACTCTCATCTCGTGTCCGACGCACCCGAGATCACCCCCGAGGCCGTCGCCTCCGCCGTCGAAGCCGCTCTCGCGGCCATCGCCGCGGCCGCGACCACGGCCGAGTTGAAAGCCGCCCGCTCCGCGCACACCGGGGAGCAGTCCTCCCTCGCGCGCCTGAACGCCCAGATGCGCCACGTGGCCCCCGAGCAGAAGGCCGCGGTCGGCAAGCTCGTCGGCCAGGCGCGCGGCCAGGTCAATCAGGCGCTCGCCGCTCGCGAGGCCGAACTCGCCGCCGCCGAGACGGCTGCGCAGCTCGAGGCCGAGCGCATCGACGTCACGGCGCTGCCGCAGCGCGCCCGCGTCGGTGCGCGGCATCCCATCTCCCTCCTGCAGGAGCAGGTGTCCGACATCTTCGTCGGCATGGGATGGGAGATCGCAGAGGGGCCGGAGCTCGAGCACGAGTGGTTCAACTTCGATGCGTTGAACTTCGACGTCGACCACCCCGCGCGCCAGATGCAGGACACGTTCTTCGTGGATCCGGTCGCCCGGCACCTGGTGCTGCGCACGCACACGAGCCCCGTCCAGGTGCGTTCGATGCTGGAGCGCGACCTGCCCATCTACGTGCTGTGCCCGGGCCGGGTGTACCGCACCGACGAGTTCGACGCGACGCACCTGCCGGTGTTCACGCAGTTCGAGGGGCTCGTGGTCGACAAGGGCATCACCATGGCTCACCTCAAGGGCACCCTCGACCACGCCGCGCGCGTGCTGTTCGGGCCCGAGGCCAAGACGCGCTTCCGCGCCAACTTCTTCCCGTTCACCGAGCCGAGCGCAGAGCTCGATCTGTGGCATCCCACCTTCAAGGGCGGGGCGCGATGGATCGAGTGGGGCGGTTGCGGAATGGTGAACCCCAACGTCCTGCGGGCGGCCGGCATCGACCCCGAGGAGTACTCGGGCTTCGCCTTCGGCATGGGCATCGAGCGCACGCTCATGTTCCGCAGCGACGTGCAGGACATGCGCGACATGGCCGAGGGCGATGTGCGCTTCAGTGAGCAGTTCGGAATGGTGGTCTGATGCGCGTCCCTCTCTCCTGGTTGCGCGAGTACGTCGACGTGCCCGCCGAGGCCACGCCCGACGACGTCCTGGCGGCGCTCGTCTCGGTCGGCTTCGAAGAAGAAGACGTGCACCGCTTCGAGCTCAGCGGTCCCATCGTCGTCGGACAGGTGCAGGAGTTCACCCCCGAGCCGCAGTCCAACGGCAAGACCATCCGCTGGTGCCAGGTCGACGTGGGCGAGGCCCACGGGGGAGTCCGCGGCATCGTGTGCGGGGCGGGCAACTTCTTCCCCGGCGACAAGGTCGTGGTGACACTTCCCGGCTCCGTGCTGCCGGGGCCGTTCCCGATCGCGGCGCGGAAGACGTACGGGCACGTGTCCGACGGCATGATCGCCTCGGCCAAGGAGCTCGGGCTCGGCAGCGAGCACAGCGGCATCCTGCGTCTGGTCGACCTCGGGATCGATGCGCCGGTGGGGACGGACGCCATCGCGCTGCTGGGTCTCGACGACGTCGCCGTCGAGATCAACGTCACCCCCGACCGCGGCTACGCCCTGTCGCTGCGCGGCGTGGCGCGCGAGTACTCGCACGCGACGGGCGCGGCGTTCCGCGACCCCGGGACGGGGCACGACGAGGCCGTCTCGCGCACGCCGTCGGGCTTCCCGATCGCCGTCGACGACCGCGCGCCCATCCGTGGACGCGCCGGGGCGAGCGAATTCGTCGCGCGCATCGTGCGCGACGTCGACCCCTCGCGCCCGACGCCGCCGTGGATGATCACGCGGCTGTCGCTGGCCGGCATCCGTTCGCTCGGTGTGCTGATCGACATCACCAACTACGTCATGCTCGAGCTCGGCCAGCCGATCCACGGCTACGACCTCGACCGCCTGCAGGGCGGCATCACGGTCCGCCGTGCCGAGGAGGGCGAGAAGCTCGAGACCCTCGACGGTCAGGTGCGCACCCTCAGCGCGGAAGACCTGCTCATCACCGACGAGTCGGGACCGATCGGTCTCGCGGGCGTCATGGGCGGCGGGCCGACCGAGATGAGCGATGCGACGCGCAACGTCCTGATCGAGGCCGCGACCTTCGACCAGGTCACGATCGCGCGGACCGCGCGGCGCCACAAGCTGCCGTCGGAGGCCTCGCGCCGCTTCGAGCGCGGCGTCGACCCGCTGGTGCCGTACGTGGCGGCCGAGCGCGTCGCCTCGCTGATGGTGGAGCTCGCCGGCGGCACGCTCGACACCGACCTCGGTGGATCGCTGTCGTCGTCGCACCGCCGCGAGTCCCTCACCCTGCCCGCCGGCTTCGTCTCGGGTCTGATCGGCGTGGACTACACCGACGACGAGACCGTCTCGGCTCTCCGGCTGATCGGATGCAGCGTCGACGAGCACGACGGCGGATGGGCGGTGACGCCTCCGTCGTGGCGCCCCGATCTGACCGACAAGTGGACGCTCGCCGAGGAGGTCGCCCGCATCGAGGGCTACGACCGCATCCCCTCGGTGCTCCCCACGCCGCCGTCGGGCCGCGGTCTGACCTCCGCCCAGCAGGGGCGTCGTCGCGTGGCGAACGCCCTGGCCGCGGCCGGTTTCGTCGAGACGCCGTCGTTCCCCTTCACCACCGAGGAGCAGAACGCCCTTCACGGCTCGCCCTCCGGCGACCCGCTGCCCAGCGTCAAGCTCGCGAACCCGCTCGACGGTCTCGCGCCGTTCCTGCGCCGCTCGCTGATCCCGGCGCTGTTGCAGGTGGCGCACCGCAACGTCTCGCGCGGCATCGTCGACCTCGCGCTCTTCGAGACGGGGACGGTGTTCCTTCCGAAGCCCGGGGTGCAGTACGGCACGCCCTCGGTTCCGCCGCTGGCCGTGCGGCCCGACGCCGCCACCCTCGCCGCGCTCGACGCGTCGATCCCGCCGCAGCGCCGACACGTCGCGATCCTGCTGGCCGGACACTCCGTCGCCAAGCAGCCCGGGCAGCCCGCTCTGGCCGCCGATCTCGCGGATGCCGTCGACGCGGTGCGCGTGCTCGCCGCGGCCGCGGGGCTCGACATCGAGCTCGTGCAGGCCCAGCGCGCGGCTCTGCACCCCGGGCGCACCGCCCGCGTGCTCGCCGCGGGCCAGGACATCGGCTACGTCGGCGAGTTGCTGCCGACCGTGTCGGCCGAGGCCGATCTGCCCGGACGCGTGCTGGTGGCCGAGCTCGACCTCGACGCGATGCTCGAGCTCGCGCAGTCGCGCGTGGTCGCGGCATCCCTGTCGGGATTCCCGGCCGCGACCCAGGACGTGTCACTGACCGTGGCCTCGGACGTCGCTGCGGGGGAGGTGCGCGCCGCGCTCGTCGAGGGAGGAGCGCCACTCCTCGAGGGCGCCCGCCTCGTCGACGACTACCGCGGCCCGGGGCTCGCCCAGGGCACGAAGAGCCTCACGTTCGCGCTGCGCTTCCGCGCCGCCGACCGCACGCTGACGGCGGCGGAGGCGACCGATGCCAAGCTCGCGGGCGTCGCGGTGGCCGCCGAACGATTCGGCGCGGCGATCCGCGACTGACGACGCCGCTCCTGGAGCGCCGCCCGGCTCACGCCGCGCGGCGCTCCCGTGCGTTCGGGGGGCGTGGACGGTCCGTGGTCGGATGCCGAGCAGGCGGAGAACTGCCCTCATCGCCGGTAAGGGGGCAGTCGGAAGTGCCCGGCGATGAGGGCAGGGTGACAGCATACCCTTTTTCTGTCCCCCATTTGGGGGACAACGACGAGGGCGTTCGAACGTTCGACGGCGGGTCCTGCGAAAGAAGCGGTGGGGCCCCGATTTGCCCCGTCCGCCCCGTGGCGGATACCCTCGCCACTATGTCGTCGACCACCGCGCGCACCGAGGAGCTCTTCGTGAGCACCGGTGACGAGCGTCGACGTCGGGTCGCGCGCCGATTCTCGGCGACCTCGTAACCCGCCATCGGTCGGGCATACGGGCGTCGCCGCCCCGCTTCACGCTGCGTGCAGCATCAGCCCCGACTCGTAAGGTGGATACATGACCCTCTCGGTCGCCGTCTCCGGCGCTTCCGGCTACGCGGGTGGCGAGATCCTCCGCCTCCTCGCCGACCATCCCGACGTCGAGATCCGCACGGTCACCGCGCATTCCAGCGCCGGCCAGCGGCTCGTCGCCCATCAACCGCACTTGCGCTCCCTCGCGCACCTCGAGCTGCAGCCGACCACGCCCGAGGTGCTCGCAGGTCACGACATCGTCGTGCTCGCCCTGCCCCACGGGCAGTCGGCGCAGTACACCGACGCCCTCACCGGCACCCCGCTCGTCATCGACGCGGGCGCCGACCACCGTCTGACATCGGCGGACGATTGGGCCGCGTTCTACGGCGGAGAGCACCCCGAGCCGTGGGCGTACGGCGTCCCCGAGCTCGTCGTCGGCGGCGTGAAGCAGCGCGAGCACCTCCGCGGGGCCACCCGGATCGCCGCGCCCGGGTGCAACGCGTCCACCGTCGCCCTCTCCCTCGCGCCGGGTGTCGCAGCGGGGGTCATCGACCCGGGCGACATCGTCTCGGTCCTCGCCGTGGGCCCGAGTGGAGCCGGCAAGTCCGCCAAGACGAACCTCCTCGCCAGCGAGATCCTCGGCACCGCGAACCCATATGCCGTCGGCGGTACACATCGCCACATCCCCGAGATCCGCCAGGCTCTGGCCGCCGCGGGGGCGGCGCGCGACGGCATCCGACTGTCGTTCACGCCGGTCCTCGTGCCGATGGCGCGCGGCATCCTGGCCACCTCTTCGGCACCGATCGTCGAAGGCGCGACGGATGCCGAGATCCGCGACGCATGGGAGAACGCCTACGCCGACGAGACCTTCGTCGAGCTGCTCCCCGCGGGCGTCTTCCCGCGCACGGCCGACGTGCTCGGCGCCAACATCGCGTCGATGGGCCTGGCGATCGATCGCGCGGCCAATCGCGTGACCGTCGTCGCCGCGGTCGACAATCTCGTCAAGGGCACGGCGGGAGCCGCCGTGCAGTCCCTCAACATCGCGCTGGGCCTCGCCGAGACCACCGCCCTTCCCGTGAACGGAGTCGCCCCGTGAGTGTGACGATCCCCGCTGGTTTCGAAGCCGCCGGCGTCGCCGTCGGTCTGAAGTCGTCCGGTGCGCGCGACGTGGCCGTCGTCGTCAACCGCGGACCGCTCAAGGTGGGTGCGGCGGTGTTCACCTCGAACCGCGCCAAGGCCAACCCCATCCTGTGGTCGGAGCAGGTCGTGAAGGACGGGGTGATCGAGGCCGTCGTGCTCAACTCCGGCGGAGCGAATTGCTTCACGGGATCCTTCGGATTCCAGACCACGCACCAGACCGCGGAGCGCGCGGCGGAGCTGCTCGGTGCGAGCGCGGGCGATGTCGTCGTGTGCTCGACGGGGCTGATCGGCACGGGCGACGAGGTCTTCCGGTCCAAGGTCCTCGACGGCGTCGAGAAGGGCGTCGCCGCGCTCTCGACCGACGGGGGAGAAGACGCTTCGCTCGCCATCATGACCACCGACTCGAAGCCGAAGCGCGCCGCGCACCGGGGGCAGGGGTGGAGCATCGGCGGCATGGCCAAGGGCGCCGGGATGCTCGCGCCGGGGCTCGCGACGATGCTCGTCGTGCTGACCACCGACGTCGTGCTCGACGCGGCCGGCGCCGACGCGGCGCTCCGTGCGGCGACGCGTGTCAGCTTCGACCGACTCGACTCCGACGGCTGCATGTCGACCAACGACCAGGTGACGCTCCTGGCGAGCGGGGCCAGTGGCATCCGGGTGGATGCCGAGGAGTTCGCCGCAGCCCTCGCCGCCGTCTGCGATGACCTCGCCGCGCAGCTGCAGGGCGACGCCGAGGGCGCGAGCCACGACATCACGATCCGCGTGACGAACGCGGCCAGTGAAGAGGACGCGGTCGAAGTGGGCCGCTCCATCGCCCGCAACAATCTCTTCAAGGCCGCCATCTTCGGCAACGACCCCAACTGGGGCCGCGTCCTCGCCGCGATCGGCACGACCGACGCCGCCTTCGACCCGTACGACGTCGACGTGTGGATGAACGGCGTGCGCGTGTGCACGGCGGGCGGCCCCGATCGCCCTCGCGAGGACGTCGACCTCACGCCGCGCGCCACCGACCTCGTCGTCGACCTCCGCGTCGGCGAGGCCTCGGCCACGATCCGCACCAACGACCTCACGCACGATTACGTCCACGAGAACAGCGCCTACTCCTCATGACCCACGTCGATCTTCAAGACACCGATCCCGCCGCCGCCAGCGAACGGGCCGTCACGCTCGTCGAGTCGCTGCCGTGGGTGCGCAAGTACCGCGATCAGGTCGTGGTGGTGAAGTACGGCGGCAACGCCATGGTCAGCGACGAGCTTCAGGACGCCTTCGCCGCCGACATCGCGTACCTGCGCTACGTCGGCGTGAAGCCCGTCGTCGTGCACGGCGGCGGTCCGCAGATCTCGTCGATGCTCGACCGTCTCGACATCCCCAGCGAGTTCCGCGGCGGGTATCGGGTGACCTCGACCGAGGCCATCGGGGTCGTGCGCATGGTGCTCACCGGTCAGATCAACCCGCAGCTCGTGGCCAAGGTCAACGCGCACGGGCCGCTGGCCACCGGCCTGAGCGGCGAGGACGCGGGCCTGTTCGGCGGTCGTCGACGCGGTGTCGTCGTCGACGGCGTCGAGCACGATCTCGGGCGCGTGGGCGACGTCGTCACCGTCGACCCTCAGCCGGTGCTCGACCACCTCGCCGCCGGTCGCGTGCCGATCGTCTCGAGCATCGCCCCCGACCTCGACCACCCCGGTGCGTCGCTGAATGTCAACGCGGATGCCGCGGCGGCGGCCCTGGCCATCGCGCTGAACGCGAAGAAGCTCGTCGTGCTGACCGATGTGCCGGGCCTGTACGCCGATTGGCCCAACCGCGACTCGCTGGTGTCGCACCTGACCTCGACGGAGTTGCGCGCGATGGTGCCGAAGCTCGAGTCGGGCATGATCCCCAAGATGCAGGCGTGCCTGGACGCCGTCGACGGGGGAGTGCCCACGGCGGCCATCATCGACGGACGTGTGCCGCACTCGGTGCTCGTCGAGCTGTTCACCAACAAAGGAATCGGAACGGAGGTGGTCGCGTGAACGCGGACACGACTCAGGAACCCGCGACGCCCCGCGCCGCCTGGCAGGACGACGCCGGACGCGACCTCGTGCGCAGCTTCGGCGACCGCATGGCGCTGTTCGTGCGCGGCGAGGGCGCGTACGTGTGGGACGGCGACGGGAAGAAGTACCTCGATTTCCTCGCCGGCATCGCCGTCAACGCCCTGGGCCACGCCCACCCGGTGTTCGTCGAGGCGATCACCGCGCAGGCCTCGACCCTCGCTCACGTCTCGAACTACTTCGCCACGCCGCCGCAGCTGGCCATGGCCGCACGGCTCAAGCGCCTCGCCGGCACGGGGGAGTCGGGCCGCGTCTACTTCGGCAACTCCGGTGCCGAGGCCAACGAGGCCGCGCTCAAGCTGGCTCGTCTGCACGGCCGCGGCACCGACCGCACGCGCATCCTGACGCTCAAGGGCGGCTTCCACGGGCGGACGATGGGCGCGCTGGCACTGACCGGCAAGCCCGCTCTGCAGGCCGACTTCCTGCCCATGGTGCCCGGGGTCGAGCACATCGACGCCACCATCGAGGCTCTCGAGGCCGCCATGGACGATCGCGTCGCGGCGCTCCTCGTCGAGCCCATCCAGGGCGAGGCGGGCGTCGTCGAGCTGCCGGAGGGCTACCTCCGGGCGGCGCGCGAACTCACCCAGCGCCACGGCGCCCTGCTCATCGTCGACGAGATCCAGACCGGCGCCGGCCGCACCGGCGCGTGGTTCGGCTTCCAGCACGCCGGTATCGTCCCCGATGCCATCACCGTGGCGAAGGGCATCGGCGGCGGCTTCCCCATCGGGGCGCTCATCACCTTCGGGGCCGCGAGCGAGCTGTTCTTCCCCGGCACGCACGGCTCCACCTTCGGCGGCAACGCCCTGGGCACAGCCGTCGGCGGCGCCGTGCTGAACGAGATCGAGTCGGCCGGGCTCGTCGACAACGCCGCCCGACGCGAGACGCAGCTGCGCGAGGGCATCGCCGCGCTCGGCTCGCCGCTCGTCGCGGGTGTGCGCGGAAAGGGCCTGCTCCTCGGCATCGGCCTCACCAGCCCCGTCGCCAAGGCCGTCGTGGCGGCCGCCCAGCAGCACGGTCTCGTCGTGAACGCCGCGAACGACGACACGATCCGCATCGCGCCGCCGCTGACGATCGGGGATGCCGAGGTCGCCGAGTTCCTCGACCTCTTCGGCGCCGCGCTCGCCACCGTGAACGACGCCCTCATCGTAGGAGTACCCGCATGACCCGCCACCTGCTGCGCGACGACGACCTCACCCCGGCCGAGCAGGCCGAGATCCTCGACCTCGCGATCGAGCTGAAGAAGGACCGCTGGGCCCAGAAGCCGCTCGAAGGACCCCAGACCGTCGCGGTCATCTTCGACAAGTCGTCGACCCGCACGCGCGTCTCGTTCGCCGTCGGCATCGCGGATCTGGGCGGGTCACCGCTGATCATCTCGACGGCCAACAGCCAGCTCGGCGGCAAGGAGACCCCCTCCGACACCGCTCGCGTGCTCGAGCGTCAGGTGGCCGCGATCGTGTGGCGCACCTACGCGCAGGCGGGCCTCGAGGAGATGGCCCGCGGCACCCGCGTGCCCGTGGTGAACGCCCTCAGCGACGACTTCCACCCGTGCCAGCTGCTCGCCGACCTCCTCACCATCCGCGAGCACAAGGGCGAGCTGAAGGGGCTGACGCTGTCGTTCTTCGGCGACGGGCGCAGCAACATGGCCCACTCCTACGTGCTCGCCGGCGTCACCGCGGGCATGCACGTGCGCGTCGCCGCTCCCGACGACTACGCCCCCCGCGCCGATGTGATCGCGGATGCCGAGCGCATCGCCGCCGAGACCGGCGGGTCGGTGACACTGGTGGCCGACCCCGAGGTCGCGGCATCCGGAGCCGACGTCGTCGTCACCGACACGTGGGTGTCGATGGGCAAGGAGGAGGAGAAGATCGCGCGCATCCGCGACCTCGGCGGCTTCAAGGTCACGAGCGAGCTCATGACGAGCGCGGCCGACGACGCGATCTTCATCCACTGCCTGCCCGCCGACCGCGGGTACGAAGTCGACGCCGAGGTCATCGACGGCCCGCAGAGCGTCGTGTGGGACGAGGCCGAGAACCGTCTCCACGCCCAGAAGGCGCTGCTGGTGTGGCTTCTGCGCCAGGGCTGACGTCGCGACTCGGCCGGCTCTGGTCCCGTTTCGACGGGCCGAGCCGGCTGAGGGGCGTGGATCTGGCGCGCGGGCTCGCCGTGCTGGGCATGCTCGCGGCGCACCTCCTCGACACCGAGCGCGTGCTGACCCCCGACCCGGAGTCGTGGATCACGCTGGTCAACGGCCGGTCGTCGATCCTCTTCGCCGTGCTCGCGGGGCTGTCGATCGCGCTCGTCACGGGGGGCACGCGTCCGCTGCCGACCGAGCGGCGTCCCCGCGCGGCGGCACGCCTGGCGATGCGAGGGGCGATGCTCTGGGTCATCGGGGTGCTGCTGGTGATGACCGGCGTACCCGTGTACGTCATCCTGCCCGCGTACGCGGTGCTCTTCGTGCTCGCGCTGCCGTTCCTCGGCCTGCGCGCGCGAGGTCTGCTCACGGCGGCCGCGGTCTTCGCCCTCGTCATGCCGTGGGTCCAGCCCGTCCTGGATGCCGCGCCCATCTGGTCGGGGCCCGGCGGCGACGAGCTGGCGGCGTTGATCGGGTGGAACTACCCGTTCACGACCTGGATCGCGTTTCTCCTGGCCGGGATGGGACTGGGCCGCCTCGACCTGCGGGCGCCCGCGCCGCAGGGCCTGCTCGTCACCGTGGGCGGGTCGCTCGCGCTCGCCGGGTACGGAGCGGCGCTGCTCACGGCCCCCGCGGTGCGGGGGAACGCCTATCTAGCGGTCGTCCTGACCGCCGAGGACCACTCGGCGGGGTTGTGGGAGGTCATCGGGTCGGGCGGGTTCGCGATCGCCGTCATCGGCGCGTGTCTGCTGCTGTGCCGCACCCCGCTGCGCTGGGTGGCGGTGCCTCTGCGCGCCGTGGGGTCGATGCCGCTCACCGCCTACGTGCTGCAGCTGGTGGTGTGGGCGATCGTGGCCCTGGCGTTGCTGGGCGACACGTCGGATCTGTACGGCATCCGGGAGGCGGGACTGTTCGCTCCGCTCGTGGCGGGTCTCGTGGTGCTCTGCACGGTCTGGGTGCTCGTGATCGGGCGGGGACCGCTCGAGGCGCTCATCGACAGGGCGGTGCGTGCGGTCGTCGGCGGGGACGTCGTGAGACCGGCGGCGCAGCTGCGCTGAACGGGCGGGCGCCGTCCTCCGGCTCGGGGGATGTCGGTCGCCCTCGGTAGGCTGGGGGGATGAGCAGCGAGACCGGTCAGGCGACGAACGAGGGGGCCCTGTGGGGTGCCCGTTTCTCGGGCGGACCGTCTCCCGAACTGGCGGCGCTGAGCCGCTCCACCCATTTCGACTGGGATCTCGCCCTCTACGACATCCAGGGTTCGCACGCCCACACGGCGGCGCTCGAGGCGGCCGGCTACCTCGACGCCGACGAGGCGCGGGCCATGCACGACGGCCTCGACGATCTCGCCGCCCGCGTGAAAGACGGCTCCCTCGTCGCATCGCCCGGTGATGAAGACGTGCACGGGGCGCTCGAGCGGGTGCTGATCGAGACGGTCGGACCCGCCCTGGGCGGCAAGCTGCGGGCCGGTCGCAGCCGCAACGATCAGATCGCGACCCTCGTCCGGCTCTACCTGCTCGACCACTCCCGCACCCTGACCCGCGAACTGCTCCGTCTCATCGACGCCCTCGTCGCTCAGGCCGAGGCCAACGGCTCCGCGATCATGCCCGGGCGCACGCACCTGCAGCACGCGCAGCCCGTCCTGCTCGCCCACCACCTGCAGGCCTACGGCTGGGCCTTCGTCCGCGGCATCGAGCGGCTGCGCGACTGGTCGGTGCGCGCGTCGGTCTCGCCGTACGGCGGAGGGGCGCTCGCCGGGGCCACTCTGGGGCTCGACCCGCAGCTCGTCGCCGACCATCTGGGCCTGGCCCGCCCGTCGGAGAACTCCCTCGACGGCACCGCGTCGCGCGACGTCGTGGCCGAGTTCGCCTTCATCACCGCGATGATCGGCGTCGACCTGTCGCGTCTGTCCGAAGACGTCATCCTGTGGAATACGCGGGAGTTCGGCTTCGTCACACTCGACGACGCGTATTCGACCGGCTCGAGCATCATGCCGCAGAAGAAGAACCCCGACATCGCCGAGCTCGCGCGCGGCAAGGCGGGGCGTCTGATCGGCAACCTGTCGGGCCTGCTCGCGACCCTCAAGGGTCTTCCGCTGGCCTACAACCGCGACCTGCAGGAAGACAAAGAGCCTGTCTTCGACTCGGTGCGCACCCTCGAGCTCGTGCTCCCGGCGTTCTCGGGCATGATCGCGACGTTGCGCTTCCACGCCGACCGGATGGCCGAGCTCGCCCCGCAGGGGTTCTCCCTCGCGACCGATGTGGCCGAGTGGCTCGTGCGCCAGGGCGTGGCGTTCCGCGATGCCCACGAGATCTCCGGCGCCCTCGTCCGTGCGTGCGAGGAGCGCGAGATCGGCCTGGAAGACGCCGACGACGAGCTGTTGGCCTCGGTGTCTCCGGCCCTGACCCCGGCCGTCCGCGAGGTCCTGACCATCGACGGGTCGGTGGCCAGCCGCACCGGCGTCGGCGGCACCTCACCGGTGCGCGTGGGCGAGCAGCGCGAAGAGCTCGTCACGCGCGCCCAGTCCGCCGCGCGCTCTCTCGTGTCGTGAATATCAGCTTTTCGCTTATCAAAAGCGGTTTATAAGCGTTAGGCTTATCGCATGAGCGTTGCCGTCATCGCGGACATCGTCGCCTCGCGACGACTGGCCGACCGCGCGGGAGCGCAGCGCGCGATCGCCGACGCCGTCGCCGGGGTCGAGGAGGTGCTCCCGGTCGCAACGGCACCTCTCGCCGCGGTGGTCGGAGACGAACTGCAGGGGGAGTACCCCTCGCTGTCGGCGGCCCTCGCATCGCTCCTGTTGCTGCGTCTCGCCCTTCCCGAGGGCGTCGACTGCCGATTCGGGGTCGGGGTCGGCGAGGTGCGACCCATCGCCCTGCAGGGCCGGGAGGTTCCCGAGGGGCCGGCCTGGTGGGCGGCCCGCGCCGCGATCGAGCAGGTCGAGCGGCTGCAGCAGCGCGCCGCGCCGCTCGCGCGCACGTGGATCGAGCCGGCGGAGGGAGAGGATGCCGCCATGACCGAGACCATCGCTCTGGCCACCGCGTACGCCCTGAGTCGCGACCAGTCCGTCTCGGCCATGAGCGAGCGCGCCCGCCGCCTCACCTACGGCCGCTGTCTCGGACGATCGCAGCGCGAGCTCGCCGAGCAGGAGGGGATCAGCCAGTCGGCGGTGTCGCAGGCGCTCGCCTCAGCGGGGTCGGCCGCCATCGTCGAGGGGTACGACGTGCTGGTCGCGGGGGCGCGCGCATGATCGCCGCCGGGCTCCTGCTGCTCGCCGTGGGCGGGGTCGACCTGCTGCGGCGGATGATCCACTCCCGTCGCTGGATCGTCTTCTCCGTGGCCGCGGTGCTGCTCGTCGTCGTCTCGGCCGGGCTCGACGCCGTGGTCGCCGGTGTCCTCGCCGTCGCCGTCGCGGCCATCTGGACGCGGGTGCTGCCTGAGACGGGCGCCGCGCGCGCGGGTCTCTGGCCGGTCGCGCTGCTGGGGCTGGCGGCCGCCGCGTGCGTCGTGATCGCTCCCGGCCGCGCGCGCCCGGGTCTCATCGGCGCGGCCTGGTCCGCCTACCGCCCCGGTGAGGCGGTCTCGATCGACGTGGTGCTGCTCGTGGTGGGCTGCCTCGTCTTCCTGCTCGAGTCGGGTAACGCCGTCGTGCGCATCGCGCTGCGCTCCGAGATGGGCGGGGCGGCAGGCGACGAGCAGTCCCCTCCCACCCTCAAGGGCGGACGTCTCATCGGCCCCCTCGAACGCATCCTCGTGTTCGTGCTCACCCTCGCGGGCGCCTACACGCTGCTGGCGGCCGTGCTGGCCGCGAAGGGCATCGTGCGCTTCCCCGAGATCTCGCGCGATCGAGACGACGGCGACCGCGCCGAGTACTTCCTGATCGGCAGCCTCGTCAGCTGGGTGACCTCGCTCGCCGCGGCCTTCCTCGTCTGGTGGGGTGTGAACGCCGGGTGAGCAACCGCTCGCGCGGGCGATGGCGTGCGGTTAGGGTCGAGCGATGCGAGGGGGGACGCGATGACCGCTGAGCCGGGATGGTACGACGCCGGGACGCCGGGGAAGCTGCGCTGGTGGGACGGGGCGCAGTGGACGGCGCACGAGGCCCCCGTTCCCGAGGGCCGGGCTCCCGAGGAGGCGCGGCCGTCCATGGTGGCCGAGGATCGGCATCCGCACTCCTCCGCCGGCGAGGCGGACGGGCCGCGGCCCGGGTGGTACGCGACCCGGTCGGAGCTCGTGCGCTGGTGGGACGGGAGAGTCTGGTCCGGCTCGCGCATCCGGAGAGGCCGGGTCGGCGTCGACTGGGCCGTCACCGAATCGCCCGCTGTCGCGTGGACGATGGGAGCGGTCTTCCTCTCGCTCGCGTTGCTGCAGGGGACGTTCGCCGCGACAGCCGGCAGCTGGCCGTTCTCCGCGGTGACGACGCTGGTGCTCGGTGCGCTGTTCCTCGCGATGGCCGCGCAGACCACGGCGGTGCGGCGCACCCCCGCGCCTCAGGGTGACCCCCTCGACCCGGATGCCGTGCGGCCGCTGCCCGGGGCGGTGGAGGGCCCCGGAGCGGGGTGGTATCCGATCTCCCGCACGATGAGCCGGTGGTGGACGGGGACGCGGTGGACCGCGTACACGCTGACCCGGTGGGGCATCCGTCCGACGTTCCACGCGGAAGCGGCCCTGCAGACGCTCGTGATCGTCGCCATCCTCGTCGCCGTCCTCGCGGTCGCGGCCGTGATCGCGGGGATCGTGACGCTGGTGCTCGCCGCGGGCGGAAGCGACATCACCGCGATCGTCCGGGGGTGGATGCTCGCCGGGGGCGGGGTCGTCTTCGCCGCTCTGGTGGGCGTCATCCTGGCGATGACCCGCACGCAGACGCGCCTGCTCCTGCTGCCGAGCGAGCCGCCGTCCGTCGCGACGTCTCCGCTTCAGGGCTGAGCGCTCCCGGGTGTCGCGCGTATCGCGGCGCCCCGCCCGCGCGCCGGCGCCCTCGGCCCGAGGACGCCGTCGACAGCCATCCGCGCCCCCGGCGTGCGTGTCCGTCGGTGGAACCGGACCCCGCCATCCGGCGCCCGGCGAGCCCGCTGGTAGCCTGAACCGGTGTCTGCCTCCACCGATGCGGCGCCCGTGAGCGCCCTCGCACCCGCCAACGATCCGACGTTCGACAACGTCTGGGATGAGTTGCTGTGGCGCGGCCTGGTCCACGTCTCCACCGACCAGGACGAGCTGCGCGAACTGCTGTCGGGGGACCCGATCGTCTACTACTGCGGGTTCGACCCGACCGCACCGAGCCTGCACCTCGGAAACCTCGTGCAGCTGCTGCTCATGCGTCGCCTGCAACTGGCCGGACACCGCCCGCTCGGACTCGTGGGCGGCTCCACCGGTCTCGTCGGCGACCCGCGGCCCACGGCCGAGCGCACGCTCAACACGCGCGAGACCGTCGCCGAGTGGGTGGCGATCCTGCGCGCCCAGGTCGAGCGATTCTTGAGTTTCGAGGGCGACAACGCCGCTCGCATCGTCAACAACCTCGACTGGACCGCCCCCCTCAGCGCGATCGATTTCCTGCGCGAGATCGGCAAGCACTTCCGCGTCGGCACGATGCTGAAGAAGGATGCCGTGAGCGCGCGCCTGAACTCCGAGGCGGGCATCAGCTACACCGAGTTCAGCTACCAGATCCTCCAGGGCATGGATTACCTCGAGCTGCACCGGCAGTACGGCTGCGTGCTGCAGACCGGTGGCAGCGACCAGTGGGGCAACCTCACCAGCGGCACCGATCTCGTGCGCAAGGTCGAGGGCGTCTCCGTGCACGCCATCGGCACGCCGCTCATCACCAACAGCGACGGCACGAAGTTCGGCAAGAGCGAGGGCAACGCCATCTGGCTGGATGCCGAGATGTGCAGCCCGTGGGTGATGTACCAGTTCTGGCTCAACACCGACGATCGCGACGTGATCGAGCGGCTCAAGGTGTTCACCTTCCTCTCGCGCGCCGAGATCGACGAGTACGCCCGTCTGGTCGAGGACGAGCCCTTCCGTCGCGCCGCGCAGAAGCGTCTCGCGCGCGAGGTCGTCACGACGGTGCACGGCGCCGACACGACCGACAGCGTGATCGCCGCGACCGAGGCCCTCTTCGGCCAGGGCGACCTGACCGGACTGGATGCCACGGTGCTCCGCACGGCGCTGCAGGAGCTGCCGCACGCGACCGTCGCCGCCGGCTCGAGCGTCGTGGAGGCGCTCACGGCCACGGGCCTGTCGTCGAGCCTGAGCGACGCGCGGCGCGCGATCGCACAGGGGGGTGTCTCGCTCGACGGCGCGAAGGTCGCGAGCGACGACGCGGTCGTGGAAGGGACGCTCCCGGGCGGGGTGTCGGTGCTGCGGCGCGGCAAGAAGACCCTCGCGGGACTCTTCCTCAGCTGACATGCCGTTCACGCCGAGCCACGCCGTCGTCGCACTGCCGTTCGTGCGCACGCGGCTGGTCCCGGCGGCGATCGCGATCGGGGCGATGACCCCCGACCTGCCGCTGTTCGTGCGCGGGATGTGGCCCGACTACGGCCTCACCCACGACTTCGCATGGCTGCCGGTGACGGTCGTCGTCGCCTTCGTCCTACTGCTCGTGTGGCGGTGCGCGCTGCGCCCCGCGACGCGCGAGCTCCTGCCGCGGCCGGTGGCCGAGCGGTTGCCGGCGCAGTGGGACACGGATGCCCGCGCGGGGGTGCGCGAGAGCGTCGGCGGGGGAGCCCTCGGCATCCTGTGGCTCGTCCTCTCGCTCGCGCTCGGCGTCGCCTCGCACATCGCCTGGGACCTCTTCACCCACGAGGGGCGCACGGGGGAGGAACTGCTCCCCGCCCTCGCGGAGCGCTGGGGCCCCTTCTCGGTGACGAAGTGGCTGCAGTACGGGTCGGGGGTGTTCGGGCTGGCCGTGCTGGGGATCTTCGCGCTGGTGTGGCTGTCACGGCATGCGCCCCAGCCCGTACGGAGGGTGCTTCCGGATGCCGCCCGCTGGGCGTGGTGGCTCTCGCTCCCGGTTCTGCTGGTCGTGGCATCCCTCGTGGCGCTGGGGGCCAACGGCGGGTTCGGCGAGGAGTACACCACCACCCACCTCATCTACGGTGTGCTGACGAAGGTCGCCGCCGCGTGGGCCGCGCTGACGGTGGCCCTGGCGCTGTTCGTGCAGGCGCGTCGCGCGCGGGTGGCTGTCCGCGCGGGGTAGGGGCGCCCGGAGCGCTCGGTGAGGAGGCGGCTGAGCGCGTCGGAGTCACCGGGCGATCGTGCGCGGGGTGGTGGCGCCTCGGGGAGCGATGGGCAGCAGGGCCCGGTCCCTTCGACGGGCTCAGGGACCTCGGTTGCGTGGCTCGGGACCTCGGTTTCACGGTTCGGGGGCGCCGCCCGCGGGTCACACCGGGCGGGAGAGCGGGCGGCGGTTAGACTCGGAACCGTTATGACGAAGGCGGGAGACTCGGTGTCGGCGAGCACGAAGGGCACGAAGACGGGCGCGGACGAGGTCATCCTCGGACCCACCGGACGCCCCTACCAGGGGTTCCCCACCCCGAAGCCGCTCGACGGACACGGTCCCGCCCGCATCATCGCGCTCTGCAACCAGAAGGGCGGCGTCGGCAAGACGACGACGACCATCAACCTCGCGGCCTCCCTCGCGGGCTACGGCCGTCGCGTCCTCGCGATCGACTTCGACCCGCAGGGCGCGCTGTCGGCGGGTCTCGGCATCCAGACGCACGACGTGCCGACCATCTACGACCTGCTGCTGGACACCAAGCGCGACCCGCGCGAGGTCATCGTGCACACCCGCGTCGAGGGTCTCGACGTGATCCCGGCCAACATCGACCTGTCGGCGGCCGAGGTGCACCTGGTCAACGAGGTCGCCCGCGAGACGATCCTGGCCCGCGTGCTGCGCAAGGTCGCGGCCGACTACGACGTGATCCTCGTCGACTGCCAGCCCTCGCTCGGTCTGCTCACCGTCAACGCCCTCACCGCGGCGCACGGCGTGCTCATCCCGCTCGAGTGCGAGTTCTTCGCCCTGCGCGGTGTCGCACTGCTGGTCGAGACCATCGACAAGGTGCGCGACCGCCTCAACCCGGCGATCGAGCTCGACGGGGTGCTCGCGACGATGTACGACCCCCGCACCCTCCACTCGCGCGAGGTGCTCGAGCGGGTGGTCGAGGCGTTCGGCGACGACGTGCTCGAGACGGTGATCGGTCGCACGGTGAAGTTCCCCGACGCGTCGGTCTCGGGCATGCCGATCACGGAGTTCGCCCCCGAACATGCCGCCGCTCAGGCCTACCTGCGGCTGGCGCGGGAGCTGGTCGCCCGTGGCGCCGTCGCCTGACGACACCCCCACGGGCAGCCCCGTCGCGGCGCCGCCGGGTCCCGAGCCTGCGGAAGGCACTGACGCGGCGAGTCCCGGTGGCTTCGACGGGCTCAGCCACCTCGCGACCGGCGACCCCCTCCCTGCTGAGGTCCCTGAGCCTGTCGATGGGACCGGGACCGACGCTGGCGGTTTCCGCGTTTCCCTGCCCGACTTCGACGGACCCTTCGACCTGCTGCTGACGCTCATCTCGCGCGCTGAGCTCGACGTGACCGAGGTGGCCCTCAGTCGGGTGACCGACGAATTCATCGCCTATCTGCGCGCCCTCGGCCCCGACGCCGACCTCGACGAGGCATCGGAGTTCCTCGTCGTCGCCGCCACCCTGCTCGACATGAAGATCGCCGGACTGCTCCCGCAGGGAGAGCTCGTGGATGCCGAATCGGTGGCGCTGCTGGAGGCCCGCGACCTGCTCTTCGCGCGTCTGCTGCAGTATCGCGCGTTCAAAGAGGTCTCGGCCTGGTTCGCGCGCTGCCTCCAGCGCGAAGACAAGAGGCACACGCGCGCCGTGCGCCTCGACGAGAAGTATCGCAGCGCGGTCCCCGAGCTGAAGTGGACCCTCACCGCCGCCGACTTCGCGGCGCTGGCCGTCGTCGCCCTCGCCCCGAAGCAGATCCCGACCGTGGGACTCGATCACCTGCACGCCCCGCTCGTCAGCATCCGTGAGCAGGCCGCGATCGTCGTCACGCTGCTGCGCTCGGCGGGCACGCTGAACTTCCGGGATCTCGTCGCAGGTGTCACCGAGACGGGGGTCGTCGTCGCGCGCTTCCTGTCGATCCTCGAGCTCTACCGCCACGCTGCCCTGTCGTTCGAGCAGCTGGAGCCCCTCGGTGAGCTGACGCTGCGCTGGACCGCCGAACGGTGGTCCGAAGAGAACCTCGCCGCCCTCGGAGCCGACTATGACCGCTGATCCCATGACTTCGCCCGCGGCGCAGGAAGCGCCTGCGGGGCCCCCGACCGCCGAGACCGCGCCCGCGCCATCTCCCGCGCCGCGGTCGGCCGACCCGGCATCCGTCGCTCGTCGCCTCGAGGCGATTCTGCTCGTGCTCGAGGAGCCGCAGAGTCTCGTGAGCCTCGCCGCCGCGGTCGGCGCTCCGGTTCCGGCCGTCCGCCAGGCGGTCGAGGCGCTCGTCGCCGACTACGACGGCGAGACCGGGGGACCGCGCCGCGGGTTCGAGCTGCGCGAAGTCGGGGGCGGATGGCGCCTGTACGTGCGCGAGGAGTACGACGTCGTCGTGGGGGAGTACGTCAACACGCAAGCGCCCTCGCGACTGTCGCAGGCCGCGTTGGAGACCCTGGCCGTCATCGCGTACAAGCAGCCCGTCACGCGCGGGCAGGTGGCATCCATCCGCGCCGTCAACGTCGACTCGGTCGTGCGCACCCTGCTCGCCCGCGGACTGATCACCGAGGTGTTCACCGACCCCGACACGGGGGCGATCCACTACGGCACGACCGATCAGCTGCTGATCAACCTCGGCATCAACTCGCTCGACGAGCTGCCGCACATCTCGCCGTTGCTCGACGACGGCTCGGACGGATTCGACGGAGAGGTACTGAAATGAGCGACGCTTCGACAGGCTCGACGACCGGGGGCGCAGGCTCGGCGAGTGAAGAGGGCGTGCGCCTGCAGAAGGTGCTGGCCAACCGGGGAGTGGCGTCACGCCGCGTCGCCGAGCAGATGATCGTCGAGGGGCGCGTGCGCGTGAACGGCCTCGTCGTCACCGAGCTGGGCCGCCGCATCCACCCCGAGACCGACCTCGTCGACGTGGACGGGACCGCCATCCAGCTCGACGAGTCGAAGCGCTACGTCATCCTCAACAAGCCCACCGGGGTCGTGAGCTCGATGAGCGACGACCGCGGCCGCCCCGACCTGCGTCGGTACACGAAGGACTGGGACGAGCGGCTGTACAACGTCGGACGACTGGATGCCGACACGAGCGGCCTGCTCGTACTGACCAACGACGGCGACCTCGCCCACGTGCTCGCGCACCCTTCGTTCGGGGTGACCAAGGTCTACATCGCGAAGGTCGAGGGGCAGGTGCTGCCGCAGACCATCCAGCGCCTGCTGAAGGGCGTGGAGCTCGAAGACGGACGCATCGCCGCCGACAAGGCGCGCCTCCTGGACGCCTCGCGGGGGGAGAGCCTGGTGGAGCTGACCCTCCACTCGGGCAAGAACCGCATCGTGCGCCGCATGATGGCCGAGGTCGGTCATCCGGTCGTCGAACTGGTGCGGCGGCAGTTCGGACCCCTTCACCTGGGAACACTCCCGGTGGGCAAGGCGCGCGAGTTGACTACAGTAGAACGTGGTGCCCTGCTCACGCTGTCTCGTCGAGACGGCGACGCTCCGGTGAAGTGAGCCTCCCGGGCGTCTCGCGGTGCGTGCGGCACCGCCCAGGGCAGCAGGAGACCCGATGAGCGAATCGAACGAGGCGTCCGCGCGCGCGGCGGGGCCTTTGGCGACCCGCACGAGCGGCACGGTCCGTGTCGTGGGCTCCGGTCTCCTCGGCGCGAGCATCGGCCACGCACTGACCGCCCGCGGGGTCGACGTGGTGCTCGTCGACGCGTCGCCCTCCCAGCTGCGGCTGGCGATCGATTACGGCGCCGGTCGCGCGGAGCGCCCCGACGACGCCCCCTCGCTGATCGTCGTGGCGGTACCGCCCGACGTCACGGCCGACGTCGTCGAGCGCGAGCTCGCCCGATACCCGGATGCCGTGGTCACCGACGTCGCGAGCGTGAAGCTCGAGCCCCTGCGCACTCTGCGGGCACGCGGGGTCGACCTGACCCACTACATCGGCTCCCACCCCATGGCGGGGCGAGAGCGCGGGGGAGCCATCTCGGCGCGCGCCGACATCTTCGTGGGCCGCCCGTGGGTGGTCTGCCGCGACGGCGAGACCTCGGCGCACGATCTGTCGCTCGTCGAGGGGCTGGCTCTCGACCTCGGCGCGACGCTCATCGAGATGACGCCCGAGGAGCACGACGAGTCCGTTGCGCTCATGTCGCACGTGCCGCAGCTCGTCGCGAGCCTGCTCGCCGGACGCTTCGTGGAGGCGCCCGACGGCTCCCTCCGTCTCGCCGGCCAGGGCGTGCGCGACACGACGCGCATCGCGGCATCCGCTCCCGAACTCTGGGTGCAGATCCTCGGCGCGAACGCCGCCCCCGTGGTCGACGTGCTCGATCGGCTCGCCTCCGATCTCACCGACGTGGCCGACGCCCTGCGCGATCCCGATGTGCCCGGTGCCCGCCGGACGGTGGCCGACACCATCCGCCGCGGCAACGAGGGCGTCGAACGCCTGCCGGGCAAGCACGGACAGAACCGCCGCTTCGATACCTTCGTCGTCATGGTCGACGACACCTCCGGACAGCTGGGCCGCCTCTTCGGCGAGCTCGGAGACCTCGACGTCAACGTCGAAGACCTGCGCCTCGAGCACTCGCCCGGTGCCCCGTTCGGCCTCGCCGAGATCAGCGTCGTGCCCGACGCGGTCCGTCGAGCCGTCGACGGACTCCAGCAGCGCGGATGGCGGATTGCGAGCACCACCCATGACTGAATCCCTCCTCAAGCCCGCCTTCGGCGCCCCGGCCGAGGGGTCGGCATCCGCGGCTCCCGTCGTCGTCGCGATCGACGGCCCCGCCGGCAGCGGCAAGTCGAGCGTGTCGAAGGCTGCGGCCGCGCGCCTCGGCTACGGCTTCCTCGACACCGGCGCCGCCTACCGCGCCCTCGCGTGGCACGCGCTCGAACACGGGGTCGACACCTCCGACGCCACCGCGGTGCTCGAGGTGTTCGGCGACTTCGACTACGCCATCTCGCTCGACACCACCGACCGGTGGGTGCGCGTCGGGTCCACCGACGTCACGACCGCGATCCGGGAGCCCCGGGTCACCGACGCGGTGAGCGGGGTGGCGCGCGTCGCCCCCGTGCGGCACGCGGTGAACGAGCTGTTCCGTCGGCTCGTGGCATCCGCGGGTCTTCCCGGCGTGGTGGTGGAGGGGCGCGACATCACGACGGTCGTGTACCCCGACGCGCCCGTGCGCATCCTGCTGACCGCGGCCCCCGAGGTGCGGGCGGCCCGACGCAGCAAAGAGCTCACCTCGCAGGACGCCGCGGCCGTCGCCGCGGCTCTGCGCAAGCGGGATGCCGCTGATTCCACGGTCGTCGACTTCCTCACCGCCGCGCCCGGCGTCGAGGTCGTCGACTCGACCCACCTCGATTTCGCACAGACCGTCGACGCCGTGCTGAGCGTCGTCGAGAACACGATGGGAGCCCGCGATGGGCGTTGAAGAAGACGAATACGAAGGCGGGCCCGACCAGCTCGCCGAGAAGATGCAGAACCTCGACGAGGCGCTCGCCGAGCAGCGAGCCGAAGCACTGCGTGCGGGCCTCGCCGACTTCGACCTCGACGAGGACGACGCCGAACTGCTCGCGGGGCTGGCGTCGGGCGACGGCGAGATCGAGTTCCTGCCCGCACTGCCGGTCGTCGCGATCGTCGGTCGGCCGAACGTCGGCAAGTCGGCGCTCGTGAACCGCATCCTCGGTCGCCGTGAGGCGGTCGTCGAAGACACCCCCGGTGTCACGCGCGACCGCGTCACGTACAAGGCCGAGTGGCTCGACCGCCGCTTCTCGCTGGTCGACACCGGCGGGTGGGAGCCCGACGCGAAGGGCATCGACCGCTCCGTCGCCGCCCAGGCCGAGGTCGCGATCGACCTCGCCGACGTCGTACTGTTCGTGGTGGATGCCACGGTGGGGGCGACCTCGACCGACGAGCACGTCGTGAAGCTCCTGCGCAAGAGCAAGAAGCCCGTCTTCCTCATCGCCAACAAGGTCGACGACGCCCGCCAGGAGCCCGAGGCCACGGCCCTGTGGAACCTCGGCCTCGGCGAGCCGCACCCGGTCTCGGCCATCCACGGTCGCGGCGTCGCCGACCTGCTCGACGAGCTCATGAAGGTGCTGCCCGAGGTCTCGGCGGTCGCGAAATACGAGATCGGCGGACCGCGCCGCGTCGCGATCCTCGGTCGCCCGAACGTCGGCAAGTCGTCGCTGCTGAACAAGGCCGCGGGCGAGGAGCGCGTCGTCGTCAACGAGCTCGCGGGCACCACCCGCGACCCCGTCGACGAGGTCGTCGAGCTCGGCGGCAAGCTCTGGACGCTGGTGGACACCGCCGGCATCCGGCGCCGCGTGCACCTGTCGCAGGGGGCCGACTTCTACGCGTCGCTGCGCACCTCGACAGCGCTGGAGAAGTCCGAGGTCGCGGTCGTCGTGCTCGATGTGTCGCAGCCCATCAGCGTGCAGGACCTCAACATCATCGACCTCGTCCTGGAGTCGGGTCGCGCTCTCGTGCTGGCGTTCAACAAGTGGGACCGCTTGAACGACGACGACATGGAGAACCAGGACCGTCGCCGCTACCTCGAGCGCGAGATCGAGCAGGACCTCGCGCACGTGGCGTGGGCTCCGCGCGTGAACATCTCGGCCCGCACCGGCCGTCACCTCGACAAGCTCGTGCCGGCGCTCGAGACGGCGCTGGAGTCGTGGGACACCCGCATCCCCACCGGCAAGTTCAACGCCTTCCTCTCGGAGCTCGTCGCCGAGCACCCGCATCCGCTCCGCGGCGGCAAGCAGCCCCGCATCCTGTTCGGGACGCAGGCGGCGACGCGTCCGCCGACATTCGTGCTGTTCACGACCGGGTTCCTCGACCCGGGCTACCGCCGGTTCATCCAGCGGCGCCTGCGCGAGATCTACGGCTTCGAGGGCACGCCGATCGTGCTGAACATGCGTATCCGCGAGAAGCGCCAGCGCTGAGCCGCGCGTCCGACGCCCCGGTCCCTCCTCTGGGGGTCGGGGCGTTCGCGTCGCCGCGGGCGGTCACTGCGACGCGTGCCGGGGTCGCGGGGCGATGTCCGGCGAGGCGCCGGGGGCGCAAGATGGTGGGTGCCTGTCGTCTCGGCGTCATCCCGCCGGGATGCCGGCCGGCTGCTCGTGGCGAGTCCCGTGCGGGGCCGGATGCAAGGGTCCGCGGCCGCGAGCCGGGTGCCGATACAGTGCACGGGCGACGGCGGGGGCCGTGGCATCCCTGATCCCTCCCGGAGGCGCGCCATGACCGCGATCGCACCACCCCTCGACCAGCCCTACTACGGCGCGCCGCTTCGCGCTGCCGTCAGGCGGTTCTTCGCGAAGTACGCGACCTTCCGCGGACGGGCGAGTCGCAGCGAGTACTGGTGGTGGGTCCTGACCGGGACCGTCGTGGGCACCGTGCTGAACGCGCTGCCGACACTGACCGACGGCGTGCGGATCGAGGCCGACGGCTCGACGACCATCACGGGACCGCACGGGGTGATCCTCTCGCTGATCTGGATCGTCTGGGCCCTCGGCACGATCGTGCCGACACTGGCCGTGCTGGTGCGGCGCCTCCACGACGCCGGGCGGAGCGGCCTGTGGGTGCTCGTCGGGATCGTGCCCCTCATCGGCATCCTGGTGCTCCTCGTCTTCACGGTGCAGGGGCCGCGGCCGGAGGGCGCACGCTTCGACGTCTGAGTCGACACGGAGCGTCGTTCTCGCACGGCGGGTGTGCGGTCTCGATACAGTGCACGAACGGGGGCGATCGGCCGCCGCGTCGCGAATCATCCGTCATCGTGTCAGGGGGACACACATGTCACACACGCAGAGCACCGCTCCGCTTTCTCAGCCGCTCTACGGCGCCTCGTTCGGCGCCGCCGTGCAGCGATTCTTCAAGAAGTACGCGACCTTCCGCGGTCGCGCCAGCCGCAGCGAGTTCTGGTGGTGGATCCTCGCGAACGCGCTGGTCTCCATCGTGCTCAGCGTGCTCGCGCTCCTCACCGGCGGACCGGCGGTCGACGAATACGGACAGACCGCCGCGCCGTCGGGTCTCGGCTTCGTCTTCTACGTGATCCTGCTGCTGTGGGGCCTCGCGACGTTCGTGCCGCATCTCGCGCTCATCGTGCGCCGTCTGCACGACACCAACCGCAGCGGGTTCTGGATCTTCATCGGGTTCGTTCCGCTCGTCGGCGGCATCATCCTCTTCGTCTTCGAGCTGCTGCCCAGCGATCCGCGCGGAGCGCGATTCGACGCCTGATCTCGATACCGAACGTCCCGGCCCCTAAGGGGGTCGGGACGTTCGCGTGTGCGGGGAAGATGGATGCCGCCGGCCCTGCGCTCGGCATCCGCTCGCGAGTGGCGTCGGTGGCGGTACCGGGGGCCCTGCCCGCCCACCGCGCCGTCTCGGGGCGGGCGTCAGGCGGACGCCGCCGGACGCACGAGGGCGGTGCGGTCGGGCTCGACGAAACCGTACTTCCGGTACAGTCCGTGCGCGTCGCTGGTGAAGAGCGTCCAGCGGAAGTGCGGGCCCGGACCCTCGTCGATCATCAGCGACACGAGGCCCCGGCCGATGCCGTGGCCCCGGTGCCCCTCGACGACGAAGACGTCGGCGAGGTAGCCGAAGGCGACCCCGTCGGAGATCGCCCGTGCGAAGCCGACGAGCTCACCGGTGTCGCGGCGGTAGGCGGCGACGAGGCGCCACGCGCTGTCGAGCTGAGCCTCCACGTCGGCGCGGGTGCGCCACCGGGCCCAGTAGGCCTCGGTGCTCAGCCACTGCCAGACCGCGTCACGGTCGATGCGCCGGGGGTCGTCGTCGAATTCGTACTCCACACGTCAAGTGTGGCGCGTTCCGCGGCGGGATATGACGCACGGCGGCGCTCCCACCCGACGGCTGTGCCAGGCTGGACGGGATGACGATCGAGCCTCCCGCCCCGGGCGAACCGCGGCGACCGCACGGGCCGCGCGACCCCGGCGACGCATGGGTCGTCGCGCCCACGGGCGAGAAGTACTGGGGACGTTTCGGCGCCGCGGGCCTGCTCGCCCTCGACCCCGAGCGCGGCGTGCTGCTGCAGCACCGGGTCTCGTGGAGCCACTTCGGCGGCACCTGGGCGCTGCCCGGCGGAGCGCGTCACGAGGGGGAGTCCGCTCGCGACGGTGCCCTGCGCGAGTCGGCGGAAGAGGCCGGTGTGCCCGTGGATGCCGTGCGCGCGCGCTTCGAGAGCGTCCTCGATCTGGATATCTGGTCGTACTCCACGCTCGTCGCCGACGTCACGACGCCTTTCGAGCCGGTCATCAGCGACCCCGAGAGCGTGGCCCTCGAGTGGGTCGCGGTCGATCGGGTGACGGACCTTCCGCTGCACCCCGGATTCGCTTCGGCCTGGCCGGCGCTGCGCGCAGCGCTGGGCTCTCGTCCGGCGATCGTGTTCGACGTGGCCAACGTCATGGGGTCGGTTCCCGATGGCTGGTGGAAGGATCGCGCAGGAGCCGCGACCCGCCTCGTCACGAAGCTCTCCCGTCTCGCCGAGCAGGGGGTGGATGCCGACCTCCTCGGCCTCTCCGCCACGCGTTGGTTCCCGCGGGTGGTCGCCGTGCTGGAGGGACAGTCTCGGGCGGCGGAGCCGGTGGCTCCGGCCCTCGAGGTCCGCCGCGCCCCGGGTGAGGGTGATGACGAGATCGTCGAGGCCGTGCGCGGGCTCGTGGGGGCGTTCGATCCCGTCGTGGTGGTGACCGGCGACCGTGAGCTCGCGGCCCGCGTCGAGGCTCTCGGCGCGACCGTGCGCGGCGCACGCTGGGCGCTGGATCAGCTGGGCTGACGGCGCTTCCGACCGGCGGCGATTCCCTTCCCGGCGAGGTGGCTGAGCTTGTCGAAGCCACCGGTCTGGACCCGAACATCGGGCCGCGTGAGGGAGCTCAGCTTCTCGAGGCCACCGGTCCCTTCGCCATGCTCAGGGACCTGGCGTAGCGCGGAAGGTGGCTGAGCCTGTCGAAGCCATCGGTCCCCGCGACCGGCGCAACGACCGGACGCAGCCCCGCGTGGTGCGACGCCGACGGGCTCAGTCGAGCTCGCGGCCGCGCAGCTTCTCGATCTCGCGGCGGTCGCGCTTCGTGGGGCGTCCCGCGCCGCGGTCGCGGACGGGCACGAACGGCATGCTCTCCTTCGACGGGGGCGGGGGAGTGCGATCGTCCACCGACTCGGCCACCAGAGCGGCACCGACGCGCTTCGCGATGGTCTTCTTCACGACCAGGATGCGATCGAACCCCTGGATGCGCACGCGGAGCTCGTCGCCGGGACGCACCGGCTGAGCCGCCTTCGCCCGTTCGCCGTTGACGCGCACGTGTCCGGCGCGGCACGCCGTGGTCGCAGCCGAACGCGTCTTGTAGACGCGCACCGCCCACAGCCACGCGTCGACGCGAGCGGTGGTCGTGGCATCCGTCATCTCAAGTCCTTCGTCGGCGAACCTCCATCGTAAGACGGGCGATCAATTGCGGAGAGTGAGGGAGACCAGGGCGCGGTCGGGCTTGGGGCGGTCGACGATGTCGAAGCCGGCATCCTGGAAGACCGCCACCGTGCCGCGGAACAGCTGATCAGCCGAACGCTTCTGGACCGACGGATCGAGGGGGTAGCCCTCGACGACGCGGGCACCGCCCTCACGGGCGAAGGTCACCGCGGCATGCAGGAGGGCACGGGTGAGGCCGGTGCCCCGGTGCTGCTCCCGCACCACGAAGCACGACACGGCCCACACGTCGTCGGCGTCGAGAGGCTCCACGGTCGCGGTCTTGACGTCGCGCGTGCGGGCGAGGCGCGGCTGCGCGAGACGTGGACCGACCCGGACCCACCCGGCCGGCTCGCCGTCGACGTAGGCGATGAGGCCGGGCGCCCTTTCGCTCCGCGTCTCGGCGCGGAACCGCTCCGTCAACTGGCTGCGCGATTCGTCGTTGAACTGCGCGTTGGTGAGCAGCCACCACTGGCACTGACAGCCGGGGCCGTCTCCGCTGTCGAGGGCCGTCTCGGCGTCGTCGAAGCGGTCACCGGTGGCGGGCAGGATCTCGATCGTCATGTCGCGACGCTAGCGAGGGGGTCCGACATCGACAAGGGCATCACGTCGTTCGACGCGGCGCCACACGCCCGGGGTGGGCGCTGGTTCGCGACGGTGTCGGGGAGGGGCTAATATAGGGGAGTTGCCCGCTCGCGGGTAACGGGATGTGGCGCAGCTTGGTAGCGCACTTGACTGGGGGTCAAGGGGTCGCAGGTTCAAATCCTGTCATCCCGACAGTTGAGGCCCGAACTTCCGCAAGATTGCGGGGGTTCGGGCCTCTTGTCGTTTCCGGCGACGGGCGTGCGTCTCATGAGCGGGCACGTGAGCGCCGAGTGCGGTTCGATCAGCGGCTCTAACAGAATCGTCTGGACCTGGCACTGACGTCAGTCGCGGACGAGCCAGATACGTTTGCTGGTGGCGTTGTCGGATACAGGCGGGTCGGACACGTCGGTGTCGTAACGGAACCGGACGCCGTAGAGGACTCCTGCTCGGGGAAGATTGTCCACCGTGATCGGCCACAGTCGTTTCGCGGTGTCGCCGGGAGAGACCTCTACGTAGAGGCGCTCGGAGCGTCGTGTGTACGGGTGATTTCGGTCTGGGTCGGGGTCCCAGGTGGGCACGCCGATGGACGCGGCCCAGATTCGGTTTCCGATTCCTTCGACGTAGGTGCTGCTGCCGGGCGTCTTGAAGGCATCGTGGCCGATGGCGGTGAGGTCGCCGCCGAACGTCCAGTAGTGGCAGGTGCCCGAATTGGTTATACGGGTGGGGATGTGCAGTGTCTGCCCGATCTTGACGCGGTACACCGGCTCCTTCTGCCCGTCGACAGTCCGGTACTCGCTCGGCTTCTCGACCGGGTAGCCGGCGATGTTCGCGTCAATGGCGGCACCGGCCTTGCCTGGCACCGTGAGGCAGTCGGGTGCCGAGTCGGCGCTGGCGGCGGTGGGGGCTGTGATGAGGGAGAGGGTGAGCAGGCCGGCAGCAAAGGCCCCTGGGGTGCGTGATCGCATGTGACTCATTCCGATGGGTCAGCACCACATTCCGGGGAGGAGCAGTCCCGGCGGAAGCGATCGTGTTCGGCCCGACTGACGCCAGCACTCATTGCCCCGGGGTCCTTTTACTCAGAGAAGCGTGAGGGGAATCGACACCGAACCTCGACCCGGCGCCGAGAAAGTGATGACAGCCGTCGGCGGGGAACTCTGCTCCGGCCCCTGGCGGCCGAGGTAGATGATGAAAGCCCCGCTCTCGGCGCCGGGCTCGATGGGTGCTGCAAAAAACCAGACGACGGACTCGCCTCCGTCGCCGTACCGCCAAGCGACATCGCCGCTGTATCCCGAGTAGAAGTAATCCGGTTCGGTCGCCGGAAGGTCAGCGATGAGGTCGCCGGCGGCAAGGGCAGTGGTGCCGTCGTTGGTGATCCAGATCACGTAGGACGTGATGCCGTTGTTGTCAGTGGGGCCGCTCACCCGGTAGGTGAGCTGAGGTGTGGTGCTCGCTGATGCGAGGGGCGCAGCGACGGCCAACGCGATCACGGGCGCGCTCCATGCGGCAGCCCCGACGAGGGCGCGGCGACTGATGACACCGCGTTCGAGATCGCTCATGCCACGGATGCTATCGGCTGTTGAAGTGCCGCGGACACGCGATGTCGGAATTGCCGAGCTGAATTCTTGGCTCAGTTACACAGACGTCATGTGATTCATGCATACTCGGCGGCACGGGGTGGCAATGGGACTGCACGGGGCGGCACCAGTCGATCGAGGCAGCACCCCCGCAACGACGGGGGACTTCGTGACCGAGCTCATCACCGACCATTCCACCGCGAACGATGGAATGGATCGCCGTACCGTTATCAAAGCGGCTGCGTGGACGGTTCCCGCAATCGCCATCGCCGTCGCGGCACCCCGCGCGGCGGCGTCCACGTCCGATGTCGGCGCGTATTCGCTCTCCGGCTCCTGCGGAGCTCCGGGTATTCAGGGGCCGGGGTTCGTTCTCGTCGCCAGCGCCACCGCGCCGTTACCGACAGGAACGACGGTGCTCATCTCCGGCACAGGAGTTTCCAGTATCGGAGTCTTCTCCTCGACCCCTTCGGGGATGACAACGCAGACTCGGCTCAGCGGCACGGCTACCCAATTCACGCTGACCGCAGACCTTCCGGCGGGAACAGCCATCTCGTTCCGCACGACTCTGTCGACGAGCGCGAGGTGGACTTTGAACGCTCTCACGACGCTGCCCGAGGGCTACACCGCAACAGGGGCGAAGTCGGACGCCGTTGTCACCTCCTCGCTCACCGGATGCTCGACGAGCTGAGAATGCTTGCCGCGTGCGTCAGGCGGGCTTCCGGTCCGGGTCAGCGATGCGCCCGACGCGCGGCCCCTGCTCTGCGTCGACTGCGCCGCATTCGGGATGCTTCTGCGGCGGGCGAGACTGCACGCCGTCGACGCGCACGCGGACGGACACGATCCGGTGACCATTCGGAACGCGTCGGAGTTATCCGATGCCCTCCCGTGTCGATCCGATCGGGCGCGCCCGCCGGCTCAGTCCGCGTGCCGCCCGCTGTTGCGGTCCCACTCGAGCGACTTCCACTGGAGGAAGGTGCAGAGGTTGCTGGCGATCACGTATTCGGCGGCGAGGCTCGTGATGTCGTGGATCGACAGAGACAGACTCTCGGGCTGCTCGCTGAGGGTCAGTTCCCACATCGGGTCGTCGTAGCTGCGCGGTCGCATGTGGATGGATGCCGACGCGTTGCGCAGGCGCAGGATGACGAGCCCCGTGTCGTCCTCGCCGTCGTCCTCCTGAGGGGCGACCGAGATCGAACCCGCGATGCAGTGCTCCTCGCTTTCGAACTCCGCGACCCATGCTTCGAGCTGTTCGCGGGAGCGGCGGGGCGGCGAGTCCTCGAGCGATTCCATACCGGCAGTCTCGCACCCGTTGTCGAGCGGCGCGCACACCTTGCGCAGGTGTCTCGGCGTCGGACGCGGGGCTCCGAGCTACGGTGGCACGTCCGCGGCGGGGGAGATCAGGCGGCGTCCACCGTCGCGGCATCCGTTCGCTTCTGCAGGTATTCGCAGAGCTTGCCCGTCGTGAACAGCTCCTCGCCGAGGGAAATCAGGTGCGTTCCGGTGAGCGGGAACTCCCCGGAACGCTCGGTGAGGGTCGCGGTCCAGGTGCGGTCGCAGTCGATGTTGAGGTAGATGGACGCCGGACCGTGGTTGAGATGGACGGCGACGATGCCCGAGTCGGCGTGCTCGGGGTCGTCCTGCGGGAGGACGTGAACGGTCGCGTGGGCGACGCTGTCGTGCTGCTCGTAGTCGGCGACCCACTGCGAGATCTCGTCGAATGCGGGGCGAGTGCACGTCATCCGCCAAGGCTATACGGAATACGACGCGCGTCGGCGGGGTCTCCTGGATGCGCAGGCACCGGGAGAGCACCGTCTTGGGAGAGGTCGCGCCTCAGCGGTCCGAGTGACCGGCCGCCTGGAGGAACTGCACCATCGAGTGGTTGTACGGGCTGCGGAACCGCCGCTTCGCGCGGATCATCGTGTAGCCCTGAGCGCGGAGAGCGAGAGCGTTCGTGACGCTCAATCGCTGCTTCGGCACGGGTTCCCACCCTCCCGGCAGTCGATAGGCGTGCGTGATCGTCTGCGACCCTGGCATCGGCATTGCCCCCCTTGAATGCAGCGGACCGATTCAAGCGACTTTACCTGCCGGTGGGGCAATCGCTTTCCGCTCGCACTACCGGGATTCGCCGGAGCTTCGGTTCGATCGGCCTTCCCCGTCGGGCCGTCCCCGGAATCCGGGCGCGGAGTTGGGGGCTCACGACGAGGACGCGGATGCCGTGAGGCCGGCCGCCGTGCCCGATTCGCGCGGGACGATACGCACGGCATCCGCGTCCTCACCCCCAGGGGGTGGCTGTATGGTCAGGCCGCGGACGACCCCGACGGGCGGATGTCGGCGTCGGACCACGGGGCGGCGCCGGCCGGTTGCTGGGTGTAATGCGAGAGCGACAGCTCTTTCGAGTTGCCCCACCCGCGTCGAGCCCGGACGAGGGTGTACCCCTCGTCACGCAGCGCGTGGGCGGTCTCGGCGGTGAGGGGGCGGTGGGGGAGCGTCTCCCATCCGCCGGGCATGCGATAGGCGTGGGTCACGGTGCGAGGGCGAGTCATTTCCACTCCAGAACTCGAGCTTTCGAGGGCGCTGCGCCATTGGAGCGGGGGAGGACGACGTTACGCGTCGTCGGTGGGGGTGTCTGTCCCCTCTTCGGAGGGTCAGCGTGTCGGCGGATACTGCCGCAGCGAGATCTCACGCGTGTCGAACAAGCCGCGACGCGCGCGTACCAGCATGATCCCCTGGTCGCGCAACGCGGCGGCTCGTTCCGGCGTGAGGGGCTCGTGGGGGGCCTTCTGCCAGCCGCCCGCGAGTGTGTAGATGTGTGTCAAGGTGCGAGGTCGAGTCATCATCACCCCCTGCGGGGAATGTAGCCCTCGGAGATAGGTCCTGGCCGAGAATTTTCCTCTCCGTAATGCGCGCGTGGACGACCGTAACCCGGGCGTCTCCAGACCGTCTTCCGGGCGGATGCGGCAGGGTGCCCTGGGCGGGTCGCGGCCATAATGGCCCGATGGTCACCGCCCGCATCGTCGTGCTCTTCGCTCTCGCCGCCATCGCCGAGATCGGCGGTGCCTGGCTCATCTGGCAGGCGGTGCGCGAGAACCGGGGCTGGTGGCTGGCGCTGCTCGGGATCGTCGCGCTCGGCGCGTACGGCTTCATCGCGGCGCTGCAGCCGGACGCGCACTTCGGGCGCGTCCTCGCCGCCTACGGCGGGGTGTTCGTCGCGGGTTCTCTCGCCTGGGGCATCGTCGTCGACGGCTTCCGTCCCACGGTGTGGGACTACGTCGGCTCGGCCGTCGCTCTCGTGGGGGCGGGGATCATCGTGCTCGCGCCCGCCTCGGCCGGGGCGCCGGAGTGACGGCGTCCGATTCGGAATCCGGCGGACGGAACCATTCAGTTAGAGAGCCAAGTAGTTAGCTAGACGAGATATCGGCGGATTGTCAAGCGGCATGTGGTGATGCGCCCATGGGGGCACACTCGATGCATGCAGTTCGAAACCACGCCCCACGAGGGCCTCGCCGACGACTTCTCCGCCCCCGAGACCGCGCGCCCCTTCGGCTCGTACCTCTCGGTGATCAACGGCGGAGACTGATCGTCCCGCGGCCCGCCAGGGCCACTCACGACAGGACCGGATGCCGACAGGCTCCGGTCCTTCGTCGTGATCCCGTGGAAGGAGGGCGGATGCCATGACCGCGCGGCTCATCGAGATCGACGGATCGCGGGTGCACGGCATCCCATCCCTGTACGCGGAGCTGAACCGGGTGTTCATGCCGAACGAGCCCTGGACCCTCGGCGAGAGCCTCGACGCGTTGGACGATCTGCTGTACGGCGGGTTCGGGGTCCTGCACGGCTCGGAACCGGTGCGCGTGCTGTGGCGCGACGCGGAGGCGGCGCGAGCGGCGCTCGGGGTGGAGACGACCCTCGCCTACCTGCGGCGCAAGCTCGAACGCCCGGACGTCTATGCGGTCGCACCGGCGCGACGTGCCCTCGACGAGCTCGAGGCCGGACGCGGCGAGACGTACTTCGACCTCGTCGTCGGGGTGTTCCGCGATCACGCGAACATCGAGCTCGTGTTCGCCTGAGGACCCCCGTCGACGTTCCGGTGGACCGAGCGCCGTGCCGTGTGCAGCGCTGCGCTCGGGGCCCGGGATGCGTCACCCCGGGCCCGTCCCGCCGTCACTCGTACCGCAGCGACTCCACCGGATCGGCGCGTGCCGCCCGCGCGGCCGGAAGGCTCCCCGCGAGGAACGCGATCGCCATGATCGCCACCGTCGTCACCAGGATCGACACGGGGTCGAAGGCGATGAGCTGCAGCCCCGGCAGATCGCTGAAGAGCGTCTGCCCCAGCTGCGCGCTCACGGCCGTGCCGACGCCGATCGCGACGACCGCGCCGATGAGACTGCCCAACAGTCCCAGCATCACCGCCTCGAGGCTGAACAGCGAGAAGACCCGGCCGCTGCCCATGCCCATCGCCTTCATCAGCCCGATCTCGCGCGTGCGCTCCTGCACCGACATCAGCAGGGTGTTGACGATGCCGAAGCTCGCCGCCAACAGCGCGATGACGGCGAACGCGTTGAGGACGAGCACGATCCCGTCGATGACCGCCTTGAAGGTGCCGAGCTGATCCGAGACGGTCTGGCCGGAGTAGCCGGCATCCGACAGCGCGGTCTTGGCGTCGTCGACGTCCTGCGCCGCCGCCGACGACAGGGTCACGCTCGCGCTCGCGTACCGATCGAGCTCATCGGCCGGGACCCCGGTGTTCTGCGCGGTGAACAACACGTCTTCCAGAGCGGTGTTGGTGGTCAACGAGGTCGTGGAGGCGAAGGCGCCCTCGGTCACGCCCGTGATGGTCGCCGAGACCACGTGCTGCGTGCGCACCGGGTCGGACACGGCGATCGTGAGCGTGGCCCCGACGGCATCCGCGGCGTCCGCGAAGCCGAGGGGCGTCACGAGCGACTCGGGGATCGCGGTCTCGAGCGCGTCGGAGGACTCGTCGGGCGCGGCGCCCGCCGCCAGCTGCGGAGTCTGGCCGCCGATGAGCGAGCCCGCGCTCGCGACGTAGCGCTCGCCGCCGTCGACCTGCACGTAGTCGATCTGCACGGCGCGGGTGGGGCTCACCGACGCGACACCGGGAAGGTCTTCGATCGTCCGGATGTCGGCATCCGTCAGTGCCGAGACGGTCGCGGTGGCGCCGGGGCGACCGGGGTTCGTGTTCGCCGAGGAGACCGCGTCGGGGTCGTACTTCTGCGGTTCTGCGGATGCCGCGGCCCCCGTTCCCGTCTTCGTCACGGTCAGCACGTCGGCAGCGCCGATGGAGGAGACGGTGTCGTCGATGAAGCGGTTGATGCCGGTGCCGAGACCGTTCGTCAACGTCAGCGTGAAGGCGCCCACGAAGATCGCGAGCACCGTGAGGATCGTGCGGGTCTTGGAACGGAACGTGTTCGCGGCGGCCGTGGCGACCAGGTCGGTGGTCTTCATGCGGCGCTCCGTCCCTCGGTGACGATGACGCCGTCGCGGATCTGCACCCGGCGGTCGCACCGCGCCGCCAGTTCGTCGTCGTGGGTCACCACGATGAGGGTGATGCCGTGCTCGCGGTTGAGGCGGAACAGAATGTCCTCCACCACGGCGCCGGTGGCGGAGTCGAGGTTGCCCGTGGGCTCGTCGGCGAAGATGACCCGCGGGTCGTTCACGAGAGCGCGGGCGATCACCGCGCGCTGCTTCTGCCCGCCCGAGAGGGCCGTGGCCTTGTTCTTCGCCTTGTCCTGCATGTCGAGCTCGGCCAGCGCCGCGAGTCCCCGCCGGCGGCGTTCAGCGCGTCCGACGCCCGCGATCTTCAACGGCAGGATCACGTTCTCGAGCACCGAGGCGCTGGGGGTGAGGAAGAACTGCTGGAACACGAAGCCGAACGTCTTGTTGCGCGTGCGGTTGAGCTGGCGCCCGCGCAGGGTCGCGGCATCCTTCCCCTCCAGACGCACGGTTCCGCTCGAGGGGGCGTCCATGAGAGCGAGCAGGTGCATGAGGGTCGACTTGCCCGATCCGCTCTTGCCGACGATCGCGATGCTCTCGCCGCGGTGGATGTCGAGGCTCACACCGCGCAGCGCGTCGAAGCGCGCGGATCCGCGGCCGTACGACTTGTGCAGATCGGTGACGGAGAGCAGGGGAGGAGGAGGTTCGGATGCCATGACCTCACTGTCGCTCGCGAGCGCACCGCTCCGCGTCGCTCGCGCGGGGTGGGCGACTCCCCCCGCGGGGGTATTCCGCGAATGCCCCGTGCGGGCGATACCCGCGGGGGAGTGAGCAGTCCACACTGGGAGGATGCGACCCGACCCGGCCACGGACACGCCGCCGCGCCTGGTGCCGGCGGGGCGCGCCTGGCTCGTCGACGTGGTCATCGCCGTGCTGGTCGTCGTGCCCTCGTTCGCGCCGGTCCCGTTCCCCGAGTTGCGGCCGTCGAGCCCCCTGGTGCACGTGCTCATCGTGCTGCCGGCGCTGCTGCTGCCGCTGCGCCGCCGGTGGCCGCGTCTCGTCTTCGTCGTCTGCATCGCCATCTTCGTGGGAGCCCTCGTGCTCGGGACACTCGCGCCGGGGGCGGCGCTGGCGACGGCGATCGCGGCCTACGGGATGGCCGACCGCGTCGGGCGCAGGGAGGCCGCGCCCGTGGCCATCGCGGGGGTGGTGGGGCTCGTCGGCGCCAGCATCGTCATCGGCCTCATGACAGGGCTCGACACGCGGTTCCTTCAGGTCGGCCTCGCCGTCGCGCTCGCCGGAGCGATCGGAGATGCCGCGCGCTCCCGCCGCGCGTACGTCGCGGCGGTTCTCGAGCGCGCCCGACGCGCCGAGCAGACGCGCGAGGCCGAAGCGCGGCGCCGCGTGAGCGAAGAACGCCTGCGCATCGCCCGCGACCTCCATGACGCCGTCGCCCATCAGATCTCGGTCATCAGCCTGAACGCCGGAGTGGCGAGCTCGGCACTGGACACCCGCCCGGACAAGGCCCGCGAGGCGCTCGCCACGATCCGCACCGCTTCACGCGACGTGCTCGCCGAGATCGGTTCGATGCTGGCCGTGTTGCGCACCCCCGACGACGTGGACGCCCGCGACCAACCGGGGCTCGCGCGCCTCGGGGCGGTCGTGGAGTCGGTGCGCGTCGCCGGGTGGGATGCGGCCGTCCGCGACGAGCGCGACCCCGACGAGGTGCTGCCCCTCGGCGTCGACATCGTCGCCTACCGCGTCGTGCAGGAGGGGCTGACCAACGCCCTCAAGCACGGCACGGCCCGTCGCGTGCACGTGCTGCTGCGTCGTGACGGCGACGATCTCGAGGTCGTGGTCACCAACCCCTTCCGCCCCGAGGAGGCCGCCGCCGAGCCCTCCCCGTCGGGCTTCGGCCTGATCGGCCTGCGGGAGCGCGTCGAGTCGGCGGGCGGTCGCCTCGACGCGGGACCGGCGCCCGGCGGCTATCGTCTCGCCGCGCGTCTGCCGGTGCCCGCCCCCCGCCCGACTGCTCGACCCGGAGGTTCCGCATGAGCCCGACACGCGTCATCGTCGTCGACGATCAGGCCCTCATCCGTGCCGCGGTGCGCGACCTCCTCGACGCGGCCGACGGCATCGAGGTGATCGGCGACGCCGCCGACGGCGAGCAGGCCGTCGCGCTCGCCCAGGCGCTTCGCCCCGATGTCGTGGTGTGCGACATCCGGATGCCGCGCATGGACGGCATCGAGGCCACCCGCCGTATCTGCACCGACCCGGCGCTGGCCGACACCCGCGTGCTGATCCTCACCACGTTCGAGGAGGACGACTACGTCGTCGCAGCGCTGCGCGCCGGAGCGAGCGGCTTCATCGGCAAGGGCGCCGAGCCGGAGGAGATCATCCACGCCGTGCTCGCCGTCGACGACGGGGGCGCGCTCCTGTCGCCCGCGGCGACCCGCGGTCTCATCGAGAAGTACGTGCGGCGCGCAGCGCCGGTCGCGGGGGAGGCGCCGTCGCTCGACGTGCTGACCGACCGGGAACGGGAAGTCCTGCGCCACATCGCCCGCGGGCGGTCGAACGACGAGATCGCGGCATCCCTCTTCATCTCCCCCCACACGGCGAAGACCCACGTGAAGAACACGATGCTGAAGCTCGGTGCGCACGACCGCGCGCAGCTGGTGATCGCGGCGTACGAGAGCGGGCTGCTGGTCCCGGGGGAGTGACGGCCACCGTCACGATCGTCGCCCGCGCGGATGTCGTCGGGGCGCGCGGCGGGGCGGCTCATCGCTCTCCGACGGGTCCGCCGGGGTCGGCGCACGGGTCCTCGTAGGATCGTGACACCGGCGGGGTGGGTCGGCGTGGACGAGCGGGGGATCGCATGAGCGGAGGGCGACGCCTCATCGGGGTTCGTGGTGCGCTCGGGCATCCGCTGGTCTGGGCGGTGGTGTGCGGTCTCGCGGCCGTGCCCCTGCTGGGCACGGCGTTCGACTTCGGAGGGTTCCTCCTCTGTCTCGCCGCGGGCTGGCTCGTCGCGCACGCGGTCGTCCGCGCGCTGATGACCCTGCGCTCGCTCGCCCTCTCGTTCTCGCTGCACATCGGCCTCGCGGCGGCCGCCGGAGTGGCTCTGTACGCGCTGACGCAGCACGCGGCGCCGGCTCCGGTCGATGCGGCGATCGTCACGGCGGCGTCCTACGCGGCCGTCCCGGCCGCGGGATGGGTCTGGCTGACCCTGATCGGGCGGGTGTCCGGTCTCGTCCGCGCGGACTCCGCTCGGCGCGCGGCACGGCTGGTGACTCCCGAGTGGGAGCGGAGCGGAGACGTGTGGGAGCTGCGCCTGCCGGTCGTGCCGCTGCGGCTGTCGACGTATCGGCTCGTGCTCGGCATCCTGATCGGGGGCGGCGGGGGCGCGCTGATCGCTTTCGTGGTCGGGTTCTCCGATGTCGCGATGCGCATGAGCCCGCTGCTCATCGTCATCGTCCTGGGCTGGCTCGTCGGCCTGCCCGTCTACGGCGGCCTGCTGCTGATCGCACGTTCCCGCACCGTCGACGCGCGCGTGCGGGTGACCGCCGATCGGATGGTGGTGGAACGGATGCCGGGAGGCGCACCGATCGTCGACCTCGGTCTCGCCGAGCTCCGGTCGCTCCGTTGGGCGGCGAGCGAGGCGCCGACCCGCGTCGAGCTACGGCCGGTGGACGGCCCCGGGCTCGTGCTGCTGTTCGGTCTCTCCCATCGGCCCGCGGGGATGGCGACGACGCTGCCCACACTGCCGTCGGGCCTGCGCCGGCGGCTGACCGACGCGGGGCTGTCGGCGCGCGAGACTCGCGGTCGCGGCGGCGACGATGTGCTCGCGCGCGATCAGGCGGCGTCCGCGGCGCTCCGCTCGGGTGGGGTCCCTCGCCGCTGATCCCCACGGAGCGGAACACCGGTCAGGCGCGACCGGAGACCGATGCCCTCACGCCCTCGTCTGCGGGGGCGCTGACGAGCGCTGCCGCCCGTTCACCGAAGGGCCGCTTCCCCTCGGCGCGGCTACTCGCCCGCCTTCTCGAGACCGCGGGTGCGGATCTCTTCGAGGTCGAGGCCGGCGAGGATCTTGCGTGCGACGAGGTCGTCGATCGTGCCCTCGCGGCGCAGCCGGAGCAGCACTTCGCGTTTGCGGTCGAGGACCGCGAGCCGCAGCCTCTGCGCCTCCTTGTGACGCAGCAGCGGGGAGCGCTGCGTGACGTCGATGTCTTCGCTGACGGCGATCATCCGGAGGGGCCCGGTGAAGGCCGTGCCCGCCGCGTCCCCGTCGTCGACCCGGCGATCGTCGCCGCGCCGGTCGGTTTCGTGACCGTCCGGGGGGACGGGTCCGGTCGCCGAGCCGTCGTCGTCGAGAGAGGCGTCGAGTTCGGCGAGGTCGCGCTCCTCGATGGCGCGCTGCCGGGCGACGGCCCGCGCGTTCGCGAGCTCGAGACGCTCGTAGCCTTCACGCCGCGCGCGGTCGCGCACCCGATCGCTGATGCCGTGTTCGACCGCGAGGTCGTCGAGGGCGGCGAGGGCGGCTCCCGAGATGGCGCGTTCGGCGAGCTCGTACTCCTCGATCGCCGCATCGTCGTTCGGCAGCTTCGCCCATTTGATGACCGCGGGAAGAAGCGGTCCCTGCACGAGAAGGGTGAGCACGATGACGCCCGCCGTCACGAAGACGATCGCGTCGCGTCCCGCGACCGGGTCGCCCGCGGCCGTGGTGACGGGAACCGACAGGGCGATGGCCAGTGACACGGCTCCGCGGAACCCGGCCACGGTGCTCACGACCCGCGACCGGTGCCGGAGCGACCGCGACGATCCCGCGGCGGGTCGCGAGAAGGGCGAGAACATCCACTGGAACAGATAGCGCACCACGAACAGGGCGATCCAGGCGGCGACCGTCACGATGAGCAGGATGCCGATCTCCGACCCCGAGATCTCGTGCAGCACGAGTTGCACCTCGAGGCCGATGAGCACGAAGAGCGCGCCGTTGAGGAGGTAGACGCCGAAGGGCCACGTGGCATCCGCCGCCCTCCGCGACATCGCGGTGGTGATCCGCGGCGACACCCAGGCCATGATGAGGCCCGCGAAGACGACCGCCAGCACCCCCGAGGCGTCGATGAGCTCGGCGATCAGGAAGGAGACGAACGGGACCAGCACCATGGTGAGGTTGATCGTCAGGGTCGACTGCATCCGTCGCAGGGCGAAGAACGCCGCAGCGGCCACCGCGATCCCCGCGGCCGCTCCGCCCAGGTACGACAGCAGCACCATGCCGGTGATCTGCAGCGGCGTGATCTGGTCGCCCAGCAGGAGCGCGACGGCGATCGCGTAGAGGACCAGGGCGGTGCCGTCGTTCGTCAGGCTCTCGGCCTTGAGCTTCATGAAGGTCTTGGCGGGCAGCAGGCGCCCGAGCGCGGCGACCGCCGTGGCGTCGGGCGGTGCCACCGCCGCGCCGAGCACCAGGGCGGCCTCCCACGGCACGCCCAGCAGCGTCGCGACCCCGGCGACGGCGAACGCGGATGCCACGACGAGGAGCGTGCTCATCGGGATGATGTAGCGCAGAGACCGGCGCACCGAACGGAGGGACGTGGTCCACGCCTCACGGAAGAGCATGATCGGCAGGAACAGCAGCAGCACGGTCTCGGGCGGGAGCTCGATCTGACGGAGCTCGGGGATGAAGCCCAGGGCGAGGCCGATGACGAGGAGGACCAGGGGCGTCGCGACGCGCAGTCGCGGCGCCAGCACCGTGCCCACGAGCATCGCGAGGCCCAGCAGAACCGTGATCTCGAGTCCCTGCATCCGTGCCGCCTTTCGCCATGCCCTCAGGACTCAGCGTAGAGAAGGGCCCGGACATTCCCGAGGGGGTGTTCGCGCCGGTCGGGGCGGCTCGCTCTCGACGACGGCGTAGCCGCGTTCAGCGACCGGTCCCGGATGAGCATGCCGTGGAGGGTGCGGAGGAGCATCGAAGGGGCAGCTGTTCTCGTCTTCGATACTCTGGCGGAGGAACGGGGCGATCGGCCGATGGCGCGATCGCGCCGACGAGACGGGGGAGCGTGGTGATGGGTGTCGTCACGACCTCGCCTCGACTGGCGTCCGCGGAGGCGCGTGTGCCCGTCTTCCCGAACGGCCGACGCCCCGCGTGGCTCGTCGTCGTCGTCGTGCTCTTCGCCGTGCTGCCCGGTGTCATGGCGGTCGCCGACGGCCGACCCGGGCTGCGCCTCGTGACGGGTGCGTCGACCGTCACCCTCCTCGGCGTCGCGGGCTGCCTGAACCTGCTCCTCCGCACGATGCGGGAGAGGGTGGTGCGCATCGACGAGTCGGCATCCGGCATCTGGTTCCGCCCTGCCCCGGCCGCGACGGCGATGCCGTTCGTGCTCGGGAGCCTTCTGCTGCTCCCCGCGGTCGCGCAGATCGTTGTCGACGTGGCGGACTTGGTGACGATGCCGTCGTTCCTGCTCACGCGCGCGCCCTCTGCGCTCGGACTGCTCGGCCTCGGCATCATCGTCGTGAACACCGTGCGGCTGCGCGAGGCGGCCGGCCTCCACGTGACGGTGGAGGGGCTCACAGGTATTCGTGGTCGCGGCCGCATCGACTGGACCTGGGACGAGCTCGCCGAGGTGGATGTGGGCACGGGACCGGTCGCGAAGCTCCGGCTCGTCGCCGACGCACGGGGACCCGGCATCGAAGCGCCCATGCTGGCGCTGGGTTCGGACCCGAACCAGGTCGCCACGGTGGTGCGGTACTTCCGCGATGTCCCTTCGGCGCGAGCGGAGCTGAACGGCCCCGGACCCGCCGTCCTCCGCGGCGTCGACGACGCGCTCCGCGCCCGTGAGGGATGAGCGCGCGCTGCGCCCGCGAGAGCCGAGGCGCCGCCGCTCGCGTCAGCCGGCGACGCCCACCTTCGCCTTCGCCCACGACCGCCCCCGGGTGTCCTTGAGGATGTCGTACTCGACGTCGACGTGCGGCTCGATCGCGCTGTACTTGTCGTTCGGAGCGCCGATGACGAGCTGGAAACCGAGACCGCGCCACGCCCCGATCGCGCGCTTGGTGAAGTGTGCGTCGGCCTTGATGAGGGCCTCGTCGAGGAACACCGGGGCGTACCGCGGACGCTCCGATCCGGCATCCCCGAGCTGGTAGCGCAGGGCCGCGCCGACGATGAACGCGATGAGCTCCTGCGACTCGCCGCCGGACTTCTCGCCGATGTGGTCGTAGAGGGCGACGTGCTCGCCGGTGTCGGCGCGGAAACGCTCGGCGCTCACGCGCACGTGGTTGCGCACGTCGACGAGGTCGGCGAAGTCGGGTGCGGTGGGGCGGATCCGGCCGATCAGCCGCGCCATGCGGCCGTACACGGCCTCGCGCTCGTCGTCGGTGGATGCCGCGTCGATCGCCGCCCGCACGTCGCGCAACTCGCGACGGAAACGGCGCCGCACCTCGGACTGGTTCTCGCGCGGCACGATCTGCAGGCGGTGGTCGTCGTCGTAGAACGGCAGATCCTGCATGATGTCGTTGATCGGCGCGATGCGCTCGCGGATCTCGCGCAGGGCCCGCGTGAGCGCCGAGTCGAGGTTCGTGAGGTCGTTGCCCGACAGCTGCAGCAGCGAGTCGCGCCACTCCGCCTCGAGTTCGTGCAGGCCGCTCGCCTCGAGGTCGGCGAGGATGCGCTCGAAGTCGCCGAGCGACTCGTCGGGGTCGGCCAGCAGGTTCGGGCTCGGCCACCGGTCGGTGAAGGCGGTGAGGGTGCGGCGCAGGCTCTCGCGCTGATCGCTCCAGGTCTCCTGGGCGGCGCGCTGCTCCTCGAGCAGACGCTTCGAGGCGGACTCGAGGGCGGCGTCGAAGCGGGAGAGCAGCTGCGAGGGGGAGGCGTCGTCGGAGGGCGCGACGAACAGCCCGTCCAGGTACGCGGCTTCGTCGACCGTCAGCGTCATCGCGGCGTCTTCCGCCCGCTCCAGGCGCTCGTTCGCGGCATCCACCTCGTCGGTGACCTCGGCCCAGCGTGCGGCGAGCGCCTGCTGCTCGGTCTTGGCGGCCCCGATCTCCTCGCGCAGCCGCGCCGCGCGGGCGCGCGTGCCGGAGATCTGCTCCTGCAGCTCGGCGATGCGCGGGTTGCCCGCGGTCACCTCGACAATCGTCTCGTTCCAGCGCTCGAGGTCGTGCTCGACGGATGCCGTGTCGACCTGGTCCCACGACAGATCGGCGATCTTCTCGAGGGCGCTGCGCCGCTCGTCGAACGCGTCGAGGGCCGCAGCGGCCTCGTCGACCGCCGACTTCGCGGTGGCGAGGTCGCGACGCACCGTGACGATCTGCTCGCCGAGCTCGGTCAGACGCACGCGGGACGAGAAGCCCAGGACGCTCTGGCGGACCGATCCACCGTGCGCACCGCGGGAGCCCTGACTCGTCTGCCCCGAGATCGTGAGCGCCAGGCGGTGCTGCGCCAGGTCGGCGGCGGCATCCACGCAGACGAACGCGAACTGCTGCTCGATGCGGTCCTGCAGCCAGCCGGTGAAGGGGGAGCGGCGGTACTCGAGGCGTCCGGGCAGGGTCGCGGGGTCGAGCCCGGTGCGCTCGGGCAGGTCGGTCGACACGCCCTCGAACCGCAGCCGCTCCGACAGGCGCACACCGTCGATGGCGGCACGGAAGGATGCCAGGTGCGCGGCATCCACGAGGAGGGTCGTCGCGAAGCCCCCGAGGGCGAGGGTGAACGCCCCGCGCCACGGCTCGAACTCGGTGCGGACGTCGACGAGCTCGGCGACGAAGGGCAGGTCGGCGGCGGTGAGACCGGCGGCCTCGGCCAGCGCCTCGCGCGCCTCGTGCAGGCGCGGGGGGATGTTGTCGTCGCGCGTCTGCGTGCGGCGGTGCTCGGCCTCGAGGGCGGAGAGCTGCTGGCGCAGGTCGGTGTGCCGGCTGCTCGCGGCGACGAACGCGTCGCGCACGGCGCTCTTGCCGAGAGTATCGCCGAGGGTGGCGCGGGCTTCGGCGAGCAGCGCGCCGAACTGCTTCTCCGAGGTCGCCTCCGTGTGCAGAACAGACAGGGCGGCGTCGAACCTCTCGCGGTCGCGCTGCATCCCGGCGAGCCGCCGCTCGAGCGCACGCTGTTCGCGCTGGGCGGCGTCGAGCTGGTCGCCTCCGGCCGCGCGCAGCACGTCGCCCAGTCCCTCGCGCTCGGCTTCGGCGGCATCCGCCAGAGCCTGTCGCTCGCGGACGAGGGCGTCGGTGGCGTGGGTGCGCTCGCGCAGCTCGGTCTCGACCGCCGCCAGGAGATCGACGCGGCGCTGGGCGCGCCAGAGCGAGGCACGCGACTCGGGGTCGCCGAAGCGTCCGAGCGCGTCGATGAGGCGCAGTCGTTCCGCGGCCTCGTCGATGCGGGTCTTCATCGCGCGGATGGGCTGCAACGCCCGCACCTGCTGGCGGGCCTCCAGCATGCGCGTCCGCGTGCCCTCGAGACCGTCGAAGTGCGACACGACGGCGTCGGCGACGGCGAGCGTCTCGGGCTCCTCGAGCACCATGCGCTTGTACAGATCGTCGACCGTGGTGATCTGCTGCCCGGCCTGGATGCGCGCGAGCAGGCTCATCGCCTTCGCCCCGGACCCCGCCGCGCCGATGCCGAGCACCGCGTGAAGGCGGGCCGAGAATTCGCGGTCGGTGGCGAGGGTGTCGAGGCCCGTGGCCCGGACCGCCGCGTCGGGGAGGTGGCTCTGCGCCGCTCGCTCGAGGTCTCGGAGGTCGAACGCGCCGTGCACGGTCGCGCGCACCTTGACCGCGTCGTCGAGCGTGCGGGCCGTCGCGGGGATGTACCAGGCCCGCACCGCGGTGAAGCGGGCGCCGTCGTGGTCGGCCCAGGTCATGCCGATCGCCGTCCAGGTGTCGACGCCGTCGCCGCGCAGCACCCGCACCTTCGTGCCCTCGTCGGTGCGCGACTCGTCGAGCTTGCCGCGCCCGTACGACAGGATGTTGCGCTGCTCCTGTCCGCGCGGGCGCCCCACGACCGCGCCGTTCGAGGCGCCGTTGAAGGGGGTGGTGTGCGGCATCATCAACGCGACGTACGCGTCCATGAGCGTCGACTTCCCCGAGCCGGACCCGCCGCACAGAAGCGTCGCGGTCGGCGCGAAACGCACGCGGTGCGTCCCGTCGTAGCCGCCCCAGTTGATCAGCTGCAGGTCTTCCGCCACCCACTGCTGCCCGCGGGAGGCGGCGGGGATGAGCCCGAAGAGGGTCTCGAGCATGGTCATGGGAGCTCTCCCTCGGTCGTTCCGGATGCCACGAGCTCCGCCTCGGCGTCGGCGTCGGCGTCGGCTTCGGCGTTGCGCACCGCCGGCGTCGCGGCATCCGTCGTCTGCTCGTCCAGCCAGCGCTGCAGCTCGCGCAGCGTCTCGGCGCTCAGCACGATCTCGATGAGGGGACCGATGCGGTAGCGGCCCTCGGACTCCTCCTCGATGATGCCCTCGCGGTCGAGGCGGGCGATCGCGGTGCGCACGGCGCGCTGCTGGCTCGCGCGCGTGCCGTCGCTCTCGGAGAAGTAGGTCAGCACGGTCTGCTCGACCTCTTCGACGTCGACACGGGCGGACCCGGTGCCGGCGGTGGTCTCCCGCTGGAACACCGTGCGCAGATAGACGAGCACGAGGGTCTCGGCGCGGGAGTAGGCCTCGTCCTTGAGCAGGATCGGCACGTCGAGCTCGTCGCTGCGCACCTGCTCCTTGTAGGCCACCCCGCGGGAGTGGTCGACGACGAGGCGCACGAACAGGTCGTTCAGCCGCGACTCGATCGTCTGCTGGTGGGCGAGCAGCAGCTTCCACTCCGTCGGGGAGGACTCCGCCAGCAGGAACCGGCGCTGCAGGATCCGCACGAGCACGCGGCGCACGTCCGCGTCGAGGACGCCGCGATCGCCGGCGAAGAGCGCGTCGGGGTCGTTCTCCATCGCCACGGGCGCGATGAACGCGGGGGTGTCCGTCTCGGTGCCGGTGTCGGCGCGGGAGGACTCGAGGTCAGTCATCGGCATCCGTTTCTGTGTGGCTCTGGGCGCGGACCGCGCCGAACGCGAAGCGCCGGGTCGTTCCGTCGGGGCGTACGGCCTCCACGATCGAGACCTCGTCGGTCTCGACGAGGCCGCCCCGGTGCACGATCTCGAGCAGGCCGACCAGGTCGACGGGGCGCCGTGTCTCAGCGTCGGCGCCCGCGAAGGCCGCGGCGAGATCGAAGTCGCCGCCGAGGCCGGCGACGTACGCCTCGAGCTCGGGGTAGTGCGGTCCGCCCCAGGCACGCGTGTCGACCGTGGCGAACTCGACGTCGGCCGTCTCGGATGCGGATGCCAGGGGCTCGGGCGCTCCGGGCGGCCGCACGTCGCTCACCGAGCGGCGAAGGTGGCCGATGTCGGCGAGGGGGAGGGTCCGCACCGGTTCGACGCGGCCGGGTGCGCGGGTCTGACTCCAGCGGTGCAGCCCCGCCATGACGCCGCGCAGGAGGTCGTCGACCTGGCGGTCGCGGATCGGGTCATGGGTGCGCACCTGGGCGGTGATCACGTGCGACGCGCGCCGCTGGGCGGTCAGCACCTCTTGCACGCCGGCCTCGACGCGGCGGGCGATCGCGTCGAGCTCGCCCCGTTGCTCGGGGGTCATGAGGCGCGAGAACGGCTGGGTGAGCACCGCATGCAGCTGCTCGGTGAGGTCGTCGATGTGCTCGGGGTCGCCGATGAGGCGCAGTGCTCCCTGGAACGCCCGGCCCTCCGGCGTGGCCCGCATCACCTGCCGCCCGCGTTCGAGGTACTCCCGCAGCACGTCGCCCGTCGGACGCACGTCGCGGCGGAGCTCCGCCACGACGTCGCGCTGCATCGCCGTGATCGACTCCGCGACGCGTGAGAAGTCCGCGGGCAGCTCGCGGGCGAGGTGGATGACGTTCTCGGCCTCCTCGAGCAGATGGTCGTCGTCGAGCGGCTCGACGACGCCCTCGTCGAGCGCCGCGATCTCGGCATCCAGGGCGGCGCGTTCGGCCAGCAGCGCCTCGCGGCGGCGGCCGGGGTCGCTCTCCGCGTCGCGGGCGAGACGTTCGACGGCGTCGAGCAGCGTGCGCACGCGCGAGCGCGAGACCCGGGCGCGGCCGCCGCCGGCACGACCGGCGATCTCGAGGGCGCCGACCGCGTGCGCCGAGAGGCGGTAGACCTCGACGTCGTCCTCGATCTGCAGGCCGAGCCAGCCCACGCGCACCCAGCCGCGGCAGATCTCACGCGCGGAGCCCGCGGGGATGCGGCGCTCGTCGTCGGTGTCGATGCCGGCGGCGCGCAGCTCCTCGATGACCTCCGCGACCTCCACGTGGGCGTCCGCGACCGCGACGGCGGGGCGATCGGGCGTGAACACCACCGACAGGGCGGCCACCACGAAGGGCGCGAAACGCCCGTGCAGCAGGTCGAGGGTGGGGTTCTTGAACGCCGTCGCCGAGCGCAGGTAGGCGGCTTCGGCTCGGGTGCGGGTCACTGGCTGAAGTCTACCGGCGCGGGCCCGCGCGCCCGCGCGGATGACGGGGTGGGTGAACAGGACTGGGCCCGCTCTCACGCCCCTTCGCAGTCGTACAGCGTGACGCCCGACACCTTGTTCACGTCGCCGCCTTCGTGCGCCGCCGAGAAGGACCACCCGCGCACCTGCCGGCATCCGGGCTCCGTCGCGACGTGGCGGACGGGGTCGGACTCGGGCGCCCCCTTCGCCACCGCCAGGAGGCGGGCCCGACCGGAATGGACCATCTGCTCGAGCGCGGGCACCGTGAACACCGGCACGTGGCCGGAGTAGCCGCCGTCGGTGAGCACGTCGGCGCCGGTGGCGTCGATGATCTGCGCCGAGATCGCCCACGAGTCGGTGACCATCAGGGCCTGACCGCTGCTCCCGCCGCCGTGGGCGCGGGCCGTGTCGACGAGCTGCGCCATCGCCGGGGTGAGCCCCGCGCTTCCGCCCCAGGGCGCCGGGCTCGACACCGCGAACGTCTCGTCCGGATCGCTCTTCTGGGCGGTGACGCCCACGTACGCGTCGCCGCCGCTGCCGTCGCGCGCGTCGTCGAGCACCTGCAGGCTCGTCGCGATCGGCACGCACAGCAGGGCTGCAGCGAGGGCGGCGGGGGCCACGCGACGCCCTCGTGCAGACGAGAGAGCCGCGACCACCCCGACGACGACACCGGCGACCCCGACGACCATCGCCGGGAGGAGAAGGATGCCGGGCAGCCGGGCCTGCGTGACGAGCACCGCCCACCAGGCCCCCTGCGCGAGCGCGATACCCGGGAGCACCAGGCGTCGGCCCCGACTCTCCGCGCGCAGCAGCTGCACGCCCTCGCCCCACGCGACGGCCGTCAGCAGCACGAGCGGCACGCCGAGTGCGGCGACATAGGCCGTGTGCGGGACGCGCGTCAGCGACAGCACGACGGCCGCGGTCACGAGCCAGACCGCCGCCAGAACCACCAGCGCGAACCGGGCGCGCGCGTCGATCGCCGTCGCCTCGGCCCCGGGCCGTGCGGCATCGGCTCGGCGCCCGCGGACGCGCCCCTCCTCGCGACGCGGCCACCAGCGCCACAGTCCGAGGGCGATGCCGGCGATCGCCGCGGGATAGAGCCACCCGATCTGCGTGACGAGCGGCAGCTCGAGCAGCTTCGTCGGCGACGACGACGCCCCGCCGCCGGCCGCGGCGCCGTGCCCCGTCACGGCGTGCACGAGCGCGGTGAGCGTGGCCCCCCACCCGCCCGAAGCCGCGGGGGAGCCGACCGAGCCCGGCACCGCGCCCGGGGCGAAGCGGTCGAGACCGTTGTAGCCGAAGACCATGGCGAAGACGTCGTCATCCGTCGAGCCGTCGATGTACGGGCGCGAACCCGTCGGGACGAGGGCGATCGCGGTGATCCACGCCACCGAGGCGGCGACGGCGGCGCCCGTCACGACGCCGGCCCGTGCGAGGCCGCGGCGGCGACCGCTCGTGGCCACGACCGTGGCGACGACGAGCGCCGGGAGCACGAACCAGGCCGACATCATCTTGGCTTGGAAGCCGATGCCGATGAACACCGCGCAGAGCAGCAGCGGCCACCACCGGGAGGTGATCACGGCCCGCTGCCACCACACCACCGCGACGGCCAGCGCCATCGTCAACAGCCCGTCCTCCATCGGATGCGCGAACATCGAGACGAAGATGGGCGTCGACGCGGCGGCCGCGGCGGCGACCAGGCCCACCCCGCGCCCGCCGGATCGCAGCCCCAGCACCGCGCACGCGACGATGGTCACCACGCCCTCGATCACCTGGGGCAGGGCGATCGCGGAGGTCGACATGCCGAACAGCCGGATGCCGAGCGCCTGCGGCACCGCGAATCCGCTGAGCTTGTCGAGGGTCACGGTGGCCGCCGGGTCGAATGCGCCGAACAGCATCGCGTGCCATGACGACGCCATCGACCGCGCCGACGCCTCGTAGAAGGAGAAGTCGCCGCCACGGGCGAGGTTCCAGCCGGTCAGGACGACGAACGCCGCGACGATGAGCGCCAGCGAGATGCGCGCCCACCAGGGTTCGCGCCACCAGCGCGCGAGGACGACGGGAGAGGTCACGACGAGAAGAGTGCTCCCGCCGCAACGGCACCGCGTATGTCCGGACTATCAGCGGGCTGTGACCGCTCCGGGCGGTCCGGTCCGCCCCGAGCCGCGGACGGCGGGTGCGGTGTGCACGCGAGGGCCGCGGCATCCGGTGGGGGATGCCGCGGCCGCGGTGCGGGGGTGCGTCAGATCTCCGAGCGCGGGCCCGGTGCCACCTTGTTGACCCCGGTGACCGGCTGGTTCTCGTCGAACGAGGCGATCGGCCGGCGGAAGCCGCGGGTGAGGATCACGAGGTACACGACGCCGAGGGTGGTCCAGATGAGGCCGCCGACGAGGGCGTGCATGTCGAGGTTGACCCACAGCAGGCCCGTCAGCAGCATGCCGATCGCGGGCATGACGATGTACCGCGCGATGTCGCCGGGCGTCTTGCGCAGCCCCTTGCGCACCGCGAACCAGGCGATCACCGAGATGTTGACGAAGGTGAACGCGACGAGGGCGCCGTAGTTGATGTACGCCGCGATCTGCTCGAGGGTGAACGAGATCGCGAAGAGGCTCACGAGGCCCACGATGACGATCGAGAACGTCGGGGTGTGCGTCTTGGGGTTGATGAAACCGAAGATGCGGCGCGGCAACACGTTGTTGCGGCCCATCACCATCAGCATGCGCGAGACCGAGGCGTGGGATGCGAGCCACGACGCCAGGGTCGCCGCGAAGCCCGCGGCGGTGAGGACGGCCTGCAGCACGGGGCCGCCGACCTGCACGCCGATCTCGGGCAGCGTGCTGTCCTCGATCGCCTCCTGCGGGAACGCCGTCGCCTCGGGGAAGCGCAGCTGCGTGACGTAGGACGCGATGAGGAAGATGAGACCGCCCACGATGAGCGTGAGCACGATCGCGCGCGGCATGATCTTCGGGGTCTTCGCCTCCTCGGAGTACATCGACACCGCATCGAACCCGATGAACGAGAAGCACACGACCGTTGCCCCCGCCAGCACGGCGCCGAACTGCACGTCGCTGTGGGCGAAGGGAGCGAGCGACACCGCGGTGCCGGCTCCCGCACCACCCACCAACTGCACGACGACCATGACGACGAAGACCGTCATCACGAGGATCGAGAACACCAGCAGCACCATGTTGACGTTCGAGGTGCCGCGCATCGTGAGGTAGATCACCCCGGTCACTCCCGCGGTGAAGACGACGACCCAGATCCAGCCGGGCACATCGGGGAAGAGGGCCTCCATGTAACTGCGCAGGATGAGGGCGTTGACCATCGGCAGCAGCATGTAGTCGATGAGCGCCGTCCAGCCGACGACGAAGCCGACGCCGGGATGGATGGACTCCCGCGCGTAGGTGTAGGCGGAGCCGGCACTGGGGATGACGCGCACCATCTTGCCGTAGCTGATGGCGGTGAAGACGAGGACGACGAGGGCGACCGCGTAGGCGGCGGGGACGACGTTGTTGGTCTTGTCGGCGACGAGACCGAAGGTGTCGAACACGACGGTGGGGGTCATGTACCCCAGTCCCAGGCCGACGATCGACCAGAGACCCAGGGTGCGGGCGAGTTTGGCTCCCGAGCGTGACGTGGCCGCGTCGGCGGCGAGGTTCTCGTTCGTGGCTCCTCCTAGAGGGGTGCGGTGCGCGATCGGGTGTCGCGTCCGTGGGCTGATGTCGGGGGTACAGCGGTCGGAGCACCGCTCGGGGTGGGAGCGGGGGTGTCGGCAGGGGTGGAGCCGGATGAGCGGTCGAGGTGCGACCGTCGATGGGGGGAGGGATGCCGGCGGGTGTGGGCCGGCATCCCGCGGGATCAGAGGCGCGACCACGCCTCAGTGAGGGTCGAGCGCAGGATCTGCTCGATCTCGGTGAACTCGGACGGGCCGATGGTCAGGGGCGGGGCGAGCTGGATGACGGGGTCGCCCCGGTCGTCGGCGCGGCAGTACAGGCCCGCGTCGAACAGCGCCTTCGAGAGGAAGCCGCGCAGCAGTCGCTCCGATTCGTCGTCGTCGAAGGTCTCCTTGGTCGCCTTGTCCTTGACGAGTTCGATGCCGAAGAAGTAGCCGTCGCCGCGCACGTCGCCGACGATCGGCAGGTCGAGCAGCCGTTCCAGGGCGGAGCGGAAGACGGGGGAGTTGGTCCGCACGTTCTGGAGCAGGCCCTCCTCCTCGAACACGTCCAGGTTCTCCAGCGCGACGGCGGCCGAGACCGGGTGGCCGCCGAAGGTGTAGCCGTGCGGGAACGTCGCGTCGCCGTGCGCGAACGGCTCGTACACGCGGTCGCTCACGATCGTGCCGCCCAGCGGCGAGTAGCCGCTGGTGACGGCCTTGGCGAAGGTGATCATGTCGGGCTGGTAGTCGTACGCCGAGGCGCCGAAGTAGTGGCCCAGACGACCGAAGGCGCAGATGACCTCGTCCGAGACGAGCAGCACGTCGTACTTGTCGCAGATCTCCCGCACGCGCTGGAAGTACCCGGCCGGGGCGGGGAAGCACCCGCCCGCGTTCTGCACGGGCTCCAGGAACACCGCGGCGACCGTCTCGGGGCCCTCGAACTGGATCATCTGCTCGATGCGGTCGGCCGCCCACAGCCCGAACTCCTCGGGGGTGCCGCCCCCGAAGCCGGACTCCTCGGCCCGGTAATAGTTCGTGTTGGGCACGCGGAAACCGCCGGGGGTGACCGGCTCGAACATGTGCTTCATCACGGGGAGTCCCGTGATGGCCAGGGCCCCCTGGGTGGTGCCGTGATAGGCGATCGCGCGCGAGATGACCTTGTGCTTGGTGGGCTTGCCTTGCGTCTTCCAGTACTGCTTGGCGAGCTTGAACGCCGTCTCGACCGCTTCACCGCCGCCTGTGGAGAAGAAGACGTGGTTGAGGTCTCCGGGGGCGAGGTCGGCGAGGCGCTCGGCGAGCTCGATCGCCGCGGGGTGCGCGTACGACCAGAGGGGGAAGAATGCGAGCTCCTCGGCCTGCTTCGCGGCGGCCTGGGCGATGCGGCGGCGTCCGTGGCCGGCGTTGACCACGAACAGACCGGCGAGGCCGTCGATGTAGCGCTTCCCGGCGGCGTCGAAGATGTGGTGCCCCTCGCCCTTGACGATGATCGGCACGCCCGGGCCCTCCGTCATGGTCGATTGACGGGAGAAGTGCATCCAGAGGTGGTCGCGGGCCTTCGCCTGCAGGTCGGCGTGCTGATCGGTTTCGATGAGGGTCATCGCGTTCCCCAGTTGTAGAGCTGACGGTGGAGCTTGAGATAGACGAACGTCTCGGTCGAGACGACGTCGGGGAGAGACCGGATGCGATCGTTGAGCAGATCGATGAGGTCGTCGTCGCTCTCGCAGACGACTTCCACGAGCAGGTCGAACGAGCCCGCCGTCGAGACCACGTAGATCACGCCCGGCAGTTCGGTCATCTGCGCGGCGACGACGCGGGTGTCGCCCGATACGCGAACCCCGATCATCGCCTGCCGGGCGAAGCCCAGCTGCAGAGGGTCGGTGACCGCGACGATCTGCAGGATGCCGGCATCCTGCAGCTTCTGCACCCGCTGGCGCGTCGCGGTCTCACTGAGACCGACGGCTTTGCCGATCTCGGCGTAGGAGCGGCGGCCGTCTTCCTGCAGCTGTTCGACGATCGCCTTGGAGACGCGATCGAGGGCGGGACTGCGTTCGGCCGTGGGACTCATGATGGGCGACGGTATCAGCGCAACATTGGCTGAATCAATGATGATCTCGACATTTACGGAGGCGTAACACCGCGGAAACCGTCGTTGCCGCAATGCCGCGGCCCCGACGGTGCGCCGCGCGTCCGCGCGATGGTCCGCGGCGCCGCTACGATGACCGCGGAGGTGCGGATGTCGGGGTGGCTCGAACGGTGGTCGTCTGCGCGCCGCACCGTCCTTCGCGCGGCGGCCGCGGTCGCCGTCGCCGCGCTCGCCGTGACCGGTGCTGTCGCCGCACCGAGCGCGACCGCAGCGTCGACTCTTCCCGGCTGGCTCTCGACCCGCGGGGCGAGCATCGTGACCTCCGCCGGCACGCCGTACACCATCAAGGCCGTCGCCTGGTTCGGCATGGAGACCTCCAACTGCGCACCGCACGGCCTGTGGTCCCTCTCGCTCGACGAGGGTCTGCGGGCGATCGCGGGCATGGGCTTCAACACCATCCGCCTGCCCTTCTCGAACGAGTGCCTCGCCGCCTCGTCGTCGAATTCGATCAACGCCTCCGTCAATGCCGACCTCGTCGCCCTCAGCCCCCTGAAGCTGATGGACACCGTGATCGCCCGGGCGAAGGCCTATGGCCTGTCGGTCATCCTCGACCGTCATCGCCCCGACTCCGCGGCGCAGAGCGAGCTCTGGTACACCGGCGCCTACAGCGAGAAGCGGTGGATCGACGACTGGAAGATGCTCGCGCAGCGGTACAAGAACGAGCCAGCCGTGATCGGTGTCGATCTGCACAACGAACCGCACGGCCCGGCCTGCTGGAACTGCGGCGATCCGGCCCGCGACTGGCGCGCGGCAGCCACGCGCGCCGGAAACGCCGTGCTGTCGGTCAACCCGAAGCTGCTGATCGTCGTCGAGGGCGTCGAGCGCCAGAACGACGGCTCGAGCACGTGGTGGGGAGGCGGCCTGCGCGACGTCGGCGCGGCTCCCGTGACCCTGTCGGTGAAGAACCGCGTCGTGTACTCCCCGCACGACTACCCGGCCACGGTGCACCAGCAGTCCTGGTTCACGGCGCCGGGCTACCCCGCCAACCTCGAAGCGGTCTGGGATGCCAACTGGGGCTACCTCGTGCGCAAGGGCATCGCGCCCGTGCTGCTGGGCGAATTCGGGACGAAGCTCGAGACCGACAGCGACAAGAAGTGGATGAGCACGCTCGTCGCCTATCTCGCCAAGACGAAGATCAGCTACGCGTACTGGTCGTTCAATCCGAACAGCGGCGACACCGGCGGCCTGGTCGCCGACGACTGGCGCACCCTTCAGAAGGCGAAGCTCGCCGCGCTGCGACCGATCCTCACCCCCGTGACGGTGCCCACTCCGAAGCCGACGTCGAGCCCCACGACCTCCCCGAGGCCGAGCGCCTCGGCATCCCCGAAGCCGACCGCGTCGGCCTCCCCGAAGCCGAGCTCGAGCCCGTCCGCGTCGCCCAAGCCGTCGACGTCGCCGAAGCCCACCACCTCGCCGAAGCCCACCACCTCGCCGAAGCCGAGCTCGAGCCCGTCCACGTCGCCCAAGCCGACCACGTCGCCGAAGCCCTCGCCCTCGACCTCGCCGAAGCCCTCGGCGACGAGCCTCTCCGCGACGTGGGTGCCGCAGAGCGCCTGGGGGGAGGGGTACGTCGCCGAGCTGTCCCTCACCGCGGGGGCGGCCGTGAAGAGCTGGTCGGTGTCGTTCGAGGCGCCGGGAACGTCGGCGGTGACCAGTGCCTGGGGCATGTCGTGCAGCGTCGCCGGCATCACCGTGACGTGCACCGGGAGCGACTGGGCGGCCGCCCTCGCGCCCGGCCAGAGCGTGCGGGTGGGGTTCCAGGCCGCCGCGACCACGGCGCCGACCGCGCCGACGCTGCGCGTCTCGGCATCCTGAGCTCCGTCGATCGGCGGGCGCAGCGCCCGCACACGGTGCGACCGCGACCCCTGACCGCGACAGTGGGTCTCGCCGTGGCGCGGAGGGACACGGCGGGTCGGGGATGCCGGCATCCATCGCTCACGCATAGCAAGCGTGAGGGCTGGTCGAGGGGATCGCTGTCTACGCTGCGCGGGTGACCGCCGTCCTGACCCCCGCTCCCACCCCCTCCGTCTCCTTTCCGCGCGCGCGACGACGGCCCGGGGGCTGGACGGTCGGGCTCGTCGCGATCGGGCTGCTCGCCCTCGTGCTGACGGGGTGGCAGGTGTGGGCGGGGGCGCCGAGCGAGTACTACGCCTCGATCGCCCTGTCGATGAGCCGGTCGTGGTCGAACTTCTTCTTCGGCGCCGTCGACCCCGCGGGCACGGTGACGCTCGACAAGATCCCCGGGTCGTTCTGGGTCCCGGCGCTGTTCGTCCGTGTCTTCGGCTATTCGGCGTGGGCGGTGATCCTGCCGAACGCCCTCGCGGCCGTCGGGGCGGCGCTGGTGACGGCGGCGACCGCGCGTCGGCTCGCGGGCGTCCGCGCGGGTCTGGTCGCCGGGGCGATCGTGGCGGTCACCCCGATCCTCGTCGCGGTGGCCCGGTCGAATCAGCCGGAGACGTTCTTCGTCCTCGGCCTCGCTCTCACCGCCTTCGCCGCCGTGCGCGCCGTCCAGCAGCGCAGCGCCGGGTGGCTGATCGCCGCGGGCGCGCTGGTGGGGCTGTCGTTCCAGTTCTACATGCTCGAGGCGTGGGCGGTGTGGCCGGCTCTCGCGGCCGCATATCTCTGCACGCGGCAGTCGTGGGGGCGCCGTGTGGGGCATCTGCTCGTCGCGGGTGTCGTGAGCCTCGTCGCCTCGCTGTGGTGGGTGGCGATCGTCGCGGCGATCCCCGCCGGCAGCCGCCCGTACATCGGGAGCACGCTGTCGAACGACCCGTGGGAGATGGTCTTCGGCTACAACGGCCTGGGCCGCTTCACGGCGACGAGCGACAGCAGCGCGTACGAGTCGTTCACCCCTCCGTTCTCCGGCGACCCGGGGGTGCTGCGCCTGTTCAACGCGCAGCTCGCCGGACAGGTCGCGTGGCTCATCCCCGCGGCGGTCGTGGCACTCGCGGTGCTGTGGGTGATGCGGTTCCCGCGGCCGCTCACGGTGCTCCTCACGGTGTGGACGGCCACTTTCGTCGCCATGTTCTCGACGGTGGCCGGGATGCACCAGTTCTACACCGCGGCCCTCGCCGTGCCTCTCGGCCTCGTCGTGGCGACGGCTCTGGCGGTCGCGCACCGCGCCGAGCGGACCTGGCCGCAGGTGGCGATCGTCGGCACGGCCGCGGTGACGGCGCTGGGGATCGGGCTCGCCTCGGGCGGCTACAGCATCCCGGTCTCCCTCGCGCAGGCCGTGGTGGCCGCCGTGGCGATCGCCCTGCTGCTCGCTCGCCGCGGGTCGCGCACCGTCACCACGGCGGCGATGCTGGTCGGCCTGCTGCTGACCCCCGCGGTCTGGTCGGCGGTCACGATCGCGCACCCGAATTCGATCAACCCGGTCGCCGGGGGCGTGTCGGAGATGTCGGGCGCAGGCTTCGGCGGCGGGATGCCGGGTGCCGGCCGCGGCGTGGGCGGCTCGGGCGCATTCCCCGGGGGCGGTGCGGCGCCCGGCGGTTCGGCTGCGGGGGGCTCGGCGCAGGGCGGTGCGGCTGCGGGGGACTCGGCGCAGGGCGGTGCAGCCCCGGGAGGGAGTGCACCGGGCTCGGCCGCGGGCGGCTCCTCGGCGCGCGACGGCGGCGCGCAAGCGCCCGGCGGGGCCGACGACGGCGGCTCGAACCGCGGCGGAGGCGCAGGCGCAGGCGCCGGCGCCGGCGCGGGAACCGCCGACACGGCCCTCATCTCCTGGCTGGAGCAGAACGCCGCCGGGTCGACCTACCTGGCCGCGACCTTCGGCGCCCAGTCCGCGGCATCCCTCATCATCGCCAGCGACGGCGGCTCGTTCCTCCCCATCGGCGGATTCAACGGGACGGATGCCGTGCCCACCCTCGACGAGTTCGTCGCACTCGTCGAGTCGGGCCAGGTGCGCTTCGTCATCGAGGGGCAGGAGCGCGGCGGCGGAGGGGTCGGGTCGTCGGCCGCGGACACGTCGAGCACGTCGGCGCAGATCCGCGATTGGGTCGGGCAGAACTGCGCGATCGACAGCAGCGCCCCCTCGACGGTGTACGCCTGCGGCTGAGCTCGTCCCCGCGCGCATCGCCGCCGCCCCTCCGCGCGATCGACTGTCCGAAACACCCGGTCGATCTCGAAAACCGTCCGGGTGTCGTGGACACTCGCCGGGAGCGGGAGCGGGAGCGGGAGCGGGAGCGGGAGCGGGAGCGGGAGCGGGCACGCCGCGGCGGAGCGGCGGCCGGGCTAGGCGCGGCCGAGGAACTCCAGGCCCGCCTCGCGGAACGTGCGTGCCCCGGGGGCGTTGACGTGGTGACGGCCGGGGATGTCGGCGAACTCGCCGCGGGGGAGGAGGCTCGCCAGGTGGGCGGACTGGTCGTGGATGGGGTCCTCGGTCCCCGTCGCGATCAGCACGGGCTGCTGCGGGGGAGATGCCGGGTCGGGGTCGGTCTCGCCGAGGCGCATCCCCTCGGCGATCGCCACGAGCGCGCGCAGGTCGTTACCGGGCACCCGCTCGGCGAGCGAGACGTAGCGCAGGGTGGTGGCATCCTGGACGGGCTCGCCGTGATCGAGGAACGCGCGCGCCTGCTCGACCTTGAGTCGGGCGAGCGGCCGGCCGTCGGGGATGCCGCCCAGCACGGCGCGCTCGACGTGCTCGGGCGCGTCGACGGCGAGCTGCCAGCCGACGCGACCGCCGAGCGAGTAGCCGAGGTAGCGCACCTGGTCGACGAGGTAGGTGTCGAGCACGGCCACGAGGTCGGATACGAGGGTGGGCATCGTGTACGACGCGGCGTCGTGGGGCTTCTCGCTCGCCCCGTGCCCGCGCTGGTCCACGGCGATCACCCGGAAGCCCGCGCGCAGCAGATCGCGCACCCACCCGGTGTTGATCCAGTTGTCGCGCGTGCTCGAGCCGAAACCGTGCACGCACAGCACCGGTTCCGCCTCGGGATCGCCCCAGGAGTAGGTGGCGAGGCGCACGTTGTCGCCGACGATGACGAACTGCGCGGGAGGGATCTCGGTGAGGGCGGGCACGGCATCCATTCCTCCGATCCTGGCAGAACGCCGCGTGCGGGCCCGGTACTGGTCATAGTGGTCTCATGGGATTCACGCGTGCCGAGCTCGAGTCCTTCCGGGACGCCACGGTGCCCGACCTCGTGGAGCCCGGGGTGCGGCTGCTGTTCGTGGGGATCAACCCGGGGTTGTGGACGGCCGCCACGGGTACCCCCTTCGCGCGACCCGGCAACCGCTTCTGGCCGGCTCTGGTGAAAGCCGGGATCCTGCCGCGTTCGCCCGCGTACTCGTCGGCGCTGGGGGAGGCCGACCGGCGTCTCGTGTTCGATGCGGGGATCGGGGTGAGCAACCTCGTCGCCCGCGCCACGGCCCGGGCCGACGAGCTCACGCGCGACGAGCTGCGCGCGGGCGCGCACGCACTCGCGGAGCGGGTCGCGACCTGGCGGCCGCGGGTGGTCGCGGTCGTCGGACTGACCGCGTATCGGCAGGGGTTCGACCGTGCGAAAGCCGTCGCGGGTCGACAGGACGAGGCGATCGCCGGATGCGAGACATGGGTCCTGCCCAACCCGAGCGGTCTGAACGCGCACGACACCGTCGAGTCGCTCGCGACCGCCTACGCTGCTCCCGCGCGCGCGGCCGGGGTGATCTCATGACACGGCGTCTCGCGGCGGTCCTCGCCCTCGCCGTCGTCGTCGCCGCGGGGCTCGCGGGGCACCGCCTGATGCCCTCCTCGGTGGCATCCGACGTCGCCGGTGACGCGCTGTACGCCGCGGCGGTGTACACGGGGCTCGTCCTGCTGCTCCCGCGCTCACGACCGCTCGTTCTCGCGGCGGGCGCGGCCGTGTGGTGCGTCGCCGTCGAGCTGTTGCAGCTCACCGGGTTGCCGATCACGCTGGCGGAGCGGATGCCGGTCGCGGCCCTCGTGCTGGGCTCCGGGTTCGACGCGCGCGACCTCGTCGTGTACGTGCTCGCGGTCGCGAGCGCTCTCGGCGTCGACGGCGTGGTGACGAGGGTGCGTGCCCGGCGCGCGGAGTCGGGCTGACCCGGTCGCCCGTCCGCGGTGCGTGCGCCGCGGCGGGGATCCGCGGTCTCTCCGCCGACGGCTCCTCCCCGGGGAGGGATGCCGCGCCCCGGGGACGTCGCGGGGTAGCGTGACGGTTCCGCGACGAAAGGAGGGCCCGGTGCTCGTGCAGTTCGACGGCGTCGTGTTCCGGTGGGAGGCCCGCAGCGACAGCGACTGGTACTTCGTCGCCCTCCCAGCCGAGCTGAGCGACGACATCCGTGAGACCCAGACGTTCCGCCGCGGGTTCGGCGGGGTGCGTGTCGACGCCACCATCGGTTCCACGTCGTTTCGCACGTCGATCTTCCCGCAGGCGGGTGGCGTGTACGTCCTACCGCTCAAGCGGGCGGTGCGCGACGCCGAGGGGATCGAGCCGGGCGGTACCGTCATGGTCGACCTCGCGGTGCTCGACGCCTGAGACGCACGGCGCTGTGCTGCGGCCGTCGTCGGCGAACGCACCGTCGTCGCTCCCCGCCCTCGCGCTCTCGCTGTTCGCGGTCGTGAGCGTCGTGCTCGTGATCACCGACGTGCGTCGACGCCGTTTGCCCGATGTGGTCGTGCTGCCCGCGACGGCGGCGGCGGTTCTCATCCTGGCGGTCGCGGCGGCGACCGCCGGACGACCGGCACTCGCGGCCGCAGTCGCCTTCGGCGCCGTCGGGGCGTTCGGCGCGTGCCTGCTGGTGCGTCTGTCGCGGCCCGAGGCGTTCGGCGGAGGCGACGTCAAGCTCGCCGCCCTCGTCGGTGCGCACCTCGGGTGGTTCGGCCCGGAGGCCGTGGCATCCGGAGTCGCCCTCGGCTTCGTGGCCGCCGGCGTCGCCGCCGTCGGCGTACTCGCGGCGGGTGCGCGCGGAACGAGCCTGCCCTTCGGCCCGTTCCTGCTGCTCGGTGCGTGGGTGCGCCTGCTGACCCCGGCGTCGTGACCGGTGCCCGGCCGCTTGTCGCTCGACGGGCGGCGGGTCAAGCCCGTCCGGCCCGGCACGGCCGCATCGATACGCTGACCCCATGGCCGACCTCATCCGTCGCGTCACCGCGTGGGCCTTGTCGCTCCGCCTCGTGCGCGCCTTCCTCGTCTACTCGGGGGCACGCGGCCCCGTCCTTGCCGACAGCGTCACCTATCGCACGCTGTTCAGTCTGTTCGCGGCGGTGCTGCTCGGCTTCTCGGCGGCGGCGGTCTGGCTGTCGGGCAACCCCGAGGGCCTCGCGGCGCTCGAGCGCTCCGTCAACAACGTCGTCCCCGGCCTGGTGGGCCCCGACGGTCTGCTCGACGTCAGCGCGATCGAGGCGCCGACCGAGTTCACCATCGCGGGCGTGATCGGAACGATCGGTCTGCTGGGCGCGGCGATCGGGGCGATCGGCTCCCTCCGAACTGCCCTCCGCCAGATCGCGGGGGTGACGACCGACGACACCCTGCCCGTCCTGGTCATCGTGCGCAACCTCGCCGTCGCCGTCGGCATCGGCGTCGCGCTGGTGGGGGCGGCCGCGGTGACCTTCCTCGCGACGGCGGGTCTCACTTTCGTCCGGGGGCTGCTCGGCATCTCCGCGGACTCCTGGCTCACGGCCGTGCTGACCTGGTCGCTCTCCACGATCGTCGTCCTCGCCCTCGACACCGCGGCGGTCGCGGTGGCGTTCGCCGTGCTGTCGGGCGTGAAGACCCGTCGCCGCACGTTGTGGCGCGGGGCGCTGCTCGGGGGCGTCGGTCTGGTGGTGCTGCAGCAGTTGTCGGGCCTGTTCGTGGGCGGTGCGGGCAACAACCCGCTGCTGACGACCTTCGCCTCGCTCATCGCCCTGCTGCTGTGGCTCAACCTGTCCAGCCAGGTCATCCTGATCGCGGGCGCGTACATCACCGTCGCCACGGAGGAGGACCACGATCGCGTCCGCGCGAAGTACGGCGCCTCCACGATGATCCAATTCCGGGTGCGGCGCGCCGAGAAGGCCGTCCGCGCCGCCGCGGGCGAGCTCGACGCCGCGCGCGCGGCCGAGAAGAAGGAGCGCGAGACCCTCGCCGAGAGCGACCCCGCCGCCGCCACGCGTGCGGACGAGGCGGAAGCGGACGCGCGTGTCTGACGGTTCGACCCCCGCGGGGGCGGCGCGCGTCGCCGCATACACCGCGGATGCCGTCCGCGCGGCCGAGGCGCCTCTCCTCGCGGAGGGGAGACCGCTGATGCGGTGGGCGGCGCATGCCCTCGCCGTCGTCGCTGCAGCGGAGCGCGACACGGCACCCGGACCGACGCTGGTCCTCGTCGGCGCGGGCGACAACGGGGGAGACGCGCTGTACGCCGCCGCCGAACTGGCGCGTGCCGCCGATTCCCGCGTCGACATCGTGCTCGTGCGCGATCGCGTGCATCGCGCCGCCCTCGACGCCGCCGTCGCCGCCGGCGTGGTCGTGCGGCAGGCGTCGGAGATCTGCGCCGCGATCGACGACTACAGCCTCGTGCTCGACGGCATCCTGGGCATCGGCCGTCTCGCCGACCGGCGGATGCGGGGCAGCGCCCGCGCGATCGTGGAGTGCCTGCTCGCCCGCCCCCGCCGTCCGCGCATCGTCGCGGTCGACCTCCCGAGCGGACTCGATCCCGATGACGGATCCGCGGATGCCGCCGTGCTCGCCGCCGATGTCACGGTCACGTTCGGCGCGATCAAGTCGGGTCTCGTGCGCGGTCGGGGCCCGGAACTCGCCGGGCGGGTGCACCTGGTCGACCTGGGACTCGAGCCGTACCTGCGGCGGGCGCACCCGGCGGTCACCGCGCCGATCGAGGTCGTGCGGGTCGATTCGCCGGGATCCCTCGCCGAGGCGTAGGGGCCGAGTGGTGCCGGCCGCCGCTCAGCGGGCGTAGCGCTCGACGAAGGTGCGGAGCATGCGCGACGGTGCCGTGACGGGTGCCCGCCGCACCGCCGACAGGGTGAGGTCGAGGTCTCCGGAAGCGAAGTAGCCGTACCCGGCGTAGGCGTGGATGCGGGTGACGATCCCGTCGACGTCGAGTTCGGGGTGGAACTGCGTGGCGTAGACGTTGCGCCCGACGCGGAACATCTGCACCGGACACGCGGCCGACGACGCCAGCAGCACCGCCGACGGCGGCAGGACGCTGATGGCCTCCTTGTGACCGACGAACGCGGTGAAGGCATCGGGGAGGCCCGCCGACAGGGGGTCGGTGCGCCCCTCCGGGGTCAACGTCACCTCGACGACGCTGATGGGTTCCGCATACGTGCCGTCGATCGGCGCACCGAGGTGCGTCCCGAGGGTGCCGACGCCGTAGCACGCGCCCAGGAAGGGCGCATCGCGTGCGACCACCTCGGCGACGAGCTGTGCCATCTCCGCCTCGACGCGACGCTGCACGACGGACTTGCGCTCGAACGGGTCGGACGCGTTGAACGGGCTTCCGCCGACGAGGACCCCCGACACCTCGTCGAGATCGATCGCGGGCATCGTCTCGCGCTCGAGACGCACGCGGCGCAGACGGTGCGGCGGCAGCCCGGTGTAGCGCAGGAAAAGCGCGTACTCCTCGTCGGCGGGGCCGTCTTCGGCGCGCGTCGCGAGCAGCACGAACGGGCGGTCACCGGGCAGGTCCGTCGCGTTCACCCGAGCGAGTCTAGGCGAGCGGGCGGCGACCGTCGGGCGGTCCCGCGTCGGGCGGGGGAGCGCCGCCGGCGAGGCGCGCAGTGGTTCCCGGGGCAGCGCCGCCGGCGAGGCGCGGAGTGGTCCCCGGGGGAGCGGCGGCGAGGCGCGCAGTGCTTCCCGGAGCAGCGGCGCGAGCGATCGCGGCGACGCGGTGTCAAGGCGCGGGGCCTCGTCGCGGGTGCGGTCTACGCTGACGGCATGGCTATTGCACGACTGACCGGAGGCCCGCTCGACGGGCAGGTGATACCGCTCGAGAACGAGACCGACGATACGCTGATCATGCCCTACAGCGAGGGACAGCTCGTCTACCGCCGCGAGGGCGAGCCCACGAACACGGGCGACTCCGACGGCCCCACCCAGGCGGTCTTCGCCTTCGCCGAAGAGACCGAGGACATCAACCCCGACGCCGACGGGCGCGACGATTGAGCGCAGGCCCGAACGGGTCGTCGAACGTCGAGGTCGAGACGAAGTACGACGTCGACGACGACACGCCCCTGCCCGACTGGTCGACCCTTCCCGGGGTGGCGACGGTCGGTGACCCCGAGCCGCGAGATCTCGACGCGCGCTACCTCGACACCCCCGCGGCCGATCTGGCCCGTGCGGGCGTGGCGATGCGGCGCCGTCTGGGCGGTCCCGACGCGGGCTGGCACGTGAAGGGGCCCGCCGAGGGCGCCGGTCGCACCGAGACGCAGTGGCCGCTCGAGGCCGATGACGTCGACCCCGAGGCCGACCCGATCGTGCCTCCGGCGGTTCAGGATGCCGTCTCCGCGATCGCTCGACCGCCCTTCGCCGCCCTCGCCCGCCTGCGCAACCACCGCACGGCGTACGCGCTCCGGGATGCCGAGGGCAACGAGGTCGCCGAGTTCGTCGACGACCGGGTCCGTGCGCGCGACGAGCGCCGGGGCGTGGAGTCGTCCTGGCGTGAATGGGAGGTCGAGCTCGGCGCGGCCGGTCCGACCGACGACGAGGGTCGTGCGGCGTTCTTCGCCGCCGTCGATGCGGCCGTCTTCGCCGCCGGTGGCCGCCCCGCGGCATCCGGTTCGAAGCTCGCCCGCGCCCTCGGCCACTGATCGACCTGGACGGGGTCTCCCCGCCGCCGCGACAGCCCGCCCGTCGCGGGACAGCGTCTCGCTGACGACTCCGGGACATCCGGCGACCGGCATGTCGGCGAGGTGATGTGTCCTGGCGGGAGCGGCTTCCCGACACCCACGCAGAAGGCCCGCCCGGGCGAACCGGGCGGGCCTTCTGCGTGGAGCGATCAGAGGTTGATCATGTGCCCTGCGAGGCCGTGGAAGGCCTCCTGCAGGCCCTCCGACAGCGTCGGGTGCGTGTGGACGTTGCGGGCCGCCTCGAGCGCGGTGAGGTCCCACTTCTGCGCGAGGGTGAGCTCGGGCAGCAGCTCGGAGACGTCGGGACCGATGAGATGGCCGCCGATGAGCTCGAGCGTCTCGGCGTCGGCGACGAGCTTGACGAAGCCGACCGGCTCGCCGAGGCCGTTGGCCTTGCCGTTGGCCGAGAAGGGGAACTTCGCGACCTTGATGTCGTGGCCGGCGTCGCGGGCCTGCTGCTCCGTCAGGCCGAACGACGCGACCTGCGGGTTGCAGAAGGTGGCGCGCGGCATGTTGCGGTAGTCGCCCAGGGTCTGGGTCTCGGCGTTGCCGATGGTCTCGGCGGCGACGACGCCCTGCGCCTCGGCGACGTGCGCGAGCTGCAGCTTCGCGGTGACATCGCCGATGGCGTAGATGTGCGGCACGTTGGTGCGCATGTGGTCGTCGATGTCGATGGCACCGCGCTCGGTGAGCTTCACGCCCGTGTTCTCGAGACCGAAGCCGTCGACCTTGGGGGCGAACCCGATCGACATCAGCACGCGGTCGGCGTCGATCGAGCCGGTCGAGCCGTCCTTCGCGGTGTACGCGACGGTGACCTTGTCGCCGTGGTCGGTGACGGAGTCGACCTTCGTCGAGGTGAGGATGTCGACGCCGTAGCCCTTGTACTGCTTCTGGATCTCCTTCGAGACCTCGGCGTCCTCGTTCGGGAGGGCGCGGTCGAGGAACTCGATGATCGTGACCTTCACGCCGTAGTTCGTCATGACGTAGGCGAACTCCATGCCGATGGCGCCGGCGCCGACGATGACGATCGACTCGGGGAGCTCGCGGGTGAGGATCTGCTCCTCGTAGGTGACGACGTTCTCGCTCAGGGTGACGCCGGGGAGGAGGCGCACTGTCGAGCCCGTGGCGATGATGACGTTGTCGAAGGTGACCTGCTCCTTGGAGCCGTCGGTCTTGGTCACGTCGATGGTGTGGTCGTCGGCGAAGTATCCGCGACCCTCGTACTCGGTGACCTTGTTCTTCTTCATCAGGTAGTGGATGCCCTTGACGTGACCGGCTGCCACGCTGCGGCTGCGGTCGAACGCCTTGCCGAAGTCGAAGGTGACGTCGCCCGAGATGCCGAACAGGTCGGCCTTCGCGTGGAAGGTGTGGGCGAGATCGGCGTTGCGCAGCAGCGCCTTGGAGGGGATGCAGCCGACGTTGAGGCAGACACCGCCCCAGTACTTCTCTTCGACGATCGCAACCGACAGTCCCAGCTGCGCACCGCGGACCGCGGCGACGTACCCGCCGGGACCCGCACCAAGAATGACCAGATCGTAATGAGGCATGGCTCCAGCCTATCGCCCGGTCGTGCCGCCACCGGCGGCGTTCCGACGCCCGCGCGAGGCGAAGACGTAGACGAGCACGCCCGCAACGATCACCAGGGCCACGGCCAGCAGGATCCACGGCAGGGGAGAGCTCGCCGACGACTCCTCGACCGGCGCCGCGACGGGGGTCTCCGCTTCCGTGGGCGCGGCCGAGGCGGAGACGGTGGGGGAGGGGGATGCCGACGCCGAGGTCGTGGGCGTCGCCGTCGGGGTCGGGGCGGCCTCGGGGACGGTGAACGCGAAAGAGCCGTCGATCGGGTGTCCGTCACTGGAGACGACGCGCCACTTCACGGTGACGGCACCGGATGCCGACCCCGCCAGCGCCTGGGTCACCTCGGTGCCCGACGGCTCGGGGGCACCCTCCGCGAGCGACGCGCCGCTCGCATCGGTCACTTCGACCACCGTGGCGCCCGGGTCGGTGAGGACGTCGGCACTGAACGTGAGGGTGATGCGCTGCGGCACGGCCTCGAGCACCGCATCGGCCGCGGGATCGGTCGACACCAGCTCGTCGTGCGCGGAGGCCGGCGTCGCGGGGACGAACAGCACGGCGGCGGCCAACAGGAGGGATGCCAGGACGGCGGGGAGGCTGCGCCGACGCGGCGCCGAGGGGGACGTCATCCTTCGACCCTAACGAGGGCGTCGGCGTGACGGGCCGCCCCGGGTACCGGCCCTTCTCCCCGCCCCAGACCCTGCGCCTGGCCGAAGGGTCTGGGGCCCCGTCTGCTCCGGTGGCTTCGACGGGCTCAGCCACCTCCCGCACAGGACCCCGACCTCGGTGCCCCAGGACCCTGAGCCTGTCGATGGGTCCGGGACCCCGCGGCGGTTCCGCCCACCGGCGCGCGGGGCTCCGAGCCCCTCGAAGGGTCCTCCGGCGGCGGCCTCACCGGCTCAGGTTCTCGTCACCTGCGTCTTCGCGCTCCTCACCCGCCACACCCGTGGCGTCACCGGACTCGACACGACGGACCCCGGGTCGATAGGTTCGAGTGTCTCGTCGGCCGTTTCCGCGCCCCGAACCGCGGTGTCCGGTGTCGACGAAATGAAGACACATCACGCATCACCATGGCCCGCGCGCGGTCGGTTCCCCCCGTTCGATCTGAACCGATCGGTTATGGTGAATATGAAGGAGAAGCCGTGGACGAGACCAGCCGATTCGATCGAGACGAGATCCGACGCGCGGCCGACGCCGTCGCCCGCGACAGCTCGCACGACACGACCCAGACCCACGACGCCGACCTGTCGTTCGTCCCCTTCGGAGCCGACCTCACCGAGGCCGAGCTCGAAGCGATCGGTGCGCTGCCCTCCGGGGCGGCGCTGCTGATCGTGCGGTCGGGTCCCACGACCGGTGCCCGGTACCTGCTCGACACCGACGTCACCACCGTCGGGCGTCATCCCGAGGCCGACCTGTTCTTCGACGACGTGACCGTGTCGCGTCGCCACGCCGAGATCATCCGCTCCGGTTCGGCGTTCGAGATCGTCGACCAGCGCTCGCTCAACGGCAGCTACGTCAACGGCGAGCGGGTCGACCGCTCCGCTCTCGTGAACGGCTCCGAGGTGCGCATCGGCAAGTTCCGCCTGAACTTCTTCGGTTCGCCGGTCGACCTGCCCGCGGCAGAGCACTGATGGCGGCAGCCCCCTCCCGTGGTCGTCAGGCGGCTGCGGGGCTGCTCAGCATCGGACAGGTGCTCGCGCGCCTGACCCCCGACTTCCCGGCGTTGACCTCGAGCAAGCTGCGCTTCCTCGAGGTGCAGGGCATCGTCTCGCCCACCCGCACCGAGTCGGGGTACCGCAAGTTCTCGCCGGCCGATCTCGAACGGCTGCGCCTCGCGTTGACGCTGCAACGCGATCACTATCTGCCGCTCGTCGTCATCCGCGAGTATCTCGAAGACCTCGACGCGGGGCGCAACCCCGCCCCGCCGACGTCGATCCCGTCGATGACCTCCGCGCCGCGCCGGTACCGCCGCGACGAGCTGCTTGCTGCCGCCGGAGCACGCCCGCAGCTCTTGAACGACGCCGTGAGCACGGGCGTGATCGCGGGGGCCGACACCTACTCCGAGCAGACCGTGACCCTGCTGCGCGCCCTCGTCGCCCTCGACCGTCACGGGATCGAGCCGCGGCACGTCCGCACGCTGCGCCAGAGTGCCGAACGCGAGGTGTCGCTCGTCGAATCCGCCCTCTCCGCGCTCCTGCGTCGTCCCGACGCCGCCTCCCGGGCCCGCGCGAGCGAGCTCGCGCCCGAACTCGCGGGCCGTCTCGATGAGGTGCGCACCCTGTTCGTGCGCGACGCGATCGAGCGAATGCTGTCCTGATCGCGACACGCCGCGGCCCTCGGAGCGGATGTCATTGCCGGGGGACCCGCGCTGATCTAGCGTGGAACCAACGAGCCGATGAGGAGGGACGCGAGCATGAACGCTGGCGATGCACTCGGTGAACCCCGGTTCGCCGCCGACCTCCTCTTCACCGACGGTCTGCCCGAGATGGACGACGAGACCGGCTACCGGGGCGCGGTCGCCGCGCGTGCCGCCGGCATCACGTACCGCCAGCTCGACTACTGGGCCCGCACCGAACTGGTCGTCCCCACCGTCCGTGGAGCCAGCGGCTCCGGCTCGCAGCGCCTCTACGGCTTCCGCGACATCCTCGTCCTGAAGCTCGTGAAGCGTCTGCTCGACACCGGCATCTCGCTGCAGCAGATCCGCACGGCCGTCGACCAGCTCCGTGCCGCCGGTATCCGCGACCTCGCGGGCACCACCCTCATGAGCGATGGAGCGTCGGTGTACCTCTGCACCTCGAACGACGAGGTCATCGACCTCGTCAGCCGCGGTCAGGGCGTCTTCGGCATCGCGGTCGGCAAGGTGCTCCGCGAGGTCGAGTCGACGCTCGTCGACTTCGAAGCCGCGACGCCCGAGGCCGTCGACGAGCTCGCCGCCCGTCGCGCCGCCCGCACCGCCTGAGGCAGGCCCTTCCCGGACGCCTCGGCATCCGGGGTTTCGTCGCGCGGCCGCGCGCAGCGACCCGACGCGCGGCCCGGACCCTTCGACAGGCTCAGGGTCCTCGCGTGCATACCGCCGGTTTCCCGGATTCGTCACGAGGCTCAGGGTTCTCGCGTCGGAGGTGGCTGAGCGTGCCGAAGCGCCGGCGCCGGCGGAATTCTCGGCCCCTTCGACAGGCTCAGCGTTCTTGCGTCGGAGGTGTCCGAGCGTGTCGAAGCCACCGGTGCCGGCGGGGGTGTCGACTTCCGACGGCTCGGTGCCGAAAGGAAACGCCGCCCCGGCTGCGCAGCAGCGGGACGGCGTCTCGAGAAGAGGTCAGGCCTGAGGGGCCTCGTTGTCGACCGGGATACGGCCCGTGCGTACGATGCGGTCGAGCAGCGCGTCGAAATCGGCGGCCAGCTCCTGCGCCGAGTCGCCCGGCCACACGTGCAGCGGCTTCGCGGCTCCCTGGGCCTGCTGCAGCGACGTCCGCTCGGGCAGCTGCGGGTTGAGCACGAGGGGGCCGAACATGTCGCGCAGCTCTTTGATGCGGAACTGGTGCTCGATCGACTGCGGGCGAACGCGGTTGACCACGACGCCGAGGGGTTGCAGACGAGGCGAGAGACCGCGGCGGATCTCCTCGATCGCGCGCAGCGCGCGGTCTGCGGCGGCGACGGAGAACAGTCCCGGCTCGGTCACGACGACCACGCGGTCGCTCGCGGCCCACGCGGTGCGCGTGAGGGCGTTCAGCGAGGGGGCGCAGTCGATGAGAACGAGGTCGTACTCGCTCTCGATCGTCGCGAGGGCCTCTTCGAGCTTCCAGACGTCACGGACGCTCGGGTGCGGCCCGTCGAAGTTGATGGCCGACGGGCTGCCGATCAGCACGTCGATGGTGCCGGGATGCACCTTCGCCCACCCGCTCGAGGTGATCGCCTGGCGGACGACCTTCTCTTTCGGGTTCGCCAGGACATCGGCGATGTTGAGCCGACCGGCGACCTGGATGTCCATCCCGGTCGACACGTCGGACTGGGGGTCGAGGTCGACGACGAGAGTGCGAACGCCACGCGCGAAGGCGGCCGAAGCCAGCCCCAGTGTCACGGTCGTCTTGCCGACCCCGCCTTTGAGAGAGCTGACGGAGAGTACGTGCACAAGAGTCCACGTTACCGTCCCCTAGGCTGTGAGCACATTCAGCCCCGCCAGCTTGACGTGAGGTGCGCATGTTCTCGAAAATCCTGGTCGCCAATCGCGGAGAGATCGCCATCCGCGCTTTCCGTGCCGCCTACGAGGTCGGAGCGCGCACCGTCGCGGTCTACCCGTATGAGGATCGGGCGTCGCTGCACCGGCTGAAGGCCGACGAGGCCTACCAGATCGGCGAGCGCGGTCACCCCGTACGCGCCTACCTCGACGTCGACGAGATCATCCGCGTCGCCAGGGAGTGCGGAGCGGATGCCATCTACCCCGGATACGGCTTCCTCTCGGAGAACCCGGAGCTCGCCGAGAAGGCCGCGGTGAACGGCATCACCTTCATCGGCCCTCCCGCCGAGGTGTTGTCGATGGCCGGCAACAAGGTCACCGCCAAGGAGCACGCGATCGCAGCCGGCGTGCCGGTGCTGCGCTCGACCCCGGCGTCCGACGACATCGACGCCCTGCTGGCGCAGGCGGAGGAGATCGGCTTCCCCCTCTTCGCCAAGGCGGTCGCCGGCGGCGGCGGACGCGGCATGCGGCGCGTTGAGGCCATGGGCGAGCTCGCGCCGGCTCTGGCCGAGGCGATGCGCGAGGCGCAGAGCGCGTTCGGCGACCCGCGGATGTTCCTCGAGCAGGCCGTGCAGCGTCCACGTCACGTCGAGGTGCAGATCCTCGCGGATGCCACGGGCGAGACCGTTCATCTCTTCGAGCGCGACTGCTCGGTGCAGCGCCGCCACCAGAAGGTCATCGAGATCGCCCCGGCGCCGAACCTCGACGACGCCGTGCGGCGGGATCTCCACCGCTACGCCGTCGCCTTCGCCCGGTCGATCGGGTACCAGAACGCGGGCACCGTCGAGTTCCTGCTCGAGACCGCGGGACCGCGCGCCGGCGAGGTCGTCTTCATCGAGATGAACCCCCGCATCCAGGTCGAGCACACCGTGACCGAGGAGGTCACCGACGTCGACCTCGTGCAGTCGCAGATGCGCATCGCCGCGGGGCAGACCCTCGCCGAGCTCCACCTGCAGCAGGACGACATCCAGTTGCGCGGCGCCGCGCTGCAGTGCCGCATCACCACGGAGGATCCCACGCAGGGCTTCCGCCCCGACACCGGCAAGATCACCACCTACCGCTCGCCCGGCGGAGCCGGCATCCGTCTCGACGGAGGCACGACCGCGGCGGGGTCGCAGGTGAGCCCGCACTTCGACTCGATGCTGTCGAAGCTCTCCTGCCGCGGACGTGACTTCCCCGCGGCCGTCGCGCGTGCCCGCCGGGCCCTCGCCGAATTCCGCATCCGTGGCGTCTCCACCAACATCCCGTTCCTGCAGGCCGTGCTCGATGACCCCGCGTTCGTTGCGGGGGATCTCAGCACATCGTTCATCGACGAACGCCCCGAGTTGCTGAAGGGCCGGGAGTCGAAGGACCGCGGCACGAAGATCCTGTCGTGGCTCGTCGACACGACGGTGAACCGCCCCCACGGCGACAACCCCCTCTCGATCGACCCCGGCGCCAAGCTCCCGCGGATCGATCTGACGGATGCCGCACCCGCGGGCTCGCGCCAGCGCCTGCGCGAGCTGGGTCCGGTGGGCTTCGCCCGTGCCCTGCGCGAGCAGACCGCCGTCGCCGTCACGGAGACGACCTTCCGCGACGCGCACCAGTCGCTGCTGGCCACGCGGGTCCGCACGCGGGATCTCGTCCGGGTCGCGCCCTACGTCGCTCGCATGACTCCTGAGCTGCTGTCGGTGGAGGCCTGGGGAGGTGCGACCTACGACGTCGCGCTGCGGTTCCTCGGCGAGGACCCCTGGGAGCGCCTCGACGCGCTGCGTCAGGCTCTTCCGAACGTCGCGATCCAGATGCTGCTGCGCGGCCGCAACACGGTGGGCTACACGCCGTACCCGACGGAGGTCACCGACGCCTTCGTGGCCGAGGCTGCGGCATCCGGGGTCGACATCTTCCGGATCTTCGACGCGCTCAACGACGTCTCGCAGATGCGGCCCGCGATCGACGCCGTCCTCTCGACCGGCACCGCCGTCGCCGAGGTCGCGCTCTGCTACACGGGCGACCTCCTCGACCCCGCGGAGCGTCTGTACACGCTCGACTACTACCTCGGCCTCGCCGAGCAGATCGTCGAGGCGGGCGCGCACATCCTCGCGATCAAGGACATGGCGGGACTGCTGCGTCCCGCCGCCGCGACGAAGCTCGTCACGGCTCTGCGCGAGCGCTTCGACCTCCCGGTGCACGTGCACACGCACGACACCGCGGGCGGACAGCTCGCGACTCTGCTCGCCGCCTCGGCGGCCGGAGCGGATGCCGTGGACGCGGCCGCCGCGCCGATGGCGGGAACGACGAGCCAGCCGTCGCTGTCGGCTCTGGTGGCCGCCCTCGCGCACACCGAGCGCGACACGGGTCTCGATCTCGCCGCCGTGAGCGACCTCGAGCCGTACTGGGAGGCGGTGCGTCATCTGTACCGCCCGTTCGAGTCGGGTCTCGCCGGCCCCACCGGACGGGTCTACCGGCACGAGATCCCAGGAGGGCAGTTGTCGAACCTCCGTCAGCAGGCCATCGCGCTCGGCCTGGCGGACGACTTCGAGCTGATCGAGGACATGTACGCGGCGGCCGATCGCATCCTGGGCCGTGTGCCCAAGGTGACGCCGTCGTCGAAAGTCGTGGGCGACCTGGCCCTGCACCTCGCCGCGGTCAAGGCCGACCCGGCTGACTTCGAGCGCAACCCGGAGAAGTACGACGTGCCCGACTCGGTCGTGTCGTTCATGGCCGGTGAGCTCGGCGACCTTCCGGGTGGGTGGCCCGAGCCGTTCCGGTCGAAGGTGCTGGCCGGGCGGGATGCCAAGACGGGGGTCACCCCGCTCACCGACGGCGACACCGCGGCGCTGGCGGGGGAGTCCGCCGATCGGCGTGCGCGCCTGAACCACCTGCTGTTCCCCGCGCCGACGCGCACCTTCCTGGAGATGCGCGAGCGCTTCGGCGACCTGAGCGTGCTCGACACCGCCGATTATCTGTACGGCTTGCGCCCGGGCGGGGAGCACACCGTCGAGATCGAGCGCGGGGTGCAGCTCTTCGTGGGGCTCGAGGCGGTGGGCGACGCCGACGACAAGGGCATGCGCACCGTCATGACGACGCTGAACGGCCAACTGCGTCCGGTCTTCGTGCGCGACCGATCGATCGACGTCGAGGCGCGGCAGGCGGAGAAGGCGGATACGTCGAAGCCCGGCCAGGTGGCCGCGCCCTTCTCGGGTGTGGTGACGATGAAGGCCGCCCCCGGCGATCGGGTGCAGGCGGGTCAGGCGGTCGCGTCGATCGAGGCGATGAAGATGGAGGCGGCGATCACGGCACCGGTCGAGGGAGTGGTCGACCGTGTCGCGATCGGTACCACGCAGCAGGTGGAGGCGGGGGATCTTTTGCTGGTGATCCGCCCCGCGCAGTAGCCTGGGAGGGGGCGCTTTCGCGCCCTCTTCCCGTTTGGAGACTGCAGTGACCCCCGACCGCACCGACGCGAACCCCGACGAGAACGCCGAGCACGGCGTGCTCGACGAGAGCGGGAACCTCGACACGGCCAGCATCACGATCCTCGGTGGATACACCGCGCAGGTCAGTGTCGACCTGCCGGCGACCAGTGACGACGACGATCTCGACGACGACGTGATCGAGGACGAGATCCCCTTCGATGACGCCGACCTCGCCGCGCTGGACGATTCCTCCGCACCTCGCCAGCTCGCTTCCGAGACCCACGACGACGAGGTCGCCACCGAGGTGGACGAGCTCGCGACGGACGAGATCATCCTCGAACCGCACCCCGACGACGCGCACCACGACGGCGCGCATGGAGACGAACCGCACCAGGACGCCGGATCGGCCGATGACGACGTGCACGACGCCGAGGTCGTGGGCGACGACCCCGAAGGTCCGTACGAGGCTCCGGCTGCCGACGGGTCGGGCGACGATGCGCGCGACGACGATCAGGATGCCGCGCCCGCGGAGCACGAGGGAGCGGGCCCCGTCGACGAGGGCGCACCCGAGCGCGACGCGGTGGAGCACGAGGCGGACGGCGAGGCGTCCCATGACGACGCCTCCAACGACGAGGGCGACGTCGAACGGGCCGAGTACGGCGACGACCGTCAGGACGATCTCGGTGGCGCCCCCGCGCACGACGACGTCGACGCGCAGGCATCGGTGACGGACGATGCCGGTGTCGAAGCAGGGGACGTCGACGCGACCACGCCGCGGGCTTCCGCCGACGAGCGGTCGCTCGACGAGCATCCCGACACCACGCACGAGTCGCTCGAGACAGTTCCGGGGCCCGACGCTCCGGCGCCTGATGATGCGATCTCCGAGGTCGGCGCGACCCCCGACGAGGCGCCGGAGGACGCGGCCGCATCCGACGACCTGCACGACGTCGAGGTCGTCGACGACGTCGAGCTGTACGAGGCGGATGCCGCGGAGCCCTTCGATGAGGAGCCCTTCGACGAGCAGCCCCTCGACGAGGAACCCTTCGACGAGGAGCCGATCGAGGAGGGGTCGATCGGTGCCTCCGCCGAGCCGCTGACCCACGCTCCGTGGGTGCCGGAGACCGGTGTCTCCGCCTCGGCCGACGAGACCGACGACGAGGTCGTGGAGGCCGCGATCGACGACGACCACGACGACGAGGACGCATCGGACGCGGGCTCCGCCTCCGAGAGCGACGACCACGCGCGGGCGACCGATGACGCGGTGCTGCTCACCGCACGCGTCGCCGAGGAGCCGGCATCCGCTCCGACCGACGGCGCCCGGCCGCAGACCGGTGCGACCACCGTGCCGGCTCCGACGGTCCCAGCGGCGGCGGCCGCGGCGGCGGCTTCGCCGGCGACCCGTGCCGTCCCCACCGGCAGCGTCCCGACCACGCGCGCCGAGCGCGCCGCGACGGGGGTCATCGGCACCGTGCCGCTCACCCGCCGTCAGGCGCATCAGGCCGATGACGCCGCCCGCACCGCCGAGGAGGCCGCGCGGGTGGATCGCGCCCACGCCATGGAGCGCGTGCGCACCCCGGCGCCCGAGGTCGCGCTGACGTCCAAGCGCATCGGTCAGATCGACGACTCCCGCGAGAGCGCCGACCTGCTCACGGCCGACCGCCTGCTCGACCCGAAGCAGATCAGCCGTCCGGAGCCCGAGGGCCTGTGGCAGCAGCTGGTGTACTCGGCGTCGCGCCACCGCATCAACCTCGGCGACGGGCGCCGCGCCCGGCAGCGCAAGGAGCTGGACCGCCGCATCTCGGCCCCTCTCGCGGGCGGGGCGCGCTTCGTGCCCGTGCTTTCGCGCAAGGGCGGGGTCGGCAAGACCACCGTCACCTCGCTGCTCGGCATGGCCCTCGCCGACGCGCGCGACGATCGCATCATCGCCGTCGACGCGAACCCCGACCGCGGGACGCTCGCCGACCGTGTCGGCCGCCCCAACGGCCGCACCGTGCGCGACCTCGTGCGCGCGCACGACGAGATGGCCGGCTACAACGACGTCTCGTCGATCGTCGCCCGGGATGCCACCCGCCTCGACGTGCTGGCATCCGATGCGGATCCGCGTCAGTCGGAGGCCTTCAGCGACGACGACTACCGTCAGGTCGCCGACGTCGCCGCGCATTACTACTCGATCGTGCTCACCGACACGGGGACCGGCATCGTCCACTCCGTCATGGGGGCCACGCTCGAGCTCGCCGACACCCTCGTGATCGTGGCGGGACTCTCCGTCGACGAGGCGCGGCTGGCTTCCGAGACGCTGACGTGGCTCGAGACCAACGGCTACGCGGCGCGTGTGCGCGACGCCGTCGTGGTGTTGAACAACTCGCGTCCGGGCGCGCCGCTGGTGCGCGAGAGCGAGTTGGAGTCCCACTTCCGGTCGCGCGTGCGCACCGTCATCCGCATGCCCTACGACGCACGCATCGCCGCGGGCAGTGCGATCACGTTCCGCGACCTGCAGCCCGGCACGCGCCAGGCCGCGCGGGAGCTCGCCGCCGCCGTCGTCGAGGGCCTCCGCGCTCCGGTGGCCTCCGCATGAGCGTCCGTCCGATCCGCCTGTTCGGCGACCCGGTGCTGCGCGCCACGAGCGCTCCCATCGACGAGATCGACGACGGCGTGCGCGCCCTCGTCCAAGACCTGCTCGACACGGTCGAGCTGCCCGGGCGCGCGGGAGTCGCGGCTCCGCAGATCGGGGTCGGTCTGCGCGCGTTCAGCTACAACATCGACGGCGACATCGGGTACGTCATCAATCCCGTCCTCGTGGAGACGCGCGGCGAGCCCCAGCCGGTGGGGGAGGGATGCCTCTCGGTGCCCGGTCTGTGGCACGACGCCATCCGCTACCCGTGGGCGAAGGTCGTCGGCATCGACCTCGACGGCCGGGAGGTCGTGCTCGAGGGCGAAGGGCTGCTCGCACAGGCGCTGCAGCACGAGACCGACCACCTCGACGGAATGCTCTATCTCTCGCGGCTGCCCGCCGAGACCCGCCGCGAGGCGATGCGTCAGGTGCGCGAGAGCGACTGGTTCTGACCCGCTGGCCCTGACACGAGAACAGGGGACGGCGCGAGGACAGGCCCCTTCGTCGCGGATTCCCCTGTTCCCGTGGCATGCCCTGTTCTCGGCGCAGCAGAACGGCCCGACCCCCGAGGGGGCCGGGCCGTTCGGCATTCCGGGTCTCAGGGGAGAGAGACGTTGGTCGTGTTCACCGGCACGGCGTAGATGTCCTCGATCGCGTCGGCGAAGTCGGCGACGATGACGTTGCGCTTGATGCTCATCTTGGGCGTCAGGTGGCCGCTCGCCTCGGTCCACTCCGTGGGCAGGATCGTGAACTTGCGGATCGACTCCGCGCGCGACACGCGCGTGTTGGCGCGGTCGATCGCGCCCTGCACCTCGGCGCGCACCTTCTCGTTCGTGCTCGCGTCCTGCAGCGACATGTCGGCGGGCAGGCCGTTGTTGGCGAGCCACGTCGGCAGCATCTCGGGATCCAGGGTGACGAGGGCGGCGATGAACGGCTTGTGGTCGCCGACGACCACGACCTGGCCCACGATCGGGTTCGCGCGGATGGGATCCTCGAGGGCGGCCGGAGCGACGTTCTTGCCGCCGGCCGTGACGATGATCTCCTTCTTGCGGCCCGTGATCGCGAGGAAGCCGTCGGCGTCGAAGGCGCCGATGTCGCCGGTCTTGAACCATTCGCCGTCGAAGGCCTCGGCCGTGGCATCCGGGTTCTGCCAGTACTCGCGGAAGACGTTGATGCCGCGCACCTGGATCTCGCCGTCATCGGCCAGGCGCACCCCGACACCGGGGAGCACCGGACCGACCGTGCCGATCTTCGACTTCGTCGCGAGGTTGACCGTGGCCGGGGCCGTCGTCTCGGTGAGTCCGTAGCCCTCGAGGATCACAACGCCGAGGCTGCGGAAGAAGTGCCCCAGTCGCGGTCCGAGCGGGGCCGATCCCGACACCGCGTAGACCACGCGTCCGCCCATGGCATCCCGGAGCTTGGAGTAGACCAGCTTGTCGAAGAGCGCGAACTTCAGCTTGAGGGGGAGGGAGATCTTCTTCCCCTCCTGCAGCCGCTGCGAGTGCTCGATCGCGACGTCGGCCGCGGCGCGGAAGATCTTGCCCTTGCCACCGGCCTCGGCCTTCTGCTCGGCGGAGTTGTAGACCTTCTCGAAGACCCGGGGCACGGCGAGCAGGAAGGTCGGCTGGAAGGTGCCGAGGGCGGGCAGCAGTTGCTTGGTGTCGGGCTGGTGCCCGGTCTTCACCCCCGCGTGCACGTTCAGCAGCGAGATGAAACGCGCGAAGACGTGGGCCGTGGTGATGAACAGCAGCGTCGAGGCGCCCGGCGTCTCGACGACCTCGTGCAGGGCCTTGGCGGAGTTGCGGGCGAGCTCGACGAAGTTGCTGTGCACGAGGACGCAGCCCTTGGGGCGTCCCGTCGACCCCGACGTGTAGATGAGGGTCGCGATGTCGGAGGCCTTCGCGAGGTGGCGGCGGCGCTCGACCTCTTCGTCGGTGATGTGCGTGCCGCCCGCGACGAGCGCGTCGAGGGCGCCCGTGTGCATCGCCCACACCTCGCGGACGAGCGGAAGGTCGCTGCGCACCTCGTCGAGGCGGTCGGAGTGCTCCGCGGACTCCACGACGACCGCGATGGCGCCGGAGTCCGACAGGATCCACGAGATCTGCGAGGGGGAGCTCGTCTCGTACACCGGCACCATGACGGCCCCGGCGTAGAAGAGCGCGAAGTCGACGAGCGTCCAGTCGTACGTGGTGCGGGCGATGAAGCCGACCTTCTCTCCCGGTTGGACGCCGGCGGCGATGAAGCCCTTCGCCAGGGCGATGACCTGGCGCTCGAACTCGACCGCCGAGACGTCGCGCCATCCTCCGGCCTCGGGCACGGCGAACAGGGGCCGGTCGGGCGTCGCGCGGACGCGGTCGGCGAGCAGATCCGACGCGTTGGCGTCGGGATCGGCGGGGACGACAGGGGGGAGGTCGAACTGGATCACGGTAACTCCTTCGGCACCGGAAAGAACGTCGAGCGGTCCATCAGTCTATCCGCACGGCCTGCGCCGCCCCCGGAGCGAGACGTCGTTCGCGCGCCGCCCGCCTTGGCTAGACTGCTCCGGGCCGCCCTCTCGGTGGGCCCGGAAGGGAGCGCGGTGCGCAACGTCGGCATCGATATCGGGGGAACGAAGATCGCCGGAGGCGTCGTCGACGACGACGGCACCATCATCGAGAAGCTCCGCGTCGACACCCCTATCGACCCCTCGGCCCTCGTGGATGCCGTGGTCGACATGGCCGATCATCTGCGCCGCGCGCACGAGGTGCACGCCATCGGCGTCGCCGCCGCCGGGTTCATCAGCCGCGACCGCAGCACCGTCATCTACGCCCCCAACATCGACTGGCGCGACGAACCCCTGCGCGCCCGCCTGGAGCAGCGCCTCGACGCCCCCGTGACGATCGAGAACGACGCGAACGCCGCCGGCTGGGGCGAGTACCGCTTCGGCGCGGGCCGGGGCGTGCGCGACATGGTCATGCTGACGATGGGCACGGGCGTCGGCGGTGCCGTCGTCACCGACGGCGAGCTGTTCCGCGGTGGTCACGGCATCGGCGCCGAGCTCGGTCACCTGCGCTTCGTCCGGGGCGGCCACCCGTGCGGCTGCGGACAGAACGGATGCCTCGAGCAGTACGCCTCGGGACGCGCGCTGCAGCGCGAGGCCAACACGATCGCCGACGAGGGCGGTATCGGTGCCGCGTTGGCGGCCGTCCGCGCGGAGAGGGGCGCCATTCCCGGACCCGCCGTCTCTCGCCTCGTGCTGGCGGGCGACCCCGGGGCGGTCGAGGCGCTCCGCCGCGTCGCGACCGCTCTCGGCGAGGCGTGCGGCGGTTTCCAGGCCGTGCTCGATCCCGAGGTCTTCGTGATCGGCGGGGGAGTGGCGCAGCTGGGCGCCGACCTGCTCGAACCGGTGAAGCTCGCGTACGAGACGTCGTTGCCGGGGTACGGTGAACGTCCGGTCGCCGAGTTCGCGATCGCGCGCCTGGGCAACGACGCCGGTCTCATCGGGGTCGCCGACCTCGCCGGGAAGGAGCGCTGACGATGTTCTACTGGCTCATGAAGTACGTGGTCATCGGACCGGTCATCAAGGCCGTGTTCCGCCCATGGATGGTGGGCCGGCGCAACATCCCGGCGGAGGGTGCGGCGATCCTCGCCAGCAACCACCTGTCGTTCTCGGATTCGATCTTCCTGCCGCTCATGATCGACCGCCGCATGGCGTTCCTCGCCAAGAGCGACTACTTCACCGGCAAGGGCCTCAAGGGCTGGGCCACCCGGATGTTCTTCCAAGCGACCGGCCAGCTGCCCATCGACCGGTCGGGAGGGAAGGCGTCGGAGGCGTCGCTGAACACGGGCCTCGGCGTCCTCGGGCGCGGTGAGCTGCTCGGGATCTACCCGGAGGGCACCCGCAGCCCCGACGGCACGCTGTACCGCGGACGCACGGGCATCGCGCGCATGGCGCTCGAGGCGCGCGTGCCGGTGGTCCCCGTGGTCATGGTCGACACCGGCGCGGTGATGCCGATCGGTCAGCGACTGCCGCGCGTGGGACGTGTGGGGATCGTCATCGGCGAGCCGCTCGACTTCTCCCGTTTCGAGGGCATGGAGGGCGACCGCTACGTCCTGCGCTCGGTCACCGACGAGATCATGGTGGCCCTGCAGCGCCTCGGCGAGCAGCGCTACGAAGACGTCTACGCCTCCACCGTGAAGGACCGGCTGGCCAGTGCACAGGCGGCGAAGGCGCCGTCGTCGCGCCACTAGACTTCAGGGGTGAATCAGCAGCTCCACGACCTCGACCACTGGCGATCCCTGCCCATCAAGCAGCAGCCCCAGTGGTATGACGAGGGCGCGGTGGCGGCGGCATCCGCAGAGCTGGCGACCCTCCCGCCGCTGGTCTTCGCCGGCGAGGTCGACATCCTGCGCGATCGTCTCGCCCGTGCCGCCGCAGGCCAGGCGTTCCTGCTCCAGGGCGGTGACTGTGCCGAGACGTTCGCCGGCGCGACCGCCGAGCAGATCCGCAACCGCATCAAGACCGTGCTCCAGATGGCCGTCGTGCTCACCTACGGCGCGTCGATGCCCGTCGTCAAGATGGGCCGCATGGCCGGGCAGTTCGCCAAGCCCCGCTCGAGCGACACCGAGACGCGCGGCGACGTGACGCTGCCGGCCTACCGCGGCGACATCGTCAACGGCTACGACTTCACCGAGGAGTCCCGCAAGGCCGATCCCGCGCGCCTGCTCAAGGGCTACCACACGGCCGCGTCGACCCTGAACCTCATCCGGGCCTTCACGCAGGGCGGGTTCGCCGACCTCCGCGAGGTGCACAGCTGGAACAAGGGCTTCGCCTCCACTCCTGCCAACCAGGCGTACGAGAGCATGGCGACCGAGATCGACCGGGCGATCAAGTTCATGGAGGCGGCCGGCGCCGACTTCGACGAGCTGACGCGCGTGGAGTTCTACACCGGCCACGAGGGCCTGCTCATGGACTACGAGCGCCCCATGACCCGGATCGACTCGCGCACCGGCCTGCCCTACAACACCTCGTCGCACTTCCAGTGGATCGGCGAGCGCACGCGCGAGCTCGACGGCGCGCACGTCGACTACTTCTCGAAGATCCGCAACCCCATCGGCGTCAAGCTCGGCCCCACCACCACGGCCGAGACGGCGCTCGCGCTGATCGACAGGCTCGACCCCGAGCGCGAGCCGGGGCGCCTGACGTTCATCACGCGCATGGGTGCGGGCAAGATCCGCGATGCCCTGCCCCCGCTCCTGGAGGCCGTCCGCGACTCCGGCGCCACCCCGCTGTGGGTCACCGATCCCATGCACGGCAACGGCATCACCACGCCCACCGGCTACAAGACGCGTCGCTTCGACGACGTCGTCGACGAGGTGCGCGGGTTCTTCGAGGCGCACCGCTCGGTGGGCACGCACCCCGGCGGCATCCACGTCGAACTCACCGGTGACGACGTCACCGAATGCCTGGGCGGCTCCGAGCAGATCGACGAGGCGACCCTCGCGACGCGCTACGAGAGCCTGTGCGACCCGCGTCTGAACCACCGTCAGAGCCTGGAGCTGGCCTTCCTCGTGGCGGAGGAGCTCGAGAAGCGCTGACCCGCGTGCCGCCTGCGAGATGCCCCCGACCGGTGCGGTCGGGGGCATCGTCGTTTCCGGATGCCGGATGCCGGATGCCGGATGCGGGGTGGGGCGGAGGGCGGGTGGGATGGTGAAGCCCACGGCGGGTGGGCGTCGGATCTGCCCGCACGGTCGCGCGAGGTGTGCGATCGTGGCCCACGCGCCTCCGCCCCCTCGGCGGGGCCCGGGTGGGCGGCCTAGAGCGTCGGCGTCAGAGTGATCGTCGAGCCCTGCGGTGCGGTCGTCCCGGCCTTGGGGTTGGTCGCCCGCACCTTGTAGATGTCCCAGTACTTGAAGCCGAGGGGCAGGGTGCCGTCGTCGATGCCGGCGTTGACCTCGAACCCGAGCGCATCGAGTGCGGCGACCGCGTCGCGGATGGACATACCGACGATGTTGCCGGGGATCTCGACGGGCTTGGGGCCGATCGACACGCGCAACGGCACGGTGTCGCCGGGGCGCCAGTTGCCGCCGCCGTCGCGGTCGCCGATGCCGATCACGACCCCGGAGGCCACGCTGTTGCTGTACTCCTCCGAGACGGAGGTCGACAGTCCCACGCCGTCGAGGGAGCGCTCGGCGGCGGACTGCGTCTCGCCCGTGACGTCGGGGATCGGACCGAGCGAGACGACGAGCGTGGCGGCGTCCCCTTCGTAGACCGTGCAGCCGTCGGTGCACGCGAAGGCGTCGCCGCCGGAACGGGGGACGATCGACGCGCTCAGTACGGTGCCGTCCGCCGAGTCGGTGAATTCGCGCGCGGGGTCGTCGCCGACCCCGACGAAGGCGGCCTCGAAGACGGCGCGCACCTCGTCGGCGGTGCGACCGCCGAGCGCGGGGATCTGATGGGTGGCGGGTCCGATGGAGACCAGCACGGTCACGACGGTGTTCTTGTCGAGCCGCTCGCCGGGGGCGGGGTCGGACCCGACGGTGGTTCCGGCCGGGATCTCGCGATCGTTCACGTCCTGCCGCTGCGCCTGCAATTGCTCCTGGACGAGGAGCGCCTGCGCCTCGTCGTAGCTGCGTCCCGAGACGTCGGGAACGCCGACCAGCGAGCCGGGGCCGGACCCGAAGTACCAGCCCGTGAGCCCGGCCCCGCCGGCCAGGAGCAGGACGAGGAGGAGGATCCAAACGCCGCGCGCGGTGCGGCGACGCGTGCGCGCGCGGAGGCGGGCGGCGTTGTCGGGCTCGTCGACCGTGGCCGACGGGACGGCTGCCGTCTGCGGAAGCACCTTGGTGAGTTCGCGTGACTCGGCGGGGGAGGCGGCGCCCGCCGTGCCGACCGAGACGGCCCGGGCGACCTGAGGGGCCAGGCCGAGGTCCTTCTCGATGGCGCGCAGGCGCTCGAGCATCGTCCCCGCATCGAGCGGACGGTCGTCGGGCTCGCGTTCGGTCGCCCACAGGACGAGTTCGTCGAGCTGCTCGGGCACCGCGGGGTTCTTCGCGCTCGGGCGCGGCACCGAGTCGGTGGCGTGCTGGTACGCGATCTGCATCGGCTGCTCGCCCTTGTACGGCTGCTCTCCGGCGAGCATCTCGTACAGCATGATGCCGAGCGAGTAGATGTCGCTGCGGGCATCGGCGGTGCCCCGCGTGACGAGTTCCGGAGCGAGGTACGCGATGGTCCCCATGAGCTGGGCGCCGCTGGCGGTGTTGGCCGTGGTCGCACGCGCGAGGCCGAAGTCGCCGATCTTGATGCGTCCGTCTTCGGCGAGGAGCACGTTCTCGGGCTTGACGTCGCGGTGGACGATGCCGGCGCGGTGAGCGGCCGCGAGCCCCGACAGGATGGCATCCATGATGGTCAGCGTCTGATCCACGGTGAGGCGACGGTGCTCGCGTAGGAGCTCGCGCAGTGTGATGCCGGGCAGGTACTCCATGACGAGGTAGGCCATCTCGCCGTCCTGGCCCTGGTCGAAGACGTTGACGACGTGGGGATCCGCCAGACGCGCAGCCGAGCGGGCCTCCTGGATGAACCGGCTCTGGAACACGGTGTCGTCGCTGAGGTGGCCGTGCATGACCTTCAGGGCGACCCGCCGCTCCAGACGCAGATCGGTCGCGACGTACACGGTTGCCATGCCGCCACGCGCGATACGCGCGCGCACCCGGTACCGGCCGTCGACGAGACGGCCGATCAGCGGGTCTGCCTGCTGACTCGTGCTCACACGACGAGTCTACGGACGGCCCCCTGTGAGCCCCGGGAGCGGCTCACCCCGACCTCATCCGAGAACGGCGAGCCAGACGGTCGCCGGCTGTTCCCATCGCGCGTAGCGATCGGGGTAGGCCGAGATCTGCACCGCCTGCGCGGCGTCGGCGTACGCCAGGGACTCCCATCCCGGGATGTCGAGCAGGCCCCGCGTCGCCGTGCCGTTGGGGTCGCTCGCGCCGCCGTAGAACACCCGTGTCGAGCGCTCCCGGTCGAGGATCTGCTCGGCGGTGCCCCACCCGGTGCTGGGGCGCTGCTGGAAGAGACCGAGGGAGTCGCGGTCGCCCCAATCGAGGTTGCGCAGCCAGGACTCCTGCATCGCGGTGCCGAGGGCGATCAGGATGCCGCGGTCGGAGACCCCGAGTTCCCGTCCGACGCGGATGATGAGGCGCGCGTTCTCGCTCTGCTCGGCGTCCAGCTCCGCAGCGGCCACGGGGCCGACGGAGGCCGGGGCCGGGGTGGGGGCCGGAGCCGCGGCCGGAGCGGCCGCGGCGGAGGGGACCTGCAGCACGTCGCCCGGGTAGATGATCGACGCGCGGGTGAGGCCGTTCGCCGAGAGGACGGCGTCGACCGACACGCCGCCCGCGCGGGCGATGGCCGACACGGTGTCGCCGGGGCGCACCTCGTGCGTCGTCACGGCCGGTGCCGCGGGCGGGGCCGGCGCGGCCGGGACGGGTGCGGCGGTGAGGGCGAGCACCTGGCCGGGGCGGATCATCGCGTCGGCGCCGAGGCCGTTCACCGCGCTCACCGCGGCGGGGTCGAGACCGTGCGCCCGGGCGATCGCCCACACGGTGTCGCCGGGCTGGACCGTGTACGTCGACGCGCTGACCGCGGCGGCGAGCGGAACGATCGGTCCGATGGCGCGCGGCGCGGGAGGGGCGACGGTGAGCGCCGGAGAGGGAGGAGCGGCGTGCGCCGCGTTCTCTCCCGTCAGGGTGAGGGCGATGGTCCCGGCGACGGCGGCGGGCCACACCGCAGCGGTGGGCCAGGCGCTCGTGCGTCGAGCGGGCAGGGAGGACAGCGTGAGTCGTCGCATGGTGGGGGATCCGTTCTTCCGACTGCCCGCCACGGTGACACGGGCTGTGACGGATGTCAACGCGCGTGGTGCGTGTGACAGATGTGAAACCGGCAGTGTGACGCCCCACCGAGCGGGTTCCACCGCGCGGGATGAGATCATGGCAAGGTGACCGACACCTCCCGTTACCCGACCGACTGGCTGACGATCCCCGATCTGGTGGAACTCCTCGACGAGTCCCTGGGGCGCGTGCGCCGGCTCTTCGACGAGGACTACCTCGTGGGCTCACGCCGCGACGGCGTGTTCAAGGTCCCCGCGGTGTTCATCGCCGAGGGGCGTCCGCTGCCGGCTCTGCGCGGCACGATCATCGTCCTGCACGACGCGGGCTTCGACTCCGACGAGACCATCGACTGGCTCCTCACCCCCGAGGAGACCATCGGAATGGCGCCCATCGAGGCGCTCCTGGCCGGTCGCAAGAGCGAGGTGCGGCGGGTCGCCGCGACCCTCGCCTGATCGCCTCCGGCCGCGCGCTGAGCCGGCCGGCGGGTTCGCACCGCCCCGTCGAGTCGTGCGTCCTCGCACCGCCCCGTCGAGTCGTGCGTCCTCGCACCGCCCCGTCGAGCCGTGCGTCCTCGCGCGGTCCGTGTACCCGCTCAGGCCGTGCGGTGGGTGGCGGCCGTCGCGAGCGCGCGCAGTTCCACGACCGCCTCGGTGCCCAGCGGCGCGTCGGCGAGGGCGTCATCCGCTCGTCTGGCGTAGTCGGCGATGAGCTCCTCGGTGCGCGCGAGTGCGCCGGTGTCGACGATGGTGCGCTGCAGGATGCGAACCTGCTCGGCATCCAGGGCGGGATCCCCGAGCAGTGCATCGACGTCTCGACGGTCCTCGGCCGAGAGGCCTTCGCGGGCGTAGGCGACCAGGACCGTGCGCTTGCCCTCGCGCAGGTCGTCGCCGACCGGCTTGCCGGTCTCGGCGGTGTCACCGAACACTCCGAGCACGTCGTCGCGCAGCTGGAAGGCCATCCCCACGTCGTGGCCGAAACGGCCCAGTGCGCTCAGCTGCGCCTCGTCGGCACCCGCGAGGGCCGCGCCGATCTGCAGGGGTTGCTGGATGCTGTACCGCGCCGACTTGTACGAGGCGACCCGCAGCGCGCGGTCGGCGTGGGTGTCGTCGGGGTAGACGGTGTAGGCGGATTCTTCGGCCACGTCGAGGAACTGGCCGATCGTGACGTCGCGACGCATGTGTGCGTAGGCGCGTCGGGTCGCGGCGGCGGTCGGGGCGGCGGCGAGGCCCTCTTCGAGCAGGTCGTCGCTCCACGCGACGAGCAGGTCGCCCAGCAGGATCGCGCCGGACCGACCGAAGGCGTCGGAGTCGCCCGTCCACCCGGCTTCGCGGTGGCTGTTCTGCAGGGCGCGGTGCGCGGCCGGCTGCCCGCGGCGCGTGTCGGAGTTGTCCACCAGGTCGTCGTGCACGAGGGCGGCGGCGTGGAAGATCTCGAGCGCCGTCGCCACCGCGAGCGCGGCGGCGTCGAAGCGTCGCTCGCCGCCCGCGACGGAGTGCCATCCGGTCAGGCAGAACCGTGCCCGCAGCCGCTTGCCGCCCCGCAGCGCCGACGCCCCGGAACGGGTGAGCGTCTCGGCCTCCGGACCCAGGGCGGAGGCGTACGATAGCTGTTCGGAGAGGAACTTGTCGAGTCGCTGGGAAACAGCTTCGATCGGTTCCAGGGAGGTCGTCACGGGCCTAGCCTAGTGATCCACGCCGCACGTAGAATCGTTCGCACCACACCATAGAGGGGGATGCATGCCACTCTCCGAACAGGAGCAGCGCCTGCTTGATGAGATGGAGCGCCATCTCATGAGTAACGACACAGATGTCGTCTCCGCTCCCAGTCGCGCCCTCAGCTACCGCAACATCGTCCTCGGCTCGATCCTCGTCCTCGCCGGCCTCGGCGCCCTCGTGGTGGGTGTGTCGATCGGCTTCAACACGGGCTTCCTCGGCATCGCGGTCGGCGTCCTCGGCTTCCTCCTGATGGTGGGCGGTGTCGTCTTCGCCGTCACTCCGACGCGAGGCTCCGCCCCCCTCTCGAAGTCGGCGCCCAGGGCCCGCGCCCCTCGTGCCGCGGGATCGTCGTTCATGGATCGCATGAACGACCGGTGGGACCGCCGTCGCGAAGGCCCCTAAACTTCTGCACCGTTTGTAATAGCACCGGCTCCTCGGAGCCGGTGCTTTTTCGTGCGCCCGGCACCACCCGGCCCTGTTCCGCAGCGCCGCCGAACGGAGGCCTCCTGACGCCGCGCGTCCGTCGCGATGGAGGCGGCGGAATCCCTCCCTTCCCCTCCACCGTGGGCCGCGCGCGCGGGGTCTTCCGCGGAAAGACGCGGCATCGGCCCGGGTCGCGAAGCGCGGTGCACACAGTACACAAGGGAGCCCTCGCCCAGAAGACCCCTCTTTTCGATAGCAAAGTGGAGGGCGGTGGAGTAAAGTGGGGGAAACTTCGCAGGCCGGACGAAGGGGGTGGACGCCCGAATGCTGCTCGGCACGCACACTCCCAAGCTCGACGACAAGGGGCGCGTCATCCTGCCCGCGAAGTTCCGTGACGATCTCGGGGCCGGAGTGGTGATCACCCGGGGGCAGGACCGCTGCCTCTACGTGTTCAGCACCGAGGAGTTCGAGCAAGTGCACGAGCGGATCCGCGAGGCGCCGCTCAGCAACAAGCAGGCCCGCGACTTCCTGCGCATGTTCCTCTCGGGGGCCAGCGCCGAGAAGCCCGACAGCCAGAACCGCATCACCGTCCCGCCGGCGCTGCGTACCTACGCCGGGCTCGGGCGCGAGCTCGTCGTCACGGGTGTCGGAGCGCACGCGGAGATCTGGGACGCGGAGGCGTGGAACTCCTACGCCGAGAGCAACGAAGAGACGTACGCCGAGATGGAGCAGGAGGTGATCCCGGGACTGTTCTGACCCTCCGGCTGTGATGCCCAGCCGCACGCCCTGTCACACTTCCCCGGTGCCAGGTCGATGCGGGTGGGGATCAGAGCCGAAGGATCGGCCCCGATCATCATGGACATCCGCGACATCCACACCCCCGTCCTCCTCGAGCGCTGCGCCGAGCTGCTCGGTCCCGCCCTGCAGAAGCCCGGCTCCGTCTTCGTCGACGGAACGCTCGGCATGGGCGGGCACTCCGAGGCGTTCCTCGACCGCTTCCCGAACGCACGCCTGATCGGCCTCGACCGCGACACCGACGCCCTGCGCATCGCGGGGGAGCGGCTCGCGCGCTTCGGCGACCGCGTCACCCTCGTGCACACGGTGTACGACGGGATCGCCGAGGCCGTGGCCTCCGCCGGCGTCGAGAAGGTCGACGGCATCCTGTTCGACCTCGGGGTGTCGTCGCTGCAGCTCGACGTGGCCGATCGCGGCTTCGCCTACGCGCAGGACGCACCGCTCGACATGCGCATGGACCAGACCCAGGGCGTCACCGCGGCCGAGGTGCTCGCCAGCTACGGCGAGGGCGATCTGCGCCGCATCTTCGAGCGCTACGGCGAGGAGAAGCTCGCCGGACGCTACGCGCGGGCGATCATCGCGGCGCGCGCCGTCGCCCCGCTCGAGCGCTCCGGCCAGCTCGTCGACGTGCTGCAGGCGGCGACCCCCGCGGCCGTTCTGCGCGAGCGCCACCCCGCGAAGCGCGTCTTCCAGGCGCTGCGCATCGAGGTCAACGCCGAACTCGCCGTGCTCGAGCGCACGATCCCGGCCGCCCTGAGCGTGCTGGGGGTCGGCGGGCGCATCGTCGTGCTGTCGTACCAGTCGCTCGAGGACCGGCTCGTGAAGCGCGTCTTCGCCGACGCCTCGACCTCGACCGCCCCGCGTGGCCTGCCCGTGGAGCTGCCCGAGCATGCCCCGAAGTTCCGGCTGCTCGTCCGCGGCGCCGAGCTCGCCGGCGACGCCGAGCGCGTAGCCAACCCCCGTGCCACCCCCGTGCGCCTGCGCGCGGCCGAGAGGATCCAGGAGGACGCATGAGCGCATCCCCGGCCATCGACCCCCGGGCCGCCTATCCGGACTTTCCGACGCCCGTCCGTGAGAGGCGACTCGCCGTCGTCCCCGCGACGGCCCGTCGGCGCGCGCCCCGCCGCCTGTTCGGCGTCATCGCGGTGACCGGCGCCCTGGTCATCGTGCTCGTGCAGATGGGACTCGGCATCCTCACCACGCAGAGTTCGTTCGAGATCGCCGCCCTCACGCAGCAGCAGCGCGACCTGACGTACCAGAAGCAGATCCTGAACGACGAGAGCGCCGGACTCAGCTCGCCCCAGTACCTCGCGGCCAACGCGGCGGCGCTCGGCATGGTCATCGACGAATCGCCCACCTACCTGCGGCTGAGCGACGGTGCCGTCATCGGCTCGGGCAAGCCGGCCGACTCGACCTCCTCGGTGGATGCCATGGGCCGCGGCTCCGTGCGCAACGCCCTGATCGCCGGGGTGCCGCTGGTCACCGACCCCTCGGCGGCGACGACCGAGACCGGCTCCGCGGCGACGCCCGCGACCGCCTCCTCCTCCTCGGGCGCGGCGACCACGACGACCGAATCGGCGACACCCCCGTCGATCAGCGACGGTCTGCCGACTCCCGCGACACGATGAAAGCCATGACGACCACCACCTCCCGGTCCCCGCGGCGTCGGACCGTCGTCGCCCTTTCGATCGTGCTGATCGTGCTCGTCGCCTTCGTCGTGCGCCTCGTCGACATCCAGGTCGTCAACGCCCGGACGCACGTGAGCGACTCCCTCGCGATGGGACTGGAGAACTCGCGCGTCGAGTACGCCTCCCGCGGGTCGATCGTCGACGAGAACGGCGTCGTGCTCGCCTCCGCGGTCAACCGCTACGACGTGCAGGTCGACCCGATGCTCGCCGCGAAGGGCATCACCACCGTCGACGCGGGAAGCGACGACGACTCGGGGACCACCACCGGCTGGCCCGAGCTCGCCGCGCAGATCGCGGCCGTCACCGGACAGGATGCCGCCGAGGTCGAGAAGATCGTCACGGATGCCGTGGCCGAGAACCCCGACTCCCGCTACGCGATGATCGCGAAGAACGTCTCGACCGAGCAGTACCGCGCCCTCGCGGATCTCAAGCTGCCGTTCCTGAGCTTCCCCCCGCAGTCGGGGCGCGTCTACCCGGACGGTGCCGTGGGCGGGAATCTCCTGGGCTTCGTCGGCAGTGACGGACAACCGCTCGCCGGTCTGGAGAACGCCGACAACGCCTGCCTCGCCTCCACCGACGGCAAGGTCGTCTTCCAGCAGAGCCGCGACGGCGTCGTGCTGCCCGGTACCGAGGTCGTCACCCAGCCCGCCGTGGACGGCGGCACCCTGAAGCTCACGATCGACCGCGACCTGCAGTGGTACCTCGGCCAGCTCATCGCGGAGCAGGTGCAGAACACCGGATCGCTGCGGGGGACGATCACCGTCGTCGAAGCGAAGACGGGCAAGATCCGCGCCCTCGCCGAGTACCCCTCGGTCGATCCCAACGACCCGACCGCGACCCCCGCGGACGACCGGGGGAGCCGTGCGTTCTCGAGCCCGTTCGAGCCGGGGTCGACGTTCAAGGCGCTCACCACGGCGATCGGCCTGGACAGCGGCTCGTACACTCCGGAGACCACCGTCACCGCTTCCTCGCGCGAGGTGCTGGGCGGCGACGCCCGCGTGTCCGACGCCTTCTCGCACGGCGCGAACACCTACACGCCGACGGGGGTGCTGATCGACTCCTCGAACGTCGGCATCTCGAAGTTCGCCGAGATGATCCCGAAGCAGACGCGCTACGACTACCTGCAGAAGTTCGGTATGGGCTCGCTCAGCGCAATCGACTTCCCCGGCGAGTCGGCCGGCATCCTGCACCCGGTCGGGGACTGGGACACGCAGACCTTCTACAACACCGCCTTCGGTCAGGGTCTGTCGGTGACCGTTCCGCAGCTCGTCGGGGCGTACCAGACCATCGCGAACGGCGGCGTGAAGATCCCGCTCTCGCTGGTGGAGGGCTGCACCGCGGCCGACGGCTCCGTCACCGACACCCCCTCCACCGAGGGGACGCAGGTCATCTCCACCGCGACGGCGAAGGAGGTCGGGCTCATGCTGGAGAACGTCGCCACCCAGGGAGAGCTGGCGAGCAAGATCGCCATCCCGGGGTATCGCCTCGCGATCAAGACCGGAACCGGCGAGAAGGTCGACGAGAACACCGGTGCCTACAAGCCCGATGCGTACTTCACCACGATGATCGGTTTCGCCCCCGCCGACGACCCGCAGTACGTCGTCGCGGTCAACCTCGACGAACCGCGGACGGTAAAATCGTCCGCGGCCACCGCCCCCGCGTTCCAGAAGGCGATGACGCAGGTTCTCAAGACCTACCGCGTCATCCCGTCGGGAACCACGACCCCCGAACTGCCCAAGTTCGGCTGAGACACCGCCGACGCCGGTCTCGTCTCGGTAACGAATGCGACACGGAAAGGGCGTCCGCACAGCAATGATCTCCACCAGCCTCTCCCACCTCGCCGGCGTGCTCGGCGGGCGCCTCGTGCTCCGCCGCGACGACACCCCCGACACGACCGTCTCCGGTCCGGTCGACACCGATTCGCGCCTCATCGAGCCCGACGGGATCTTCGTCGCCAAGCCCGGGGAGACGACCGACGGTCACCTCTTCGTCGGCACGGCGATCGAGAGGGGCGCCGCTCTGGCGATCGTGGAACGCGAGCTCGCCGAGGAGGTGAGCCAGGTCGTCGTCGACGACGTCATCGAGGCCCTCGCCGCCCTCGCGCGCGACAACGTCGCCCGGGTCCGCGCCGCCGGCGCTCTGAAGATCGTGGGCATCACCGGATCGAACGGCAAGACGACGACCAAGAACATGCTCGCGCGCATCCTCGAGGACGAGGGCCCCACCGTCGCCCCGCGTGCGTCGTTCAACAACGAGGTCGGCGCTCCGCTGACGATGCTGCGCGTCGAGGACGACACCCGTTTCCTCGTCAGCGAGTTCGGCGCGAGCGCCCCCGGTGCGATCGCGCGGCTCGCGGGCCTGGTGACCCCCGACATCGGCGTCGTCCTCATGGTCGGCATGGCCCACGCGGGCGGGTTCGGCGGCATCGAGTCGACGTTCCACGCCAAGAGCGAGCTCGTGACGGCCACCCGGGAGGGCGGGCTCGCCGTGCTCAACGCCGACGACCCGCGCGTCGCGGCGATGGAGCCGATCGCGCGCGAGCGCGGGCAGGATGTCCGGTGGTTCGGCCGCGGCGAGCGGGCCGTCGTGCGCGCCCTCGACGTCGAGGTCACGGCATCGGGGACCCGGGCCGATCTCGTGGTCGACGGACAGGCGCACACCCTCACCCTGCGGGTGCTCGGCGAGCACCACGTCATGAACGCCCTCGCCGCGATCGCCGCCGCCACCGCCCTGGGCGTCTCGGCGGCCGACGCGATCGCGCGCGTGGAGACGCTCGAGATCGCGGAGCGCTGGCGCATGCAGCCGATGGGCTCCGACCGGGTGCGCATCATCAACGACGCCTACAACGCCAGCCCCGACTCGATGTCCGCGGCGCTGCGCACCCTCGCGCAGATCACCGGCCCCGACGAACGCACCGTCGCCGTCCTCGGCGCGATGAGCGAGCTGGGGGAGTACGCCGACGAGGAGCACGACCGGGTCGGTCTTCTCGCCGTGCGCCTGCGCATCCAGCGGATCGTCGTCATCGGTCCCGAGGCGCGCCGCATGTACCTCGAGGCGATCGCGCAGGGGTCGTGGGACGGCGAGGCCGTCTTCTTCGCCGACGCCGACGCCGCGTACGACTACCTCTCGACCGAGCTGCGCGACGGCGACCGCGTCCTGGTGAAGTCGTCCAACTCGGCGGGGCTGCGCCACCTCGGCGATCGACTCGGGGAGCTGTTCGCGTGAGATCACTTCTGACGTCGGCGGCGATCTCGCTCGCCTTCACCCTCTTCCTCACCCCGGTGTTCCTGCGGTGGTTCCGCAAGTGGGGCTGGGGCCAGGTCATCCGCACGCCCGAGAACGTGCACAACCCCTCGCACGGCGCCAAACGCGGCACGCCCACCATGGGTGGCACGATCTTCATCTCCGGCACGATCGTGGGCTACTTCATCGGCTCCTACGCCGGCAACAACCCGCCCACCGTCTCCGGGCTTCTCGTGCTGTGGCTCATGCTCGGCTTCGGCGTCGTGGGCTTCATCGACGACTACATGAAGGTGCGCCACCAGAACAGCCTCGGCCTGTCGGGGTGGCGCAAGATCCTCGGCCAGGTGCTGGTCGTGGTGCCCTTCGCGATCGTCGCGTTGAACTTTCCGAACACGTTCGGTCAGACGGCCGCGTCGGAGTACATCTCCGTCTTCCGCGACATCCAGGTGCTCTCGCTGTTCGCGCTGGGCCCGGTCCTCGGCTGGCTGCTCTACCTCGCGTGGATCTCGCTCATCGGCACCGCGGCATCCAACTCGGTCAACGTCGCCGATGGACTCGACGGCCTCGCCGCGGGCTCGGGCATCTTCGTCGTCGGCGCGTACAGCCTCATGGCCTTCTGGCAGAACAAGCAGATGTGCGCCGACGTGCTCGATCCGACCGTGCAGGCCGGATGCTACGCCGTGCGCGACCCGTTCGACCTCGCCATCGTGTCGGCCTCCTTCGTGGGGGCGCTCGTCGGATTCCTGTGGTGGAACGCCCCGAAGGCCAAGGTCTTCATGGGCGACTGCGGGTCGATGGCCATCGGCGGCGTCATCGCGGCGCTGGCGATCTTCACCCGCACCGAGCTGCTGCTCGTGCTCATCGCGGGCGTCTACGTGATCGCGTCGGGCTCGGTGATCCTCCAGCGGGCCTACTTCAAGATCACCAAGGGCAAGAGGCTCTTCCTCATGAGCCCCTTGCACCATCACCTCGAGATGCGGGGGTGGCCCGAGGTCACCATCGTCGTGCGCATGTGGATCATCGCGGGCCTGCTCGCCGTCTCGGGCATCGGATTCTTCTACGTCGAATGGCTCGCACGCGTATGACCGACCTCTCCTCCCTCACCAGCTGGCACGCCGACTGGAAGGGCCTGCGCGTTGCCGTGCTGGGCCTGTCGGTGACGGGGTTCTCCGTCGCCGACACCCTCTCCGAGTTGGGCGCCGAGGTGCTCGTGGTGACCGAACGGGCGGATGCCGAGTACGGTCGCCTCCTGCCGGTCCTGGGCGTGCGCCTGCACGAGGGGCCGCTCGACGCGGTCCCGGCCGAGCTGAGCGCCTTCGCACCCGAGGTGGTCATCGCCTCCCCGGGCTTCCCGCCGCACCACCCCCTGATCCGCTGGACGCAGGAACAGGGCATCGCCCTGTGGGGCGACGTGGAGCTGGCGTGGCGCGTGCGCGACAAGGTCGTCCGAGCCGACGGGCGACCGGCCGACTGGGTGCTCATCACCGGCACGAACGGAAAGACCACCACCACGCGCCTGACCGCCGAGATGCTGGTCACGGCGGGTCTGCGCGCAGCTCCCGTGGGCAACATCGGCACCCCGGTGCTCGATGCCGTGCGCGATCCGGGCGGCTTCGACGCGATCGTGGTCGAGCTCTCCAGCCACCAGCTCTGGTACCTCAACCTCCAGGCCGGCCCCGATGCGCTCTCGCCCCACGCGGCGGTGTGCCTCAATCTCGCCGACGACCATCTCGAATGGCACGGCGGCGCCGACGCGTACCGCGACGCCAAGGCCGGCGTCTACGCGCGCACCCGCGTGGCCTGCGTGTACAACAAGGCCGACGTCGCCACCCGCGGCATGGTCGAAGACGCCGAAGTGGTCGAGGGCGCCCGTGCGATCGGCTTCGACCTCGGCGTGCCGGGACCGAGCGATCTCGGGGTCGTCGACGGCATCCTGGTGGACCGGGCCTTCCTCGAAGAGCGCGCGACCTCGGCCCTCGAGCTCACGACCGTCACCGACCTGGCGGCTCGGGGACTCGCGGCACCGCACATGGTCGCCAACATCCTCGCGGCATCCGCCCTGGCCCGATCCCTCGGCGTCACCCCGGCGCACATCTTCGACACCCTCGAACGCTTCCGCCTCGACCCGCATCGCATCCAGGTCGTCGGCGCGCACGCCGGCGTGACGTGGGTCGACGACTCCAAGGCGACCAACCCGCACGCGGCGGCGTCGTCGCTGGCCGCCTATCCCGGCGCCGTGTGGGTCGTCGGCGGGCTCCTGAAGGGCGTCGACCTGTCCGATCTCGTGCGCGCGCGCGGAGCCTCCGTGCGCGCCGTGATCGTGATCGGCACCGAGCGCGGCGACATCGTCGCGGCGTTCGCGCGACACGCCCCCGCGGTGCCGCTGTTCGAGGTCGACCACGCCGAGACTGAAGACGTCATGGCGCAGGTCGTCGAACTGGCCGCGGGTGTGGCCCGGGATGGAGACACGGTTCTCCTGGCTCCCGCGGCGGCATCCTTCGACCAATTCGCGTCCTACTCCGACCGCGGCGACCGGTTCGCCGACGCGGTGCGGGCGTGGATCGCCGGCCAGGACGACGGAGCATCTCGACCGACCGACTGAGGGGACCACGCGTGACCACGACGGCACCCCCTCCACGGCAGACGCCGGACGAGCAGCCCGAGCGCAGCGGTCTCATCGCGCGCGTCTCCCTCGGACGGGCGTTCCGCCCGGTCGCGAGCGAGTTCCTGTTGATCGCCTCCGCGGCCCTGCTGCTGACGGGGTTCGGTCTGGTGATGGTCCTGTCGGCCACCTCCGCCCTCGACGGCGGGCAGAGCCCCTTCGACCACGTCATCAAGCAGGGCGTGTTCGCGGTCGTCGGCATCCCGCTGATGTTCGTGCTGAGCCGGGCGCGCATGAGCTTCTGGAAGAAGATCGCGTGGCCCGCGCTGATCCTGGCGACCATGTTCCAGCTGCTCGTCTACGTCCCGGGCCTCGGCATCGCCTCGTACGGCAACCGCAACTGGGTGCAGATCGCCGGTTTCCAGTTCCAGCCCGCCGAGTTCCTCAAGCTCACCCTCGCGCTGTGGATGGGCGCGGTGCTGTACCGCAAGCGGCGATTGCTGACCTCGTGGAAGCACGTCTTCATCCCCGTCGTCCCCGTCTCGGTGCTCGTGATCGGAACCGTGCTGGGCGGCAAGGACCTCGGTACGGTGATGATCCTCGTGCTCGTGGTGCTGGGGGCGCTGTTCTTCGCCGGTATCAAGCTGCGCATGTTCATCGTCCCGGCGGTGCTGGCCATCGCGGTGGTGCTGCTGTCGGCCGTCGGCAGCGAGAACCGCATGGCCCGCATCATGAGCCTGTTCAACCCCGACGACGCCTCCTGCTACTACACCTCGTGCTACCAGTCGCTGCACGGGATCTGGGGGCTCGCCAGCGGGGGACTGCTGGGACTGGGCCTGGGCAACTCGAAGGAGAAGTACGACTGGCTCCCGGCGGCCGCCAACGACTACATCTTCGCCATCATCGGCGAGGAGCTGGGCCTGGTCGGCTGCATCGTGGTGCTCGTGCTGTTCGCGGTCTTCGCCGTCGGCGCCTTCCGCATCATCCGACGGACCGACGACAGCTTCGTGCGCATCGTCGCCGGCGCGATCACCCTGTGGATCGTCGGTCAGGCGCTGGTGAACATCGGCGTGGTGCTGCGCATCTTCCCGGTGCTGGGCGTCCCGCTGCCGTTCATGTCGCAGGGTGGCACGTCTCTGCTGTCGGTGCTCATCGCGTGCGGTGTGCTGCTGTCGTGCGCGCGCACGCTCCCCGACCACCGCGAGGTCGTGGAGTCCCGCTCGAACCGCCGCGCCGCCCCGGCGCGACGTTCCGGCCGCCGCGGCTGAGGGGCACACGACGACACGTCGAGGATCCGGCCCCGTCGGTACCCGGCCCGAGTGGTCGCGGCGAAGCGGTGCCCCCGACCTGGCTAGGGTCGTACGGTGACGACTTACCTCCTCGCCGGCGGCGGTACCGCCGGGCACGTGAACCCCCTCCTCGCGGTCGCCGACGGTCTGCGCGCGCGCGACGCCGCCTCGGAGGTGCTCGTGCTCGGAACCCGCGAGGGCCTCGAGTCGCGCCTGGTCCCGTTGCGCGGGTACGAGCTGCTCACCATCGCGAAGGTCCCCTTCCCGCGGCGGCCCGACCGCGCTGCCGCGGTCTTCCCCGCCCGCTTCCTCCGCGCGGTCGCCGACGTGCGCCGCATGATCCGCCAGCGCGGCGTCGACGCGGTCGTCGGCTTCGGCGGCTACGCGGCGGCGCCCGCGTACATCGCCGCGCGCCGCGAGCGGGTGCCCTTCGTCGTGCACGAAGCCAACGCCAAGCCGGGACTCGCCAACGTCCTGGGCGCCCGCACCGCCGCAGGAGTGGGCGTCGCCTTCGCCGGCACGCCGCTCCGCGGGGCGCGCGAGGTCGGGATGCCGCTGCGTCGCGAGGTCGTCGAGCTCGACGCTCCCGCCCGCCGCGCGGAGGCGGCCGCCCACTTCGGCCTCGACGCCGACCGCCCGACGCTGCTGGTCTTCGGCGGCTCCCTCGGCGCGCTGCGGCTGAACACCGCGTTCGAGGGCGCGTGGCGCGACGTGCTCGACGCCGGGTGGCAGCTGCTCCACGTCACCGGACAGAACTCCGACCTTGCCGACCCGGATGTCGAGGGCTACGCCGTGGTCCGGTACGTCGACCGCATGGACCTCGCGTTCGCCCTCGCCGATCTCGTCGTGTCGCGCTCGGGTGCGGCGACCGTGAGCGAGATCAACGCGCTCGGCATCCCCGCCGTCTACGTGCCCTACGCGGTCGGCAACGGCGAGCAGAGCCTCAACGCCGCCGCGTCCGTGCGCGCCGGGGCGGCGCTGCTCATCCCCGACGCGGAATTCACCCCCGACCGGGTGCGCGCCGAGGTCGTGCCGCTGCTCGCCGACGACGCGCGGCGCACCGCCATGCGCGACGCGGCCGCGCGCACCGGTATCCGCACGGGAACCGAGAACGTCATCGCCATGATCGACGAGGCCCTGGCCCGCTGAGCCCGGCGTCTTGCGCCGGGCGCGACGGGAACGAGGGATGCCGCTCGTCCGAGGCATTCCTCCCAGCGGTGGCGGGGGAACCCCGGCGCCCCGGCCGTGCGGAAGCGGGGTCCGCGCCAGCGCGGCGAGGCCGTTGCGCAGGGAGGGCGACGTAAACTCGCAAGCGCCATGATCAGACCCGACCTGAGCCTCCCCATCCCCGAGACCATCACCTCCGCGCACTTCATCGGCGTGGGGGGATCGGGCATGTCCGGCCTCGCCCGCATGTTCCTCGACCGCGGCATCCGGGTCTCCGGCTCGGACCGGGCCGACAGCGCGGCCCTCCGCGACCTCGCCGCCCGCGGCGCCACCGTCCACGTCGGTCACGACGCCGCGCACCTCGGCGACGCCGACACGGTCGTGCACACCGGGGCGATCTGGCCGGAGAACCCCGAGTTCGTCACCGCGAAGCAGCGCGGCCTGCACGTCATCCACCGGTCCCAGGCGCTGCACTGGCTGATCGGGGGGCGCCGTCTCGTCTCGGTCGCCGGGGCCCACGGCAAGACCACCTCGACCGGCATGATCGTGACCGCCCTGCGCGCCCTCGAGCTCGACCCGACGTTCGTCAACGGCGGCGTGATCGCCGATCTCGGCGCCTCGAGCGGCACCGGCTCCGACGACCTCGTCGTGATCGAGGCCGACGAGTCCGACGGCACGTTCGAGCTCTACGACACCTCCGTCGCCCTCATCACCAACGTCGATCCCGACCACCTCGACCACTACGGTTCGCGCAACGCGTTCGACGCCGCATTCGCCCGTTTCGCGGATGCCGCGAGCGAGGCCGTGGTGATCTCGGCCGACGACCCCGGAGCCCGCGCCGTCCGCGAGCGCATCACGCACGCGAACGTCGTCACCTTCGGCGAGGACGAGAGCGCCGACGTGCGGCTCAGCGGCATCCGGACGGACGGGCCCGTCGCCTTCACGCTGACCGCCGGCGACGAGAGCGTCGAGGTGCGCCTGCGCGTCCCCGGCGCCCACAACGCCGTGAACGCCGCGGGCGCCGTGGCCGTGCTGCGCGTGCTGGGTCATCCCCTCGCCGACGCGGCGCGCGCGGTCGAGGCCTTCGGTGGCACGGTCCGCCGCTTCGAGCTCCACGGCGTCGAGCGCGGCGTCAGCGTCTACGACGATTACGCCCACCACCCGACCGAGGTGGCGGCCGCGCTGTCGGCCGCGCGCACGGTCGTGGGGGAGGGACGCCTGATCGCGATCCAGCAGCCCCACACGTACTCGCGCACGCAGGAGATGTTCCGCGAGTTCGCCGAGGTGCTGGAGTCGCACGCCGACCACACGGTCATGCTCGACGTGTACGGCGCGCGCGAGGACCCCGTACCCGGGGTGACCGGGGAGCTCGTCAGCGGCGCGTTCGCCGACCCCGCGCACGTGCACTACGTTCCCGACTGGCAGGCCGCCGCCGACTACACCGCCGAGATCGCCCGGCCCGGCGACTACGTCATCACCCTCGGCTGCGGCAACGTCTACCAGATCATCCCGCAGGTGCTCGACGCCCTGTCGCGCACGACCACGACGGCACCGGCGGTCTGAGCGTGCGTCGGCCCTCGCCCCTGCCTCCGCCCCCGGAGTCCGAGCGCGCCGCGGCCACGGCCCGGAACCACCGCGGGGCCCCGCGGGAACCGATCGAGGGGGCTCGCGACGACCGCCGTGCTCCGTCGACCGTCGTCGGGGAACACGCGCCGGAGTCCCGGCATCCCGATCCCGATCCCGCGTCCGAGACCGCCCCGGTGCTGCCGCTCGTGCGCCCCGCCGACATCCCGGATGCGGGCCGCAAGCCCGCTCGCGAGGAAGCGGCGACGGATGCCGAGGGCACGAGCCTGCGCGACGTGTGGCGGGCCTCGCGCGCCCGGCGCCGCGCCCTGGCGGCCGAGGTCAAACGCTTCACCGTCCGGCAGCGTCGTCGTCGCCGCGTCTGGATCGGCGTGGGCGCGGCCTTCCTCGTGATGGTGCTCGGCACCGCCGGGGCGGCCTACAGCCCGCTGTTCGCCGTCGAGCGCATCGACGTCGTCGGTACCTCGCAGCTCGACGCCGCCACGGTCGCCGAGGCTCTGAACGCCCAGGTCGGAACGCCGCTGGCGATGGTCGACGACAGTGCGGTTAAGGCCGCCCTCGTGCGCTTCCCGCTCGTGGAGTCGTACACGCTCGAGGCGCGACCGCCGCACGACCTCGTCGTCAACGTCGTCGAGCGCACGCCGATCGGCGCCCTGCAGACCCCGGCCGGCTTCACCGTGGTGGACGCCGCGGGCGTGGCACTGTCGACCACCCCCGACGCGCCGGGGGGTCAGCCCCTGCTCGAGATCAGCGGCGGCACCGGGTCGGCGGCGTTCCACGCGGCCGGCCGTGTCATGCGCGCGCTGCCGGACGCCGTGCGCGCACAGGTCACCGGCGTCTCGGCATCCACCCCCGATGACGTCACGCTCACGCTCGGCGCGACGGGGTCGCGTGTGGTGTGGGGGAGCGCCGACCGGTCTGCCGAGAAGGCGATCGTGCTCGACCGTCTGATGACGCAGAGCCCGCCCGATCGTGCCAAGGAGTACGACGTCACCTCGCCCGAGGCCGGCGTCGTCCGCTGATATTCGACGCGATAACGGAACACGCCGCGTGTCGGCCCGACGGTGCCCCCGGCGCGACCTACCTTCGAGCTAAGGAATTGCATACCGGGCAATTCTTTAACCCTCAACATGAGGTTTAGAGTTTCGGGTTCGGGGACAAACGGAGGCCGGCATGAGCCACAACCAGAACTACCTCGCCGTGATCAAGGTCGTCGGTGTGGGCGGGGGCGGCGTCAACGCCGTCAACCGCATGATCGAGCTCGGCCTGCGCGGGGTGGAGTTCATCGCGATCAACACCGACGCGCAGGCGCTGCTCATGAGCGACGCCGACGTCAAGCTCGACGTGGGCCGTGAGCTCACGCGCGGCCTGGGTGCCGGTGCGGATCCCGAGGTGGGTCGTCGCGCCGCCGAGGACCACGCGGAAGAGATCGAAGAGGCCCTGCGCGGTGCCGACATGGTCTTCGTCACGGCAGGCGAGGGCGGTGGTACGGGTACGGGCGGAGCCCCCGTCGTCGCCAAGATCGCCAAGTCGATCGGCGCCCTGACCATCGGTGTCGTCACCAAGCCCTTCTCGTTCGAGGGTCGTCGTCGTCAGAGCCAGGCCGAGGCCGGCGTCGGGCGTCTGAAGGAAGAGGTCGACACCCTCATCGTCGTCCCCAACGACCGCCTCCTCGAGATCAGCGACCGCGGCATCTCGATGATCGAGGCCTTCGCCACGGCCGACCAGGTGCTCCTCGCCGGTGTGCAGGGCATCACCGACCTCATCACGACCCCGGGTCTCATCAACCTCGACTTCGCCGACGTCAAGTCGGTGATGCAGGGGGCCGGCTCCGCGCTCATGGGCATCGGCTCGTCGAGGGGGGCCGATCGCGCGATCAAGGCCGCCGAGCTCGCGGTGGAATCGCCGCTGCTGGAGGCCTCGATCGAAGGCGCCCACGGCGTGCTGCTGTCGATCCAGGGTGGATCGAACCTCGGCATCTTCGAGATCAACGACGCCGCGCAACTGGTGAAGGAGGCCGCGCACCCCGAGGCCAACATCATCTTCGGTACGGTCATCGACGACACCCTCGGCGACGAGGTGCGCGTCACGGTCATCGCGGCCGGCTTCGACGGGGGAGAGCCCTCCCTGCGCATCGACGCCGTCGGCGCGCAGCGACCGGCCTCGGCGCCCGTCGTCCCGGTGATACCCGCCGACGACGTCGCCCGCGACCTCGACGCCGCCGAAGAGCAGAAGGCCGCAACGGAGCGCGCTCCCGAGCGTCGCCCCGAGCCCGCGCCGGTGACCGCGCGCGTGCCCGAGACCTCCTACGACAACGGCTACGCCGACGACGACCTCGACGTGCCCGACTTCCTGAAGTAAGAGACAGTCCCCGAAAGCGAGCGGGTCCGGTCCCCACCGGGCCCGCTCGCGTCGTCGAAGGAGCACCATGGACACCGCCCTCGCCGACCGGCTCGCCGCCGTCGATGCGCGCATCCACGACGCAGCCCGCGCCGCGAACCGCGATCCCGCCGGCATCACCCGCATCGTGGTGACGAAGTTCCACCCGGCATCCCTCGTCGTCGACCTGTACGACCTGGGGGTGCGCGACGTGGGCGAGAACCGGCAGCAGGAGCTCACCGCGAAGCGCGCGGAGCTGTCCGGCATCCCCGATCTGACCTGGCACTTCATCGGGCAGGCGCAGACGAACAAGGCCCGCGCCGTCCGGGCGGCGGCGGATGCCGTGCACTCGGTCGATCGCGACCGCATCGCCGACGCGCTCGATGCGGCCGGCGGCGACGCGCCGCTCGACGTGCTGTTGCAGGTGAACCTCACCGACGACACCGGCCGGGGAGGGGTCGCCCCCGCCGGGGTGGAGGCGCTGGCGACGCACGTGGCCGGTCTGCCGAGCCTGCGTCTGCGCGGGGTCATGGCGGTCGCTCCGCTCGACGAGGAGCCCGCGCGCGCTTTCGAGCGGCTCCGTCGGTCGGCCGACGCGGTCCGCACCGTCGTCTCGGATGCCGCGTGGATCTCGGCAGGGATGACGGGCGATTTCCCGGAAGCGATCGCGATGGGCGCGACACACCTGCGGATCGGCTCGGCAATCACGGGCCCGAGGCCCGTGCGCGACTAGCCTCGGACCAGACGATCGAACGGAGGATGCGATGTCGAACCCGCTGAAGAAGACGATGGTGTACCTGGGCCTCGCCGATGAGGAAGAGACCTACGAGGAGACGGCGCCGCAGCCCATCGCGCGCAAGCAGACGGCACCCGCCGCCGCTCCCGTCGAGAAGGCCGCTCCGGTGACCCCGCTGCACCGCCCCGCCGTGGTGCGTCAGCCCTCGGCCGGTCCCGTCAGCGAGATCCTGACGGTGCACCCCAAGCAGTACCGCGACGCCCAGACGATCGCGGAGAATTTCCGCGAGGGCATCCCGGTCATCATCAACCTGTCGCAGATGAGCGACGCCGACGCGCGTCGCCTGATCGACTTCGCGAGCGGACTCTCGCTCGGGCTGTACGGTCGCATCGAGCGGGTGACGAGCAAGGTCTTCCTGCTCTCGCCCGAGAACATCGCCGTCTCCGGCGACGGTGCGATCGCGCAGGCCGACCCCGAGGCTGCGCCGTTCGCGTCCCAGTAAGCGATCGTGGCCGTCCTGAGCCTGGTCGGCTCCATCCTCAGCGCGCTGCTGTTCATCTACATCGTGCTGCTGCTCGCGCGCCTCGTGCTCGAGTACATCCCGATGTTCAACCGGGAGTGGCGTCCGCGCGGTGCCACCCTCGTGTTGGCTGAGATCGTCTACACCGTGACGGATCCGCCCATCAAGCTGGTCCGCCGCATCATCCCACCCCTGCGCATCGGGGGGATCGCGATCGATTTCGGATTCGCGATCGTCATGTTCGTCTGCTTCATGCTGCTGAGCGTGACGCGGTCCCTCGCGCCCGCGTGACCTCCCGCCGCCGTCCTCTCGACAGTGCCCTTCGACACTGACGGAGGGCGGCGGCTATGCTGTTCCGAAGCGGTACGCCCCGGTGCGACACCCCCAACAGTTCCGAATCAGAGCTCTCGAAAGAGGAAACACCATGGCACTGACCCCCGATGACGTCGTCACCAAGCAGTTCCAGCACGTGCGCTTCAAGGAGGGCTTCGACCCCGACGAGGTCGACGACTTCCTCGACGAGATCGTCGTCGAGTGGCGCAAGACCATCGCCGAGAACGAGGAGCTGAAGGCCAAGCTCGCCGCGTTCGAGTCCGGCGAGGCCGCTCCGGCCACGGTCGCCGCTCCCGTCGCCGAGGAGCCCAAGGCCGAGGAGCCCGCTCCGGTCGAGACCCCCGCTCCGGCCCCGGCCGCCCCGGTGGCGTCCGACGCCGAGCCGGCCGCGCAGAGCGCCGGCATCATCGAGCTCGCGCAGCGTCTGCACGACGAGCACGTCGCCGAGGGTAAGGCCCAGCGCGACCAGCTCATCGGCGAGGCGCAGGCGCAGGCGGCGTCCATCGTCGCCGAGGCCGAGCAGAAGGGCCGCGAGGAGCGCGCTCGTCTCGAGAAGGAGCGCGTGACGCTCGAGGGCCGTATCACCGAGCTCCGCAACTTCGAGCGCGACTACCGCTCGCAGCTGCGTTCGTACATCGAGGGTCAGCTCCGCGACCTCGACACCAGCGCGTCGTCGTCGGGCTCCACGCCCGTGTCGGCGATCGGCCTGTAAGTCGACAGACTCTTTGCGCAGTCGACCTCCTCTGCGACCGGCGGCGGCCGGCATCGTCATCGCGATCCTTGCGGTGGTGGTGCTGGCCGCCGACCAGTTGGCGAAGACCGTCGCCATCGACAACCTCCCTCCGGAGCGCGTCGTCCCGGTGCTCGGTGACGCCCTGCAGTTCTATCTCGTCCGAAACCCCGGCGCCGCGTTCTCGCTCGGCGAAGGGGTCACCTGGCTGTTCACGATCGCTCTCGCGGTCGTCGCGGCCGTCATCGTCTTCCTCGCCCTCCGCCGCGTGCGCTCGCGCCTGTGGGCCGTCGTCCTCGGCCTGCTGCTCGGCGGGGTGCTGGGCAATCTCACCGACCGCCTGCTCCGCGAGCCGGGCTTCCCGGTCGGACACGTCGTCGACTTCATCTCGACGCCCTGGATGATGCCGGCGATCTACAACGTCGCCGATGTCTTCATCGTGTCGATGATGATCTCCGTCGCGATCCTCGTGCTGTTCGGGCTCCGCCTCGACGGCACGCGTGAGACGCGCGCGTCGCGCGCCGCCGACGCGGCGGCCGCCGGTGACGTCGACGCCTCGTCCGGCCCCGGCGCGCGCTGACATGGAGTCCCGCAGCCTCCCCGTCCCCGACGGGCTCGACGGAACGCGCATCGACCAGGCTCTCGCCAAGATGCTGGGATTCTCCCGCACCTTCGCCGCCGAGGTCGCCGACGCCGGGGGCGTGAGCGTCGACGGCCGCGCCGCCGGACGCTCCGACCGCCTCCGCGCCGGCTCATGGCTGAGTGTGGAGTGGGAGCCCAAGCGCGAACCCGAGATCGTGCCGGTCGCCGTCCCCGACCTCGGCATCGTGCACGACGACGACGACATCGTCGTGGTCGACAAGCCGGCCGGCGTGGCGGCCCACCCCTCCCTCGGGTGGGAAGGGCCCACCGTGCTCGGGGCCCTCGCCGCGGCGGGTTTCCGGATCGCCACGAGCGGCCCGCCCGAGCGGCGGGGGATCGTCCACCGTCTCGACGCCGGCACGAGCGGTCTCATGGTCGTGGCCAAGGCCGAGCGCGCCTACACGCTGCTGAAGAGCGCGTTCAAGGAGCGCGAGGTCGACAAGATCTACCACGCCGTCGTCCAGGGGCATCCTGATCCTCTGGCCGGAACCATCGACGCGCCCATCGGTCGTCACCCGCACCACTCGTGGAAATTCGCCGTGACCCCCGACGGCAAGGACTCGGTCACGCATTACGAGACGCTCGAGGCCTTCCCGCGGGCCTCGCTCCTCGAGATCCACCTCGAGACCGGACGCACGCACCAGATCCGCGTGCACATGGCCGCCCACCGGCATCCGTGCGCCGGCGACCCGCTGTACGGCGCCGACCCGACGCTCTCGGCCCGCCTGGGGCTCACACGTCAGTGGCTGCACGCGCACCGACTGGCCTTCACGCATCCCGGAACGGGGGAGTGGGTCGAGTTCGAGTCGCCCTACCCGGACGACCTGGCACGGGCCCTCGAGATCCTCGGCGACGGCATCTGACCCGGCGCGACGGCGCGCGGCGGTGACCTCCCGCACGTGGAACCGGCGTCGTTCGCGAGATTCGTGCCGCCTCCCGGCCGACGCGGGGCGCGCCCGCGCGTCGACACGGTCGGTCGCCCTGCTCGGCCGCCCGCGCTCGCACGCGGCCGGCGACGCGCCCGGGAGGGCTCCGTCGACTGGGCGTCCGCCCCGAACATCCCGGGCCGATGTCGGAGGCCGAACGTAGACTCGACGCGTGGCAGCTGACTCCTTCGCTCACCTTCACGTGCACAGCGAGTACTCGATGCTCGACGGCGCAGCGCGCATCGGCCCGATGGTCCAAGAAGCCGTCAAGCAGGGCATGCCGGCCATCGCGGTCACCGATCACGGCAACACGTTCGCTGCCTACGAGTTCTACAAGACCGCGAAAGACGCCGGCATCAAGCCGATCATCGGCATCGAGGCGTACGTCACGCCCGGAACCCACCGTTCCGACAAGTCCCGTGTGCGGTGGGGCACCCCCGAGCAGCAGAGCGACGACGTCTCGGGTTCGGGCGCGTACACGCACATGACCCTCCTGTCCGAGACCACCGAGGGCATGCACAATCTGTTCCGGCTGTCGTCGCGGGCGAGCATGGAGGGCTATTACTTCAAGCCCCGCATGGACCGCGAGCTGCTGCAGACCTACAGCAAGGGCCTCATCGCCACGACCGGCTGCCCCTCGGGCGAGGTGCAGACGCGCCTCCGGCTCGGTCAGTACGACGCGGCGAAAGCCGCCGCGGCGGAATTCCAAGACATCTTCGGCAAAGACAACTACTTCGCCGAGATCATGGACCACGGTCTCTCGATCGAGCGCCGTGTCATGTCCGATCTGCTCAAGATCTCCAAGGAGCTCGACATCCCGCTCGTCGGGACGAACGACCTCCACTACACGCACCAGCACGATGCGACGAGCCACGCCGCCCTGCTCTGCGTGCAGTCGGGATCGACGCTCGACGACCCCAAGCGCTTCAAGTTCGACGGCGACGGCTACTACGTCAAGTCCGCCGCCGAGATGCGCCAGGTCTTCCGCGACAACCCCGAGGCGTGCGACAACACGCTCCTCATCGCCGAACGGTGCGAGGTCGAGTTCGACACCTCCGCCAACTACATGCCGCGTTTCCCGGTGCCGGCCGGGGAGACCGAGGGCAGCTGGATGATCAAGGAGGTCGAGAACGGCCTCCACGATCGCTACCCCGGTGGCATCCCGGATGCGGTGCGCAAGCAGGCCGAGTACGAGACCGACGTCATCCTGCAGATGGGGTTCCCGGGCTACTTCCTCGTGGTCGCCGACTTCATCAACTGGGCCAAGAACAACGGCATCCGCGTCGGACCCGGCCGCGGTTCGGGCGCCGGCTCGATGGTGGCCTACGCGATGAAGATCACCGACCTCGACCCGCTCCAGCACGGTCTCATCTTCGAGCGCTTCCTCAACCCCGACCGCGTCTCGATGCCCGACTTCGACGTCGACTTCGACGACCGCCGCCGCGGCGAGGTCATCCAATACGTCACCGAGAAGTACGGTGATGAGCGCGTCGCGCAGATCGTGACCTACGGGACGATCAAGGCGAAGCAGGCCCTGAAAGACGCCGGGCGCGTGCTCGGATTCCCGTTCAGCATGGGCGACAAGCTGACCAAGGCCATGCCGCCGGCCGTCATGGGTAAAGACATGCCGCTCGACGGCATGTTCAATCCCGAGCACCCGCGCTACAAAGAGGCGAGCGAGTTCCGCACGCTCATCGAGACGGATCCCGAGGCCAAGACGGTGTTCGACACCGCGCTCGGACTCGAGAACCTGAAGCGCCAGTGGGGCGTGCACGCAGCCGGTGTGATCATGTCGAGCGAGCCGCTCATCGACATCATCCCGATCATGCGCCGCGAGCAGGACGGCCAGATCGTCACGCAATTCGATTACCCGGCGTGCGAGTCGCTCGGCCTCATCAAGATGGACTTCCTGGGGCTTCGCAACCTCACGATCATCAACGACGCCCTCGACAACATCGAAGCCAACCGCGGGCATCCTCTCGTGCTCGAAGACCTCGATCTCGACGATGCGGCATCCTACGAACTGCTCGCACGGGGCGACACGCTGGGCGTGTTCCAGCTCGACGGCGGGCCCATGCGTTCGCTGCTGCGTCTGATGCGGCCCGACAACTTCGAGGACATCTCGGCCGTGCTGGCCCTGTACCGCCCGGGTCCGATGGGCGTGAACTCGCACATCAACTACGCGCTGCGCAAGAACAAGCAGCAGGAGATCGAGCCGATCCACCCCGAGCTCGAAGAGCCCCTCGCCGACATCCTCGATACCACCTACGGTCTGATCGTCTATCAGGAGCAGGTGATGGCCGTCGCCCAGCGCGTCGCCGGGTACACGCTCGGTCAGGCCGACCTGCTGCGCCGCGCGATGGGCAAGAAGAAGAAGAGCGAGCTCGACAAGCAGAAAGAGATCTTCTTCGGCGGCATGACCGAGCGCGGGTTCGGCGAGGTCGCGCAGCAGACGCTGTGGAAGGTGCTCGAATCGTTCGCCGACTACGCCTTCAACAAGGCGCACACCGCGGCGTACGGTCTCGTGTCGTACTGGACGGCCTACCTCAAGGCGCACTATCCCGCCGAGTACATGGCCGCCCTGTTGACGAGCGTCGGCGACTCGAAGGACAAGATGGCGGTGTACCTCAACGAGTGCCGCCGCATGGGCATCAAGGTCCTGCCGCCCGATGTCAACGAGTCGATCCGCTTCTTCGCCGCCGTCGGGGAGGACATCCGCTTCGGTCTCGGCGCGGTGCGCAACGTCGGCACCAACGTGGTCGACGGCATCGTCGCCGCCCGTCAGGATGCCAAGTACACGTCGTTCCACGACTTCCTGTCGAAGGTCCCGATGCACGTCGCCAACAAGCGCACCGTGGAGTCGCTCATCAAAGCGGGCGCGTTCGACTCCCTCGGATCCACGCGCCGCGCTCTGGTCGAGGTGCACGAGGACGCCTGCGAGGGCGCCGTGCTCGACAAGCGCCGGGAGGCCAACGGCGAGGTCGGTTTCGACTTCGACTCGCTGTGGGACGAACCCCAGCAGGTCGTCAAGGTGCCCGAGAGGCCCGAGTGGACGAAGAAGGACAAGCTCGCCTTCGAGCGCGAGATGCTCGGTCTGTACGTCTCCGACCACCCGCTTGCCGGCCTCGAGGTGCCCCTCGCGAAGCACGCCTCGACATCGATCCACGATCTCCTCGCGTCCGAAGACGTGCAGGACGGCGATCAGGTCACGGTGGCGGGTCTTCTCACCAGCGTCCAGCACCGCGTCGCGAAACAGAGCGGAAACCCATACGGCATGGTCACCGTCGAGGACTTCAACGGCGAGGTGACCGTGATGTTCATGGGCAAGACGTACGCCGAGTTCGCCCCCGTGCTCCAAGCCGACTCGATCCTGGTCGTGCGCGGGCGCGTCTCTCGACGCGACGACGGCCTGAACCTGCATGCCCAGAGCGCCTTCACCCCCGATCTCGAGGGACTCGACGAGTCGGGCGGGCTCACGCTGGTCGTACCCGAACAGCGCGCCAACGAGGCGCTGGTGGGTGAGTTGGCGCAGATGCTCCGACGCCACTCCGGCTCGACCGAGGTGCTCCTGAAGCTGCACAAGGGGGGCACGGCGAAAGTGTTCGAAGTGCCGATGCCGGTTCGCGTGACCGCCGACCTGTTCGGCGAGCTCAAGGGTCTCCTGGGGCCCAATTGCCTCGGCTGACGCCCCGCCGACCGGTCGAGATACCGGAGCGTCGCAACCCCAGCAGACGCTGAAGACCCGCCGGTTACGATGTCCGGGCGCTGCGGCGCCCTGGGTGAAAGGACCCCCGTGAACGATCAGTATCCCCACGACACCTCCCAGCCCGACCCCGACCGCGATCACGTCGACCCGACGACCGCATCCGTCGCGTCATCGGCGTCCGACGAGGCCGGGACTCCCGCCTCGATCGGCGCAGAAACGACCTCCGCACGCGACTCGTCCGCCGAGCACCCGCCGGTCGCCCCGTCGGCACCCGAGCACTCCTCCGCGCCGGTCCGTCCGGGCACCGATCAGGTCGCACCCGCTCGCGCCGAGTCCGCGTCGTACGGCGTCGGGCCGTTCTCCGTGCGTGAGGTCGCCCTGCTGGGCGTCTGGGTGGTGGCCTTCTTCGTCTCGTTCTTCCGCACGAACATCCTGGATTCGCCGTCGGGCGTCCTCATCGGGGGCGGCAACGTGTGGTTGTCCGGGCTGTGGTGGATTCCCGCGGTGGCCCTCCCCACCGTCGCGGTCGGCCTGATCGTGCTGCGTCGACTTTCTCCGCAGGGCATCCGTCGGGTCGGCTCGCTCGGCATCGACCAATTCGCCTCGGTGGCTTTCACGGTTTCGGCCCTCGTGTGGGTCTCGTGGGTATGGGACACCGTGGCGGTCTTCGACCAGACCGGGATCTGGACGCGGTCCTGGGTGATCTGGGTGGAGGCCATCGTGCTCCTGGCCGGGGTCGTCCTCACCGTCTTCGCGCCGGTGATCCCGCCGTTCTCGGCGGATTTCCGCGGCCGTGAAGAGATCGCCGCACACCGCAACGCCCGTCCCATCCGACCGGTCGTCGCCCGTCCGCGCGCGCCGCGGGCCCCGCGCCCCGTCTCCGCACCCGCCGCCGCCGAGGCCGAGGCCGACGCGCCCACTCCCGGCAGCTACACCGGGTCCACCGACCTGCCGCACGACGATGCGGCGCCGGCGACCTCCGTGCTCCCCGCCACGCGCGGCGACGACACGGCGACCGACATCTTCGCGCCGTTGCACGCCGACACCGGGGCCGTGCCCGCGCACGAGACGGGACGCGAGGCCGTCCACGAGCCGCCCGTCGATGCCGGACACGGGTCCGAGGGCGACGATCACCACCATGCGCACGCCTTCTGGGCACTGGCACCCGAGGAGCGGGAGATCGTCGACGACTACGGCACGCCGATCTTCCGGATCGGGCCGACGGCGTGGGCGCTCGTGATCGAGGATCGCGGCGAGACGTTCGTCGTCCGTCACGATGACGGCCGGATCGGCTATCTGCACGACGTGTCGGGCGTGACCCGAGGCTGACGTCGCGAGAGGGTGGGGGTCGCCGGGCCCTCGCCCTCTCTTGTGTCCGCGACCCGGCTCGCGGATCGGATCCCTCTTCCGGCCCACCGGCCGGCTGTCTGAGCGCGCGCTGCGAGCCCTGGGGACTGCGCGAAAGGGCTCCGGGTCGGCCGGTAGCCTTGAGCCCATGCTCCGCACGATCGATCTCCGCGGCCGCGTCCTCTCGCCGGCCGAGCTCCTCGCCGTCGTCCCGCGCGCCGACGCCGCGCGCGACGAGGCCCTGGCCACCGCCGCCCGTCTGGTCGCCGACGTGGCCCATCGGGGCGAGGAGGCTCTCCGTGAGCAGGCCGCGCGCTTCGACCGTGTCAGCGACCACGCGATCCGCGTGCCCATGGCGCACCTCGACGAGGCCCTGCGCGACCTCGACCCGCAGATCCGCGCCGCCCTCGACGAGGCGATCGCGCGCGTGCGCACGGCATCCGCCGCCCAGGTCCCGGCGCCGGTCCTGACCGAGCTCGGCGACGGCGCCCGTGTCACGCAGCGCTGGCAGCCGGTGCGCCGCGTGGGCCTCTACGTGCCGGGCGGCAAGGCGGTCTACCCCTCGAGCGTCGTCATGAATGCCGTTCCGGCCCAGGTCGCCGGCGTGCGCGAGGTCGCCCTCGCCTCCCCGCCGCAGGCCGAATTCGGCGGACGCGTTCACCCCGTCATCCTCGCCGCGGCCCGTCTGCTCGGAGTGACCGAGGTCTACGCGATGGGCGGCGCGGGAGCCATCGGGGCGTTCGCCCACGGCGTCGCCGAGATCGGCCTCGACCCGGTCGACGTCGTGACCGGTCCGGGGAACAACTTCGTCGCCTCGGCCAAGCGCGCTGTCGCGGGCCGGGTGGGCACAGATTCCGAGGCGGGTGCCACCGAGATCCTCGTCGTCGCCGACGAGACGGCCATTCCGGCCCTCGTCGCGGCCGACCTCGTCAGCCAGGCGGAGCACGACGAACAGGCGTCGGCCGTGCTCGTGACCGACTCGCCCGAGCTGGCCGAAGCGGTGCGCGCCGCTCTGCCCGCCCGCGTCGCCTCGACGCGCCACACCGAGCGCGTCACGGCGGCGTTCCACGGGCCGCAGTCGGCCGTCGTGCTCGTCGACGACATCGCGCAGGCCACCGCCTTCAGCAACGCCTACGCGCCCGAGCACCTCGAGCTGCACCTGGCCGATCCGCGGCCCGAGGACTTCGTCAACGCGGGAGCCGTCTTCGTCGGTCCCTACACGCCGGTGAGCCTGGGCGACTACCTCGCCGGCAGCAATCACGTGCTGCCGACGGGGGGACAGGCGCGATACAGCGCGGGCCTCTCCGCGGCGACGTTCCTCCGCCCACAGCAGGTGATCGAGTACGACCGTGCGGCGCTCTCGCTCGTCCGGGATGCCATCGTGACCCTCGCCGACGCCGAGGCGCTCCCCGCTCACGGCGAGGCCGTGACCGCGCGGTTCGACGACTGAGGGAGACCCCATGCACTGCCCCTTCTGCCGCAACCCCGACTCCCGCGTCATCGACTCGCGCACGAGCGACGACGGACTGAGCATCCGCCGTCGGCGTCAGTGCCCGAAATGCGGGGGCCGGTTCTCGACGGTGGAGACGGCGAGCCTGAACGTCATCAAGCGGTCGGGAGTGGTCGAGCCCTTCAGTCGCGAGAAGGTCATGTCCGGCGTGCGCAAAGCCTGCCAGGGACGCCCCGTGACCGACGCCGATCTCGCTGTGCTGGCGCAGCAGGTGGAGGAGGCGATCCGTCAGACGGGGTCGTCGCAGATCGAGGCGAACGAGATCGGTCTGTCGATCCTCGGGCCGCTGCGCGAGCTCGACGAAGTGGCCTATCTGCGCTTCGCGAGCGTGTACCAGGCCTTCGACTCGCTCGACGATTTCGACGCGGCGATCGCCCAGCTGCGCGCCGATCACGCGGGCCGACCCGCGAACGACGATCGCGACGTCGTCCAGTAGCCTGGCGGGGATGTATCCCCTTCTCTTCCGTACGGTCCTCTCGCGTCTCGATCCCGAGTTCGCCCACCATCTCGGTGCGCTCGTCATCCGCGTCGCCGGGGTGGAGCCCGTGGCATCCGTCGTCCGTCGTGCCATCGCGCCCAGTCCCGAGCAGCGGGTGCAGGCCCTGGGGCTGACGTTCGATTCGCCGTTCGGCGTGGCCGCGGGCTTCGACAAGAACGTCACGATGGGCCGCGGACTCGGCGCGCTCGGCTTCGGCCACGTCGAGGTCGGCACGGTCACCGCGCTCCCGCAGCCGGGCAACCCCAAGCCGCGTCTGTTCCGTCTCGTCGCGGACCGCGCCGTCATCAACCGGATGGGGTTCAACAACGACGGCGCCGCCGCTGCGGCCGCACGTCTGCGTCGGCTCCGCCGGTCCCGTCGCCGTCCGGTCGTCGGCGTGAACATCGGCAAGAGCCGCGTCGTGGCCGTGGAGGACGCCACGACCGATTACGTGCGCAGCGCCCGTCTGCTCGCGCCGCTGGCCGATTACCTCGTCGTCAACGTCTCGTCGCCGAACACGCCCGGACTCCGCGGGCTGCAAGCCGTCGAGACCCTCCGCCCGCTGCTGACCGCCGTGCGCGAGGCGGCGGGGGGCACGCCGCTCCTCGTCAAGATCGCCCCCGACCTCGACGACGACGAGGTGAGCGACATCGCCCGTCTCGCCGTCGATGCCGGACTGGCGGGGCTCATCGCCACCAACACCACCATCGCGCGGTCCGGACTGACGACGGATGCCGCGAAGGTCGAGGCTGCGGGCGCGGGTGGGCTCTCCGGCGCGCCCCTGAAGCGCCGCGCACTCGAGGTGCTCCGCCTGGTGCGCGAGGCGGTCCCTGCGGACTTCGTCGTGATCTCGGCCGGGGGAGTGGACACCGCCGACGATGTGCGCGAGCGCCTCGCCGCGGGGGCCACGCTCGTGCAGGGGTACACGGCGTTCCTCTACCGCGGTCCCCTCTGGGCGCGTCAGATCAATCGCGGTCTCGCCCGCGCCCGCTGATCCTCACCGGATGCCGCGTCTCCCGGGCGGCTGATCGGGTCGCCGCCGAGGCCCCGCGCCCGCTGATCCTCGCCGGATGCCGCGTCCTCGGTGCCCCTGACCGGATCGCCCCGCGTTCCCGGACCGACGGCCGCGTGCGAACACGCGCGTGGCGCGGCACGCCGTCCTGAACGCGCGGCACGGCGCAACGCCGCGCCGGGGCGGCCATGCGCCCACCTGCCTGCCGCCTCCGCCCGCTTTCGCAGCCCGTCGAGTGTCCAGGACACGCCGCATGCTCGCCCGTCCGGCGGCGTGTCGTGGACACTCGACGGCGGGAGGGAGCGCCTTCCGCGCACGACCCGCGATTCCGCGACCAACGACGAAGCGGCGCGCCTTCCGGCGCGCCGCTTCGTGAAACGGGGGATCAGGCGGGGTACTGGCCCCGCTTGACCTGAGCCTTCGGCAGGCGCATGAAGCGCATCTGCACGGTGCGCATCGCCGCGTACCACCCGAGGCCCTTCTCGAGGCGGCTCTCGCCGAACTTCTCCTTCGCGGCGCGCTTGACGCGGACCGAGGTGATGATCATGTCGCCGATGACGAAGAGGATGAAGATCCACAGCGCGACGAACGACCAGTACTGGAAGAACTGCACGGGGATCAGCGTCGCGACGATCACGAGCACCATGAACGGCATGACGCCCTCGCCGAGGTGCCAGCCGGCATCCACGAAGTCTCGTGCGAACCGGCGCTGTGGTCCGCGGTCGCGGACCGGCAGGTAGCGCTCCTCGCCCGCCGCCATGCCGATGCGGGCCTTCTCGCGCTGCGCAGCCAATTCTGCGCGAGCGCGGGCCTTCGCCTCTTTGGTGTCGGGGACCAGGGGGCGCTTGCGCGCGGCCTCCTGCTCGGCGCGCGAGGGTGTCGCGCGGCCCTTGCCCGATCCGAGCGCCGTCGAGTCGACGGGGGTGTCGTTGGGGGCGGGGGCAGGGGACTTGGCCACGGGAAACCTCGGTGATTCGCTGGTCGGGAGACTTAAGATTACCCGCATGACCCTCGACCTGTCCCGGCAGGAGGCTGTGCAAAAAGCAGCCGATGCCGGCATCCCCTCCGCCCTGGCCGATCTCGGCTCCCTCGTCCGCATCCCGTCGATCGCCTGGCCGGCCTTCGATCAGAGCGCTCTGGTGAAGAGCGCCGCGGCGGTCGCCGCCCTCCTCGAGGGCACCGGAGTCTTCGATTCGGTTGCGGTCACCCGCGCCGCGATCCCCGGTACCGATGAAGTGGGGCAGCCGGCCGTGCTCGCCTCACGCGCCGCCCGCAATGGTCGACCGACGGTTCTGCTCTACGCCCACCACGATGTACAGCCTCCCGGCGACGAGGCGCTGTGGGACTCGCCGCCCTTCGAGCCGACGCTGCGCGACGGGCGCCTGTACGGACGCGGTGCCGCCGACGACAAGGCCGGCATCATGGCGCACGTCGGCGCGATCCGCGCCGTCTCCGACGTGCTCGGCGACGACCTCGACCTCGGCCTCGCCGTGTTCATCGAGGGGGAAGAGGAGTACGGGTCGCGCTCATTCGGCCAGTTCCTCGCCGACAACGCCGAGACCCTGCGCTCCGACGTCATCGTGGTCGCGGACTCGGGGAACTGGGACGAGCGCACGCCCGGCCTGACGGTGTCGCTGCGCGGCAACGCGCGTTTCACCCTGACCGTGCGCACCCTCGCCCACGCCTCCCACTCCGGGATGATGGGCGGTGCGGTCCCCGACGCCATGCTCGCCACCGTGAAGCTGCTCGCCACCCTGTGGGACGACGACGGCGCCGTCGCCGTCGAGGGCCTCGCGACGCGTGACGTCCCGACACCCGACTACGACGAGGCCACCCTGCGCGCCGAGTCCGGCCTGCTGGAGGGCGTCAGCCCCATCGGACGCGACTCGATCCTGAGCCGCATCTGGAACAAGCCGTCGATCACGATCACCGGGTGGGACGCGACCCCCGTCGAGGCGGCCTCGAACACCCTCGCGCCGCAGACGAGTGTGGTCATCAGCGCGCGGGTCGCCCCCGGTCAGGATGCCGAGAAGGCCTTCGCCGCGGTCCAGGCGCACCTCCGCGCTCACGCGCCGTTCGGCGCGCAGCTCGAGTTCAGCGACGTCGACTGCGGCGACTCCTTCCTCGTGGACACCGGGGGATGGGCCGTCGAGGAGGCGCGCGCCGCGTTCGCCGACGGCTACGGCGTCGAGTCGGTCGATGTCGGGATCGGGGGGTCCATCCCCTTCATCTCCGATCTCGTCCGCGAGTTCCCCGCGGCGCAGATCCTCGTCACGGGCGTCGAGGACCCGCACGCGCGCGCGCACAGCCCGAACGAGTCGCTGCACCTCGACACGTTCCGCAACGCACTGGTCTCGGAAGCGCTGCTGCTGGCGCGCCTGAACGAACGGACCGTCTGATCGGGGCCGCGGGGACGGGACGGGCGTAGACTCGTCTCGTCCCCGCGACCGATCAACCCGAAGGGCATCGCCATGACCGACACCACTCTGTCGTCCTCCGCCGAGACCCGCGAGCACGGCGTCGGCCTGACCGCGGCCGCCTCCGACAAGGTGAAGAGCCTGCTGTCGCAGGAGGGTCGCGACGACCTGCGCCTGCGCGTCGCCGTCCAGCCCGGCGGCTGCTCCGGCCTCATCTACCAGCTGTATTTCGACGAGCGCTACCTCGACGGTGACAAGGTCGTCGATTTCGACGGCGTCGAAGTCATCGTCGACGACATGAGCGTGCCGTACCTCGACGGCGCGAACATCGACTTCAAGGACACGATCTCGGAGCAGGGCTTCACGATCGACAACCCCAACGCGCAGGGCTCCTGCGCCTGCGGCGACAGCTTCCACTGAGCTCGGTCGACGTCCTCCGACATCGGCGTCACGGACCCCCGGGCCACGGATCGCACCGTGGAACCCGGGGGTTTCCGATGTCTCGGCACTGGACGAATGGCCAGAGAACGGTGAGAGGTTGCCGTAGACTGTCAAAGCTTCATCCACGACCCGGAAAGGTGCATTGTGCCCTCCAAACGTCGCCTTCGCTGGGCCGCGCTCCCTCTCGGGATCGCGTCCGTCGCACTCCTCTCGGGCTGCACCACGTCCCAGCTGCACGGATTCCTGCCCGGCTTCGTCGATGACGGCCCGGCCGCGACGAACCACACCGACATGGTCGCCGGCCTGTGGGTCAACTCGTGGATCGTGCTCCTCGCCGTGGGTGTCGTCACCTGGGGTCTGATGCTGTGGTCGGTCATCGCCTACCGCCGTCGTCGCGGTCAGTCGGGACTGCCCGTCCAGCTGCGGTACAACATGCCGATCGAGATCTTCTACACGATCGTCCCGCTCATCCTGGTCGTCGGCTTCTTCGCCTTCACGGCGCGCGACCAGAACACGCTCGAGACGCAGTACGACGACCCCGACGTGTCGATCACGGCCTACGGCAAGCAGTGGGCGTGGGACTTCCAGTACAACGGCGAGAAGGAAGACAACTCCGACGCCGTGTACTCGATGGGTGTCCAGGCGAAGGCCACCTCCGACGGCTACGACCTCGACGACGTGCCGACGCTCTACCTGCCGGTGAACAAGACGGTCAAGATCGACCTCCGCTCGCGCGACGTCATCCACTCGTTCTGGATCATCGACTTCCTCTACAAGAAAGACATGTACATCGGCCGCGACAACGAGTGGTCGTTCACGCCCACCCGTGAAGGCACCTACGAAGGCAAGTGCGCGGAGCTCTGCGGTGAGTACCACTCCGCGATGCTCTTCAACGTCAAGGTCGTCAGCGAGGCCGAGTACACCGACTACCTGGACTCCCTGCGCCGCGCCGGCGACGTGGGCGACATCAGCGACCTGTCGCGTCTGCAGAACCTGACCACCGGCGTCGAAGGGAACGAGTGATCATGGCCACGACGCTTCCGCTCCAGGGGACCGGGCCCTCGCGCCCGACGACTCTCCCGCCGCGTCAAGCCGCACTGCTCAGCACCACGCGTGTGGAGCAGAAGGGCAACCTGGTCGTCAAGTGGATCACCTCCACCGACCACAAGACCATCGGGTACATGTATCTGATCGCCTCGGTGATCTTCTTCATGCTCGGCGGAGTGATGGCGCTCATCATCCGCGCCGAGCTGTTCGAGCCCGGGATGCAGATCATCCCGACCAAAGAGCAGTACAACCAGCTCTTCACCATGCACGGCACGATCATGCTGCTGATGTTCGCGACGCCGCTGTTCGCGGGCTTCGCGAATGCGCTGTTGCCGCTGCAGATCGGCGCCCCCGACGTGGCGTTCCCGCGTCTGAACGCCTTCGCGTTCTGGCTCTTCCTCTTCGGCTCCACCATCGCGGTGTCCGGCTTCCTCACCCCGCAGGGTGCGGCCGGCTTCGGTTGGTTCGCCTATCAGCCCCTCGCGAATGCGAGCTTCTCGCCCGGTGTCGGCGGCAATCTCTGGATGCTCGGCCTCGGCATCAGTGGTTTCGGCACGATCCTCGGAGCGGTCAACTTCATCACGACCGTGCTCACGATGCGTGCCCCGGGCATGACCATGTGGCGCATGCCGATCTTCTCGTGGAACACGCTGATCACGAGCATCCTGATCCTGCTGGCGTTCCCCGTCCTCGCGGCGGCCATCTTCGCGGCGGCTGCCGACCGCGTGCTCGGTGCGCACATCTACAGCCCCGAGAACGGCGGCGTCCTGCTCTGGCAGCACCTGTTCTGGTTCTTCGGTCACCCCGAGGTGTACATCATCGCGCTGCCGTTCTTCGGCATCGTCTCGGAGATCTTCCCGGTCTTCAGCCGAAAGCCGATCTTCGGTTACAAGACGCTCGTGTACGCGACCATCGCGATCGCCGCTCTGTCTGTCGCCGTGTGGGCGCACCACATGTACGTCACCGGCGGTGTGCTGCTGCCGTTCTTCGCCCTGATGACGATGCTCATCGCGGTTCCGACGGGCGTGAAGATCTTCAACTGGATCGGAACGCTGTGGCGCGGCTCGGTCACCTTCGAAACGCCGATGGTCTTCGCTCTCGGCTTCCTGGTGTCGTTCGTCTTCGGCGGTCTCACCGGCGTGATCCTCGCCTCGCCGCCGCTGGACTTCCACCTGTCCGACTCGTACTTCGTGGTCGCGCACTTCCACTACGTCGTCTTCGGCACGGTCGTGTTCGCGATGTTCGCCGGCTTCTACTTCTGGTGGCCCAAGTGGACCGGCAAGATGCTCAACGAGCGTCTCGGCATGGTGCACTTCTGGATGCTGTTCGTCGGCTTCCACATGACCTTCCTGATCCAGCACTGGCTGGGTGTCGACGGCATGGCTCGTCGCTACGCGGACTATGCCGCGGCCGACGGATGGACGTGGGAGAACCAGCTGTCGACCGTGGGATCGATGATCCTCGGCGCGTCGATGATCCCGTTCCTGCTCAACGTGTGGATCACGGCTCGCAAGGCGCCGCGTGTGACCGTCGACGACCCCTGGGGCTACGGCGCATCGCTCGAGTGGGCCACGTCGTGCCCGCCGCCGCGACACAACTTCACCTCGATCCCGCGCATCCGCAGCGAGCGTCCCGCCTTCGACTTGAACCACCCCGAGGCCGGCATCCCGGTCGGTGTGGGTCCGGTCAAGGACGCTCCCGATACGCCCGTCGTCGACGCAGCTGCCGGAGAGGTCAAGTAACACATGCGTACCAACGTCAATCTCTGGTGGATCATCGCGGTGTTCTCGTTCGTCATCGCGGCGGTCTACACGGTGTGGAGTTTGCTCCAGCACGGCGGTGTCGAGTGGGTGGGAACGGTCGCCCTGGCGTTCCTCGGGCTCATGTCCTCGATGATCGCCTTCTACATCGGCCGTGTCATGAAGGCGCAGCGCGGTGACCTCCCGGAGGACATCCTCACGGCCGACATCGACGACGGCGACCCCGAGATGGGCGAGTTCAGCCCGTGGTCCTGGTGGCCCATCGTCCTCGCGGCCTCTGCGGCGATCGCCGTGATCGGCCTCGCCGTGGGCAGCTGGCTCGTCCCCGTCGGTTTCGCGGTGTTCGTCGTCGCGATCGTCGGCTGGGTGTACGAGTACTACCGCGGGTACTTCGCGCGCTGATCCTGTGCCCGTCCGTCTGAGAGCGGCTGCCGTCTCCGACGCCGGCGCCCATCGACCCACCAACCAGGACGCCGCCTTCGCGGCGTCCTGGGGGGCGGCTGTCGCCGATGGCGTCGGCGGTGGTCCGTCCGGAGACCTCGCATCCGCCGCCCTCGTCCATCGCCTCGTGGCGACGAGCGGGGGCGGGCTGGATGCCGACGGCCTCCTGGTTCGCATCCGTGAAGCCAATTGGGACATCCGCGCCCACGTCGAACGCGATCCCGCGCTCGAGGGGATGGCAACGACGTTCACCGGCATCTTCCTCAGCGTCAGCGGTGAGTTGCTGCTGGCGCACACCGGTGATTCCCGCGCTTACCTCCTTCGCGACGGAGAGTTCACGCGGGAGACCCGCGACGACTCCTACGTTCAGGCGCTCGTCGACCATGGGATCATCCCTCCCGAGGCTGCCGCGGCGCACCCGCGCCGTAACATCATCACCGCCTCGCTCGGCGGCGCCGAGGGTGATGTCGTATCGGTGGCGGAACGGCCCCCGATCCTCGGCGACCGGTGGGTTCTCTGCAGCGACGGTCTCACGGACTACGTCCCGGAGGCCGATGTCGCCCGTCTCATCGCCGAGGCGCCCGACGCCCGCTCCGCAGCGGCGGCGGCAGTCGCCCTCGCGCTCGAGGCAGGGACGCGCGACAACGTCACGGTGGTGGTGTGCGACGTCGTGGACGACGATGAGACCGACGGCGGGGAACCGATCTTCTTCGGGTCGGCAGCTCGCTGGTTCGCAGAAGACGTGGAAACCGCCTGACCCCTCACGCGGTCGTTGATCGTCTCCTCCGCGAAGGTGGCCTCCTCCGCGTCAGCGCCCGTCTGAGCGCGAGTCCTCGCGCGCGAACGCATCTATGGCATCCTGGGCGATCTGCGCGCTGCGAGGGCCACCGTGGCCGTCTTCCTCCACGATTTCGAGTCGGCTTCCCGGCCAGGACCGGTGCAATCGCCATGCCGTGAGTGCCGGCCCGCTGATATCGCGCCGCCCGTGCACGAGGACCCCGGGGATGCCGGCCAGCTCCCCGATGCGGACGAGCACGGCACGATCACCGGGCAGGAAGCAGTCGCGCGCCCAATAGTGCGTGACGAGTGTGGCGAAGTTCCGTCGTTGATGGGGGTCGTCGTGCAGGAAAGGGCCCGGGCCCGCCAGGGGGCCGAGTGACATGTGGGTCGCCTCCCATTGGTCCCACCGGTCGCCGGCGTCGCGGCGGACCGCGGGGTCGGGATCGCGCAGCAGACGCGCGTACCCCTCGATCGTGCGCTCGTCGGCGCGAAGGGGCTCGCGCAGGCGAGCGTGGGCCTCGGGGAAGACGGGTTGCATCCCGTCGGTGATCCAATCGATCTCCCACCGGCCACCGCTCGTCACCGCGAGGTTGACCACTTCGCTGACGCGCTGAGGATATTCGAGCGCGTAGGCGAGCGCCAGCGTCGACCCCCATGAGACGCCGTGGAGCAGCCAGCGGTCCACGGCGAGGTGCTCGCGCAGGGCTTCGAGATCGTCGAGGAGGTGCGTCATCGTCTGCGTCTCGAGAGTGGCGAGATCGTCCGACGCCCAGGGCGTGCTGCGTCCGCATCCGCGCTGATCCAGTCCGATGATGAGGTGGAGTCGGGGGTCGAAGCGTCGGCGGTACCCACCCTTGCCGAGACCACCGCCGGGACCGCCGTGCAGGTAGAGCGCGGGTCGACCGGTAGGGTTGCCCGACACCTCCCAGTAGAGGCGTGCGCCGTCGGGTCTGTCGAGGTATCCGGACGTGAACGGGTCGAGAGGCGGATGCTGCATCGACGCAGCCTACGGGAGATCCCCTGCGGTCGTGCCGTCGGAGTCATCGTCGCCCCGCGGAGCGCGTGATCGTCAGCGACTCGACGCGCGAGTCGCGAGTAACCGATTTCGCGATCCGCCGGCGACCGTCCCGTCCTTCCGGCGGCCACGTCGGGCGGTCGACAACTGCGTACGGCCGTCAGGAGCGTCCCGGCGTCACGTGCGTACAACCATCACCGTGGGGTCGAAGACGCGCTCGAGCGGTCCGTGGTCGTTCTCGACCGGCTGTCCCTCGCGCACCCAGTACTCGTAGCCACCGATCATCTCGCGGACGCGGTAGCCGAGCTCCGCGAACGCGAGGGCGCCCTTCTGCCCGGCGTTGCATCCCGGGCTCCAGCAATAGACGACGACCTCGACGTCAGGGTCGATCTCCCGGGGCGCTCGCGCGGCGATGTCGCGGTAGGGCATGTGGACGGCTCCGACGATACGACCCTGGGTCCACGCGTCTTCCCCGCGCACGTCGACGAGAACGAAGCGATCCCCGGCTTTCTGCGCGGCGTAGACATCCGAGGGGTCCGTTTCGTGGGCGAGGCGGTGACGGAAATAGTCGAGGGCGTCGGTCATGGCTCCACGGTAGGACCGCGTCCACGCCGTAGGGGAGAGGTTCGGATGCCAGGCGTCGTCGTCTTCCTGCCAGGAGACCGATCGCTCATCCCCGAAGCACCCAGGAACGCGGCGGGGCCGGCCGCATCCGGTGAATCCCCGGGTGGAGCGCCTCTCGATTGTCGCGCGGACGCGAGCCTCCTGCGGAGGGTCGACGGAGCAAAAGACGGAACCCCCGGCGCCGTAGCACCGGGGGTTCCGTCAGGGAGGAGTGGTTACTCGCTCTTGCCGTCTTTCGGACGGTTGCGCTCCTCGAGGCCCTTGGGGGCCGGGATCTCGACCTCGACGCGGCCGCCGACCTCATTGTGAGGGCGACCGTCCTCGTCGGCGCGAGCGTTGGCGCCGGCGATCTCGTCGGCCTCCTCGTGCGCGATGTGGTCGAGCTCGTGGTGCTGGTGAGCCACCGCCGCGTCGATCTCGGTCTGCGTGAGGGGAGCGAGGCGGTCCTCGAAGAACCACCGCGACACCGACGCACGCACGTTCTCGTGCCAGGGGATCTGACCCTTGTCGTTCGGGCGGACCACCAGAGGCTCGTAGGTCTCGTTGTCGACCAGCTTCCAGCGCTCGTACTCGTCGACCGGCTGGTGGACCTCGATGTACTCGCCACCGGGGAGGCGGACGATGCGACCCGACTCGTAGCCGTGCAGCGCGATCTCGCGGTCCTTTTTCTGGAGCGCGATGCAGATGCGCTTGGTGACGAAGTAGGCGAGCACCGGTCCGAGGATCAGCAGTGCCTGGAGGGTGTGGATGACGCCCTCCATCGTGAGGTGGAAGTGCGTCGCGATGATGTCGGACGAGGCAGCCGCCCACATCACGGCGTAGAAGGTGACACCCGCGGCGCCGATCGCCGTGCGCGTCGCGGCGTTGCGCGGGCGCTGGGCGATGTGGTGCTCACGCTTGTCGCCCGTGACCCACGCCTCGATGAAGGGGTAGATCAGGACCAGAACGATGAACAGACCGAGGACGGCCACCGGGAAGATGATGTTCCACGACCAGGTGTGGCCCCAGAGCACGAACTCGAGGTGCGGCGGGACCAGACGCAGGGCACCGTCGGCGAAGCCGATGTACCAGTCGGGCTGGGTACCGGCGGACACGGGAGACGGGTCGTACGGACCGTAGTTCCAGATGGGGTTGATGGTCACGAGGGCGGCGATCAGGACGATGACACCGAACGTGATGAAGAAGAATCCGCCCATCTTGGAGGCGTAGACCGGGAGCATCGGGTAGCCCACGACATTGCTGTTCGTCCGGGCGGGGCCGGCGAACTGCGTGTGCTTGTTGATGATCATCAGCATCAGGTGCACGGCGAGCAGGGCCACGAGGATCGCGGGCAGCAGCAGGATGTGCAGCGTGTACAGGCGTCCGACGATCGCGGTTCCGGGGAACTCGCCGCCGAAGAGCAGGAACGAGGTCCAGGTTCCGATGATCGGCAGACCCTTGATCATGCCGTCGATGATGCGGAGGCCGTTACCCGAGAGCAGGTCGTCGGGGAGCGAGTATCCGGTGAAGCCCTCGGCCATCGCGAGGATGAAGAGGATGAAGCCGACGACCCAGTTGAGCTCGCGGGGCTTGCGGAACGCACCGGTGAAGAAGACGCGCAGCATGTGCACGCCGATACCGGCCACGAACACGAGTGCCGCCCAGTGGTGGATCTGGCGGACCAGGAGACCACCGCGCAGGTCGAACGAGATGTGCAGCGCCGACTCCATCGCGGCCGACATCGCGATGCCGCGCATGGGCTCGTAGGCACCGTTGTAGTGCGTCTCGACCATCGAAGCCTGGAAGAAGAACGTCAGGAACGTACCCGAGAGCAGGACGACGACGAAGCTCCACAGCGCGATCTCGCCGAGCATGAACGACCAGTGGTCGGGGAAGACCTTGCGGCCGAGCTCCTTGACGATGCCCGACATGCTCGTGCGCTCGTCGAGGTAGTTGGCGGCGGCGCCGACGAACTTGCCGCCGAGCGGCTTGCCCTCGCGGCCGGCCGGGGCCTGAGGCGGCCCGGAGTACACGGCCGGTTCGGTCGTGACGTTCTCGGTGGGGTGGGTACCGGTGCTCATGAGCGCTCCCAGAAGCTGGGGCCGACGGGCTCGTGGAAGTCACTCTGAGCGACGAGGTAGCCCTCGGCGTCGACGGTGATGGGGAGCTGCGGCAGGGGACGGGCGGCCGGGCCGAAGATGACGGCCGCACCGTTGGCGACGTCGAACTGCGACTGGTGGCAGGGGCACAGGAGGTGGTGGGTCTGCTGCTCGTACAGCGCCACGGGGCAGCCGACGTGCGTGCAGACCTTGGAGTACGCGATGATGCCGTCGTACGACCAGTCCAGGTTGTTGGTCTCGGGGTTCAGCTGCTCCGGCTGCATGCGCATGAGCAGGACGATGGCCTTGGCCTTCTCTTCGAGGTAGCCCTCGTCGTGGCCGAGGCCGGCGAGCTCCTCGGGGATGACATGGAAAGCGGAGCCGAGGGTGACGTCGGCGGCGCGGATCGGACGACCCGAGGGGTCGTGCGAGAGGCGCATTCCCTCTTTCCACATCGTGTGGCTCAGAGCGGTCACCGGGTCGACGTCCTGCGGAGCCAGACCACGGAACAGCGTGATACCCGGGATGACCGAGGCGGCCAGGGCGGCGAACATCGAGTTGCGGATGATCTCGCGACGGCCGAATCCGGAGTCCTTGTCGGCCTCGGCGAAGACGTTGATCGCACCTTCGCGGACCTGGTCGCGCCCACGCGTGGCGTGACGGTCTTCGATGTACTCCTTGTCGGACATCACCGACTTGCCCCAGTGGATGGTGCCGATGCCGATCGCCAGTAGCGCGAAGGCGATGCCGAGTCCGATGAAGAGATTGTTGTAACGGATGTCGATCAGCGCGCCCGACTCGATCGGGAAGATCATGTAGGCGATGCTCGCCCAGATGCTCGCCGCGACCGAGAAGTAGAACAGCGTGTAGACCGTGCGGACCGCGCGCTTCATCGTCGCCGGGTCCTGGTCCGTCATGCGCTGACGGTGACCGGGAAGGCCGGGGTTCTGTACGGCGTCGGGAACCGCGACGGCGAGCCCCGAGCCGGGCTTCCAGGAAGCCCTCTCGTGCTCGAGTGCGTCGTCCGCGTGTGCCATAGTGCTGTGCTCCTCGTGCGTTTACGTAATGTCGAAGACGACGGTCAGTTGGACTTCGCCGTGATCCACACGGTCAGGGCGATGAGCGCCCCGATACCGAAGATCCAGATGAACAGACCCTCAGAGACCGGACCGAGCGAGCCGAGGGCGTAGCCACCCGGGGAGTCGTTCTTCTGGAGGTACATCAGGTAGGAGATGACGTCGCGCTTGTCTTCGGGGGTGAGGTTGAGGTCGTTGAAGACCGGCATGTTCTGCGGCCCGGTGACCATGGCGGCGTACATGTTGACGGGCGTGACCGTGTGGAGGTCGGGCGCCCACTTGCCTTCGGTCAGCGCGCCACCGGCGCCGGCGACGTTGTGGCACATGGCGCAGTTGATGCGGAACAGTTCGGCACCGTGCGACAGATCGCCCTCGCCGTCGACGAGGTCGGCCGAGGGGTACTCGGGGCCGGGAGCGGCCGACTGCACGTAGGCGGCGATCGCGTTGATCTGCTCCTCGGTGAACTGCGGCGGCTTCACGGGAGCCTGCGGGCCTTGGGCCTGCAGCGGCATGCGACCGGTCGAGACCTGGAAGTGGACCGACAGCTCGCCGACGCCGAACAGGGACGGACCCTGCTGGCTGCCCTGGAGGTCGAGACCGTGACAGGTGGCGCAGTTCGCCTGGAAGAGCTTCTGACCCTCGTCGACCGCGGTCGCCGAGTTCACCTCGCTCTCGGGGACGGTCGACGTCGCGGCCATGGCGGCCGACGCGCCGGCGTAGACGCCTCCGGTCAGGAGGAGGCCGATGCCGATCAGCGCGGCAGCGGCCAGGGGGCTCCGGCGACCGGATGCCCGACGAGTCTTCTTCTCGCGTGCCATGTGGTGCAGCTCTCTTACTTGAGGAAGTAGATGACGAAGAACAGGGCGATCCAGACGACGTCGACGAAGTGCCAGTAGTAGGACACGACGATCGAGGTGGTCATCTCTTTCCGGCCGAAGTTCTTCACGGCGTATGCGCGACCGATCACGAGAAGGAAGGCGATGAGGCCACCCGTCACGTGGAGGGCGTGGAAGCCGGTGGTGAGGTAGAAGGCCGAGGCGTAGGGGTTGGCACTGATGGGCATGCCCTCCGCCACCAGCGTCGCGTACTCCCACACCTGACCCGACACGAAGACCGCGCCGAGGATGAAGGTGAGGTAGAACCACTCCACCATTCCCCACTTGAGGAAGCCCGTGGGCTTGCCCGTGCGGTACGGCTGGTACCGCTCCGCAGCGAACACGCCCATCTGGCACGTGACCGAGGACAGCACGAGGATGATCGTGTTGACGGTCGCGAAGGGGACGTTGAGCAGCTGCGTCTCTTCGGCCCAGAGGGGCGCGGAGGTGCTGCGCAGGGTGAAGTAGATCGCGAACAGGCCGGCGAAGAACATGACCTCGCTGCCCAGCCACACGATGGTGCCCACGGCGACCGGGTCGGGCCGCTTCACGGCACGCACAGCCTGGGAATACGTCGCTGAGGTCGTCACCGTTCCATTATGCGCGATCCCGAGGGCCGATATTCCCATCCCCACCCTGGGATATTCCATCGTCGAGACTTAGGGAAGCCTCAGAATCCGCAAGGAATCCCCGGTGCGGAGGCGGTTCCACGGCCGTGGGCCTCCGTGAGGGCGAGCGACACGCGTGTGAAAGGATCATGGCATGGCGGAACGCTTCACTTGGCCCGATCTGCTCTCCTCGTTGCTCGCGGGTACCGACCTCAGCGTGTCGGAGTCCACGTGGGCCATGCGGCAGGTCATGGCCGGAGAGGCGACGCCCTCGCAGCTCGCGGGATTCCTGATGGCGCTGCGGGCGAAGGGCGAGACGGTCGAGGAGATCGTCGGATTCCGTGACGCCATCCTGGAGGCCGCTGTACCGCTGCCGGTACGGGCCGAGGTGCTCGACATCGTCGGTACCGGGGGAGACCGCTACGGCACCGTGAACGTGTCGACGATGGCGGCCGTGGTGGCGGCGGCATCCGGAGTCCCCGTCGTGAAGCACGGGAACCGTGCCGCGAGTTCGGCGTCGGGGTCGAGCGACGTGCTGTCGTCGCTGGGCATCGCCCTGACGCTCGCGCCCGAGAAGGTGGCCGAGACGCTGGAGCGCACGGGCATCACGTTCGCGTTCGCCTCGGCTTTCCACCCCGGCTTCCGTCACGCCGCGGCGACGCGCTCCGAGCTCGGCGTGCCCACGGTCTTCAACTTCCTGGGGCCCCTGTGCAACCCGGCCCGAGCCGAGGCCAATGCCGTGGGCGTCGCGCACCTCGACCGGGTGCCGCTCATCACCGGCGTCTTCCGGACGCGGGGGGCCACCGCCCTCGTCTTCCGCGGCGACGACGGCCTCGACGAACTGACGACCACCGGCCACAGCCGGGTGTGGGAGATCAGCCGCGGCGACGTGCACGAGCACGATCTCGACCCGCGGGATCTCGGCATCCCTCTGGCCGACATCGACGACCTGCTGGGCGGGTCTCCCGATCACAACGCCGAGGTGGTGCGGCGGGTGCTCGGCGGAGAGACCGGACCGGTCCGCGACATCGTGCTGTTGAACGCCGCGGCGGGGCTCGTGTCGTTCCGCCTGTTCCAGGATGCGGCCCAGGTGCAGCGTCCGATCCTCGAGCGCCTCGCCGAGGCGATGGCCGATGCGGCGGCGGCGATCGACGACGGTCGAGCCTCCGCGAAGCTCGACGCCTGGGTGCAGACGTCGAAGGACCTGGCGGAGTAGGGCATGGATCCGCTCGACGCGCTCACCGAGATCGCGTACCTGCTCGAGCGGGAGAGGTCGTCGCGGTACAAGTCGAAGGCGTTCCGCGCGGCGGCCGCCGCGATCGAGGGTCTGTCCGTGGAGCAGCTGCGCGACCCGGCACTGCGGCGGCGCCCGGGCATCGGCGACTCCACGTTCGCCGTCATCCAGCAGGCCCTGGCCGGCGAGGTGCCCGAGCGACTGTCGAAACTGCGCGAGGAGACGGCGGCGGTAGGGGGCGACACGGTGCGCCCGCTGCTGCGCGGCGATCTGCACAGCCACAGCGAGTGGTCGGACGGGCTGACCCCGATCGAGGCGATGGTGGACGCGGCCCGCGGGTTGGGGCACGAGTACCTCGCGCTCACCGACCACTCTCCGCGGCTGACCGTCGCGAACGGTCTGTCGCCGGAGCGCCTGCGGGCGCAGATGGAGATCGTGCGGGGTCACCGTGGTGAGGGGTTCACGCTGCTCACCGGGATCGAGGTCGACATCCTGGACGACGGGAGCCTCGACCAGGAGGACGAGCTGCTGCACGCGCTCGACGTGGTCGTGGCATCCGCTCATTCCAAACTGCGCATGGAGCGTCGGCTCATGACGACGCGTCTGGTGGCGGCGGCGCGGGATCCTCGGGTCGACGTGCTGGGGCACGTGACCGGCAGGCTCGTCGAGGGGGCGCGGGGGACGCGCCCGCCATCGGAGTTCGACGCCGAGGCGGTGTTCGCGGCGTGCGCGGAATCGGGCGTCGCGGTCGAGATCAACTCGCGGCCCGAGCGGCAGGATCCGCCCGACGAGATGCTTTCCCAGGCGATCGCGGCGGGGTGCCTGTTCTCGATCGACTCCGACGCCCATGCTCCCGGCCAGCTGTCGCTGCTCGACTACGGGGCGGCGCGCGCCGAGGCCCTCGGGGTGCCCGTCGAGCGGATCGTGACGACGTGGCCGCTGCCGCGGCTGCGGGAGTGGCTCGAGAGGAAGCGCTGATTCAGCGCGGTAGGGCGGCGAGGGCGCGAGTCATCGACGAGCCCAGGTTCCACTTCTCGGCGAGCGCCGTCGCGGCGTCCTCGTCGACGGGCCCGAGTGCGTCGTCGAAGGGAGCGAGCGGCAGATCGCGCGCGACGCGCACGACGGTCGGGGCGACGGCGAGGTAGTCGGCGGCAGCGGCGATCTTCGCGCGCTGCGCGGGGGTGCCCGCGGTTCCGTCCTCTACGGCGGCGCGGATGGCGTCGAGGGAGCCGTGGGCCTCAAGGAGCGAGGCGGCGGACTTCTCGCCGATGCCGGCCACGCCGGGAAGGCCGTCGGAGGGGTCGCCCCGGAGGACCGCGAAGTCGGCGTACTGCGCGGCGTGCACGCCGTACTTGCCGAGCACCGCGGAGTCGTCGACGATCTCGAGGTTGCTCATGCCGCGGGCGGTGTAGATGATGCGGATGCCGCGGGCGTCGTCGATCAGCTGGAAGAGATCGCGATCGCCGGTCACGACGTCGACGGGCGCGTCGGCCCGGGTGACGAGGGTGCCGATGACGTCGTCGGCCTCGTGCTCGGGAGCGCCGACAACGGGGATGCCGAGCGCGGCCAGCGTTTCCCGGATGAGGGGGATCTGGGCCTCGAGCGGATCGGGGACCTCTTCCACGTCGGGCCCGGACGGCACCGCCTCGACGACGCGGTGCGCCTTGTAGCTCGGGAGCAGGTCGACGCGCCAAGCGGGTCGCCAGTCGTCGTCCCAGCAGGCGACGAGGCGCGTGGGGCGGTAGGTGGTGACGAGCTTGGCGATCATGTCGAGCAGGCCCCGGACGGCGTTGACCGACGAGCCGTCGGCGGCCTTCACCTTGTCGGGCACGCCGTAGAAGGCGCGGAAGTACAGCGACGCGGTGTCGAGGAGCATGATGCGGTCGGTCACGGTCTCGATCCTGGCACGGGAGGTGCTCGGGGGCGATCGGCGCGGGAAGGCTCGACGGCGGGGAGGGAACGGGGACGAGACCTAGAGTGGCGGGATGTCTTTCGGGTCGGCATCCACTCGTCCACAGGCGCAAGCGCCGTGTCCGTGCGGGGGCGGGGTGTTCGGCGACTGCTGTGCGCCGATCCTCGACGGTGCCCCCGCCCCGAGCGCGGAGCGGCTCATGCGCTCGCGCTACTCCGCCTTCGCGCTCGGCGACGAGGCGCACCTCGCCCGGTCGTGGCATCCCCGTACCCGTCCGGATCACATCGACGTCGACGACGGCACGGTGTGGACCGGACTGATCATCGAGGACGCGGCGGAGGACGGGGATGCCGCGGTGGTGGCCTTCCGCGCGTGCTGGCGGCAGGCCGGCCGGGACGGAGAGCTGGTCGAACGGAGCCGCTTCGTGCGGCGGGGCGGGCGGTGGGTGTACGTCGACGGCGATGTGGCGTGACGGCGTCACGCGGGGCGTCAACCCCGCGTGGGCGTGTCGGTGCTGCTGAATAGGGTCGATTCCGGATCCTCGGCGAAAGGACACGCATGATCCCCGACGCGCAACGCGACCTGCTCGAGAACCCGAACTACGGCAGTCTCGGCACCGTCCGTCCGGACGGGACGGTGCAGGTGAACCCGATGTGGTTCGCCTACGACGGTGAACACCTGCTGTTCACGCACACCGTGACGCGCCAGAAGTACCGCAACCTGCAGCGCAATCCGTCGATGAGCCTCATGGTCTTCGACCCCGAGCGCCCGTACCGCTACATCGAGGTGCGCGGTCGCCTCATCGAGGTGGAGCCCGACCCCGAGGGCGCGTTCTACGTCTTCCTCGGCATGCGCTACGGCAACGCGCAGCAGGAGGCGCCGCCCGATCGCGCCGACCGCGTGATCTTGAAGATGTCGATCGACAACGTAGGAGGACAGTGACATGGAACGCATCGTGATCATCGGAGGGCACGGGAAGGTGGCCTTGCACCTGGCACGGCTGCTCGCCGACCGCGGCGACGAGGCCACCTCCGTCATCCGCAATCCCGACCAGGCCGGCGACATCGAACAGGCGGGCGGGACGCCCCTCGTGCTCGACGTGGAGAATGCCGACACCGACGAGATGGCCGCAGCCTTCGAGGGCGCCGACGCGATCGTGTGGTCCGCCGGGGCCGGCGGCGGCAGCGCCGAGCGCACCTACGCCGTCGATCGCGACGCCGCGCAGCGCGCGGTCGACGCCGCGGCGAAGGCGGGCGTGCGACGCTTCGTGATGGTGTCGTGGATCGGTTCGACGCCCGATCACGGGATCGACCCCGACGACTCGTTCTACGCCTACGCCGACGCGAAGCTCGCGGCCGACGACCACCTGCGGGCGAGCGAGCTGGACTGGACCATCCTCGGCCCGGGCACGCTCACCCTCGACCCGCCGACGGGACGCATCACCACCGCACCGCAGGGCAAGGGCGAGGTCTCGCGCGCCGACGTCGCGGCCGTGGCCGCCGCCGTGCTCGTGCAGCCGGCGACCATCGGGCGCTTCATCCGCTTCGGCGCCGGGGACACGCTCATCGCCGAGGCCATCGTCGCCGAGCACGCGGGGAGCGACGCATGACCGCCGTCGCCGACCGCGCGCAGACCCTCGTCGGGCTGCACGCCGCCCCCGAGATCCTCCGCGTCGTCAACGTCTGGGACGTCGTGTCGGCACGGGCCGTCGCGGCGCTTCCCGAGACGAAGGCGCTCGCGACAGCGGGTCATTCGATCGCCGCGACCTTCGGCTACGAGGACGGCGAGAACATCCCCGTCGAGCTCATGCTCGACATGGTCGGACGCATCGTCGCCGCCGTCGACGTGCCCGTCAGCGCGGACCTCGACGCCGGCTTCGGCGATCCGGGCGAGACGACGCGCCGGGCGATCGGCGTCGGCGTCGTGGGCGCCAACGTCGAGGACCGGGTGAAGCCGCTCGCCGAGGCCGTCGCCGCCGTCGAAGCGGTGATCGCCGCCGGTGAGGCGGAGGGCGTCCCCTTCGCGCTCAACGCCCGCACCGACGTGTTCCTGAAGGGTGCGGATCGGTCGCTCGACGACAAGATCGCGGATGCCGTCGAGCGCGGCCGCGCGTTCCTCGCGGCGGGTGCCACCTCGGTGTTCGTGCCCGGGAAGCTCGATGCCGACACGACCCGGCGCCTGGTCGAGGGTCTCGGGGAGCGGAAGCTGAGCGTCATCGGCGTCCCGGGCAACCTCACGGCCGCCGAGTACGAGGCGCTGGGCGTCTCCCGCATCTCGTACGGCCCGCAGACCCAACGCGTCGCGCTGACGGCGCTCCAGGATCTCGCGATCGACCTCTACGCCGACGGCGTCATTCCGTCGACGGTCCGCGAACTGAACTGACCGCCGCACCGGAGTCCGGGATGCCGCGTCGGCGGTGTTCCGGACTCCGTCGCGTCGTGGTCGGCATCCGCGGGGCGACCGCCGATGTCAGACCTCGTCGTCGTCCTCGTCGACGACGATGACCCCGTCGGGCACCGGGTCGTTCAGCAGCGGCTCGGCCGCGAGGGTGAGGTCGATGGTCGCGCGGAGCAGCCCGCCCAGGGTCTCGGAGCGCAGGAGCTCCATCTGGTCGAGTTCACCCAGCGGCGCGATCGCGGCGACCTGCCAGGCGCGGGGGAGCGGCTCCTCCGACAGCTCGACCTCGGGATCCCAGCGCGTGCCACCGTACTGCTGGGCGCGGCCGAGCACGCGCCGCACGATGCGCTCGGCCTCCTCGAGCAGCGGCATCAGTGCGTCGTTCCACTCGAGGTCGGGGAGGGCGCGGACGTCGGCGCGCGGATAGGGCGCGTCGTCGAGCCACTCGACGATCTCGAAGCGCTCGGTCCCGCGCGCCACGATCTGCATCTGCCCCGCCTGCGGGACGACGTGACTGAGCTGCGCCATGGTGCCGAGGGCGAAACGCTGGTCGCCGCCGCCGGTCTCGGAGCCGCGCTCGATGAGCACCACGCCGAAGGCGGGGTCGGTCTCGTCGAGCAGGCGCCCCAGCATGACGAGATAGCGCTCCTCGAAGATCCGCAGCGCGAGGGGCGTGTGCGGGAAGAGGACGGCTCCGAGGGGGAACATCGCGGTACCCATGGCCCCAGTCAACCAGCGCCGGGGGACGACGGGGTCGCGACGGCGCCGATCCTCAGGGGGCTTGCGGAGAGGACAGGGATGCCGTCCGGCTCAGTCCTCGGTCTCACGGAGCGTCTCGTGGACGCGGTGCAGATCCATCAGGAGCGATCCCGTGAGCACCCAGTGCAGGGTCGAGGGCGTCTGGATCTGCAGGGGGCGGGTGAGCGCGGGCTCGGTGTCGACCGCCCGCTCGGGCCCCGCGTCGAGGGCGAACGCCAACCGCACGTCGTGCGCGGCCCGGTGCAACTGCTCCGCGATCGCGCGCACCGCCGGCTCGTCGACGATGGAGCTCTCGTAACCGTCGTAGACGGCACGCGTCATACCGACGGTCTGCGTCACCACCGGGGTGAAGCGATCCAGCAGCGCACCCATCTGCGCGAGCTCCGCGCGGTGCCGGTTGCTGCGGGGGTTCAAGGCCAGCGAGTCGGCTCCCTCGCGGATCGCATCGGCGGCGGCATCCCTGACGGGGCGCAGCAACCGCGCCTCGAGCAGGAGCCCCTCGAGGGATGCCGGGGTCTGCGGCCTCTCGAGGGCGTCGGCGAGGCGCTCGAGGGCCGCGGCCAGCTCGCGTCCGAGGACGTCGACCTTCTCGCGGGCCGCGGGCACGAGCACGGGCGGGACGAGGACGGTGTTGACGACGATGCCGATGGCAGCGCCGATGAGGGTCTCGAGGACGCGGTCGAGGGCGTAGTTCGGGGTCGCGGTGCCGAGGGCGAGCACGAGGAGGGCGCTGATCGCGATCTGGTTCGTCGCGCCCGGCGAGATCCGGGCGGCCCAGGCGACGGCCAGCGCCACCCCCGCCGAGAGGAGCGCCACCCACGGCTGCGACCCGAAGGCGAGGCCGAGGAGGGCGGCGATGAGGACGCCGACGATGACGCCGACGCTGCGTTCGACGGCGCGGGTGAACGACTGGTTGATGCTCGGCTGGACGACGAGGAGCGCCGCGATCGCGGCGAAGATCGGGGGCGGACCCTGCACGAGCCAGCCCGCCAGGAGCCACGCCGCCACGATGGCGAGCGCGGACTTCGCCACCTGGAGCAGGGGGACACGCCGCGGCGCGCGGACGGTGAGACTGCCGCGCACCGTGCGCAGGTCGGGGATGCGCACGGGTCAGTCCTTCCGCGCCACGATGTCGTCGGCGTTGTCGGCGACCCACTCCATGAGGGGGATCACGCGCGTCATGAGATCGCGTCCGCGCGGTGTGAGGGCGTACTCGACGCGGGGCGGGACCTCGGGGTAGGCCGTGCGTTGCACGAGTCCGTCGCCCTCGAGCGTCTTGAGGGTGCTGGCCAGCATCTTCTCGCTGATCCCGGAGATGTTGCGGCGGAGGACGCCCCAGCGTTGCGTGCCGTCGGACAGCGCCAGCAGCACGAGGATGCCCCACTTGCCCATCACGTGATCGAGCACGGTGCGGGTGGGGCAGCCGTCGGTGAAGATCTCGGGGTTGCGGCCGCGCAGATCGGCAAGACTGACGCTCATGTGAGTACCTAACCAGAAAGTGGGTACCTGCATTCCGGAATGCAGGCGGGCGGCCGCCGTTGCACGAGGCGTACCGATCGAAAGGACACTCCCATGACTCTCCTCGTCACCGCAGCCTCCGGACACCTCGGCCGTCTCGTCGTCGACGCTCTCCTCGAGCGCGGCGTCGCGGCATCCGACATCGTCGCCGGCGTCCGCACGCCCGCGAAGGTCGACGACCTCGCCGCGCGCGGCGTCGGCGTCGTCGAGCTCGACTACTCCCGCCCCGAGACCCTCGCCGCAGCCTTCGCGGGCGTCGACCGCGTGCTGCTGATCTCGGGGACCGACGCCGACCGCGTGACCGGGCACCGCAATGTCATCGACGCGGCGCGCGCGGCCGGCGTGGAGCGCCTCGTCTACACCAGCGCCCCGCGCGTCGACCAGGTCGACTACGCGCTCGGCGCCGATCACAAGGCCACCGAGGAGGCGATCGCCGCGTCGGGCCTGTCGGCGACGGTCCTGCGTCACAACTGGTACACCGAGAACTACCTGGATGCCGTGGCCCGCGCGGCCGACACCGGCGAGATCGTCGCGGCCGTCGGGGATGCGCGTGTCGCCAGCGCGAGCCGTCGCGACTATGCGGCGGCGGCGGCGATCGCCCTGACCACCGACGAGCTCGCCGGACGCACCCTCGAGGTCGGCGGAGATGTGGCGTGGACCTACGACGACCTCGCCGCGGCCGCGGGCGAGGTGCTCGGCCGTCCGGTGACGTACACGGCGGTGACGCTCGAGCAGCTGGAGGCCGGCCTGCAGGCGGCGGGCCTGGATGCCGGGACGGCGGCGTTCGTCGCGGGGATCGACGACGCCATCGCGCGCGGTGCGCTCTCGCAGACCGACGGCACGCTGTCGGAGCTGATCGGTCGCCCGACAACCCCGCTGGTCGACGGACTCCGCGAGGGCCTCGCCGCCCGCTGACCCCTCGTCCCTCGCATGAGTCGCCGGGATTCGTCGCTTCTGCGCCTGTGGAGGCGACGATCCTCGGCGACTCACGCGTTCTCGAGGGCGGTCAGGCGGCGCTGGCGCATGGCCAGGAAGAGCGGGAACGTGAAGGCGAACGCGGTCACGCCGGAGAGCACGATGTACAGCCACGCGAAGCGCATGCCGAGCCGCCGCGCCTCGACGATCACGAAAACGCTCCCGGTGATCGCCACGACGAGCAGGTCGATCGTGATCGACGACACCGCGGGTCCGCTCGTGACGAGATCCCCGATGAAGTCGCGCATCTGCACGATGGCGAAGGCGTTGAAGGTCCAGGTGCCGACCAGGCCGGCGACGGACAGGACGAGGAACGCGACCGCGGTCGGCGACCAGTGGCGTCGGATTTCGCTCATGCCGCGATCCTGCCCCAGCGCCGGTGTCGGCGGAGGGGGCTAGCGTCGAGGCATGGATGCCGACACCGCACGGCGCGTGCTGGAGGAACGGGAGCGGGAGATCGCTCACCGCCTCTCCCGCCTGCACGACGACGAGGAGAGTCTTCGTCACGACCGCGCCGACGCAACAGCCGACGACGAGCACGACCCCGAGGGATCGACGCTGTCGGGGGAGTGGGCCCAGGTCGACGCGCTGCGTCGCGGAGCCGAGGCCGAACGCGCCGAGATCCGCGCTGCGCGCGAGCGCGTGGCATCCGGGACCTTCGGGGTGTGCGAGCGGTGCGGCCGGCCCATCGCGGACGCCCGCCTGGAGGCGCGGCCGTTCGCGCGGCGGTGCATCGACTGCGCGCGGTAGTCGCGCGGCGCGACGGGCGGACGGGGGCGCCTAGGCTCGACGTGTGGAACCCCTGCTGATCGTGCTGCTGTTCGCCAACGCCGTCTTCAACGCCGTCGTCTGGCCGCGCTTCTACCCGCGCATCGCGAAGGACCCCCGGGCGCGGGATGCCGCGGGCAAGCCGACGGCGTTCCTCATCGTGCACACCGTGCTCATCGCGGTCGCCCTCGTGCTCGCCCTCGCGTCCGTGCTCGCCGCCATCGCCGCGATCGTGAGCTGACCGGGCCCCGGTCGAGGCCTTTCGGTAGACTGGTCGCGCGGGTTCGCCCGCCGCACCTCGTGCATCTACCTACCGGACCGGCAAGGCGGCACTGCCCCACGCCCCGGAGATCCTCATGCACCACCCCGCCCCCGTCGTCGACCGACCGTTGATCCACCACACCGGATTCTGGTACTTCCCGGTCGCGTTCGTCGCTCGTCTGCCGTTCGCGATGATGACCGTCGGCGTCCTCGCCATCGTCGTCGCCCTGCGCGGCTCCGTGGCGCTCGGCGGGCTCACCTCCGCCGCCGTCGGCCTCGGCGTCGTCGTCGCGGGCCCCGTGCTCGGCGACCTCGCCGACCGTCACGGCCAGCGGCGCGTGCTCGTCCCGGTGGGGGTGGCCAACGGCATCCTGCTCGCGCTCTTCCCGCTCGTGGTGGCATCGGCCCCCGGTGAGGCGCTGCTGCTCATCGTCGCGACGGCGATCGGTCTCACCGGCCCGCAGACCGCCGCGATGTCGCGGAGCCGCGTGATGGCCCTCATCGGCGACCGGGTGCGCCCCGAGCGCCGTGAGCGCACCTTCTCGCGTGCGATGGCGTACGAGTCGGCCGCAGACGAGACCGCCTTCGTCATCGGCCCCTTCGTCGTCGGCGTCCTCGCCGCGCTCGTCGCCCCCTGGGCGCCCATCATCGGCGCCGCGGTGCTGAGCTTCGTCTTCGTCACCGCGTTCGCGCTGCACCCGACCGGACGGGCCGTACCCGAACGGTCGGAGCGCGAGGAGATGGCGCCCTTCCGTGACGTGCTGCACCCCCGCATGCTCGTGCTGATCGCGGCCGTCTTCGGCGTCGGACTGTTCTTCGGTTCGACGCTGACCTCGCTGACCGCGTTCATGGAGGCCCAGGGCGCACCCGAGGCGGGGGCGCTGCTCTACGGCGTGATGGGCGTCGGCTCGGCCGTCCTGGCCCTGGCCGTCGCGGCCCTGCCCGCGCGCTTCGCGCTGCGCTGGCGCCTGGTGCTGTTCGCGGCTATCCTCACCGCGTCCGCGGGGGCGTACACGGTCGGCGGATCCGTGGTCACCGTCACGATCGTGCTGTGCCTCATGGGCATCGGCGTCGGGCCCTCGCTCGTGACGCTGTTCAGCCTCGCCGGTCACCGCGCCCCGCGCGGACGAACCGCCTCGACCATGACCCTGCTCGCCTCCGCGCTGACCCTCGCCCAAGCGGTGTCGTCGGCGGTGACCGGCGCGATCGCCGAGGATGTCTCGGTGGCCACGGCGATGCTTCTTCCCGCGGGCGCGGCGCTGCTCGTGCTCGCCATGGCGGCGGTCAATGCGTCGTCTGCGCCGCGGTGGGACGCCGCCCCGCTCACCGTGTGAGCCCGCGTCCGCCCGGACCTCACGCCGGGAGCGGGTAGCGACGGCGCAGGATCAGCCTCTGCGCGAGCGTCCACACGGTGGTCACCGCGAGATAGAGGCCGGCGGCCAGAGGCACGAACACCGCCACGACGGCCGTGGTGAACTGCAGCGCGCCGACCATCGCGCCCGTCCAGGCTGGCGCGGAGGGGTCGACCGCAGGCCGGAGCAGGCGTCGGGTGAGCTCGGCGACCCCGGCGATCACGACGACGATCCCGCCGATCACGGCGGCGGTGGCGGCATCCACCGTTCCCGTCGAGAGGGCGGAGACCAGGCTGCGTCCGAGGGGGACACCCCAGAGGTCGTGCGCGAGGAGGAGGTTCGCGTGTCCGCCGACGACGGGATGCAGGAACACCGCGTACAGCAGCCCCACCACCGGAGCCTGCGCGAGCAGGGGCAGGCAGCCGCCGAAGGGGGAGGCGCCTTCGTCGCGGTAGAGCTGCATCGTCTCGCTCTGCAGACGTTCCGGGTTCTTCCGCCACCGCTCCTGCAGGGCGCGCAGCTGCGGGGCGAGGCGCGCGCGTGTCTGCTCGGCACGCGCCTGCGACACGCCCACGGGGATGAGGAGCATCCGCACGATCACGGTCACGGCGACGACCGCGAGGGCGGCGGCGGCGCCCGGCACGAGCGGGTCGAAGACGGCGGCGAGCGCGAGCAGAGCGCGGGTGGTCATGTCGAGGAGGAAAGCGAGGGGAGGAAGGGCGAAGAGGTCCACGGGGCGTCCAATCGGTGCGTCGATCACGGCGGGGATCGGTCGCGGGGCGCGGTCGACGGCAGGAGCCGGGCGGGCGCGGGCGACCGGCGTCGCAGTTCGCAGAGAACGCCGGAGAATGCCGCGGGACGCGGCAAGGCGGTCGGGATCAGGCGACGCGGATCGTGCGGCCCGGCGCGCGCGGGCGCGGGTGGCCGGCGGCATCGGGATCGCTCTGGGCGATCGGTGCCGAGGGATCGGCGGGCCGGGGACTCGGCGGCGCCGTGGCGGCCAGGAGCGCCGGGAGGACGACGAGCACGATCACGGCGGTGACGACGACCGCCGCGGCCAGGACGACCGCCAGCAGCGGTGTCCCCCCTCCGGGTGTCACGGCCAGCTCGGCGGAGGCGAGCACGAGGTTGAGCACGGCGATCATCGATGCGATCACACGCTCACCCCCGGGAGTCTCGTGGTCCCACGGTAGCAGTGGGCAGCTCGCTACGCTGTCGCCATGACCACCCTCGTCCTCACCATCGTCGGCGACGATCGCGCCGGGCTCGTGTCCTCCGTCGCCGACATCGTCGACGCCCACGGCGGCAACTGGGAGAACAGCGAGCTCGCCGAGCTGGCGGGAGCTTTCGCCGGCATCGTCGAGGTCTCGATCGCCGCCGACGGCGCCGCCGCCCTGCGCGCCGCACTCGAGGGGCTGGCCGGAACGCTCGCCGTCACGGTGCACGCCGGAGCTGCTGCCGCCGCCGCTGCCGCTGCCGCGCGCACGGTGACGTTCGACGTGGTCGGAAACGACCGCCCCGGTATCGTGCGCGAGCTGTCGACCGCACTCAGCGCGCAGGGCGCGAGTATCGAACGCATGTCGACGCAGACGACGGATGCCGCGATGGCCGGCGGACGACTGTTCGAGGCCTCGATCACGGCGACGCTCGCTGCGACCGTCGTCGTCGACGACCTGGTGGCGGAGTTGGAGAGGTTGGCGACGGAGATCCAGGTCGACGTCACCCTGTCCGACGAAGCCTGACCTCTCGGTCCGGCATCCCGGTGGCGCGTGCGTTCCGGACGTCGGGTGCCAGGACCGGGGCGCCGACGCGAAGCGACCGGGTGGGGCTCAGAGCGGTCGCGTCGCGGTCCGTCGTCCCCGTCCGATGAGGCGCGCGATCCCGCGCCACCCGAGCAGGAACAGCGCGAGCGTGACGGCCGCGACGATGACGAACGCCACCGCGACGCCCTGACCGCTGACGGCACGCAGCACCATGCCGAGGATCACCGTGACGGCCCAGACGGGCAGCCCCGTGCGGACGAGCGCGACCGGGCCGCGCCACGCCCGTGACACCAGCCAGCCGACGAGGAGGGCGACGAGGAAGGGCCAGGCCGTCGTCGCGAGCCCCGAACCGAACGGCCCGAGCACGTCGCCGTCATGGGTCGCCCGCCCGATGGCGGCGAAGACGGTCACGAGGACGGCGTCCACGAGGAGAGCGAGGGCGGCGGGGGAGCGGCGGGTCGATGGCACGCCTCCATTCTCGCCCTCTCGCGGGCCCGCCTATCGCCGACGTATCGACTCCCGCAGACGCCGGGGCAACACGCCGCGCGATGGGCTGGTGATTCGTCGACCCGGAGGTTCTCATGACAGATCGCCGCGCACCGCTGCTCACCCCCGCCCGCGTGCTGGGCGCCACGGGGGTCTTGGCCGTGACGGCCGCGCTCACGCTCGCGCCGCGCTCGATCGCGTGGCCGGCGCGCTCCCTCGCCCTCGATGTGCTCGATCGGCTCCCGCCGGTGTGGACCGAGGTGCTGTTCGGCTGGGGTGTCGATGTGGCCGTGAACATCGGATTCTTCATCCCCCTCGGTGCGGCGGTCGCGCTGCTGCTCCCGCTGCGGTGGGCGCCGGCATCCGTGGTCCTGGGGGCGGCGGTGTCGGCCACGATCGAGATCGCGCAGACCGTCATCCCCGGGCGTGTGCCGGACCCGAGCGATGTCGTGGCCAACACCGCCGGAGCACTGATCGGAACGGTCGTGGTCGTCGGGGGCAGGCTGCTCGCACGTCGATGACGCGCGCGCCGCTCGCGCCGCGATCAGCGCGGCAGACGAAGCCGCGCGTAAAGGCCCTTGCCCTCGCGCGGCCAGAGTTCGAGCACTCCGTCATGCGCGCGCGCGACCGAGGCGACGATCGTGAGGCCCAGCCCCGTCCCGTCCCCACGCCCGCGCGTCCGGCCGGCGCCGCGCACGAACGGCTCCGGGAGCGTGGCGACGAGGGCGTCCGTGAGCGGAGCCCCGGTGTTGGCGACGTCCACGAACACCTCGGCGGCATCGCTGTGCACGCCCACGCGCACCCAGCCGCCCGGGACGTTGTGCACGACGGCGTTGCGCACGAGGTTGGTCACCGCTTGGGCGAGGAGCGTCTCGTCGCCATGGGCCGTCACCTCCGAGGCGGTCTGCGCCGTCAGCGCGACACCGGCGTCGTGAGCGCTTGACTGCGCCTCGACGACGGCCGCCCGGACGACGGAGCCGACATCGACGGAGCCGCGCGGCAGAGGCGTCGTGCTGCCGGCGCGCGACAGCAGGAGCAGCGCTTCGGTGAGTCGGATCGCACGTTCGTTGGTGGTGTCGAGCCGGTCGAGGAGCGTGTCGATGTCGACCCCGGCCGGATCGGCACGCGCCACCTCCAGCATGGTGCGCATCGTCGCGTGCGGCGTGCGCAGCTCGTGCGACGCGTTCGCGGCGAACCGCTTCTGCTCGCGGAGGGTCTCGCCGACACGTTCGAGCATCGCGTCGAAGGTGTCGGCCAGATCGGTGAGCTCGTCGCGTCGGCCGGGCTGGGCGACGCGCCGTTCCAGATCGCCGCCCTGCACGGCGCGGGCGGTGTCGGTGATGCGGGTGAGAGGCCGCAGCATGATGCCCGACACGACCCACCCGCCGCCGAGGCCGACGACCGCGAGGCCCGCCACCGTGTACCAGGCGTATCGCACGAACGCCTCCGTCAAGTCTCCGCGCGCGGGGGTGAACGCGCCGCTGTCGGAGAAGAGGTTCCCCTCCGGCAGGAAGCGCAGCACGAGGAACCCGAGCGCGAAGACGGCGACACCGACGATCACGACGAACGCGGCGTAGCTCAACGTGAGCTTGACGCGCACCGACAGGCCGGGTGCGCGCTCATCCATCGAGCGGACCCATGCGGTAGCCGACGCCCGGAACCGTCTGGATGAGCCAGGGCTCGCCGAGGCGCTTGCGGAGCGTGGAGATGGTGATGCGCACGGCGTTCGTGAACGGGTCGGCGTTCTCGTCCCACGCGCGCTCCAGCAGCGCCTCGGCGCTGACGACCCCGCCCCTCGCGGTCATCAGCACCTCCAGCACCGCGAACTGCTTCCGCGTCAGCGAGACGTATCGACCGTCGCGGTAGACCTCGCGGCGGAACGGGTCGAGGCGGATGCCGTCCTGGTCGAGCACCGGTGGGGCGGAGGCCGCAGGGCGCCGGGCGAGAGCCCGGAGGCGCAGGACGAGCTCGCGCAGCACGAAGGGTTTGGTCAGGTAGTCGTCGGCGCCGCTCTCGAACCCCGACGCCTTGTCGTCGAGGCGGTCGGCCGCGGTCAGCATCAGGACGCGGGGCGCGGTTGCACGGGCAGCCAGGTCCCGCGCGATCTCGTCGCCGTTCGGGCCCGGGATGTCGCGGTCGAGCACCACGACGTCGTACGCGGTGTAGCCGAGCAGTTCGAGAGCGGTGTCGCCGTCGCCGGCGATATCGGCGGCGATCGCCTCGAGCCGGAGGCCGTCACGGATCGCCTCGGCGAGGAAGGGTTCGTCCTCGACGATCAGCACGCGCATCCCGTCATCGTAGGCGGGCGGGGATATCGCCGACGTATGCGTCGGTAGCGTGGACGCATGCCGACGCGACTTCTGCTCCTCGCCGACACGCACGTGCCGAAGAGGGCCCGAGCTCTCCCCACGGCGGTGCGGCGGATGGCATCCCGGGCCGATCTCATCGTGCACGCCGGCGACTGGGTCGAGGAGAGCGTGCTCGACGATCTGTCGGCGATCGGACCCGTGCTGGGGGTCTGGGGCAACAACGACGGGGACGGCCTGCGGACGCGTCTGCCCGAGGTGGCCCGTGCCGAGATCGACGGGGTGCGCCTCGCCGTGGTGCACGAGACGGGCGCCGCCGCGGGGCGGGAGAAGCGCATGGATGCCGCCTACCCCGACACGGACGTGCTCGTGTTCGGGCACAGCCATATCCCGTGGGACTCGCTGACCCCCGCGGGACTGCGGCTGCTCAACCCCGGCTCGCCCACCGATCGGCGCCGCCAACCGGCGTGCACGGTCATGACGGCGACGCTGTCGGACGGCGCCGTCCGCGACGTGCTCCTGCACGAGGTCTCGCGCGACTGATCGTGACCGGTCCGGACGGGACTATCGCCGTCGTATGCCCGGCGGCATACGCTCCGGCAACGGTCGTCGCGATCGACTGGTGGCATGCGTTCGTCCCGGTCTCCACGCCCCGTCCGTCGTCGCCTCCTCGTGCTGCTCGTCGGCGCCGGCGGGGCGATCGTCGTGCTCATCGTCGCCCTCGTCGTCCTGTCGACGGTGACCGCGTCGTCGTTCGTCGCGGGGATCAGCGCTGCGGTTCCGTTCCCGCCGACCGAGGCCGACGGCATGATCCCGGATGCCGAGCCGTTGACGCCGGCCGATGACGGGCATCCGGCACTGGGACGCCTCGACGCCGAGCTGCTCGAGGCGTTGCGGGCCGCGGCGGAGGTGGCCGACGACGACGGCATCTCGTTCGACATCACCAGCGGATGGCGAAGTGAGGCCTATCAGCGCTGGCTCCTGCAAGAGGCGATCCGCACCTACGGCAGCGAGGAGGTGGCTCGCGAATTCGTCGCGACTCCCGAGCAGTCCAGCCACGTGACCGGGCACGCCGTCGACATCGGATCGCTGGACGCCCAGCTGTGGATCATCGAGCACGGCCGCGAATGGGGCCTCTGCCAGACCTATGCGAACGAGAGGTGGCATTTCGAACGGGCGACGACGGACGGCGGCGAGTGTCCTCCGCCGCTCGCGGATGCGCGCGGGTGACGGCGCCCGCCCGAAGGTGCACCCGCGTGCGTGAAGGGGTGGCGTTCTCACCGCCCTCGATCACCGCGCGCTCGAACAAGCCCGGCCGCGGAGAACGACGGCGCCGCGCCCCGGAGGGCACGGCGCCGTCGTTCGACGGGGATCACTCCGCGTTGAGGTGGCGCGCCGCCGAGGTCATCGGGCACTCGAACGGGTCGCGGGCAGCGAGGCCCACCCGGTTGAGGTACCGGATGACGATCCCGTAGGACTGGAACAGCGTCGTCTCGACGTAGGGCACGTCCAGCGTCGCGCAGTGCTCGCGCACGATGACGCGGGCGCGGCTGAGGTGCGGGCGCGGCATGTTCGGGAACAGGTGGTGCTCGATCTGGTAATTGAGCCCGCCCATGAGCCACGTGGCCCACCAGCCGCCCGAGACATTGCGCGAGGTGCGCACCTGCTTGCTGAAGAAGTCGAGCTTCGCGCCGGGCTCGATGACCGGCATCCCCTTGTGGTTGGGCGCGAAGGACGCGCCCATGTAGATGCCGAACACGGCGACCGAGACGCCGAAGAACGCGAATGCGAGGCCCACCGGCAGGAAGACGAAGATCGGGGCGATGAAGATCGTGTGGCGCAGGGCGAGCAGGCCGAGCTCCTTCCAACGGTCCTTGTTCTCGCCGCGCGAGAGCAGGTGACGGAGCGCCAGGACGTAGAGGTTGATGCCCTCGAAGGCCAGCAGCGGGAAGAAGAGATAGCCCTGGCGCTGCGTGATCCAGCGCTGCACGCCGCGCGCCTTGGCGGCGTCGACGTCGAGGAACGAGATCGTGTCGATCTCGATGTCGGGGTCTTTGCCGACGCGGTTCGGGTTGGCGTGATGCCGGGTGTGCTTCGATGCCCACCACGAGCGGCTCATGCCGACGATGCCGTTGCCGATGAAGAGGCCGAGGCGGTCGTTGGCGGGGCCGGAGGCGAAGATCTGCCGGTGGGCCGCCTCGTGCGCGAGGAAGGCGACCTGCGTGAACAGGATGCCGAGGACCGCGGCGATGATCAGTTGGAACCAGCTGTCGCCGAGAAGGATGAAGCCGGTGATGCACCCGGCGAACCCGAGCACGATCGCCACGGCGACACCCGCGTAGAACCGCGGGGTGCGTACGAGCAGCCCGCTCTCGCGGACCACCTGCGACAGCTCCGTGTAGGCCTTGGTGATCGGGGGGAATTCCTTGGTTCCGGAATAGGTCTGACGTACGGGGCCGAGGCGGGACTCGGCGACGGGGGTAGCGATCTGCTGCTCCTCGGGTGTGCGTTCTACGGAGGTCGGGCCGACGGCTTCCCGACCCGAGGTTCACATTACGGGTCGCCGTATAAAGGCCCCGGAATACATCCACATGTGCAGGAGCCTCACGGGAAACGGAAACATCCGCGCGTGCGAGCGCCCCCGCGACGGCCGGGCCGCCGCCGCCCGGAAACGACGAAAGCCGGGGCGTCGCGTCGGCGACGCGCCCGGCTCTCGTGCAGAGGAGCGGAGCTCAGAGGGGGCGGATGTTCGCCGCCTGCATGCCCTTGGGGCCCTGCTCAGCGTCGAACTCGACCTTCTGGGCCTCGGTGAGCTCCTTGAAGCCGTTGCCCTGGATCGCGCTGAAGTGCGCGAACAGGTCGGCCGAGCCGTCATCGGGAGCGATGAAGCCGTAGCCCTTTTCGGAGTTGAACCATTTCACGGTGCCAGTGGCCATCGTGTTCTTCCTTTATTCATGTTGGGCCGCAGATGCGACCGTGGGTGCCGCTCCGACGCGTGCGGAGCGGACGGGGACGCCGCGGCACCGAATCGGTGACACGGACGCGGTGCCCGTCGACCGCGGCCTGAGCCGCGACGACGGACGCGTGGACGCCGAGGTTCTCGCCGAGCGGACCTTGGGCTTCGTAGCCCGAGGTGGCCGCGCCGACGAAACCGGCGTAGTCGGATCCGGCCGTCGCGACGTAGACGTCGAGATCGGCCTGGCGCCACGACAGTGGCGAAGGGTGAAGCAAAGACACAAGAACTTTCCGCGAGTGCGACGCGAGGACCGAGGCCGTCGAGCGAGGCACGCGATGGGTGAGGGAGGGAATGCTGTCGGAAACGGCTCGGCGCCGTGCGCCCGGCATCTCAGCGATGAGGCGGGCGTCGATGAAGCAAGTCCCAGAACGAATACCTCCAGGCTAGCACGGATGCCCGAACGCCGCCCGGGAACTTTCGACGGCCGGCGCGGTGCGCTGGACTGGGCGCATGGCATCCACCGATCCGGCCGCGTCCGACGACGAGCGCTGGCTGGTCATCGACGGCAGGCGGTGGCGTCGGACGGACCCGTCGCTTCCGGAGGATCTCGCCACGGCCCTGCGCTCCCACCTGGGGAGGGCGCGTGCGGCGGTGCGCGTGGCGAAACGCGACGGGGATGACGACGCCACGGCCGACGCCCGGTCTCGCGTGGGGCTGGCCAAGGCCGGGTTGGGCGAACGAGGGCCGAAGTGGTGGGACGACGAGGTCGCGGCGCGGCTGTCGCGGGCGCGCGAGGCGCTGGCCGAGCTCGACCGCCTCGCCCCTCCGAGAGCAGACGGTGCGCCCGCCGTCAACACGTAGCGCGTCGAGGATCTAACCGCTGGGCTGGGACCTCCACGATCGAGGGAGAGTCATGTCATCCACTGTTTCCGAGCTGGAGAAGCTCAACGAACTGCTGAAGAAGTTCCGCTTCGCCATGGTCACCACGCGGGCCGAGAACGGCGACCTGCACGCTCACCCCCTCACCGTGCAGGAGACCGAGTCCGACGGAGATCTCTGGTTCATCGTCGGGACGCACGCCTCCGCCGTCGAGCACGTGCGTCGGGACCCGAAGGTGGGGTTGTCGTTCAGCACCGACGGCACGTGGCTGTCGCTCGCGGGGGAGGCCGAGGTCGTCGACGACCTCGCCAAGCTCAAGGAGCTGTGGTCGACGAGCGTCGAGGCGTGGTTCCCGGACGGCCCCGAGGCGCCGGGCGTGACGCTGCTGAAGGTCTCGACCTTGACGGGGGAGTACTGGGGCAGCGCGGGTGGACGCATCGCGACGGCGATCGCGCTCGTGACGTCGAAGGTGACGGGTGATCGCCCGCGCGGCGGCGAGAACGAGACGTTCGACCTGACCGACTGACGACCCGACCGGGGCGGTGCCGATCCACCGGCACCGCCCCGACCCGCGGGTGCGGGGAGAGGCGGCCTCAGCCGCCGGAGGGGTTGTCGACGGGGGTGTCGTCGTCGTCGGTCGTGGGAACCGACGGTGCGTCGGCGGTCTCGAGCTCGTCGGGCTCGTCGGCGGTGTCGGGGGTGCGTTCGGCGAAGGTGTCCATGACGGCACCCGACCACTCGTCCGATCCAGGCGCACGGGCCTTGCGCGCAACGGTTCGTCGTGAGAGCGCAAGCCCCCGAGTCGGGCCCCGGCGCTTTGCGACGATGACGGCATGTCACGACCCGAAGTGCGCTCCAAGCCCTGCGCGTATTGCGGCCGCCCGTTCAGCGACCGCAAGCGCTGGAGCGGACGCGATCAGTGGGACCAGGTGCTGTACTGCTCGCGCGGATGCCGGTCGAAGGCCGCAGCTCAGAGGCGCAGCGCATGAAGGCCGCGCTGATCCTGGCCACCCAGCAGTTCGCCGAGCACCCCGCGTACGTCGACGACGAGGTCGAGGAATTCTTCTTCATCGAGTCGGCACCGCGGTTCGCGAAGCTGCCGTACCACCGGCACAAGATCGTGCTGCTGGTGTCGGCCATGCGGCACACGGCGGCGCGGCTGGAGGCCGAGGGCCGGACCGTGCGGCGCATCACCCTCGACGACGACCTGACGTTCAAGGCGGGCCTCGAACGCCTGCTGAAGAAGCACCACGTGTCGCGGTTGACCTGGATGAGCGACCCGAACCGTCCCGTCGACGAGCGCATCGCGCGGATCTGCGCCGACCACGACGTCGACACGGACGTGCTCTCGGACGGGCTCTTCCTCACGCCCGAGGAGGACGTGGACGGCTGGTTCGCGGAACACCCCACGCCGCTCATGGAGGACTTCTACCACTGGCAGCGCCGGCGCACCGGCATCCTGATGGACGGCGGCAAGCCCGCGGGGCGTCGCTGGAACTTCGATGCCGAGAACCGTAAGGCCCTGCCGAAGAAGGGCGTCGAGATCCCGCCCCTGCCGCAGCTCGCGCACGACGAGATCACGCGCGGGGTGATCGCGGAGGTCGATGAGCTGTTCCCCGAGCACCCGGGCGCGGCGGAGGAGTTCTGGCTCCCGGTGACCCCCGAGGACTCCCGCGACTGGCTCGACGTCTTCGTCGCGGAGCGCTTGCACGACTTCGGCCGCTACGAGGACGCGATGAAGGCCGACGAGCCGTTCCTCTTCCACGCGATCATCTCGCCGATGCTGAACATCGGGCTTCTGACCGTCGAGGAGGTGGTCGCCGCAGCCACCCGCACGGACGCCCCGCTGGCATCCGTCGAGGGGTTCGTCCGCCAGGTGATCGGATGGCGCGAGTACATGCGCGGCATGTACCGGGCACACCCGAAGCTTGAGCACGTGAACGCGCTGCACCTCGAGCAGCGGATCCAGAAGTACTGGTATTCGGGGGAGCGGATGCCGAAGGACCTGCCGATCCCGGTGCGCACGGTGCTGGAGCGCGTGCACCGGTGGGGGTACGCGCACCACATCGAGCGGCTGATGGTGCTCGGCAACTGGTTCCTCCTGCAGGGCTACGCGCCGCGGCAGGTGAACGCGTGGTTCCTCGCGCTGTTCGTCGACGCGTACGACTGGGTGATGGTGCCCAACGTCATGGGCATGAGCCAGTTCGCCGACGGCGGGTTCGTCGCCACCAAGCCCTACGTCTCGGGCGGGGCGTATCTGCAGAAGATGGGCTCGTGGTGGGCGTCGGCGCAGGATGCCAAGGACTCGGCGTTCACCGAGGCGTACTGGGAGTTCCTCGAGCGGCACGAGGACGTGCTGGCCGGCAACCACCGGCTGGGGCTCGCGCTGGCGCAGATGAGGAAGCGGCGCGACGCGAAGGAGTAGCGACGGGTGCCGGTCCTCGACGGTCTCGCGGAGCGGGGCTGGCTGAGCCTGTCGACGTCACCGGGTGCCGTGTGGGCCCGGTCCCCTCGACAGGCTCAGGGGCCTCTGCGGCGGCCCGGGTCCTTCGGCGGGCTCAGGACCGGGGTGGTCGCTGAGCCCGCCGTCGCGACCGCGCGGTCAGCTCTTGAGCTTGTTCAGCGACGAGCCCTTGTGCGCCGCGGTCGAGCCCGACTTCTCCGACTTCACGACGTAGGCCGGGTCGTCCTCGGACGCCGTGAACTTCTGGCCGTCGTGCTGGAAGTCCTTCGTCCTCTTCTCCACGACCTCGCCCTGCGTCTTGCCCTGCGGGGTGTCCCAGCTGACGCGATCGCCCTTCGACAGATCCTTCGACATGTCATGTCCCTTCGGTTCGTGTGGGGCCATGGTTTCGAGGCCGCGGGGACGTCCGCGGGGGATTGACAGCCCCCGGACAGTAGGTGCTTCGCGCGCGAAGCGCAACACCCCCTCGATGTCGGAGGGGGTGCGTAGCGTCGGCGTGGGCCTTTCGTTTCGCGGCCCACGACGTGAGGAGAGCCATGACCGAGCCGACCACCACGAACGGCGGCGCACCCGTCGCCAGTGACGAGCATTCGCAGAGCGTCGGAGCCGACGGCTCGATCGCGCTGACCGACCACTACCTGATCGAGAAGCTCGCGCAGTTCAATCGCGAGCGCGTCCCCGAGCGCGTCGTGCACGCGAAGGGCGGCGGAGCGTTCGGCACCTTCCGCACGACCGGCGACGTCTCGGCCTACACCCGGGCCGCGTTGTTCCAGCCCGGCAACGAGACCGAGATGCTGGCGCGCTTCTCGTCGGTCGCCGGCGAGCAGGGCAGCCCCGACACGTGGCGCGACCCCCGCGGGTTCTCGCTGAAGTTCTACACGACCGAGGGCAATTACGACCTCGTCGGCAACAACACCCCCGTCTTCTTCGTCAAGGACGGCATCAAGTTCCCCGACTTCATCCGGTCGCAGAAGCGCCTCCCCGGCAGCCACCTGCGCGATAACACCATGCAATGGGATTTCTGGACGCTCTCACCCGAGAGCGCCCACCAGGTCACGTGGCTCATGGGCGACCGCGGCATCCCGGCGTCCTGGCGGCACATGAACGGCTACGGCTCGCACACCTACCAGTGGATCAATGCCGACGGCGAACGGTTCTGGGTCAAGTACCACTTCCACACCGACCTCGGCCACAAGACGCTCACGCAAGACGAGGCGGATCAGATCGCGGGCCAGGACGCCGACTTCCACATCCGCGACCTGTACGCGGCGATCGAGCGGGGCGAGTTCCCCACGTGGACGCTGAAGGTGCAGATCATGCCTTACGAGGATGCCAAGACCTACCGCTTCAACCCGTTCGACCTGACCAAGGTGTGGCCGCACAGCGACTACCCCGAGATCGAGGTCGGCACGATGGAGCTGAACCGCAACCCGGGCAACTACTTCGCCGAGATCGAGCAGGCGGCCTTCGAGCCGTCGAACTTCGTGCCCGGCATCGACGGCAGCCCCGACAAGATGCTGCAGGCGCGCATCTTCAGCTACGCCGACGCGCACCGCTACCGCGTCGGCACCAACTACCAGCAGTTGCCGGTGAACCGTCCGCACACCGAGGTGCACTCGTACTCGAAGGAGGGCGCGATGCGCTACGAGTACAACCCGCCCGAGGTGCCCGTCTACGCACCGAACTCGGTGGGCGGACCCGCGGCCGACCCGCGACGCGCCGGTGACGGCGGCTGGCACAGCGACGGCGAACTCGTGCGGTCGGCGGCGACGCTGCACCCCGAGGACGACGACTGGGGTCAGGCGGGTGCCCTCGTGCGCGAGGTCATGTCGGCCGAGGAGCGCGACCGTCTCGTCGAGACGATCGTCGGGCACGTCGGGGGAGTGACCCGGAAGGACGTCCGCGATCGTGCCGTGCAGTACTGGAAGAACGTGGATGCCGAGACCGGATCGCGCGTCGAGGCGGGCCTCCCGCCGCTCGAGGACTCGACCGCTCCCGGCGAGCAGCTGAGCGAACCGAACCCCGACGGCGACCTCGTGGGAACGGACGTCGCCGGCACCATCTGAGTCGGCACCATCTGAGTCGGCACCGTCGACGGCGAACGCGCCGGTCCCCTCGGGGGCCGGCGCGTTGGCGTCCGTGCGGTCCCGCCGGGGCGGGGCGTCAGAGAGCGGCGCGATCCGTGCGCGTGAGGCGCCAGCGGGAGGCCAGCACCCCGGCGATCAGCGCTCCCGCGCCCCCCGCGATCATGTCGCCGATGGTGTCGTCGTAGGTGACGAAGATGGCGTCGGTGATGAAGCGGTAGCCGAACCACTCGACCATCTCCCACACGGCGCTGAGCGCGAGCCCCGCCGTCGTGGCGACGAGGATCGGCGTTCGGCGTCGGCCGGTCGGCTCGATCACCCGAGCGTCGTCGAGGAGCACGAGCGCGACGGCGGCCAACACTCCCGTGCATACGGCGTGGACGATCAGATCCCACCCCGTCCACGCGCGGTACAGGTCGATGACGTTGCTGCCGGCCGCGATGAACACGGTGACGCACGTGACGAGGTCGAGTCCGGAGCGCAGGCCGATCATGCGCGAGAGCATCACCGCCGGCAGTGACATCGACAGCACGGCGAAGTCCGTGAACGGCAGGGCGAACAGCGAGACGATCACGATCACGATCGCCGCCGCGCGCACCGCGTCGGCGAGCCAGTCGGTGACGCTGCGCGGCGGGCGCTTGAGGTTGGCGTACATCGCCGAGAGCAACGGCATCCGCTGCTTTTCGGACGGCGTGCGGTGAGCGGTCACCGTGGGCTCCCGACGGGGATGCGCACCACGGCCTGCACGGGGAGGTGGTCGCTCGGCCACTGCGTCCCGGCGGGGCGGGGGTCGATGCCCACGGCGCGCACCCCGATCTCGGGGGTGGCCAGCAGCGCGTCGATGCGCCGAGCGCCGACCCGCGGGGTCGCGTAGTTGTTGAACGTGCCCCACTCGGCTGATCGCCGCGCGGGGGCGTACGACCAGGTGTCGACGAGCAGTGCGTCGGCGAACATACCGGCGAGCTCGCCCGAGCGCACGTGCGCGTTCACGTCGGCGGTGAACAGCAGCGGTCCCGCCTCGGCGGCGACCAGATCGTGCAGCCAGGTGGCCGACCGCCGCCGCGCGCGCCGCGAGAAGGCGTCGAAGTGCGTGTTGACGAAGGTGAAGCCCGCGCCGGTGGCGAGGTCGCGCAGGTGCGCGATCACGGCGATACGCGGGATCGTGTTGCCCCACCCGGTCGATCCGGGCACCTCGGGGGTGTCGGAGAGGGCGACCTGGCGCCAGTCCTCCACCCCGATGCGGTCGCGGTCGTAGAACAGGGGAGTGCCCTCGCCGCCGCGGTCCTTGCCGCGCCCGAGACCGAGGCGCCCGTAGCTCGAGCCCAGGGAGTCCTGCACCCACTGCGCCTGGTCGGGCATCGCCTCCTGCGAGCCGAGGAGGTGCGGACGGTTCGCGCCGAGGAATGTGCGCAACCGTTGCTTGCGCATCGGCCAGCGGTCGGCGGGCGGCCAGGTGATGCGGTCGAAGCGTCGGCGGATGTTGAAGCTCATCACGTGCAGGTCGGGAGCCTCGACGTCGGGGAACAGGATGCCGGCCATCAGCGCGCCCCCTCGGGGAGGGGACGCACGGCACGCCGGCGGGCCACACGCACCCACCGGGCGACCGGGAAGTCCCGCGGCCAGTGCGCGAACACCGTGCCCGCGCCGCGGCGGAAGCACCGCGCGAACCGCCCCGGCTCGACGGTCCGCGACGACACGCGCATGTGGTGCCCCGGGACGTGGCGGATGCGGTGCCGCTCGCCGAGGTGGTAGGCCAGGTCGAGGTCGTCGTGCAGCTCGGGGTCGAGGTGCACCTCGGCACGCACGTCCTCCCACGCCCGCCGCCGGAACGCCATGTTCGACCCCCAGAGGGGCGTGTGACCGAGGGCGGGGACGGCGAAGGCGGTGTAGGTGCCGAGGAAGGCCCGGGCCATCGCCACGCGCCCGGCCGCCGGGCCGTCATGGAACACGGCACCGCCGGTGACGGCATCCACGTCCGTGTCCTTCAGCGCCTCGACCATGCTCGCCACCCAGGTCGCCGCGGGGATGCTGTCGGCGTCGAGCCGGAGGATGAGGTCGCCCCGCGCGGCGTCGTAGCCCGCGGCCGCAGCGGCAGGGATGCCGCGCTCGCCGCAGAAGACCACGCGCGCCCCCGCGCCGCGCGCGACGGCGGCGCTGTCGTCGCGGGAGTCGTTGTCGACGACGACGATCTCGTCGGGGGCGAGGGTCTGCGCGGCGAGCGCTCCCAGGCACCGCCGGAGGTGCGCGGAATCGTCGCGGACGGGGATGACCACGGAGACGGTCACGGTCGACGGCACGGGGCCAAGGGGCACGCTTCCTCCCGGGGACGAGTCCTCCCACGCTAGGCGATCGACGCGGGGCGTTTCCCGGCTTGACGCCGGCGTCGCACGATGACACGCGCACGTGCGGGCTTTCGTAGGGTGGAGGTCATGGCATCCGCATCCACCCTGAACGTGTCGGCGTACCTGTTCACGCCGCTCGACGACCCGGCAGCCCTCCGGGACGCACTGCGCGAGCAGGCCGGGGCGCGGGGGCTGCGCGGGACGATCCTGCTGGCCGAGGAGGGGATCAACCTCTTCCTGGCGGGGTCCGCCGACGAGGTGCGCGGTTTCGTCGACGATCTCCGGACCGATGCGCGTTTCGCGGCCCTGCAGACGAAGGAGAGCTGGTCGGACGCCGTGCCCTTCGGCGCACTGCGGGTGAAGGTGAAGCGCGAGATCATCCGCATGGATCGCCCCGAGGTGCGTCCGCAGGACGGCCGGGCACCCGCCGTGAGCCCGGAGACCCTGCGCCGGTGGCTCGACCGTGGCAGCGACGACGACGGTCGCGAGGTGGTGCTCGTCGACACGCGCAACGCTTTCGAGGTCGACTACGGCACCTTCGCCGGGGCGCTGGACTGGCGCATCGACCGGTTCACCCAGTTCCCGGCTGCCGCGAGCGCGCACCGCGATGAGCTCGTCGGCAAGACGGTCGTGAGCTTCTGCACCGGCGGCATCCGCTGCGAGAAGGCGGCGCTGTACCTGCGGGACGAGGGCGTCGAGGCGTACCAGCTCGACGGCGGCATCCTCGGGTGGTTCGACGCGCAGGGCGCGGCGCACTGGAGCGGCGACTGCTTCGTGTTCGACGAGCGCGAGGCGCTCGACCCCGCGCTCGCCGCGCGGGTGGGGGCCTGACGTGATCTGGGACCAGCACGCGTGCGCCGAGCTCGTCGAGACCGCCGACCTGACCGAGCTGCACCGCTATCGCGGCGGCGGGGGCGGCCTGGTGTCGCTGAACGTCGGCTTCGCCCCGCACGGCCCCGAGGTCGCGGCATCCGTCCTTCACTCCTTCCGTGCGCAGGTCGAGGCGATCGAGGGGCTCGCGCTGGCGGCATCCGTCGAGGACGTCGACCGCATCGCCGCCGCCGGGGACACCGCGGTGGTGTTCGACCTCGAAGACGTCGCCCCCCTCGGCGGAGACCTCGGCGCGGTGGCCGCTCTCACGGCCCTGGGTGTGCGCACCCTCGGGCCGGTCTACAACCACGCCAACGCCGCCGGCGGCGGGTGCCTCGACGCGGTCGACGACGGCCTCACCGCGTGGGGTCGCGATCTCGTCGCCGAGATGAACGCTCGCGGCATGGTGCCCGACGGCTCGCACGTGGGGGCGCGCACCACCTTCCAGATGTGCGCGGTGTCGACCCGACCGGTCGTCTTCAGCCACTCCAACCTGCGCGCCGTGTGGGATCACCCGCGCAACATCACCGACGATCAGGCCCGCGCCGTCGCCGACACCGGGGGAGTGGTGGGCGTGACCGGTGTCGGCATCTTCCTCGGGCCCAACACCCCGACGCTCGAGGCGATGGTGCGCCACATCGAGCACGCCGTCGGAGTCGTCGGCATCGCGCACGTGGGCGTGAGCACGGACTTCTCCTTCGACTGGGAGACCTTCCGCGACGTGCTGGCGACGAGCCCCGAGCTCTACGACGCCAGCTACACCGCGTGGGGACCGGTTGAATGGATGCCGCCGGAGACCTTCGTTCAGCTCGGCGGCGCCCTCGCGGCGCGGGGCTGGGCCGACGCCGACATCGCCGCGGTGCTCGGCGGGAACTTCCGCCGCGTCGCCCTCGAGAGCTGGGAGGCTCACGCATGACCGCATTCCCCGACGACGCCGTGCTGCGCCGTGCCCGACCCGGTGACGAGGACGGCATCCTCGCCTGCATCCAGGCCCTCGCCGACTACGAGAAGGAGCCGGATGCCGTCGAGAACACCGCGGCGATGATCACCGCGACGCTGTTCGGCGACGAGCCGCGCGCGTTCGCGTTCGTGGTGGCCGGCCCCGACGACGATATTCGCGCGATCGCGATCTGGTTCCTCACCTACTCCACGTGGACGGGCACGCACGGCATCTGGCTCGAGGACCTCTACGTGCACGAGCAGTACCGCTCGCACGGCTACGGGGTCGCTCTGCTCTCGGCGCTCGCCGAGGAGTGCGTGCGGCGCGGGTATTCGCGCCTGGAATGGACGGTGCTGGACTGGAACGAGCCGGCCATCGGCTTCTACCGTGCCCTCGGAGCCGAGGCGCTGGAGGAGTGGACGACGCGCCGGGTGACCGGCGAAGCGCTGCAGACGCTGGCTCAGCGGGGATGACGCAGCGTCCACGTCGAACCGCGCCCCGGCTGACCGGGGCCACGCCGGTTCACCGCCCGAGGTCGGCCCGTACCGCCTCCGCGGCCCGCTGACCCGACACGAGCGCGCCCTGGATCGACGCCGTGTCGCGGTGATCCCCGGCGACGTAACGGCCGTCGCCGAGCCGCACGGGACGACGCCGTCGCAGAGGTGGATCCTGCACGGGGAGGGCTCGGGCGATGTCGTCGCGACGCAGCAGGCGCCAGGGGCGGGTGTCGGCATCCCAGATCTCGGCGAGCTGGCGACGGATGCCGCTCTCCGACGCGTCTGAGGGCAACACGCACGTCGCCTGGATGAGGTGCTGCCCCCGCGGCGCGTAGGTCGGGGCGGTGTTCGTCATCACCGCGGTGTTCACCACCGGGCCGCGACGACGGCCGTCGACCCGGAGCGCGCCGTCGTCCGTCGGTGCCTCGTCGGCGGCGAACCACCACGTCTGCAGGCCCCGCGGCGCGGCGAGCGACACGTCCAAGGCCGGGTCGAGACCGGTGGCGAGGATCACGGCGCGGGCGGTCACGGCATCCTGACCCTCGATGCCCACATGCCAGCCGTGCGCTCGCCGCCGGGTCGAGACCACGCGGTGCGACAGGCGGATGCCGGCTCCCGCTCGCCGGGCGGCGTCGGCGAGCTGCGCGGGGAGAGCGCCGATGCCCGCGGCGGGAACGCCCGGGCGCCCGAGCGCGAAGCTGCGGATGAGCAGGCGGACGAACGCGTCGGAGGTCTCCTGTCGGTCGTCGGCGAGCACGCCGGCCAGGAAGGGTTCGAGCACGGCCTCCCGCAGGGGTCCGCGCAGGCCCGCCCGGTCCCACGCCTCGGCGAGAGCGCGGTCGTCGCCGGTCTTCGCCGCCCGGGCGGTCAGGACGGTCGGACCCGCCCACCGAGCCAGGGGGAGGACATCCGTCGGCCGCACGAGTCCGCTCGCCAGCGTCTCGGGCAGCGACGACGGATGCCGCAGCGGGTGCGCGATCCGCGCCACCCGGTCGTCGAGTCGCACGCCGACCGCCACGGGGAAACGCCGCAGCGCCAGCGCGTCGACGTCGACCCAACGCCGGATCGCGGGATAGGCCGGGTTCAGCACATGGAAGCCGAGATCGAGGCGGAATCCGTCGACGACGTCGGTGCGCTCCCGCCCTCCCACGGCGTCCCCGGCCTCGAGGACGACGACGTCGCGTCCGGCCTCCGCGAGGCGGGTCGCCGCGCGCAGCCCCGCGAGGCCCGCACCGACCACGATGACGTCGTACTCGCTCATGCCGAGAGCCTACGAAGCGCCGTCGTCCCGGCCGTCGGGCTTGCGCGCGCGGCGTCGGATCCTCGAGTGTCCGGAACACGCCGCATCGCGCGAGGGCGTCCGGCGCGTCCGGGACGCTCGACGGCCTGCAGGCCATCGCGGGGGACGCGAAAGGGCCCGGATGCCGTGGCATCCGGGCCCTCTCGATTCGTTACGCGGAGGCTTCCTCACGCTTGGGCAGCACCCAGCCGGGGCGCACGAAGTGGCACGTGTAGCCGTTCGGGATGCGGATCAGGTAGTCCTGGTGCTCGGGCTCGGCCTCCCAGAAGGGCGCCTCCGGCTCGATCGTGGTGACGACCTTCGCCGGCCAGATCCCCGATGCGTCGACATCGGCGATCGTGTCGCGCGCGACCTTCTCCTGCTCGGACGAGAGCGGGAAGATCGCCGAGCGGTAGCTCGTGCCGACGTCGTTGCCCTGGCGGTTCAGGGTCGACGGGTCGTGGATCTGGAAGAAGAACGCCAGGATGTCGCGGTACGTGGTCTTCGCGGGGTCGAAGACGATCTCGACCGCCTCGGCGTGGCCGGGGTGGTTGCGATAGGTCGCGTGGTCGTTCTGCCCGCCGGTGTAGCCGACGCGCGTGTCGAGAACGCCCGGCTGGCGACGGATGAGGTCTTCGACGCCCCAGAAGCAGCCGCCCGCGAGGACGGCGGTCTCGGTGCCGGGGCGGCGGGTGATCTCGCCGGTGTCGGAAGGTCCGCTGGTCATGCTGGTGCTCCTTTTGCGGTCACGGGTGAAGAGGGCGAAGAGGTTCATGAGGCCCGGCTCTCGCGGAACAGGGGGAGGTAGGCGCCGTAGCCCTGCGCCTCGAGCTCCGCGACGGGGACGAAGCGCAGAGCGGCCGAGTTCATGCAGTATCTCAGGCCGCCGGCCTGGCGCGGGCCGTCGTCGAAGACGTGTCCGAGGTGGCTGTCCGCCCCGGCCGAGCGCACCTCGGTGCGCGTCATCCACAGCGTCCGATCGGTCTTCTCCACGACGGCGACGTCGTCGATGGGCTTGGTGAAGCTCGGCCAGCCCGAGCCGCTCTCGAACTTGTCGGTCGAGGAGAACAGGGGCTGCCCCGACACGACGTCGACGTAGATGCCGTCCTCGTGGTTGTCCCAGTACTCGTTGCGGAACGGCGGTTCGGTCGCGTCGTCCTGCGTGACGGCGAACTGGCGGTCGGTGAGGCGGCTCAGCGCCTCCGACGTCTTCCGGTACTCCGTGCTCACGGTTCGTGTCCCTTCGTCATGGCGACCGGTGTCGGCCGTCACAGAAGAGAACGTCGACCGTGCCGGATTTGGTCCCGCCGGGCTGGGAGCGGCCTGTGAGTTCTGTGACGACTCCGGATGCCCGGGGCAAGCCCCGCCGTCGACGTCGAGGCCGCCGTTAGCGTGGCTGCATCACGACCCAGGAGGCACCCATGACCCGCACCATCGTCATCACCGGCGCGAGCGACGGCATCGGCGCCGCCTCCGCGAAGCAGCTCGCGCAGCTCGGCGAGGAGGTCGTGGTGGTGGGGCGCAATCCCGACAAGACCGCGCGCGTCGCGCGGACGCTCGGCGTGGACTCGTTCGTGGCCGACTTCAGCGATCTGGCCCAGGTGCGCGAGCTCGCGGCATCCCTCCTCCAGCGGTACCCGCGCATCGACGTGCTCGCCAACAACGCCGGGGGCGTGTTCGGCGAGCGCACGCTCACCACGGACGGATACGAGACGACGTTCCAGGTGAACCACCTCGCGCCGTTCCTGCTGACGAACCTGCTGCTCGAGCGCCTCATCGACTCCGACGCCTCGGTGATCCAGACCTCCAGCGCCGCGGCGAAGCTCTTCCCGCGCTTCGACATCGACGACCTGCAGGGCGCTCGCCGCTACTCCTCCACGAACGCCTACGGCAACGCCAAGCTCGCGAACGTCCTGTTCACCAAGGAGCTGAACCGCCGGTTCGGCGACCAGGGCCTGTCGGCGGTGGCCTTCCACCCCGGGGTGATCGCGTCGAACTTCGGGGCCTCCAGCAATGGCCCGTGGAAGTTCCTGTACGGTGGCCCGTTGGCGCAGCGCCTGATGACCTCGACGTCGGTGGGCGGGGCGCGATTGACCTGGCTCGCACTCGGCAAGCCCGGCGTCGATTGGGAGCCGGGCGGCTTCTACGCGAACAACAAGCCCGCGAAGACCAACAAGCTCGCCGACGACCCCGCCGTCGCGAAGCAGCTGTGGGAGCGCAGCGCGGCGCTCGCGGACCTCGCCGGCTGACGCGAGAACCCGGGCCAGAGTGCCGGGGTGATCGGGAAGCGGAAGCCTGCGTGGGCACCCGCTTGCTACGGTGAGTCGGTCGAGGAGGCGGGAGATGGCCACGGAGAGGAAAGTGGTGGGTCCCTGCGCCATGTGGCCCGAGGACAGCGCCTTCATCAGGGAAGTACTGGATCGCATCGGCGACAAGTGGACCGTCCTGGTGCTCAGCACCCTCGGTGAACGGACGCTGCGCTACTCCGACCTGATGGCGAGCATCCCGGGCGTCTCGCAGCGCATGCTGACGGTCACCCTGAAGGCGCTCGAGCGCGACGGGCTCGTGGAGCGACGGGCGTACGCGGAAGTCCCGCCGAGGGTCGAGTATCGGGTGACCCCTCTGGGCAGGTCTTTGCAGCAAGCCGTCCTGCAACTCTCGCAGTGGGCGGTGGAGAACCACGCGACGGTGGCGGCGAACAGAGCCCTGCACGAGCGGATCGGTGTGGGCCGAGCCGGTTCTCGCGCCGAGACGTCAGCCTCCGTCGGCTGAGGCGGCGGCGGGGCCACGCCGGTTTCGCACGCGCACCTGCGCCTTCGTCGGGCACGCGGAAGTGCCTTTTGTGAACGATCTTCCACAGTCGGATGATGTTGCTACGCACTACAAGTGAGGTAAGCGACATGACTGATGACAACCCGTCTGAGACGTCCCGACCCGTCGTGATCGAGGTCTGGAGCGACCTGGGGTGCCCCTGGTGCTACGTCGGCAAGCACCGGCTCCAGGAGGCGATCGCCGGGCGCACCGACGGAGACCGATTCGAGTTGCGTCTGCGCTCCTTCGAGCTGAACCCGGGTGCCCCGACGACCCCCGAGACGATCGAGAGCGCCTTCATTCGCTCGCACGGCGGCGACGCCCAGATCGTCGTCCAGGCGGAGCGGCGCATCCAGGCTCTCGCACAGAGCGAGGGACTGCCGTTCTCGGTCGACCGATTGAACGCGAACACCTCCGACTTCCACCGCGTCTTCCAGTTCGCGAAGGACCAGGGCGTCGGTCTCGAGTTCTTCTCACTCGTGCAGGACCGGTTCTTCGCGGGCGACCTCAACCCGTTCGCCGCGGATTCTCTCTCGGCGGCCGGCGCCGAGGTGGGCCTCTCCGCAGACCGGGTCCGCGAGGTGCTCGCCGGAGACGAGTACGCCGATGCGGTCCGGGAAGACATCGAGGAGGGCCGGCGTCTGGGCGTGCAGGGTGTGCCGTTCGCGGTCTTCGACCGTCGACTGGCCGCGTCCGGGGCCCAGTCCGTGAATGGCTACGCGCAGGCGCTCGCCCAGACCATCGCCTCCGCCCCTTCAGAACCGACGCCGCCGACGGAAACGGAACGCCCATGACCACCCTCCTCGTTCTCGGCGGCAGCGGACGCACCGGCGTCCATGTCCTGTCCCAGGCAGTCGAACGCGGTCATCGCGTTAACGCGCTCGTTCGCAACCCCGACGCCCTGGTGGCACCCGATGGCGTCGAGCTCGTCGCCGGAACGCCCGCTCGCATCGACGACATCCGCCGCGCCGCGGAAGGCGCCGACGCGGTGGTCAGCGCGTTGAACAACTCGCGGGCCAGCGACAACCCCTGGGCCACACCCGTCAGCCCGCCCGCGTTCATGACCGACGCGACCCGCGACACCCTCACGGTCATGACGGAGAACGGCATCCGCCGGATCGCCGTCGCCTCCACGCAAGGCGCCGGCGACTCCTGGCCCGCGTTGAACCCCCTGATGAAGGGGCTCATCAAGACCTCCGGAATCCGCCACGGGTACACCGATCACCATGGCGTCGATGCGGTGGTCCGCGCGTCCGACGCGGAATGGGTGATGGCCCGCTCAGTCGCCCTCTCCGACGCGCCCTCCCGCGGAGCCGCGCGCGCCGCGCTCGTGGGCACGGAGAAGCCGGGGTTCAGCATCAGCCGCGCCGACGTCGCCCGCTTCCTCCTCGACTCCCTCGAAGACGACACCTGGCTCCGACAGGCGCCGCTGATCTGGAACGACCGCTGATCCTGCTCTCCTCGGCGCTGCTTCTCCGCCCGGCCGTCCCCGTCGCGCCTCGGGTGGGAGCCTCCCGCGCGCTCCTCTCACGACAGAGCCCGCCGCGCCTGGCGCCGGGTACCGACGCTGAACCTACGTAATCCCTATGCATCCGCCCACCCGCCCGCTTTCTTGGAGCCGTCTGGGGAGCGCGCGGGCACGCTGAGCGCATGACCGCAGCACCCGTCCTCACCGCCCCGCCCGCAGCCGTGCCCGCGCGCCGCGCGGTGCGGCCGCGCACGAGCAACCGGGCCGCCTGGAACCTCGCAGCCGTCACGGTCGTGTGGGCGACGAGCCTGATCGTGGTGGCGGTGTGGGTCTCCGGCGGCGAGGTCCAGGCGCTGCTCGCGGGGGGAGGCGACACCCTCAACGCCCTCGGCCGGGCAGCGGGCCTGGCATCCGCCAACCTCCTCTTCTACCAGGTGCTGCTCATGGCGCGCGTGCCGCTGTTCGAGCGCGGCTTCGGTCGTGACGGGATCACCCGCATGCACCGGATCGTCGGCTTCTGGTCGTTCGCTCTTTTCATCGCGCACATCGCCCTGCAGATCCTCGGGTACGCGGTCTCGGCGGGGCTCAACCCGCTGGTGCAGGCGTGGGAGTTCGTGTGGGACTACCCGGGCATGCTGCTGGCGACCGCGGGCACCGGCCTGCTGCTGCTCGTTGTGGTCACCTCGGTGCGCAGGGCCCGCCGTCGTCTGCGGTACGAGTCGTGGCATCTGCTGCACCTCTACGGCTATCTCGGGGTCGGCCTCGCGATCCCGCACATGCTGTGGACGGGCGCCGACTTCACCGCCGACCCCGCCGCGACCGTGTACTGGTGGACGATGTGGGCTCTCACGGCCGCCGCGGTGATCGTGTTCCGGCTCGGGATGCCGTTGACCCGGTCGCTCGGTCACGGCATCCGGGTGAGCGCCGTCGAACGTGACGGCGACCGCGGGGTGTCGGTGCGCCTGACGGGCCGCCGGCTCGGGGCGTTGAACGCCCGGGGCGGGCAGTTCTTCGTCTGGCGCTTCCTCGACGGATCCGGCTGGACGCGCGGGCACCCCTTCTCACTCGCCGCGGCCCCCGACGGCCGCGAGCTCGTGATCTCCGCCCGCCTGGTGGGCGACGGCACGCACCGGCTCGCCGCCCTGCGTCCCGGCACGCGCGTGCTGATCGAGGGGCCCTACGGCACGCTCACGACCGACGAGCGGCGCGGGCGCGAGCTGCTGATGATCGGCGCCGGGGCGGGCGTCGCCCCGCTCGTCGCCCTGCTCCAGGAGGCCCGCTGGGCCCCCGGCGAGGCGACGCTGCTCGTGCGCGACCACACCGCGGGCGACGCGCTCCGCGTCGACGCGATCCAGCGCCTCGAGCGGGAGCGGGGCCTGCGGCACGCGGCGCTGCCCGGCCCGCGCGCGGCCACCGCCTCGCCGTGGCTCCCGCAGTCGCACGCTTCGTGGGCGGGTGCCGATCTCGTGCGGTACGTGGCTCCTCGTCCCGCCGACACCGACGTCTATCTCTGCGGCCCCCGTCCCTGGATGGACGCCGTGCGCACCGACCTCCGCCGTGCCGGCGTCCCGTCGGCTCAGATCCATCTCGAAGCCTTCACCGTCTGAGGAGGACCCGATGAAACGAATCGTCTACGCCGTCATGGCCACGGTGACGGGCCTCGTGCTGCTCTTCAGCTACCGCACCTCGGTCGCCCCGGATTCCGCCGGCGCGCTGTCGGACGTCGCTCCCGTGTCCACGGGAACGACGGCGGCCGCCCCCGCGCCGACCCCGTCCGCGTCGTCGTCGTCGTCGTCGAGCTCCTCGGCATCCGGGTCCTCGTCGTCCGGCGCGGCCGGCCAGACCACCTCCCGCGGACTCCGCGACGGCACGTACGCCGGCTCGTCCGCGACCACCCGGTACGGACCGGTGCAGGTGCAGATCACGGTGTCGGGCGGCTCGATCACCGACGTGCAGGTGCCCGAGTACCCCTCGTCGAACGGACGCGACCAGCAGATCAACTCGCGCGCGCTGCCCACCTTGATGCAGGAGACGATCCAGGCGCAGAGCGCGCAGGTCGACATGGTCTCCGGTGCCACGTATACGAGCACCGGGTACCGCACCTCGCTGCAGTCCGCCCTCGACCAGGCCCGATCGTGACGGCGCCGGCGTTCACGGTGACCGAGCCGGTGATGGGGACCGTCGCCTCGCTGACGGTCAAGGGCACCCGCACCGTCGCCGTCGAGACGGCGTTCGCCGCGGCCCTCGCCCGCCTGCGCGACGACGAGCGCGTGTTCTCGACCTACCGCGTGGACTCCGACGTCTCGCGCCTGCGCGACGAGGGCCTCGAACTCGGCGAGCTCGATGCGCGGGTCGCCGAGGTCGCGGAGCGATGCCGCGATCTGCGCCTCGCGTCGGGCGGTCGTTTCGACGCGCACTGGCAGGGCTGGTTCGATCCGACCGGGTATGTGAAGGGGTGGTCGGTGGATGCCGCGGCCGCGGCGTTCGACGAACTGCTCGCGGACGGGGTCGTCGAAGCGGTCGGCCTCAACGTCGGGGGAGACATGCGTCTGCGCACGGCCCCGGGGAGCGAGCACGCGTGGACGGTCGGAATCGCCCACCCCGTGCACGCGGGCGTCCTGCTCGCGACGGTCGAGATCGTCGACGGGGCCGTCGCGACCTCAGGCACCGCCGAGCGCGGAGCCCACCTCGTCGATCCGCGCACCGGCGAGCGCCGCGCGGGCCCGGTCAGCGCGACGGTGCTGGCGGACGACCTCGCCACCGCCGACGCGTGGGCGACGGTCGCGGCGATCGCCGGCGTCGACGACTTCGCATGGATGCCGGCGGCACCCGTGGCATCCGGGGTGGTGTGGGAGCACGGTGACGTCAGACGCTTCGCGGGCGGCGTCGAGGTGACGGCGTTCCGCTCCGCCGTGGCGGGCTGACCGCGCTTCTCAGCGGGCGCGCGGCAGACGCAGCGCGAACACCGTGCCCGCCGGTGACGTGCTTTCCACCTCGATCCGTCCGCCGGCGCGCGTCGCGGCCTCGCGCGCCAGCGAGAGCCCGAGACCGAAGCCGCGACGCCGGCCCGACTCGGCGCCGCGCGCGAAGCGTTCGAAGATGCGGGGGAGGTCGGCATCCGCGATCCCGTGCCCCTCGTCGGCCACCCGGATCACGACGTCGTCCCCCTCGTCGCGGGCCGTGACCGTCACCGTCCCGGCGGCGGGCGTGTGACCGACGGCGTTGTCGAGCAGCGCGGTGCACATGCGCACCACCGTGACCGCGGGGACGGCGACGACGACATCGGCGAGGGCGCCGGTGCGCACATTTACCCCCGCGTCGTCGGCGAGCGCGTCGAGGCCGGCGACGGCCGCGCGCACGCTGTCCGCGGTCGAGGAGGTGCCGGTCTGGGCCGCCCCTTCGGCGGTGAGCAGCATGTCGGTGAGCACGTCGTCGAGCACCTGCGCGTCACGACGCAGCTGCGCGACCGGCTCGTCGGCGGGTTCGGCGCGCTGCAGGCGCCGCTGGACGATCTGGATACGACTGGTCAACGCCGTGAGCGGGGTGCGCAACTCGTGACTCGCGTCCGACACGAAGGCGCGCTGGCGGCGGAGCGCGTCGTCGAGCGGACCCACCGACCAGCGCGCGGCGGCCCAGCCCACGAGCCCGAGCACCACGACCCCCACCAGTCCGAGCCCGATGACCCACGGCAGCACGTCGTCGAGATCGACGACGAAGCGGTCGCCGCCGGGGGGCCCGAACCCCGGGCGGTGCCCACCCCCCTCCTCGCGCGCGCCCGACACGAGCACCCAGACCAGGATGCCGACGCCCCCCGCGATCGCGACGGCGGAGGCCCCCGCCACGAGCGCCCCGACGCGCAGGGCGGCACGTCGGACGACCCGACGGTCGTCCTCGGCGCTCACCGAGCGGCCCCCGCGCGGTAGCCGCGTCCGCGCACCGTCTCGATGACCTCCGTGGCGGTCTTGCGGCGCACGTAATGGACGTAGGTGTCAACGGAGGTCACCGCATCGGGCGAACGGAACACGGCGCCCGCGATCTCCTCGCGCGAGAAGACGTGATCGGGGCTGCGGCTGAGCAGGTCGAGGACGGCGTTCTCGGTCGCCGTCAGGGCCACGCGCGCCCCGCTCGGGCCGTAGGCGACGCGGGTGTCGGGGAGGTAGGTCCAGTCGGACACCTCGCGCCGACGTCCCTCCGCCCGGAAGGCGCGAAGGAGTGCGCGGAGCCGTGCGAGCAGTTCGTCGAAGTCGAAGGGCTTGAGCAGGTAGTCGTTCGCGCCGGCATCCAGGCCGTCCACCCGGTCGGACACCGCGCCCAGGGCCGTCAGCATGAGCACCGGCGTCGTGATGTGCGCGGCGCGCAGGGAGCGCACGATCTCGGCCCCGTCGCAGCCGGGAAGGCGCCGGTCGAGCACGACGACGTCGAAACGGTCGCGCAGCGCGCGCTCGCGGCCGGCGAGCCCGTCGCTCTCATGGGTGACGTCGTAGACCTCGCGCAGCACCTCGAGCGTCATGGCCGCGATCTCGGCGTCGTCCTCGACGAAGAGCAGCCGCGCGCGCGGCGCGGGAGCAGCCGTGGTCACCGCGCCCCGGCCACGGGCGGGTGCACGGTCCATCCGAAGCGCTCGAGCGCCGCGTGCAGTCGGCGTGCCTGCGCCCACGCGATCGCGCCCGAGGTGTCGGAGTAGACGTCGATCGCGAACGGCGGCGGGTCGGCGAACTTGGGGATCTCGACCTCGGCCCACGCGTGCGGGGCGAGCCACACGCGCGGCCGTGCGGTACCGGCATCCTCGACGTTCCCGTCCGCCGCGAAGGCGATGGCGTCGAGGGCGTCGATCTTGGTGATCGGCATGTTCACGACGAGGGTCACGGCGTGCAGCTGCGGCGTCATCACGGTCCTCCCGACCTTCATCCTGACACGCCGTCGCGGGCGGCGGGCCGGTGGATCGAAGGCGTCGATCGACGCAAAGCAGGCTCATAGGAATGCGCAGGGCCCGCGCAGGGTGCCCCGCGCATCCTCGATCCGACGACACACCCACCGAGAGCCGGGAGGCGACCGTGAGCAGGATCCCCGAGACCCAGATGACCCCCGAGGGCCCGACCTACGAGGGGCGGTTGCTCGACCGGGCCGATGAGCCCGTCGTCGACCAGGGAGCGCCGTTCGACATCCGCACGCTCGTCTCCCGGCGCGGCATCCTGGGGCTGGTCGTGCTGGGCGCGGGGGCGGCGACCCTCGCCGCGTGCACGCCGGCGGCGACCGGGTCCACGGCGACGACCGCGACGCCCACGGCGACGCCGACGGCGACCACGACCCCCTCGGCGACCCCCACGCCCTCCGCATCCGCGACGACGACCGCTGCGGCTCTGCCCGCGGGAGAGATCCCCGACGAGACCGCCGGGCCCTACCCCGGCGACGGCTCGAACGGCGTCGATGTGCTCGAGCAGTCCGGGATCGTGCGCAGCGATCTGCGCTCCAGCCTCGACGGCGGAGCCACGGCCACGGGCGTCCCCATGACGCTGAACCTCACGATCTTCGACACCGCGGGCGGCGATGTGCCCTTCGCCGGAGCCGCCGTGTACGTCTGGCACTGCGACACCGAGGGGAACTACTCGATGTACTCCTCCGGCATCGAGAACGAGACCTATCTCCGCGGGGTGCAGGTGGTCGGTGACGACGGCGTCGTCTCCTTCACCTCGATCTTCCCCGGCTGCTACGACGGTCGCTGGCCCCACATCCACTTCGAGGTGTATCCGAACGTGGATGCCATCACCGATTCATCCAACGCCATCGCCACCTCGCAGGTCGCCCTGCCGCAGGCCACCTGCGAGACGGTCTACGCCGACACCGCCACGTACCCGTCCTCGGCGTCCAACCTCTCCCGCGTCTCGCTCGACAGCGACAACGTCTTCGGCGACGACGGGGGAGTGCTCGAGCTCGCCACGACCTCGGGCGACAACGCGACCGGCTGGACCGTCTCGCTCGGCGTCCGCGTCGACACCACCACCACCCCGACCGCGGGCGCCATGCCCGGCGGCCGCTGACCAGGAAGGACCCTCCCATGCTGCAGAACCTCACCGGCTGGCACGCCCTCATCGTGCTCGCCGTCATCGTGCTCATCTTCGGCGCTGCGAGGCTGCCGGCCCTCGCCCGCAGCCTCGGGCAGTCCGTGCGCATCCTCAAGACCGAGGTCGGCGACTCCGGGGCCGACACCGGTGCCGTCCCGGCCGACCGGACCGACGACCGTATCCCGCTGACCACGGCCGTGCCCGTCAGCTCCCCGCCGAGCACGACATGACCACCGTCGCCGCCCCCACCGCTGCGGCGCCTCGACCCGAGGCGCCGCGGTCGGCCCCCATGCCCGTCGCCGCCCACCTCGACGAGGCCACCCGCCGCGCGATGCGGGCGGCGCTCGCCGTCGCGATCGGGGCCCTCGTCGGCTGGTTCCTCTACGAGCCCCTGATGGAGCTGCTCCGTGCCCCGATCGCGCAGATCGCCGCCGAGCGTGACGCGAGCCTCAACTTCGACAGCGTCACGGGGGCGTTCGACCTGCGCCTGCGGTCCGCGCTGGTGACGGGCGTCGTGCTCGCCAGCCCCGTCTGGCTGTACCAGGTGTTCGCGTTCGTGCTGCCGGGGCTCACCCGTCGCGAGCGGCGCTACGTGCTCGGATCGGTCGGAGCCGCGGTGCCGCTGTTCGCCGCCGGGTGCGCCACGGGGGTGCTGCTGTTCCCGCACATGGTGTCGGTGCTCACGGGATTCGCCGCGAGCGAGGACTCCACGATCCTCGACGCCGGCGCCTACGTCGACTTCGTCCTGAAGATCATGGTCGCCACCGGCGTCGCCTTCGTGCTGCCCGTCGTGCTGGTGGTGCTGAACCTCGCCGGCCTCCTGTCCGCCGTCACCCTGGCCCGCAGCTGGCGGTACGCCCTGGTCGCGATCGTGCTGTTCAGCGCGATGGCCACGCCATCCGCCGACGTGCTGTCGATGTTCCTCGTCGCCGTCCCGATGTCCGCGCTGTACGCGACCGCGCTGCTCATCGCCGCCCTGCACGACCGGAGGCTCGCCCGCGGGACGGCCTCCACGATGCAAGAGGAACCGACGTGTTCGGTCTGACGTTCGAGAAGCTCCTGCTCGTGGGCCTCATCGCCGCGGTCGTCCTGGGCCCGCAGCGCCTCCCCGTCGTCGTCGGCCGCGCGGCGGCCCTGGTGGGGGACCTGCGTCGAACGGTGGATGCCGCCCGGGTGCGCGCGGCCGAGGAGATCGGCGTCCCCGTCGACGCCCCGCAGTGGCGCGCCCTGGATCCGCGTCGGTACGACCCCCGCCGCATCGTCGCCGAGGCGCTCGCGGCGCCGTCGGTCGAAGGGATGAATGCCACGGCGTCGACGAGGAGGAAGATCGAGGAGCAGGCGACGGTACTCCCTCCGACGAACACCTCGCCGGGGGAGGTCGGTGCCGCCTCCGACGGCGCCGCGCCGACTCCCGCGCCCGAAGCGCCCGCCCACGGGATGCGCCGTATCCGCGGGGGGACCTCGGCGCACCCTCGGTGGATCGTCGTTCCCGTGGACGCGCCCCTCGAGGACCCGGACACGAGTGCGAACGGCGGCGTGCCGACCGTCCCGTTGACGCCGCCGACAGGCTCGACGGGCGCGGACGCGATGGACACTGGACCGCGGCCCCCCGCTCTGCTCTACTGAGCCCGGACCGGTCGCGCGACGATGCGCGGGCCGGCGGGGGAGAGACGATGAGCGAACCGCAGCCCGGCTGGTATCCGGACCCTACCGACCAGCGGCGATGGCGCTGGTGGGATGGCGTCGTCTGGACGGACCAGGTCGGCGAGGGAGGGCGGCAGCAGACGTCGCCCCTCGCCGCCGCGCCGAGGAAGCGCCGCGTCCCGACCTGGGTCTGGGTCCTGGTCGTCGTTCTGGCCTTCCCCGTCCTCCTCGCGCTGTGGCCGCTCCTGGGAGTCGCGGCCCTGGCGGTCGTCGTGACCGGGGTGGTCGCGATCGCTACCCGGTCTCGGACGTGGCTGCGCTTCGGCTCGACAGGAGCGGCGGTCGCCGCCATCGTCGTGGCGGCCTTCGTCGTCGCGGGGACGGGAGGTCTGGCAGTCGTCGCCCTGACGTCCGCCCCGATGACGGTCACTGTCGCGGAACCCGCCCCGCTTCTTCAGCCGGTCGATGAACCGCGCTCGTCCTCGGCACCGATCGCCGAGCCGACGTCCTCCGTCCCTCCGGCGCAGGCCTCCGCAACCCCCCGAGCGACTGCGAAGCCGACTCCGACTCCGAAGCCGACACCGACTCCGGTGACGCGCGTCTCCGAGGTGGCGGTGGCATCCGCGATCCCTTTCGGCCGGACGTCGGTCGAGGACAACGGTCTGCCGCGTGGGCAATCGCGCATTGACGTCGCCGGTGCGGATGGCGAGAAGGTGTCGGTCTTCCGGGTGACGACGGTGGACGGAGTCGAGACCTCCCGCTCCCTCCTGCGGGAGTCCGTGACCCGGGAGGCGGTCACCGAGGTCTCCGTCGTCGGCACCTACGACCCGCCCCCGCCCGCCGCCGAGCTGCCCGGGTCCGACGGATGCCACCCGAGCTATGCGGACGCCTGTGTGCCGATCGACTCCGACGTCGACTGCGCGGGCGGGAAGGGCAACGGCCCGTCGTACTTCGACGGAGTCGCTCGCGTGGTCGGGCCGGACGTGTACGACCTCGACCGCGACGGAGACGGCTGGGCCTGTAACGGCTGAGGGGGAGTCGCGCTCGGTAGCCTCGACGCATGCCCTCGCCCCGCGCCCAGCTCGAAGACCTCCTCGCGCGTGGCCTCGGCGACATCTCCCCGGCTCTGCGCGCGTCGCCGGTCGAGGGGGAGGCCCGGGCCGCCGCCGTGCTCATCCTGTTCGGGGTGCTCGACGGCATCCCGAGCAGACGTCGGGCCGCTCACGTGCCGAGCGACCTGGACGTGCTCCTCCTCGCTCGTGCGAGCACCCTTCGCGCCCACCCGGGCCAGGTCGCCTTCCCCGGAGGCCGCGTCGACCCGGACGACGAGGATGCCGTGAGCGCGGCGCTGCGCGAAGCGCGCGAGGAGACCGGACTCGACCCGGCGGGCGTGCAGGTGCTGGGCACGCTTGCGCCCGTCCCTCTGGCGTTCTCCCAGCACGAGGTGACCCCGGTGCTCGCCTGGTGGGCGCGGCCGACTCCCGTGCACGCGGTCGATCGGGCGGAATCCGCGGCTGTCTTCCGTGCTCCCGTCGCCGATCTCCTCGACCCGGCGCGGCGGGGCTCGACGGTGATCCGTCGTGACGGGCGGGAATGGCGCGGCCCCGCATTCGCCGTCGACACCGCGGGGGGCCCGCAGATCGTGTGGGGGTTCACCGCGATGCTGCTGGACGGGCTGTTCGACCGTCTCGGATGGACCGAGACCTGGGATGCCGGGCGCGAGATCGCGCTGCCGACCGTGAGCCTCACCCCTCCTCCCCACCCCGCCGCGTCGTAGCGCTTTCCCCTGCATTCGTCATCCTCGCTGTGCGGGGCCGCGCGGGTCGCTAGCGTGGGATCCGTGACTGCGCCTATCGACCCCACCACCACCGCCGCCTGGTCCCGCCTCTCCGCCCTGCGCGACGAGTTCCAGCCCGACCTGCGCGGCTGGTTCGCCGCTGACGACGACCGGGCCCGTACCCTGTCGCGCACGATGGGTGATCTGCACGTCGACCTGTCGAAGAACCTCGTCACCGCCGAGGTGCTCGACGCCCTGCTGTCGCTGGCCGACGAGACCGGCGTGCGCGAGCGCTTCGCCGACATGCTGCGCGGGGCGCACCTCAACACCAGCGAAGACCGCGCCGTGCTGCACACGGCCCTCCGCCGCCCCGCAGGGGCCGAGCCCGCCCTGGTCGTCGACGGCCAGCAGGTCGACCACGACGTGCACGAGGTGCTCGACCGCCTCGGCGCCTTCGCCGACCGCGTCCGCTCGGGCCAGTGGCGCGGCGTCACCGGCAAGAAGGTCACGCACGTGGTCAACATCGGCATCGGTGGCAGCGACCTCGGCCCGGTCATGGTCTACGAGGCCCTGCTTCCGTACGCCGACGCCGGCATCCACGCCCGATTCGTGTCCAACATCGACCCCACCGACATCGCCCAGAAGACCGCCGACCTCGACCCCGAGACGACGCTGTTCATCGTGGCGAGCAAGACGTTCACCACCCTCGAGACGCTCACCAACGCGCGCCTGGCGCGCGACTGGCTCTGGGAGACGCTCGCGGCGGCCGGCGCGATCGACGACACGGATACCGCCCGCACCGACGCCGTGGCGCACCACTTCGTCGCGGTGTCCACCGCTCTCGACAAGGTCGCCGCCTTCGGCATCGACCCCGCCAACGCCTTCGGATTCTGGGACTGGGTGGGCGGACGCTACTCCGTCGATTCGGCCATCGGTCTGTCGCTCGCGATCGCCCTCGGCCCCGACACCTTCCGCGAGCTCCTCGCGGGGTTCCACCTCGTCGACGAGCACGTGGCATCCACGCCCCTCGCCGAGAACGTGCCGGTCCTCATGGGCCTGCTCAACGTCTGGTACACCAACTTCCTCGGCGCGCAGTCGCACGCCGTGCTTCCCTACGCGCAGCAGCTCCACCGCTTCGCGGCGTACCTGCAGCAGCTCACGATGGAGTCGAACGGCAAGTCCGTGCGCTGGGACGGCTCGCCGGTCACCACCGACACCGGCGAGGTGTTCTGGGGTGAGCCGGGTACCAACGGTCAGCACGCGTTCTATCAGTTGATCCACCAGGGAACGCGTCTGATCCCCGCCGACTTCATCGCCTTCGTCAACCCGGCGTACCCCCTCGCCGACGACGGACGCGACGTGCACGGGCTGTTCCTCGCGAACTTCCTGGCCCAGACCAAGGCCTTGGCCTTCGGCAAGACGGCCGAGGAGGTCGAGGCCGAGGGCACCACCGGTGCGCTCGTGGCCGCACGCACCTTCCCGGGCAACCGGCCCACGACCTCGATCTTCGCCCCCGCCCTGACGCCCTCCGTGCTGGGGCAGCTGATCGCGCTGTACGAGCACATCGTCTTCACGCAGGGCACGATCTGGGGCATCAATTCGTTCGACCAGTGGGGCGTCGAGCTCGGCAAGCAGCTCGCCCTGCAGATCGCACCGGCGATCGAGGGCGACGACGACGCCCTCGCCGCACAGGACGCATCGACGCGCTCGCTGCTCGACTACTACCGCGTCCACCGCAGCTGACGCGCGCCCGGCGCGGCCGTGCGGGCCCGCGCCCGGCCGACGGCAGCGGTTCGCTCCGCTACAGCGGGCCGTTCGGGAAGTTTTTCGCGACTTTTCCGGCGGCCCGCTGGCGGATTGATGCAGGCCCATCGGCGGCGTCGCGCCTCTTCGCGCTCGGCGGCTGGAGGCTTTCAGAGATACACCCGATCAGAGGCAGGAAGCGGGCACCGGCGCGCCTCCGCTCCACCGGGGTTCACCGCGCTGCGTCCGCGGGCACCGTCGGCGCATCGGGAGAACCCGCGCTCCCACGGTCCATTCAGGTAACGAAGAGATAACGCTCAGAACCGGCCCCCACACTCGGGGACTTGTGTCGACCCGACGACACGAGCCCGCGCTCGATCCCGACGAGCGTGCCCCCGACGAAAGTTCCTTCTTTGCTGCGTTCCGATTTGAAGCTCGTCCACGTCAACCGCGCCCGTCGCACCCTCGTCACCGCCGCCACCTGCGCCGGTCTGGCTCTCGGCCTCGTCGCCACGACCGGACTCGCGGTCGCCGCTCCCGTGTCGCTGCCGGATGCCTCGGCCGCATCCTTCGCGTCGCCCGGTTCCGCTCTGCCGGTCTCGTCGGCCCCGACGCTGGATGCCGTGACCGTCGGCGCCGACACGGCTCTCGGCGACGCGCAGGCGGCCCTGACCGACGCCGACGCCGTGCAGGCCGACGTCGCCGCAACCGGTCTGCCCCTGTCGATCGGTGACGCCACCGTCGACACCGCAGCGCTCAGCGACGCCGTCGACCGCCTCGGTTCCCGCGACCTCCTCCCCGTGCTCCTCGTGCCCGCGCTCAGTCAGAACGCCCAGACCGAGGCCGACCGTGTCACCGCGCGAGTCGCCGAGGTGCGCACGAGCCTCGACCAGGCCAAGGCCGAGAAGGCCGCCGCCGACGCGGCTGCCGAGGCGCAGCGCCAGGCCGAAGCCGCTGCCGCCGCGGAGGCGCAGCGGCAGCAGGAGGCCGCCGAGGCCCTCGCCCGCGTGAACACGCCGGACGGCGCCAAGGCGTACGCCGCGCAGCTCGCCGCGGAGAAGTACGGGTGGGGGAGTGACCAGTTCTCGTGCCTGGCGTCGCTGTGGACCAAGGAGTCGGGCTGGAACTACCAGGCCTACAACAACGACGGTGGGGCCACCGGTATCCCGCAGGCCCTGCCGGGGAGCAAGATGGCGAGCTTCGGCGCCGATTGGCAGACCAATGCGGCGACGCAGATCGCGTGGGGGCTCGATTACATCTCGCGCGGCTACGGCACTCCCTGCAGCGCGTGGAGCCACTCGCAGGCCGTGAACTGGTACTGAGAATTCCCCGCACGACCGTCCGCGAGGCCACTCAGCGATATATCGTTATGTATCGCTGACTCAGATCGGGTCCGCGCGAAGGAGGTCGTCATGAGTGGTTCATTCCTGGGAGACGCGTTCGGCGGACGCGGCGGCAACAACACCCCCGGGTGGCCGATGTCCAACATCCTCGAGGGTCTCGAGCAGCTGCGGACGCAGTTCGAGCAGAAGACCAGCTCGTCGCCGCGCATGAACAAGGGCGACGTGCGCTCCGCGGTGCTGTCGTTGCTGCTCGAGCAGCCGATGCACGGCTACCAGATCATCCGCGAGATCGAGGACCGCAGCGGCGGATCGTGGAAGCCGAGCCCCGGCTCGGTGTACCCCACCCTGCAGCTGCTCACCGACGAGGGCCTCGTGCAGTCCGAGGAGTCGAACGGGCGCAAGACCTACTCGCTCACGCCCGAGGGCCGCGCGGCCGCGGGAGATGAGACGACCGAGCGCACCGCGCCCTGGGAGTCCGCGACCTCGCGCGACAGCGGTCGCATGACGGCGCTGCCCAAGGCGGGCGTCGAGCTCGCCCAGGCAGCGGCGCAGGTCGCGCGCACGGGCGACAAGGAGCAGGTCGCGCAAGCGGTCGAGATCCTCGACGAGGCCCGTCGTAAGCTCTACTCCATCCTCGCCCAGGGCTGAGGCTTGCCCGAGCTCGACGCGTGCGGGGCGCACGTCGGCATCCAGGAGGATCGATGACCGACGACGCCCTCATGAAGGCCCGCTACCGCCGCATCACGCGGTTCGCTGCGCGCTATCTCGTCCAGGCGTGGTGGTACGAGCTGTTCCTGCCGCGGTTCGGCCTCGGGTGGATCTCCGCCCGGGGCCGCACCCGTCGGCTCCAGCGCATCGCGCAGCGCTTCCACGTGCTCGCGGTCGACCTCGGCGGCCTCATGATCAAGGTCGGCCAGTTCATGTCGTCGCGCCTCGACGTCCTGCCCCCCGAGATCACGAAGGAGCTCGAGGGGCTGCAAGACGAGGTGCCCGCGGTCCCGTTCGCGCAGATGCGCGCTCGCGCCGAAGCAGAACTCGGGATGCCGCTGGAGCGCGCCTTCACCTCGGTCGACGAGCGTCCCCTCGCGGCGGCGTCGCTCGGTCAGGCCCATCGTGCTGTCCTGACCGACTCCCTCGCGGACGAGACCGGCCTGCGAGCCGTGGTCCTGAAGATCCAGCGGCCCGGGATCGACCGCATCGTCGACGTCGACCTGCGTGCCCTGCGCAAGGTCGGCGTGTGGCTCAGCAAAGTCTCCCTCGTGCGGGACCGCGTCGACATGCCCTCGCTCGTCGAGGAGTTCGCGGTGACGAGCCTCGAGGAGATCGACTACCTGCACGAGGCGGCCAACTCCGAGCGCTTCGCCGCGGATTTCGGTGGCGAAGAGGGGGTGGCGGTGCCGGAGGTCGTGTGGGAGCGCACGACGCGGCGCGTCCTCACCCTGCAGGACGTCACCGCCATCAAGATCAACGACGTCGATGCGCTCCGCGCCGCGGGGATCGACCCCGTCGAGGTCGCCGCCCGCTTCGCCGCCGTCATGTTCGACCAGCTCTTCGACGACGGTTTCTTCCACGCCGACCCCCACCCGGGCAACGTGTTCGTCACCCCGACCGGGGGTACGACCGCCGCCGGCACACCGGCCTGGCGCTTCACCTTCATCGATTTCGGGATGATGGGGGAGGTGCCCCCGGGTCTGCGCCGCGGCCTTCGTCGCGTGCTCATCGCCGCGGCCTCGCGCGACGGCAAGGGGCTGGTCGACGGCATCCGCGACGTCGGCGTGCTGCTGCCGTCCGCCGACACCGTGCAGCTCGAGCGCGCGATGACGCAGCTGTTCTCGCGGTTCGGCGGCATGGGCTTCGCCGAACTGCAGGAGGTCGACCCCCGGGAGTTCCGCGCTTTCGCGCTTGAGTTCGGCGATGTCGTGCGCGCGCTGCCCTTCCAGCTCCCCGAGAATTTCCTGCTGATCGTGCGCGCCATGTCGCTCACCAGCGGCATGTGCAGCGCCCTCGACCCCGCCTTCAACATCTGGGACGCCGTCGAGCCCTACGCCCAGCGCCTGATCCGCGAGGAGAGCGGGAACACCGTGCAGGCGTTCGTGCGCGAGGTGGGAGCGGTCGCCGGAGTCACCGCGCGGCTCCCGCGCCGTGTCGACAACCTCATCGAGCGTTTCGAGGACGGGTCGGTGTCGGTGCAGACGCCCCGCATCGAACGTCGTGTGCGCGAGCTCGAACGCATGGTGCGCCGGGTGGTGTCGGCCGTGCTGTTCACCGGCCTGCTGATCGGCGGCATCCTGTTGCAGGCCGAGCAGGCCGTGTTCGGCACGCTCCTGATGATCGCCTCGATCGCCCCGCTCTCGCACGCGCTGCTCGCCGGCGTCATCGCCCGTCGCAACGGCCTGTGAGCCGGGCGGTCATCGACCGTCGACGATCGACATGAATCCGGCGAAGGCGAAGACCAGCGGAACCAGGTAGAGCGCGCCGCGGAAGACGAACCAGGCGATCCGCGCCACGACGGGGCCGAATCCCGTCTGCGGGGTCCGGGCCTGCAGTCTCCGACCGTCCGCGGCGATGAGCGGATGCGGCGGGCGCCATGCGTCGGCATCTCGCGTGCGGGCGACGCGCTCCACGGCCCCCTGGCCACGCACGCGCTCGTCGACGTAGCGCTCGGCGTGCGCGGCGATCCGCGGGACGACGTGGCGGAGCACGGCATCCACCCGTTCCCAGTCCGCGGCGGTCGTGTAGTCGGCGTCGGCCCCGCGGAAGAAGACGAGGCGGTCGTCGCGCATCTCGACATCGAACCCGGGGGAGTGGTCCACCAGTGCCGCCATCACGTCCGGCGTCAGCACATAGAGCGCATCGGGTCCGTACCCCGACGGCGCGTAGGTGTGGAACGAGCGGTCGAAGTCCCCCTCGAGTCGCAGACGCTGGCCGCGGTCGATGGATGCCGGCAGCTCACCGCCGCGCCCGTTCGTCCGGGAATCGAGGACGAGGTGGGGCACGGCCGAGGCGAGGCGCACACTCACGTACTGCCAGGCCCGGGCACGGGACGCGCGGGCGCGCACGGTCCCGAACTCGGTGTCGCCGCTGGCGAAACGCGGATGTTCGCGCACACCCACGCTGTGGTCCGTGACGAGCGACGAGAACGTGGCGGCCGCGCTCGGGCGGGGGAAGAAGCCGTTCGCGAGGGCGGTGAGGTCCCGCCGCGCATGGCGCAGTCGCGTGCGCGTCGCGACCGGCCGCTGCGCCCAGCGCCAGAGCAAGAACGTCCCGACGAGCCATACCGCGAGCACGCCGAGCACCACGACGAAGGCGACGACGTCGTTCCCGGTGACCCGGCCGTCCTGCACGCCGTCCACCTGCACGCCGATGCTGACGAGCGCGATCGAGGCGAACCACAGCACGAGGGCGTTGTTGACATGCAGCAGCACCTGACGGCGCGTCGGCACCCACGACGGACGAGGGCGGTCGCCCGCGACCGCGAGCGCGGCGGCGACCTCCTCGGCGGGCGCGTCCAGCCAGCGAAGATCCACGCGTCGTCCTTTCCGGGGGTGTCGGTCCGCCGGTGAGCGCCGGACGCCTCCCTAGACTGGCGCGGTGTCGACCGAACCGCGCCGTCCTCTGTCGGCGTGGCGCTTCGACGGTACGCTGCGCGCCTACCAGGCGGACGCCCTCGACCGTGTGGACGTGGATTCCGGCGGGCCCGTCCATCTGGTCGCCCCTCCCGGAGCCGGGAAGACGCTTCTGGGGCTCCTTCTCGCCGCACGTCGCGGTCGCCCCGCGGTGGTGTTCGCGCCCACCACGGCCATCCGCGCCCAGTGGGTCGCGGCCGCCCGGGGACTCGCCCACGACGAGGCGACCGTCTCCGACGACCCGTTCCGGCCCGCCGACCTCACTGCCCTGACGTATCAGGCGGTGAGCGTGCTCGACACCGCCCAGCCGTTCACCGCCCTCGCCCGCGCGCGGTGGGCCGACGAACTCGTCGGCGACGAGCGCACGCCCGATCAGGCGCACGACTGGCTCGACGCCCTGAACGAGAAGAATCCCGCGGCGTACCGGCGTGGCATCCGCTCCCGGTCACGGTCCGTGCGGCGCACGCTCGCCCGGCAGGATGCCGCCGCCCTCACGTCGGCGCTGCACCCGCGCGCCCGTGACCTCATGGACCGCCTCGTCGAGGCCGGTGTCGAGACGATCGTGCTCGACGAGTGCCACCACCTCCTCGACCACTGGGCTCTCGTCGTGGCGGCTCTCGTCGCCCGGATCCGCGCGGAGGGCCGGGAGCCGCTCGTGGTGGGCCTGACGGCGACGCTGCCGTCCCCCGACGACGCGAACGAGTACGACAACTACGTGTCCCTCCTCGGAGAGGTCGACCTCGAGGTGCCCGTGCCCGCGGTCGTGCGCGAGGGCGATCTCGCTCCCTATCGCGAGCTGGTGCACGCGGTCGAGCCGACCGACGAGGAACTCGCCTTCCTCTCCGCGCACGCCGCGGCCCTCGACGAGGCGCTGCGCACGACGTTCGCGGTCGGAGCGGGACGCGAATACCTCCGCGACGCGCTGCAGCCGCCCGCCGCTGCCACCGCCCCCATCGCCGATCCGCTCGCTCCGCCGTCGGCACCGCGTGATGTCCGCACCTCGACGTCCGTGGGCGCCGACCTCGCTCGGATCGACCGGGGCCTGGCCGAGGCGTTCTCGGCGGACTTCGCGCGAGCCGAAGCCGCCGCGGCGATGTTCTCGGAGATCGCCCCCGACGATCCCCTGGTGGCGAGGCTCCCCGCGGTGGCCCGTCGGGCACCCACCACCGACGAGACCGTGCGTCTGCTCGGCCGCTACGCCCTCGATCGGGTGCTTCCCGACCCCGATCGTCAGGCCGACTGGAGACGTCTGCGCCGCCTTCTCGCCGATTTCGGTTACGCCCTCACCGACCGCGGCGTGCGGCGCACCCGCGACCCCATCGACACCGTGCTGGCCTCGTCTCTCGCCAAGGATCGCGGCGCCTGCGACATCCTCGCCGTCGAGCGTGCGCAGCTCGGCGACCGTCTGCGCGCCCTCGTCGTGACCGACTTCGTCACGCACGGGAACGTGCACGGCGGCCTGCTCGGGTCCGCCGGAGCGGTGCGCACCTTCTCCGTCCTCTCGACGGATGCCGCCACCGCCGCGTTGCGGGCGGTCCTCATCACGTCCTCGACCGTGCGCGTCTCCACCCGCCACGCGCCCGTCATCCTTCCCGCCCTCACCCGCGAGCTCGGCGCCGAGCTCGAGACCATCGCCTGCGCCGACGACCCGTCCGCTGTCGAGGTGCGCGGGACGACGGGAACCGGGGTCACCGGCGCGGCGTCGCGCCTGCTCGCCGCGGGAGAGATCGAGGTGGTGGTGGGAACGCGCGGACTCTTCGGCGAAGGCTGGGACTGCCCCGCGGTCAACACGCTCGTCGACCTCACCGCGGTGGCGACGGCGTCCGCGACGCAGCAGCTGCGCGGACGCACCTTGCGCCTCGACCCGCAGTGGCCGGAAAAAGTGGCCCACAACTGGACCATCACCGCGATCCTGCCGCCCACGTCCTCTCTTTCCGCGCAACCGGATGCCGCCCGCCTCCGTCGCAAGCACGCCCGTCTCTGGGGTCTCGACGCCGATCGTCCCGGCTCCGTCGTGCGCGGTCTCGGTGCGGCGCTCGATCGCGATCGTCGCGTGGCTCTCGACGCCGTCCTCGCGAAGGACCCCGGCTCGTCCGTGCGTGCCGTCGATGCCCTCGTCGGCGTCCCTCCACGCGCCGACACCCGCGCCGCGTGGCGCGTCGGCACCCCCTACGCGGACACGGAGGAGGCCGCTGTGGTCGTCGAACGCCCGCATCGCGCTCCGGCCTTCTCGACCTCCGTCGACGCCACTCGCGTGCTGGGCCGCTGGCTCGGAGGCTCCGTGGCGCTGCCGGCCGCCGTCGTCGTGCTGGCGTTCTTCCTGCCGACGGCGGTGGGTGCTCCGCTCGCCGCGGTCGCGGCCGTGACGGGGGTGCTCCTGTCCGTCTCGTTCGGCCGTGCCTGGCGTCGCACGCGACGGCAGAGCCGCGACGCCCCGGCCACCCTCATGCGCATCGCGAGGGTGGTGTGGACCGCGCTGTCCGAGAGCGGCAGGGTCGCCGCCCGCCCCACCTCACCGACGGTCGAGGTCACGGGTGCAGGCGGCGACGGGATCCGCGTCGAGGTCCGGATGCCGCAGGCCGGACTCGATGATCAGCGCACCTTCGCCCACGCCGTCGAGCAGTTGTGCGGACCCGTCCGCTCGCCCCGATTCGTTCTGGAGATCGACCGCGGGGGAGGGCCGTGGTGGGTGCGCCGGGTCCTGGAGCACGCGGGCCGGGGCCGAGCGCGCCAGTTCCTCTCGGTCCCGGATGCCATCGGCCGCCGTCGCGACGACGCCGTGCGGTTCCACGGTGCCTGGCAGGTGCACGTCGGACCGGCGGTGCTGCACGAGTTCTCCGGCCCCGAGAACCTCGCGCTGATGAGCGAAGCGCGCCGCGCCGGAGGGTTCTCCGGCGCGACGCGCTCGATGTGGCAATGGCGGTGACCGGTTCGCGAGCCGGTCACCGCTCAGCTCAGTACCAGCCGACCGACTGCGAGTGGCCCCAGGCGCCGCACGGGCTGCCGTAGCGACCCGAGATGTAGCCGAGACCCCACGCGATCTGCGTACCCGCGTTGGAGGCCCAGTCGGCACCGGCCGACGACATCTTGCTTCCGGGCAGAGCCTGGGGGATGCCGAAGGCGCCGCTGCCGGAGTTGTAGGCCTGGTAGTTCCAGCCCGACTCCTTGTTCCACAGCGAGACGAGGCACGAGAACTGGTCGTCGCCCCAGCCGTAGCCGGCGAGCATGCCGCGCGCGGTCGCCTGAGCACCGCCCGGGCTGTTGTCGCCCGAGCCGCCGCCGGACGCCGGGGGAGTCCACGACGAGCCGCCGCCGCTGCTCCCACTGCCGGAGCCGCCGGAGCCGCTGCCGCTGTTCGAGGCGGCCTCCTCGGCCGCGGCCTTCTCTGCGGCGGCCTTCGCCGCAGCAGCCGCCTCGGCCTCCTGGCGGGCCTTCTCGGCGGCCTCCTCTTCGGCCTTCTTCGCCACGGCGGCGTCGAGGCCGCCGCGCAACTCGGCGACGCGCTGGTCGACGGCGGTGGTCGCCGCTGTCACGTCGTCGGAGAGGTTCGGAAGGAAGGTGTCGGGAAGAGCGGATGCCGCCTCGAGACGCTCGGTCGCCTTCTCGAGCGCAGCGGTGTCGACGTCGGCGGGCTGGCCGATGTCCAGGCCCGACGCGGCGATGTCGTTCTGCACCGACGTGACGGCCTGCATCGAGGCGGTCGCGGCGGTGGTCGCGGCGCGTGCCTCCTGGGCTTCCGGTCCTCGGGCGGCGGAGAGAGCGGTGGGGGTGGTGGTCGATGCGAGCGAGAAAGTCGCGGTCGACAGATCGGCCGGAGAGGCCGTGGCGGCGGGCACCGTGCCGGTGAGGGCCGCGGCCGCGACGACGCCGAGCACCAGAGCGCCCGCGGTCGTCACAGGACGACGGCGGGAGCGGCGGGCGGCTTGGCGACGGGAGCGACGATTGGTGAGGGACGTCGAATCAGAGCGCATAGAACCGGTTTCACGTGAGGGAGGGCGGTGCGGGTGTCACCGTCCGACCCGCGTTCGGCGGGCACGAAACCGGGAGCCTGGCACGCCAATCTGGACGGCACCTGGGCGCAAACCCTCCGATGCCCCCGCGAAAAGCGCCGATCCGAGGCGAATCGTCGATGTGCTTCCCCTCCGCCGGGTCGTCACGCGGCGCTCCGGAAGCCTCGATGGGCGACGTCGAATACGTGCGGCGCCGAGGCCGTCTCCGCGGTGGCGGGAGCGTGCGCTAGACTGGAGTGTCACTCGTGGGGCTTCACCCGATTCGTCGGGCGGGCCCGTGACATCGCACGAACAAATCCGCTTCGCTTCGACTCGTGGCATGCGTTCGCCCTCGGGCGTGCGGATGCCGACGGCCCCGGTCCGCCGGACCGACGGGCGCAGGAGTCGGAGCCCGACACCCACCCAACTAGGACAACCCACTACATGACTACCGCAACGACCGCTCCCGCTACCAAGCAGGTCGCGATCAACGACATCGGCTCGGCCGAAGACTTCCTGGCCGCTGTCGAGAAGACGCTCAAGTTCTTCAACGACGGCGACCTCATCGAGGGCACCGTGGTCAAGATCGACCGCGACGAGGTCCTCCTCGACGTCGGATACAAGACCGAAGGCGTCATCCCCTCCCGCGAGCTCTCGATCAAGCACGACGTCGACCCCAACGAGGTCGTCAACGTCGGCGACCACGTCGAGGCCCTCGTCCTCCAGAAGGAGGACAAGGAAGGCCGCCTCATCCTGTCCAAGAAGCGCGCGCAGTACGAGCGCGCGTGGGGCGACGTCGAGAAGATCAAGGAGAACGACGGTGTCGTCACCGGTTCCGTGATCGAGGTCGTCAAGGGTGGTCTCATCGTCGACATCGGCCTCCGCGGCTTCCTCCCGGCGTCGCTCATCGAGTTGCGTCGCGTCCGCGACCTGACGCCGTACCTCGGCCAGGAGATCGAGGCCAAGATCCTCGAGCTCGACAAGAACCGCAACAACGTCGTGCTCTCGCGCCGCGCCCTGCTCGAGCAGACGCAGTCCGAGTCGCGCACCACGTTCCTCAACAACCTCCACAAGGGCCAGGTCCGCAAGGGCACGGTCTCGTCGATCGTCAACTTCGGTGCGTTCGTCGACCTCGGCGGCGTCGACGGTCTCGTCCACGTCTCCGAGCTCTCCTGGAAGCACATCGAGCACGCCTCCGAGGTCGTCGAGGTGGGCCAGGAGGTCACCGTCGAGATCCTCGAGGTCGACCTCGACCGTGAGCGCGTGTCGCTCTCGCTCAAGGCGACGCAGGAAGACCCGTGGCAGGTGTTCGCCCGTACCCACGCGATCGGTCAGATCGCGCCGGGCAAGGTCACCAAGCTCGTTCCGTTCGGTGCGTTCGTCCGCGTGGCCGACGGCATCGAGGGCCTCGTGCACATCTCCGAGCTGTCGGGCAAGCACGTCGAGCTCGCCGAGCAGGTTGTGTCGGTCGGCGAAGAGGTCTTCGTCAAGATCATCGACATCGACCTCGAGCGTCGCCGCATCTCGCTGTCGCTCAAGCAGGCCAACGAGTCGGTCGACCCCAACGGCACCGAGTTCGACCCCGCGCTGTACGGCATGGCCACCGAGTACGACGAGCGCGGCGAGTACAAGTACCCCGAGGGCTTCGACCCCGAGTCGGGTGCCTGGCTCGAGGGCTTCGACGCTCAGCGCGAGCAGTGGGAGCAGGAGTACGCCGCTGCCCAGGGTCGCTGGGAGGCCCACAAGGCCGCTGTCGCGAAGGCCATCGAGGCCGAGGCGGCCAACCCGACGGACTCCGGTTCGTTCGGTGGGTCCTTCTCGTCGGAGTCGCCCGCCCAGGGCACCCTCGCCGACGACGAGTCGCTGGCTGCGCTTCGCGAGAAGCTCTCCGGTCGCTGATCCGTCCCGCATCGAAGGCCGGTACCCCTCTGGGGTGCCGGCCTTCGGTCGTTGCGGGGACCTTCCCGGGCCGTCCGCAAGCCCCGGGCCCGATGGTCCCGCCGACGGCAGGATGGGGTCATGGCTTCTCGACTTCCGCTCTTGATCACCCTCGCCGGCGTCGCCGTGCTCTTCCTCGCGATCTTTTTCGTCTTCGCTCTCGTCATCGGCGCGATGTTCTTCGGCGGCATCGAGTTCACCGGCGGTTCGATGGATGCCGCCGCGGGCGCGCCGGCCGTCCTGCATCTCGCTGCGTGATCGCGGGACACCCTCGATCCCGTCCGGCCCGAAGTCCGGGCGTATCTCCGGGTTTTTCCTGATGATCGAGGGAAAAAGCGGCAACGACACGCCCGGGGCGGGGTGTCGATTCGACGGCGTGGTCGATCCGGCGTAACTTATTACTTGTTCGCCCCACAGGGGAGAGCGGAGCGGCCGAAAGGCCCCGCAGCCCCTCAAGTAGCGAACCACCCCCAACATCTGTTCTTGAGAGTTTCGGTTCTCTGGTTTACAGTTGGGGTTCTGCCGTTCGGCACATTTCTTGAGATCTGCTTCGTTTGAGGTGGTCTTGTTGTGTGTGGATGGTGTGAAGGTAGTGAACTGCCTCACGGGTAGGTCTAGGTGACTGTTTCTGTGG